>CAVXKP010000001.1:0-358057 GCA_963762375.1 uncultured Acidobacteriaceae bacterium
CACGGAGATAATGCTGCGGCGGATTATCCGGGGACGCGCATTCTGCGTTCGGTGGACGAGGCATTTGAGGATCCGGCGATTGACCTGATCGTCGTGGCGACGCCCAATGATTCGCATGTGGAGATGGCTCGGCGAGCGCTCGAAGCTGGAAAGCACGTGGTGGTCGACAAACCAATTGCGGGCAGTTCGGCGGAGGCGCTGGAGTTGATTACGCTGGCGAAGAAGCAGGGCAAGCTGCTGGCGCCGTTCCACAACCGTCGGTTTGATGGCGACTTTCTCACTGTGCGCAAGCTGGTTAGCAGGGCACCCTGGGCCGGGTGACGCTGGTGGATGCGCACTTTGATCGCTTCCGGCCGATCCAGCGGGCGAATACCTGGAAAGAAGCGGGCGGGGCTGCGAATGGGTTGCTGTTCGACCTGGGGCCGCACTTGGTGGACCAGGCGCTGGCGTTGTTTGGTGTACCGAAATCGATTACCGCGAGCGTGCGGCAGGAGCGTGACGTGACGGCCATCGAGGACGCGTTCGATATCGCGCTAGAGTTGCACCGACGGGTACGGGTGCGCGCGGGATCCGCTACGAGTGCCATGCGTCGATGATTGCGGCCGATCCGGCGCCGCGGTTTCGAGTAAATGGGACGCTGGGGAGCTACGTGAAGCTGGGGATGGACCCGCAGGAAGCGGCGCTGCTGGGTGGAGCGCGGCCAGCGGAGATGGGATCACCGGAGCCGTGGTTACCAGAGGCGGAGTCGGCGTGGGGCACGCTGACGCTTGCAGCGGATCCGTCGGAACCGACGAGGCTTGAGCGCACCAGGCTGCCTACCGAGGTTGGCGACTATCGCGTGTTCTATGCGAATGTGCGGGACGCGATTCGGGGCGAGGCGCCGCTGGTGGTTACACCCGAAGATGGCTACCGGTCCATTCGGCTACTCGAGTTGGCGCTGGAGTCGAGTGACCGTAATCACACACTGCCGGTCGTGTTTGCGGCGTAAAATAGCGGAGTATGGCAAAGCAGAATTCCAACTCGATCACGAAGTTCATTGTTGCAGGAGCCATTGTGGTGGCTGCTGTGGTGTGGCTGGCGTTCTCGGCCTCGGGCAATGCGAAGAGCTATTACGTCACCATCGCGGAGCTGCAGGGCATGGGCAACAAGGCCTACAAGGTGAATCTGCGAGTGGCTGGCAATGTGAAGCCAGGCAGCATCTCGCGGTTTGGGCCGAATGCAAACTTCACGCTGGTGGAGCGCGACAAGACGCTGCGCGTGGTCTATGACGGCGCAGAGCCGCCGCCGGATGAGTTCAAGGATGATGCGCAGACCTTGGCGATCGGTACCTATGGACGCGACGGCACCTTCCACGCGACGCAGCTCCAGGCCAAGTGCGCGAGCAAGTACGCGCCGGCTAAGCCCGGGTGCCGCGCCGACCGGGAATACGGCTCCCACCGGGGAACGTGGCATCGCTGGAACAGAAGCCTTAGGCGCGCCGCTGAAGGCGCTAGCTTAGTAAGCGCCTTCAGGTACAGGTAGAAAAACTCCACACTGTTGTAGTACGACTCGACGCCGAGGCGCTCGTCGCGGCCGTGCATGCGGTTGCCGTTGTCGTCGATGGCTGCGCCGCCAATGCCGTAGCTGGGCAGGCCGGCCTCCATGGTGAAGACGGAGTCGCTGGCGCCAATCACCATGCTTGGAATAATCACCATGCCTGGCCACATCTGGGCGGCGACCTGCTTGAGCGGATCCATCACATCGGCGCGCAGAGGTGGCGGCGGGAGGCTCTGGCGGTTGGGAGCGGTGGGGGTGATAGTGCCGTCGTCCGCCATGTATTCGACTGTAAGTTTGGGGTCGTCAAAGATGCCGACGAGGGTCTTGCGCGTCTCCTCCTGGGAGTGGCCGGGGAGGATGCGGCAGTTGACGTTAGCGGTAGCCTCGGCGGGAAGAGCGTTGGGTGCGCGGCCACCCTGCAGCATGGTGGCGACACAGGTGGTGCGGAGGGTTGCGTTGCCCTCGGGAATCTTTGGAGAAGTCGGCGATAGCCTGCGGATCGGGCGGGGTCTTCAGAACGCCCTCGATGGTGGCAGCGGTCTTCCGGAGGACTCACCTTAGCCATTGCCTCGAGTTCTGAGCGGCTCACATTATTCAGCTCGACGGGAAAGGGTGTTGCTTCGAGTTTGAGCAGCGCGTGCATGAGCTCGTAGATGGCGTTGTCGGGCCGGGGCTCGGAGCTGTGGCCTCCGGGGTTGGTGGTCGTGATGCGGTAGTCGGCGTACGTCTTCTCGGTGGCCTCCACGTCGAGGTCGACGACTTTTCCGTCGTGCAGCGTGGGGCCTTCGCCATCAGGGTTGATGACGAATTCAGCGCGCATCAGCTCGGGCCGATTCTTCAGCAGCCAGCTGACGCCGTTGGATTTGCCCCCTTCTTCGTCGGCAGTGAGCGCGAGGATGATGTCACGGTTCGGAACATAGCCTTCGCGCTTGAGACGGACGAAGCTGGAGACGACGTCGGCGTCGGCGTCCTTCATGTCCTGGGTGCCACGGCCATAGAAGTAGCCATCCTTCTCAACGAACGTGTAGGGATCGGTAGACCAGTCGGCGCGCCGAGCTTCGACCACGTCTTCATGACAGATGATGAGGATGGGTTTGAGTTTGGAGCCGGGCTTGCCGTGATAGCGAACGACGAGGTTCTGCTTGCGGTCGTTGGGCCCGGCGAGGATGAGGTCCTCTGGAGCGAAGCCAGCCTTGAGCAACTCCTTGCGCGCGAGCAGCGAAACGGCGGTGACGCTGCCGTCGGAGTCCTGCGAGTTGGTCTCGATGAACTCCTTGAAGATTTGACGCGAGAGGACGCGATCCTGCTCGGGCAACTTCGGCGGGGTCGGGGCGGTTGTACTTTGCGCGACGGCCGTGCCGCATACGATGGTGGCAAGGACAAGGACTCCACAAACTTTCATGCACTCTCCAGCAAAACGTTGGGTGATTCTGGTTGGGCGATTCCCTATGCTAAACCGTTGGCCGCTCGAGCGCTTTGCGATCCCAGTGGGCGAGGTCGGCTGCGGCGTCGTAGGTGCTCTGCAGGAAGTTGAGCAGGGTTTCATCGGGTGAGGCGGAGGTGCGGAGGTCTTCGTAGGGGAGGATGAACTCGCCGAGGTTGCGATCCCAAAAGGCTTGCGCGGGCTGGACGGTTGCGGCGTCGAGGCTGGCAGGTGAGGGCGCGGCGTAGCAGTAGAAAGCGGCCTTGCCGTAGCCGCCGTTGCCGGGCCAGAAGCCGGCGCTGATGACCTCGTGCGAGTAGGCTTCGCGGGTGATCGGGTCGGCGCCTTCGCGCGGCGGAGCGGGGCGGCCGGAGAAGCGGGTGACGGCGAGATCGAAGCTGCCCCAGAAGAAATGTACGGGACTTACTTTGCCGATGAACCGCGAGGAGAATTTCTGGAAGACCTGGTCGGTCTGGATGAGGATGCGCCAGAAGCGATGTGCGGCGTCGGGGTCGTAGGAGGCGTGCTCGGTGTCTTCGGCAAAAGGGATGGGGTGCGCGAGCTCGACCGGCGTGGCATAGATGTCGACGTGCACGCCGAGGTCCGAGAGGGTTTTTTGGAATTCGGTGTAGAAGTCGGCGACGGATTGCGCGCGCAGCGGCTGATAGGCGCTGAGGCCGGTGCTGGTGCGGAAGAGGAGACGGTGATTGACGAAGTCGAACTCGATTTCGAGGAAGTCCGCGCCGTAGGGCATGGCGGAGGTGTTGAGGCCGCGTGCGCTGACGTAGAGTGGAACATTCCACCAGTGGGCCTGCATCGGGCTGAGTGCGAGGCGAACTTTGCCGACGATCTGCGTCCACATGTGCAGTGTTTCGGCGGTGGCTGACCAGTCTTCCCAACGAAGTTCGGCCCAGAGATTCGATGCTTGCGGATTTGTTTCCATGGCGACCTCCTGGGTTGTTATGAAGCCTCGTAGTTTAGGTTCGGTCCCAGCCAGCGTTCGACTTCGTTGACGCTCATCTGCTTGCGGACGGCGTAGTCGGCAACCTGGTCGCGGCCGATTTTTCCAAGCGAGAAGTAACGCGCTTCCGGATGCGCGAAGTAGAGGCCGCTGACGCTCGAGCCTGGCCACATGGCGAAGGACTCGGTGATCTTGATGCCGGTGTTGGCTTCGACGTCGAGCAGGTTCCAGATCGTGCCCTTCTCGGTGTGATCGGGACAGGCTGGATAGCCGGGCGCGGGGCGGATGCCGCGATACTTTTCCTGGATGAGTTCGGCGGGGGTGAAGGTTTCTGCGCGGCCATAGCCCCACTCGTCGCGTACACGCTTGTGCAGGCACTCGGCGAAGGCTTCGGCGAGACGGTCGGCGAGGGCCTCGGCCATGATGGCGTTGTAGTCGTCATTGTCGGCGCGGAATCTGTCGCAGAGTTCCTTGAGGCCTATGCCGGTGGTGACGGCGAAGGCGCCTAGGTGGTCGGGAAGACCGGTGGACGTGGGTGCGATGAAATCGACGAGCGAGCGGCAGGGTTCGCTGCCTTCGCGGTTGGCTTGCTGGCGGAGGAAGTGGAAGCGCTCGCGGGCTTCGGTGCGCGCCTCATCGGTGAAGAGTTGGACGTCATCGCCGATGGCGTTGGCCGGGAAGAGTCCGTAGACTGCGCGCGCCGTGATGAGTTTTTCGGCGACGATGCGATCGAGGAGCGTGTTGGCGTCCGCGAAGATCTTGCGGGCTTCAGTTCCCTGCTCGGCGTCGATCGAGAATTCGCGGATAGATGCCCTTCATGCCCCAGGTATGGAAGAACGGCGACCAGTCAATATACTCGCGCAGCGTGGCGAGCGGGAAGTTTTCGAGGACTTGCACGCCGAGCGTTGGCGGGCGCAGGAATATCTTCGGCGCGCCACTCGATGGGGGTGCGGCGCTCACGCGCGACTTCGAGCGAGACGAGAGGCTGGCGCGGCGTGGCGTGGGATTTGCGGAGGGCTTCGTATTCGGCGCGATGCTTCGCGACGAACTCATCTTTGCCGTCTTCGCTGAGCAGGCTGGTGGTGACGGGAACCGCGCGGCTGGCGTCGAGGATGTGGATGACGGGCTGGCTATAGTGTGGGGCAACCTTGATCGCGGTGTGCGCGCGGCTGGTGGTGGCGCCGCCGACCAGCAGCGGGATCGTGAAGCCCTGGCGCTCCATCTCCTTGGCGACGTGCACCATCTCGTCGAGCGACGGTGTGATGAGGCCGCTGAGGCCGATGATGTCTGCCTTCTCGGCGCGCGCGCGTTCGAGGATTTTTTCGGACGGGACCATCACGCCCATGTCGATGACCTCGTAGTTGTTGCACGCGAGAACTACGCCGACGATGTTCTTGCCGATGTCGTGTACATCGCCTTTGACCGTCGCGAGGATGATCTTGCCCTGCGCCTTGACGACCTGGCCGGAGGCTTCGAGTGCTGCCTTCTCCGCTTCCATGTAGGGCGTGAGATGGGCGACGGCTTTCTTCATCACGCGCGCGGATTTTACGACTTGCGGCAGGAACATTTTGCCTGAACCGAAGAGGTCGCCGACTACGCTCATGCCGTCCATCAGCGGGCCTTCGATGACGAGCAGCGGGCGGCCGAGTTTGACGCGGGCTTCTTCGGTGTCGAGCTCGATGTAGGTGTCGATGCCCTTCACCAGCGCATGCGAGAGGCGCGCTTCAACGCTGCCCGAACGCCACTCTTCCGCTTTCTTTTCGGTGACGGCGGTGGCTTCGCCCTTGAGGGATTCTCCGTAGTCGACGAGGCGTTCGGTGGCGTCGGGGCGGCGATTGAGCAGGACGTCTTCGACTAGATACTTTAAGTTCCGGCTCGATCTCCTCGTAGACTTCGAGCATGCCGGCGTTGACGATGCCCATGTCCATGCCCGCGGCGATGGCGTGGTAGAGGAAGGCCGAGTGCATGGCCTCGCGAACCTTGTTGTTGCCGCGAAAGCTGAAGGAGATGTTGGAGACGCCGCCGGAAACTTTCGCGTGCGGAAGGTTCGCCTTGATCCAGCGCGTGGCGTTGATGAAGTCGACAGCGTAGTTGTTGTGCTCCTCCATGCCGGTCGCGACGGTGAGGATGTTGGGGTCGAAGATAATGTCTTCGGGCGGGAAGCCGACTTCGTCGACGAGCATGCGGTAGGCGCGTTCGCAGATGCGGATTTTTTCGTCGTAGGTGGCGGCCTGGCCCTGTTCGTCGAAGGCCATCACGACTACTGCGGCGCCATACTTCAGCACCGTCGCAGCGTTCTGGCGGAACTTGGCCTCGCCTTCCTTGAGCGAGATGGAGTTGACGATTCCCTTGCCCTGCAGGCACTTCAGGCCTGCTTCGATGACCTCCCACTTGGAGGAGTCGATCATGAATGGGACTTTCGCGACCTCGGGCTCGCGAGGCGAGGAGTTGCAGGTAGCGGGACATCGCGGCGACGCCGTCGATCATGCCTTCGTCCATGCAGATGTCGATGACGTTGGCGCCGTTTTCAACCTGCTGGCGTGCGACGCTGACGGCCTCTTCGAACTTGCCTTCCTTTACCAGGCGCGCGAACTTCGGCGAGCCGGCGACGTTGGTGCGCTCGCCGATCATGATGTAGACGCCGTCCTGCTGGGTGAAGGGCTGCAGCCGGAGAGGCGCAGCGGCTTGGTGGTGTTGCCGATGACTGGGTTTCCGATGCTCAAGCGGCTACCTCGCGATTGCGTTCTGCGAGCTCGCGCGGGTGCATGCCGTCAAGCGCCTTGGCGATGGCGGCGATGTGCTCGGGCGTGTTGCCGCAGCAGCCGCCGGCGATGTTGATGAGGCCGCCGCGCGCGAATCCGCTGAGCGAACGGGCCATGTCGTCAGGGCCTAGATCGAAGCCCGTGGGCGAGAGCGGGTTGGGCAGGCCGGCGTTCGGGTAGCAGGAGATGGCGACGTCGGCTTTCTCGGATAGCTCGCTGAGAAAGGGGTACATGAGGTCCGGGCCGAGCGAGCAGTTGAGGCCGATGGAAAGTGGCTTGACGTGCTTGACCGCGTTCCAGAAGGCTTCGGTGGTTTGCGCGGAGATGAGGGTTTCGCCACCGCGACCGACAGCGGCAGAGATCATGATCGGCAATTCTTTGCCCGCGGCTGCGAGGCCATCCTGATCGAAGACTTCGCGGATGGCGACCAGCGCGGCCTTGGCGTTGAGCGAGTCGAAGATGGTTTCGACCAGCAGCAGGTCAACGCCGCCGGCGATGAGCGCGCGGATCTGGTGCGCGTAGGCGGACTTCACCTGGTCGAAGGTGACGACGCGGAAGCCTGCATCGTCGGCGTCGGGCGAGTTAGAGAGCGAGACGGTGAGCGGGCCGATGGCTCCGGCGACGAAGCGCTGTCGGCCGTCGTTGTTGGCGACGCGATCGCCCCACTCGCGGCACTGCTGCGCGGAGGTGTGGTTGATGTCCCAGGCGAGCTCGTTGAGCGACGCGTCTTCGATGATCTTCTGGTAGAACTCGGGGTCTTTGCGGCCGCCCGTTTCGCGAGGATCGTCGACGAAAAACTCGCTCTGGGTGATGCTGGTCGCGCCGAAGGTGTTGGTTTCGAGGATGTCCGCGCCTGCCTCGAGAAAACGGCGATGGATGTCGCCAATCATCTTCGGCTGGGTGAGCGAGAAGAGGTCGCCATTGTTGAGCAGATCCTTGGTGGAGTTCTTGAAGCGGTCCGCCCGAATATCGGCCTCGGTCATGCCGTAGGTGCGGATCGTGGTGCCCATGGCGCCGTCGATGATGGCGATTCGGTCTTCGAGGATGGCTTCGAGAGGGTGTTTCTGAGAGGTTTTCATGTCTTCCCCAATCCCGGCGCGGGCCTTCAGCGCCGTTCGCAAGACGGCGAGCCATTATGGCTCGCCGCGTATGTTGAATCCAAGACTTTAAGTTCTACGCGAGCACTTCAAGCTCTTCTTTAGCTGAACCAGGAAGACCCGTCGAGACTGGCACCAACAGGTCTTCCTTGCGCATGACCATGGTGGTGGCGTTGAGGCTGGCGAGTTCGAAGCCGTGGCCGTGGGTGATGGCGTCGGTTGGGCAGGCTTCCACGCAGTATCCGCAGAAAATGCAGCGGTTGTAGTCAATGTTGTAGGTCTTGGCGTAGCGGTCCGCCGAGGAGATGCGGGTCTCGGTGGTGTTATCCGCGGCCTCAATGTAAATGCAGTTCGACGGGCAGGCTGCAGCGCACAGAAAGCAGGCGACGCACTTCTCCAGGCCATTTTCATCGCGCTGTAACTGGTGCTTGCCGCGAAAGCGCTGCTCAAACTGCGCACCGCGCATGGGCCCTTTGCCGTCTGGATAGTTCTCAACCTGGGTTGGCTGAAACGCCTCCCCCAGCGTGATGCTCATTCCCTTGGCGATGGCGGCGACATTGCGAATGATCGACATAGAGCTCCCGGTACCGACCTCCAGTATACGTCTGTTTTCGAAAGTTCTATACGCCCTCGTTCGAGGGAGGTACCTTTGAAGCATGAAGATCTCGACTGCATTTGCGCTGGTTCTCGTCCTTTCCCCTCTCGCTCTCCGTCGCACAGACGGACGCTATGCCACCCGAGACCAAGGCTCCCGCGCCGATGGAAGCCATGAAGCCGCCCGTCCCGCCGTCGAAGAGTGTGAACCTCAGCTTCGAGGGCAAGACCAGGACGCTGTCGCTCACCGACCTGGTCAACATGCCGAACCAGGTGACGGTGAACGTGCACAACGCGCATCGTGGCGGGGCGGAAGAGACATACAGCGGTCCCCTGCTTTCGGACGTGCTGGCGAAGATTGGCGTGACGGCCACTCGGGAGAACGCAGCCGCTGATTCTGCACAGCGTGGTCGTGGCGACCGGGAGCGATCACTATTACGTGCTGTATTCGGGAGGCGAGGTGATGTACTCCACCGGCAAGGTGATTGTTGCGGTGATGAAGTCCGGCCTGCCCGACACGGAGGGTGGCCTGATCCAGTTGATCAACACGAGCGATGCAAAGCCGGCGCGCTGGGTTCATGGGCTTTCGGGCCTCTCGATGATGAGGCTGGCGGAGCAGCACTAAGTTGGAATTGGGGGGTGGCAGGATGAGAATTGCAGCGATCGGTTGCCTCGGGTGCGTGCTCGCGCTGAGTGGATGCTCGTCGCACACCTCAAGGCAGTTGCAGGCGCTCTCGGCGGCGGGCGCGATCCAGCAGGATGCTCCCGTGAAGGCGACGGCTGCGATGCAGATTGCGGCGCCGCCCGCGAAGGTTTGGGCGTTGCTGATCGATGCGCCTGCGTGGCCGAGCTGGTGTCCGCCGATCGAAAGCGTGAAGGCGCCGGGCGAGCTGGCGATGGGGACGCGGTTCGTCTGGAAGTCCGGCGGCACGACGATCCATTCCGAGGTGCATCTGGTTGAGCCGGATCGAAGGCTTAGTTGGACGGGGATCGCCTCCCCGGCACGGGCGATTCATGTGTGGGAGCTGAAAGCGACGCCGGATGGGGGAACGCTGGTGACGGTGAAGGAGTCGATGAACGGGCCGCTGATGAAGCTGCTTTATTCGTCGGACAAGCTGGCTGCGTCGGAGATGGTCTGGCTCACTTCGCTCAAGCAGGCGGCCGAGAAACAACCCTAAGAACCGCAATCGACGCTAGCGAAGCGCTTCCCTCATCAGGCCATAGCGGCTAAGCGTGTCGACCATACCGCCGACCAGGTCATGATTCGTGGGCCGAGGTGCGGGCTTGCATCTTCGGACCTTCGCCTGGGGGCAGGTTCGCCTGCTCGACCTTGTCGCGCAGCGTGCGAGCGAGCGCCAGGTCAAAGCCCTCACTGACCCATACGGTGTTGTCTCGGAGGGTGAGGAGGACGTCGCCTTCGCTCGTCGTGTACACCCGCTCAGTAACCTCTGCGTCCTCTTTTTCGTCGGACTCGCGACGCTGGAGACCGTCGTACTGGCGCGGCAGTTCCTGCTCGAAGACGTTGAAGAAACTGCGCGCGGAGTCTTTATTCTTCCACTGCGAGCTGTACAGCAACGCGAGCGAGGCCGTGGTTGCCTTCTGTTCCGCAGTCGCGTTCTTGCGTTGTGCGGCGTAGTAGATGCCGCCCGCCCACTCCGGAGCCAGCGCCCGGGCCAGGGGCTCGCCGCCGAAGAGTTCCGCGGTCATGCGCACGTCGAGTTCGCCCATTACGCCGACGTCATAGGGCACATAGCCCGCGTCCTTGAGTAGCGGATGGATGTCCGGCAGCTTCAGTAGCGGGATCGCCTGGCCGCGCAGATAGGCATCCGGGTTCAGGATCTGGAAGGTGGTGCTAGGCGGGGCGTCGAGTACGCCGGCGAAGGCGCGATCCACGCCCTTCTTGATCAGAATGTGCTGCTCAAAGGCGAGGCCGGAAGTGTAAGGGAACAACAACGACTGTTGCAGCACAAGCGGCGCTCGAGCGAGCACGGGCGAATCCGACATGTCGCCGGCGTTGGACTCTAATTGTTGAGCGAGCTGCGGCGCGTCCTTCAGAGTCGTGTCCGGATGACCGGCGTCGGCCAGCATGTAGTCGGCGAAGCTGACCATGGCCTGGCCTTCGAGGACGGCCTCGCGGGCGGAGTCAGTGTCGTCGTTGGCGATGTGCCGGTTGTCCTGCTTCACGTCTTTGGAGATGCCTTCAATTTCCTGGCTTCCCCACTTGTCGAGGCCGACTCTCTGATCCTGAAGCGCGTGGGTCAGCTCATGCGCCATGACCGGTTTCTGCTCGTCGATCGGCACCCAGTTGAGCAGGTTCATCTGCCGGGTCTTGTCGTCGTAGAAGCCGGCAATCTGCTCGGTGAGCAGGCTCAGGAGGAACGGCTGCATCTTGAAGCTTTGGTCCAGCAGGCCGAACTTCTTGAGCACCAGCTCGCTGCGTTCCATGCGCTTGGCGCCCTTGTCCTGGTCAAACTTCTTGCGCAGCTCGGTCGCAACGGCGTCACGGGAGATGAACTTGCACTTCACCGCGCTCTTGATCTCGAGATGGGTATCTTTGCTGACGAAGTGGAGGATCTCGTCCTCGGCGTTGAGCAGCGACTTCTCCTGCTCGGGTGTGAGGACGGTGTCGGCCGTTACCGTCGAGCTACCAGAGATGAGGACGGGGGGCGTAATGCTGCCATCTTCTGCTTTGGCCTGCGCTTGCGCGATACTTGCGCCCAACCCCACCAATGCACATGCTGCGAAAGCTCTCTGCCAGGTCAAACCGCCTCCAAATTACGCCATCCCGCTCACACTTAGTGTACGCAGGGGAGGTTCTTCTGCGGAACTGCCAAGATGCCCGGAGAGCATCCGGCGTCGTGGCCGCAGCATCCAAGACTTCCGGGATATCCTTAGGGTTGGGACTCCTCAGATTTGTATTTCACGCGGAGTCCTGAAAGAGATCGATGCCAAGTTCTGAATCGAATGCGCTGAACTGTGCTGCTGGAGGGCGCGGGTTTCTGCCCTGTCACCGATCGCGCCTTCCTGCGCATTACGGGGTCCGACGCGACGCGCTGGCTGAATGGAATGGTCACCAATTCGATCCAGGCGCTGGAGCCTGGCGAGGGTAACTACAACTTCCTGCTCAACGCGCAGGGACGCATCCAGGGAGATGCCACGATCTATCGCGAACCCGCAGACGGTGCCACCACCTTCCTGCTGGAAACGGATCGCTCGCAACTGGAGACGATCCGCCAGGCTCTCGACCGCTTCATCATCATGGACGACGTAGAACTCACGCCCGTCGAAGACCTCGCCGGGGTGCTGGTCGCAGGCCCCCAGGCTCTCTCCATCGTGATGGCACTGGGAACAGCCAATGACCGGGCGGCCGCCTGTTCCCCCGACGCGCAAGCCCCACCGTCGCAAGCCATCAACCTCAAGCAAACGACCTACAACGGTGCCTCCGTATGGCTGATCCAGGCCTTCAGCCCTCTCGTTCCGCGTTTTGAGATCTGGTCGGACCCGTCCACCCTCGCCAGCATCCTAGCCGAACTCGGCGACAGCCAGGCTCTTCCCGTCTCCGAAGCCGAACTGGAATGGCTCCGCCTCCTTGAAGGTCGCCCCCAGTACGGCGTCGACATTCGCAACACCGAGACGGCGAAGGATCTGCCGCAGGAGACGGCGCAGGCCCATGCGCTGCACTTCGCGAAGGGCTGCTACCTGGGACAGGAGATCGTCGAGCGCATACGGTCGCGCGGGCAGGTGCATCGCCGGTTCACGGCGTTTCGGCTGACGGGCGATCTGCCGGCAACGCTTCCTGCACCGCTCCAGGCCGGGGGCAAGCCGGCCGGCGAGCTGACCAGCGCCGCGCTGGTTCCGCTGGCCGAGGGACCTGCTCTGGTGGCGCTGGGCTATGTTCGGCAGGAGGCGGTCGACGCGAAGCTGGAGCTGACGTATGCGGGCGGCGTTGCGGTTCCCACAGCGTGATCCTCGCGCGCCGGGTTAGCATCAAAAGAGATTGCAGCGAGAGACTAGAGCAAGAGATTAGAGAGCTGGAAGACCATGGCAGATATTAAAGAGTTCGTTGTCAACGACCGTCGCAAGTTTACCGCTGAGGGCGAAGTACGCCCGGATGCGCCACCGTCGGAGCCGAAGCCACCCCGGCCGGAGACGATCCTGCGTCCCGAGGACGGCGATTCCGCACGCCTGGTCGAGCATAAGGGACCGCAGCCGGTGCCGGCACCAGCGCCCGCCTCGAGCACCAGCGCCGAGCATTCGGAAGGCGAGGACGATCTACTGCCACCGGCGCCCACCGCTGATCAGGCAGAGCAGGCCAAGCGTGCCTACGACGCCACGGTAGATCGCCTCGACACGGCGATTCGCGCCACCAATCCTGGCATGGAGCGAGTTCCGGAGATCACCTTTGAGCGGGTGATCCAATCGCTCTACATGCAGGCCATGCTGCAACTCGGTGGCACCGCTGCGCCCGACCAGCAGCCGCAACTGGACATCCTGGGTGCCCGGCAGACCATCGACATGCTGGGAATTCTCGCAGCCAAGACCGAAGGAAATCGCACCGAAGCCGAGAGCGCGCTGCTGGATTCAGCGATGTTTGAGCTGCGCATGGGCTTCCTCGAAGTGACCCAGGCGCTCTCGCGGCAGGCAGCCGCGCGTCAGCCCGGCGCAGGCGTTCCTCCTGTACCGGGCGGCCCGAGCATCGTGCGTTAGGGCTACCGTATCCGACGCATGAAAGCAACGCTTACATTTCTGGGCAGTGGAACCTCGATGGCGGTTCCAACGCTGGGCTGCGGTTGCGCGGTCTGCGCTTCCGCGCATGAGCCGGGATCGCCCAACCGGCGCACGCGGCCTTCCGTGCTGGTCAGCTACGGCGGCCACAACGTGGTCATCGATACCGGTCAGGACTTCCACGTGCAGGCGGTGCGCGAGAATCTTCGCTCCATCGATGCCGTGCTCTACACGCATGGGCATGCCGATCACGTGCTCGGCATGGATGATTTGCGGCCGCTAAGCTTCGCGCATCCTGAGGGGCTTCCGCTCTACGCCGACGATGAGACGGCCGACATCATTGAACGCGTCTTCGAGTACACCTTCCGCAAGACCGATCGCTATCCCACCAGCGCGCGCGTCGTGCTGCATCGCCTTGCTGCCGAGGCTGGCGTCGAGATTCCGCTCTTCGGCGCCACGTTTGTTCGCGTTCCCGTGACCCATGGACGCAACACCATCGCCGGCTATCGCTTTGGCGACGCAGCCTATCTCACCGACATGAGCGACATCCCGAGGAGAGTTACGCGCTGCTGAAGGGGCTCGACATCCTGGTGCTCGACGCGCTGCGCCACGAGCCGCATCCCGAGCCACTCGCACCTGGCGAAGTCAATTGAGCTGGTGGAGAAGATTGGCGCGAAGCGTGCGTTCTTCACGCACATCAGTCACGGCCTCGATCATGAGAGCCACCAATGCTTCGTTACCAGATCACATACGCCTGGCGCACGATGGGCTTAAACTGACGTTCAATATCACTGACCCAACACCGGTAGTAGACATCTCCTGATGCAGATCGCACGCTCACTCGCTGAACTCGGCTCCCCTGGCCCCTCGGTTGTCACCATCGGCAACTTCGATGGAGTGCACTGCGGGCATCGGATGGTGATCGCCTCGGTGCTGGAGCGTGCTCGCGCGTTGAATGTGAGCGCGATTGCCGTGACCTTCGATCCTCATCCGGCCCACGTGCTGCATACGGCTTCACGACTGCCGCTGATTACGCCGCTCGAAGAAAAACTGAGGCTGCTGGCGGAGACGGGGCTGGACCAGGTGCTGGTACTTCCCTTCACCGACGAGCTGCGCCACTGGACGGCGCGGCATTTTGCCGGGCGCGTGCTGCGCGATGCGCTGCACGCCGTCGAGGTGCATGAAGGCGAGACGTTTCGGTTTGGCTACCAGGCCGAGACCGACATTGCGGGACTGTCGGAACTGGGACGCGAGCTTGGATTTGGCGTGAAGGCGTATGTACCGTGCATCGCGCGCGGCGCGGCTATCTCCTCCAGCCGCATCCGGGGGCTGATCGCGGCGGGCAATCTGCATGAAGCGCGCGCTCTGCTGGGACGCTCGTTTGCGATTCGCAGCACGCCTGCATCGGGGCGCGGATACGGAACGCGCTATGCGGTGCCAACCATCAATCTCGCGCCGTACTCGGAACTGCTGCCGGCTCATGGGGTCTACGTTACGACGCTGCGCATTGGGGACGAGCGAGTATTTCGCGGCGTCACCAACGTGGGCAATCGGCCGACGTTTGGCGCGGACTCCTTCGCCGTCGAGTCGCACTTGCTGGACTTTGAGCCCGTGGATCTAACCGAGACCACGCCGCTGGAGCTGACGTTCCTGCGGCGGCTGCGTGCAGAGCGCCGCTTCGAATCGACGGACGCCTTGCGCGAGCAGATTCAGCGGGACGTGAAGCAGGCGCTGCGTTTCTTCGCCCTGTCGGATGCGCTGAGAAGCCCGACCCGGCGCGCTCACGTCGTAACGGTCGCTCGCGCTAGCGAGTTGGAGGAGTTGCGGCGGGTGCGGGAGTCTTCTTCACCGGAGCTGGCTTTGGCCGCGCGGTTCCAGGAGCGGCGGGCGCAGGCTGGCGGCACACGCACGATCGGTGCAGGCGCTGTTGGCGAGCGGGCGGCGCTGCGAGGCCGGCATGTCGTTCGGCAGGCGCAGCTCGCCAGGCTGCGAGAACGGCCGGTTCCGGAGCCTTCTTGGGTGTGTCCGTCATCATCCGTATCCGAATCCTGCGGAGGAGGTGGTGGCGGCGGAGTACTGCGTCCGTAGTCGGAATCTGCAGGGACCTCGATCTGTTTCTTCGGCGCGTTCGGCTTGGAGAACGCCTCGTTGGGCTTGTCGGCCACCGCGACTTTCATGAAGTCGACCCAGATGGGCAGCGCGGCACGGGCGCCGGTCTCCTTTTCGCCCAGCGATTGCCGGTTGTCGAAACCAATCCAGGTCCCGCAGGTAACGGAGGGCGAGAAGCCGACAAACCATGCGTCGGTGTAGTTGTTCGTCGTGCCTGTCTTGCCGCCGAGGGCGTGCTTCATCTGCGCTGCGCCGCCGGCCGTTCCATGTTGCACGACAGCCTGCAGCAGCACCATCATCTCGCGCGCAATGTCGACCGAAATCGCCTCGCTAACCTGCGTGCGCGGCTGCTGCATGGGTTGGCCATCAGGCCCCACCACGCGGCGGATATAGTGCGGCGTGATGTGGATGCCGTCGTTGGGAAAGACGCTGTAGGCGCCCACCTGCTCAGCCAGCGTAAGGTCTGCGGCGCCAATGGCGACCGGCAGGAACGCGGGGATTTCACTGGTGATACCAAAGCGGTGCGCGACCTCAATCACCTTCTTGATGCCAACCTTGTCGGCCAGCCGCAGCGCTGGAATATTGCGCGATTCTGCAAACGCGTCGACCAGCGTCATGGAGCCGAGATAGCCTGCTTCGTAATCGTGCGGCGTGTAAGGGCCGCCGGCCGTGAAGAAGGTCGTCGGAGCATCCATCACCGTGTCATACGGCTTCATCCCCGCCTCCATCGCCGCGGTATAGACGTAGGGTTTGAAGGACGATCCAACCTGCCGCTCGGCCTGGGTGGCGCGGTTGAACTGCGAGGTCTGGAAGTCGCGGCCGCCAACCATCGCGAGCACCTCGCCATCGGCATTGTTGACCGCCATCAGGGCCGCCTGCGCGCCGCTGTCCTGCTCGAGGATGACGTGCGGTGCGGAGGTGTCGGCGCCGCTCACCACCTTGACGTACACGATGTCGCCCACCTGCGCGAGATCAGTTCCCTTGGAGATCTGCGTCCATACCCAGTCAGCAGGGACCAGCGTCGCATTCAGCTTGCCCAGCTTGACGGTGATGCGCGCGGGCGAGGTACTGGTCACCAGGCCGTGGATGTAGGTATTGTCGGTCAGCGTCTGCGACCAGTCGGGATGCTTGTAGTCGTCGAGCTGCACACCTTCGCGAATCACATTCTCAAGGTGCCCCTTCCAGCCATGCCGGCGCTCGTAGGTAGCCGTGCCGTCGAGGACAGCCTGGGTGGCGGCGCGCTGCAGGTTGAGGTCGAGCGTGGTGTAGACGCGCAGGCCGGCGCTGTGCACCTCGTCCGCTCCATACTCGCTCTCCAGTTGCCGCCGCACCTCTTCAACAAAATACGGCGCCTGGTTGTTGGGCGGCGACTCCAGGTGCAGCCCCAGCGGCGCTGCCTTGGCGGCGTCGGCCTGCTGCTGCGTGATCCTGCGATCGTTCAGCATCTCCTGGATGACCAGGTTGCGGCGCTTCAGCGCACGCTCCGGGTAGCGCACCGGCGAGTAATTCTGAGGGCCCTTGGGCAACGCCGCCAGCATCGCCGCCTCCGGCAGCGTCAGGTCGCGGACATGCTTGCTGAAGTAATATTCTGAGCCCGCCTCAAACCCGTAGGTTCCGCTGCCGAGATAGATCTGGTTGGCGTAGAGCGCAAAGATCTGCGGCTTGGTGAAGCGGCGCTCGATCTCCAGCGCCAGGAAGATCTCCTGCAGCTTGCGGCCGTAGGTCTTCTGCGACGACAGAAAAAGATTCCGCGCCAGTTGCATGGTCAGCGTCGACGCGCCCTGCACCTTGCCGTGGGTATGGACATCCTCGTAGGCAGCTTCGACCACGCGCAGAAGGTTGATGCCGCCATTGTGCTCAAAGTCCTTGTCCTCGATGGAGAAGATCGCGGCACGCAGCACGGGCGGAAATTCGGAGTACGGGACCACGATGCGGCGCTCGTCGGCGAAGGAGCCGAAGATCTGCCCATGGATGTCGTAGAGGTTGGTGGTGGTGCTGGGGCGATAGCGCTCCAGCTCCGTCATCTGGGGCAGATTGATGGAGTAGACCAGGATCAGCCCCAGCATCACGCCAAAGATCGCCGAGGCGCCCAGCAGGGCAAGTCACGGCGGCGCGGGCGGAAAGCTTGCGGTTGCGAACATCCGCCTCGCCGAACGGAAAGCGCCGAACGGCTCGCCAGAACGGCGAACGGCGTATGCCTGGGGACCCTGTAGCGTATTTTCACTGGTGGAGGCACGGCAAAACCAACCTTACCATGCGGCCCTGTGAATCAAGCGTCTGGAACCGGGCCATTGCAAGCCGTGGCCGCCGGGATCAGGCTGCCTTGGCCTTCAGCATGTCCAGCGCCTTGTTGAGTTGATCGTCGGTCGGAGGCGGCGTCTTCTTGGCTGGCGTATTGCCCGGCGGCTTCGGCGAGTCGGGGGTGGTTGGAGTGGTCGCGGTAGTCGTCGTCCGCCGCATCGTCATCCTCAAACAGCTCCTTGTTGGAGGCGACAACGGTTCGCCGGCGTCACGGCATCGTCCTCAAACTGCTTGCCCGAGGGCGACGCATACTTGGCGATCGACAGGATGATCGCTCCGCCATCCGGCAGGTCGAAGGTCTTCTGCATCGAGCCCTCGCCGAAGGTCTTCTCTCCGACAAGCTGGGCGCGGCCGCTGTCCTGCAACGCGCCGGCAACGATCTCCGCCGGGCCCGACGTTCCGTGGTTCACCAGCACGACCAGCGGCGCGGTCGTATTGATCGCCTTCGACGGATCAGCCGAGAAGATTTGCTTGGGGAACTTCTGGCCCTCGAGGGTGGCAATCGTTCCTGTGTTCACGAAGAAGTTGGTCAGACGAACGGCCTCGGTCATATCCCCCGCGGAGACGTCGCGCAAGTCCAGCAGAATCTTTTTATTGCCGTCCTTGTTCATGTCCTTCAACCAGGTTTCGATCTGCTGAACATGCTCGTGATCGATGATGATGGGCTTCAGGTACAGGATCGACGTCCCGTCGTACAGCGACTCTTTGACAGCCGGCTCTACGACGACCACGCGGTTGAGGGTCATCTTCTGCGGCTTGGCGCTGCGGGGTCCGATGACGGCCATCTGCAACTGGCTGCCGGGCGCGCCCTGGAGCAGGAGCTGGATCATGGCCAGCGATAGATTGCGGGTGTCTTCCATGCCGATGGCCTCGATGATGTCGCCATCGACAAGTCCAGCCTTATCAGCGGGCGAGCCGGGAACGACGGAGACCACGGTCGCATAGCCGTAGCGCTTGGAGACGACGATGCCGACCTGCGCCTTGCCGCCACGGTCTTCCTTGTAGGCCTTATAGTCAGCCGGCGTCAGGTAGCTGGAGTCGGCATCGAGAGACTCGAGCAGGCCGCGCAGAGCGCCATTGGTGACCTTGGGGATGTTCGGGACTTCCACGTAATCGGACTGAATGTGCTGCAGGACTTCGCCGTAGACGTTGATCTGGTTGTAGGCGTCCTGCGGCGCGGGATCGCCGGCCGCGGCCACGCTGTGCGCATTCACGCCAACAAAGATGCAGAGAATAAGGGCTACCGAGACGGCGAGCAGGCTGATCTTGAGGCTCTTGGGCATAGTGCGGTGATGGACTCCGGAATCGGTTTGGACAACGGCAGCAAGCGTGCTCAGGTCGCGCTGTAGCTTAGACGCAGCTCGCTAGCCAAATGATACTCTCAACTGCAGAAGTTGCGATTCGGCCCGCGGCATGGAGCGGCAGACGAATGGTGGCGGTGATTGGAATCGAACCAATGACCTACGGGTTATGAGTCCGTCGCTCTAACCATCTGAGCTACACCGCCGGGTGGGAGACTGCATCCAGCGGCCACAGAAATCCCGGCCGCGACGACAGCCGCTCTTCCATCATAAGTTTCACGACTTCGCAGGTCAAACGTGCTGCAACCGATTCCCAACTCGAACCCTTCGCGTAACCCGGCTCCGCGGCCTGCTTCGCTTGCTCTCGGGCCTTGCGATGATGGCCGTGCGCCAGCCCACTTGCGCGGGCGTCCGTGCGCTCCGCGGTACCGGATTGCAGCGCGACCGGGGGTGACTGGTCGTGTTACCTTCCGGGGATCTTCCGATTTCTTTTGGTGATCGCGATCATCCTCGGCGTGATCCTGGCAGGCGTGATTTTTCTGGCCGTGAAGAGCTATCGTAAGAACAAAGACGACGAGAAAGTTGGCTCATGAGCAGCACGCATCCCCGGATCATTGGCGTCATTCCCGCACGCCTCGCCTCCACGCGGCTTCCCCGCAAGGTTCTCCGCGACATCGCCGGCGAGCCGATGCTGGCCTGGGTCTATCGCGCGGCCCAGGCCTGCCCGCAGCTCGACGAGGTGATCGTCGCGACGGATTCGGCCGAGGTGCAGGAGTTATGCGACAAGCGCGGCTGGCGCTGCCTGCTGACCTCGCCCGACCTGCCCAGCGGCACCGACCGCCTCTGCGCCGTCTCCCGCGTCGTGGACGCCGATATCTACGTCAACATCCAGGGCGATGAGCCGCTGCTGCTGCCTGACCACATCACCGCGATCCTTGCGCTGTTCACCTCGCCCGACGTCGATGTCACGACGCCGAAGGTGCGCTGCGCGCCCGAAGACATCGCCAATCCCAATGCGGTTAAAGTCGTGACGGCGATCGACGGCCGCGCACTGTACTTTTCGCGATCGACGATTCCCTACGACCGCGACGGCCGCGGCAACGCAACCTACTGGAAGCACCTCGGGCTCTACGCCTACCGTCGCGCGGCGCTGGAGCGCTTTGCCGCGCTCGCCCCCACGGAGTTGGAGCTTTCTGGAGCGCCTTGAGCAGCTGCGGCTGCTGGAGAACGGCATCTCGATTTATGTGGCCGAGACCGCCCATGACACCATCGGCGTCGACACGGAAGATGACTTGCAGCGCGTGGAGGCAATCCTGCTCGAACGCGGCGACGCGAAGGTATAGTTCCGGCTAGAGGTCGTTGAGGCGGAGCGTCAGGCCGTTCGGCGCCGTTTGCGCGCTCACCTCTTCGAGCGACCGCACGATCCAGCTCGCTCCGGCCGCGCGCAGCTCCTCTTCCTTGTGCGTTCCGAGCACGCCCAGCACGCGGCAACCGGCAGCGACGCCCGCGCCCACCCCGCTCGGCGCATCCTCGACGACCAGGCAATCCGCCGCGGGCGAGTGAATCAGCTCGGCGCCACGGCGATAGGGCTCCGGGTCGGGCTTGCCGCGCTCCACCATCTCGGCGCTGATCATGCGCTCCGGCGCAGGCAGTCCCGCCACTCTCAAACGTTCGAGCGCCAGCCGGCGGGTCGCCGAAGTAACGATCGCCCAGCGCTCCAGCGGCAGGCTCTCCAGCAGCGCACGTGCACCGGGCAGCACCTTGAGATCGTCAACGTCGACCATCTCGATGTCCTCGATCGTGCGCAGTCCTTCCGCCGGGATCGAGATCGGGCTTGAGCATGGCAACGATGTCCATCGCGCGGATTCCATGAGGAACCTGGAAGGTGTCGGCGTTGGGAACACCATAGTGCTCCGCCCAGCGTCGCCAGCTGCGATTGACGCTGCCAATCGAGCTGATCAGCACGCCGTCCATATCGAAGAGAACTCCGGCAACGTCAAGCGTCACCAACCCACTCACGCCGAATCCCCCTGCAGCACAAACGCTCTCGCAGCCTCGAGCACCTGCTGCACACTCTCCGTGCTGCAGCTTTCGCAGTAGACACGCAGCAGCGGCTCGGTGCCACTCGCGCGCAGCAGCAGCCAGGTCTCGGCGGCGTTGGGTTTGCTGGCGCAGGCGGGGTTTTCGAGGAAGAACTTAATTCCGTCGAGCGTCTCCATGCGCAGCACTTTGAGCCCGGCAATCTCGCTCACGCCCGCACCCGCGCGCCGAATCGCCGACTGCTTCAGCTCCTCGCTGATATGCATGTCGATGCGTCCATACTGGTGCTCGCCATACTCTTCCTGCAGCGCGGCCACCAGTTCGCCGAGCGTCTTATGCTCATCGGCCATCACGTTCGCAATCAGCAGGCTGTTGAGCAGGCCATCGCGCTCCGGCAGGTGCCGGCTGATGCCGACGCCGCCAGATTCTTCGCCGCCAATCAGGATCTCGCGCTCCAGCATCAGGTCGACAACATACTTGAAGCCAATGCCGTGCTCGATTAATTTGCGCCCATGTTTGGCAGCAATGCGATCGAGCATCTTGGTCGTGTTGAACGCGCGCGTCACATCGCCCGGCCACTGCTTGCGCTTCAGCAGCCACTGCAGCATCACCGCAAAGATCTTGTGCGCGTCGACCACATTTCCATGCTCGTCGACTGCGCCGATGCGGTCGGCATCGCCATCGGTGATGAGGCCGGCATCGCAATGTTCGGCGACCACAGCCTTCTGCGTCGCTGCAATGTGCGGGAGAATCGGTTCGGGATTGATCCCCGGAAACGCAGGATTGGTCTCGCTGCGAAACTCCACATACGGAATGCCCGCGCGCTCGAAGATGCCCGCGACGTAACCCTTGCCCGCGCCGTACATGGTGTCGATCAGGAAGCGATAGCCCGAGGCCTTGATCGCCTTCAGATCGACGAACGACTCCAGCGCCGCGATATAGGGCGCGGAGAAGTCGACCTCCTCGATCGGCGCCGGCGTTGCGGCCAGCGCGCAACGGCTTCTCCAGGTAGCTCTCGATCGACGCAATGATCGCAGGGCTGCCCGAGCCGCCATAGCTCGCCTTGTACTTCACGCCATTCCACTCGGCCGGATTGTGGCTGGAGGTAATCATCACGCCGCCCGCAGCCTTGCGTCCGCGCACCGCAAACGAAAGCTCCGGCGTCGGCGTCACCTTGCTGGCCAACGCGACCGGAATGCCCGCACCCGCGAGCACTTCGGCCACCACGCGCGCAAACGACGGCGATCCAAACCGCGTGTCATAGCCAATGCACACGCCAGCCTTCGCATCTTCGTGCTCGATCACGTAATGCGCGATCGCCCGCGCGGCCACGCGCACGTTCTCGTAGGTAAAATCGTCGGCGATGATGCCGCGCCAGCCGTCGGTTCCAAACTTCACTGCACTCATGCGCTCTACCTGATCCTCAATCCGTGCTCTAGATCAACTCTTCCTTGCCCATCTCTCGATGCAGCGTATGCACGATCTTCGAGACGTCCTGTGATCGCTCCAGCGTTGTGATCAGGAGCGCATCCGCCGTCTCGACCACCACCAATCCCTGTACCCCGAGCAGGCGACCATCTTTCCCGGCGCATGCACATAGTTTCCCTGCGACTGGATCGCGACCAACTCACTGCCTTCGCCATCCACCACATTCGAACGCTCGTCCTCGCCCAATTGCTCATGCAGCGAGGCCCAGGATCCGAGATCGTTCCACGCAAAGTCAGCCGGAAGGCAATAGATGCCCGACCGCGCCTCGCCCTTGACCGACCGCCGCTCCAACACCGCGTAGTCCACCGAAATGTTTTCGCACTCCGGATACAGTTCCGCAAACACCTTCTCAAACTCAGGTGTCCCGTGGGCTGCGGCGATCTTCTCGAGCAGGGGCGCCATGTCCGGCACATGCTCGCGAATGGCATTGGCCAGCGTCCGCGCACTCCACAGAAAAATTCCGCCGTTCCACGCAAAGTTTCCCGCCGCCAGGAAGCGCTCCGCCGTGTGCTTGTCCGGCTTCTCGCGAAACCGCTTCACGCGGTGCACCGCGATGCCGTCCACAGGCTCGATCTCCGCGCCCTGTTCGATGTAGCCGTAACCGGTCTCGGGGCGCGTCGGCGGAACTCCAAGGACCACGATATTCTCGCCCTTGGACGCCAGCTTGATTCCGGCGCGCAGAACCTCGACAAACCTGTCGTTGTTGCCAACGATGTGGTCCGACGGGAAGATGCCGATGACCGTATCCGGCTCAGTCTTTTCCAGCAGAAACGCCGCAAGCGCGCAGGCGGGCGCCGTGTTTCGCGCCGCCGGCTCAGCCAGCACATGCTTGGCCAGGACCCCGGGCAGCTGATCGACGATCAACTCCCGCAACCAGTGATTCGTGATCACCCAGCAATGCTCATCCGGCAGCCAGCGGAGCGAGCCGATCCACGGTCTGCTGGATCATCGAGCCCTCGCCCTGCAGCGTGAGCACCTGCTTGGCCCGCGCTCTGCGGCTGCGCGGCCAGAAGCGCGTCCCACTTCCGCCCGCCAAGATTACCGGAACAAACTTCGGTCGCGCCGAACCATCGCCTGCTGACATCGAGACCTACCTGCTTCTGTTATCGGATGCCACCGCAAGGAACAGCTCATCCTAACGATCATTCAGCTCAGAACCATCCTTCAGTTCAGAGTTGCGCATTGACTTAGCCTTCAGAGCTTCGCGAAAAAATCGCGCATCCGCTGCACGCCTTTGTCGATCACGTCGCCCGACACCGCGTACGACAGCCGAATGTGGTTCTCGGTTCCGAACGCCTCGCCCGGCACCACCACCACATGTGCCTCGCTCAGCAGCTTGGCCGCGAGATCGGATGCAGACTTGATGCCGCCCTTGCCAATGAACGCGCTGATGTTGGGGTACACATAGAACGCGCCCTGCGGCACCGTGCAGGTCAGGCCGGGAATCGACTTGAAGCCTTCCAGCACGCGGTCGCGCAGCTTGATGTAGTCCGCGCGCATCTCGGAGACGCAATCCTGCGAGCCGGTCAGCGCCGCAATCGACGCGCGCTGCACCATGCTCGCGGTGTTCGACGTGCTCTGCGACTGCAGCTTGCTCATCGCCGAGATGACCTGCTTCGGGTCCCAGCGCAAAGCCCGCGCGCCAGCCGGTCATCGCGTAGGTCTTGGAGAGCGACCCGAGCACAATCACGTGCTCCTTGCATTCCGTGCACGACGCGCCCGAGACAATCTCGCCCGCAAACGTCAGGTACACATAGCACTCGTCGAGCAGTACATAGATGCCCTTGCTGTGCGCCAGCCGCACAATCGCGTACAGGTCTTCAGCCCCCATCACCGCGCCCGAAGGGTTCGACGGCGTGTTCAGGATGATCGCCTTGGTCTTGTCCGTGATCGCGGCTTCGACGCTCTGCACGGTGACGCGAAAGTTCTGCGCCTCGTCGGTCTCGAGGAACACCGGCGTGCCGCCCGCGAACTCGATGATGTCCTTGTACGAGACCCAGTAGGGCACCGGCACGATGACCTCATCGCCGTGCTCGATCAGCACCTCGACGGCATTGAAGATCGCCAGCTTGCCGCCGGCCGTAAACACGCACTCGTCGGCGCGTAGTTGGTGCCGAAGTCTGCCGCGTGGCGCTCGACGATCGCCTTGCGTACTTCAGGCGTACCGGCGACCGCGGTGTAGCGCGTAACATTCTGCTGGATCGCCTGGATCGCCGCATCCTTAATATGCTGCGGGGTGGAGAAGTGGGGTTCGCCCGCGCCAAAGTCTGCCAGATCAATGCCCTGCGCCTTCAGCTTGAGCGCTTCGGCGGTGATGGCCATGGTGGCCGAAACTTCGATCCGGTTGATCCGGTCGGTTAGGACTTTCGTAGCTGTCGCTGTACTCATAGCTACTAGTCTTTCAGATTTTGCGGTGGAGTGAAAGGGTTGGCGTACTCAGCCTTAGCCGGTCTGTTTCTCTATCGGCCGCCGGTGCGTTTCCGCACCACCCAGGTCGTCATGCAGCGGAAATCCTGCACGATCGTGGTCTTGAGCGGGTCGACGAAAAGGCCGTTCA
Source organism: uncultured Acidobacteriaceae bacterium (assembly GCA_963762375.1). Lineage (GTDB taxonomy): Bacteria > Acidobacteriota > Terriglobia > Terriglobales > Acidobacteriaceae > Granulicella. Next base: position 24,895 of record CAVXKP010000001.1, read on the forward strand.
TCTGCTCGGTCATCCGGAGTAATACGGCCTCGTCCACCAGGAACCACTCCGAGCCATCGCCGATGCGGTAGATATTCTTCCGTACGCGCTCGAACTCCATGCCAATACGCGAACCGAGGCGGCAGAACAGGATCCCGCCCGGCCGCAGGACCCTCCACAGCTCGGACACCATCGCCAGGAAGTGTTGCTCGTCGCGCGCAAAGTGCAGCACCGAGTTGCAGATCACCACGTCGGCGAAGGCGTCGGGAAAGTCCATCGCCTCAATGGCTCCGACGCGGAAGTTTTCGGGCGGAAGCTGCGGAGCCAGTTCCGCCGGCCAGCGCGCGCACATGTGCGACGCCCTCTGGATTCGCGTCCAGCGCAAAGACCTCGCAACCCTCGCGCAGCAGGTACACCAGGTTTCGCCCATAGCCGCAGCCAGCGTCGAGCACCCGCATAGTCGGGCGCAATATTCCCGCGCAGAATCTGGTCGAACACGTAGATGTCGATCTGGCCAAACTGTTCCTGAAGGCTTATCGGCGCGCACCACCGGCTGCGATTCGCTCACGAGCCCTTGACCATCGACTTGCGCTTCAGCCGTTCCATCACATTCGGCGGCACCATGCTGCGTCACATCGCCCCCCAGCACGAAAACACCCTTCACCAGCCGCGAGCTCACGTAGGTGTATCGCTCCCCGGGAATCATGAACAGCGTCTCAATCTCGGGATCAAGCTTGCGGTTCATCATGGCCATCTGCAGCTCATATTCGTAGTCGGAGACGGCGCGAATCCCGCGCAACACCGCGTTGGCTTTCTGACTCCTGGCAAAGTTCACGAGCAATCCGTCAAAGGTTGTCACCGAGACATTTGGCATCTCCGACGTGGCCTCACGCAGCATCTGCTCGCGCTCCAGAAACGTGAACAGCGGCTTGCCCTTGCCAGCGCTCCCCTGCTCCGAATTGCGATGCACCGCGACTACCAGCTCATCCACAATCTTCGACGCGCGCGCAATCAAATCCAGGTGCCCGTTCGTCAGCGGATCGAACGTTCCCGGATAGATGACCTTGGTCTTCTTGGCTCTTTGCATAGCTCCGCCAGAATACGCTGTTACGGCTGCGGGCCCGGTTAAAACTTACCCTTCCCGCCGCAAGTAGTATCCCTGGATGTACTCGCGCACACCGTCTTCGAGGCTCGTAAACGGCTTCGTGTAGCCGGCCTCGCGCAGCTTCGCGTCGTTGGCCTGGGTAAAGTACTGGTACTTCCCCTGCAACTGTTGCGGCATCTCGATGAACTCGATCTTCGGCGGCAGGCCCATGGCCTCAAAGACAGCCGTCGCGAGGTCGACCCAGGTGCGCGCCTGGCCCGTCCCGCAGTTCAGCAGGCCTCCCGGCGCGTCCGCGGGCTGCAGCGCAAAGTGCAGGGTCACATCCACCGCGTCCTTCACATAAATGAAGTCCCGCATCTGCTCGCCATCCTTATACTCCGGACGATAGCTCTTGAAGAGCTTCACCTCGCCGGTCGCGCGAATCTGCTCGTAGCTCTTCGACACCACCGAGCGCATGTCGCCCTTGTGATCCTCATACGGCCCATACACGTTGAAGTATTTCAACCCGACGATATTGGTGTCCCCGGTATCGTGCGACCTGTCCGGCGACGCATTGAACAGGCGATGCTTGAGCGCCCACAGATCGAACATCTGCTTGGAGTAGCCATACATATTCAGCGGCTTCAGCGTAGGCGTCACGGCGTCGGAGTCGTTATAGCCCTCGGCGCCATCGCCATAGGTGGCCGCGCTCGATGCATAGACAAATCGAATCTCGTGGGTCAGCGCCCAGTTGCACAGAACGCGGGTGTACTGGTAGTTGTTGCGCACCAGGAAGCCCGCGTCCTTCTCCGTGGTTGCGCTGCACGCTCCCAGGTGGATCACCGACCGGGCATTGGCGATACGCGCCATCTTCTATCAGCCCGAGAAACTCCTCGGGCGTCACGATATCTTCATAGCGCAGACCGACGAGATCTTTCCACTTCTCATCCTTGCCCAACTCGTCAACGAGAATAATCTCTTCCTCGCCGCGCGCGTTGAGTGCGGCAACCGTGTTGCGCCCGATAAATCCAGCGGCGCCTGTAACAATAATCGGTCTGGCCATCGACAGAATCTCTCCCCTGCACCTTGTGTTGCTTCTCTTCGATAGTACCTGCGGGTTTCACTGCGGTCCTACTACCCGTCCGTCACCGCAGTCCCGCCGCGCCTGGCGTATCGTGCGGCGTAAGAGAGACGGTACGATACCAGTATCGGCACAAAGGAGTATTTCTTGAAGACGCACGTAAAACTCGCAGTAATTTTTAGTCTGGCCGCCTCAGTCAGCATGCCTGCCCTCGCTCAAAACAGTGGGGCGGACATCTTCAAGGTCAAGTGCCAGATGTGCCACGGCCCCGACGGCACGGCCAACACACCCGCCGGCCACGCAATCAAAGCCGCATCGTTCAAGACCCCCTCCATTGTCCAGACGCCCGATGCGGACCTGATCGCCATCGTCAAGAACGGCAAGGGAAAGATGCCAGCCTTCGCCGGCAAGCTTACCGACGACCAGATCAAGGCGGCGGTCGCCTACATTCGAATCCTGCAGAAGTCCTAGGCTCAGGCCAGCGACGATGCGGCGCCTGATCACGTCATGACAGAATCCCCAAACGTCTCCGGTCAGGACATCCCCGGCCACGCGCCGTTGCCCGTCCGGGCGCGCGCTCTCTTCGCGTCTGCGCTGCGAGAGTGCAGCATCGAGCGCGCCATGGAGCGCGTGCCATCGCGTATCGCGACCACGGGCGATGGCGCCGCAGCTTGCTGCTCGGCTAGGACGGGCAGGATCCGATCGCCCGCGTCGATCTCACCGCACTGCCGGCACCTCCGCATCGTCGCCGTCGGCAAGGCCGCCGGCGTCATGCTCGAGGCCGCCCTCTTGCACCTTGCCCTGCCACCCGAGGATCGATATCCAGGGCATCGTCATCGCGCCGTCGTTGCCCTCTTCCCTGCCCGAAGGCTTTCAGTTCTTCGCGGGCGGCCATCCGCTTCCGAACGACGCCTCGTTCGCTGGCGCGCGCGCGGTACTCGACCTGCTCGCCGCAATCCCGCCGTCAACGCAAGCCCCCGGGCACGCCGTCGGGCGCCCCCGAAACGGTCTGCCTCTTCCTGCTGAGCGGAGGCGCCTCTGCCATGATGGAGTTGCCGCTCGATCCCGCCATCTCGCTCGACGACACCATCGCCTTCCATCGCGCGCTCATCCACAGCGCCGCCTCCATCGTCGAGATCAACTGCGTGCGCAAACACTTTTCCGCCGTCAAAGGTGGACGTCTCGCCATCGCAGCCCGCGCAGCCGCCTGCGCTCTCTCTCTTCGTCTCCGACGTTCCAGGCGGCCACCTCGACGCCCTAGGGCTCCGGCCCCACCGTGCCCGACACCACTACACTGGAAGACTGCCGCGCCGTGCTGGCTCGCTACGATCTGCTCCCGCGCCTGCCCGCTTCCGTGCAACGATTCTTCCTCGATCCGGCCGTCCCCGAGACGCCGAAGCCCGGCGAGTTCACGGCCCGCTCCGTCACGCTGCTGGATGGCGACAGCCTGGCCGAAGCCGCGCGCAGCCAGGCCGAGCAGCTTGGCTTCCACGCCGTCGTCGATAACACCTGCGACGACTGGGACTGCCGCGCCGCCGCCGACTATCTCCTTGCCCGCCTCCGCAGCCCTGCGCCAGGAATCACGCGCGCGTATGCCTCATCTCGGTTGGCGAGGTCACTGTCTCAATTCCTAACAACCGCCTTGTGGCCTCGAGCGTCGGTGGCCGCAATCAGCACTTCGCGCTCTACGCCGCTACCCGCCTCCAGGCATCCGACGGGCCGATCGCCGTGCTATCGGCTGGCACCGACGGCATCGACGGCAACAGCCCTTTCGCCGGAGCGGTCGTCGATGGGCGGACGCTGGAAGATCCGCGCCTGCGCTCCGAGGCCCTGCTGGCCCTCATCGGAGTTTCGCGCTACCTCGGTACTGGAACCGGTGGGCGCGACGATCCGCACGGGGCCCACCGGCAACAATCTTCGCGACCTTCGCCTGTTGCTCGCCGAGTAGGCCTGCGCCCCTAAAGGTGGCCGTACTTCTCCAGCGCCTCGAGCAGGGGCATCCCCGCAACGATATCCGCGCGCGATCCCGACTCGATCCGCGACCACTCCATCACCTTCGCCGTCACCTCCTCGAGCATCGCTGCGGAATCACAATCTGCCCATCGGAATCTCCCACCACGATGTCGCCGGGCGCAACGCACAGCCACTCTTCGAGCGCCCCGCGCACCCAGACTTTTACCTGCGACGCCCGTCACCCGCCATCGTCCCACTCCCTGCACCGGCGTCCGGTAGCGCGCCACCACCGGCATCCCAAACTCCGCCAGGAACGCTGTATCGCGCACGCCGCCGTCGACCACGGCGGCAACGCATCCACGTGCCCGCATCGCGCTGGCCAGCAAATCGCCAAAGCAGCAGCACGCTCTTGGCACACCGGCTCGCCCACACGGCCACCACGCCCGCCGGCATATTGTCGATCGCCGCCAGCTTCGCCCGGTCCCCGCCGGTAAACCTCACCGACTCGCCTGTAACGGTGTACGCCGGCCCCGCAAACACGGTAGCCGGCCCAATCGGCCGCAGGCAGTTGTCGAGGACCGGCGGCGTCCGTTGCAGGCTGTCGAATACATCGGCAATCACCGCAGTTCCGGCCGCCTTCAACGCTTCCAGGCTGCTCTCCATCTGTCTTGTTTTGCATAGCGCCTCCCTCTCCTCGATTACGGATCGAGAACTCTCCGACGACAGATCTCCGGCTTGATAGTAATCGCATTTGCCGCAATGCGTCGGTACATAACGCCACGCGGAAGATACTTCACCCGATACCCCGCAAGAAATTGCAATCTTCGAGAGATATCCACAGCTAAGACCTGAGAACACAGCGATTTAGGCTTTCGAGGTTTGGCACGCCGCTTGCACTATGTTCCGGCATAGCAAAGATTTGGCAAGTTGCGTTCGGGCCCAACATTCACCACCAGAGCACCTCGTGGTTCGGCAAGACGTGACATAACAGCAGCAGCCGCGGTTGGCTCCTGTTGCAAATCTTCGGAGCTTTGATTTTCCGTCACTGGAGCATTCCCTGGAACGACAGCAACTCCAGGCGCGACTCACTGGACGGGTAACCCTTTCTGCAACCGTGATTTCTCCCATGCGGTTGCTTTGACGATGCCAACTGGCAGGCAGCAGACGAAACCATAAGAATCAACCTCACGTTCGATGAAACTCCGGCCCCGTAACGGTGTAGCAAGACCTGCAGTGAACAACCGAATCAAAGGACCTCCCAAGGAGAATCCAGAGATGAAATTTTTCCGTTATCTATTCGCGCTGACGTTGGTCTGCGCCCTGAGCGGTATGGCGAGGGCGGACGACTTCAAGCTCGGCGTACTCGACGCCCCACCTACCAACATTCGACTACACCGGCAGCCCCCTGGATGTTTCGTTCGGCTCCTGCGGCTACCGCACGCCATCCACCGATGGCTGCGTCACCATTGAGAACGACACAGGCACGACCATCACCAGCCTGCTGATCGATATCGTGGCCAATTCCTTCACGATCGCCGATGGCGGCGGCGGTTGCCTGTCCACCACTCCCGGCATTCAATGCGTTTATTCGCTGATCGACGACGGCACCGTGTACCAGTTCCTGTTCACCGGTCTCGACATCCCGACGAATAGCGAATGGTGCAATACCTACACCTTTACCATCGAGGAACAGGGCATCGATCCCCGGCACTTCCCTGACGCCACGATCACGTCCCCGACGCCTGAGCCGGCCAGCCTCATGCTGCTTGCCACAGGATGCCTCCTTTGCGCAGGCTTCATCTATCGCCGCCGTATGGGTGCCGACTAGCTCTGGGCATGTAAACCGATCCAGTCGCATATCCGCATGGTTCGCCGTGCGAGAATGAAGGGACCTTACCCTAGCGTAAGGTTCCTTTTTCTTTTGCTGTAGCAATCTCCTGCCGGGCGCTACAATTCCTCACCGGGAGATCGCGGATGCTTCAAACGACGTGCGCGGCTCGCAGTCGCTGGCGGGCCCTATTCTGAAAGTCTGAATCTTTTGCAGGGGAGTTGCTATGCGCCGTGTGGGCTGGGCGTTGTTGATCTTGTTGGGTGCCGTGTCCGCGGCCGCACAGGCGAACCCGGGTGGAAGCAAACCTGCGCGGCGCCAGGCAAGACACCGGCTGCTTCTACGCCGACCGTCACGCTGGGCCAGTCCTCCGCCGAACTCGTCGGCCCCTGGAAGTTTCGCACCGGCGACAACATGGCGTGGGCGCAGACCGACTTCGACGACTCCAGCTGGGGCTCGATGGATCTCACTCCCCCGCCCGGATCAGCCGACGCGAGCCTCGCCATCAGCGGCGATGTGCCCGGCTGGACTGCCACAGGCTATCCCCACTACTCCGGCTATGCCTGGTACCGCCTTCGGGTCAACGTCGAGGGCGCCACCCGCCGCCTGGCGCTCAAGATGCCCGACCAGGCCGACGACGCCTACCAGGTCTTCGTCAACGGCCAGGAGATTGGCTCCTTCGGAAAATTCACCGACCATCACGTCACCGCCTACACCACCCTGCCGGAGCAGTTCCGCCTGCCCAAAGGATATTCGGCGATGGGACCCATTACGATTGCCATCCGCATGTGGATGGACAGCGCCACGCTCTTCAATTTTCCGGACGCAGGTGGGCTTCACGGTCCGCCCGTGCTGGGATATGCCTCGATCATCGGAGCGCTGACGCAACTGGCCTACGACGAGAATGCCCATGACCTGGTCACCGGCTTCATCGAGTCGATGATCCTCTTCATGGCACTGCTCCTGACCCTCGCTCTCTTCTGGCTGGATCGCGAAGAGAAGGCCTACTTCTGGCTGGCATTGGTATGCCTGGTCACGCTGCTGTCCAATACCATCGTGCAAATTGGGAGCTTTACAGCGTGGATTGGGCAAACTCCTGCCGTCATCCTGATCGATGTCATCTTTACGCCCCTGCGCATCGGCCTCTGGGTCATCTTCTGGGGTTACTGGTTTCGCCTGTGGAGGACTGCCCGGCTGCACTGGCTGGTCTGGTCGGTGGTGGGGGTCCTTATGATCGGCACGGCCATGCTCCGGCCGCCGCTCTACGGTCTGCACGTTCCCACGCACGATGCCACGCTTCATCAATCCCATTCTGTTGATCGCGAAGCTTTACCTTGGGTGCGTTGTTGTTTCTCGTCACCATTCGTGGCCTGCGACGGCAGAAGACCGAGGGCTGGATGGCTGCCACCGCAGTCGTCCTTGTATTTGTCGCGAATTATCAGCATGAGATGCGTCTCATCCACATCCTCAGGCCCCTCACCCGATTCACGGTTCTAGGCTTCGAGATATCGCTGGGCACGATCGCGACCGTGGTCTCGCTGCTCATGATCACGGTCCTGCTGCTCATCCGCTACTTCCATACTCAGAAATTGAAGGAGCAGTGGAAGCTCGAGATTCAGCAGGCCCAGCATGTTCAGCAGATCCTTATCCCCAACAAGCTGCCGGAGATTCCCGGCCTGACCATCGACAGTGCGTATCGTCCCGCTCGTGAAGTCGGCGGCGACTTCTTCCAGGTACTTCCCGGCGACGTGCCCGGATCTGCGCTAATCATCGTCGGCGACGTGACGGGCAAAGGAATGCAGGCGGGCATGCTGGTGGCCGACGATCGTCGGCGCCCTGCGCGGCGCGGCCCTCCACACCCAGGATCCCGTGCAGATGATGCACGAGGTCAACGTGCAACTTTGCGAGCGCCAGCACGCCAGCGCTACCTGCCAGATTCTCTACATCGATCCCGCAGGCCACGCCACGCTCGCCAACGCCGGCCAGCTGCCGCCCTATCTGAATGGAACAGAGATGGAGATGGAGGGCGCCCTACCGCTCGGTACAATTCCTGACGCAGAGCACTCGGTCACCACCTTCACCCTGCATCCGGGCGACTCGCTCATCCTCATGTCGGACGGCATCGTCGAGGCACAGGACGCCCACGGCAACCTGCTCGGCTTCGATCGAATCGCCGAACTCCTGCAAAACAGGATTACTGCCGAAGACATCGCCACGGCAGCTCAGAATTTCGGCCAGGAAGATGACATTCTGGTGCTTCAGGTGCGGCGCAACGCAGCGTAGATTCAACCCGCCGCCTTGGGCCGCATCCCGTTCAACTGTTTTCTTACGCGAACGACGAAACCGCCGAAGCCTCGTCATCCTTGACGTCAAATACGGTGACCAGCTTGGTAATCACCAGCAGATCGCGAACCTTGCTGGTCAGGTTGAGCAGCTTCAGCTCGCCGCCGGCATTCTTCACCGCCGTATACGCGCTCACCAGCTCACCCAACCCGGAGCTGTCGATGTAGTTCACCTCGCCCAGGTTCAGCACAATCTTCTTGGACCCGTCGGCCAGCAGCTTCCGAACCTCTTCGCGCAGCGCCATCCCGCCCTCACCCAGGGTGATCTTCCCGCTCAAATCGACAATGGTTACCCCGCTCACTTCCCGGGTCGCTAACTTCATGCTCATGCCTGTAACTCCTTCTTCGCTCGATATTTGGTCGTCTCTAGCTCAGTGTCGGGGTCTCAACTGGTGAAAGTGTACCTCATCTATTACTGCACGCATCGTTCACCTCAAGGCTCATCCCTCAAGATTTTCGTTGCCGGACGTGGCTGGGACTGCTACTCTACTCTGGCAGACGGGCCAAAGAGTCTTCTCAACGCTGCGTATCGCAAGGCGATGAGGGAGGGTGGCGTTGAGCAATAAAGCGACCAGCAGCGGCGATAAAGCGACAGGCAATCGGGCGATCCAGCAGCAGCAGCATCGAGCTGCGACTTCCCTCCCGTCTGGGCTACGAAAAAGTAGCGATGAACACGGCGGCCAGCGTGGCGCGCCTGATGGGGTTCAGCGAAGAGCGCGTCGACGACCTCAAGACCGCCGTGGCCGAGGCCTGCATCAACGCCATGGAGCACGGCAACAAGCTGGACGAATCGCTCAGCGTCGGCGTGATTCTTGTCGATGGACGCGAACTCGCTCGAGGTCAAGGTCACCGACAACGGCGAAGGTCCGCAGAGCAAAACCGACGCCCCCGACATCGACAAGAAAATGCTGGGCGAGGAAGACGCTCGCGGCATGGGCATGTTCCTCATCCAGGCCCTGGTGGACGAGGCCGAATGGGTCAGTTCTCCGCCCGCCGGCAGCTACGCCCGCATGGTCATCCACCTCAGCAACCCGGCCGCCTAGCCGCAGGTCTGGCTATAGAATGATCTGAACATCGGAGAGAGCATGCCGGAATTAGTTACCCGCGTTACCGTCGAAGAAGTGCCCTGCGCCACAGGCGACCCCATCACCGTCATGCGCTTCTCGGGCGACATCACCAGCGCCTCGCAGCCCGCCGTCATCGGCACCTACGAGGGCCTGCCCGACAGCGTCAAGCGCATCCTGCTCGACTTTTCCAAGGTCGAATATCTCAACTCCAGCGGCATCGCCCTGGTCATCCAGATGATGATCGCCGCCAGCAAGCAGCGGACAGAACATCCACACCTTCGGCCTCAGCCCCCACTTCAAGAAGGTCTTCACCATGGTCGGCATCACCAAGTACACCACCCTCCACCCCGACGAAGCCTCCGCCTGCGCCGCCTTCTAGCTAGCCAGTTGGCGAGCATGAGCATGTGCGCATGACCCGACGGTTCCGCGCTGATTCGGCTTGAGACCGCCTTCTTGACAGTGATACACTCAAGATTGGATTCAGGTGTATGCGCCGCAACGCGCAGGGTTCAGTTTTTCTGCACCGTCCGACCATTTCGCCGCATCTTGCGGTCCTAAGGCTAATGCTTCGACCATGTTTATTCTTCTAGTGATCCTGCACATTATCGTCTGCCTGTTCCTCGTCGGCGTCGTCCTCATCCAGCAGGGAAAGTCGGCGGATCTTGCCGGCGCGTTTGGCGGACAGGGCTCACAGACTGCCTTCGGACCTCGGGGTGCCGCGAATTTGCTGACGCGCCTCACGACGTGGTCGGCGATTATCTTCATGCTGACCTCCATCGCACTGACCGTTGTGCATGTCGCGCGCCAGCAACAACCGCTCTGTGCTCTCGAATGTGCCCAGCCAGTCAACGCCTGCGAAGAAGTAGCGCGAGCGTTCTCGATCTCCAAAGCGCAGGCTTTCAGCCTGCGCTTTCGCATTTTCGGACGTCTTTTTGAGCGGAAGGAACTTCCGATGATTCGCGAAACGTTGGCAGTGGGTCTGCTCGGATGCAACTGCTCCATTCTTGGCGATGAGCTATCCCGGGAAGCCATCGTCGTGGACCCCGGATACGACATTCCGCGCATCCTTGCGTTGCTCGCGAAGCACAAACTCACCGTGACGAAGATCCTGATCACGCACGCGCATATTGACCATATCGCGAGCGCTCTGCAACTCAAGGAGATCACCGGTGCGCCGATCCTTTACAGCCAGGCGGATCTTCCACTGGTGGCGATGATGGACGCGCAGGCCGGGATGTTTGGACTGCCGGTGCCCACCGTTCTTCCGCCCGATCATTCGCCGGCGGATGGCGAGGCCGTCGACGTTGGCGGCGATCAAGGGAAGCGTGCTGTACACGCCCGGACATTCGGAAGGCAGCCTGTGTCTCTATGTGCCGGACGAGCATCTGCTGCTGGCGGGCGATACGTTGTTTGCCGGGGGAGTGGGCCGCACCGATTTGCCCGGGAGGAAATACCGGGAAGCTGCTGGCGAGTATCCACGACCGGCTGTTGACCCTTCCGGATGAGACGCTGGTCGTTCCGGGGCATGGTCCGATGACGACGATCGGGGCCGAACGGCAGACGTAATCCGTTCCTGCTGTGAGCGCGGACCGACGCGGTCTAATCCGTTGGCAGCAGCGAGAGGCCTGCGCCCAAGATCGCGGGTGGGGTCAGCAGACTGACCACGGCTCTTGCGTCGCCGAGGCCGTAGAAATCGCCGGGCTGGACCAGGACTCCGCGATCGAGTGCAGCATGGACGAATTCCCTGCCGCCAATCGTGCGAGGGACGCGAAGGACTGCCGTCCAGCCTGCCTGCAAGGCGAGTCGCTGGATCGAGGTTCCCTGCAGATGGCTGTCGAGGAGTGCGAGGTTTGCGCGCATGCGCTCGCGGATCTGCTGCTGCATGGCATGGCGATTGCGTAGCCAGGCGGGCAGAGCGTGCTGCACCGGAGCGTTCATCGAGAGGAACGTGTCGGCGATGATCTCGATTCGCTGCATCGCTTCATGCACGACACGCGAGGGTCCGCTCGCTACGATCCACGAAGCCTTCATCTGCGGCAGACCGCAGACTTTGCTGATGCCGCTCAGGACGAACGTGAGGCAGTTGGACTCTCCGCGGCGAAACTTGGCTGGGGCGTTCCGAGGGCGTAGTCGAGAAAGACCTCGTCGACGATCAGGGCTAATCTGACGCGAGGCACAAAGGCCCTCGAGGCGTGCACGCTCCTGCTGCGAGGCAAAGTTTCCGGTGGGATTGTTGGGATGGACGACGATGATGGCTCGCGTCCTGGCTGTGATCGACGCTTCGAGCGCGTGGAGATCGATCGACCAGCCTTGTCCTGAGACGAGGTCGGCGTTGGGATCGTAGAGCAGCGGATACTCGCGTAGCTGCACGTCGTCGAGCTGCGCGATGTAGTCGAAGAGTGGATAGCTGGGGCTGGCAACGAGCACCTCGTCGCCGGGATTGCAGAGGAGCCGGAAGAGAAAGCTGTAGGCCTCACTGGTGCTTGTCGTGAGGCAGATGCGATCGAGCGGAATGCTGGCTCCGGCGTCGCTGTAGTAGCGCGCGACCGCCTCGCGAGCGGGGATCATGCCGAGCGGATCGGGCTCGTAGTGGAGAGCCTCGGGATTGTGCAGCGGGGCGAGAAGCGCGGCAGCATCGTAGTTGAATCCGCAGTGGGTTGGATTGGAGAGGGTGAGGTCGAAGAGCTCGCGGCCGGATGCGCGGCGCTCGCGGATTGCCGCTGTCAACTCGTTCTCGGCAAGGTTCCAGTGGGTGCGCTCGGAGAAGTTCATCAGACCTGTTCAAAGTCTCTCATGCGTGGGACGGTCATCGCCGATAGAATGGTCGGCATGGCGGACGAGACGAAGATCAAGATCAGCGCGGTGTTGTTTGACTATGGGATGGTGCTCAGCAGCGCTCCGGAAGAGCTGGATTGGCGGCAAGCTGGAGCGGTTCTGGGGGCTGAGCAGAGAGCCTTTCAGGCGGCTTACTGGAAGTATCGAGATGCTTATGATCGCGGCGCATCTGAGCGCGCAGACGTATTGGGAGACCGTTGCTCGCGATCTGAACAAGCCTATCGATGCCGAGGTTCTGCGTGCGCTGATCGATGCGGACACGGCAGTTTGGACGCAACCCAATGTGGAGATGATGGAGTGGTCCGGGCGATTGAATCGGGCTGGAATCAAGACTGGGATTCTCTCCAATATTGGCGATGCGATGGAGCTGGGTGTGTTGGGTCGCTTCCCTGCACTGCGCCGAATTTTCGCACCATACGTTTTCGCATCGGCTGGGGATTGCGAAGCCGGATGCGGCGATTTATCGGCATGCGGTGGAGGGGCTGGGGGTGCCGGCGGGGGAGATTTTGTTTGTGGATGATCGCGAGGAAAACATCGTCGCCGCGCGGAAGGCGGGGATGGTGGCGGTGCAGTACCTGGGGCACGCGGGGTTCGTCGAGGAGATGCAGCGGTTGGGGATGAGCTGGCTACTCTACGTGTAGCGGCTGGAGGTGGATGGGGACGCGCTCCACGATCTCGATGCCGAAGCCCTGCAGGGCGGGGACGTGCTTGGGATGGTTGGTGAGCAGGCGGATCTTGCGGATGCCGAGGTCGGAGATGATCTGGCCGCCGAGGCCTACCTGGCGGAGGATGCGCTGGTCGGGGGCGCCGAGAGGTTCGGGCTCCGCGCCACGGATGGTCCGGTGGATGCAGAGCTTGGCAGGATGCGCCGAGCGGTCGATGGTGAAGCCGCGCTGGGTGTGGTGGAGATAGATCAGGGCTCCGACGCCGGCGGCTGCGATCTCGCGGAGGCTGGCGTCGACGGTGGCGCGGCAGTCGCAAGCGGTCGAGCCGAAGACGTTGCCGGCGAGGCAGTGGGTGTGGACGCGGACCAGGACAGGCTGTGCCGGATCTCGCAGCGGCGTCGAGGTCGCCGAAGGTGAGGGCTACGTGGGATTCGTCGCGGGCGCCGCTCTCGACGGTCTGGATGTCGCTCTCGTAGGAGAGCATGCGGAAGTCGCCGTACTCGGTGGGCAGAATGCCCTCCGCGATGCGGTGGATGTAGCGCTCGTTGGCCATGCGGTAGCGGATGAGGTCGGCTACGGTGACCATCTTGAGGGCGTGGAGTTTGCAGAACTCGATGAGGTCGGGAACGCGGGCCATGGAGCCGTCTTCGTTCATGATCTCGCAGATGACGCCGGCGGGAATGAGGCCGGCCATGCGGGCGAGGTCGACGGAGGCTTCGGTCTGGCCGGCGCGGACGAGCACTCCGCCTTTGCGGGCGCGGAGGGGAAAGACGTGGCCGGGGCGGGCGAGATCGTTGGGCGACGAATTCGGGTTGATCGCGACCTGGATGGTGTGGGCGCGGTCGGCCGCCGAGATGCCGGTAGTCACGCCTTCGCGGGCCTCGATGGTCTCGGTGAACGCGGTGCCGAAGCGGGAGGTATTGTCCTGGGTCATGGGACCGAGGCGCATGTAGTCGGCACGCTCTTCGGTGAGGGTGAGGCAGATGAGGCCGCGGCCGAAGCGGGCCATGAAGTTGATGGCTTCGGGGGTGCAGAACTCGGCGGCGATGGTGAGGTCGCCTTCGTTCTCGCGGTCCTCGTCGTCGATCAGGACGATCATGCGACCGGACTTGAGCTCTTCGAGGGCTTCGGGGATGTCGATAAATCCAGCAGCGCGGTCAGTCATAGATGATCCAGGGGGCCACCCCGCCCCCTAATGTGCAGAGCACGAAGGGTTTAGAGCGTGGACTCGATCTCGAAGCCCCAGGCCTCGAGCAGAGCTTCGGGGATGTATTTGGAGTTCTTGTTGCGACGGGCCCACTCGCGGAGGCGCGTGGAGCGGATGTACTGGTCGGGGGTGAGCTTATATTCCTTCACGACCATCTCGAAGGAGGTGATGGTGGGGACGACGGGGCCGATGGGTTCCGGCTTGCCCCAGTTGGGATTGCCGCGGCGTTTTGCCATGGATTCGTTTCCTCGCTGTTCAGGCGGCTTGTTGCCGCAACACTTCATTTTACCACTTTTGGGCAAGTGCGACCGATACGCGGGATCTGCGTCGTCCGTTCTCCATTCTTCGTCGTGAGCTGGCGAAGGCCGTGGCGTTTACCGACAACGGAGCCCAGAGAACGGACAGCGTCCCGCCGCGTACGTGAGTCGACAACTGTTCCGTTTCGCTACACCAAATCACGTCTCTCCTTTGACTGCCGATACACAATTCAGAAAGGTTTACACCCGCTCGTACCGAAGGATGAGCGCAAACGTTGAGATCTGCTCGCAGCTTGAGGACGGTCCGTCGCGGGGCAGGCGTTCCCCGGTCCGACGGAACAAGCGACCGAAAGGATGTTCGATGAGGAAAGTAGCCACAGAGAATACGTTGATGGCATGCATGGCGGCGATCCTACTGGTGATGGCGATGCTGGGCGTGGTGTCTTACTCTGTGCTCTCGCGGGTCAACAGAGCGTTCGAGGTCGCGGTGAACTCGACCGCCCGGAAGCTGCAGCTGGCAGGGGACATCAATATGGATGCAAGCGATATGCTGGCGGCGCAGCGGGGAGTCTCGGTTTATGCAAATACAGCCGAGGCCAACATGCAGCGATTCGACTTGCGGTCCGCGCAGATCGACAGAAGCGTCGCCGAAATGAAGTCGCTTTCGATGAATCCGGAAGAGCTGAAGATCATCGGCATTGTGGAAACCAGCAACGTGTCCTACCGCGAGACGGTGCATCAGGCGGCGGAACTCCATACCATCCGCCCCGATGAATTGAGCAAGGTAGCGAATGCCTACAAGACGATTGACGAGAGCACCGACCAGCTCGAAGTTCTGGAATCGAACGGTCTAAGAGAAGGTCTCAGTGGTACCCAGAGTCGGCTACGCTATGGCCGGATCATACTGCGGGTGTGCATGGGGATTGCTCTGCTGGTGGTGCTTTTTGCGCTCCACTCCATTCGCGTCATGGGAAAGGCGCTGCGGGCTTCGGCGGAAAGGTTGCGCGCCTCGAATGATCTATTCCGCTCGATCTCGGACAGCATGCCCTGTGCGGTCTGCATCTTCGATCTGAAGGGAGATCTCAAGCGATGGAACAAGAACTTCCTCGGCTACACTTTCGAGGAATTACGTGAGACCGGTGTTCTGGCGGCGGTCGAGTCGGACAGCCTGGAGGCCGTGAAACTGGCATTGGCAAAGACAATGGAGACAGGCTACGGCGAACTCGAGGCCTACCTGAGAAACAAAGCCGGCGAGCGGGTTCCAACGTATCTGAGCCATCGCCGGTTCGAATTCGAGGGAGAGCTTTGCATCCTGGGAGTGGCGGTCGACACCAGCAGGCAGAAAAAGGTGGAGCAATACAGTCAACTGCAGCGGGTCGCTTTGGAGTCGGCGTCGGAAGGAATCGTGATCACGGATGCGACGGGAACGATTGAATGGGCCAATCCCGCGTTTACCACGCTCACTGGCTACGAATTGGACGAAGTGCGTGGGACTTAATCCACGCATTTTGAAGTCCGGAATGATGGGCCGGGGGTTTTACCAGATCGCTCTGGAGTACGATCCTGGACGGCAAAAAATGGTCTGGCGAGTTGTGGAACGTGAGAAAAGACGGCAACCTGTACTGCGAAGAGATGCACATTGCGCCGGTGCGGGCCATGGATGAAACCATCAGCAACTTTGTTGCAGTGAAGCACGACATCACCGAGCGCAAGCATGCCGAGCAAGCAGCGGAGCGCGCGAAGGAAGGTCTGGTGTTGCTCAACCAGGAGCTGAAGGAGGCGAATGAACATATTCTCAAGATCTCTCAGACCGATGCGCTGACGGGACTTGCGAATCGGCGGACGATGGACGCACGAATGCGTTACGAGACGGCGCGGGCTGACCGGCTGGGATGTGCTTTCAGCGTGATCCTTGGCGACCTGGACCATTTCAAATCGATCAACGACGAGTTTGGTCACCTGGTGGGAGACCGGGTGCTGATGGCGGCCGCGCGGGTGTTAGCCGACCAGGCTCGACCTTACGATCTGCCAGCGCGATATGGAGGCGAGGAGTTTATGGTGCTCTTGCCGGAGAGTACGCTGGCGGATGCGATGACGATCGCCCAGCGGATCCGGAGCGCTGTCTCCCGGGTCGCAGTGCCGGAGATGACGCGGCAGATTACGATGAGCTTGGGAATCTCTACATGGGGACATGGTGACACGCTGGGCGCGCTGGTCGGCCGAGCGGATGCCGCGCTCTATCAGGCGAAAAAGGGGGGCAGGAATCGAGTGGTGGCACAGAGGAGCGACATGCCACAGGCGATTGCGGGTCACGTGCAGACCGTCGACACACCAGAGGCGGTGGGCAAGAGTGCCTGAGCGAAGCTGCGAAGAAGTTGGAGCCGGGTTGGATGCTGCACGGCCACGGCCGCCCGCCGAAAGCGATTCCTACCGGGTGTAGCCGAAGACGCCGCAGAGGTTGGAGTTGGTGGAGAGCGCGTCGGAGGTGAGGACGGGCATCTGGGAGGTAGAGAAGAAGGCGAGCTGGAGGCTGCGGCCGTTGGAGTAGGTGACCAGCCACTGGGTGTCCTCGCCGCCGCAGAGGGTGTTCTTGTGAAGCATTTTTTTGTCTGAAGGGATGCTGAGGCGGTAGAGGTTGCCGCTGCCAGGGGTGCTGGCGTTGAAGGCGGCGCTGAGTTCGGCCGGTGTGAGGGCGCGGATCTGCGCAATCCAGTAGGTGGAGAAGTTAATGGAGATCTTTTCGTCGCTGAGGGCGACGTCGCCGGTGATGTTTTTGGCGGTCGTGCTGCTGGCGCGCCAGTAGCCTGCCTCTTGCGCTACGGAGGGGACCGAACAGGAGAGAGCAAAGGCGAACACAACCGACAGCAGCTTCAAACGCTTCATGGTTTAAGCATGACACTCGCTGCAGGGTTGAGCAACTCGGGCGACCGCGTGCTGGTGCCTACTGGTGGGCGGCGGGGCGGCATGTCGGCGCGGAGGCGATCGGCTGGCGCCCGCTTCCCTTTTGGCATTGCGCACTGACCTGCGGTTGTGTACAACACCTAGTACGACGGACGAGCGGAGCGAGTGCGCTTTTCTGTCTACGCTGCCGGTTTCTATCCATAGGGAGGACCCATGCAAAGACCTACCCTCGCATTGGTGGTATTCGTCTTAATTTCTGGGCTCGCAGGAAGCGCAAAGGCTGACACGATCGATTTCACCTTCGTCTCCACGCCAAACAGCAGCGGAACCTACGTTGACGCTTCGGGAGCACTGACTGGAAACCTCACGTGGTCCACCAACCCGGCCGATCTAAATGTACTTGTGCTAAATGGTGGGATAAGCGGTGGAACGATCACGGTCGTCAGCAATATCCCACCCTCGCCCTTTGTGCCAGGTGCACATTTTCTGATTCCCGAGCTGAATGGCTCCTCGGATCTCAGCAGTTCCTACGGTGCCTTCCAGTTTAACAATTCGCCTGGGGGCATCATCGTATCCAGCGTCGGGACCGGGGTTGCGGCGTTCGTGTTGGGGTCGAGCCTGGGGTTGGGCGCGGGTTTCGACATGCCGGGAAACCCCGCCGATGGCGGCCCATTCTATTTCAATATCTTTGCATCGGGAATCAATGGAGCGCCGGAAAACAGTGCGATTATTGCTTCCGATGGCGAGGCCTATGAGTACGAAACCGACGGTACCCTGACGCTCGATGGGCACGTCGGGGCCTATGACCTGACCCCCGAACCGCCCTCGTGGTTGCTGCTGGGCAGTGGAGTGATGCTGTTGGCGTTCGTGGGCCAACGGAAATCCGCGGCCGTTTGACGGGCCGCGGCCGTTCCCTGCTGTCAGTTACTGGTTGGGCGGCGGGGGCGGCGTGTTGGTGATGGGCTGAGGCGCGGCTTCCGGCTTGGGAGCCGTGAGGCCGGGAATCGTCGGAGCCTGCGCGATGGTTCCGGAGGCGGCATCGACGATGTTGATGTTGTAGCGGTCGAGGGTGGTGGCCAGGAGTTCGAGCAGTGCGGCGCGATCTTTGGCGTAGGCTGCGGTGGCCGAGATGAGGGAGTTCTCGGCGACGGCGAGGTTTCTTCCCTGCTGCAGAACGTTGGCACTGGTGGAGGCGCCGAGCTTGTATTTCTTCTGCTCGGCGATGAGGCTCTGCCCGGCGTAGTCATGCTGGGCCTGCGCAGCCGCTACCTGGGCGCGGTCGTTGGTCAGGGCGTAGCGTTCGTTGATGATCTGAATCCGAATCTGGGTGTAGAGCTGCTGCAGGCGCATCTCGGATTGGCGGAGCTCCATCTGGGAGCGAGCCTGGTCAGCCTGGGCGGTGCGATTGCGGAGAGGGATGGTGAGGTTGACGCCGACGCCCTTGTTGGGAGAGGTGTTGTTGATGAGATTGTTGAGAGCGGTTCCGTAGCTGATGGAGGGGAAGGTAGCCGGGAGGATAGAGGCTGTCCGGTGTTGAAGTCGAGGGCGCCGGGGTTCTGTGCGCCGGCGAGGCCGGTGCCTCCGTAGAAGGCGAAGGCGTCGAGCGTTGGAAGGAGGCCATTCTTCTCAGCCTTGATGGTGATGCGGTTGTTCTTCATGTTGAGAACAGCCTGCTCGATCTGGGGATTGTTGGCGTAGGCTTCCGAGATCAGGCTTTCAATCGGCTCGTCTTCTTCGGGGAGGCGGTCGAGGGCCACGCGGTCGGTGGGAACCACGGGCGCAGCGGACAGTTGGGGATCGTTGAGGTTGTGCGCGATCGCCTGCTTCATGATGAGCTGCTGGTATTCGAGGTTGGTCTGCGAGGCGATGAGGGCCTGCTTGTCGGCGGCGACGGAGGCGTCGGAGTTGACGACGTCGAGCGGAGCCAGGGTGCCGATCTGGAGCTGCTTGCGATTGTCCTCGGTGAGTTGGGTGGACTGGGCGAGGGCGCGCTCCTTGGCCTGCTCGTCCTCATAGGCGCTCACCAGGCCCCAGTAAATGTTCTCGACCTGGTTGACGGTGTAGAGAAGCTGCTCGCGGAAGGCGGAGTCCGTGATGCGGCGATTGTTCTTGGCCTGCAGGACGAAGCGGTCCTGGATGCCGGTACCGAAGCCCTGCAGCAGATGCTGTGTGACGGTCGCAGTAAAGCCGGTCGTGATCGAGGGGCTGTAGGTGTCGAAGGGATTGTTGGTGGTGATGCGGCTGTTATTGAAGCCGACGTTGAACAGCGTTCCCGTGCCGAAGCCCTGCTGGTAGGTGAAATTGTAGGTGCCGCGTGTCGGTGTAGATCGAGGGGAGACCGCCCGAGAAGAGCAGGTTGGACTGCTGCTGGCTCTGTGCCTGGTACTCGAGCTGGCCGGTAAGGACGGGGTCCATGTTGTAGGGGACGGGACCGCCGCCGTTGGTGCTGAGGACGAGGCCGGAGGCGCCAGCGCCGCCGCCGCCGCTGCCGCTGGAGGTGCCGCCGGGGCCACCACCGCCGGTCACGGTTGTTCCGGAACCGCCGAGGGTGTTGGTGATGAGTCCGGTCGAGACACCGCGCAGGTTGGAGCCGGCTCGGGCGCGCAGGATATCGGTGTCGGCGATATCGAGATTGATGCGCGCGATGGCGATGTCGAAGTTGTCCTCGAGCGTGAGGGTGATGGCGTCGGAGAGGCTGAGATAGATCTTGCCGTCGCGCAGCAGGTCGTTGAGATGCGGGGTGTCGCCGAGGTGCGGCGCGGGGTAGTTGGTGGCGGTGTACCAGCGGAACGGGTTCGGGAAACCTGACTTGCCCTTGCTGTAGTCCTTGGCGGTGGGGCGAAGGAAGAGGGGCTCGGTGAACTTGGGCGCGGAGCCTGGGGAAGGCCCGGGGTTCCCGTCGTGTCGTTCTGAACGGCCTGCGGGAGCGGCGGGCGCGGTGGGGCTCGGCTGCTGGTTGGACAAAGTGGTTTGCTGAGCAGCCGCTGTGGTTTGCTGAGCAGTAGCCTGGGCTATTGCGGCTGGGGGAATGGTGCTCACCAACGTAAGTGCCACGCAGACGCTCGCCTGCCAATGCCTCAATTTCACGATTCACTTCTCCAGCGTTGCAGCTTGGTTGAGTTGTAGAGCTTGATCGAAATAGCTTGTACAGCGGTCAGCCGACTTCTAAAGCTATAGCTTGGCTGACTTATGCCTTATAGCTTTCGGCTGATTTTCAATACCCTTAATGCTTCCGGCTGACTTTCAATACCTGTCAGCCAAGTTTAGATACGGCGATTGGGGCTGGTTGGTTCCAGACGGCTGTGGGAGAACATTCCAAGTATATCCAGTTACGAGAAATCGATCGCTCACCTATGATGAAGATCGACCTCTCTACAATGGTTTGGAGGTGGGCGCGCGACGATGACCTTGTGGAAGATTGTTCTCAGCTACGACGGGTCGGCCTTCCACGGATGGCAGGTGCAGCCGGGGCGGCCGACGGTGCAGGGTACGCTGGCGGCGGTGCTGGAAAAGATGACCGGAGAGCGGGTGCTGCCGCAGGGATCGGGGCGGACCGATGCCGGCGTGCACGCGCTGGGACAGGTGGCGAGTTTTGCGCTGGAGGCGTCGATTCCGGCAGAAAATCTGTTGACGGGCGCTGAACCGGTCGCTGCCGCAGAGTATTCGGGTGCTGAAGGTCGAGGAGGTGGGGCAGGACTTCCACGCGCGGCACAGCGCGGTGCGGAAGACCTATGAATACAGAATCTTCGAGCGAAAAATGGAAGACGCGGATGAGGAGAGAATCTGCCCGCCGTTTGTCGCACCGTACGTGTGGGATTGCCGGTGGGCGCTCGAGGTCGAGGCGATGAAGCAGGCTGCGGCGATGCTTTGCGGGACGCATGATTTCACCTCGTTTGCGGCAGCCGATCCGGACCGGACGCAGAGGGAGGAGGGCGCGGCCGGGCCGAATCCGGTGAAGACGATTTTTGCGTCGGAGGTGGTGCGGGAGGAGGGGCTGCTGCGATATCGGGTGACGGGGAGCGGGTTTCTGCACCACATGGTACGGAATATTGTGGGGACGCTGGTGGAGGTGGGGCGCGGGAGTTTGCAGGCGGAGGAGATGCAGAGGATTCTGGCGGCGAAGGATCGGGCGGCGGCGGGGCCTACGGCTCCGGCGCAGGGATTATTCCTGGTGGGCGTGGAGTACGGCGGCGAGTGACGGGGTGACGATTTGAGCGCTGGGAACAATCAGAGGATTGCCGCGCTGGCTAGCGATCGGGCGGTGCATCGGGCGTTTGCGTGGCTGCATCTGCATGAGGCGCAGCTGCGGCGGTGGCAGATGGAGTTCCTGGGGATTGCGGCGCCGCCGTTTGGTGAGGCGGAGCGGGCGGCATGGTTCTGCGAGCGGTTTCGCAGAGATGGGACTGGCGGACGCGCGGTTGGATGCGGCGGGAAATGCGGTTGCGGAGTTGCGGGCGGAGCGGGATGCGGAAGATGCGAGCGGCCGGTGGTGATGCTGTCGGCGCATCTGGATACGGTCTTCCCTGCCGGGACGGATTGCACGCCGCGCGAGGAGGAGGCGAAGATCCTGGGGCCGGGGGCGTGCGATAACGGGGCTGGGTTGACGGCGCTGCTGGGGCTTGCGGCGGCGTTGCTGCATGCGGAGATTGTTGCCGGGATGCACGATCCTGTTTGCGGCCAATGTGGGCGAGGAAGGTGAGGGGGATCTGCGGGGGATGCGGCATCTGTTTGCGGAGGCGCCGTATGCGGGGAGGGTGCGGGCGGCGATTGCGCTGGAGGGTGGCGGCGATGCGATGGTGGTGGATCGGGCGCTGGGGAGTCGGACGGTTGCGGGTGACGATTGCGGGGCCGGGAGGGCACTCGTGGGCGGATGCGGGGCGGGCGAATCCGATCATGACGCTGGCGGCCGCGCTGGTCGAGCTGGGCCGATTGCGGCTGCCGGCGCGGCCGCGGACGACGCTGAATTGCGGGGTGATTCGTGGAGGAACTTCGGTGAACTCGATTCCGGAGTCGGTGACGGCGGATGTGGATTTGAGGTCGGTGTCGGGGATGGAGCTGGACCGGGTGGAGCTGGGAGTGCTGGAGACGCTGACGCGGGTGGTGGACGCGGAGAATCAGCGGCGCGGAGAGGCCGCGCTGAAGCTGCATGTGGAGCGGATTGGGAATCGGGCGGCGGGAGCGCTGGCTCCGAGCTCGGGGCTGGCGATGAGTTTGAAGGCGGTGGATCGGCATCTGGGGATTGCGACCGAGGCGCGCATTGGATCGACCGACGCGAACCTGCCGCTGTCGCTGGGGGTTCCGGCGCTGGCGATTGGCGCGGGAGGCGTGGGTTGGGGCATTCATACGCTGCAGGAGGGATACGATCCGACCGGGCGCGACTTGGCGCTGCGGCGGGTGTTGCTGCTGCTGCTGGATATCTGCGCGATGACGGCGGAGAGCGACGGCCAGTGCTGGGATACACTCTGGGGCGTGAGAACACTTTTGCGGATGTGCGTGCTGGTGGGATGGGGCTTGGATTTGCGGCGGGAGTGCCGGCGTTGGGGCAGGCGTCTGGCGCCAGAAGTTCGGGCAGTTATTCAGCGGCGCCGGACACGATTTTTTATGACGGCAAGATTCTTACCGGGACGCGGCTGAAGGCGGGCGACGCGGATCCTACACCGGGGCGGGTGAGCGCGGTGGCGATTCGTGCGGGGAAGATTGTGGCGGTGGGTGGCGATGCGGCGATGCTGGCGCTGAAGGATGCGCATACGAAGACGATCGATCTGAAGGGCGCGTTTGCGATGCCGGGATTCAATGACGCGCATACGCACATGGCTGTCGGCGGGTCGGCAGCGGCTGAGTGTGGATCTGGATAATGTGCCGTCGCTGGCGGCGATGCTGGCGAAGGTGCAGGCGTACGCGGCGAAGCTGGGGCCGGGCGAGTGGATTCTGGGCGGAGGGTGGGACCATACGAAGTGGCCGCGGGGCAAAGCTGCCGACGCGGCAGGATCTGGATGCGGTGAGTGCGGGGCATCCGGCGTTTCTGGAGCGGACGGATGGGCATATTGCGATTGCGAATACGGCGGCGCTGAAGGCGGCAGGGATCACGGATACGCTGACACCGATGAACCCGCAAGGGTGGGGAGATCGATCGCGATGCCGATGGGCATGCGACGGGGATCATTCGCGAGGGGCCGACGCTGGCGATGGTGGAGAAGGTGATTCCGCCGCCTAGCCTGGCGATGCGGCGGAAGGCGATTGAGCTGTCGATGCAGGATGCGCTGTCGCACGGGGTGACGTCGATCCAGGATTTCTCCGACTGGGATGACTGGCTGGCGATGGAGGAGATGGAGGATGAGGGCAAGCTGCATCTGCGGATCGCGGAGTGGATCGATTTCAATCTGCCGGTTGGGGTGCTGGACGAGCGGCGGGCCAGCCATCCTGCGGATGATCCGCTGCTGCACCTGACGATGCTGAAGGGCTTCATGGATGGGTCGCTGGGATCGCGGACGGCGGCGATGAATGCGCCGTACTCGGATGATCCGAATAACTTTGGGATTGCGCGCTACGACCAGGAGAAGCTGAACCAGATGGCGGCGGCGCGGGCGGCGGATGGGTTCCAGCTGGGGTTCCATGCGATTGGGGACCTGGCGAATGATATGGCGCTGAATGCGTTCGCCGCGGCGGAGCAGGTGGGGCGGCCGGCGAATGTGCCTGCGCTGCCGAAGAATGCCGACGCGGATGTGGTGACGACGGCTCCGGAGACGGTGAAGCCGCAGAGATTTTCGGTTTCGGATTGAGCATGCGCAGGTGGTGTCGCCGGGGGCGTTTGAGCGGTTTGCGGAGCTGGGCGTGATTGCGAGTATGCAGCCGTCGCATCTGCTGACGGATATGGCGTGGGCGGAGGCGCGGCTGGGGCCGGAGCGGTCGAAGCGGGCGTATGCGTGGAAGTCGTTTCTGGATCACGGCGTGACGCTGGCGTTTGGGACGGATTATCCGGTGGAGTCGATCTCGCCGTTCCGCGGACTGTATGCGGCGATCACGCGGCAGAATGTGGAGGGCACGCAGACGTTCCAGCCGCAGGAGAAGATTACGATCGACGAGGCGATTTATGCGTATACGCAGGCGTCGGCGTTTGCGGAGTTTCGCGAGAAGATCAAGGGGCGGCTGGAGCCGGGGTATTTGGCGGACATGGTGGTGCTGGATCGGGATATTACGAAGGCGTCGCCGCAGGAGGTGCTGCATACGCAGGTGCTGCGGACGGTGGTGGGCGGGGAGACGGTGTACCAGGCTGCGGCGGGGCAAGCGGCGCCATGAAGTCGGAGCGGTCGCGGACACTGGCGGCGCATCTGTTGCTGCTGGCGGTGGTGCTGGTTTGGGGGGCGACGTTTTCGCTGGTGAAGTCGGCGCTGACGGCGACCACGCCGCTGATGTTCAACCTGGTGCGCATGGTGCTGGCGTTTGCGGTGCTGGCGGCGGTGAACTGGCCGAGTCTGCGCGGGGTGACGCGGACGGACTTGAAGCTGGGAGCGGCGGCAGGATTGTTTCTGGGGCTGGGGTACCAGTTTCAGACCACGGGGCTGAAGTTCACGACGGCCTCGAAGGCAGCGTTTCTTACCGGGCTGGTGGTGGTGATGGTGCCGCTGCTGAGCGCGGTGCCGGGAGTGGCGCTGCCGGGCTCGTTACGGCCGACGTTCGATACCTACGCGGGGCGGTGCTGGCGTTTGCGGGGCTGGTGCTGCTGACGAGTCCGCCGGGCGCGGGGATGGCGTTGTTTTCGGGGATTGGGTTGGGGGAGTGGCTTTGCCTGGGGTGCGCGGTGGCGTTTGCGGCGCATCTGCTGATGCTGGCGCGGGCGGCTCCGAGGGTGTCGGCGCGAAGATTGGGGACGCTGCAGATCGGGTTTGCGGCGGTGGTGCTGCTGGTGACGCTGCCGCTGGGTGGGCGGCCGTATTTTCACTGGACGGCGATGCTGTGGGTGGCGCTGGGGGTGACGGCGGTGCTGGCGACGGCGGCGGCGTTTACGATCCAGAGCTGGGCGCAGCAGCATCTGCCGGCCTCGCATACAGCGCTGATTTTCACGCTGGAGCCGGTGTTTGCGTGGCTGACTTCCCTGCTGTTCTTCGGCGAGCAGCTGGGGCGGAGGGCGATGCTGGGGGCGGGGCTGATCCTGGCGGGGATCCTGCTGGCGGAGCTGCGGCCAACCTCGCGGGGCAAGAGTCAACTCCTACCTATTGCGGGCGCGTAATCTAGATAGATGCATACTTGAATGGAAGCGAGGCAAGGCCTGGTACGGGGCTCAGCGCGACTGGTGATACGCGCTGCGACCTTTCTCACGCAGTTCGCGTCTATCAAGATGGCGAACGAAATGCGCAAGCTGCGGAGCAGAGACGCTTATGAGCAGCTTGACCACGCAGCAGCAGGAATTCAACGACATCAGAAGCAAACAGAAGCAAACGAGGATAAATACGACAATGGAATCATCGAATCGATTCGGGCAGGGCTTGCGGAACAAGATCCGCGGCGGACGCCTGGTGACTACTTTTACGATCCTTGGAACACTTTCCGCCTGCGTTCTGGCCGGGTCGATGCTGACCGGCCGCGTCAGTGCCAAGCAGGCCGTTGATACCAGCGATGCGCAAGCCGCTGCAGATTCCGAGTCCGGTGACGCTATCGAATGGTTTTTCGGCCATTGCGAAGCAGGTAGGGCCTGCGGTGGTGAACATCAACACGGAGACGCTGCCGAAGGAGAGCGAGCTGCCGGACGCCAGCAAGGGCCGATGGGCGCAATCCGCGTGGCCAGAATCCGGGCAGGGGCAGGGCGACCAGGGCATGCAGGATTTCTTCAACCACTTCTTTGGTTGGGCGGGCCGGGTGGAGGCGGCCAGGAGGAGCAGGGCCCGAGCCGGGCGCTGGGTTCTGGCTTTATCGTTGACCCGCGCGGCTACATCATCACCAACAATCATGTGATCGACAAGGCGGACCGGATCTATGTGAAGCTGTCGACGGACTCGGAGGACTCGACCGATCCGGGCCGGCCGGCGACGGTGGTGGGCGTCGATAAGGAGACCGACATTGCGGTGATCAAGATCAAGACGGATACTCCTCTGCCGACGGTGAAGCTGGGCAATTCGGATGGCGTCGCAGGTAGGCGACTGGGTGCTGGCGATCGGTGAGCCGTTCGGCCTGTCGGAGACGGTGTCGGCCGGCATCATCTCGGCGAAGAACCGGTCGATCAATGAGGGCGGCGATGCCAATGGCATCGCCACGAACGAGTTCCAGAAGTTCATCCAGACGGATGCGGCGATCAATCCCGGCAACTCGGGTGGACCGCTGGTGGATATGGCGGGCGAGGTGATTGGCATGAACACCGCCATCTTCACGCAGTCGGCAGGCAATGAGGGCATTGGGTTTGCGATGCCGTCGAACACGATCATCAACGTCTACAACCAGCTGATCGGACCGGAGCACAAGGTGGTTCGCGGATCGATTGGCGTCCAGTTCCAGCAGGGCATGTCGGCGGCGGTGGCCAGAGAGTATGGATTCCCCAATGGCGGCGTGATGGTCAGCGAAGTTGTTCCGGGCGGACCGGCGTCGAAGGCAGGCGTTGCAACCGCAGGACATCATCGTGTCCGTGGACGGGAAGCAGATCAAGAATGGCGATGAGCTGATCTGCGATCGTCTCCATGAAGCATCCGGGATCGACGGTAAGCCTGGGGATTATCCGCGGAGGCAAGCAGATGACGATCGCCTGCGGCATCTCGGATCGCTCCAAGCTTTACGAGAACCAGGGCAAGGCGAGCGACGAATCGAATGAGCCGGGCCAAGCCGATGCCGGGCAGAGCAAGTTCGGCATCACGGTGCAGGCCGTTCCGCAGCAACTGCAGAGCCGGCTGCACATCTCGGGCGGCGTTGCCGTGACGAGCGTGAAGCCGGGCTCGTTCGCCGACTCCATCGAGCTGAGCCAGGGCGTGGTGATCATCGAGATCAATCGCAAGCCGGTGACGGATATTGCGAGCTACAACGCCATCGCGAGCAGCGCTGAAGTCGGGCGACGATGTGGCGTTCGTGATCCGCAATCCGCAGCGGCCGAACGGCGGCGACTCGTTCGTCGGCGGAACGTTGCCATAGGCTGAGAGGCCGGAAGGGGGCGCAGACGATGAGTCTGCGCCCTCTTGCTTGCAACCTTTGGTACCGGTACACCTTTAGGGTGCACCAAAGGTGAATCTACTGTGATAACACTCAAACTACAAGCTCTTGCAAGCGGACTATCCATTTGATTAGGCTAATTTCACCACGACAGGATAGGTCGTGTCGCGTACATGAGCTCAGATAAGCGAGAGGGAGGTAAGCCGCACGATGCGTATTTCATTCTGGAAGGGGATTCCGGTGGGACTTCTGTTGCTGGCGGTGCCTGCATTTGCTTCCATTCATCCGAAGACGGGTTCGTCGAAGCAACACGGCCACGCGAGCGTGAAGGAAGTCTCCGAAAGCACAGCAAGGTTCGCATCTGCGTGCGTCGCATGAGGAGAAGGCACCGGTGGAGATGCCCTCCGAGCGCGCTTCCCAGATTCAAACGGCTCTGATTAAGCAGGGCTATCTGACCGGCGAGCCCACCGGCCGGTGGGACGAGCAGACCGTCTCCGCGATGCAGAAGATGCAGGGCGAGAATGGCTGGCAGACCAAGATCACGCCGGACTCGCGAGCGCTGATCAAGCTGGGCCTGGGACCGACGGATCCGAACGCTGCACCGGCGCCGGGAGCGGATGTTCTTCCGAGACCAGCAGGAACTCGGCCCAGGACATGGCGCGAACCAGCAATGCTGCCATGGCCGGTAGGATTTAATGGAACCGCCAGTCAAGTTCATTGCTAGTGATTGGTGATTAGGCACTGCACGCTAACCACTAGTCACTGCCAATCGTTCTTACCGCCAGCTTACGGCGAGGTGCCAGCGGTGGCCGCGGTCGGCGGATTTGCGCAGGACGGTCTCGTACTCGTGCAGTTCGCTCAGGATTTCGGGGCCTTCGCTGCCGAACTGGTGGGGATCGGCTTCGATTGCCTTGATGAGGGCCTCGAGCGTGTGGAGGCCGTCCTCGCGGGCGATACCATTGCGGGGGCGGGAGGCGCTTGAGCAGGTCGGGATTGCCGCCGCCCTCCTGGATGAGTAGAGACATGGAGTTTTCGTCGGCGGAAAAAAATTCCAGCAGTGGCTTGACGCCGAGTTCGAGAGCAAGCTTTTCGATCGCGCTCTCGTAACGCGCAAGCACACGGCCGTTCACGTAGATGTTGTAGCCAGGGTCTTCGCCTTCGACCACGATGTACATCGAGGCTGCCATTGGGTTGAGTGTAGCGCCGGCGAGGGTTGTGGATTGAAGCCTGAGAGCGGCGAACCCAAATGGGTTCGTGGGAATGAGGCAGGTGCTTGCTAAACGGGAAGTGTGGGGACGGGGGACCTCTCGGTGCGCGGCCTCGTCCAGCGGCGGAAGAAGGAGATAGACACCGGCAATGATCAGCAGGATCGAGGCCCGTAAACCAGTGAGCCGTCAGCGGGGGGCGGACGAGAACGATTCCTTCCAGAATGATCAGCAACGGAACCCAGGTGAACTGCGACGACCAGCGCGTGGCTCCCAGCCGGGAGAGCGCGGCGATGCCGAGCAGGGCGACGATGCCATCGCAGGCGATCGCGAGAAGGGAGAAGCGTGGGTGCGCTGCCGGTGAGGAAGCGGCTGGTTGCGAGCGCGAAGGCGAAGAGGGCGCAAGCGCCCAACAGCGCCGGCGCGATGCGGGGGCGGCTCCGCGAATGATCTGTACAGAATAGAGACTGCGCCCAGGCCGGTGAGCAGCGGCGCTAGAAGCAGGAGGAAGTCGGTGCGGAGGTCTCCGAGGCTGGGCTGGACAAGCACCAGCAGGAGGCCGGCGACTGCTGCAAGCGATGGCCATATGCGACCGGCAATGCCTTCGGAACTCTCGGTGCCTAGGGCGCCGGACGCGATCGCGATGATGATGGGGGTGAGCGCGAGGGCGATGGTGAGGGCGCTGGAGTCGAGATCGCGTCCGGGAAGGAGAAGACCGATCGCGGGGCCGCCGAAGAGCATCGCGCCGGCGAAGAACCAGCGGAACGTGGTGGCGCGCGAAGGTTTGGGCTGCGGGAGTGGCTTGCCGTTGTTTGGGGAGCAGCAAGGCGAACGCAAGCAGCGTCGCCCAGGCGCAGCCGAGGGTTTGCGAGGTGAGGGTCGACGTCGGCGTCCGGGCGCGCGGCGGAGACCGCCCAGCGGCTGGCCCCGACGAGGAGCAGCAGGAGGAAGGGCCACCAGCGCTGTGTTCCTTTTGTTGGTTGCGTGGCTGGTTGGGTTTGGCTGGGCGTGTTCAGGCGACGTCCCCTTCCCTTGGTACAAGGCTAGACGTGTGGAGGACGCCCTATGGATTCGCAAAAACAGAGAAGCCGCGCTGTGTGCGCGGCTTCTCGATTGGGCTAAGGGTTTGAGCGGGAGACTAGCTGTTGCCACCCTGGGGAGTTGCAGCGGGAGTTCCGGGACGACGGCTGCGACGACGGCGGCCACGACGCTGGCCGGCGGGACGTGCTCCGCCTGCCGGTACCGCAGCACCATCCTGGGGTGCGCCTTCGGTTGCCTCGATCTCTTCGCCACCCTCGTCATCGCCCTCGAACTCGTCACCGTCGTCTTCGAAGTCGTCTCCGCCTTCCAGAACAATGGTGGACTCATGCTTGGGCTGCTCGGCGCGGTGCGGCGGGACGCTCGGTGCGTTCGGGACGGGGACCACGATCGCGGTCGCGATCACGGCCGCCGCGCTCGCCACGGTCAGAACGCTCGCCACGCTCACCGCGGTCGGAACGCTCAGAACGCTCACCGCCGCCGGATGACTCGGGAGCCGGTGGGAGACCGAGCTTCTCGCGCTGTTCGCGGAGGACAGCCTTGCGGGAGAGCTTGATGCGGTTGCCCTCGATGGAGAGTACCTTGACCAGGATCTGATCACCCTCGCGAAGCTCGTCCTTGACTTCCTTGACGCGGTGCTCTGCGATCTCGGAGACGTGGAGGAGGCCATCGGTGCCGGGGAAGATCTCGACGAAGGCGCCAAACTCGGCGAGCCGAACGACCTTGCCGAGGTAGGTCTTCCCTACTTCCGGCACAGCCGTAATGTCCGAGATCATCTGGATCGCCTTGGCGAGACCTTCTGCGTCGGACGAAGCCACGTTGACGCGGCCCGTGTCGTCGACATCGATCTTGACGCCGGTTGCATCGACGATGCCACGGATGACCTTGCCGCCAGGTCCGATGAGGTCGCGGATCTTGTCGGTGGGGATCTGGATGGTGTGGATGCGGGGAGCGAACTGCGCACTTCTCTTCGGCTGCCTTGGAGATGACGGCGTCCATGGTGTCGAGGAGGAAGAGGCGGCCCTGGCGCGCCTGCTCGAGGGCTTCACGCATGATCTGGGTCGTGATGCCCATGATCTTGATGTCCATCTGCAGGGCGGTGATGCCATTGCGGGTTCCGGCGACCTTGAAGTCCATGTCGCCGTAGTGATCTTCGGCTCCTGCGATGTCGGTGAGGACGGCGTACTTGTCGCCTTCCTTGACCAGGCCCATCGCCACGCCGGCGACCGAACCCTTGAGGGGGATGCCGGCCTGCATGAGGGATAAGGAGGCGCCGCAGACGGTTGCCATCGAGCTCGAACCGTTGGACTCGAGGATGTCGGAGACGACGCGAAGCGTGTACGGGGACTCGTCTTCACCGGGGAGGACGGCCTCGATGGCGCGCCAGGCGAGGGCGCCGTGGCCGATCTCGCGACGGCCTACGCCGGTCATACGTCCAACCTCACCAACGGAGAACGGCGGGAAGTTATAGTGCAGCATGAACTTCCGCTTCTGCTCGCCTTCGTAGCTTTCCATGCGCTGGGCGTCGTCGGTGGTGCCGAGCGTTGCGCGAAACCAGCGCCTGGGTTTCGCCGCGGGTGAAGAGGGCGGAGCCGTGTACGCGGGGGAGAACGCCAGTCTCGATCGTGATCGCGCGAATCTCGTCGAAGGCGCGGTGATCGGGGCGGATGCGGTCGTTGAGGACCTGCTCGCGGAAGATGGTCTCGCGCAGGCCTTCGAAGTACTTGGAGAGCTTCTTCGCGGCTGCGGGATCGTCGGCGGGAAGTTCCTTCTTGAGCTCGTCCTTGATCTCCTTGACCTTGGCGTAGCTCTCGAACTTGGGGTTCTTCTTGGTGTCGAGCGCGTCGCGGAGACGGTCGCCAACCTTGGCCTTGAGGGCTGCGGCGTAGGCTTCGTCGTTCTCGAGCGGGGTGACGGTGCGCTTGGTCTTTCCGGCGAGCGAGACGAGGTGCTCGATGCCGGCGACGATCTTCTTGATCTCTTCGTGGGCGAACTCGATGGCGCCGACGACGACCTCTTCGGGGATTTCCTTGGCGCCGGACTCGACCATCACGATGCCGTCCTTGGTGCCGACGACCATGATGTTGAGCTTGCTGACGAGGCGCTCGGAGTAGGTGGGGTTCACGATGTACTGCTCGTCAATGTAGCCGATGCGAACCGCGCCGACGGGGCCGTGGAAGGGGATGTCCGAGAGCGCGAGCGCGCAGCTGGCGCCGTTGATGCCGAGCACGTCGGGATCATTTTCCTTGTCGGCCGAGTAGACGAACGCGACCACCTGGGTCTCGTTGCGGAAGGCTTCCGGGAAGAGCGGGCGGATGGGGCGATCGATCTGGCGCGAGGTCAGGATCTCCTTCTCGGAGGGACGGCCTTCGCGCTTGATGAAGCCGCCGGGGATGCGTCCGCCGGCGTAGGTGAACTCGCGGTATTCGACGGTGAGGGGGAAGAAGTCGATGCCTTCTTTGGGGTCGGGCGAGGCTACGGCTGTGGCGAGAACGGCGTTGTCGCCGCTGGTGGTAAAGGCCGCGCCGGAGGCCTGCTTGGCGATGCGTCCTGTTTCGAATTTGATGTGCTTGCCACCGGCAAGCTCAACGGTTACGTCCTGCTTCATAAACGTTCCTCTTTTTCTGTCTACTTTTAAGGTGTTTTCTCTGTCTGTCTTTAAGCTCGTTGGATCGTCTGGGCCGGCTCGGTGAGGGGCGCTAAGACGAAAGCCCCGCCGAAGCTGCTTCGGTCGGGGCGTCAGATTTTCTGGATTTGGATACAGGAGAGGATTGAGGCCAGCGCGATGAAGCGCCGCGATGTGCGTCGAGTCGAGCGGCGCGGACAGAAGCAACCACAGTCACTTCCATCCCGTCGATGGCTTTGCGCAGATTCAATCTTCAACCACTCCTGGTGGGGCCGCCGAGGCACAATAGGACCGCAGCAGCACGGAATAGGCTACTTGCGGATACCCAGTTTGCCGATGACGTCACGGTAGCGGTCCGAATCCGTCTTCTTGAGGTAATCCAGAAGGCGGCGGCGCTTGCTCACCAGCATCAACAGACCACGACGCGAGCCATGATCCTTTTTGTGGGTTTTGAAATGCTCGGTCAGCTCGCCAATACGCTCGCTGAGGATCGCAATCTGCACCTCAGGACTTCCAGTGTCCGAGTCGTGCGTGCGGAACTTGGTAATAATGTCTGATTTCTTCGCTGTTGCCAACACGGCGGGTCTTACTCCTGATTCTCTATGCTCTAGTCCACTTCTCGTGAGTGTCCACTTAAAAGATACCACGCGGAGGGCCGGAAATGGCCTCCGCGTGGCGTGATTTGTGCTGGGTTTGCCGCGATTTTACTTGGCAATGTGCGACTTGAGGAACTGCCAGCGCGCGTTCATGGGCCAGCTTGGAGGCGGCGGGCACATAACTGGCACGCGCTTCGTTGGCGAAAGCGTGCCCTGCGCCCTCGTAGAGAAAGATTTCGACGTCGGGATGCGCAGTGCGGACGGCGTCGACCTGGTCCTTGCCGATGTGGTCATCGTCGGCGCCAAAGTGCAGTTGCACCGGGACAGGAGGGCTGCTTCGGAGGCGAACTTGCCGATGCCGCCGGCGTAGAAGCCGACTGCGGCTTTGAGGTCCATCTTGAGAGCTTTGGCGCGGGTTGCGCTGAGCCAGGTCAGCAGGCCACCGTAGCAGAATCCGATGACGCCAGTTCCCTTGCCCGTGCCTGCGACGTGCGCGGCAGCTGCCGCAATGTCGAGCAGCTGCGTGTCAGGGTTGAGCTTGGCCATAGAGTTCGTAGGCCTTCTTCAGGTCCTCGCCGGTATAGCCCAGTTCAATGCTCTTTCCGAAGCGGTCGAACAGCGCGGGCGCGATGGCGACGAAATCATGGCGGGCGTATTCATCGGCAACCGAACGGATCGACGTGATTGACGCCGAAGATCTCCTGGATGACGATGATCGCGCCCAGCGGCTCGCCCTTTGGCTTGGCTACATATGCACTCAACTCGTGGCCGTCGGCCGCCTTCAGCTCTACCCATTCACTCATACTTGCTTTCCTCCGAATCATCAGATGCTCGATCGGCTACAGACGGCGCACACGCCTCGCGATTTCAGAGGAGATGACGTTGCAAAGTTCGGCAGAGACGCAAGCTGGGCCAGGTTCTTAGGAGAATTTGGGTTAAGGTTCTGAAGAACGATTTGCGATCATGTGGTCGATCAGCTTTTGCGCGAGATCCGCGGCGGAGACGTGGTAGCGGCCCTCGGCGATGGCGGCTCGGATACGGACTAAATGCTCCATGCGGGCCGGCGAAGCGGCGGAGAAAGGCTCTTCAATCCCGGCCGCGCGCCTGCGGATCGAGCGGAGCTGATCGATGGATGACATCCTGGCTGTCGAGTCGAGGCGCAGCATCTCCTCGCGGCATGGGCCGTGGTCAAACAACCGTCGGGATTTCCTCGATCTGTTCAAGAGCATCCTCCTGAGGATGTCTTATCGGCAGATGGGGCGGAAACATTAGGGCTGTCTAACAATTTATTTAGCAATCCGTTGGCGTGCTGCGCATTCGCCGTGCCCGCAATTGGCTTCTCGCTCTTCCTGCATGCCGTGCAGGCTGGCGCGAAGCCGAACAACGGCAGCCGAGTGGATCTGCGAGACGCGCGACTCCACCACACCAAGCGTGAAGCCGATCTCCTTCATCGTCAGCTCTTCATAGTAGTAGAGGGTGAGAACCATGCGCTCTTTCTCGGGCAGCGCCTCGATGGCGTCCATCAGCAGCTGCCGCATCTCTCCCTGGAGACAGCGGAAGAGCGGATCGTCGTTCGGGGAGCCTGCGATGTAGGCGAGCTGGTCTTCGCCGGAGTCGTCATTGTGTTCCAGGTTGAGACTGCCGATCTCGAGTCCCTTGAGCTGCCCAAGCAATAGCTGGTACTCATGGATGCCAAGATTCAACTCGCGCGCGATCTCCGGTCTCGGTGGGCGTGCGCCGCAGGTTGCGGGTCATGGTCTGGATGGCCTCCTGCACGGCGCGTCCTTTGCGGCGAAGCTCGCGCGGACTCCAGTCCAGCACCCGCAGAGAATCCAGGATGGCGCCACGAATGCGGAACTGCGCGTAACTCTTGAACTGCACCTGCTTGGTATGGTCGAACTTATTGAATGCATCGATCAGGCCAACCATCCCGGACGAGATCAGGTCGTCAAGCTCTACATGCTGCGGGAGGCGTTCATGAATTCTGTGAGCGATGTAACGAACCGAAGGAAGATGTTCCAGCAGCAGCCGATCACGCTCCGGAGCCTCCAACCGGTTGACGACCTGAAGGCGCTTGTTTGACTGACATGCGTGGCAGAACCGTTCCCGGGAAGTCGCGATACTTCCGCACTTGACATTGCGTGCTCGGTCGCACCCCAAAGGACCTGCGGTGCTACTGGGAAAGGCGACATCGTCTGTTGTGTATTCCGGTTCATTGGCATTGCATCCTCGCAAGTGCTTCGCCGCTCAATCGCTCTGTGTCGGCACTCTTGGTAAAGGCACGAGGGCAGCCAAACTTCGGTGTAGTTTTCTGTGAGAAGTCAAAGAATTCGGCTTGACGTCGGGACAAAAAAGTGGCCCTCCGACGGAGGGCCATGCTGGAGAACTTTTGTGCTGACCGGAGATCAGCCTCTGGGTACGCAACACGGAATCCAGGCCTGCCGCAATGCGTGGACCGCGTGCGGCCTGCAACCGCTGCTTGGCGTGCGCAGCGAAATCACGTCTTCGATCCTTGGATACAGCCTGCTCTATCCCTACACCGACAACTACCTCGACAACATCGATGTGAGTCGCAGCGCGAAACTTGGATTCAGCCAGCGCTTTCGCGGACGTTTGCAAGGGAGCGGCGGACCCTCGTCCAATGCTCACGAGACCACGCTTTGGGCCCTCGTGGCAATGATTGAGGCGCAGTATCCACGTGCGCAGTTTCCCCAGGTCTATGAATGCTTATTGGCGATCCATGGGGCGCAGGAGGCAAGCGTTGCACAAATGCAGGCAGAGGCGCAGATGAGCGATGCCGAACTGCTCCACCTGAGTCTCCTGAAAGGCGGCACATCGGTGCTGGCTGATGCCTGTCTGGCTCGTGGTTGGATGAGCGAAGAAGAGGGCCGGTTCGGTTTTGAGTGGGGCGCGCTTCTGCAACTTGGCGACGATCTTCAGGACGTCCATGATGATTTGCAGCGTGGGTCTACGACAGTGTTTACACGAGCAGTGAACCGAGGTGAGCCGCTGGATCCGCTAGTGCTGCAGCTTCTGTGTTTCTGCGACCACGTCGCGATAAGGATGGATCCGCTGCCAGGTTCCCAGCGACTGAAAGATCTACTCCGCATGAGCTGGCGGTCTCTGATCGTCACGGCGATTGCCGATGCGCACGAATACTTCTCTCCCGGATTTCTTGTCGCAGCCGAACTCTGTTCGCCTTTTCGATTTCAGTTCCAGAGAGCGCGCCGACGGCAACTCGCTGGCCGGCAGGGTTTGTATGCAACGCTCTTCGACCTTTTTATTCAGACCAACGAGTCGAACCATGCGTACCGGCTTTCTGCGTCAGGGCGTTCAAGGGAGGTTCTGCAGGCGGCTCTCTGAGGCTATCGATCGTTCCCATCTGTGGCTGGAACAAACGCCAGAGGGGCCCACAATGTTGATTGGCATTGTGGGCCCCTCTGGTTTTTCCCCCTGAGTTTTTAATTTATGGCTCTATGCCTCAGATCTCGTCCGCCCTCCCTCCCCATGCAGGATGATCCGGACCTGAGGATCTCAATTTTGTTTTGGTGCTTCCTTCTGCAAACCCCGTGCGATCTTTGCGCGGATGTCTATTTTTTGGGTTTCCATCTTTCCCAGGTCCTCATTCTTCGAACAGGGGACCCTTGCATCCTGCGCAGAAGCGTCGCCTTGCTTTAAGCCCCACCTTTCCCGTTTCCATTGTTTCCATTGCCATTGCCCGTGCAATTGCCGTCGCTGCAATTCCCGTTTCCACTGCCATGGCCGCTTGCTCCGCCACCACCCCCGCCGTTACTGCCGCCATGGCCATACTGGCCTCCGTCGCCGCCACCGGTGCCGCCGTTGCCTCCAGCGCCGCCATTGCCGCCCTGATTCCCCCCGGCACTGCCGTTCGAGCCGCCATCGTTATTTCCGGCCCCGCCAGAGTTGCCGCCGCCGCCGTTCCCGGCGCTCGCGCCGGCAGAGCCACCGGTTTTGCCGGCGCTTCCGCTGTTGCCAGACCCGCTGGCGCCGCTATTTCCGCCGCCCCCGCCACCTGCAGCGCTGGCGGCGGATTGGCCGCCCTGTCCGTCGTCTCCTGCGCCGAAGTTGGAGTTATCGAAGATGTTGGCGAGATTCGCGGCAATTTGTCCAAACGCGTGCTGGACCCCGTTCGCCATGCCGCGCATGCCTGCAATCGTCCCCAGGCCGATGAGGGAACACAGCAGCGCAACCTCGAGGAGGTTGTTTCCCTGCTCGCAGGTCGTTCCGCGCTTCATCCAATGGCGCAGTCTGGGGAAAGATACTTCCATGAAAGCCTCGTCCAGATAGGTCGCGCATGGCCCTTTATTTTGTTATGTTTAGGGCACTACCTATCGCAATCAATGCCGTTCCGATGACGGACGGCTGGCTGAGGGGAAAGCCACAGATAAGAGGATGGTCCAGAGTTCGATATCACGCAATCCCACTCGAGATTGGGATTGAAAGTAAATCGTAATCAGTCTAGGAGTTACCGATAGGCCAGCGGTCACCCGTTGTCGCCCGTCGCCGAGCGCTTACGGCTTCCGCGTTTGTTACGGCATTTGCTGATCCGCGGAGCCTCGTCGCCTCGGTCACGGATCATTTGCCGAGCCCCCTCGGGCCTGCGGAAAGCTGCACGCAGATTTCGCAACGCGCGTTCTACGCGGCGTTGCTTCCCGAGCGCGGAGTGCCTGGATCCTTCGTGGGTTCTAAAACTGCAATTTGGCCCCAAACTGAATTTGCCGTGAAGTGGTTGACGTCGCGGTGATGACGCCGGCGGTGGGTGAAATGCCTGACGTCGCCGAGGTATAGACCACTTCGTTGGGGGTGAGGAAGTTCGCGTGATTGAGGATGTTGAAGAACTCTGCACGGAACTGCAGGCCGAGCCGTTCGGTCAGGCGCGCGTTGCGGGACGCCGAGAAATCCAGTTCAGACAGGCCAGGCCCAGTCAAAGCATCGCGCGAAACATTGCCATACGTGCCTGTCGCGGGGGGAAGAAAGGCTGCCGGGTTGAAGTACTGCGTGGGCGTGCCCGGATAGAGCGTACCGGAGAAGTTGGGATTCCAGTTGGGACGCACCGGGTTGCGCGTATCGCCATTGCCGGTGGGGTTATAACCCAGTTGAGGAGT
This sequence comes from uncultured Acidobacteriaceae bacterium, assembly GCA_963762375.1. Lineage (GTDB taxonomy): Bacteria > Acidobacteriota > Terriglobia > Terriglobales > Acidobacteriaceae > Granulicella. The sequence continues at coordinate 62,813 of CAVXKP010000001.1, forward strand.
GAACGGAAAGCCGCTTTGCACGGTCACGATTGCGCTCGCGCTCCAGCCGCTCACAGCGAAGTTAACGGGTGCCGGTGTGTGATTGAGAAAGCGCTGTTTCGCGCCGAAGGGCAATTCATAGCTGCCGTTCAACGAGCCTGCATGGCGCACGTCTGTGGCTGCCGGGCCCCAATCGAGCTTGGGATTCAGAGGGAACTCGACGAAGGCCGGCGTGTTGCCACTGACGCTGGTGTTCCACGCCGAACCGTCGTCAAGGTTCTTTGAGTAGGTGTAGTTTCCGCGGAACTGGAAGCCGCTGCCAAACGACCGGCGCACGTCGACCACGAGGGAGTTGTACGATCCGACGCCTTGGGACACCCACGACGTCGAATTGGCAAGCGCGGGATTGGCATTGACCGCTCCGGCGGGGTAGAAGACCGTGCCGTCCGCTTCTACGGTGGGGACAGGCTCGTTCATGTCTTCAGAGAGGATCTGGTGATAGCTGTGCGAGCCCACATAGCCCACCGTGAGCGAAGTGCGCGGCGCGATCTGCTGCTCCACGCGCAGGCTCCACGTGAGTACCGCGGGGGTGTCGATGTCGGGTTGCACGTTGCTGGGGGAAACCTTGGTGCCGGCCGGCGGCGGTGTGCCTGGAGTGATGCTGAGTTTCGACACGGCGATGTTGGAAATGGATTCGGCGGTATTAAACGGAGCCGTCTGGTCCAGGCGATAGTCGAGCGTGTCGAGCAAGCCGTGATAAAGCCCGAAGCCGCCGCGCACTGCAGTCTTGCCGTTGCCCCATACGTCCCAAGCGAAGCCGACGCGCGGCTCGGGAAGAAAGACCGCGTTGTTTTTGGTGAGTGCGGAACCGCCGACAATCGGCTGAGTTTGCAGAACACCGCCGACAATCGCATAGTTCGATGCCCGGCCCTGCGCTTCGTTCCAGCCGTTCGTCGATTCGGAGCGGAAGCCTGCACGCAGCTCCAGGCGGGGCGTCAGTTTCAGAGTGTCTTCTGCGAAGGCCGAACCTGCGAGCATGCGCCAGCCGAGTTCCGTGGGCGATGGCACAACGGTGAAGGTTTTCACGGTGCCCTGCAAAAAAGTTTGCAGCGTGCTGAACGATGCCTGGCCGTATTGGTCCTGCGCCAGTAGATCGTTGGATTCAATGCGCTGCAGCCAGACGCCGGCTTCGACCTGATTGCGACCGTGGGACCAATAAACGTGATCGTCCCAGGTGAGGAGGTTCCGCGCGGCGGTATTGTTGCTGCCCACGTTGAGCCCGGCCTGGGTGATTTGCGATGCGCCGTTGGAGGCGGTGCTCCCGCTGATGACGATGGCGCCAATCGGCTGGCCGGTGACCCAACCCGGAATCGAAACCGGGGTGTTTCCAGTGAAGAAGTAGCTAGCGCGCGAGTAGCCATAGCGTGCGGTGTTGAGAAGTGCAGGCGAGAAGACATGCTGCTCCTGCACGCTGGCTACCTGCTCGCGCAAGGTCTCGTTCACCAGGCTGAGGGGGTTCTGCGAGGGCGTGTTTGCGGCGCTGTCGTCGACGGTGTAAACGGCAAAGAGCAGGTCCTTCCCGCTCAGGTTGTCGTCAAAGCGTGCGGTCCCGAAGTCTTCGCGAATGTGTTGCGGTGGATGGCTGAAGGCTTCGCCGATACCGCTGCCCAGCTCAGGGCCGTTCTGCTGCGGCCACAGCGCCAGGAGCGGTGCCACGGCGGCATTCACGCCGACATACTGCTCCACGCCCGCGGCGTTGGGCAGGTAACCCTGGCGCGCCTCGTTGTCCGGCACCAGCGTCACTTCACTCAGGCCCCAGTTTTGGCGGAAGCCTTCATAGTTCCCGAAAAGGAAGAGCTTGTTGGCGCGGAGGGGGCCGCCGAGCGAGCCGCCAAACTGGTTGCGCTGGAACTCGGGAATTGTTGCCTGGTCAAAGAAATTGCGGGCGTCGAGCGCGCTGTTGCGGATGAACTCGAAGGCCGTTCCGCGCAGACGATTGGTGCCGGACGAGGTGACGATGCTGACCTGCCCTCCGTCGCGTTTTCCGTAGGTGGCGCCGTATGTATCGGTGGCGACGTTGAACTCGCGGACCGCATCGACGCCTAGGAGTTGTCCGCTGGTGCCGCCCGGCGTGACGTTGATGAGTGAGGCGCCGGTGTACTCGATCCCATTGAGCAGGAAGAGATTGTCCTGGGGGCGGCGGCCGCTCACCGCGAACATATTGCCGACCGACGAATTCGATGATCCGATGCCGCCGGACCGTTCGTTGGTGTAGTTCACCGTTGCCGGGTTCAACGTGAGCAATTCATCGTAGCTGCGCCCGTTCAGCGGCAGTTCCTTCACCTGGCGCTCATCGATCAGACCGGCCGTCTGTTGGGTGGTCGTGTTGACGGTGTTCCCTGAATCCACCACCACAACTTGCTGCTGCACTGTCGCAAGACCGAGAACGAAATTCAACGCGAGGCTCTGACCTACCGTCAGTGAAATGCCGGTATGCTGCTGGGTTTCGAAACCATCATGCGCGACGGAGACTGCGTAGGGTCCGACGGGAAGGGACGGGGCAAAGAAACGGCCATCGGCGTCGGTGGTCAGCGTGCGCGACGCGCCGGTTTCGGCTTGCCGCACCACGACGGTCGCGCCTGAAACGGCAGCCCCACTGGCATCGTGGACCAGGCCATCGATGGTTCCTCCGACCACCTGCGCGTGGGCGGCAAGGCCGGCTGTAAGAAGCAGAAGGACAAAAATGCGGGACAGCTTTGCTGCGAGGGTCACGGTATCTCCTGAAGAGGTGAGGCGAATTCAAGGGCCCGGTATGCCGGGACTGCAACGGTTTGCGTGCGTTCGGAATGATGTTGTGGAAGGCTCGACGCGCAAGTTCTGTGCAAAGAGATGGGTCAACAGCTACAACAACACCCGGTCCGCCGGGAGGCGGTGGTGCGGAGCCGCGAATTCAGAAACGAGAAAATCATTGAACCCATCTGTCGGGTGGAATGGATGAAACCAACCCCGAAAACACAAAAGCCGCGTCAGCAAGTGCTGAATCGCGGCCGCAGGTGAAATGAACTGAGTCTTACTGGCTCATACCCACGACCGGTGCAGCGCGCAACAACACGCACATGCCGCCGTCGGGATGAGACGAAGCCTCACAACCAAACTATAACCAGCTGCAAGTTTCGCGTCAATCCGGGTGCGCCCTTCCAGCCTCGCGCAATACAAGTACCGGGTTCCGCAACCTGCCGGTGCCCAGGGCAAGATTTGGCGGGGGACTCGATCCGGGCTCCCAGAAAATTCACAGGCAGAGAAAATAGTTGTTGCAACGAATAACTTCGAGCAGCATCCAAAGGGGTGAAAAGGAGAAATACCAGTATGACCGCAACTACCGCGACCAACTCTGTCGTAACCACCTGGAACGTCGACCCCGCCCACTCCGCAGCTGAGTTCAAGGTCAAACACATGATGATCTCGAACGTGAAAGGCAAGTTCTCTGGAATCAATGGTGTACTGAAACTGGACGAAGCCGATCCGACCCGCTCGACTGTAGAGGCCACCGTGCCGGTTTCAACCCTCAATACCGGCGACGAACAGCGCGACGGGCACCTGAAAGGCGCTGAATTCTTTGAAGTTGAGAAGTTCCCGACTTTTTCATTCAAGTCCACTGAAGTGGGCCGTACTGCCCCGGGCGAGCACGCAGTCGTCGGTGAGCTGACGCTCCATGGCGTGACCCGCACTGTGAGTTTTGCCGTAGAAGGCCCGAGCGAGCCCGGCAAGGATCCTTGGGGCAACACCAAGATCGGACTTTCTGCGACCGCGCGCATCAACCGCAAAGACTTCGGCTTGAGCTGGAATGCGGCGCTCGAGAGCGGCGGTGTGCTGGTGGGCGAGGACGTCACCATCTCTCTCGATATCCAGTTCGTCAAGGCGTAATGGCGAGGGCCAGGTCTCTGGCCGTTGTTTGGTATGGGGACCTGGAAAGGGCATTCAGCCACGGCAGAGCGCTCTCGTCAGCGATTACCTGTTGCAACGAATATCTCGCTCGTGAATCTAATTTCCAGCGGTGAGCAGATTCGCCGTTGCTCCAGAGGAGGTCACCATGTCGCTTCGTGCGGTCAAAGAGATCCATCAAACCAAACCCACCATTGAGGGCGCCGGCGTCAAATTGCAGCGCGCTTTTGGCTTCGGCAAAACCAAGGAATTCGATCCTTTCCTGTTGCTGGACGATTTTCGCAATGAGAACCCAGCAGACTATCTGGCTGGATTCCCCTGGCACCCGCATCGCGGCATCGAGACCATCACCTATGTGTTGGCAGGCGAAGTGGCCCACGGCGACAGTCTGGGCAACAAGGGCCGCATGACCGCGGGAGACGTGCAATGGATGACAGCCGGGAGTGGTATCTTGCACCAGGAGATGCCGCGCGGCGACGCCAATGGGCGCATGCACGGTTTCCAGCTCTGGGCCAACCTGCCCGCTTCGTTGAAGATGACGGACCCGCGCTACCAGGACATCCCGTCGGCCGCGATCCCCGAGGTCACCGAGGATGACGGCACGAAAGCGCGCATTATCTGCGGGACGTTTTGGGGTAAATCGGGGCCTGTCGAAGGAGTCGCCGCCGACCCGAGCTACGTCGACATCTCTGTACCGCCCAACAAGTTCCGGCGGATTCAGGTGGAAACGACCCGCAACGCATTTGCCTATGTGTTCGCCGGTTCTGGAAGTTTTCGCGACGCATCTGATCCGCGAGCGGTCTTGACGGAGTCGGCCATCGATCCAAACGCCGAGGCGAAGTACGATGCGAAGAACCATTCGCTGGTGCTCTTCGACCGAGGCGACGAAATCGTGGTGCAGGCCGGCCCGGAAGGTATCCGCTTCCTGCTGGTCTCAGGCAAACCGCTCGAAGAGCCGGTGGCATGGTACGGGCCGATCGTGATGAACACGCAGGCGGAATTGCAGACCGCGATGCGCGAGCTGCAGTCTGGGAAGTTCATCAAGCACTCGTAAAACTCGGAACGAGGCGCAATCTGAATCAAATCGGGCGCGGCTGACAATGGAGCCGCGCTCTTGCTGTTGGCCCTCTGCAAATTTTCGTCATGTCTGGGTGAAATCGCTGCTGAGAATCCTGGCCGGAGAAAGGCCGCGTTCGCGCAGCGCGCGGATGCTGAGCGCGTCGTGTCGTTTGGCGAGGCGTCGACCGTTCTCATCGGCGACCAGGGGGCAGTGAAACCATGCCGGATCGTCAAAGCCCAGTGCGCGGTTCAGCAAAATCTGCTGCGCCGTGGACTTGAGCAGATCGGCGCCACGAACGACTTCGGTGACTTGCATCGCGGCGTCATCGGCCACGCAGGCGAGCTGATAACTTGGTACCCCGTCCCTGCGACGAACGATGAAGTCGCCGAAGTCGCGGCCTGCGACAAATCGTTGCGGGCCGAGGTTGAGATCGTCGAATTCGACGACTTCGCCGTCGTTTACGCGAAACCGCCAGTTTGTTGGCATCGTCGCTTCGTTTTCCGCAACCCCGCTCCGAAATGTCGTTGCATCGATTGCAGGTCGGCATGTCCCGGGATAGACGGGCTCGTCATTGAGCGGGTCCGGATCGGCGGATTCATGCGGCGCGCTCAACGCGGCGGCCAGATCCCGGCGCGAACAATGGCAGGGATAGAGGAATCCGCCGTCCAGCAGCTTGCGCCACGCGGCCCGATAGAAGTGGTGTCGTGCGCTTTGCGCGTAGGGGCCAAAGGGGCCGCCGACGTCCGGTCCTTCCTGCCAGCAAAGTCCGAGCCACCGCAGGTCTTCGAGGGCGGCAGCGGCATACTCGGCGCGACTGCGGTCGGGATCGAGGTCTTCCAACCGCAGGATCAGCGTGCCCTGTGCTGCACGCGCGCGCTCTCCCGCCGTCCAGAAGGTGCGCGCGTGGCCGAGGTGCAAAAGCCCGGTAGGCGATGGCGCGAGCCTGCCCCGATAGCCCAAATGCGCTTTTGCCAGGATTCCCCCCATTCTTCGCTTTCAGTGTAGCGAGCGCACATGCGACAGGGTTTGCCCCCCAAGTTGTTCACTTCAAAACCAAAGGCTTGCCGATCCGTCGCACCGCCTTAGCCAAGGCGTGGGAGGAGGGCAAGTTCAACGCCTTCTTACAGGTCACGGGGTAACTTTCGGGGAATTGTGTCAAAAACAGGGTCGAGGGAGAATTCAAGGAGCCCAGAAGATTCCCGAGGGGCTAACGAAATGTCTTCGAAGGCGTTGGCAGTCGCAACCCCGGATTCATCGCTTGATTCGGTGATCCACTCGCGCAGCGTGGCGCGCCAGCCGATTCTCGATCTGCGCGGCCGGATTCACGGCTATGAACTGCTCTACCGAAAAGCGAACGAAACTGCTTTTAGCGGAGATTGCGAAGCAGCGTCCCGTACTGTTCTCGATGACACTGTCTTCTTCGGGATCGAAAAGTTCACGGGCGGCTTGCTCGCTTTCATCAATTGCACAGCGGAGACTTTGACTCAGGACCTGGTGAGTGTTTTGCCGAGCGGTCTGGCCGTTCTTGAGCTTCTCGAAACGGTGGAACCGTCCGCCGATCTGATTGCCGCGTGCGTCAATTTGAAGGCTCAGGGATTTCGACTCGCGCTCGACGATTTTGTTTGGGAGCCGAAGTTTGCGCCGCTGGTTGAGCTGGCTGATTACGTCAAGGTGGACTTTCTCGCGACGACTCCCGGCGAGCGGCAGGAACTGCTCCCCAAGCTCAAGGGCAAGAAGATCGTCCTCGTGGCGGAGAAGATAGAGACGCAGGCGGATTTCGAGCAGGCTCGTTCCGAAGGATTTACGCTCTTTCAGGGGTACTATTTCTGCCGTCCCGAGCTGATCCGGAACCGCAAGATTCCTTCCAACTATCTTTGCCACCTGGAGATCCTGGGGCTCCTGCAGGCCGATCCTTTCGATCTGGATGAACTCAGCAAAACGGTGATGCGCGATGAATCGCTCACCTACCGCCTGTTACGCCTGATCAATTCGGCAGGCTACGGAGTGCGCGTCGAGGTAAGGTCCGTTCGATCCGCGATGGTGCTTCTAGGCGAAGAAACCTTCCGGCGAGTGGTCACGCTTGCGATTGCGACGGAACTCAATACGGGGCGCCCTCCTGAGATTCTCCGGATGGCCATGGTCCGTGCGCGGTTCTGCGAACTTGCAGCGGCACTCTGTAAATTCAGCTCCAACGAACAATATCTGCTGGGGATGTTTAGTCTGCTCCCCGCCATGCTTGGCGTTCCGATGGAGGAACTGACCCCGTCGCTTCCATTGCGCGAGGAGATTTGCCAGGCACTGCAGGGGACGGTCAACAGCGAAGGGCGCATGCTGGAGTGGTTGAAGCATCACGAATGCGGCGAGTGGGCCGCATCCGAGTCGATTCTGGAGTCCATGAAGCTTCGGCACGAAGGCGTCAATCGATGCTATACCGAGGCCGTGCTCTGGGCTGAGAACCAATTCCGGTCCGTCGAGTAACTAGTCGATCCTGAAAAAGTGATTTTCAGGCAAATTGAAGTTGAGTATTTCTATTTCTCGGGCCTTTGAGATCGATCGAGCCGTTCCATAGCTGCATCAGGCAGTACAGAATAGTGCGCCGAAAGGCTCTCAGGAGCTTCTGGAAGTTCATCGCGGCGGCTGCCAGGATCGCGTTGATCTCATTTCCGGCAGTACCCTTCAGCCGATTACGTTCCAACCTGTGTTCGTTCTTCAGATGTCCGATGCTTGGTTCGACCGCGGCACGGCGTTTCATCCATCGCCATCGCGCTTGCGATGTATGCCCTCTTCGTCTCTTGTCAACATGCACGGTGACCGCGCCGTCATAGTCGTGGCCTCGATAGCCCATATCAACGTACGCTTCGCTCACCTGGTTGGCGATCATGCTTTCGACTTGCTTCATCTGTGCAGCCAGCGTGTGGCCGTCATAGAGATTTCCAGTGAAGCTCTTCACGCCGACGAACCATCCACCGCGACTGGTTACCGCGACACTCACCTTGTTGCCAAACTCATACGGATTGCCCGCCTTTCCCTTGGCGATGCACTGTACTTCAGGTTCATGCACCGAGTAAATCTTGTCCTTGTCTTGCCTCTGTTGTTCGTAGATTCGATGCGCCGTCTGAAGTAACTTGTCGAGCTTCACGGTTGGTTCTTCGGTCTGTCGCTCGACTTCCCGAATAACGCGCCCCAGTTGGGTTTTCAGTTTGCGCGTGCAGGCACGAGCGCGTTTCATCTGGCGGGCATGGGCATAACGGCTGGACTGCATCAGCAGGCGGCGGCCTACATGCCGATAACTCTGCTTGATCGTCAGCCCTTCAGCACGTGCGGCCTTTACCAACCGCTCGCGCATGCGCTGGTACAGTCTGGCATCGGTGGGAAAACGAATAGCCTTGGTCTCGACCGTCGTATCCACGTTGACGCGCCTTAACTCAGCAGGACGAATCACGCGCATCTTCATGCCCGCTTCAATCGTCGCGCGAAGCATTTGCTCCGCCCCGGCATCGCCCAGACGCTTGCGCCACCGCGTCATGCTCGAAGGATCGATCGGCATCCGGTGCTGAAAATGCGTCATGCCGCTGAAGTGCTGCCAGTAAGGGTTTTCGACCCATAAGGCAACAACATCTTCATCGCTCAGGTCATGCTGATACTTCAGATAATGAAGAGCAACCATCAGACGAGTCGAGATGCCGGGCGCACCGTGACTGGGATGATAGGTGCTACCCAGAGTCCGTTCGAACGACTGCCAGTCGATGACATCACCGAGACGAACAAGGGCATGGCTCATGTCAATCAACTGCTCCAGATCGATCTGAAACAACTCCCGCTGTGGCTGCTCCGGCTCGCGCTTGGGCTGCATCGTTTTTCCCCAGCTTCCAAGGCATTTTCCATGCCTTCAAAGGAATTCTAGAACAACAAATGCCGCGTTTCATCAGGCTTTATAGGCCTTTTGTTGGTATTTCAGGATCGACTAGCTAGCCTCTGAACCACTGCCGGCTGGGTTCGCTTCCAAAGCTAAGATGCCGGCTCCGTACCTCAAACCTGTCAGATGCGCACGAGTTCGCGCTGGATTTTGCCGGTGACCCAGGCCTTGGTGTCTGAGGTCATCATGTCGACCTCACTGCGCACGCCGAATTCGGGCAGGTAGATGCCCGGCTCCACGGAGAAGCAGGTGTGTGGCAACAAGTGCCGTTCATCGTGCGTTTCGAGGTTGTCGAGATGCGCGCCGGGCCCATGGAGTTCGCGCGCGATGTTATGGCCAGTGCGATGGGTGAAGTAGCGGCCGAAGCCGGCGCCATAGATAACTCCGCGCGCCGCGTCATCAGCCTCGTACCCGCAGATGGACCGGCCCTCGACAAAGGCGGATTCAACACGGGCGATGGCGGCATCGCGCGCGTCGCGCACGGTGGTGAAGATGAGTTGTTCGCGCTCCGTGGGTTCGCGCCCTACGACGCCTGTCCACGTGATGTCGTAAAAGATGCTGTTGGGTTCGTTGACGCGGCCCCAGATATCGATCAGCACGAAGTCGCCTTCTTTGATGAGCTGGCAGTGGTCGATGGTCGGCTCATAGTGCGAATCGGAGCTGTTGGCATTCACGCTGACATTGGGCCCGTTTTCCCAAACCAGTCCTTCACGGCGCATGGCTTTGCTGAGCCACTGCACATGGTCGAACTCGGTGATGCTTGCACGTCGCCCAGGCGCGGGTGGGCGTAGACGGCGGCCGATCTCCTTCCAGCCTTCGTCGAGGATGCGGTCGATCGCTTCCTGGGCGATGGTATGTGTTGCGACCTGATCTTCGCTGAGGACGGCTTCAAATTCGCTGACCAGGTCGGCTGAACTCACAATGTGCTTGCCGAGGGAGCGCAGGAATTCCACGGTGCCGGCGTCGACCATCGAGACATACATGATGGCGTTGTTGGGGGAGTACTGCATGGCTATCTGCTGTGCGCCGCCGAGCATCGCCTCGAGACCGCCTGCAAGTTCGAGCCAGCTGGAATAAAGGCCTTTTGTCCCTGGAAGAGAATCGAGCCGGCCCTGCTCCACGCGGTGCACCAGCTTGCGTGGTTCGCCCACGGCTGGAATGAAGTAGTACCAGCGACGCGTGATGTGCGCTTTTTCATCGAGGCCGAGGATGTGGGCGGCAATGGGATCGCGGTGGTGATGGTCGTAAAAAAGCCAGCCGTCATGGCCGCCGTCACGCAATGCAGCCTGAATCGCCTCGAGGTTCATAAAGGGAATTCTACGCGTTGATTTTCGGCGAAAGGGCGGCAGCTTCTAGAGGGCTGCCATCGCCTCGGCCTGTCCCGGGAACAGCCCTGCGTACTTGGTGATACCCACCATCGTGAAAACCTTGGTGAAGTGGGGCGACAACCCGAAGGCATAGACCTTCTGCGCCGAATTCGAAGCTTCAATCAGCATCTGAATCACAAGCGCGATTCCGCTGGAGTTGATGTAGTCCACCTTGGTGAAGTCAAGCAGCACCAGCTTGGCGGTCTGTTTCGGCAGAGTTTGATAGGTGCCGAGCACCGCCTCTTTCGATGTGCTGGCGATGTCGCCTTCAAAGCGTAGGACGGTGACCGGATGTCCGGCTGGGGAAGTGAGCTGGTCGATGCGCGCCTTCGTTTCAGTCTGCACGATCTGGTGTCTCCCGTAATGCGTTAGTCGGTTTCTTTGTCGAGGCGAATGACGAGCCGAACGTAGCTGCTTTTTCCATTGGCGCCCTTGACCCATTCCGCTTCGTCGACCAGAGCCTGGATGAGGAACATGCCCATGCCGCGGGGATCTTCTTCGCCATGAATCTTGCGATCGATGTCGGGTTTGATGGGTAGCTTCTTCAGGCCCTTGCCATCGTCGATGACCTTGACTTCGAGCGCGTCGTCAACCGACGACAACACGACGCCCACGGAAAGTCCTTCATTCATTAGATTGCCATGCTCGATGGCGTTGATGCACGCTTCTGCGACGGCAGTCTTTAAATCTTCCACGCGCTCCGGTTTGAAACCCATCAGCTTGGCGACGGCTGCTGCAGTGCTCATGGCGACCTTTTCGTAGCCGAGCCTTGAGGGCAACCGTACTTCCACGCTGGTGGATTTCACGTTGGTCACGCCTATCTCCTACCTTGCTTCGCGGCATAAGGCCAGAGCGGTCATATCGTCGCCCTGGGGGCTGCCCTGCGAAAACTCACCGATAGCTGTCCACAGTGCACCGAGAATATCATCCGCATTGACAACCGGGCACGTAGAAAACACATTCAGCAGCCTTTCCGGGCCAAATTCCTCGTCTCCGCGGAAAACTTCGGTAAGCCCGTCGGTATAGAAAAGCAATCGGGCACCCGGTGTAAACCCGCATTTCTGGCTGGAGTAGTGCATCCCCGGCAACAGGCCGAGAGGGGTTCCCGTCGATTCGAACTCCTCCACCGGGTGACCGGTCTGGTATAGAAACCCAGGATTGTGGCCGGCATTGACGACCTCGAGTTCGCCTTGCTCGGGATGAAGCCGGAGAAAGATCGCGGTTACATACCGGCGGCGCGCTTCTTCCCCTTCAGCCCAGTGATGCTGGTTCATTTGGGTGGCCAGTTCCGCGAGCGGAAGACCGGTGATGGCGATGGCGCGGAATGCGGCGCGAAAGCTAGTGGACATGATGGCGGAGGCCAAGCCCTTGCCCGCAACATCTGCCACGACCATCAACAGACTGCCATCGGGCTGCTCGACGATGTCCAGGTAGTCGCCGCCGACTTCATAGCAGGTGACGGACCGGTAAGCGACGGAATAGCCAGGGATTTCAGGCAGCTTTTGCGGCAGCAACGACCGTTGGATGTTCCGTGCCGCGTCGAGGTCCTGCTGCACACGAGCCCACTGCAGATTGCGCTCGTGGTTGCGGGCATTCTCAAGTGCGACCGCAGCCTGCAGAGCCAGCCCCTCGAGGAAATCCGCTTCATATAGCGTGAGCTCGCGCCCATCGGGAGGCGCAACGACCAGCTCGGTCATGCGATGCCCTTCGCGGTCCTGTAGTAGATAGATGGGCTGCGCGGAGCCGCTTCCGTCGCCAAGGTTAAGGTCTTTCACATTGCCGTAGGCCAGGCCAACGCTGGGGAATGCAGCGCCGGCCATCTCCAGTTCGCGGACGACGATGCGCAAAGTCTGTTCGAGCACCTCGTCTTCGCGGATGGTGGAGTGGACTTGACGCGACGCTTCGAGAAGCGCCTGCAAGCGCGCCACCTGTTGCTGCAGTTCAATGGTTTCGCCGCTGCCGGGAAGCTGAATTCCAGCCGCCATCAGGACCTCCGTGGAATCTCACTCTACCACGGCGCAAGGTGACCGGACCAAGGCGCGAAGCAAGTCATCCGATGCAAAAGGCCGCGGCAATTCGGGACCTGCATCCGAGCAATCGCCAAGGCGCTGAACCGAGCCGTCTGAGCGCGCAGCGAGCAGTCATCGCTTCGCATTGGTTGGGCCGACCAGGCGGCGGATGTCTTTTGTCTCCAGGATCCGCTTCTCGTAGCCGTGGCGCGCCACCGCCAGCATGGCCAGCCCGATTTCGCGCGTGGACAGGATCCATCGAGGGAACGCCCGATGAAGCAAAGGAAGCAATGGAGCTGCGATGTTGTAGAACATGCGGTACGAGGGCGTCTTGGACTGGATGCCGTCGAGAGGCTCGATAAATCCGGGACGGAACATATATGCGTTCAGGGGAAGGTGTAACAGGGCATTTTCGGTGCGCCCCTTCACCCGGGCCCACATGCTGCGCCCCGTCTCGGAACCGTCCGTTCCAGAACCAGAAACGTAGGTGAAGATCATGCCAGGATTGATCCGGCCGAGCATTTCGGCAGCGGCGAGCGTGTAGCCATATGTGATGCGCTCGTAGTCTGCCTCTTTCATGCCGGCTGAAGTGATGCCCAGGCAAAAGAAACAGGCGTCAAAGCCTGCAAAGCTATCCTCCATCCCGCGGTATTCCCCAAGGTCCCGGTGCACGATCTCGCGCACCTTGGAATCGCGGACGCCGGTTGCGGTTCGGCCTAGAGTGACGACGGATTCCACTTCCGGGTCGCGCAGGCACTCCAACAACACTCCCTGCCCGACCATCCCGGTCGCGCCAAAAATGAGGACTTTCATTGTGCTCGACCTCGGCCTTCTTATTGTGAACCCTTGGGACGCCGATTCTAAATCGACGAGGTTGCAACGATTGTGAGAGGACGGGAAGATGCAGTTTCCGACGTCTGCGCCGGCAGACCAACTTATTGCGCGGCTCAGCGAAAGTCGGGTAATGCCCACGGGTAACTCGCGGTAATTAGCTCCTAAGTAGCATTTTCAATCGCGTGAATTCGCGAAAGATTGGTGTGAGGCTCCAGACAGAAGATCTTGAGAGTCATCGAAATCGCCGGGCGGCGCGGTTTGAAAGAACTTTAATAAACGGCCATCCGTCGAAAATGCATTCAAGCTTTGCAAACTTTGTTGTCATTTTCCCTGGGTCTCGAGGTGAGAGTTATGTCTTTCCTACGCGTTGTGAGCGAACATTTTCCGGCGTTTTCGTCGCCTGATAAGGAATCTGCCAAGGCAGCCGAACATGAAAAGGTTACCCTCGATCAAGCCAGAGGATCTCGATCTTCTGCTGCCCTGATCGAAACAGAGATTCCTCATTGCTGCTTCTACTGCACCTGGTGCGGAGCGCCCATCCTGCTTCCCCACGATAGTCTCGGTCTGGTGTTTGGCGGACCGCTCATTCGCAGAATTGAAGCCCGCTCGATCGGGACGGTCTGCGGCGCATGCGGGCACGCGGGAGCCTATTCCCTGTTTCGCGGCGGTCACGGTTACAACACACGCCACAAGTTTGTGTCTTCGCGTCCGACAGGAAAGACGGTTCTTCTGGATTGGATTCGCTGCGATGAGCCCACGTGTGTTTTCCCGCTTCCCGTATTCGCGCTGCTCGAAGAGGGCGTGACAGATGCGGAGATCAAGGAACTCGCCGCTCGCTGGATTTGGGACGATCTGAAATGCACTGCGGGCCACGGTGTGCGGGCGCCGCGATGGCTTTTTGATGCAACCCTGCATCGCATGCCGATTGACCTGACGAGGGCGGGAGCGCGACAGCCCCGCTGATTTATTCTTCCCTCGATGCATAATTCTCTCTCCGTCGCGATGATTGCAATGAACGAGGAGGCAAACCTGGCGCGCACGCTGGAGAGCGTCCGGTGGGCCGACGAAATCGTCGTTGTGGATTCGGGATCAAAAGACCGCACGATTGAGATTGCGGAATCGTTTGGCGCCAAGACTTGCTATCACGCGTTCGGAGGGCACGGCGAGCAAAAAAATGTTGCGCTCGACCACTGTACTTCGCAGTGGATCTTGCTGCTCGACGCCGATGAAGTCCTTACGCCGGAACTGCAAGCGGAGATACTTGCTCTCCTCAGCGACAAGCCGGAGTTTAATGCCTACTGGATTCCGCGGCTGAATCTCTACTTTGGCCGCTGGATGCGGCATGGCGGCTTCTATCCAGACCACAAACTTCGCTTGTTCAAACGAGGCAAGGCGCGCTTGAGCGAAGGCGTGGGTCCGCACTCGACGCCGCAGTTCAAAGGGCGACCTGGCACTTTAAAGCACGACATGTTGCACTACGCATATCCAACGCTCGCTATCTATCTCGAGCACATGGCGCGCTACAGCAGTGAGATCGCGCAGCTGCTCTGCAAGAGCGGCCGCACCAGCCGGTCCCTTCCAGCATTTGTGTGGAACTGCTTCCTCAACCCCGTCGCGACGTTTATTTACAACTACTTTTTTCGGCTGGGCTTTCTCGATGGGCGCGAAGGGTTCCTGCTGCACTGGAACCACTCGGTTTATGTGCATTGGAAATTTGTGAAGGCCTGGGCGCTGGAGAAGAACAGGGAAAGCTGACCAGATAAGGTCAAATTTGCTATTCGGCCGGAGTTGATCCTTCAGTTCCTGAAGGTCATCGACTTTTCATTGGCGACAGCTTAAATGTGGCAGCTCGTCTGGCCGCGCTTCTCCAGGTACTTCTGGTGGTATTCTTCCGCGCGCCAGAAGGTCTGCGCCACCTCGACCTTGGTGACAATCCGCTTTGGTTTGAAAGTGCCTTCGGCGGTGAGTTGCTCAATCTTGGCGCGGGCTTGCACTTCCTGCTCCGGCGAGTGATAGAAGATCGCGGAGCGATATTGGGCGCCCCAATCGGGGCCCTGGCGATTGAGCGTGGTGGGGTCGTGAAGGTTGAAGAACGAGTCGAGCAATTCCTCGTAGCTGACCTTGGCCGGATCGAAATCGAGCTCGACGACTTCAGCGTGTCCGGTCTGGTCGGTGCAGACGTCTTTGTAGGTGGGGCGCTCCATGCCCCCGCCTTCATAGCCCACGGCCGTCGCCGTCACGCCGGGAATCGCTGCGAACGCCGCCTCCACTCCCCAAAAACAGCCTGCGCCAAATGTTGCTTTCTCAGTGCTCATAGTGAATCAGATGCTGCTGCGTCGGATTGGTAACAGAAACGCTGAAGCCTATCAAGCGCAAGCAGACTTCAGGCCAGGGGCGAGTCCGGACAATACTTTAACTGCGCTTGCCTCGACTTGGTGGTCCGCCCGATCGCTTCTTTCCCGAAGGCCTGCCAGTCGGACGTTTGCCGCCTGCGCGTGGTCCACTCGGGCGCGATCCGCCTGGACGTGGTCCACTCGGGCGCGATCCGCCTGGACGTGGTGCACCGGAGCGCGGTCGAGAGCGGCTTGTGCCGCCGTTCGGTTTACGTTCTAAGCCGGAACTCGTCCGCGAGCCTTCCGCGCGGGGTTTGGAAGTGTAAGAGGACTTGGAGCGGCCACCCGTTTTTCCTTTGTCCTTCGTGAAATTCCTCCCAGCAGGCTTGCCGAAGGGCGGGCGCCGTTCTTTGGGCCGATCGAAGTTTTTGCCTTCCGCTGCGGGACGCGCAGGCTTGCGCCCGGACGGTGCGGGACGAAACTCTCGCTCGCCGCGGGGTGGACGGTTCGGGTTGGGATTCGATTCGAATCGTCGCCGCGTATCGTTCGGGCGATCGAAGGATCTGCCCCCGGGAGCCGGACGCGAAGGCCTGCGCCCAGGCGATGGGGGGCGAAATTCGCGATCACCGCTGCGTGCCGGGCGACTGGTCCCAGCCGGCGGGCGGGAGGGCGAACCGGATTCCCGCTCGATCTGTGGCTCAATGCTCAGTCCAAATCGCGGTCGATCCATTTCCGTTGAGTCAGCGTCACGGAATGGCTTTCGTGCACCAGGCTTAGGTGTGAAGGGCTTGGGGGACGATGCCTCTTCGCCGCGGGGACGGAACGGGCGCGGAGCACCGGGCTTGGGCGGAAAGCGATTCGGCTGGCCTGCTGCAGGCCTTTCGTGCCGATCGAAACTGCGCGGGGCACTGGACGGTGCGCGGCGAATGTTGCCGAATTTCGGCGCTTGCTCGCGTCCTTCTCCGGGTTTGGCGAAAGGCCGAGATCCCGGCTTGGGGAAGGGTTTGGCGAAAGGCTTGACGCCGGGTTTGAAATCGGGCCGGGGAGTGGGGCGATCGGGCCTGGCCGAAGTGCGATCGATCCCCGGCTGCCCTGTCGTAGATGTGCGACGATTGTCGGGCGGTTGGAACTTTCTGCGGCCGCGCGCTGTTTTCGCGGCGCGCTGCTCGGCTGATTTCCCGGCTTCTTTGGGAAGCATGAGCGAAGACTTCAGCCGACGCGGTTTCAGCTTTCCTTCCGCAGTGAGCTGCAGCGCCTTCACTTCTTCCGGTTCGAGTTCGCGCGTTTTGCCGGGCTCGAGATCGAGCACCAGCGGACCGTAACCCACGCGGCGAATCTTCTCCACGTGATGGCCGATCTCTTCAAACATCTTGCGCAGTTCCCGGTTCCGCCCCTCGATGAGAACCACTTCGTACCAGGGATTATCGCCCAGGCGGACCTGGCGAATGCGTGCTGGTGCGGTGTGCACCTTGGCGCCACCGGGTTTGTCTTTTTCGATCGCAACGCCCGCCCGCAGGCGATCGAGCGATGGTTCACTTGGCTGGCCCGCCACCTTGACGAGATAGGTCTTCTCCACGCGCGAAGCGGCTTTTGTGAGTCGATTGGCCAGCTCTCCGTCGTTCGTGACTAGCAGGAGGCCTTCGCTCTGATAGTCGAGGCGGCCTACTGGGTAGAGGCGCTCTCCCGTCTTGGCGAAGAACTGCATCACCGTGGGACGTCCCTCGGGATCGGTCACGGTGGTGACAAAGCCCTTGGGCTTGTTGAGTACGAAGTAGCGCAGACGTTCGGCGCCGTGCAGAAGTTTTCCATCGACGCGAATATGGTCACGGCTGGGATCTGCTTTCGATCCGAGCACGTTGACGACCTTGCCGTTTACCTGCACGCGGCCTTCGGTGATCAGCTCTTCGGCATGGCGGCGGCTGGCGACACCAGCCTGGGCCAGGATCTTCTGCAGACGCTCGAGCTTTGGTGCAGGACGCGGCTCCGCCATTTCTTCCTGCGACTCGGACTCGGGAGATGCGTCGGCGATGACCGCGGGCGCTGCGGATTCGGCGGACGTTGTTTCAGGGCCTTCGTCGGGGACAGCGTGCTCCAGGATCTCAGCCGCATTCGAGGTGATTTCCTGCTCGGGTGCGTCGGCCGGGTGCTTGATTTCGTCAGTCATGGTGCGCCGTCTCGGCTTCTTCTTTCTCGTGCGGTGCGGAAGACTCGGGGGGTGGGACAACCTCGCCCTGTGCTTCGGATTGCGGTGCAACCGTTTCGAGGGAAGCGGATGGAGGGTTCTCGCCGGGCTCTTCTTCGGAGGCGTTCTCGTCGAGATCGGGTCCGCCGTTCGGTCCTCCGACGTTTTCGTCCTCAGTCTCGGACGATTCGTTCAGCTCGACAGAGGCCATCTTTTCGAACTCGTCCATTGAAGGCAGTTCGGTGACGTCGTTCAGACCGAAGCGGAGAAGGAATTCCTTGGTGGTCTTGTAGAGAATCGGGCGGCCAATCACCTGCTTGCGACCGGCGGTAGTGATCAGCTTGCGGCTGAGAAGGGAGCCGAAGACGCCGGAAGAGTCAACGCCGCGAATCTCGTTCACTTCGGGGGCGGTCACCGGCTGCTTGTAAGCAATCACGGCAAGCGTCTCCAGGGCGGGAAGAGACAGTTTCATGGCGGGCTTCAGGCTTTTGATGAACACGCGCACAGCGTCGTGGCACGCAGGCTTGGTAGCCATGCGAAATCCACCGGCGATCTCGCGAATCTCCACACCTCTGTCATCGACTGCGTAAGTGGCGATGAGTTCATCGAGCAGCTTGCGAAGAATCGCTTTGCCTTCGCGATCACGCACACGCGCCAGCCGCTTGGCTTCGGCTTCTGAATCTTGGGGTTCGGCAGTTTCGGCTGCAGCAGATTCACCTGAAGGGATTGCCGTCGAAGACTCACCGGGCTCGGTGCCGGCCAAATTTGAGAGGGCGGGATCCACTTGCACGGAAGCACCAGCGGCTTCTTCTGCGTTGTAGAAATCGGGCGCTTGCTCCAGGCCCAGGTACTCCAGTCCTTCCGCGAGCATGGGCAGCTGCTCCGGCTTTCTTGCCTGTTCCGCCGCCTCCGCAGCGGCCTCCTCGGCGGCAGTCTCCTCCTCCGCTTTCCACTCCAGGGCTTCGGAGGCGAAAAGGGCGGCGAGTTGCGCTAGAGTGACGGGCTCTTCTGCGGCGTAGATGACGGCTTCCAGCTTGGCTTTTAGGCTCATTCAGTACCTAGATCATCGTACCGGATTGGAAGGAGCTTGGCGCGCGGAGGCGGGTGAGGAAATCCGGGGAAAGAGAAAGGGCGTCCGGCTGTGCCGAACGCCCCAGATCGAAGTCACCTGCTTAAAGCAAGCGGCTTAGGAAGCCCCTTTGTTCCGCGTATGGACGATCGAAATCTTGGTCTGGCCGTCATTCTCCGACGGCCGCGCAGAAATCGACACCATGATGTTTTCGTGGGCGCTCTTTTTCAGAGAGATCATGGCGCTGTTGGTGTTGTCGAAAACAGATGCATCGCTTCCAAACTTGCTCTTGTAGAAGCTCAACACCTGATCTTTGGAGTCGGAGGTCACGAACACGGCGGAGACAATTGACCCGCTGGGAAGCGCCATCCGCATGCCGCCTGATGTGCTTTTCGCGCCGGGATAAATGTCGGTGCCCAGCTCATCGGCGCTGAAGTCGTTGGCTTTGGAGGTGGTGACGCTGCCCTCCGGGGTATTGAGTGTGATCTGCCCGCCGTGGCCCCCGAGATGGATGGCGTGGGCAACACGCCAGACCATGAATCCGACTGCGCCTGCGCCGAGGATGCCGAGCCCGATCAGGATGGCAACAATGATGAGGATGATTTTCAGGGCACTGCCTCCGCCGCCGGGTCGCGCAGACGCAGGTTGGGCAAATGTGCCTGTTGGCGGTGGCGGGGGTGGCGTATAGCCCGCGGCGATCACCGGTGCTGCGGCCACGGGTTGCGCGTAAGCACTCGGTGGTGGTGGCGGGGGTTGAACGGGTGTGTATCCGGGCAAAGGTTGTGTGCCGGCTGTCGGGCCGAGCGGCGGTTGCGGCGGGGGGATCGGCTGGCTGGGGATGTTGACGGGCGTGAAGCCGGATCCGGTGCTCGCAGATGGCGACGGTGCTCCGGGAACAACAGCCGCTCCGCATGCGGCGCAGAACTGGGCGCCTGCAGGCACATCAGCGCCACATTTCGAACAAGGAACAGCCATGACGATCTCCTGTGTTGTTGCCATGAATCTGAATTCAGACCAATGCAGGACCGGTGCTTTCGCGACGAGGCATCCCGCCTTGAGCCTTGAGGAGCCGTCGAAAATTACGCACAGAGCGCCTGGATTTGCTGTAGGAGCAAATATACCGGAAGAGATTCTCACCAATGCAGATTTTGTTTACAGGTTGGGGCGCAAAAAAGGGGACAGGCCGAAGCCTGTCCCCTTTTCAACGTAGAGGCTAATTGGAGAATTGACGGAATAGGGCAAACAGCAGTCCCGAGAGAAGGGCCGCGGCGGGCAAGGTGAAGACCCATGCTGCAGCGATGTTGCGAATGGTCGAGAACTGCAGGCCGCTCTTGTTCGCCGCCATAGTGCCGGCGACGCCCGAACTGAGAACGTGAGTCGTGCTGACTGGTAAGCCAAAGTTGTCCGCCGCAAAAATAGTCGCCATGGCCACCAACTCGGCGGTGGCGCCCTGCGCGTAGGTCAGGTGTTCCTTGCCGATCTTCTCGCCGACCGTCACGACGATGCGTTTCCAGCCGACCATGGTACCCATTCCCAGCGCGAGGGCGACAGCGACCTTGACCCAAGAGGGAATGAACTTGGTAGCTTTGTCGACCTTGGACTTGTAATTGTCGAGAGCCGCGGATTCTTCGGCGGTAAAAGCAGGCTGCTTGGTCTTGGCCATCAGTCGCAGAGCTTCACTGGTGACGTACATGTCGTTGCGAACGTTGGTCTGCTGGTTGGCCGGTACGCTCTTGTAGTCGCCATACGCCTTGACGTCGCCTTCGAGGTCGCGAATATTCTCGCGCAGGGCGGTCATGGTGGCCGGCTCAAGCTTCTTGGTGCGCAGAAAGTCCGTAAGCTCGGTGCGCGGATCACCCGACATCACTGCGTTTTTGTCGACGTGCGCATCAATGATTGAAACGCAACGCTCCGAGGCGGCGATGAAATCCTGCATATCGTGCGCCGTCACTGTGTGATTGAGTGCGTAGGCGGTAGGCACCGTGCCGATGAGAATGAGCATGATCAGCCCCATGCCCTTCTGTCCATCGTTCGAGCCATGGAAGAAGCTGACACCCGTGCAAGTGAGAACCAGCAGCAGGCGAATGGGCCACGGCGGAGGCGTGTTGTCTTTAGGAGCCTCGTAGAGCGCGGGGTACTTGATGGTCGCCTTGGCCAACAGGAAGAGGAGCGCGGCGCAGCCAAAGCCAACCAGCGGCGAGATCAGGAGTACCTTGAAGACTTTCGTCGCCTGTTCCCAGTCGACGCCCGAAGTGCCGCTCGCGGAGTTGGACATCAGCTGGTTGGCGACGCCGACGCCAATGATGGAGCCGGTCATGGTGTGCGTACTGGAGGCAGGAAGGCCCAACCACCAGGTGCCGAGATTCCACAAAATTGCAGCGATCAAGAGGGCGAAGACCATCGCGAAGCCGGCGCCGGAGCTGACCTTCAAAATCAACTCGACCGGCAGCAGGGTGATGATCGTGAAGGCCACCGCGCCTGCCGACGTGAGCACGCCGGTCAAGTTGCAAAGGCCCGACCAGACCACGGCGAGGTTAGGTTCGAGCGAATGAGTATAGATGACCGTTGCGACCGCGTTAGCCGTGTCATGGAAGCCATTGACGAACTCGAATCCGAGAGCGATGAACAACGCAACTCCCAGCAGGACGTAGGCCCAGGTGCTGGTTGTGGTGACATTGCCCAGGTCACCTGCAATGTGGAATCCCACATAGGCGAGCCCACCGACGAGCGCGACCAGGACGATTGCACCGCTGATCCATGCGGGGAATTTGTGTCTTTTTTTGTCGAGCAGCGACGCGCCGTGAGGTACTGCGCCCGCTGTAGTTGCGATGTCGGCCATTGGGATGCTCCGGAGCTTAGATGGAAAACCGTCCAGTTTCGGCGGGGGAAGTGCTTTTCGGGTCTAGCCATGGATAAACCAGAAGTATGAATGGCAAATGAACGTCGGATGAAAACGCGCGAGAAGCGCGGCGAATCCCACAGGGAGGAATCAGGGCGGGAGTCGAGGATCGATTCGAATGGGAGCTGCGGGTCAGGCCAAGTGGCGGAAAAGCCAATAGAGTAGGCCGGAGAGCAGCGCCGCCGCCGGCATGGTGAGAATCCATCCTGCTGC
Source organism: uncultured Acidobacteriaceae bacterium (assembly GCA_963762375.1). GTDB lineage: Bacteria > Acidobacteriota > Terriglobia > Terriglobales > Acidobacteriaceae > Granulicella. The sequence goes on from CAVXKP010000001.1 coordinate 84,616, forward strand.
GATATTGCGCACCGTAGAGAAACGAACCCCGCTTCCATTGGCTGCCATGGTGCCGGCTATGCCCGAGCTGAGGATGTGGGTTGTGCTGACCGGAAGACCGAATGTGTCGGCCGCGAAGATTGTTCCGATGGCGACGATTCCTGCACTTGCGCCTTGTGCATAGGTCAGATGCTGTTTGCCGATCTTTTCGCCGACGGTGACCACGATCCGCTTCCATCCCACCATGGTGCCGAGGCCAAGCGCGAGAGCCACGGCTACCTTGACCCAGTCGGGGATAAATCGGGTGGCTCGGTCGATCTGAGTCTTATAGTTGGCTAGAATTGCCCGCTGCCCGGAGGTAAAGGCGGGACCATCGGACCTCTGCAGAAGCCGCAGCGCTTCGCTCAGGACGTACATGTCATTGCGGACACTGGCTTGATCTGATTGCGGAACAGACTGGAATTCCTTATAGCGCGCAGTTTCGCGACCCAAGCCCTGCACCAAGGCGCGCATGGCAAGGATCGTGCCCGGCCGGAGATGCCGGGTGCGAACGTAGGTGGTGACTTCTTCGCGCGGATCGGGAGCGAGCACGCCCTGTGGGTCGACATGGCGATCAAGAATGTGGCCGACCTGTTCGGAAGCGACGATGAACTGCTGTGTTTCGGCTGGGCCGATAGAGTGATTGAGCGCGTAAGCGGTTGGAACCGTGCCGATGAGGATCAATGTGATCAGGCCCATGCCCTTTTGTCCGTCATTCGATCCGTGAAAGAAACTGACGCCCGTGCAGGTAAGCACCATGAGCGCGCGGATCGGAAACGGCGGCGGCTCATCGTTCTTTGGCGCCGTGTACAACTCAGGGAACTTAAGCAGCGACTTCGAGAGCAGAATCAGAAGACCAGCGAGCGCAAAGCCAAGCAGAGGTGAGATCAGCATCGCTTTCAACACCTTGATGGCCTGATCCCAGTCCACACCGGAGGTAGCGGCGTGGGGACTGAGGAGTTGGTTGGCCAGTCCGACACCCACAATGGAGCCCACCAGCGTGTGGGAACTTGAGGCTGGCAGTCCAAACCACCAAGTGCCCAAGTTCCACAGAATGGCAGCGATGAGCAGTGCGAAGACCATGGAGAACCCCGCGCCGGAACTTACCTGCAGGATGAGTTCGACCGGCAAAAGGGTAATGACGGCGAAAGCTACGGTGCCCGTGGAGAAAAGGACGCCGGCAAGGTTGCACATGCCCGACCACACGACGGCAATGTTCGGCTCGAGCGAGTGCGTGTAAATCACCGTAGCGACGGCATTGGCGGTGTCGTGAAATCCGTTGACGAATTCAAAGCCCAGGGCAATGAGCAGAGCAACCGCGAGCAGAAGATAGGGAGCCATGCTCGGAATGGCGACCGAATCGAGATCGCGGGCAACGTGGAAGACGATGTAGCAAAGGCCGACGGCAAACATGACCAGAAAGACAGCGACGCCGGCGTGGTTCGTCCTTCCGCCCATTTTTCGGTCGAGGAGTGTTCCACCCTTGGGAAGAATTTCCGCAGTTGCCATCAGAGTTCTTTCGCGCGGACAGTCGATGCGGCGGGACGCGGAATGACACGCCCTGCAGGCTCAACGTTGGGGAGATTCTGAAAATAGGAGAGAGTGCCGATGGGAGAGGAGAAAAACGCGACCAATGGAGAGACTTGCATAAAACCCCAGCAACCAAAAGAGAGCGCGATTGCTTGTGCAACGAACCTGGGGAATGGGGGTCGTTAACTCAATTCTACACTGGATGGACGAGGCTGGGCGAAAATGACTGGGATGAAACGGGTTAGTGTTCGCCGGGTGACGCTGAATGCCCTCAAACCAGACTGAAAGTCGGGTTCCGGCGACCTCGTCCGTCGCCAGATTTCCGAAATGAGGAATGCTTCCTTTGTAGCTGCTAACGCCAGTCGTCGCGGGCGTTGGCAAGGCCTTCGTTCATCACGGCGTCGAAGCTGGTGTTTTTCTTGATGAATATCTCCGAAAAGGCCCGGTCCTGACGCAACAGAATAGCCTGGAGTCGGACTAATTCCAACAACGCCAGGAACATGGCGACAAGCGCACGTTCTGACCGGGTGTGGCTGAGGATGCGGCGCAAAGCCACGGGCTTGTCTTCCATTGCCAGGCGACGGGACAGGAACTGAATCATCTGGCCAACCGTCACGGCATCTTCTTCCAGATTGAAAATAGGCCGCTTGCGGGCGCGATCGAGAATCTCTTGAAAGATTCGGACTAAATCCACGGTGTCTGCGGCGATTTCCGGTTCGGCGGCGACATCGTCTTTGAATTCGCGGATGCCCGGGTTGGTCCATGTGGCCGCCTCGAGCATTTGTTTCTGCTGCAGCATCTGGGCGGCATTTTTGAAGCGCTCATGCTCGATGAGGCGCTCGACCAGTTCGCGACGCGGGTCGTCGGCGGCATCGTCGGGACCCGTCGGGTTGCGCGGCAGCAACATTTTGCTCTTGATGTGAATGAGCAATGAAGCGGTGTAGATGAACTCCCCCGCGACATCGACGTCGCTGGCCTTGAGCTGATTGACGTAGGCCAGAAACTGCGCCGTGATCTTGGCGATGGGGATGTCGTAAATATCGATGTCCTGCTTTCGAATCAGGTCGAGGAGCAGGTCGAGGGGGCCGTCGTAGACCTGGCCCACCGAGACTGAGAACGGCGACTGTTCGGACTCGTCTTCCGATTTCTTCGCCTTCAGAGGCATGGGAACAGGAACGGGGCGTCCGGCGGAAACTACGGGTTCCGCGGGCGGTTTCGCAGCTGCTTTTTGCGGAGGGTTCTCGTCTGGTTCGGGGTCTGGATTGGGCCCCGGATCGCTTGGTTCCGGATCCGAAAGCGGGACAAGACCTGGCTCGGGCTCATGCACGGGGGCAGGAGCGGGCGTCGGTTCCTTGACGGGCGCGCGCTCGGCGTCTGCGGCGTCGGGTTTCGGATTGTTTGGATCTTCAGTCAAGTGGATCTCTGCTTCAATCTGCAAGAATACGAGCTATTTGTTTACCAATTCCGTGAGGGACATCTTCATCGCGGAATGGACCTCATGCATGGTTTGTGCCGCCCGCGCGCCTGCGCGCTTTGAACCTTCTTCGAGGATATCCATCACCTGCGGGTGGGTAAGGCTCGCGCGGCGCTCCTGGATCGGATGGAGCACCTGAACGAGCGCGTCGGCTGCCCATCCTTTGCATTCAATACATCCGATGCCTGCTGTGCGGCAACCGTCATAGACCCTGGCCATGGTTTCCGCCGTTGAGAAGACCTTATGCAGGTCGCCAACCGGACATTTGTCGGGCTCGCCTGGATCGGAGCGGCGCACGCGCGCGGGGTCCGTAACCATGGACTTTAGTTTTTGCCGCACCACGGGTTCAGGATCGGAGATCAGAATCGTGTTTCCGTAGCTCTTTGACATCTTGCGCCCGTCGGTTCCCGGCAGTTTAGGCGAGGGAGTCAGTAGAACGCCGGGCTCGGGGAGCACATCGCGCTGATCGAGCTTGTAGAAGTTGTTGAAACGCCGCGCAATCTCGCGAGTCAACTCGACATGGGCCTGCTGATCCTGCCCGACGGGAACGTAGTTTGCCTGGTAGAGCAGGATGTCGGACGCCATCAGGACTGGATATCCAAGGAACCCAAACATCGTGAGGTCCTTGTGGGTGAGATTCTCCTGCATCTCCTTGTAGCTTGGGACGCGTTCGAGCCAGCCCAGGGGCGTGATCATCCCCAACAACAGGGGCAATTCGTAGTGCTGTTTTACCTGGCTCTGCACGAAGATGGTGCAGCGTTTTGGATCGAGGCCGGCGGCGAGAAAATCCAGTGCCACCTCAAGCGTGTTGGGTGCGATGCCGGAGGGGTCTGCGTAATCGGTCGTGAGCGCGTGTAGATCAGCGATAAAGAAGTAGCACTCGTACTGGTCCTGCAGCTTGACCCAGTTGACCAGGGCTCCCATGTAGTTGCCGAGATGAAGCTTGCCCGTGGGACGCATGCCGCTGAGAACGCGCGGGCGGGATTTCGAAGTGGATTGTTCAGACATTCTGTCGATCGGTTCCGTAATGATTCCAGGAGGATGAAGCCTCGCTTGAGTTGCAGATCCAAGGAGAGCTTATTCCATTGTAGCGGGGTGCCATTGCCGTCCGGCGCAATCTAGAACCGCGTCAAAATGAAATAAACAATCGCCATGGCGGGGCCGATGAGCAAGCGCAGAATGAAGCCCCCGACCAGGATCATCAGGAGCCAACTGACCCATCCGCCGATGCGGTCGTACGCCTGGACGGCGTTGTAAGGAAGCGCATTGCGCAGCAAATGGCTGCCATCGAGCGGCGGGATGGGGAGCAGGTTGAAGAAGAACAGAGAGAAGTTAATCTCGATTGCCAGCACGGCGAGCAACACGGCAGCCTGCAGGCCAGAGGCCACGCCTTGCATCAATCCACCCTGAAAAGTGGAAAGCACGATGTCGTGGCCGCCGGGCGCCGCAATCGAAATGCCGATCAGGACGGCGAGCGCCACGAGGACAAGAATCAGGTTGGACGCCGGGCCGGCCAGCGTCACCAGGTTATCGTCGCGGACGATCTTGCGGAAATTGCGAGTCATGACCGGGGTTGGTTTGGCCCAGCCGATCAGGGCGCCGCTGAAGAGGGTGAATCCGACAAACGGCCCGAAAATCATGATGGCAGGAAGCAGCAGCGTACCGATGGGGTCAATGTGGTACATCGGATTGAGCGTCACGCGGCCTGCGAGTCGCGCCGTCTGGTCGCCAAGGCGCGACGCCATCCAAGCGTGCGAGCACTCATGAAAGCTCAGAGAAAAGATGAGCAGAACGAACTCAAACAGGGCGACAACGAACGCGGCGGATTGCAAACGAGCACTCCAGGACAGTGAATGCTCAGGTTAGCATGCGCCCCATCTCCGTTTAGCGCCGATCCGCGGGGAAGTTGCCCACGACTTCGCCTGCTGGAATCTTGCTTCCTGCCATGACAATCGAGTGGCTCCCGATACGGGCTCCGGCACCGATTTCCGTCGGCGTCAGCTTCACATGATCGAGATCTTCGGGCGAATAGGTATGCGAGAAGACGCGCGCAAAAGAGCCAATGACGGCGTCTTTGCCGATGTTGATTCCACCCCGATCGTTCAGAAGCGCACGTTGGCGAATGGTAACTCCATCGCCGATGGAGAGGTTGTACCCGTATGTGATGTCAACGCCGTGATAGATTTTTACACCCGATCCCATGTGGTCGAAGATATGGCGCCCGATCATGCAGCGGAAACGAAGCCCGAGCCAGTGATTGAGGCCGAGCGGCGAGCGGTCGAACATCTGCCAGAACCAGAGCAGGGGCTTCCGTGCAGCAAAACGCTTGGCATCCACATCGCTGAAATGCTCTGCCTCGAGGGTTACGTTCTCCGGGTCGAGGGACATGCTCAGCACGTTACCAGGAAGCTCGCTGGTGAGAGTGAGATTGAGTTTGCCTCCGTGGGGACGGCCCAGGTAGAGCTGGTAGAGCTGATCGCGCACAATCTCGGCACGCCGCTCAGGCGAACAATGGCGCACAAACTCGTCGTCGAGAAACTGGAGCCATCGGCGATAAACTTCTTCGGCTTCGAGCGTGGGATGAGGAACGGACTGAGAAGCGGTTGCCGGAGCGTTGGCCATATGCATTGGACGATAAACCAAGGGCCTGGGATGCGGCCACCGTCACCGCGCGGACCCATTGCGAAAAGGAGTATGTCGCGCGCGTGAGCCTGCGCACACTGCATGGCGGACGGCGCGTTATCCTAGAGGGTCCGACGCCTCCATTTCCTTGGGTTGCGTCGCGTGAGAGAGCCTTAGACCATGCCCGAAGAAATCGCTCCGGTTGCACCTGATGAAACATCGAAAACACCCGCGCCTCTTGCGACGATTGCCACGCTTGGCCAGCATGAAGGCCAGTCCGTCACGTTGCATGGATGGCTCTACAACTCGCGCGAGAGCGGCAAGCTGCTTTTTCCTATCTTTCGCGACGGCACGGGGACGGTGCAGGGGGTTGCGCACGTGAAGAGCGTGCGGCCTGAGGTCTTCGAGGCCCTCAAAGGTTTGACGCAGGAGTCGTCGGTGATTGTCACGGGCAAGGTGCGCGCCGACAAGCGTGCCCCGGGCGGTTTTGAACTCGACGTGGAAGATGTGGACGTTGTGCAGCGAGTTCCAGAGTCCGACCCCTACCCGATCACGCTCAAAGAACACGGCGTCGATTTTCTGATGGAGCACCGGCATCTGTGGGTGCGTTCGCCGCGGCAGTCGGCGATTCTACGGATTCGTGCGGAGATTATGCGCGCGGCACAGGAATATTTCGACAGCAATGGATTTATTCGGACCGATCCGCCGATTCTGACACCGGCTGCGTGCGAGGGAACGTCGACGCTATTTCCGGTGGATTATTTTGGCGATCCGGCCTATCTCACGCAATCAGGCCAGCTCTATATCGAGGCGACGGCCCTTGCGCTCGGCAAAGTCTACAGCTTTGGTCCAACTTTTCGCGCGGAGAAGTCGAAGACCCGCCGGCATCTGACCGAGTTTTGGATGATTGAGCCGGAAGTGGCGTTTTGCGACCTCGATGGATTGATGGAGCTGGCAGAAAACTTCATCTCCCATATCGTGCAGAGTGTCTTGAAGAATCGCGCGGCGGAGTTGCAGACGATCGGGCGCGATCCGGAGAAACTGAAAAACGTTCTGCCGCCCTTCCCGCGCCTGCGCTATGACGAAGCAGCGAAGATGCTGAACGAAGCGCACGCGAAGGGAGAACTGGAGCAGCCGTTCGAATATGGCAATGATTTTGGGTCGCCGGATGAGACCTGGCTCAGTTCGCAGTTTGATCGCCCGGTGATGGTGCATCGTTATCCCGCAGCGGTCAAGGCGTTTTATATGGAGCCCGACCCTAAGGATCCGAACTTCGCGCTGTGCGTGGATGTGCTGGCTCCCGAAGGTTACGGCGAAGTCATTGGTGGATCGCAACGAGTATCCAGCTACGAACTGCTCAAGAGCCGCATCGAGCACCACAAGCTTCCGATGGAAGCTTTCCAGTGGTATCTCGATCTACGGCGCTACGGATCGGTGCCGCATGCCGGATTTGGGATGGGCATCGAGCGTCTCGTAGCGTGGATCTGCGCGCTCGATCACGTGCGGGAGACGATTCCGTTCGCACGAACGCTGCATCGCATTTATCCCTAGCTGCGCGGCTCAATATGCAGCCGGCTAAAACTTCCTCAACAAAGAAAAATGCGGCAGCCGAAGCTGCCGCATTTATGTTTTGTTGCGATTGCAGCTGGTTAGAAGTCCAGGCGGAGCGAAAGCTGAACCTGGCGAGGGCTGTAGGCGAAGTTCGATCCCGAATTGTTGACCGCGCCAAAGCCGCTGGCGGCGGTGCCGCTCCCGGCCTTGGGTACATAGGTCAACGTCGAGCATTCTTCCTGCGTCTGGCCAGAGACACCCTGGGTGCACCCTGCTGTTACCGACGAGTTAGAGGAGAGGTTGTACGCGGTCGTGATGACGCCAGTGACATTCTGGTGATTGGCCACGTTGAAGAATTCGCTGAGCAATTGCAGATGGTAGGGGCGGTCCGCGACAGTTACCTCGAATGACTTCTCCAGGCGCATGTCAACGACCATCGTCCGCTTCATCTGAAATGTGTTGCGGCCGATCTGCGGAATCCAATAGTTGCTGCCGGCGCCGTTCCAGCTCGACGAATAGGCGCTCGTGGAAGGTGATCCCGTTCCGATGGTCGCGGAATACGGCAATCCATTCTGCGCCTGATAGACAGGATTCAAGCTCCAGCCATTGGTAAACCACTTTGCCCAGCTATCAGTTTCGACGTTGGGTGCATTGATCAATGCCCACGCAACGAGGCGGTTGGGAACGTTGAAGTTGGAGTTTCCATAGTTTCCGCCCTTTGGATAGCCGTCGATGTTGTAAGGATCGAACCAGCCGCTGCCAAGCGTCGTGGTCGATTCATTCTGGTTGTAGTCGATGGCATGCGACCACGTGTAGTTCACGTCGTACTGAAGCCTTTTCGAAGACTTGTTCAGGATTTCCGCCACCACCGCGTTGTAGTTGGAGTTGATGTCGCTGAACAGCTCATTGACTGCGCCGAAGTTTGGGTTCAGCAGGTTGGCGGTTGTGGAGGTGTTGGTCTTCGAGTAGGTGGGTACGACGAAGACGGTGCCGTTGGGGATCTTTCCTGCGCCTGTCGAATCGGAAACCGTAATGACGCTCTGGATCACGCCATTGGGTTGCGAGCCCGCCGCGGTGTTGGTGTTGGCGTTCGGATTGAAGTTGATGTTGAGCGCGTTGGGAAGTTCACGTCCCAGGGATCCCATATAGCTGACCTGCGCCGCCACCCCGGGAAGGAGTTCGCGCTGAATCGAGAAGTCGAATTCATGCACCTGCGGATTTTGGAAATTCGACGAGAAGAAATACGAAGTGGGTGCGCTGAAGGAGCCAGCGGCCGTGATGTTTGGAAAGAGTGGCGCGCCCGCGGACGTAGGAGCGAATGTCGACGATACATACTGTCCTGCCGGGCTACCGGTATTCAGCAGATTGTTCAGCAGCACGCCGTTGGTTACGCGGCCGTAATAGAGTCCGTAGCCGAGCCGCACTGTCGTTTTGCCGTCGCCGAACGGATCATAGGCCAGTCCGATGCGAGGTCCAATATTGTTCTTGTCGCTGGGATGGTTGGTCAGATTGGCTTTGGCTGCGAGAGCGGGGCAGGTGCCGGGCCCGGTGTAGACAGAGCACAACCCATTGGTCGAAGCCAGGTAGGGAACGAAGCTGCCCACAGGCGCGGTGAGCGAAGCATAAGGCGCCGGCAGGCTCTCATAGTCGTAGCGCACGCCGATGTCGACGGTCAGACGCGGTGTCAGCTTCCAGTGATCTTCAAAGAAGTATCCGTAATCCATTGTGGCCAAGTCCCACGTGGTCGGTCCAAAGCCCTGCACGAATGTTCCGCAAGGATCTGTTCCGACGTAGTCGGTGGTCGCGCTGCCGGGAGCTGAGACAGTGCCAACGTTGTTGCAGACACCCTTTGTGTTTCCCTCGTTCAGCACATCGGCAAAGTAGTTGCCGAGGTAGCTATAGGTATAAACGCCGTTTCCTTCGTAGGTGTTGTCGAGCAGGTCGTAGTTGTGCACCATGTCGACGCCGAACTTGAAGGAATGATTGCCCTGCACCCAGGCCGCGGTGTCGCCGATCTGCCATTTGCGTTCGTCGGGCAGCGCCTTTCGATACGCATAGTAGAGCGACCCAAGGGTGAAGCCGACCGAGGAAGGATTGTCGAGTCCAATTTGCGGCACGTTGGGGACAAACCCGCCTGCAGCCGCAGCGCTAATCCCGTTGGTGCTGCGCAGATATTGCTGGGTGTAGGAGCTGAAGGGCTGCTGCGACTCATCATTCAATTCGCGCCCGTACTGGTAGCGCACTTCGTTCGAAATCTTCGAGCTGATAAGGGTTTCGAGTTTGGTGAGACCGTAGTCGAGCTTCACGAAGTCGTTCCCGAATCCGTCGATGGAGTAGGTGTTGGTGGCCTGCGTCTGGACGCCGCCCGGGGAATCCCAGCGCAGACGATGGAAGAGGAAGCTGGCGTGGTTCTTCTGGTTGACTTGCCAGTCGATCTTGGGTGTGTTGAGAAGTTCGTCGCCGGTGCGATGTACGCTGCCGAGATCGGAAAGGAGATTGGTCAGCTGGGTGGTGAAGGCCGAAGCTCCGGCTGCAAAGTTCGCATATCCGAGGCGAGCGGCCAACTCGCAGGTTTGTTCGTCGACGGAGAATTGAGCCGAGCTTGTGGCATAGGTTAGCCCTGACATATAGCCCGCATTGGAGCCGGTCAAATTGCACGTGCTTCCCGCTGGAGCCGCCGCGTCCGGCAACGTGAAAAATGTGCTGGGCGCAGCGGCTTTTCCGGTGCCGGGGAAATTACGCCGATATTGTGCGTAGCCGTAAAACCAGAAAAGCTTGTCTTTCTTGAGCGGGCCGCCGGCATCAAATCCCCATTCTTTGCGCCAGTCGATCGGCTTGTAGGGAGCAGTCACGAAATCGGGCGAAGCTATGCTGCCGACGTTCGTCGTGTTGGTTGTGTAGGGATTGAACGCCCCCCAGTCGTTGTCGCGATCGGAGAAATAGGCAATTCCATGAACGCTGTTGGAGCCGCTCTTGGAAATGGCGTTGATGACGCCGCCGGCGGCGCGTCCAAACTCGGCCGAATACACACCGGTGTTGACCTGAAACTCCTGGATCAGGAATTTGGATGTGGAGTACCCTTCGCGCGTACGGCCGCGCTCTTCAGAGTAGTAAGCCTGGTTGTCATCTGCGCCGTCGATTTCAACGTTATTCAGGATGGGGCTGATGCCGCGAAATGCGACCAGGCCGAAGCCGTTCGAGTCGCCCACGGCGGCCGGTGTAAGAAGGGTCATGTCGGACCAGCGCCCGCCGTTCAATGGGATATTTTCAAGGCTGCGTTCGGTGAGGACGGTGCTGATGTCGGGCGATTCGAAGTTGAGAACCGGCGCTTCTGCTGTGACTTCGACACTCGTGCTCGTGCCGGCGGCCTGCAGGTGGGGGTTGATTTCGGTGGTCAGACCGACTTGAACAATGACGTTCACTTCGCGGAAAGGTGCAAAGCCGGGCGCGCTGACGCTGACCGTATAAATCGCGGCGGGCAGTTCCGGTGCTTTGAAAAAGCCGCTTCCATCGGTAGTCAGCTGCGTTTCCGCGTTGGTCCCGACATTGTGAATTGTGATCGCCGCATTGGCGACAACGGCATCACTGGCGTCAAAGACCGTACCTGCAATCGAGCCCTGGGTATAAGTCTGCGCGTGGACCCAGGTGTCGCTTGCGAGCAGGATCAGTGAAGAAATCGCCAGGTAGACCGTGGCGAAACGTATGGATTTAAACATTGCTTTGGCTCTCCTGAAATTCAAAAGTGCAACTTGGCGTGTCCCGGCGGTCCGTCGCGCCGGTGCGGGTTTTGAAGGTTGAACGTACCCGATCTAGTTTGGGGGGACAGCCTCCTCGATCGCAGAGCCCGGTAATCCGGAGTCTTCCATCGGGACGAGCTATTGGTAGATCGGCAACACTGAAGCTCAATGAAAGGATTCCATATTTTTATGAATAGAAAGTTACAAAGCGCACTTTTGGCCTATCGTTTCACCGACCTGCAACGTCGCTGTATCTCGGCATCTCCGGGATGCCAAACGCAATCAAAGGGATGACACTACTTTGTTGGGAGGCTTTTCAATGACCCTTTCCGCCCCTGAAGTCGATCGCCTGAAACAGGCGCCTGCTGCAGAAGAAATCTTGCCCGTCGTGCGTGTGCGATGGAGCCCGCGCTCTTTTTCTGACCGCGCCGTCAGCGCTGCCGATTTGCGCAAGATCTTCGAAGCGGCTAGGTGGGCGCCTTCGTCCTACAACGAGCAGCCCTGGCGGTTTCTCGTGGGACTGCGCAACTCAGAGACGTACAAGAAGATTGGATCGTCGCTGGGCGAGTTCAATCAGAAATGGGCTCTCCAGGCGCCAGTCCTGATCCTTGGCGCGGCCAAAAAGCATTTCAGCCATAACAACACGCCCAACGCATACGCTGTTTTTGATTTGGGCGCGGCATCGGGCTTTATCACGCTGCAGGCGGCGGCTCTTGGGATTGCGACCCACCAGATGGCGGGTTTCGATCAAAGGATTGCCCGTGAGGCCCTCCAGATTCCGGACGAATTCGACCTTGGCTCGGTGATGGCCATGGGCTACCAGGGAGAACCATCTGCGCTGTCGCAGGAACAGATGCGATCGCAGGAGACTTCGCCGCGCACCCGTAAGGCTCTTTCTGAGATTGTGCTCAGTGCCTGGGGAGAGTCGGCGAGTCTGATTTAAGTGATTTATTGATAGTCACTTGCAGGCAAGATGAGGGCCGCCGGTGCAGACCGCGGTACAGTGGATGGTGGAGAAGTTCGACTGTGCCTCGTCTACCCCCACCCCGGCCGCTGCGGAGACAAAAGCCTGTCCGCCGGCGTCGCCCTCATCCCGTCGTGGTTCGACGACCGAAGCCCAAGTGGCTCCGGCGCGCAATTTTGGGGTCGGTCGCCGTTGTGGTTGGCCTGTTCGGCTGGGCCGCCGTGGCGCGTCACATCGCGCCGGTCTCCAACACCACTCTCGGTCGTTTCGACGCGATTATTGTGCTTGGCTACAAGGCCGATTCCGATGGCAATCCGACGCCCCGCATGCTTTCCCGCGTGAACGAGGCGGTGCGCGAATACGAACGGGGTGTTGCTCCGCGGTTGATTCTTACCGGGGGGCCGACGCACGATCATTTTGTCGAGGCGAAGGTGATGGCGCGCATCGCCGAAGCGGAAGGGATTCCGCAGTCGGCAATTCTGATTGAACCCGCAGCGCTCAGCACGATCGAGAACGCGTGCTTCTCCGAGCGCATCCTGAAAACCCATGGCTGGGTTTCGGCGGAAATCGTTTCGAGTGCGTACCACTTGCCCCGTGCGGCAATGATCTTCAAGCAGTTGCCCTTGAAGTGGAAGACGCACGCTGCACCGCCCTTGGAGCCTGAGTCTTCGCTGTCTTCTTCCATGACGGGCATCGGGGAAACTCTCAAGACGGTGCGCTATCTGATCTACGCGGACTGGGACGATCGCTGCGAACCGTAGGCTTTCCGCGATGGGAAACGTAATTCGCTGCAAACGGTCGGGCTCCCCAACCGTCTACAGACAAGGTATCCATTTGCTTTCGACTCCGAGCCTTTCACCTATCCTTTCCCTGCGTCGCGTGTTGCCAAGGCGCGACCGCGTTGTCCGCCCCAAGTGTGGTCTTGTAAGCTTGTGGGTGATGCGTCTTCCAGTACGTTTTTGTGTGTCCTTTGCAGCCGTTGCGGCTCTCGCTGTGCTTTCGGCCCCTTTCACCGGCGCCCAGACCCAGGTCCAGAGTTCTCCGCCCCAGTCTCCCGTCAATGGCACGTACGTCACCATCGACCCGCTGGCGAATATCCACTACGACAATCGGTATGACCTGTCGCTCGGCTTGGCCTACGACCACATGAAGGCGGGCCCGACGCTGTTGCAGGGTTCGAACCTCGGCGGACTCGATCTTTCCGGCTCCTATTGGCTGAGCCGGCACTGGGGTCTGGAGGGCAGTGGCAGAGCGTACCTCGGGACGAGCGGCGCGGCTCCCAACGCGGTTAGCATTCAAGGTCCGTTTGTGGCGCAATACCTCTTTGTGGCCGGTCCGGAGTGGCTGGGACCACACAACAAGCACGGCGCGTTGATTGCCCACGCCATGGTCGGCGGCGCTTACGGGAACTTCGATCAGGATCTGCGCGGCTCCGCTCCTTCTGTTGTTGATTTCTATCCCAATCAGCTCGCGCTGGGGGCCATCCTTGGCGGCCACTTCGACCTCAATCGATCCGCTCACTGGGTTTTTCGCATAACTCCCGACGCCGTCCTTACGCGCTACAACATCAACTACGGAAACAAAGCGACCTCGACGGATGTCAACTTTGCCATCTCGGTCGGCGCCGAATACCGGTTCAAGAAAAAGCGGTGAAGTCTGGGCACGCTCCCTGCTGGCGATGTTGGTGAAGCGCATTGCATACGGGCCGGGTGGAGAGTCGGCGAGGACCGCCAGCTAGGCACCTCCACCAAAGCATGACCGCAGCGGGCCGCGGTTGAAACGAGCCGATTCCGATGGAGGGCGACCCCCAGAAAGCAGCGGCGCAATGGCACCTGCTCGGATGTCGCGAAGCAGAGGCAGGGAACGCACCTTCTGCGATCCAATACTTCGAGCGTGCCGTCGCACTCGAGCCCAACAGCATTCCGATCCTCCTGGATCTGGGCAACGCATTTGCGAATGCCGGGGAAAACCTGAACGCCGTCAAGGCCTACGGCAAGGCTCTCAAGCTCGACCCGAACTCGGGACACGCTTGGATTAACCTGGGCAACGTCTTCTTCAATCTGCGTGACCTCGCAGGGGCAATCGGTTGCTACACAAATGGCGTGCGTTTGATGCCAAAGGAAGCTCTTCCCCGTTACAGCCTGGGAAGAGCGCTCAGCCTGGCGGGAAAAGGCGCCGAGGCGCTGGACCACCTGTCGCAAGCTTGCCGGCTGGACCCGCGTCACACCGATTCGTGGATTGCTTTGGGCAAGACCCACCAGCATCTGGGTCACTGGGACGAAGCTCTCAGCTGCTTTGATCGTGCCCTTGAGATTGTTCCGGGCCTCGCCGAGGCCCACGTGGATCGCGCAGTCGTCCTCCTGAATCAGGGAAATTTTCGCGAGGGATGGAGCGAATACGAGCATCGGTGGGAAACGGAATCGTTTCGAGCCTCAAAGCTGCGATCGTTCGGCAAGCCGGAGTGGAAGGGCGAGTCGATCGAAGGGAAGCGTATCCTTCTCCACGCCGAACAGGGATTCGGAGATGCGATCCAGTTTGCCCGTTTTATTCCCGCGGTGTCTGCCCTGGGCGCGAATGTCATTCTTGAAGTTCGGTCCCCGTTAAAGGAACTTCTCAGCCCCCTGGTTGCGCCAGGACATACCATTGCTGCCGGGGAGCCGCTGCCCGCGTTTGATTGCCATTGCTCATTCCTGAGTCTCGGAAAAATTCTCGGAATTGAGCTGGATTCGATTCCAAGTGAACCCTATCTCCACGTTCCAGCCGATCTGGTCGAATCGGCGGCGAGAGTGCTGCAGCAGGCAGCGCCGGGCCCCCGCCTGCTGCGTGTTGCTCTTGTATGGAAGGGCAACCCTTCACATCCTTGGGACGCGTTGCGCAGCTTGACGCCCGCGCAGCTCGGTCCACTCGGGGGAATTCCTGGAGTTCAGTGGTACTCACTCGACAAGGACGCGAGGCAAGTTCGAAAAGACTGGCCGCAAGGGCTCACCGTGGCCGAGTTGCCCAGCGAGCACCTGGACGGTTTTCAGCGCATGGCAGCGGTGATCGAGGCGGTCGACCTTCTCATTTCAGTCGACACGGCGCAGGCGCATCTGGCAGGCGGTCTGGGCAAGCCCGTGTGGCTCCTGTTGCCTCTCTTTTATGAGTGGCGCTGGCATTCTCATTTGGAGAATTCCCCGTGGTATCCTTCGGCGCGGCTCTTTCGGCAACAAAAGTCTGGAGACTGGAGCCAGGCCATCGAGGACGTAGCGGGAGGACTGAAGAGAATGGCTGCGGCGATGGCTGGGCAATCAACACTCCCTTGATCAATTCGTCCTGGCTGAACTTCAAACGGCAGTGAGTTGCCTCCACAAGCAGTTTGACCGTCTCGAGCGAGATAAAACCGGGGGTATTCCGAAGGAGTTGTCATTCCCCGGTTTTTTGTTTCTCGCGGCAAGGTGCACCGTCTAGATTGGATGGACTGCACGCCCTTCGTGCGCGTGTGGTATTCTCCACCGTTCGGCGGCGCGCATCGAATTGAAGGCGGATGCTGCGGCGTGCCGAAAGTTGTGCGTGGTCTGCGTATGGATACAGTGATGCCGCGTAAGTTGAAGAAAGAAGGGTCACTACGGACATGAGAGACACATTGGGTGTTCTGCTCGCGGGGGGAGCCGGCGAAAGGCTTTTCCCTCTTACGCGGGATCGCGCCAAACCGGCTGTACCGTTTGGCGGGCACTACCGGATTATCGACATTACGCTTTCAAACTGCATCAATTCAGGTCTCCGCAGGGTCTATGTCCTCACGCAATACAAGGCGCTTTCGCTCAACCGCCATATCCGCGAAGGCTGGACCGGCATCGTGGCGCAGGAGCTGGGTGAGTTTTTCGAGCTCTTGCCGCCCATGCAGCGCACGGGCGGCAACTGGTACATGGGCACAGCCGATGCGGTCTATCAGAATATCTATTCCATCGGGAGTGAGCAGCCGACGCACGTGATTGTGCTGGGAGGCGATCACATCTACAAGATGGACTACAGCCGGATGCTCGAGTACCACAAGGAGCAGCACGCCGAGGTGACGATTGCCACGTTGCCCATTGCGCCCGACGAAGTGAAGCAGTTTGGCGTCGTGGAAGTGGCGCAAAGTGGCGAAGTGCTTGGCTTCCAGGAGAAGCCCGCGTCCACAACCGTGCGCTCGCCGTTCAACCCCAATGCCGTGGATGCCTCCATGGGGATTTACATCTTCAACACCGAGTGCCTGCTCAAGGCCCTCATCGCCGACGCCGAAGATCCCGCTTCAAAACACGACTTTGGCCATAACATTTTGCCCAACATGCTGGGCAAGAAAAAAATGATGGCCTACAGCTTTGTGGACGAGAACAAGCAGCAGGCGCTCTACTGGCGCGACGTGGGAACGCTGGATGCCTACTACGACGCCAACATGGATCTGTGCTCGGTTTCGCCGATCTTCAACCTCTAATTATGAGTCAACAGTCCACTCCAGATACAGGTGCACTGATGGAGTGAACTTAAGAATCAACAGTTCGCTGCAGGTACACGCACACTGAGTTGTCTTAATTAAGACTCGATAGTCCGTTCCAAATACATGCGCACAAAATGAATGGAACAATCTTAAACATAATTATATATGTATTTTATAGCCTAGGTAAATAAAAGTGGTTATTTTTGTTGTCCTGCTGGTTTTGACTGATTGTATGATGCCATGTTGGTTTTGCCTGGCGCACTGAGTTGTCTTAATTAAAACTCGGTAGTCCGTTCCAAGTACATGCGCACAAAATGAATGGACTTAATAACAAACTTAAACATAATTATACATGTATTTTTTAGCCTAGGTAAAAGTGGTTATACGTGGTTGGAGGCCATGTTTGTTTGCATGGCTGCAGGACGCCATGTTGGTTTTGCTTTGCTGTGGGACACCGTGTTGGTTTTGCTTGGCTGCAGGACGCCATGTTGTCAGACGACGAAGATGATGGTGACCTGGTGAACCCCACGGCGCCTTCCGCGGCTTCGGCGCCCCGCAATCCTTGTTCGCTCTCGAGCGCCACATGGACAAGATCGCCCACACCCTCCACCTCTCCCCCGAAGCCGTCCGCCGCGCCAACTTCCTCTCCACCGGCGACAAAACGGCCACAGGTCAAACGCTCGTTGAAACAATCGACATGCAGCACCTCCTCACCCGCGCCCTCGCCGACGCCGGCTACCACGCCCGGCGCGCCCGCTTCGCCGCCACCAACCCCACCTCCCAGATCAAACGCGGCATCGGCATCGCCGCCTTTATGCATGGAGCAGGCTTCACCGGCTCCGGCGAGCGCCGCCTCAACTCCCTCGTCGCACTCGACATCCTCGCCGACGGCCGCCCCCAGATCCTCGTCTCCTCCACCGAGTTCGGCCAGGGCACCAACACCATCCTCTCCCAGGTCGCCGCCGAAACCCTCTCCCTCCCCTACGACGACATCCTCATCGCACAACCCGACACCGCCCTCGTCCCCAACTCCGGCCCCACCGTCGCCAGCCGCACCGCCATGATCGTCGGCAAGCTCGTCGAGCGCGCCGCCAACCAAATCCTCGCCACCCTCCGCGACCACGAGCACCTCCCCACACCCCACACCCGCGAGCAATTCCTCGCCGCCGCCCGCGCCCACCGTGCGAAGCTCGGGCACCTCCGGGAACAAGCCCGCTACGAGCCCGCCACCAGGATCCACTGGGACGACGACCTCTATCGCGGCGACGCCTATCCCGGCTACGCCTGGGCCGTCTACATCGCCGAAGTCGCCGTCGACCTCGACACCTACCAGGCCTCCGTCACCCGCTTCGACGCCCTCCAGGAAGTCGGCCGCGTCCTCCACCCCATCCTCGCCACGGGCCAGATTGAAGGCGGCGTCGCCCAGGGCATCGGCTACGCCCTCTACGAAAAGTGCGTCTACCAGGACGGCCACCTGATGAACAACCAGATGACCAACTACATCATGCCCACCAGCGCCGACCTCCCCGCCATCCACGTCACCTTCGAAGAGGTCCCCAGCCCCCACGGTCCCGGCGGCGCCAAGGGCATCGGCGAGCTCCCCATGGACGGCCCCGCCCCCGCCATCCTCAACGCCATCGAAGACGCCACCGGCATCGCCTTCACCTCCATCCCCCTCCTCCCCGAAGACATCTTCGAACGCCTGACCTCCATCGGCAATCCCCACGGCGGCACCGAAGACCTCGCCCCCACCATCGACCGCGACACCCGCGTAGAGCAAGGTCCCGACACCCGCCTCGAGGAATCCCATCCACCCGCACCGAATCCCCCGAGGTAAATGCATGAGCGTTCATTCTTGCTTTTCTTTCTGTCATTCCCTCCGGCAATCTGCTTCTTCCTTTGTCTTTGTCTTTGCCTTTGCCTCTGCCCTTCCCTTTGTCTTTGTCTTGCCTTTGCCTTTGCCTTTGCCTCTGCCTTTGCCTCTGCCTTTGCCTCTGCCCTTGCCTCTAGGTACCCCAAGGCTTCAGCATTGGGCCTCATAACGTTATAAAAAGGAAATGGGCCTTAGCCCCCGGGATATGCCTTCGCCATCAGAGCCACATCGCTCAACCCTGCCGAGACTTCGCAAGCTTCCAAATGGCAGCCACCATCAACTCGTACAGACCAGCGACCAGCAAGGTTACGATCGCAAATCCCAGAACGGTCGCAATGACGGGCTTAGGATGCGCCATGAATCTATCAAACCGCGCCGTCTGATTCGCGAGGAATGCCGCGAGTCCTAATCGATTCCACTTCGCGTAATCGTGATAAACGTGAAGTCCCAACAGGCCACCAAGCAACGCAGCCACACCCACACGAACGGAAAATTTTCGCATGACGAGAACTCTACCAAATCACAACGAGCCATCATGACCACCCTCCACCTGACCATCAACAACGCACAGCGCACGATCACCGTCCCGCCCATGAAGCGTCTCCTCGACGTCCTCCGCGAAGACCTCGCCCTCACCGGCACGAAAGAAGGCTGCGGCGAAGGAGAGTGCGGAGCCTGCGCCATCCTCTTCAACGGCGAGCTAGCCAACTCCTGCCTCATCCCCGCCCTGCATGCCGACCACGCCACGATCACCACCATCGAAGGCCTCGCCCCCAACGCCGCCACACCACCCCGCCCTCCACCCCATCCAGCAATGTTTCCTGCGAGAAGGCGGAGCCCAATGCGGCATCTGCACCCCCGGCATGATCCTGGCCACCCACCACCTCTTCACCCAGCACCCCCACCCCACCGAAGCCCAGATCCACGAAGGCCTCTCCGGCAATCTCTGCCGCTGCACCGGCTACATGCGCATCTTCGCATCCGTTAAGCAAGCCGCCGCTCACTCGAACCAATCGAACGCACCCTCCAACCACCCCTGACGTTCTCATCCTTCGCGAAGCGGAGGATCCACTGTTGCTGTTGCCATCGTTGTCGCTGTTGCCATCGCTGTTGCTGTTGCTGTTGCCATTGCTGTTGCTGTTGCAGTTGCTGTTGCAGTTGCTGTTGCTTGTCTGCAGTTGCCGTTGCTTGTTTTACGCCGTCATCCTGAGCGAAGCGAAGGACCCCTGTAGTTGTCTTTGCTCTTGCTCTTGCTCTTGCTACTTGCTCTTGCCTTGCTCTTGCTCTTGCTCTTCTCCTCTGCTTTTGCTCTTGCTCTTGCTCTTGCTCTTGCTCTTGCTCTTGCTCTTGCTCTTGCTCTTGCTCTTGCTCTTTGCTCTTGCTCTTGCTCTTGCTTGTCTTTCGCCGTCATCCTGAGCGAAGTGAAGGACCCCCGTATTTGCCGTTGCCCTTGCCTTCGCCTTCGCCCTTGCCCTTGCCTCCAGGTACCCCAAGGCTTCAGCCTTGGGCCTCCCAAGCCAAAATAGCCCTCGAGTATGCTCTCTCTACGCTCTACACTCTACCCTCCACACTCTGCCCTTATGCTCTCCGACCCCACCCAATACGCCCTCACCGCCCCCTCGACCCTCGCCGAGGCCCTCACCCTCCTCGCCGAACGGCCTCCACACCCCCATCGCCGGAGGCACCGAGCTCATGGTCGCCCTCGGCGCCGGCCGCCTCACCCAAACATCCCTCCTCTCCCTCCACCACCTCACCGAACTCCGCTTCCTCCACATCACCCCCGAAGCCATCCACATCGGCGCCAACACCACCTTCACCGACATCCGCCGCAACCCCGCCATCGCCGACTCCCTCCCCCTCCTCACCCAGGCCGCCTCCTGGACCGGCTCCATCGCCAACCAGAACCGCGCCACCCTCGGCGGCAACCTCGCCAACGCCAGCCCCGCGGCCGACACCCCACCCGCCCTCCTCGTCTATAACGCCAGCATCAAACTCATCTCCTCCACCGGCGAACGCACTCTCCCCTACGCCGACTTCCACCTCGCCTACAAACGCACCGCCCTCCGCTGCCACCCCGGTGAACCCGCCGAGCTCCTCCACAGCGTCACCATCCCCCGCATCTACGCCCGCCCACCAGCACTTCATCCGCAAAGTAGGCACCCGCAACGCCCAGGCCATCTCCAAGACTGCCCTCGCCGCCCTCGCCCTCACCCCAACCAAACCATCGAACAAATCCGTCTCGCCGCCGCCTCCTTAGCCGACCGCCCCCTCCGCCTCCACGCCACCGAGCGCGCCCTCACCAACGCCTCCCTCGCCCCCGCCGACTTCCCCGCCACCCTCCGCCGCGCCCGCGCCGCCCTCGCCTCCGAATCCCACCCCATCGACGACATCCGCTCCACCGCCCGCTACCGCTCCGCCGTAGCCGCCAACCTCCTCGAACAATTCCTCCATACCCTCCTCCCCTAACCCCCACTCCACCACCACCAACCGGGTGCCCGCAGCCTGTCCTGAGCGCAGTCGAAGGATCTCGCTTCTGAGACATGGGAAGGAAGAACCGCCCGCTCCGCTAACTCGTCCCCACCAGCGTCGCCCACGCCGCCAGCGCCCCATTGAAACTCGTATAGATCCCATACGCGTCATACACCGCGCTCCCCCAACTCCCCTGCACCTCCGCCGGCAGCGCCGCACTCTGCACCGGGTCCGACACATTCCGTACAAACCCGAACGCCACCCCCGCCGCCTTGCACACCTCCCCCAGCACCGCATCATCCATCTCGATGCACGCATACGTCCCGTACGTCCCCGCCGTCGTCCCCACCACAAACGTCGGCGTCGTCAGCAACGACGTCCCTCCCCCCGTCGCATCAAAAAACTTCGGCACCGTGTCCGCATTATTCAATCCATCCGGATCCAGATCGAAGATCGAATAACTCGACCCATAATACGCATTGAACTGCGTCACCAACCCCGCCAGATCGCTCTCCGTCGTCGGCACCGGCATCAACAGCGTCGCAAACCCCGCCTTATGCAGCACCGTCTGCGCCGCCGACCACCCATTCCCATACTCCGGCCAGCTCCCCTGCGCCGCCCCCGCCTCGTACAGCGTCCCCGCACTCACCGCCCGCACCGTCCCCACATGGTCCCCCACCATCGCCCCGCCCGCCGTCCCAATCGACAGCACCAGCCCCGGCTTCACCTCCCGCAACAACATCTGCATCATCGCCACCAGCTGCGTCTGCCCCGGAAAATCCAGGTGCGTATTCGACTTCCACAGCAGCACCCGCTTCCCCGCAACTTCCACCAGCCGCCACTCCCCCCAATCGCTCCACCCACTCACCGCCGAGACGGCATCCCCACTGCATACTTCGTCCACCCACTCCACTCCCCGTATCCTTCGCCGAGTAAGGCATCACCACCCACTCGCGCAGAACACATGCTGCATCGCCGCCCACTCCGCCTCGGCCCACGCAATCACCACCGCATCCGCCGCCGGCAACCCGCTCCCACTGCTACGCAACAGCACCGGAGCCAGCCTGCCCCACCCCACTCCAATCGATCACCGGAAGATCCGGCGTCTCCGCGATCACCGGTTCAAAACTCCGTTGCTTCGCCGCAACCTGCTTGTCGTCACAACATCAGCCGCGCAGGCCGATAGCGGGGCACACTCATCCATTCACCTCACCGAACTCTTGATGTCGATCCTCACCTCTCCAGCCGCCTCACCCCCACGCACCTCACGTCGCTCTATCATTGCCCCCATCTGCGCTCCTTCTCTTCCAAAGCCGTTGCGCAACGTGCTGCTTGCCCTTGCGTCCAGCCTTACCCTCCTACTCCGCCAGCGGAATCGTATGTTGCTCTCCCACATGCAGCCGCACAATCTGCCCCGGCTGCACCGTCACCTTGAAACAGCGCCACCTTCCCCTCCATCCGCGTCGGCTGCGGGTCCGAATCCACCTTCCACCCATCCGGCACCGCCTGCTCCACCACAAACACCACCGGCGTCTGAAACTCATCCTGCAGCAGATACTCCTGCTCCTTCACCACCACCACGCTCCGCTGCACCGCCCCATTCACCACCTCGCCCTTCACATGGTTCGACGTCAACTGGCTCTCCAGGTGGCACACCGCCGCATCCGTCTGCGCGACCGCCCTCTGCCCGCTCGCCGCCGCCGCTCCTCCGCCACCGGCGTCCCTCCCGGCACGCTCACCCCCATCACCCCATCCACCTGGTCCTGCAGAATCAGGCAGTCCTGGTTCACATGAATCTCCCGCACCGCCGCCACGGGCGCCATCGCCGCCGCCGCCGGCTGCACCGCCCCCGCCGCCGCCCCTTCCGAATGCCCACACCCCGCCAACCCCATCAACCCCACCACCGCCACGCCCACCACCGCCACGCCCGCCATCCCCAATCCATCCGCGACCAGCCATCGTCATCGTCATGCGTAACATCCTATCCACTCCCGCCCGTCCCGTACATCAACACATCCCAGCTCTCCCGTTGGACGCCGGCGCACCGCATCCGTCTGGACGACAACTCTCTCTTCCGCTGCTGCCCGCCTCTGCCTTGGATGTCCCCAGCCACCCACCCGTTGTTCCCACCCCACATCCCCACCCACCTATCTCCCACGCCGCACGCAAAACCCCTCTCGCCCATCGCCGCACGCCGCACGGCCCGCCCGCCGTCCGTCCGCGGAGGACTCCGCGCCGGCCCCGCAGGACCTAAAATAGCCTCACCCATTCCTGGGACCTCGAACCCATCCCCCACCCCCCGGAAGTCCCCCACCACCGCCATCATGCTCGAGCTCGCCAAAGCCGCCACCTTCTTCGCCAGCATCCTCTCGCTCTACTGGGTCATGCTCACAGCCTTCTTCGTCCCCGGCCTCCACTGGCAGGACCGCCTCTTCCTGGCCCTCGCCAAGCTCTCCCTCGCCGCGGCCATCTGCCTGCTTGCCGGCCTGGTCTTCCGTCTCCCCCTCCGCTCCAATCCCGACGCGCACCAGCCCCTCACCGCCACCCTCCCCATGCGTCTCTTCTTCTGGACCGCCCCCCTCCTGATCCTTCTCTACCTGGCCACCTGGTACCTCACCTGCGGAGCCCCCACCTTCACCTCCCACTACCCCGCCTGCAGCTAAACCCACCACCCCAATCCCCCACCCGACCCAATCTTCATCCGCTGCCATTCCCGTTGTCCTCGCTCCAACCCACCAAGAATCTCGTCATCCTGACCCTGAGGAACGAAGGGGAAGGACCCCTATATTGGTCCTTGCAGTTGCTCTTGCTCTTGCCGTTCTTTCTGTCATTCCCTCCGGGAATCTGCTTCCTTTGCCATTGCCCTTGTCCTTGAAGTTGTTTGTTTCACGCCGTCATCCTGAGCGAAGCGAAGGACCCCTGTAGTGGCCGTTGCGGTTGCCGTTGCGGTTGCTTTTGCCCCAGGATGAGGAGCGAGCCTCAGCCCGCTGAAAAATTCCCCCCACAGACAATGGCTTCAGCCCCGGCCCCTCCGACCAAACAAGAACCTCTCCTATCGACCGAAGCCAGACGCTCACCGTTTGCCGCAACAGAGAGACCTGCAGGAATGTTCGCCGGGTGGCCCATCCTCGGCAGACGGTTCCATCGTGTGACAGGGTGGGGTATCGTTTGCGGCGGAAACGAGCGCGCCCGCCCATCCCTCGCGTGCCACAAGTGCTTTACACAAGCCAGCGCCTTCAGTAGTTTTGCTCTACTGCGCTTTGGCGCGAACGGAGAGCCGTGCAGATGGTCGATTCAGCAATCGCGATTTTTCTTGGCATTCTGCTGGTTGAGATGGCCAGGTTTGGAGGCCAAGTGAGCGCCAACCCTCCGGCAACTCCCGCAGTGGCTCGCAGATATACATGGCGATTCCGCATCTACGCGTTACTTGCAGTTCTTCTCAGGTCGCTCAAGGGACAAGAATCTATTTCGCCGGAAGATGCGGAATCTTCAAAGGCAAAGTTGAATAACTCCATTGATACATTGCAGCATCAAGTCCAGGTATCAGACACGGGCAGGCAGGTGGACAATGCTTATCTAAAGGCGAAATTGGAGGACTTACAAAGAGCTTCAGCAGCTTGCACCCGCGTTGCTCTACAATGGCCCAAGCGACCGAAGGATATACGCAGAAACAATATGAATCTTCGGTCATGAATAAAATGCAACTGTTGGATCGAACCACGAAAACCGTGAACCAAATCAGAAGCCTTGGATCTAAATGCAAGGCCACCGAAGAAGATGTATTTTCGTCTGCATACCTGGCTTCTCCGGATCCGTTGATGACGCAAGATCAGCGAATTCAATGGTCCCAACGCAAGAGTCAATCTGAAGAACAAGCCTATGAGCAAAACCGCCGGTCTTGTGAGCCAGAATTATCGGCAGCAAATCATGGGAGAAGCGGCCTTTCTACGACGCGAACTACTCAGTAGGATTGGCGGAGACTCCTTCCTGTTGCCGCGAGAGAAAACGAAATATATCGCGATAGAAGGAATCTTCGCTGGCCCCGACCCCATTGACGACTCCGCAGATTACCTTGAGGCCTTAGCGAATAGATTAAGCAGCAGGCGCCTAAGCAGCCGTGAATCTATTCCGGAACAGCAGTCGGGTGCCCCTCCGTACGCGCACGTGCGGACAGGTGGGGTCCACCCCGCCGAAGGCCTGAATCGCCTCCTCGCACCACCCGAATCCACCATCCAGGGCCAACGGCCCGACCTATACCAGCCTGGGGCGCAGCCCCAGGAAAACCGCCAGGTCGAAGACCCTTCCGCTCTGCCGAAGGCCGGAGCGCAGCCGCAGGCGAAGCGACGGACCTGCCCTCTTCCACACCGCCACCACCTCAACCCCGACACGCAAAGCCCCTCGCCGTCCGCGCAGGACCCGAAGGCCGGAGCGCAGCCGCAGGCGAAGCGACGGACCTGCCCTCCTCCACACCGCCCACCACCTCCAAGCCCCGACACGCGAAGCCCCTCGCCGTCCGCGCAGGACCGCAGACCGCAGGACACCAAAACCTGTCAAGCCCCCAAACCCTCCAAAACGCCCGCAACCCACACAAACCAAACCAAATAAGAAATCCAAAAACCTGGCATAGTACCCCCACCCACACTCACTACAATAGAAGTAGGGATCCATCTCCACCACGACACCCCAACACCCGCCCTCATCGGCCAAGCGACACCTCCCGCACCTATACCATACGCACAATCAGCCAGTTACAAGCAAAACACAGCGCAACCCCCGGGGGATACTTTCACCCCTATCCACCAACGAATCAATACCTTACAAGCAATTTACACCCCGACCGCAGGGGTACTTTGACACTTAACCCATCTGAATAGAATCACTTACACCAAAAAACCGCCCGAAGGGGGGGGAGGGGGGGGACCCCGACCTCACCCCTTCAACGCTCGCCGTCCGCGCAGGACATCCGCCTCCGTATCCACATCCAGCGCCAACCCCTCATCCACCACCGCGGCCGCCCCCTGCAACAGCGCCCGCGCCCCCACATCGCCCCGCAGCTCCATCAACTCCCCAAAAACCGCCTCCGGAAAATAAGCCGGAATCCCGACACGTCCCGCATACCCCGAACCCGTAACCCGATCCGCCTCCGCGCACAACGCCCGCAGATGCTCCGCCCGCAGCGCCACCTGGTCGCAAGCCATCACGACCACGCCCGCAACCCCAGCCTCCCGAGCCCGCGCCACGCCGCACCGGATCGAGCTCGCCATCCCCTCATCGGCCAGCGCATTCACCACCACCTCGCAGCCCCGCAGCGGCGTCCCCATCGCCTCATCCCGCACCACCACCACACACCGGCTCCAGCCCAGCCTCAACCGCCACCCGAACCGCCCGCTCCAGCAGCGTCTCCCCGCCCATCTCCACCATCTGCTTCGGCCGCCCCAACCGCCGCGAAGCCCCCGCAGCCAGCACCACGGCCGCAACGCTCCGGCCAGCGCTCACAGCGCACACTGCGCCTGCAGATACCGCGACGCGCCGCCCCGCGCAATCTGCTCCTCCACCATCTCCGGAGTCATCCGCCGCGAACGTCCCCAGCTTGCCCTCCACGCACGCCTGGATCTCCGCAATCACCGCCAGCGCAATCGCCTCCGCGCCATCGCCGCCCAGGTCCAGACCCACCGGAGCAAACAGCCCCTCACACGCCTGGTCCACGCTCCATCCCAGCAGCGCCGCCGTCTCACTCACCAGCAGCGCACTCCGGTGCCGAGCACCCAGCAATCCCAGGTACCGCGGCCCAACGCCGCAGCGCTCCCGCCAGCCACACCCGGTCCTGCTCATAGCTATGCGTCATCACCACCACCGCATCCCGCGCCCCGATCCCCAATCCCGCCAGCGCCCCAAACCCCTGCGCCACCACCACCCGCCGCGCCTCCGGGAACCGCTCCGCCCGCGCCCACTGCGGCCGCCCATCCACCACCACCACAGTCCACCCCAGCAACGCCGCCATCTGCACCATCGGCTGCGCATCGTCCCCCGCGCCAAACACCACCAGCCGCTGCGGAGCCCTCGATCCTCTCGACCAACCCACCCTCGGCTTCCACGTCCCCAACCACCCGCCGCAACGCCCGCCCCTTCTCCGGCAGCCACGTCACCACCCGGCTCTCCACCCCCTCCAGCGACGCCTCCAGCGCCTCCATCAGCATCCCAAACTCCGCCGTCCCCGCCGGCTCCACCAGCAGGTCCACCGTTCCCCCGCAACCCAGCCCATACGGGATCTCCGCCGTGTCGTCGAACAGGGTCGAGTACCTCTCCACCACCGCCCCTCCGCGCACCATCCACCCCGCCTTCCGCACCACCTCGGCCTCCAGGCACCCCCCGGAGATCGACCCCGCATACTCCCCATCCGCTCCCCACCAGCAACCGCGCCCCCACCCGCCGGTAGCTCGACCCCTCCACCCCCACCAGCGTCACCAGCGCCACCGCCCCCCCCCGCCGCCACATCTCCACGATCCTCCGCCGCTCACGCATGATGAATCCTACCTCCGTCGCTCCACTACTGCTTCTCGCTAAACGTATGGATGCCGCACTCCAGCTTCTTGCCGCCCCACCGCCCACTCCGTGCATCCCCCCCCGCCGCCGGTATCGCCGTGCAAGGCTCACACCCAATGCTCGTATAGCCCCGATCGTAGAGCGACAGCCGCGGGATCCCATGCTCCCGCGCATACCCCTCCACCCTCCCCCACTCCCAATCCGCCAGCACACTGACCTTCTTCATCATCTTGCCAGTCGGCAGACCGATGATCCTCAATCTTCTTCAGCCCCGCCCGGGTCGGCGACTGCTCCCGCCGCAATCCCGTAAACCACCAGGAAAATGGCTCCAGCGAACGCATCAGCGGCTCGACCTTGCGAATCGCGCAGCACTTCGTCGGCTCCACAATATGCAGCAGACCAAACTCTTTCTCATGTTCTTCGAGCGTCGTCTTCGGCAGCGCATTCACCAGGTTCAGGTCCCACTCCCTCGCCATCTGGTCGCGATACGCAATCAACTCAGGAAAGTGATATCCGGTCTCCAAGAAAGATCACCGGAACCTGCGGCAGATGCTTGCGCAGCATATGCAGCACCACCATGTCCTCGGTCTGAAAGCTGCTCGTCAGGCAGATCCTCCCGACGCCGCCTGCCTGCGCAGCCTGCCGCACCACCTCCGCCACCAGCTCCTCCGCTGACAGCGTCTCCGGCAGCTCCAGCAATGTGTCCAGACTTTCGCTCATCGCGTCTCCTCTGGATTGGACGAACCATCCAGCCATTTCGTAGCGTCCGCAAGCGACTCAAAGTAGTTTTCACCTAGCGATCTCTCGCACCGCCTCAAGCGTCGACGGCATCAATTTCAGCACGAGCCGAGATCGCCGTAACCTCCGCCAGTTGCAGACGCGCGCACCACCGCCGCCAGCGAGTCCTCTGCAATCAACGCGTCATCCACAATCACCGCAGCGCGGCCTCGATCCCGCAGGTCATCCCGCAACGCCGCCGCCTCGTCCGGGAGCCCGCGCAACCACACGAACGCAACACCTTTCGCTTGGCTCGCAGCCTTCTCAACCGGCGCAACCGCAGCAACGATCATCGCTGCCCCAACCGTTGCATTCGTCACCGGCTCAATCAAAATCAGCGCGCCCATCTCGCGATTCTCTGCATACGCATCGAAGAACAGCGGCAGGCTCGTATCGAACTCGACCTCAGCAATCTCGTTCATCTGCAACTGAGCGCTCTCGCGCTTCTCCGTCGATTGAATATCCACCCGGTAACGAATCTTCCGCACCACGGCCCGCACCGTCCGCGTCGTATGCTTCGCGAGATACGTTCGTCCCACCATCAACGGCTCTTCGTGCATCCACACCACCATCGCACGAAACGCCGTACTCACCTGCGGCGCACGCTGTGTCTCGCCAATCAGCATCTCGCCGCGGCTAAGATCGATCTCATCCTCGAGCTCCACCGTCACACTGAGTGGGAAGCTCGCCGCCGCAAGCTCGCCATCATAAGTAACAATGCTCTTGACCGTCGTCACGCGGCCGCTCGGCAACGCCTTCACGCGCATGCCTGGCCGCACTTCCCCCCGCTCGATGCGTCCTGCAAATCCGCGAAACTCCGCATTGGGCCTCACCACTAACTGCACAGGGAACCGCAGCGGCCCGTCCGCAGCCTCGCGAATCGTCAGCGGCACCGTCTCCAGGTACTCCAGCAGCGTCGGCCCCTGGTACCACTCCATCTTCGTGCTGCGTTCCACCACGTTGTCGCCGGCCAGCGCGCTCACCGGAATCACCTCGACGCTCTTCAACCCCAACTGTTGCGCGAGCGCCGTGAACTCCGCGCGCACCCGATCGAACACCTCCGCGCTATAGTCCACCAGGTCCATCTTGTTGATGGCCGCAACCACATGCGGAATCCGCAACAGGCTTGCGATATAGGTATGCCTCCGCGACTGCGGCAGCAGCTCACCGGCCCGCTGAAACGCCTTGGCATCAATCAGCACAATCGCCACATCGGCCGTCGAAGCTCCCGTCGCCATATTGCGCGTGTACTGCTCATGCCCTGGCGTGTCGGCGATGATGAACTTGCGCTTGGCCGTCGAGAAGTAGCGATAGGCCACGTCGATCGTAATGCCCTGCTCCCGCTCCGCCTTCAGCCCGTCCGTCAGCAACGACAGATCCACCGCACCCCCCGAGCGATTCACCCGGCTCGCGCGAATCGACGCAAGCTGATCCTCATACACGCTCTTGGTGTCATGCAGCAGCCGCCCAATCAGCGTGCTCTTCCCATCGTCGACGCTGCCAGCCGTGGTAAACCGCAGCATCTCCTGTTCCAGGTGGCTGTCCAGAAACTCCCGAAAACTCTGTCCCGCAGATGTCTCACGAGCCGAAGGCAATACGCTCATCAGAAGTAGCCCTCCCGCTTCTTCAACTCCATCGATCCCTCTTCGTCATGATCGATCGCTCGCCCCTCGCGCTCACTGCGGCGAAAGCCAATCAACTCCTCGATGATCTCCGGCAGCGTCTCTGCCTCGCTCCGAATCGCTCCCGTGCACGGTACACACCCCAGCGACCGCATACGCACCTTCATCTTCTCCGGCTGCTCTCCCGGCAATAAACGCATCCCTTCGTGCACCAGCGTGATCATGCCCTCCGCGAACCACGGCCAGCCGTTCCTCCGCGTAATACAGCGGCACAATCGGAATCTGCTCCGCATACAGATAGAGCCAGATGTCGAGCTCGGTCCAGTTCGAAAGCGGAAATACCCGAATGCTCTCCCCCTTGCGCAGCCGCGAGTTATACAGGCTCCACAGCTCCGGCCTCTGATTCTTCGGGTCCCATTGTCCCGCTGCATCGCGGAAGCTATACACGCGTTCCTTCGCCCGGCTCTTCTCCTCATCCCGCCGGGCGCCGCCGAACGCCGCATCGAAGCCGCCCTCCTCGAGCGCGTCCAGCAGCGACCGCGTCTTCAACGCTCCACAACAGTTCTGCGTTCCCAGCTTCCACGGACTCGCCCCATCGGCAATCGCCGCCTCGTTCCGATGCACAATCAACTCCGCGCCAATCTCCTTCGCATACGCATCGCGAAATGAGATCATCTCCGGAAACTTATAGCTGGTGTCGATATGCAACAGCGGAAACGGAATCTTGCCCGGATAAAACGCCTTCTGCGCCAGCCGCAGCATTACACTCGAGTCCTTGCCGATGGAGTAAAGCATGACCGGGCGCGCAAATTCGGCCACAGCCTCGCGCAGGATGTACAGGCTCTCCGCCTCCAGCGCCTGGAGATGATTCAGCCGCTTCTGATGAAGTTTCGCGATACCTTCGCCGGCAACCTTGTCGGTAACCAAAGAGACCTCCCTGTTGCGGACCTGTACCGGCCCCGTTTATCACAGATGACGTGCCCCGCAAATGGCCTCTAGGGTTACTATGAATGGACCAGCAGTTTTAAAAGGAAAGCCGTTCACGGGAAAAGATCGAGTACTCGCGTGCGTTCAACACAACCCACTTTGTCTTGGACATCGCGCGCACCGTGAAATAAAGTCTTCCATCATGTTGAGCTTATCTGCTTCGCACCCGCGCATCAAGTCCGCCCAGGGAGTTTGAGCCGAGTTTTCCTCCGGACTCCTGATGCCTTCTAGGGGATACTACCTAGGTAATCCAAACGCACCTGACTGATTCCAATGAGCTTCTGGAAACCTCTGCTCGCAGCAGCAAAGCCGCAATCTGAACGGATATCTGGAGGAAACGCCGCAATGCAACGCTTGACGCAATGGACTCGCCTGGTTTTGGTTCTCCTCAGTCTCTGCTCTGCGGCGTTCTGCTCTGCGCAAGCCACCAGGGAAGGCGAACAGCATATCGACTCGCGCGTCGATATCTATGGCGGCTACGGCTACTTCCATCCATTCAACAGCGGCATCGATGGCTTTCAGTTCCAGAGTGTCTATAACCCCAACGCAACCGCCAGCGTGTCGGTCTACTTCAATCGCTACTTCGGCGTGCAGATCGAGGGCGGCTACTTCTCTGGCTCCAATGAGCACAAGCAATACGTCCCCACCTGCACCGGCGAAACCTGCAGTCAGCTCGTCTACACCGCCCAGGGAGGTCCCGTCTTCCGGCTTCCGTTAGGACGCTGGGTGCCCTTCGCCCACATGCTCGGTGGCGGCGAGCGCACCAATGGCCCCGCAGGCCAATCGCTGATGTGGGGATGGGGTGCAACCGGCGGCGTTGGACTCGATTACGTGTTTCCGTTCTGGGGCCAGCACCTCGCCGTCCGCCCCATTCAGGCCGACTACCAATACTCCCAGGTCGTCTATGGACCCCTGCTCCTCCCCTCCGGAACCGAGGGCGGCTTCAGCGCACTCAACAACCTGAAACTCTCCGCCGGCCTGGTTCTCCGGCTCGGCGACGTCGAGCCCCCGTATCCTGTCATGCTTGGCTGCGGCGCCCAGCCTGCCACCGTCTACCCCGGCGATCCCATCAAGGTCGAAGCCAACGCTCTCCACCTGAACCCCAAGAAGACCCCCGTCTACACCTGGGCCTCCAACGGAGGCAAGATCACCGCCTCCGGTCCGGAAGCGACCATCGATACCTCAGGCCTTGCTCCGGGCGAGTACACCGTCACCGGCCACGTTCAGGAAGGGCCCAGGGCACGCCAGCAGGCATCCTGCGCCGCGCCCTTCACCATCAGGGCCTTCGAGCCGCCCACCCTCACCTGCAGTGCGAATCCCAGCACCGCCGTCTCGGGCACAGACATCGCCATCAGCACCGTTGGCACCAGTCCGCAGAATCGCCCCCTCACGTACTCCTACACGGCCACAGCCGGCGTCATCGCCAGCTCCGGGCCCACCGCCATCCTCACCACCGCCGGCCTGAGTCCGAGTACCATCACCGTCACCTGCAACGTCGTGGACGACCTCGGACAGACTGCCAAGGCAACCACCGACGTCATCATCACGGCGCCGGTCGTTCCCGTCGTCCCGCAAACCCAGCAGCTCTGCAGCCTGGCCTTCAGTCGCGATATTCGTCGCCCGGTGCGCGTCGACAACGAAGCCAAGGGCTGCCTCGATGACATCGCTCTGACGCTCACACAGCAGACCGACGCACGGCTGATCATGGTCGGCAACTCGGCCCCTGGAGAGAAGCCCGAAGCAGCCGCCGAACGCGCCCTCAACGCTCGCGAGTACCTGGTTCAGGAGAAAGGCATCGATCCTTCCCGCATCGAACTTCGGATCGGCAGCCCCACCGGCAAGACCGTTACCGACACGCTCGTCCCCGCCGGCGCAGTCTTCAACAATCCGGACACCCACACCTTCGACGAAAAGACGATCGTCCGTCATGGACAAGCCTATGGCATTCCGCGCTCCATGAGGACTCCCTCAAAGTCCCGCGGAAAGTCTCCGGTGAAAGACGCCCCCGCAACCACAACACCGGCGACGCCAGCGCCCGCGACCCCCGTGCCGCCTACTACCGCCACGCCCGAGGCTCCGGCACCCACGACCACCACCACTCCCTCGACCACACCCGCCACTTCGGCACCCTCCGGGCCCCCACCTGCCCCCTCAACCAGCCCTTCTATCTAGCGATCTGTGCTCGTAAGGGATGCATCGTCACATCCGCCCGTACTTCGAGCGTTCAACTTCTGCTAAAATCAAAAGGTTGGTCAGTGGTACTGCACCTCATGTTTCTTCCCGGAGTCCTGCAGGTGTCCACGGATGATCAGCCACTCACCTAATCCATTGTTCGGGGCGTAGCGCAGTCTGGTAGCGCACCTGGTTCGGGACCAGGGGGTCGGAGGTTCGAATCCTCTCGCCCCGACCATTTCAAGCCACTGGCTAGTCTTTCCAAATCAAGCAAGTACAACTTCCAAGGGCCGCTCAAGCCAAGTGGCTGATTGTGGAAATCTGGAACGACAGCACCATCGTCGATTTTCTGCTTGCCGCCGTGAGCAGCCGCTGGCGCGAGCCAGCACGTGCTGTGAGCCCGTGTCTGGCACCTTCCGACCCTGCCTTCAACTCTCCTGACAACAAATCCAGCGTTCGCGAAGTTAGGCAGATGTTTCGCGTGCTGGCGTATGCCGTAGTTCGTTCCAAAGGGCGTTCGCCGTTCGCAGACCGTTGGATTCGTTGCCGCTGGGATAGGACGAAATCGTGCTTTGCGGAGAAGAATCTGCGCTTCATCACGGCGGTTATCGCTGATCAACAGATGAGCGAGGGTGGCAGCAACTTTCAATTCCCAGGAGCGAGCACCGCATTCTTGAGCGAGCGCAAGCGCGCGTTCCAGGCGATGCTCCACTGTCGAATCAGGCTGTCCAGCGTTGTGCTCCAAATCGAATTCCGCTTCGATTCGGAGAAACTCAGGCATCGCCCAGTGGCCGTCTTCGCAGTCCACAGAGGGATGAAACAACGCCGCTTGGGATTTGCGCGAACAAAGAACGTCAGCGACAAAGGGCGTATAGCAAAGGTCGAACTGCATTTCGTCCAACCGTCGTATCACCGAGGGGATGCGTCCCGACGCCGGCGTCTCTTTGTGCTGCATCATCGCCCATAACTCGTAGAGATCCCCATAGGCCTTCCAGAAATGCAGGCCATGGTGGGACGCCGTACGGGTTAACGTCTGCGCTGCCGTCTCTAGTGTGTCGAGGTCTTGGCTCAGAGCTGAAACCATGCATAGCCCCTCGGCTAATGCGCAGGCAGAGCGTAGAGGCATGGTCGAGTGCGAGGGCGCGTTCGACCGCCAGATGGGCGGTCCTGGCAGCATCCGTTGTATAGCCCTGGACCCATAGAATGCGTGCAAGAAACGCAAGACCAGCCGCGTGCTGATCGAGACCGAATCGGAATGTTGACTGCGGTCGATTTTGTCTCAAACCAAAGGAGCGCCCTCTCAATCAGCGCGCGCCCCTCAGCGTGGTCGCCAAGGGAATGACGGGACACGCCTGCAAGTCGCTGCGCGGTTGCGAATGCCTCATCATCCTTTGCCTCTGTTGCCAGCGTCATCATCTCCGTGGCAAAACGCAGCGCCTCGGCGTAATGGCCCGTTCGCAAGACTGAACAGCCAGAGGCCATACTGTGCCTGAAGCTCGATCTGCGTGTTGCCGAGTTCCCGTGCAAGATCCAAGGACCGAGACCAGGCAGCTCTCGTTTCTGCCACCGGGCCTCGCGCCCAACTCAGTGATCTGCCGAGCGCCGCACGCAATACCATTTCGTCATGCGCGCCGATGGTCTCGGTGACTCCGAGCTTATCCAGCGCAAGGGAGACCCAGCGACGACATTCGTCGAGAAAGGAGAACTCCACCCAAAACGGGATGGCATTCTGTATCAACCGCACTCCCAGCTCTTTATCTCCGCCTTCGGAGAAGGCCCATTTCAGAGCGGCACGCACATCTTCGATATATCCCCGGTGGACAAGACGCCACTCCCCCGTCGATTGTCGATTCCAGTCAGCGACGGCCTGCTCACCGATTCTCTGGAAATAGGAAGCATGACGTCGAGCCGTCAGCTCCGTCTCGCCCCTATGCGCAAGTTCCTCCAACGCATAGAGTCGAATGGTTTCGAGAAAGCGATAGCGCGGCATCGAGCCGGACACATCCAGATGAAGAAGCGATTTGCCCACAAGGTTTCCGAGCAGGTCAATGATGTGCCACTGATCCTCAATCTCCGGACCGGCAACACAATGCGCCGCCTCGACTGAAAATCCGGCGGGAAAGACCGCCAGCCGGCGGAAGAGTGAACGCTCAGTTTCATCCAGAAGACGGTGGCTCCACTCCACCGTCGCTCGCAGCGTTCTATGCCGGGGCAGCGCGCCGCGCTGGCCTGCGGTCAGCAGCCTGAACCGGTCGGACAAACCATCGAGTACGCCGCGAACGCCCAGGGTCGGTACCCGTGCCGCTGCAAGCTCGAGAGCCAGCGGCACCCCGTCGAGCTGGCGGCAGATCGCCGCAATCTCGCCGGCCGTAGCATCGTCGAACTGGAGAATCGCGGGTGTAGGACAGGGATCGCTCGACAAACAATTGAGTCGCCGCATGCGTCAGCACCACGTCCATCGTCGAAGCATCTGCCGGAGGAACCTCAAGTGGACGTATGCGGTAAATCTGCTCTCCCTTGGTTCCAAGAGGCTCCTGGCTCGTCGTACAGATATGGATTCCCTCTCCGATCTGAAAAAGAGTCTCGACCGCCCCGGCGATAGCCTCGGTAAGATGTTCGCAGTTGTCGATGATCAGTAGAAGACGCTGGCTCTGCAGGGCAACACGCGATTCGACCGTGAGGCCCGCATCGGCCGACTTCCACGCCGAGCGCTCGTGCAATCGCTGGCCAGATATTGTCGCGTCTCTCCGATCATTCCCATCTCGACCAGGTGGACTCTTCCTGCAAAGGAGGCCAGAAGCCGATGCCCGACCTCAATGGCCAGGCGCGTCTTGCCGATTCCGCCCGGTCCGGTGATCGTCGTGAGCCGGTTGGCGGTGATGAGTTCCTGGAGATCGCGCAATTCGCTCTCCCGCCCCAAAAGTGTAGTAAGTGGGCTAGGCAGATTCGGCGCTTCAATCTTTTTCGTCGCCGGGAGTACACGTAGATTGGTTTTGGCGGGAGCAGGCAGCGTCAGGCGATATCCTCGACCGAAATCCGTAGAGATGAAACTGCGGTCTTGCTTCAGCGCCCTTCGGATCGCCGAGATGTGAGTCTGAAGATTGTTCTCTTCAACGACGGAGCCAGCCCAAACCTGTTCGATCAGTTCATCTTTGGTTACGACTTCTCCGCGAGCTTTGACCAAAACCCATAGCACATCGAAGGCGCGAGCGGTAAGGTCAACCTTGTTCCCGTTCCTCAGAAGAAGCTTGAGTTCCGGGAAAGATGCGGTAGTTCCCGAACACGACCTCTTCGTCGTCTCGGGAGCCCAACCGCGTCCCACCGTCCATTGTCTTCAGGCTGGGGAAATCCATCAGAGCGGGACTCCTGCGCCGCCCAGGAAGTGCCTACTTCATTGTGCGTTGCCCGGGACCACCACTGACATCATGATACCCCGATTTCAGACTCCTGAATTCCGCGCCCAAAGACTTTGGAATCCACCCGATGCGAGCATCAAGATCGTGGAGTTCCAACAGCTGACTCCTATGGATCCCCGTGATCTCGGAAGATTGGCCCGAGGGATGAGTCGCCGGATCAAGAATAGGAGAGAAGACCAATGATCGAATAAAGAGAACGAGAGTGAGCTGGTAGAGAATCCATCACGACGAAGTTTCCTGGAAGCGGGTTCCGCCGCCCTCGCCGCCGCGGCGTTCGTTGGATTGACGGCAAGCGCGCAAGAGCGGGAGAACACCCGTAAGGCTGAAAGTGATCACTCTACGAGCGATCCAGGGCCGGAGAATGCAGCCTCTTCTGGCCGAGAACCCGAACACCAACACGCCTCCTCCGACAGATCACGGAGACATCGGCCCCATCTGGTATTCGTTTGATCTGGCGCGCAATCGCGTGCAGGAAGGCGGCTGGGCGCACCAGGTAACCCAGCGCGAACTGCCTCCCTCCACCGACCTCGCCGGCGTCACCATGCGCCTCACCCGCGGCAGCTTCCGCGAATTGCATTGGCACACGGCCGATGAATGGGCCATCATGCTCACCGGCAATGCCCGCGTCACCGTTCTCAATCCCGATGGAACGCATGTTCATCGATGACGTGACCAAGGGCGACCTCTGGTTCTTCCCTGCCGGGTATCCGCATTCCATTCAAGGTCTCGGGCCGGACGACGGTTGCGAGTTCCTGCTTGTTTTTGATGAAGGGCATGTTCTCGGAAGACAACACCTTCCTCATCTCCACGTGGGTCGCGCACACGCCGCCTGAGATCTTGACCAAGAACTCCAATCTCGATCGCAGCGCCATCGCAAGGCTACCCAAAGATGAGCTTTATATCTTTCCCGGCAACCTTCCTGGATCTCTGGCGCAGGACAAGGCAGCCATTGGCGGGAAGAGTGTAGAGTCGTCGATCCAATACACCTTCAAGATGTCGACGATGGCACCCACCGTCAAAACAGCCGGAGGCGAAGTCCGCATCGTCGACTCCCACAACTTCCCGGCATCGAAGAGCATCGCCGCCGCACTGGTTACGCTCAAGCCAGGAGCTATCCGCGAAATGCACTGGCATCCAAATGCCTCCGAGTGGCAGTTTTACCTCGCAGGCAAAGGGCGCATGACCGTGTTTATGCCCCCGGCGAGGGCTCGCACCATGGACTTCAATGCCAATGATGTTGGCTACGTTCCACCCGTTGCCGGCCACTACATCGAGAATACGGGCGATACCGATCTCGTCTTTCTCGAAATGTTCAAGGCCGACCAGTACCAGGATTTCTCCATGAACAACTGGATCAGACGCCTCCCTCCCGAGATGGTAACGGCACACCTGAACATCGACGAGGCAACTATCCGGAAGATCCCTGCAGAGAAGCAGGTCGTGATTGCAGGATAGCCTCCCCTGGATCGCGGTGCCGAAGCCTCCTCATCATTTCGCACCGCGGTCTCCGACTCACGCACGAATGCGAATCACAAAAAGAGGATTCCCTCATGGAAACGCAGGCACTCACGTTCGCCGCTTCGCCCTTCGTGCCTGTCGCCATTGGCTTCTTTGGCCTGGGCACCGGCTACTTTATCTGGGGCGGTCAAGCCCTTTTTGGATTTCCTAAGACCAATCCCGAGGTCAATCGATCGCTAGGGCTATGGGGCTTCTGGATGCCGGGCTTCATGCAACTGCTCACCGGCATTTACCTGTTGGTTGGCTTGACGTGGTTCAACGTCTTCCACAATGCGGCTCCCCTGTATATGGCGGCCCTCGCGTTCACTGCTTACGGCATTCACTGGATCGCGATGGCCCACCGCCGATACATCGATTCCAATGTCCAGTTGGATGGCCATAGCCTTCCTGTTTCACAGCATGCTCGGCGTCGATGTCTTCCGGCGTGCCGGAGACCTCCCGGTGATGGTCATCTTTGTCGGCCTGACTTTGATCTATGCCACCGAAGCTCCACCCGCTTCTTCTCCTGGACTCTTGGTCTTCGCCTGATCGGGCTATTCCAGTTCGCTACCGGTGTCTGGCTGATGTACTGCACCTACGCGATGACCGTAGATCTGGCATTGGGCGCCAAAGTCTGGATCTAGGCAAATCCAGTGCGCTGATCCCCATCCACACCATCATTTCCTCCGACGCTGGACGCTCCCGTGAGCAAAGAGTGCAAGGAAGTCTCCGGCTGTCTCGACGGCGGCGCCGAGAATAACCGCGCTCCGTTTCCTCATCCACTGAAAGGTAGAGTCTGATGAACCTCTCCCGCTTCACGACCTCAACCCATAAC
Organism: uncultured Acidobacteriaceae bacterium; assembly: GCA_963762375.1. GTDB lineage: Bacteria > Acidobacteriota > Terriglobia > Terriglobales > Acidobacteriaceae > Granulicella. The sequence continues at coordinate 123,159 of CAVXKP010000001.1, forward strand.
AGAAGTGCCGCGACAGATAGGGCGGAGGCATCTCTCGCATCGAACGCCTCGACCCCCATCAGCCCGCATTCCTCTCACCGAATCCGCACGCTCGCCCTGCTGGGAGTCTGCATGGCACCCTGCCTGAAGTCCTCTGCCCAGACCCCAAACTACGCGATGTACCCGCAAACGCAAGGCAAGGTTCAGCAATTGAAGCTGGAAGAGCTTCCTTCCTGGATGAGTCTGGATGGGCAAGTCAGGCTCCGTACCGAGGACTTTACCTCCTACGACTACCTCCCAGGAAATAACCGGGTCTACGAACTCACCCGCGTCTATGGCGGGGTCACCATCCGCCCTGCCTCCTACCTCACCGCGTACATGCAGTTCATGGATGCGCACGCTCTAGGGCTGCCAGTGAGCAGCGTCGCATCGAATATGCGCGACACCTTCGATCTGCGCCAGGGTTATCTGGAATACCACAACGCCGACGATAACATTCGCATCTACGCAGGCCGAAAAGAGTTGCAGTTCGGCAATGAGCGTGTCATCGGTATCAGCGACTGGACCAACGTCAGCAGAACCTTCGATGGATTCTTTGGCCATTATGGTGACGCGTCCGACCGGAACAGCGTCGATGTCTTCAGCGCCTCGGTAGTCAAAATCAGTCCCACGTCGCTGGACAAACACGGCGAAGGCCTGACCTTCAGTGGCGCCTATGGAACCATCACTTCGTGGGTTCCGCATACCACGCTCCAGCCATTTGTTCTGGTCAAAGCGCTCCCCCGCGTGGAGAGCCAGCAAGGAACGTATGGCTCCGAGGTGGAGACGACCTTCGGAGCGGAAGTCAAGGGTGGTCTCCCGAAGGGGTTTGACTACGACCTTCTGGGAGATCTGCAGCGCGGCAGCTACTCCAACGACTCGATTCATTCGGGCGCCGGCATGGCAAGGGTCAACTATCTGTTCAGCTATGTTCCGTGGAAGCCCCGCCTTGGCGCAGAGTATGACTACGCTACGGGCAACCCGCACACCAATCCCAACCAGATCAGCACCTACGACCAGCTATATCCCAGCGACCACAACGCGTTTGGACTCGTTGATCTCTTTGGCTACCAGAACATCACGGAGCGGAGAGCCAATCTGGATCTCGGTCCGGCGAAGCATCTCACGATATTGCTCCAGGGAGAGTCGCTCGGCCTCGCTACGCGGTATGACAGTGTCTACAACAGTGGCCAAGCAGCCATCGTGAAAGCTCCAACCCAGGGCTTTGCAACCACCCATCTTGGCGACGGTTTTGATGCGTCAGCAAAATATGTCTTCCACGATTACTGGGCCGTCAATGCCGGAGTGGGTCACTTCTTTCCGGGGAGCGTGATGTCTACCAATCATCATGGCGCGCCCGTGACGTATTCGTATTTCAGCATTACCTACCGCTTCAAGGTGAGTAAGTGATAGGCGAGCCCTTCGCATCCGTGTGTGAAGGGCTCATCCAGAAAAACAAACCCGCGCCAGAACCGTTCACGGCGCTCCAAGGATTTCCCATGAAAGCGGCCTCAATTGTCGGGATCATTTTGATGCTCCTCGGCTTCGCTTCCCTCGCATACTGTGCATTACCGCTGCGACTGCTCTTGCGCGCCGCCCAACAGCAGAACAGCAATCTCATGATGCCAATGCTCGGGGGACTAGCTCTGACCGGCGGCATCGCTCTCCTGTTTGTTGCTGACACCCGTCGCCCGCGATGACGCTGAAGTTTCCGGCCTCGCGCGGACTGCCGCGAACCCAATGACACTCTCCCATCCGCACGCCGACACAGTCTCGAGCCTGGGCGAGCCATGCGCGTTTCAGCGTTTTCAGACTCCTGAATTCCGCGCTCAAAGACTTTGAATCACCCCCGATGCGAGTATCGAAATCGTGGAGTCACGCAAGCAGACCCAAGCCAATGGAACAAACCTACACAGATTTCGCAGTTACTTATGATCCGAGCGTACGGCGCGAAGCCCTGCTGCGAATCCTCTCCGCTGCAGCCTTTCTGATCTTCTTCCAGGCGTACCTCGTCGCTCCACTGATCCCAGCGCTTTCCGTTGAGTTCCACGCGTCTACAAATCTCATCGGTCTGCTCGTACCGGCGTACATGCTGCCCTATGGCATATCGACCCTGTTCTACGGCCCGCTTTCGGATCGCGTTGGACGGAAGCCGGTCATCCTGACGCTGCTGGTCATGATGGTTGTGACCACAGCTGGAGTAGCGTTCGCCCATACCGCCCATCAGATGCTTGCCTGGCGCTTGCTCGGCGGGGTTGTAACCGGCGGAATCGTACCCATCGCGCTGGCGCTCTTAGGCGATCTCTTCCCCTACGCTGAGCGGGGTCGAGCGATGGGATGGATGTTCGGCGCAATCGCTGGAGGCATGGCCTTCGGATCAACCCTGGGCGCGTTCCTGAATCCAATCATCGGCTGGCGCAGAGAGTTCCAGATCACCGCCTTGCTGAGCGCCATCCCGCTCGCATTCGCCATCCGTCTCCGCCACAGCTTTGAAAACAGGCTCCCCCGGCATCCGCTCAGCGCCCGCGAAGTGTTCTCCGGATATATCCATCTGTTCTCGAATCCCCGCGCCGCCAAGGGATACATCTACATCCTTCTCAACGGAATCTTCCATTCAGGAATCTTCTCGTGGCTCGGGCTCTACTTCTCCGAGCGCTATCACCTCGGCGATGAAGGTATCGGACTCGCCCTGCTAGGCTATGGCGTTCCAGGGATGCTGCTCGGTCCTGTCATCGGACGTATTGCGGATCGCTACGGACGAAAGCACATCATCCCATTCGGAATCTTTCTCGCCGCTGTCTCCGCTGCTGCGCTCATCCCCCGCTCACCCTTAATTTGGCCGGCCATTATTGCAGCGGTTCTGTCTCTCGGCTACGACATGAGTCATCCGCTATTGGCCGGAATCATCACCTCGGTAAATCCAGCACGCCGCGGGCTTTCGATGGGCATGAATGCGTTCGTCCTATTCAGCGGCTTTGGCCTGGGCACCTTGGTCTTCCAGCTCGTCCTGAAACAGGGCTTCACGATCGCGCTCGGTATCTTCGCCGCCGCTCAGTGTTGTATTGGATTCCTCGCAATCCCGCTCTTCCGCGGCGAAGACTCCGCGGCGGGCGAACCATCACCAATCCTCCGCGTGGACGCTTCGGCCTCTTGATCCCCGGAGATGGAATTCGCAGTTCGCCTTCGCAGGCAAAGGTTGAGAACCACCAGAGATTGAGGACATTGAAATGTGGATTGTCAAAGTTGCGCTAAATCGGCCCTATACCTTCATCGTGCTGGCGTTGCTCATCCTGCTGCTGAGTCCGGTTGTGATTTTGCGCACGCCCACCGATATCTTTCCGAGCATTAATATCCCCGTGGTCGCCGTCGCCTGGACCTACACCGGCCTGAATCCGGTGGAGATGGAGGGCCGTGTCACGTCGGTCTTCGAGCGCAACCTCACCACGACGGTGGACAATATCGAACATATTGAATCCACCACCGTCAACGGAACAGCGATCGTTAAGATCTTCCTGCAGCCAACCGCCAGTGTCGATCAAGCGAATGCGCAGATTACGGCGATCTCGCAAACGATTCTGCGCCAACTCCCTCCTGGCTCCCTGCCTCCACTGATTGTCAACTACAACGCCTCCACGGTTCCCATCCTGCAGCTCGGTATTTCGGGCAAGAATCTCACCGAGTCCCAGCTCAACGACATTGCGATGAACTTTCTGCGCCCGCAACTGGTCACAGTTCCTGGAGCGTCCGTCCCCTATCCCTATGGCGGAAAGCTCCGCCAGATCATGGTGAACCTCAACCAGGGTCGGATGCAGGCCAAGGGGCTCTCTCCCGACGATGTGCTCACCGCGCTTGGCAATCAATATCTCATCTTGCCCGGTGGCACAGCCAAGATCGGAAGCTCTGAATATGACGTTGATATGAACGTCGATCCGCAGACGATGCAGGAGCTGAACGACCTGCCGATCAAGACCGTTGGCAGCGCCACCATCTATCTCAAGCGATGTTGCGACGGTCGGCGACGGCTTCCCGCCGCAAACCAATATCGTCCGTCAGAACGGCAGTCGCGGCGTGCTGGTAACGATCCTCAAGGCCGGAGATGCGTCGACCATCGATGTGGTCAAAGGCGAACGCAAGCTTCTGCCGCGCGTCGAACAAACGCTTCCTCCCAATCTAAAGATTCAGCCACTCTCGGATCAGTCGATCTTCGTTCAGGCATCCATCAACGGCGTCGATCCGTGAAGCCATCATCGCCGCAGCGCTTACAGGCCTGATGATCCTCCTCTTTCTCGGAAGCTGGCGCAGCACGTTCATCATCGCGGTCTCGATCCCTCTCGCCATCCTGACGTCGGTCATGGTCCTCAGCTTCCTGGGCCAGACCATCAACATCATGACGCTCGGCGGACTGGCTCTCGCCGTCGGCATCCTCGTCGACGACGCGACCGTCACCATCGAAAACATCGAGCGTCATCTCGAAGAGGGCGCTGAGCTGCACGACGGCATCCTCGAAGGAGCCGCGCAGATTGCCGTGCCTGCGCTGGTGTCGACCTTGTGCATCTGCATCGTCTTCTTGCCGATGTTCTTTCTCAGCGGTGTCGCGGGATATCTCTTTGTCCCGCTCGCCGAAGCGGTCATCTTTGCCATGATCGCGTCGTATATCCTGTCCCGAACCCTGGTGCCCACCCTGGCCATGTACCTGTTGAAGGTCAAGGAGCACGGTGGCCCGGCGTCACGTAACCCGTTCGCCCGCTTCCAGAAGGGATTCGAACGCATCTTCGAGAAACGTTCGACTCGCCTATTCTTCTTTGCTGACATCGGCTCGTTACATCGCAGAAAGATCTTCGTTCCGAGCTTCGTGATCCTCTGCCTCTGCGCCTTCGCTCTGATTCCGTATCTTGGCCAGAACTTCTTTCCCGACTACCGATAGCGGCCAGTTCATCCTGCATGTGCGCGCTAAGACCGGAACCCGCATTGAAGACACTGCGCGCATCGTCGATCACGTAGAGTCCGGCATTCGACAGACAATTCCACCGGCCGAAATCGACAACATCCTCGACAACATTGGCCTCCCCTACAGCAACATCAACTACATCTATAACAACTCCGGGACTACCGGCGCGGCCGACGCGGACGTGCTTGTCTCTCTCAACGAGAAGCATCATCCAACCGCTGACTATATTCGCACCCTGCGCGAGAAGCTCCCGTCGGGAATTTCCCAGGCGTGACGTTTTATTTCCTGCCGGCTGACATCATGACCCAGACCCTGAACTTCGGATTACCTGCGCCGATCGACATTCAGATCACAGGTGCGGATCTCGACAACGAATAGCCGCGTCGCCGACAAGATGATGACGGAGCTCAGCCATGTCCGCGGCATTACCGACCTGCGCATTCAGCAGCAGGGCGACTATCCGAAGTTCCACATCGTGGTCGACCGCACCAAGGCCGCTGCAGGACGGGTTAACCGAGCACGACGTCGCCAACAGCATGCTGGTATCGCTCAGCGGCAGTTTCCAGGTCACGCCCATGTTCTTATCTGAACTTTGAGCAATGGCGTCGCGTACAACCTGGTCACACAGACGCCGCAATATGCCATGGACAGTCCGATCAGGAAGTACAGAATATTCCGATCAGCGGACCAAATCAGAAGCATCCCGCAATCCTTGCCGATGTCGCATCCATTCAGCGAACCGATGAACCGGTCTCGATCAATCACTACAATATTCGTCGCGTCGTCGACATCTACGCTTCGGTCCAGGATCGCGACCTTGGTGCGGTTGGACGTGCAGCAACCCACATCGTCGACGAAAACCGCAAGCTGCTTCCGCGCGGAAGCTTCGTATCCCTGCGCGGCCAGTACGGCACCATGAGCACCTCCTACAAAGGCCTGATTGGCGGTCTCGGCTTTCGCCATCATCCTGGTGTACATGCTCATCGTGGTCAACTTCCAGTCCTGGCTCGACCCGTTCATCATCATCACCGCACTGCCTGCGGCGCTGGCGGGCATCGTACTGTTTCTCTTCGTGACGCACACCACGCTGAGCGTGCCCGCTCTTATGGGAGCCATCATGTGCATGGGCGTCGCCACGGCCAACAGCATCCTTGTGGTCGCATTTGCAAAAGAGCGCCTTCTCCATCATGGCGACTCCATTACCGCCGCACTCGAAGCCGGCACCACACGCTTCCGCCCCGTCATCATGACGGCTCTGGCCATGATCATCGGCATGATTCCGATGGCCCTCGGCCTGGGAGATGGCGGTCAGGAAAATGCGCCGCTCGGCCGCGCCGTCATCGGTGGCCTGCTCTGTGCCACGGTGGCCACGCTCATCTTTGTCCCGTCGGTGTTCGCTCTTCTACACGGACGGAATCCTGCTGCGACCGAACAGCCGATCGCAGAACCAGGCGACGAACTCACTCACGCGTAATCAAGACATTTACGACTGGAGACAGACTATGACTACCGAAAATCCATCTGAAGTTCCCCTCCCCGAGACGGCACCCTCCACGCCGCCAGCGTCCAGGTCGTCATCGCGCTGGCTGTGGATCGGCCTTGCTGCCGCGGCAATCGTTGGTGGAACCGTGATCTACTCCGGCATCCACGAGCGCGCCCAGGCGGAGACTGCTCTCGGCGCCCGCACGGACCGTGCAGCGATCCCCACCGTCAACGTGGTCCAGCCCAGGTCCGGAGCACAGATGGAAGACATCGTGCTGCCTGGCAACACCCAGGCGTACATCGATACCCCGATCTTTGCTCGCACCAACGGCTATCTCAAAAAATGGTTCTTCGATATCGGCGCCCATGTGCAGCAGGGTCAGCTGCTCGCCGTGATCGAAACTCCTGAATTGGACCAGCAACTGGAGCAGGCACAGGCCAATCTAAAAACCGCGCAGGCCAATGAACGACTCGCTCAGATCACGGCGACGCGCTGGCAAAACCTCGTCAAGACCAACGCTGTCTCCCAGCAGGAGACCGACCAGGCCACCCAGGATCTGAGCGCGCGACAGGCCACGGTTGACTCCATGACCGCAGATGTCCATCGGCTCCAGCAGTTGCAATCGTACGAGCAGGTATACGCTCCCTTCACCGGTGTGATCACCCAGCGCAATACCGATATCGGCGCCCTCATCAATGCTGGAGCGAACGGTCAGCAGGGCGTGGGGGCGGTGCCGCAGGAACTCTTCCACATGGCGGAGGTGAACAAGCTGCGCGTCTTCGTTGCCGTGCCCGAAGTCGATGAGCGCGCCGCTCAGATCGGAGCCAAGGTCCCGCTGACGCTGGATGAGTTCCCCGGAGAGACCTTCCAGGGAACAATCGTTCGTGATTCCGATTCGATCGACTATGCCTCCCGTACGTTGAATGTCGAGGTCGATATCGACAACCCACATGACCGCATCAAGACCGGCGCTTACGTCTTTGTGCATCTCAACCTTCCCCAGAGTGCGCACCCTTCCAACCAGCCGCTCGTGATCCCGTCCAACACCCTGCTCTTTCGGTCAGAGGGTTTGCGCGTCGGCGTGGTGCGCAATGGCCGCGCTGAGCTTGTTCCAATCACGCTCGGTCGCGACTTTGGCGCCACCGTCGAGGTCATCGCCGGCCTGCAGCCCACGAATCAGGTCATCGTCAATCCCTCAGATTCTCTCGCGAGCGGAAATCAGGTCCATGCAATCCCCTCGCAGCCTGGAGGCGCAAAGTGAACCGCCATCTTACCCTTGCCACCCTCTGTTCTCTCACGCTTCTCAGCGGATGCATGATCGGTCCGAAGTATCAGAAGCCCCTCACCCCTATGGCGCCGAGCTTCAAAGAACAGCCTCCCGAAGCCTTCAAGGAATCGGGTATCTGGAAGGCCGCCCAGCCAGACGACCAGGCGATCCGCAGCAAGTGGTGGGAGATGTTCGGCGATTCACAACTCAATGCACTCGAAGACCAGCTGACCGCCTCCAACCAGGACCTCAAGGTATCCGAGGCCCGCTTCCGGCAGGCTCGCGCGATGATCAAGTACAACCGGTCATCCCTGTATCCAACCATCGGCACCAGCCCGGGCATGTCCAACGAACGAGTCTCCCCCAATCAGCCCTACTTCCCCTCCTATGCTGCAAATAACGGCACGGGGGATTTCACCATGCCCTTCGATATGTCCTATGAAGTCGACCTGTGGGGGAAGATCCGCCGAACCGTGAATGCCTCGCGCGAGGAAGCGCAGGCCAGCGCCGCTGACCTCCAAACCGCCGCGCTCAGCTTGCATGCCGAGCTGGCTGTCGACTACTTCGAACTGCGCAGCGCAGACGCCCAGAAGCAACTGCTCGACGACACCGTGAAGGCCTACACCGATGCGCTCACACTGACCCAGCAGCGCCTCGCAGGAGGGGTTGCGCCGAAAGCCGATGTGGAACAGGCGCAGACCCAGCTCGACGGAGCCATGGTTGAGGATACCGATGTCACCGTGATGCGCGCGGAGTATGAACACGCCATCGCCACCTTGATCGGCAAGCCTCCGGCCCAGTTCAACATAACGTTCGCGCCCCAAACACGGCTTCTGCTCCCCATCATTCCGGTCGGCTTGCCGTCCAGCCTGCTGCAGCGCAGACCCGACATCGCTGCCAGCGAACGCCGCGTCGCCGAGGCAAACGAGCAGATAGGAATCGCTCAAGCGGCATACTATCCCTCGCTCGATCTGGGCGCCATGGGCGGGTTCGCCGCAGCGTCCATGGCGAATTGGTTCACCTGGCCCAGCCGTATGTGGGCGGTTGGAGGCTCGATGTCAGAGACTTTGTTCGACGCGGGTCGCCGTCGCTCCGTCGTCGTCTCGGCGTCCGCAAACTACGATGGCACCGTTGCCGCCTATCGCCAAACCACCCTGACGGCGTTCCAGCAGGTAGAAGACAACTTGTCCTCCTTGCGCATTCTTGAAGGCGAGGCACAACAGCAACATCACGCCACGGCCTCCGCCTCCGCATCGCTTGATCTGTTCACCAGCCGATACAGAGGCGGCGTCGACAACTATCTCCAGGTGATTACCGCGCAGACCATCCTTCTGGCCAATCAACGCAACGATATCGACATCCAGCGGCGAAGGATGGAGGCCAGCGTTCTTCTCATCAAGGCCATCGGCGGCGGATGGACTACGAGTCAACTTCCAAAGCTCTAATGACCGTCAACAAGAACGAGTAGCGGGATCAAGTGGGAAGACGGCAAATCTCAAGCCCAGCTGAACCCGCTCCGCTTCAGCGGCAGAGTGCGAATTCTCTCGCCGGTGGCAGCAAAGATCGCATTACATACAGCCGGAAGAATCGGCGGCAGTGTCGGCTCACCCAACCCGGTCGGTGCGTACTCCGTCTTCCGCCAATACACTTCGATCGCGGGCACTTGCCTCATGCGCATCAATGGGTGGTCGTGAAAGTTCGACTGCTGGACTCTTCCCTCCTCCAGCGTGATCTCCTGCATCAGGTGCCCCATCCCTTCCATGATGCCGCCCTGCGCCATGCTTTCAGCGGCGTTCGGATTGATGATCTGGCTCCCCACATCTCCAGCAGCCCACACCCGATGCACCGTGACCTTGCGCTGCGCGTCTACGCTTACCTCCGCTACCTCCGCGAAATATCCCAGATGGCAAAACCACGCGGCGACTCCCATCCCGCGGCCCGGCTCCTTGGTGCGCTTCGCCCAGCCTGACTTCTCGGCGACCAACGCAAGAACGCCCTTGTACCGCTCCGGAATGAGAACGGAAGCTCCAGTTGGTTCGTGATCGCCCACAGCGTCATGCTCTCCGGACGACCAGGGCATTTGTTTGTTACTCAGAAGGTCGAGCTGAAACTCAACCGGATCGCGACCAGCAGCAAACGCCAACTCGTCCAGGAACGACTGGGCGACCCAGCAGTAGGCATTATCGCCAGGAGCGCGCAGGGCTCCCGTCCGCTGTATGAGCGGCTGCATCGAGATGTACAACGCGTAATTTGGAGGAAAGCCCGCCGGATAGCTGTCCTGCCGCATCCCGCCACCCGCGGTGGCTTGTTTTCCGTCACCGAACGTCACAAAGTGGTGACGCCATGCGGTGATCTTGCCCTGCGCGTCGAGGCCGCATTTCAGTCCAACCGTTGCTCCTGGCCGAAAGGGATCGTGCGTGATGTCGTCTTCGCGGGACCACAGCAGCTTCACCGGGGCGTCGACTTGCTTCGCGATCCACGCCGCCTCGACCAGGTAGTCGTTCTGCAGCCGGCGCCCAAAGCTGCCTCCCGAGCGCACCATGTGCGTAGTGATATCGCCTTCCTGCATCCCCAGCGTCTTGGCCACCAGGGCGCGGCCATCGGCCGGCAGTGTGCTCGTCGACCACGTTTCCAGCTTTCCAGCTTTCCAGTGCGCCGTCGCTCCCTGTGGCTCCATGGTGGCGTGCGCTATAAACGGAAAGGAGTACGTAGCCTCCACCGTCTTCGCCGACCCACCGAGCGCCGCATCCACGTCCCCATACTTGCGCACGGTCGATGCAGGTGGAGCCTTCAGCAACTCTGCCGCCCTGCTTGCGAATCCCTCAGTACTCTGCGTGGCTGCCGGGCCCGGCGCCCATTCGACTTTGAGCTTGGTGCGCGCTAGCTGCGCCTGCCACCAGGTGTCCGCCACAATCGCGATGCCCGCCTCCATGCCAGGCTCCCACGGCGTCAAGCCTGCGGGAGTGATGCCTCCGTCGATTACCAGGACATGACGCACGCCCGGCAGATGTCTGACCTCTTCAATGTTTGCGCTCTTTACCTTGCCGCCAAATACCGGTGCCCTCTCAATCGATGCGTACAACATCCCCGGCAGCTCGACATCGATTCCGAACAGCGGCTTGCCCGTAACAATCGAATGTGTGTCCACGCCCGGTTGGGAGTGGCCAATGATCCGATAATCCTTCGGATCTTTCAGCTTGACGCTGCTCAGCGCCGGCGCCGGCAGGGCAGCCGCTTTGGCCGCGAGCTCCCCGTATCCCATCGAACGTCCTGAAGCGGCATGAAGCACCCGCCCGCTGCGCGTGGTGCATTCAGCCGCGGGCACGCCCCACGTTTGCGCCCCAGCCGTGATCAGCAGCTGGCGGCCGGCAGCGCCAACGCGGCGCATCGGTTCCCAGCCCATCGGCGTGTTCGCGGAGCCTCCGGAAAATTGAGTCCCGTAGATCGTCTCGTTCAGGTCAGCCTGCTGCACGCGGACATCTTTCCAGTCGACATCCAATTCCTCTGCAATCAGCATTGGCAGCATGTTGCGCATGCCTTGGCCAGACTCCGAAGCGCGCGCCATGATCGTCACCACGCCATCCGGAGCGATGTGAATGAACGCCTGGGGCGTCAGGTCAGGAGGCGCGGGTCGGTCCTGGGCATGGGCGAACGTTGAGCTATGAAGGCTCAGCGCAAGCCCTCCGCCGGCCAAAACGCCGATTTGCAGGAACGTCCGTCGATCGATCTTCATGTCTCGTCCCTCTCTCATCGCTCAGGATTGGGTGCGCTCATCTGTGCTGCCTGATGACGTGCTGCCTGATGAATGGCCTGGCGAATCCGCGTATACGTTCCGCACCGGCAGATGTTGCCGTCCATCGCGGCATCGATCTCCGTGTCCGTGGGGTGCGCGCTGCGCTGCAACAGGGCGGCAGCCGACATGATCTGCCCGGCCTGGCAGTATCCGCACTGCGGCACATCCATCGCTTCCCACGCCACCTGCAGCGGGTGCTGGCCGTCCGGCGAAAGACCTTCAATGGTGGTAACCGGATCGGCGCCCACATCTCCTACCGCCGTCATGCAGGAGCGCACCGCATGGGCCCCCACCAGTACCGTGCAAGCCCCGCAAGCCCCAATGCCACAGCCATACTTGGAGCCTGTCAGGTGCAGCATGTCACGCAGCACCCACAGCAGCGGCGTCTCAGGTGGCGCGTCGACCGCGAGGCTCACGTGGTTGACGTTCAATCGAATGCTCATCGGCTTGCTCCCAATCTAGAAGTGGTAAAGATCAGTCATGAACTATCCCCGGGGAGTGTCTTCGATTGTAGCCTCGAATTCCGCAACCAGCCACCCAGAATTGCAATACCTGGGTGGGCATTCCATGAACATCCACCCTCCTGCATCAGGCAATGCCCCCAAATGCCCGCGCCAACACGACAAATCCCTTCGATCGCCCAAAGACCGGCCTCGCATCGCCGATCTCGCCCGGGCGTCGTAGTCGCCTAGCTCGTTCTATAGGTCATGACCGGCACCCTGCTGCAGCGGATGACGTGAGCCGCGACATTGTCCGACGTCAGGGATGACAAGCGGTGCCCCCAGCGCAGCGGCATGAGAATAAACGGACTATCGATCTCGTTTGCCCGGGCGCGGATCACCTGCTCGGGCTTCCCGCAATAGAGCGACCATTGCGCGTGGATGCCTCCACAACGCAACCGATAGCTCAGCCGCTGGCATTCGTTTTCGAGATCACGCATGACCGTTGGAGGAACCTGCCCCGCCACATGAAGAATCTCAATCCCCACATCAAAGAGCGTTGCGATCTTGATCGCACTCTCCAGATAGCCGGGATTGCAGGGTAGCGACACCGGCACGAGCACCGGGCCCCGTTCCAACAACGAGTCGAAGGTCGAGCGAACGTCTGGTCCGTAGGTCAGCGCCGGACAAGGGATAGCCCGCAGAAGAAATTCCGCGGTAGACCCCAGCGTCTGACGATCCCGTTGCCGATATCCATAGGCGCCCAGCAACAGAAGATCTGCCTCCTCATCACAACAGATATTGAACAGCGTGTCGCCCACAATCCCGTTGCGCACGATGCTGCGGCTCGTCACACCCTCTTTCGCAAGCCGGCCTCTCAGCGTCTGCAGATCTTGAAATTGCTGCATGCGCTCATCCCGCAAAGCATCGAAGCTGCTCGCAGGATTCTCGTCCGGCGCGTTCACCTGCGCCAGCACCACCTCTGCCTGAAAATGCTTTCCGAGCGTTATCGCGTCGTGGAGTGCGCACTCCGCCGCGGGAGAAGCATCGTAGCCAACCACGATCTTCTTGAGGCCTGTTTCTATCAGTTGTCCGTTTTGATTCGCAAGAATCGAGGTCTCCATAGGATCTCCTCTCTCTTCGCTCGCTTCCACGCTAAACTTCGCCCTCGGAATTGGCAGTGATGCCTGTCACAGTATGCTGTGACCCCGAACCCCGCAATTTATGTCGTATTCGACGATGATTCCGTCCATGGGCGGAATCATCAAACTCGCCTGCCAATGGCTGCCCAACGATCGGGCCGCGCTCGGAATGCTGCGGGTAAACATCCACCCGTCCTCTCTCCCGATGATCACGACGGTGCCGCTATGCCGGGTCGCTCGGCCCTTCAACCGCCAGAATACTCTTCGATGCCCGGTCGGACGACAACACGTTCGCTCGACCATGTGAGCTTCTCCCCGCATCAAGACGAACGGAGGATATATGCAAACAATCGATCGGCAAACCCCCATCAAGTTCGAGCGGATTATCCTTGCCACGGATTTTTCCCCGACTGCCGAGGTCGCGCAGGCTTATGCCGTCGGCCTCGCCCTGCACGACGCATCCACGCTGGAGTTGGCAACCGTCGTCGATCTCTCCTTCACCCTGCCCTCCATGGATGTCATCTCGGAGCCTGCTCTCGAGAGCCTTCGCCGCTCCAGCGAAGAGGACATGCAACACCTTGCCGACCAAATCTCTGGAGTCACCGTCATCCGAAGAGTGTTGGAAGGCTATCTGCCGGCAGTCGCTCCTCGTCGACGAAGCGATCGCCTCGAACGCCGACCTCATTGTCCTTGGCACAACGGCCAAACACGGCCTCAAGAAGCTGGCTCTCGGCTCCATTGCCGAAGACGTCATCCGCACAGCACCTTGCCCGGTCTTAGACGGTAGGTCCACACGTTCCAACGCCTCCCCATCGTCCACTCTCCTTTCAGAGAATCGTCTACGCAACCGACTTCTCCCCGCAAGCCGCAAAGGGCGTCCACCTGGCACTCGCCTTGGGACAGACCACCGGCACAAAAGTCTACCTGTGCCACGTCATCGTCAAGCACGAAGCCGCGAAACATGCTGACTGCGAAGCCAGATCCATCTCCTCCCTCAAGGCCCTGCTCCCTCCCTCCGTTCACTGTTCCTGCGAGCCGGAGTGCGTCGTCGAACATGGCAATGCACCGGAGGCGATCCTTGCACTCGCCACGCGAGTCAACGCCGATCTCATCGTCTTGGGAGCGAGGAAGGCCTCTTTCTGGATTGAATTCATTCGCACCGGTGTTACCCCCGCCCTGCTCGCAAACGCAACCTGTCCGGTCTTGACTGTCTGTTGAATCCGGCCGTGCCAGAGAAGGACACCTCGCGGCCGCCGCCATCGCTCTCGTCCTCAGTTGTGTCTATGCCTGCATTCCGTTCCGTCAGGCGAACCGCATAACTCCCCGTCAGGTCTCCTGGCTCGTCTTTGGATATCTCCTTGCGCTCGGCATCGCGCAGTGTCTAACCGCAGCCCGCATGCTCTATAGCGACTACCGTTTGGACAATCGCAGTCCCCTCGCTACGCCACACAAGTCGTGACCAGCATCCCGCCGCGACGCTCCAGTCAATTTACTTTGACGCCAACTCCTTGATGAAGTCGAACCTGCACGTACGACCAACGATCCCCAGACCCTGGCCCTTCGCCCCCGGTCCCTGCGCACCTTCAAATCGAGCCTGGACGTCGTAGCCGTCCTCCTCGCCCCGGTGAACGCAGATGCCACCAGCCTGCCGCTCATTGTTCCGGTTGTCGTCTCCTGATCGACTACGCCAGCAGATACTTCAGCAGCGCCATCCGAATGTACAGGCTGTTCTTCGCCTGCCGAAAGTACGCCGCCCTGGCATTCACATCCACCTCCGGCGAGATCTCGTTGACCCGCGGCAGCGCATGCATGATGATCGCCTCCGGCTTCAACCGATCCGCCACCTCCGCGTCGATCACGTACACATCCTTCACCGCGTCATACTCTTCCTTGGACGCAAACCGCTCGCTCTGCACGCGCGTAATGTAAGCAACATCCGCCTGCTCGATCACCCCTCAAGCTTCTCTCCCTCGTGGAAAGCGATCCCCTTCTCCATCAGGTATTCGCGATACGCCAGCGGCAGCCGCAACTGCCACGGCGAGATCAAATCGATCGTCACCCCGGGATACAGGCAAAGCAGCGGCAGCAGCGAATGGATCGTCCTCCCATTCAACAGGTCGCCCACCAGCGCCACCCGCAGTCCACTCAGCCGCCCAAGCTCTTTCTTGATCGTGTACATATCCGCCAGCGCCTGCGTCGGATGCTCTCCCACCCCATCGCCCGCATTGATGATCGGCACCGGAGAGATCCTCGCCGCCGCCTCCGCCGTCCCCGGTTCATAGTGACGAATCGCAATCGCGTCCGCATACCCGCTCACCACGCGAACGGTATCGCTGATCGTCTCGCCCTTGGTCGCCGACGAGTTGGCACGAGCGTTCTCCGCCGTCAGCACGCCTCCACCCAGCTTCTGCATCGCCGCCTCGAACGAAAACCGCGTCCGCGTGCTCGGCTCAAAAAATAACGTCGCCAGGATCCGTGCCACGCAGCGGATCGGTCAACGCGCGAAACACATCGTCGCGCTCCATCTGATGCGCGGACTCGAAAAGCCACAACAGAAACTCCGGATCCTTGAACTGTCGTGCGCTGATTACGTGCTTGAGCTTTTCCATCGGGGCGAACACTCCCTCAACTTGCCGGGTAAACCCTGCCTTGCAATACGGTATACGTCACGCGGCCAGGCATCGTATATCCCTCAAACGGGCTCCAGCCGCACTTTGTCTTCATCGTCTTCGCGCCGCACCACAAACGGCGCATCGGGATCGAGAATCGTCAGCGAGCCAACATACCCCGGCTCAATCACTCCATACCCTTTGCCGAAACTCTGCGGCAGAAACTCCTTCACAAACAGGCCCGGATTCCACGCACACACCCGCGCGATATCCTGCGCGGAAAACCCATGCTCCGCCATCAGCCACGTCGCGAACGCCCCATAGGTATCCAGATGCGGCACCCCGCTCACGCCCTCGCATCTTCTCCTCAATCGTGTGCGGAGCATGGTCCGTCGCAACATAATCCACCAGCCCTTCGCGCAGCGCCTCAATCAGCGCCAGCCGATCCGCCGGCCCGCGCAGCGGAGGATTCATCTGCAGCCACAGCCGATTCTCCTCCGTCAGCATCGAGTCATCGAAAAACAAATGATGCGGCGTAGCCTCCGCCGTCACCCGCACACCCTTCGCCTTCGCCGCGGCAATCTTCTCCAGCCCACCCTTCGTCGAGTAATGACAGAGCTTCCCCACCAGCTCATATCGCTCAATCAAATACAGCGCAAACTCCGTCGCCGTAATCTCCGCCCGCGCCGGCCGCCGCTGCTCATGCGTCGGCTCTCCCTTGCTCTCCCGCAGAATCACCGGATCCTCGCAGTGAAAGCTCACATTCTTTCCGCGATACTTCGCGATCACACCCTCAAGCTGTTCCTGCGAAGCAAAAAACAGATCCCCCACCGACGGCCCCATGAACGCCTTGTACGGCACATGCCGGTTCAGCGGATTCGTCTCCGGCCCAATCCCCGCATACAGCGTCACATGCACCGCCGACGCCGCCGTCAGCCGCTCCTTCGCCGCATAGCGCTCATCATCCACCGGCGCCACCGGATTATTCGGCATGTCCGCAACCTGCGTCACGCCCCCATGAATCGACGCCGCCGCGATCGTCGCAAAGTCCTCTTTATACACCTGCGACTTGCTCACATCATCGCGCGCGTGGATATGAATATCCCCAAACCCCGGAAAAATAATCTGCCCCTCGAGATCAAGATCGCTCTTGCCCGTCCGCGGTCCCACATGCTCAATCAACCCCGTCTCGGTATTGATCTCGATAGCACCCTCGAACTCCCGATCATGATTCGCAATCCTGCCTTCAAGACGCAGCATGGGCCGCCTCTCGTGCCGCGTTAATCTCATCGCGAAGATCTCGCGCCGCTGCCGCAGGATCAGTCGCTGAACACAATGCCCCGCGAGCTCGCGATCAGCAATCCTCCGCCGCGCGCATCCAATCCCGCCGCAACCACCGCCGCCACATCGCCGCCCTGCGCACCCACGCCCGGCACCAGGAACGGAATCTCCGGAGCAATCGCCCGAATCCTTCGCATCTCTTCCGGATACGTCGCGCCCACCACCAGCATGCAGTTGCCCGCACCATTCCACTCCGCACTCACCCGCGTCGCCACCGTCTCCCACAGCGGCTGTCCATCCGATTCCAGATCCTGCAACTCACCCGCCCCCGGATTCGACGTCCGGCACAACACAATACTCACCTTGTCCTGTCTCTCCAGAAACGGCGTCAGCGCCTCTCTTCCGAGGTAAGGATGCAGCGTCACCGCATCGAACCCCATCGCATCGAAGATCGACGCCACATACCCGCGATTCGTATTCCCAATATCGCCGCGCTTCGCATCGCAGATCGTAAACACCTCCGGATGCTCGCCGCGCAGATACTCGATGGTCAACTCAAGCTCCCGCAACCCCTGCGTCCCTCGCGCCTCATAGAACGCCATATTCGGCTTGTACGCCGCCGCATACGGGTGCGTCTGCTCGATGATCCACCGGTTGAACGCAAACAGCGGCCACTCTTCGCTCTTGAAGCGCTCTGGAATCCGCTCAAACTCCGGATCCAATCCCACGCACACCAGCGATCCCACCGCCTCCGCTCTCCGCTCGAATTTGTCCCTCGCAGCGCTCATCGTCTTCTACGCAAACTCCTATGCAAACCCATGCCGTTTCGCCCACGAGCGCGGCTCATTCAGCCAATCCCGCACCACCGCCGCTCCCGCCTCGTCAATCATTCCCTGCCGCAGCGCACACTCCAGCACCACAGGAAACGTCGTCGTCGCATGCAGCCGCACGCCCGACATCGCAAACAACTCCACAGCCTCCGGAAAATCGTAGCTGATGATCGCCAGGCAATCACTCACCACCGCACCCTCCGCGCGCAGCGCCTCAATCGCTGCAAGGCTGCTTCCTCCGGTCGTCACCAGGTCCTCGACCAGCACCACGCGCTTGCCGGTTACATCGCCACCCTCAACGCGCTTCTTCGTGCCATGCTCCTTCGGCTCTTTCCGAATGAACACCGAAGGCTTCCGCATCGAAAATCCCAGCGCCGCACTATGCGGAATCCCCGCCGCCTCCACGCCTCCCACCACATCCACCGCAATCGCGCGCTCCGCAATCAATCCCTCAAAGCCGCGAATCACCTTCGCCCACTGCTCCGGCCAGAATGGAAACCGCCGATTGTCGCAGTACACCGGCGACTGGATCCCGGACTTGAACGTAATCGGCGCCGACGGCCGAAAGCCCACGCCTTCAATCGCAATCAACGCCTCGGCAATCTCCCGGCTTCGTGCCTCATAGCTCATGCGCTTGCCCCTTGATCTCCTTCGCAAGCTCGGGATGCCACATCGCCGCGGTCGCCGACATCACCACATCCGCCCCAGCCCTGCGATACTCGTCGAACGCCGCCGCGCTCCCTGCACCACCCACGCCCACGATCGTAAACTTCTGCCCTAACTCTTCCCGCAGTCGCGCCAGCTTCGATGCCATCGCCACGCCCGCCCACTTCACCGAACTTCCACACACACCGCTACGCAAACGCCCCTCCCCCGGCAGCGCCTGCTTCCCATCCTCATCCAGAATCTCCGCTGAAATCGTATTGATCGCAGCAATCCCATCCACGGTCTTGCCCACCTGCGCGCAGAAACTCTTCCAGCCGCTTCTCATCTTTGTAGAACGCCATCTTGATCACCAGCGGCACGCTCCCAATCTCGTCCTTGATCGCCTCCACCACCTGGCGCGAGCGTTGGATGTCGAAGCACAGCAGATTCGCAGTGCCTTCATTCGGGCAGCTCAAATTCACCTCGATCACCGGAACGCCCGTCTCTTTCACCAGCCGCGCTCCCAGCACAAAGTCCGCAATGTAATCCGCCACGCTCCCACTCTCGGGCAGCGTTCCCTGGAAGCTGCCCACCACCACCTGCCCGGGCCGGGCATACGCCGCGGCATCCGCCATATCCCTCTGCCAGAACTCCGGTTCGAACGACGGCACACCAAACGAATTCGTAATCGACAGCGGCTCGCTGTAGTCCTCATTCGCAACCAGCGTACGATCCGGAGCCAGATCCCCCTCCACCTTCACCGCCAGCACATTCGGCCATGGATGGCACGCATACTTGTGCGTCCGCACCGTCTTGTACACCGGAATATCGAACCCCATATCCAGCGCCGCCTTCACAAACTTCCCATTGATCAGCGGCCCCGCAGGAATCCCAAATGGCGCCCATACGGGATGCCCGAGAAACTGATGTTGCGGCTCTGCGATCTGCCCGGCTCGAGCGCCGGCCTGCGAAGCAGGAGGTGTGGTTTGGGAAGCAGGAGAGGTGTTGGCGAAGAGGCCAAACGGGCCGTGCTCAAAGTTGTCCAGATACGACTTTGCCGGGTCGTAGAACGGCTCAGGAGGCATGCAGCAAGTCACCTATAGCTTCGAGTATAACCCACTGATTCTGTGGTTATCTGTGCTTATCTCGGCTCAATCTGCGTCTCGATCGCATACCGAACCAGCTGCGACCGGCTGCGCACGCCCGCTCGTTCAAACAGCTTCTGCAGTACCGCCTTCACCGAGCTCTCCGTCATCTCCAACTGCGCCCCAATCTCCTTATTGCTCTGTCCCTCCAGCACTCCCCGCAGAACCCCCGATTCCCTTGCACTGAGTCGCTCCACTGCCGGCCGCTCCCGCCCCGACGGCAATCCTCCCGTCGCAATCAGCGCCAGCGACGCGCGCGAGGATATCCACCGTTCCCCCTTCGCCGTCCGCTGAATCGCCAGCATCAACTCCACCGTCGGCTCCGTCTTCAGAAAAATCCCCGTATTCAACTCCGTAACCGCCCGCATTAAATCGCCTGGCCCAATCCCCGCCGTCACCATCAGCACGCGCGCATCCGGCCTTAGGCTCCGCAGTCGGCGCACCAGGTCAAGGCCATTGCTGCCGCCCGTCCCTTCCAGTTCGTAATCCACCAGCGCAGCGTCAAACTCCAGCCCCTCGCGCACTCCCTCCAGGGCGTCCTCCGCGTTCGCAAAGTCGCCCGCAATCTCCACCCCCGCCTCACTCTCCAGCAGCCGCCGCAGGCTCTCGCGAAATAACGTGTGATCATCCACCAGCAGCAGCCGAACAACCTCCCGTTGGTTCGTGGGTTTCATGCGTCCGCCTCGACTGGAATCATCTCCACGACGAACGTAGCACCCGACGCGCTCGGTTGATACGCCAAATTGCCATGAAAGCTCAACATCATCGCACGCGAAAGGTACAGCCCCAGCCCCGAACTCGACGGTCCTCCCCCAAACGGACGAAACAAGCTCGCCGGATCCCGCACCCCTGGCCCGTTATCCGACACCTTCACCTGCACCCTCCCCTCCACCTTCCCCGCGCAAACCTCCAGCCGGGCATGATCCACCGGGGCCAGCACCTTCTCCGCGTTGCGCACCAGGTTCAGAAACACCTGCAGAAGACTCTGCTGGTCTGCCCATACCTCCGGCAGATCTCTCCTCGACATACCACCCCAGCTCAATCCCCGACTCACGCAGCGAGGGCGTCAGAATGATCCGCAGCTCTCGCAAGAACGACTCCAGCCGAAGCTTCGTGGGTTGTCGCCGCGCCAGGGAAAGCTCCAGCGAAGCCATCCGCTCCAGCGCCGTCACCAACTGCCGCAACGCCTCAAAGTCTTCGGATGGCTCGTCCACCACAAACGTCGCCCGCAGATTCTGCTGCACCACCGCAATCGCCGCACAGATATTCCGAATCTCATGAAACAGCGCGCCCACCGCCAGCCGCGATCCCACCAGCACCTGCTCAAGGTTCGCCTCCTCCCGGTCGCGCACCTCGGTCGACGCATCGATGATCATCGCCGTCAGCCTTCCCCCGCGCGACGTGCTGTACGACGACACCCACACATCCGCCAGAAAGGGATCCTGCGTCGCCCGCAGTCCCTGGCACTGCAGCATCGTCTTCAAATGCTCCCACCCCTGCCGTTGAATCTGTACCCGCGCCAGCGACGGCATGAACACATGCAGCGACGATCCCTGCAGACGGGTCTCTCCGCTCGGCTCATCCCCTGAGAACATCCGTTCCGCCGCATCATTCGCCTGCAGAATCGTGCCCGTCTCATCCGAGGTAATAATTGCGATCGAAGAGTTTGCCACCACCAGCCGCAACTGCTCTTCCGCCCCGCGCCGCGCTTCTATCTCCAACTCCAGCTCGTCCAGATGCGATTCTTCCGTTGCCCGGCGCGTCAACACCTCGGACACATACAGACCCGCCGCCGTATAGGCAAAGAAATATAAGGAGTCGCGCGCAATCCCGTCCCTCAATGTCCACGGATAGCCATTGGCATGCTCCACCACCGCCGCGCACAACACCCCCAGCAACGGAATCTGCCAGCGCCGCAGTGCCGTGCTCATCAGGGCCACCGGCGCCAGGTACAGCAGCGCCAGCGGGATCTCCTCGCTCAAGCGGAGATCCACGTAACCAATAATCGCAATCCCCGCCAGACCGGTCACCAGTCGCAAGGTTTTGCTTTTCATCACCGAACGCTCTCATCGCTCCTTCAGTATCCGCAAATTCATCTCCGGTCAACAGGGCTTATCGAAAGATAAAAGCGACAATCTTAAGATCGCTCCTCGCGCTGTTCCCCCATATTCCAGATGGGTTACCCTCAAAGTAATTGTTCCTTGTACGAATGGGCCGACGCACCTACTCCAGAAATCTATGAATATGACGCCAAACATGCAGCTAAATCAAGAGCGGACCGCGGCTAGAGTGCCGCCAGCCTGCATCGCCTCGCCGCTCCGCTCCTCCTGGTCGCACTCAGTCTCTCCGGCTGTAAACATGAGGCGGCTTCGGAGTCCGCGGAGGCTCCGCCCTCCCCCAAGGTTGAAGAGGTCGGCGGTTCGAACCTCGTCCACGTCGACGGTGCCGGACGCTTCACGCTCGTCCAGGCCTCCTCCCAGCCCGTCCGCAGCAAACTCGAGGTCACCGGCTCCGTCAATCCCGATGTCTCCCGCGAGATCCCTGTCCTCTCCCTCGCCAATGGCCGCGTCGTCGCACTCCACGTCGGCCTCGGCGATTACGTCAAGAAGGGGCAGCTGGTCATGGAAGTCCAAAGCCCCGACGTCTCCACCGCCTTCGACGCCTACCTCAAAGCCGTCAACGACGAACACCTCACCACCGTAACCCTCGACCGCGACAAGCTCCTCTTCGATAAGGGTGCGATTCCCAAGTCGCAGCTCGAAGCCGCCCAGGATGGTGAGGATGACGCCAAGGCCGACCTCATCGCCGCCGAGCAGCAACTCAAGATCCTCGGCGTCGACAAGAACCACCCCAGCGAGAACGTAAGAATCTACGCCCCCGCCAGCGGCGTCATCATCGCGCAGAACACCACCACCTCCGGTGCCGCGGGCATCACCTACGCCGGATCGACCGGCTCCTTCACCATCGCCGACCTCTCCCACGTCTGGATCATCTGCGACGTCTACGAGAACGATCTCGCCAACATCCATCTCGGCCAGCACGCCGATATCCGTCTGAACGCCTTCCCCAACAAGACCTTCTCCGGAACCATCAGTGACATCGGCGCCCAGCTCGACCCCAACCTGCGCACCGCCAAGGTCAGAATCCAGGTCGAGAACCCGCAGCATCTTCTCCGCATCGGCATGTTCGCCACCGGAACGCTCGAGGGCTCGCGCGCCGAGCTGCAGACCGCCGTCCCCGCAGGCGCAATCCTGCAACTGCATGATCGCACCTACGTCTTTGAGCCTGCCGGCGACGGAGACTTCAAGCGTGTTCAGGTGCAGATCGGCGCAACCCTCCCCGGCAATCTCCTCGAAGTCATCGCAGGCGTGCAGCCCGGTCAGCAGGTCGTCAATAACGCTCTCGACCTGGAGAATACGGTGGATCAGCAATGATCAAGCGTTTAGTGGATTTCGCACTGAACAACCGCTTCATCGTTCTGATCGTCGCGGTCCTCCTGTTTGGATGGGGAGTCATCTCCTTCCACAACCTCCCCGTCGAAGCCTATCCCGACGTAGCCAACAACTACGTCAACGTCATCACCCAGTGGCCCGGCCGCTCCGCCGAAGACGTCGAGCAGCAGGTCACCATCCCCCTCGAGATCGGCATGGCGGGCATCCCCCACATGACCCATCTCCGCTCCACCACCCTCGCCGGCCTCTCCAGCGTCACCATGATCTTCGACGACGACAGCCAGGACGACTGGAACCGCGAGAAGGTCCTCGAGCGCCTCAGCCAGGTCACCCTCCCCACCGGCCTTCAACCCCAGATCGGCACCGACTGGAGTCCCGTCGGCCAGATCTACTGGTACACCCTCCGGAGCACCAACCCCTCCATCGACACGATGCAGCTCAAGAGCATCGAAGACTGGCAGCTCGAAAAAGCCTTCCGCAGCGTTCCCGGCGTCGTCGACGTCTCCAGCTTCGGCGGCCTCACCCGCGAGTACCAGATCATCCTCGACCCCGAGAAGCTCATCGACTACGGCCTCACCATCCAGCAGGTCCAGCAGCAGATCGCCGCCAATAACGTCAACGCCGGCGGCAGCTTCATCGAGCAAGGCGATCAGCAGATCAACGTGCAGGAAGTTGGCCTCTTCACCAACGTCCACGACATCGAGCAGACTGTCCTCAAAACCTCCAACGGCACGCCCATCCGCGTCTCCGACGTCGCCCGCGTCATTCAGGGTCCAAAGATCCGCCTCGGCCAGATCGGCAAGACCTGCAAGCCGGAAGACGGCACCTGCGACATGAGTCCGCAGGAGATTCACCGCGAGGACGGCAAGCTCGTCGACGACAACGACGTCGTCGAAGGCATCGTCCTCCTCCAGAAGGGCGAGAACTCCGACGCCGCCCTCGAGGGAATCCACGCCAAGGTGGAGGAACTCAACAATCACGTTCTCCCTCCCGGCGTGAAGATCGTCCCGTTCCTCGATCGCAGCGATCTCCTCCATCTCACCACCACCACCGTCCTCGACAACCTGACCAAGGGCATCATCCTGGTCGTCATCATCCTCTTCGTCTTCCTCGGGAACCTGCGCGGCGCCTTGATCGTCGCCATCACGATCCCCTTCGCGCTGATGTTCGCCTCCATCTGCCTCGACCTCCGCCACATCCCCGCCAACCTGCTCTCCCTCGGCGCGCTGGACTTCGGCATGGTCGTCGACGGCGCGGTCGTCATGGTCGAGAACATCGTTCGCCATCTCAGCCATCATCGCCAGGCCGACAAGACGGTCATGCAGCAGATCCGCGAAGCCGCCCACGAAGTCCAGCGGCCCGTCTTCTACGCCATCGGCATCATCATCACCACCTACCTGCCCATCTTCACCCTGCAATCGGTGGAAGGCCGCCTCTTCAAGCCCATGGCCTGGACCGTCGCCTTCGCCCTGCTCGGCGCTCTGATCTTCTCCATGATCATCGCCCCCGTGCTCGCCAGCTTCCTCTTCCCCAAGGGCACCACCGAGTGGGAAAACCCTGTCCTGCACTGGATCACCACGCGCTATCGCCAGGCAGCCACCTGGGGAATCGACCACAAGATTGTTCCCATTGGCGTCGCCGCTCTGCTGCTTGCCCTGGGGATCTTCCTCGCCTTCGGCGGCGTCATCGGCTCCGAGTTCCTTCCCCATCTCGACGAAGGAGCCCTCTGGGTTCGAGGCTCTCTCGCTCCCAGCACCGGCCCCACCGAAAGCCTCGCCATCACCGATCATGCCCGCCTCGTACTGGCCAGCGTTCCCCGAGGTCACCCAGGTCATCAGCCAGACCGGCCGCCCCGACGATGGCACCGACACCACCGGCTTCTTCAACACCGAGTACTTCGTCGACCTCAAGCCCAAGAAGGAGTGGCGTCCCGTCTTCCACGAAAACAAGGACGAGCTCATCGCCGCCATGGACCGCGAGCTCGAAAAGACTCCCGGCGTCGTCTGGAACTTCTCGCAGCCCATCTCCGACAACGTCGAAGAGGCCGTCAGCGGCGTCAAGGGCGAGCTCGCCGTCAAGCTCTACGGCACCGACCTCAAGACCCTCGAAGAGAAGGGCGACCAGATCGTCGCTGTCATGAGCGGCATCCAGGGCGTCGCCGACCTCGGCCTCTTCCGCGTCATCGGCCAGCCCAACCTCGACTACACCGTCGACCGCGCCGCCGCCAACCGCTACGGCATCAACGTCGCCGACGTCCAGGCCGCCATCGAAGGCGCCGTCGGTGGCACCATCGACGGCGCTCCCGTCACCCAGGTCCTCGACGGCGAAGCCCGCTACGACGTCATGGTGCGCTACGCTCCCTCCTACCGCTCCACGCCCGAGGAGATCTCCAACATCCGCCTCCTCGCCCCCTCCGGCGAACGCGTCTCCCTCGCCCAGCTCACCCACGTCAAGGTGCAGGACGGCGCCGAGGAGATCTACCGCGAAGGCGGCACCCGCTACGTCGCCATCAAGTACAGCGTGCGCGGCCGCGACCTCGGCAGCACCGTCCGCGAGGCCATCGACAAGGTCAACAAGCAGGTCAAGCTCCCCGTCGGCTATCACCTCGACTGGGCCGGCGAGTACGAGAGCCAGCAACGCAGCTCGCGGCGCCTCGAACTCGTTCTCCCATCACCATCCTGATCATCTTCATGATCCTCTACGGCATGTTCAGCTCGCTCAAATGGGCGCTGCTCATCCTCTGCAACGTCGCCATCGCTCCCGTCGGCGGCCTGCTCGCCCTGCTCTTCAGCGGCACGCACTTCAGCGTCTCGTCCGGGCGTCGGCTTCCTCGCCCTCTTCGGCGTCTCCGTCCAGACCGGCATCATCATGCTCGAATACATCAACCAGATGCGCGTCAACGGCTACCCCGTCAAGGACGCCGCCGTCGAAGGCGCTGTCCTGCGCCTTCGTCCCATCATGATGACCATGCTCGTCGCCACCCTCGGCCTGCTGCCCGCCGCCCTCTCGCACGGCATCGGATCGGACGCTCAGCGCCCCTTCGCCATCGTCATCGTCGGCGGCCTGGTCGGCGCTCTGGTCATGAGCGTCTTCCTGCTGCCAACCCTTTACGTCTGGATCGCGCGCCCCACCGACGTCCTGCCGCAGCCAGACACGGAATTCGAGAACTAGACCATGAACACGTTGCATCCACCACAACCCGCACGTCTCACCTCTCTCGCCCTCCTCCTCTTCGCGACGCTGGGCGCGGCCACACTCCACGCCCAGGAAGCTCCCTCCCAGGACACCAATCACTCCCAGGCAAGCTCCAGCTCCACCGCCAACGCCGCCGGCCAGACCGCAGCCGCCGCCTACGCCGCGGGCATCAAGTCCATCCCCGATCCCCGCACCCCGCCTTCCTCCCGGCCCGGCGCCCTCACCCTCGCCCAGGTCCTCGACCTCGCCCGCACCAAGAACCCCACCATCCTCGCCGCCGAGCAGAACCTCCAGGCCGTCCGCGCCCAGGAGATCCAGGCCGGCGTCCGCCAGAATCCCAACTTCGGCGTCGCCGCCTCCGATATCACCGAACCGTCCTCCGTCAACAACCCCTACTCCTACGCCTTCCAGGTCTCCCGCCTCTTCGAGCGCGGCCAGAAGCGCAAGTGGCGTCTCGAAGACGCCACGCGCTACCACCGATCAGACCCAGGCCCAGCTCGAAGACTCCATCCGCCAGACCGAGCTCGCCGTGAAGACCGCCTTCACCCACATGCTCATCGCCAAGGAGTCTCTCGAGCTCTCCAGCGCCAGCCTCAAGGACTTCGGCCACGAAGTCGACATCGCCCACGACCGCTTCAAAGCCGGCGACCTCGGCAAGCTCGACTTCGAGCGCCTCGACCTCCAGCTCGGCGACTTCGAATCCGACGAGGCCAACGACATCATCAACCTCCGCCAGGCCAGCGACCAGCTCCAGACCCTCATCGGCGTCGAGTCTCCCACCGAAGACTTCGACATCATCGGCGACGTCGTCCCGCCCACCGTCACCGCAGACCAAGGACCAGCTCGTCCAGACCGCGCTCACCAATCGCCCCGACTACGCCGCAGCCCGCTTCGGCGTCGCTGCAGCCGACGCCAACTCCCGCCTCGCCATCGCCAACGGCACCGCCGACCCCACCCTCGAAGGCGAGTTCGACCTCACCGGCCCCGAGCGGTCCGCCGGCTTCAACGTCAACATCCCCATCCGCATCTTCGATCGCAACCAGGGCAACAAGGCCACCGCCCGCTTCCAGGCCGACGCCTCCCGCCTCACCGAAACCGCCGCCCGCTACCAGGTCATCTCCGACGTCGACCAGGCCTGGGTCGGCTACGTCCAGGCCAAGCGCCTCTCCGACCGCTACGGCCAGCACTACCTCGACGAGTCCAAAGACGTCCTCTCCATCGCCCAGTTCGCCTTCGAGCACGGCGGCATCGCCCTCATCGACTACCTCGACGCCCTCCGCGACGCCCGCTCCACCACCCTCGACGCCCTCAACGCCTACCAGCAGACCTGGCTCGCCATCCATCAGCTCAGCGCAGCCTCCGCCTCCAATCTCACCCCCTGAACCAGAAATTCTTCCCGCGCGGCCCTCCAGTCGGATGCCATTCAGTAAACGTTGCCTTATCATGACAGCGGAGAAGAACTTTCTTGCCATCCCTCAGCAACCCCTCGACTCAGCCCGCTACATCCACCTCCCGCCAGCCCATCCAGTGCGTTGCCCCCGCCCGCGTCAACCTCCTCGGCGAGCATACCGACTACACCGGCGGCCTCGTCCTCCCCATGGCCATCCCCTTCGACACCCACGCCACCATCTCCCCCCGCGCCGACAATCGTCTACAGCTTCACCAGCGAGCTCTTCCCCGAAACCCTCACCCTCGATCGCGACGACCGCTCCCCCGCCCGCGGCATCTGGGCCGACTATCCCGTCGGCGTCCTCCGTCAGCTGCAGCAGCGCGGCATCCAGCCTCCCGCCTTCGACCTGCATCTCTCCGGCAACGTCCCCTTCGGCGCAGGCCTCAGCTCCTCCGCCTCCGTCGAAGTCGCCAGCGCCATGGCCATGCTCGCCTTCGCCCGCGCCTCCCTCTCCATCGAAGACATCGCCGTCCTCTCCCGCCGCGCCGAGAACGACTACGTCCACTCCCCCTGCGGCATCATGGACCAGTTCGTCATCACCGCCGCCAAAGCCGGCCACGCCCTCCTCCTCGACACCCGCTCCCTCACCTACGAACATCTCCCCATGAATAAAGGCGCCCTCGCCGACACCCAGATCGTCGTCTGCAACTCCATGGTCAAGCACTCCGTCGCCACCGGCGAATATGGCATGCGCCGCCGCGAGTCCGAAGAAGGCCAGGCCGTCCTCGTCCGCAAGTTCGGCATCCGCGATCTCGGCGACGCCACCCTCGACCAGCTCGAAGCCGCACAAGTCCGAGATGTCCGACCATGCCTTCCGCCGCTGCCGCCACATCATCTCCGACAACGCCCGCGTCCGCGAAGCCAGGCAAGCCATGTTCGCCGGCGACCCCGTCGCCTTCGGCAAGCTCATGCTCGCCGGCCACGCCAGCGAGCGCGACGACTTCGAATGCAGCTGCGACGAAGTCGACTTCCTCGTCGAAACCGCCACCCACCTCCCCGGCTGCTTCGGCGCCCGCCTCACCGGCGGCGGCTTCGGCGGCTGCACCGTCAACCTCGTCGAACGCTCGCAAAGCGAAGCCTTCGCCACCGCCCTCAAAGCCGCCTACAAGCAACATCTCCACCATCGCCGCCGAAACCTACCTCTGCGACGCCGTCGACGGTGCCTGGCTCCGCAACTCCCGCATGCCCGCAACCCAGGAACGCGCATGATCGACAACATCTTTCAGGAATCCCCTCACCGCCGCTGGAACCCCCTCAAGCGTGAGTGGGTCGTCGTCTCGCCGCACCGCACCCAGCGCCCCTGGCAGGGCCAAACCGAAGACACCGCCAAGCCCCCGTCGCTGGCCTACGACCCCACCTGCTACCTCTGCCCCGGCAACACCCGCGCCGGCGGCCATCACACCCCGCCGTACACCGGCACCTACGTCTTCGAGAACGACTTCGCCGCCCTCAAGCCCGACGTCTCCCCCGCCTCCCTCGACATCGACAGCGCCGGCCTCCTCCGCGCCGAAACCGAGCGTGGCCTCTGCCGCGTCCTCTGCTTCGATCCCCGCCACGACCTCACCCTCGCCACCATGGAGCTCCCCGCCATCCGCCGCGTCGTCGAGATGTGGGCCGACCAGGCCGCCGAGCTCGGCGCTCGCCCCGACATCCAGTACGTCCAGATCTTCGAGAACCGCGGCGCCATGATGGGCGCCAGCAACCCCCATCCCCACGGCCAGATCTGGGCCACCCAGCACATCCCCAACGAGCCCGCCCTCGAGCTCGCCGCCCAGCTCGACTACTTCGCCGAACACCACCAGCCACTCCTCTCCGACTACCTCGACCCTCGAACTCGCGCAGCGCGACCGCATCGTCGCCGAGAACGAAACCTGGGTCGCCCTCGTTCCCTTCTGGGCCGTCTGGCCCTTCGAACTCCTGCTCCTCCCCAAGCAGCACGTCGCCCGCGTCGAAGACCTCACCGACCCCCAGCGCGACGGCCTCGCCGCCATCCTCAAGCAGGTCACCAGCGGCTACAACCGCGTCTTCGACACGCCCTTCCCCTACTCCATGGGCCTCCACCCCGCGCCCGCCGACGGCCAGCCCCATCCCGAGTGGCTCCTCCACCTGCACTTCTATCCGCCGCTGCTGCGCTCCGCCACCGTCCGCAAGTTCATGGTCGGCTTTGAGCTCCTCGGCTCTCCCCAGCGCGACATCACCCCCGAATCCGCCGCAGCCACTCTGCGCTCCGCCATCGCCACAACAGCTCTCCAAGGAGATTCAATGAACGTCCTCGTCACCGGCGGCGCCGGCTACATCGGCGGAACTGTCGCCACCATCCTCATGCAAGCCGGCCACAAGGTCACCATCCTCGACAACCTCTGCCACAGCAAGCGCAGCGAGGTCCCCGCCGGCGCCGACTTCGTCGAGGCCGACATCGCCGATCGCCCCCGCGTCGAATCCCTCCTCCGCGACCTCCAGCCCGACGGCGTCCTCCACTTCGCCGCGCTCATCGAAGCCGGCGAGTCCATGCAGAAGCCCGAGCTCTACTTCCGCAACAACACCGCCTCCACCCTCGCCCTCCTCGAGGCCATGCTCGCCACCGGCGTCAACAAGCTCGTCTTCTCCTCCACCGCCGCCGTCTACGGCGAGCCCAAGTCCACGCCCATCGAAGAGACCGCCGACCTCGCCCCCACCAACGCCTACGGCGAATCCAAGCTCCTCGTCGAGCACATGCTGCGCTGGTTCAACCGCATCCACGGCTTCCGCTACGCCTCCCTCCGCTACTTCAACGTCGCCGGAGCCCTCCCCGGCCGCGGCGAAGCCCACGAGCCCGAGTCCCACATCATCCCCCTCATCCTCGACGTCGCCCTCGGCCGCCGCGAAAAAATCTTCATCTTCGGCGACGACTACCCCACCCCCGACGGCACCTGCATCCGCGACTACATCCACGTCGCCGACCTCGCCGACGCCCACATCCTCGCCCTCAACGCCCTCGCCGCACCGCGACCGGATGATCTACAACCTCGGCAACGGCAGCGGCTTCTCCGTCAAGCAGGTCATCGAATCCGCCCGCCGCGTCACCGGCCACCCCATCCCCGTCGAGATCAAGCCCCGCCGCGCCGGCGACCCCGCCCGCCTCGTCGCCAGCTCCGAGCAAGCCAAGGCCAACCTCGGCTGGACACCCAAACACCCCGAACTCGACGACATCCTCGCCAGCGCCTGGGCCTGGCACCAGCAGCGCTACACCCGCTAAACGTGCTGGTGCATCAAAGTTCGTTGCAATTACTGAGTGCCACAGGCTCGCTCCATCAGACCTGGGCTGCGCAGCCCCAGGTGGACGTGACACCAGGGATTGAGGGCTTGAAAGCCTTCGCACCAATCGTGCATCGCTTCTGAGACCTGGGATTCCACCAGCCCTCGCGCTTACCCCAGCCGCTACGGCTGCGCGATGCGAATCACTTCCCCCGCACCGCGCAGCGAATACTCCACACCCTCCGCCGGCAGCACCAGCACCCGCCAGGGCTCAAGCTCCGACGCGCCCGTATCACTCTCCACCGACAACCCCTCGCCCAGCGCAAACAACATCTGCATCTTCCCGCTCAGTCCCAGCGGCACACCCGCATCCTTCGCGGCAAACCGATCCACCACAAAATAATCCGACGCCACCAGCCGCGTGAATCCATCCATCGCCACCGGAGCAACCAGCCCCGCGCTGCTCGACGTCCGCGTCACCGCCAGCCCCGCATCCACATGCAGCTCCCTCGGCCGTCCAAAGTCATACAACCGGTACGTGATGTCGCTGTACTCCTGCGTCTCCAGGATCACCATCCCCGGCCCAATCGAGTGCACCGTCCCCGCATCCACAAACACCAGGTCGCCTGCCTTCACCGGCAGATAGTTCAGCTTCTCTTCCAGCGTCCCATTCGCAATCGCCGCCCGAATCTCGTCGTGAGAGATCTCCTCGCGAAATCCCAGCGCCAGCTCCGCTCCGGGCTCAGCCGACAGCACATACCAGCACTCCGTCTTGCCCCGTCCCAACCCCAGCGCCCCCGCCTGCGCATCATTCGGATGCACCTGCACCGACAGCTTCTCGCGCGGAAACAGCGTCTTCACCAGCAGCGGAAACTCCGCCCCGGCGCCGCCCGCAAATGCCTCCGGAAATCGCTTCGTCATCTCCGCCAGCGATACACCTGCGAACCGCCCGGCATCCACAACGCACGTCTCCGCCGTCAGCCACGCCTCGCCCACGGGCTTGCCCGCCTCTGGCTGCGCATACCACTTCGGCAGCGTCTCAACTCCCCAGACCCGCTCGGAATAGATCGGCCGCAACGCTACCGGCCCAATCAACACACCCTCCAACCCTTCCAACGACATCAGCAACCATCCTCCGCAAATGAGTGGCGCAACTGCGCCACTCGTAGCCTACTATGCGGAAGCCTTGCGACCAACTCCCGAAGCCCAGGACGCACGCTCCTGCCTATCTCCTGACCCGTTCTCAAGGCTGTGCCCGAAAGATCCCAATCTCCTCACCCGGCAGCCGCACCTGCAGCTTGCCGCCACTCACCTGCGCTGCCGCTCCATCCTTCAGCATCGACGTGAAGTGCCCGCACCCGGTCAACGTGTTTGCCTCCATCGGAACCGCAACCGTCTCCGGACGCACGCTGTTATTCGCGACCACCACATACCGCTCCGTCGCCGCCGCCGTACTGCAACTCCCTGCCAGGTCGTCCGTACGCACGAACGCCAGCGAGTCCTTATCCGCCAGCAGCAACTGCAGCTTCCCCGTCTCGAGCGCCGGCGTATTCGCGCGCAGAGCCAGCAGCGTCGTCACCCATGCATGCATCGCCTGCTGCGCTGCCGTTAGGCCCGCGTTCGTGAACCCATTCACCTTGTCCCCCGCGAATCCTCCGGGAAAATCCCTTCGATTGTCCGGATCGCTGCCGCCGTTCATCTCGATCTCGTCGCCATAATAAAGCTGCGGCAGGCCGCGCAGCGTTGCCAGCAGCCCGTAGCCCAGGTGCAGCGCCGCCGGGCTCGCACCGTCTTCCGACAAAAACCGCTTGTTGTCATGATTCCCCAGGAAGATCACCAAACGCTCCGGATGCGGATACAGCTTGTCCTCATTGAGCACATCGGCAATCGCCGTCATCGGCTTGTGATGCGTCAACGCGCCGCGTAGCGCAAAGAACATCGGATAATCGAACGGCGTATCCAGCAGCGTGTCGAAGCTGCCATCGCTTCCCAGGTTCGCCCTCCCTCCCGCAAAGAAGCTCGTCACATGCGGGTCGCTGTTAAAGATCTCCCCCACATCCGACACATGCGGATACAACCCATGCAGCTCGGCGTTATAGTCATGCCAGAAGCTGCGCGGCACATACGGAAACGTGTCGATGCGCAACCCATCCAGCCCCGCCGACTCGATCCACCAGATCGCATTCTGCACCAGGTACTCCGACACCAGTGGATTGTCCTGGTTCAAATCCGGCAGCACGTTCGCAAACCATCCATCCAGCAACACCCGCCGCCGCGCCGCATCCGCCTTCGGATCGGTGACACTCTTGAAATCGTCATCCACCTTGATATGCGACTGCGGCGTCCCATGCAGCCAGCCCGGCATCGGTTGATCCTGCGCCCACGGATGCGCCGCTCCCACATGGTTCGGCACCGTATCCAGAATCACCTTCATCCCTCGCGCATGCGCCGCATCCACCAGCGCCCGATAGTCCTTCATCGTTCCAAAATGCGGATCGATCGCATACATATCCGTCGCACTGTATCCGTGGTACGTATCACCCGACTGCCCAGCGCTGTTGTCATACAGCGGCGTCGTCCAGATCGTCGTCACGCCCAACTGCTTCAGGTAATCCAGATGATCTTCGATCCCTCGCAGATCCCCACCGTGATACGCGCGTGCCGAACTCCGATCATCCGCAACTCGAAAACCCTTCACATGATCGTTCGCCTTGTCCCCATCCGCAAAGCGATCCGGCATGATCAGGTACATCACATCGGCCGAGCTGAATCCCTTCGGCTGCTCATCCACCCCACGCCGCGCGGACAACCTGTACCACACCTTCGTCGTTCCCCGCGGATTGGTCGCAAGAATCTCCAGCCTTCCCGGGATGCGCACTCTTCGTCACAAACGTCAGAAATGCCCAGTGCCCATTAGGCGAAATCGTCGTCTTCGTGATGCTCGCATCGGTATGCCGCACCGCAAACGTGGTGTTCTCCAGGTTCTCTCCATGCACCAGCAGCAACGAATCCGGAAGCTGCGTAAACCAGTTCGGTGGATCGATCTTCGTAATCACTGGCTTCGCACTCTGCGCCACGCAAGCGGTCACACAAAGTAGCTGCGCCACCAACCCCACAGCGATTAAACGAAAAGCCCCAATCGAACGAACCACCTTCGGATGCGCGTGCTGCTGCATAAAAACGTCAACCTTCCTGCGTAAAAGCCCTGTCGAGACAAAAAGAAAGAAAATGCGCCACGACATCCTGCATCGTGGCGCATCTCCAAATCAACCAGTTAGAACGTCAACCGCGCCGCCAATTGAATCTGGCGTTGCGAATACTGTTCGGTGCTCGTGATCTTGCCGAAGTTGGCATCGTACAAGCCAGCATCCGGGTTCGTGAACTGCGGTGTGTTGGTGATGTTGAACGCATCTCCGTGCAGCTCGAGAACCATCCGGCCATACAGCTGGATATTCTTCTGCACGGAAACGTCCGCGGAGCGCAATCCAGGTCCGTAGATCTGGTCGCGTCCCAGGGTGCCCAGCCGCGTGAACACATTCACTCCGTTCGCCGTCACCGTAGGCGGAGCCGCAAACGCACTCTGATCGAACCACGAGTTCAACGTCTTCGGATAGCTGAGCGGCTTGACCAGGTCCGGACGATCGCCGTCATAGTTACCACTGACCGACAGATCAACCGGCGTGCCCGTCGCCATGCGTCCAATCACGTTCACCTGCCATCCGCCGATCACCAGGTTCACCGGGTAGCGGACACCGCTGCCAAACTTCTGACCGCGTCCAAACGGCAGCTTGTACAGAATCGACGAGCTGAATACATGCCGCTCATCCTGCAGCGAGTTGCCGTAGTCCGCCTGCGGATCATAGTACAGAGGAATGGTAGAGGAAAGGTTCGAACCCGGCGAATCATCCAGCGCATGCGACCACGCATACGAGGCCGTCACCAGCAGGTTGTTTCCCTGGTGATGCTCGAAGTGCAGCTGCAGTCCGTTATAGTTCGCCGTGCCGTTGTAGTTGTTGTACGTGATCGTTCCAAGCGTCGGGAAGTTCTGCAGTCCCGTGCCGAACTGGAACAGGTTGTAGTTGTAGTACGTCGACAGATGATCTGACTTCGTTCCCACATACGCAATATCCAATACATCGCGTGAAGTGATCTGCTGCTCGAGCTGCAGGTTCCACTCCTGGATCTGCTGGTTCTTCTCGTTGCGGTTCACCGCCAGCGTGCTCAAGCCCGTCGGAGGAGCCGCCGGATTGAATCCCGGATACCCCGGCAGCGGCAGGGGTGTCGTCTGCTGCGGCGTCTCGTTGCAACCAAACGACGACCCCGGAGCCGGCGTCTGGCCCGTGAACGTTACGCAGTACCCGTTCTGCGCGGAGTAGGAAACACTTCCGCCAAACGGAGCCTGCTGCCCCAGCTGGTTGTTGATCCCGCCATAATCCGGGAAGTAGAAGATGCCGTAACCGCCGCGCAGAACTTCCTTGCCGGTTCCCAGCAGGTCATAGGCAAAGCCAACCCGTGGAGCGACGTCGCCGTAATCATTGTTGATGATCGAACGCGAAACACCATTCACCCCTGCCTCCAGCACCTGGCCGTAGGTTGGGCTGCTCTTGTCCACGTCAAACGATGCCTGCCGGTTCTGCACCTCGTATGGCCGCGTGATGATGTCATAGCGAACACCGAGCTCCAGGGTCAGCTTCTGATTCACACGCCATTGGTCCTGCCCAAAGAAGCCATCCTCATAGCTGATATTGCTGTAGAAGCCGCTCTGCGATCCAATGCTGTACGAATCCGTGAAGCCCGCCAGCATCTCAGCCGTCGGGAAGCCCGTGAAGTCGCCATTGCCGAAGTTGAAGTAGCCCTTGCCCGAGATCGGACGGAAGTATTCCATGTTCCGCATGATCCCGGTTGCGCCGAACTTGAACGAATGGTGACCGTGCTCCCAGTCCACGCTGTCGTTGATCTCATACGTGTTCTGCGGAACCGCATACAGACCGTAGTCACCGGTGTAGTCGATACCGGCATTGCCGCCGATCAGCGCGCCGCCACTGGTCTCGAGATTGCGATTCGCATTCACAATGCCCAGATTCTCCGACACCGCATCGCCATAGAATGGCGGCTGGTAGCCAAGGTCATCGCGGTTGTACCCAATCAGCAGCTGGTTCACCAGCGTAGGTGTAAAGATGTGCGTGTATCCCAGGCCATAAGCACGCGCATGGGTATAAGAAGAACCAGTGCCGAAGCCCGAAGGCAGCGTCCCCAGCTCAGGCGTCTTGGTAAACGCCGAGTTGTCATAGCTGAAACGTACGAACGCCTGGTCCTTCGTCGTCGGATTCCAGTCAAAGCGCAGATCGAACGTGTTGTAGTGCGTGAACTGCTGCTCATGCGTCAGGAAGTTGTTCGCCACTCCCGCCGCGTCGGCGTCGGATACGCGTTGAAGTAGTTCACACCTGCCGCATTCGGCGTAATGCCCGCGTTCGCCAGCACGTTGCCAGGTATCGGCTGGCAATTCACCGGGTTATATAGCTGTCCATTCTTCACATACGTCGCGTTCTGATGAATCAGGCAGAACGGTTCGCTGAATTCGGTGTCCACGGAGGGCCCGTTGGTCGTATCGAAGTTCGGAGAGCTCGCCAGCAGTTCGCTGAAATCGCCCGTCCGCATCCGGGCCGTCGGCACCGTCACGAAGTATGCGTTCTGCGGTACAACTTCGCGATAGGCCTGGTAGTCTCCAAACCCGAACAGCTTGTTCTTGATGATCGGCCCGCCGATCGAGAAGCCCGGCTGATTTCTGTTGAACGAAGGATTCGGGCTCGGCGCCGCACCCAGGAACTGGTAGTTGGGGTTCGCATCGAACTTGCCGCTGCGATAAAACTCAGAAGATCGATCCGTGATACTGATTGGTGCCGCTCTTAATCGAGCTCGCCACAATCGCTCCGCCGGCACGCCCATACTGCGCCGGCGCAATGCTGGTGTCGATCTTGAACTCCTGGGTCGCATCAATGTTCGGGAAGATCAAAATCGAGTTGATCAGCGAGTCGTTATCATCCAGACCATCCAGCAGGAAGTTGTCTGCCTGCGGACGAAGTCCATTCACCGAAATCGATGCACCCCCGCTCTCGTTGTTACGGAAGGTCTCCGAGTTGCCACTCACGCCGCTCGCCGCGTCGCCATACGCTCCGCGCGTCACGCCAGGAGCCAGCAGCGCCAGCCCGGTAAAGTTACGCCCATTCAGCGGCAGCGCCTCCACCTGCGCCCCGTCGATGACCTCGCCCATGGTCGCACTGGTCGTGTTCACCAGCGGAGCCGCGCTCGTCACCTCCACCGTCTGGCTCACCGACCCGGCCGCCAGCTTGAACTGGAGGGTCTGCGTCGTCGCCACCGAAACGGCAAAAGACACCGTCTGGCTCTGGAATCCCTGCGCCCCCACATCGGCCTTGTAGTTGCCCCGCGGTACCGCAAAGATCTGAAACTCGCCCGCCGAGTTGCTCGTGCCGGTCAACTTCAATCCGGTATCCGCATTCGTTACGGTCACCGTCGCGTTTGGAATGACCGCTCCCGTCGAATCCGTTACCGTTCCGACGATACTGCCGTTATCGGACTGTGCATGCGCACCCAGTGCGCCCACTGCCCCGAACATTGCCAGCAGGACGACATACAACCAACCCGCCCGTCTGCCAGCTATTTTTTTTATGTACTTCATACTCATATTGCCTCCAAGAGTTCTTCTTCAACTCTTTTGCTGTTCCAGGTATTCCGCGCTTACCAAGAAGAGACGCGAAACGATCCTCGCTACGTTGCGAAAACGGTGCATCTCAACGCAATCCTCTCCATTCCCTTTGTCCCTCAATTTTTCTTCTCCTGCTAACTCGCTATTTTTCAGCCGCTTGCCTGCACCTCATCATCTAGATGAAGAAGTGGTAAATTCGAAATGGCGAGGAATTGGATTGAAATGACGGGCCAGGTTACAAATGCGCGTCTCAGCTTCGGGCTCTATGAGATCGATTTGCAGACTGGAGAACTCTGGAAAGCAGGCTTCCGCATTAAGTTGCAGGGCCAACCTTTTAAGGTCCTCACCACCCTCCTCGAAAAGCCCGGGCAGGTCGTCACCCGCGAAGAGCTCCAGGCCCGCCTCTGGGGCAAAGACACCGTCGTCGACTTCGACCACTCCCTCGGCACCGCGATCAACAAGATCCGCGAGGCCCTCGGCGACTCCGCCGAAAATCCCCGCTTCATCGAAACCCTCGCCCGCCGCGGCTACCGCTTCATCGCCCCCGTAGGCGTCATCGAACCTCTCCCTGAAGCCCCCGGTGAACCTCCCCCATCCAGCGCCCGTACCGCCCTCCGCCCGGTCGCCCCGCCCCGCGCCGTCCCCCACTCCACCGCCGTCCCGGAAACCCTGGCCGTCGACCCCCAGCCCATCCCCGTCACCGCCGCTCCAGCCACTCCCGCCCCCAGGATCTCCCCCTTCCTCCTCTGGCCCCTCATCGCCATCGTCCTGGTCGCCGTCTGCGCGCTCGGCTACTACCTAGGCTCTCTCCGCGCCGTCACCACCCCTCCCCATATCACCCAGATCACCCACAACGGCCATCTCTCCCCCAGCGTCGACAGCATGGAGAACCTCGCCGCCGCCGCCACCGACGGCGTCCACCTCTTCGCCGCCACCATCGACGGCGGCTACTCCATCCTCTCCGCCATCTCCGTCTCCGGCGGCCTCGTCGAACCCATCAATATTCCCTCCGAGGTCGCCAGCCCCGCCCTCGGCGATATCTCCCCCGACGGCTCCCGCCTCCTCCTCCGCGATCACCTCTCCCCCGAGTCCGAGCAGCCCCTCTGGGTCGTTCCCACCATCGGCGGCTCCGCCCTCCGCGTCGGCGACGTCCTCGCCCACGACGCCACCTTCATGCCCGACGGCGACGGCATCCTCTTCGCCAACGGCAACGATCTCTTCCTCACCCACCTCTCCGGCCAGCAACCCGTCCACTACGCCTCCCTCCCCGGCCGCGCCTTCTGGCTGCGCTGGGAGCCCAACGGCAAGCTCCTTCGCTTCACCATCCTCGATCCCATCTCCCATACCCTCTCCCTGTGGCAGATCACCCCCTCCGACCGCACGCCCCACCGCATCCTGGCCGGCTTCAACCAGCCCGCCGCCGAGTGCTGCGGCGTCTGGACCGCCAACGGCCGAGGCTTCGTCTTCCAGTCCTCCAAGGGCGGCAATAACGATCTCTGGGAGCTCCCCGGCCTCTCCACCTCCAACCCCATCCGTCTCACCGACGGCCCCCTCGAGTTCGAGTCCCCCATCGCCGCCCGCACCGGCAACCGCATCTTCTTCATGGGAGCCGACTCCCGCTCCGAGCTCGAATCCGTCGCTCCCTCCGGCGAGCTCGTCCCCGTCAAAGGCTTTCTCTCCAACGCCGTACGCGTCGACTACACCCGCGACGGCAAGTGGGTCGTCTGGACCGACACCAACGGCCAGCTCTGGCGCGCCCGCTCCGACGGCTCCGAGAAACTCCAGGTCACCCCCGACAATCTCTTCTCCTTCCTCGCCCGCTGGTCACCCGACGGCGCCCACATCGCCGTCATGGCCCGCGAAGCCGGTAAACCCTGGCAGATCTTCATCACCAGCGCCAACGGAGGAGAGTTCCAGCCCCTCCTCCACCAGACCCGCAACGTCGCCGACCCCTCCTGGTCCCCCGACGGCAAGTCCATCGTCTTCGGCGGCACCAACGACGCCATGGGCAAGGACGCTGCCACCCGTACCCTCCACACCGTCGACGTCGCTACCGGCGCCCTCCAGGAGATCCCCGGCTCCAACGGCCTCTTCAGTCCCCGCTGGTCCCCCGACGGCCGCTACATCGCCGCTCTCTCCCTCGACCAGCGCCAGGTTCGCCTCTACACCGTCGCCACCCACACCTGGACCACCCTCTCTGTCCCCTCCGGCGCCGACCCCATCTGGTCCCCCGACAGCCACTACCTCTTCCTCCACGGCTCCCTCGATCCCTCCCAGCCCATCGACCGCATCTCCATCCCCGACGGCCACGTCGACGAGATCGTCCGCCTCGCCGACTCCCGCGAGCACGATGCCGTCGACTACGTCTTCGGCGGCCTCACCCTCGACAATCGACCCCTCATCCGCTCCCGCATCTTCACCGGCAACTTCTACTCCCTCGACTTCAAGTAACCCCCACCCATCGGGTGCCCCACATCTCGCATCTGAGATGTGGGTTCCCACAAACCCCCAAGCTCACCTCCCCCTCCCCCAACTCCCATCCCTTCCTCTCCTTACGCCCCCCACCCGGGTGCCCCACATCTCGCTTCTGAGATGTGGGTTCCCACAAACCCCCAAGCTCACCTCCCCCTCCCTCCAACTCCCATCCCTTCCTCTCCTTAACGCCCCCGCCCGGGTGCCCCACATCTCGCATCTGAGATGTGGGTTCCCGCAACCCCAAACCACCTTCGCCCCATACCGCTCCACCCTGAACGCCGTCGCCGGTATCCGCGCGCACGAATCCAACGATCCCACCCCAAAACCACCCCTGCTTAACCCCTCCCACAAAACCACTGATAAGAAAACTCTTACCTGTTGACGCATAAATGAGCTACTTTGGGCTCCCCCTGCATTGCGATGTCATCGAAAAACCTGTTCTTTCTACATCTATGCTCGCGTCTGCTCCAACCTCCGCCCGGCCCCGCTGCTTCCTCCCTCGCCTCTCCCTTCTCCTCGCCTTCGCTCTCTCCCCGGCCCTTTTCGCCCAGACCCCCGCCCCTCTCCCCGCCTCCGCCCACACCCCCACCGGCCTCCAGCTCTCCGACAGCTCCCTGACCCTCCGCGTCGACGCCCTTCGCCCCGACGTCCTCCGCGTCCGCCTCTATCCCAACGGCCACCCCGCCGAGGACGCCTCCTGGTCCGTCCTCCCCGCCTCCCGCACCGCCCACATCGACGTCACCTCCGAGCCCGACGGCTTCTCCACCGCCGACCTCCGCGTCGCCGTCACCCCCGACCTCCGCCTCACCGTCTCCGACCTCGACGGCCACCTCCTCCAGACCGACGCCCTCCCCGTCGACTGGACCTCCCACGGCTTCACCGTCACCAAGTCCAAGACCACCAACGACCACTTCTTCGGCCTCGGCGACAAGCCCGGCCCCCTCGACCGCGTCGGCGAAGCCTTCACCATGTGGAACTCCGACAGCTTCGGCTGGCAGGAGTCCACCGACCCCATCTACAAGTCCATCCCCTTCTTCCTCGAGATGCACTCCGGCCGCACCATCGGCGTCCTCTTCGATAACACCTTCCGCACCTTCTTCGACTTCGGCCGCAAGGACCCCTCCGAGTACACCTTCTCCGCCCCCGCCGGCCCGCTCGACTACTACATCCTCTACGGCCCCGAGCCCAAGCACGTCGCTCGAAGACTACGCCTGGCTCACCGGCCCCACCCCGCTTCCTCCCCTCTGGTCCCTCGGCTACCAGCAGTCCCGCTACAGCTACTACCCCCAGTCCCAGGTCGAAGCCATCGCCGCCCACCTCCGCCAGGACCACATCCCCGCTGACGGCATCTGGCTCGACATCGACTACCAGGACAGGTACCGCCCCTTCACCGTCAACACCACCACCTTCCCCGACTTCCCCGGCATGATCCACAAGCTCGCCGACGAGCACTTCCACACCATCGTCATCGCCGACCTCCACATCGCCGACGCCCCCAACCAGGGCTACCATCCCTACGACAGCGGCATCGCCGGCGACGAGTTCGTCAAACTCCACGGCCAGAACTACATCGGCCCCGTCTGGCCCGGCCCCTCCCTCTTCCCCGACTTCACCCAGGCCTCCACCCGCACCTGGTTCGGCTCCCTCTACAAGAACTTCGTCGCCGACGGCGTAGCCGGCTTCTGGGACGACATGAACGAGCCCGCCGTCTTCACCTACCCCTCCAAGACCATGCCCGACGACGTCGTCCATCGCATCAGCGGTGAAGAGGCCCAAGGCTTCGCCCCCCGCACCGCCCTCCACACCGAGATCCACAACATCTACGGCATGGAGAACTCCCGCGCCACCATGGAAGGCGAGCTCACCCTC
Source organism: uncultured Acidobacteriaceae bacterium (assembly GCA_963762375.1). Lineage (GTDB taxonomy): Bacteria > Acidobacteriota > Terriglobia > Terriglobales > Acidobacteriaceae > Granulicella. Next base: position 165,159 of record CAVXKP010000001.1, read on the forward strand.
CGCCCCAACGTCCGCCCCTACGTCATGACCCGCGCCACCTTCGCCGGCGGCCAGCGCTACGCCGTCACCTGGACCGGCGACAACCTCTCCACCTGGAACCACCTCCGCATGACCACCCCGCAGCTGCTCAACCTCGGCCTCAGCGGCTTCTCCCTCGCCGGCGCCGACGTCGGTGGCTTCGGCGGCAGCCCCTCCCCCGACCTCCTCACCAAGTGGCTCATGCTCGCCGCCTTCCAGCCCATCGACCGCGACCACGCCGCCAAAGGCACCCGCCCCCACGAACCCTGGGTCGACGGCCCCGAACAGGAAGCCATCCGCCGCCGCTACATCGACCAGCGCTACCTCCTGATGCCCTACCTCTACACCACCGCCGAAGAGACCTCCCGCACCGGCATCCCCATCATCCGCCCCCTCTTCCTCGAGTACCCCCACGCCACCGCCGACAGCCATCCCCTCGACGACGACGCTCCCGGCGAATTCTTCTTCGGCCCCTCCATCCTCGTCGCCGAATCTCCCCTCCCCGACGACGTAGCCCCCTACCAGGTCCACCTTCCCCCCGGCGTCTGGTACGACTACTGGACCGGCGCCAGGCTCGACCGCCGCGAAACCCTCATCGCCCGCGACCTCGAGATCCGCAACCCCATCGCCAACGCCAAGGCGCATCTCCCACCCCTCATGGTCCACCCCGCCCTCGGCGATCTCCCCATCTACGTCCACGCCGGCGCCATCATCCCCATGCAGCCCCTCGTCCAATCCACGGGTGAGAAGCCCAACGGCCCCCTCACCCTCCGCGTCTACGCCCCCGCCGATTCCTCCGCTCCCTGTTCCGGCGACCTCTACACCGACGACGGCCTCACCTTCGACTTCCGCCACGGCGACTATCTCCGCCTGCACCTCACCTGCGCCGTCGCCACCGACGGCGCCCTCACCGTCACCATCCCCCAGCGCGAAGGAACCTTCCACCCCTGGTGGACCCAGTACCGCATCGAGGCCGTCGGCTTCACCCCCCGCACCTCCAAGGCCACCATCAGCGGCCACACCCGAGCCCTCCAGCACACCGCCCTCGGCTACGCCGTCACCCTCCCCGACACCGCCCAACCCCAAACCATCGTCCTGCACTAGACCTGTCAGGCAGCATACCGGGTGCCCCACATCTCGCCTCTGCGATGTGGGTTTCCCCCAACCCCCGAGCCGCTCTCCCGCCCCAACCGTACGCGCATCTTGCCGGCGGTTGGGGCCTCCACCCCTTCCCCGTCCTCCTCCCACCTCCCAGCTCTTAAAACGGCTCGTTAGACGGAGACCCCCGCCAGAAAATCTTCAAAACAATTACTCTTGAAGCGAACACATACGCGCACCCGCTGCACGAAGGAGTTCTTTCTTGGCCGTTCCAGTCCGCAACATCAGTTCGCCCGGCTTTACCGCCGACCCCCAATTGAAGACCGACACGCGCGCCATGAGCGTCGCCACCGCCCTCTTCTTCATGGTCGGCTTCCTCACCTGTCTCAACGACATCATCATCCCGCACCTCAAGAGCATCTTCGCGCTCAACTACGCCGAAGTCCTCACCGTGCAGTTCGCCTTCTTCACCTCCTACTTCGTCTTCAGCTACCCCAGCGGAGCCATCGTCGACAAGTATGGCTACAAGAAAACCATGGTCGTCGGCCTGCTCGTCATGGCCATCGGCGCGGCCGGCTTCATTCCCGCCGCCAACTTCGCCCTCTTCCCCGTCTTCCTCTGCGCTCTCATCGTTCTCGCCGCCGGCATGACCGTCGTCCAGGTCGCCGTCAACCCCTACGTCACCGTCATCGGCCCGCCCAAGACCGCCTCCAGCCGCCTCAACCTCGCCCAGGCCTTCAACTCCGTCGGCACCTTCATCGCTCCCTTCTTCGGAGCCGTCCTGATCCTGCGCAACGCCGTCCCCGTCATCAGCGCCAAAGGCCTCCTCTCCATGTCGGAGGTCGAGCGCCAGGCCTATCGCGCCGCGCAGGCCTCCACCGTGCGCGTCCCCTACATCGGCATCGCGCTCATGCTGCTCTTCCTCGCCGTCGCGCTCGCGCTCATCAAGCTCAAGCCGCAGACCGGCATGACCGACCTCACCCAGGACTTCCGCCCCGGAGCCTTCGCCGAAGCCCTCTCCAAGCCCGACAGCATCTGGCACCACCCCTGGCTCATCGCCGGAGCCGTCGGCATCTTCACCTACGTCGGTGCTGAAGTGACCATCGGCAGCCTGCTGGTCAACTACATGGGCCTGCCCCAGATCGGCGCCCTCCCTCAGGAAACCGCCGCCAAGTTCCTCATGGTCTACTGGGGCGGAGCCATGATCGGCAGATTCATCGGCTCCGCCGTCCTGCAGCGCGTCCGCACCGGCCCCATCCTCGGCGGAGCCGCCATCGGCGCCTTCATCCTGGTCGTCATCTCGCTCCTCACCCACGGCCACCTGGCCATGTATGCCCTGCTCTTCGTCGGCATCTTCAACTCCATCATGTTCCCGTCGATCTTCACCCTCGGCATTCAGGACCTCGGCCCGCTCACCAGCAAGGGCTCGAGCCTCCTGATCGCCGCCATCCTCGGCGGAGCCCTCATCCCTCTCGGCACCGGAGCCCTCGCCGACCACATCGGCCTGCATCCGTCCTTCATCATCCCGGCCATCTGCTACGTCTACATCTCCATCTTCGGCATCGCAGCCATCCGCCGCCCCGCCCCCCGAACGGAGCTTCTCCCCGCCGAACCCGTCTAACCCGCTCCGTCAATGTGAGTGGCTAGTGAGAAGTGAGTAGTGAGTAGTGAGGCGCGACAGCCAGTTGCTTCAGAATCTCCAGAAGCAACTGGCTTTCTTGCGCTGAGCGACAGTGTGCTGGCTGATTTCCATCGTTATCCTGATCGAAGCTAGCGCCCCTGCAGTTGCTTCTCACTAGCCACTTCTCACTTCTCACTTCTCGCTTCTCACTTCTCACTTCTCACTTCTCACTTCTCGCTTCTCACTTCTCACGACCTCTAAGGCACCACCGTCACCGAAGTCGTAGCAAACCCCTGCGTCCCCGCAGCCGCAGCAATCCTCACCACCTGCGCCACGCCCGGCGCCTCCAGCGGCGTCACCTGCACCATCCCGTTTCCATCCGACACCGCCGAGCTCCGCGCCGTCAGCAGCACCGGCGCCGACGCGCACGCCCCCTTCAGCGCGCACGCTCCCTCCCACGCATACACCGTCTGATAGATATTCACCCCGGCTCCCGGCAGCGCGTGTCCCGCGCCATCGGTTACCAGGAGCTTCACCACCGCCGGCGTCACGCCCTTCGCCACGCTCTGGCCTCCGCCACTCGACACCGCAATCGTCCACTGCGACGCCGCCACGCCATACACCGTCCAGCTCGCACACACCTTCGTCCACGCACATCCCGTCATCGCATTCGCAGACCCGCTCGCAATCGCACTCACCTGCGCCACCACAGCCTCCGTCCCATTCGCCGCCGTCACCCCTGTCGCCGGCATCAGCGTAAATCCCGTCGCGCCAGTCGACCACGCCACCGGAATCCCCGCCGCCGCCGCCCCATCCTGCGTCGCGCTCAACGACAAGCTCCAGCTCCCCGCCGCGCCTGCCGCCAGATACTGCGCCGCCGCCCCAATCGTCACCACCTGCACCGGATTGGCATCGACCATCGTCGCCTTCACCGACGCACCACCACTCGTCTCCGTCCCACTCACCGTCACACCTCCCGCAGCCACGCCCAGCACCGACGTCGATGCCATCCCCGTCCCATCGGCCGTCACCACGCACTGCGCGGCCGTACCGCAGGCCTTCGCCACGGCTGCGCCTCCACCGCTGCCCACCACCGCAAAGCTCACACTCGCGCCCTGCGCCGGCGTCACTCCATCCGACTTGTACACCCGCACCGCGAACGGCGTCACCGCCGCATATCCAGTCTCGAGCGATGCCGGAGCCGACACCAGCGCCATCACATCCGTCGTTCCCACGTTGTAGGTCAGCGCGCCCTGCACATCGCTGGTTCCGCCCGTGGTCGCATCCAGCACCTCCACGTCCACCGCCGTTCCGCTGCTCGCTCCCACCATCGCCATCGACGGAGCCGTCGCCACGATCTGCGTCGAGGTCCAGCTCACCACCGTCGCCGCCACGCCGTTGATCAGCACCTCGTTCCCCAGCTGAAAGCCCGTCCCGCTCACCGTGATCTGTCCGCCCCCCGCTCCCAGCACCGCCGGCGACACGCCGCTCACACACAGGATCCGCGCCATATACGTGAAGTCCGGCCGACCCGCGCCGTACTGGTCCGCAATCACCATCCGGTAGGTCGCCGCGCTCGCAGCCGCCGTCACCCGCAGCTGCGTCATCCCCAGCACCATCGAGTTCATCGCCGCCGCCTGGCTCGCCACCGTCGGCAGCGTCCCCGTCGGGTCCGTCTGGTTCCACACCCCCACCACCGGCTGCAACTTCTGCACCGTCGCTGCGCCCACCTCGTTCGACGCCGCCACCTCGATCGTCCAGCTGGTATGCGCGTTCACCGTCGTCTTCCGCCATGCCGCAAAGCCGATCGAACACACGGACCCGCCCCACCATCCCGTCGCAATCGACGCCAGAGGGCTTGTCTCCGTTCCATCCGTGTAGTTGCACACGTTCGCAGGAGCCGCCGACTCGGTGATCGGCACCCATACCCCCGTGCCCATCGCCACATTCTTCGTGGTATAGCTCTGTATCGCCCCCGACATCGCAATCACCGGCCGCTGGTACGGCCCCACCGCATACTCCCCTCGATACAACGGGTTGATTGGCTCCGTGAGGTAATACAGGGTCCCGCCCTGGGCACCCGTACTCACATACGGCATACTCCACGCTCCCTCCGCCGCGGTGCTGTTCACGCCGCCATTCTCGCTCGCCGGCTCCACTCCGCTCACCGGGTTGCCGCCATTCTGCTGAAAGGTGGCTCCCGTCGTGCTGGAGTACACAGGAAACTGTTCATAGCCGTTCTCCTGCCCCAGGATCCACCGATACGCCACCACGTCCACCAGCTCCATACCCCGCTGCGTCGGAAACACCACCTTGCCCGCGATCGACACGGTATTCAGGCTGCTCTGGATCTTGCCTCCACCCGAACTCGCCACCGGATACAGCGATACCAGCGCGTTGAGATCATCCGGCCGCAGCGTGAAAGGATTCTGCATGCACTGATACGTGTAGATCCCGCAGCGGATGTCGATCGGATGCATCAGCGGCCACACCGCCATCTCGGCGGCCGACTCCTGCGACGCTCCCGTGAACAGGTCGTCGTTCAACTGCGACCACGCCAGCCCCAGCACCCGTCCAAACACGCGCGTCAACTGGTACTGCATCTGGGTCAGCTGCTCCGGCTCCGACCCCACGCACAGCCCGTTCAGCACAATCACCGCATGCTGAATCGTTCCGCTCGATCCGAATCCATCCACACTCTCCACCACCCCACGCTGCAGACACCCGCTCGGATCGTTCGCTCCACTTCCCAGCAGCAGGTCAATCACGCTGCCATCGCTGTCATAGATCACCGGGATCTGCACCGACGCATAGTTGGTCGCCTGCACATCCGCCGGAAACACCACGCCGGTTCCATTAAAGTAGGCGTTCTCGTTACTCCCATCCGCGACCACGTGCTCCCCCAGCACGCCGCCCTGCGCCAGCGTCACATTCGCCGTCGGCACATTCCACACCGCCGCTGCCGCCGCCACCATCGCATCCGCCTGCGCATGCGTCACCGTCGAGCTCAGATTCCCGGGGTCCGTAAAGTACATGGGCTGGCTCGTGTACCAGGCCATCGGAACTCCCGCCACCGCGTACCCGCTGGTCCCCGTAACGAACCGCGGCCCTCCTGCCCACGCCGTCGCCGTCGCCAGCGCGACTCCCGCCGCCACCATCGCCCTCCACCAGGACCCGCGCCTAGCGCTGCGCATCGCCGGCCTCCTTCCCCTGCGGCGCCGCATCCTGCCCCTGCGTCCCCTCCCTGGGCGACGCCAACACCCCATCCGGCAGCCGCACCCTCCTGGGCTCTGCCACCGCATCCGTCTGCCAGCCCCTGGTCACCGCGACCGCATCCGCCAGGGCAATCGCACCAGTCGACGCTCCCGCCAGCGGAGTTCCCGGCGTCCGCCGCACCCTCGCCTCCAGCCAGCGCACATCCAGCAGCGCTCCGCCGCTGGCCCCCATCGGCACCACCGGCACCACCCCCATCATCCCATCCACCGGAGAACTCAACCCCACGCCGCCTGCTTCCCCGCCCGCCGCCCCACGCGGAGCATGCAGGAAGAACATCGCCCGCTCCCCCACCCGGAATGGCTCTTGTCCGCCCGTCCACAGCCCCGCCCACTCCCGCATCACATACGAGCCGCCCACCACCCCCAGCACCGGCTGCTGCACCGTGAAGGTGACCTCCACCACCCCGCCCCTGGGTTCGATCTTCTCCACCTGGCCGACAAACACCACGCCCGCGCGCGACGCCAATCCGCGCAGCTCCCCCCCACACTGGTTGCCGGCGCACGCTCGCCCCGCTGCTGCGCCAGCGCTCCGCCGCCCGCCGCACCGGCCAGCGTCACGCCCGCAACCACCGCGCCCCAGATCCGCCTGCGAACACGCATCATGGTCAAGCCTCTGCAACCTATTTCGTCGCAGCCGGCCCAACCCGTTACCTGTCCTACACTGACACAGCCCTCAAGCCGCCGATCACCGGCCTAGATCTCCGGATAGAAGTCGAAGAACGCATCGATGCTATGCCGCAGCTGCGCCTCGATCTGCTCGCGGCTGCCCTCCACGACATGCATCGTCACCTGGGCGTCATGCCCGTTCTTCAACTTGATCGGAGCCGCCTGCACCGCCTCGACCTCATCCGCCGGCAAGAGCCGTAAACCATATACCAACACCAGATCAGCCATCTCCCAATCCTACTCCCCACTCCTGCCCTATCTCTTCCTTCCTCCTATTCCCTATCCCGCCCCTTCTGCACCCTTCCCTTCCCGGTACAATCAAATCTCTATGTCGACATCGAACGAAATACGCGACACCGTCATCCTCGGCTCCGGCTGCGCCGGCCTCACCGCCGCCATCTACGCCGCCCGCTCCAATCTCAAGCCCCTCGTCCTCGAGGGCCATGAGCCCGGCGGCCAGCTCTCCATCACCACCCTGGTCGAAAACTTTCCCGGCTGGCCCGAGGGCGTCCAGGGTCCCGAGCTCATCGAGAACATGAAGAAGCAGGCCACCCGCTTCGGCGCCGAGCTCCGCATGGCTCACCTCTCCACCGTCGACCTCACCACCTCGCCCTTCACCCTCGGCGTCGGCAAGGACATCATCCAGACCCGCTCCCTCATCATCGCGTGCGGAGCCTCGGCCCGCTGGCTCGGCCTTCCCTCCGAGCAGGCCCTCATCGGCTTCGGCGTCAGCTCCTGCGCCACCTGCGACGGCTTCTTCGCCAGCGGCAAAGAGATCGCCGTCATCGGCGGCGGCGACTCCGCCATGGAGGAAGCCATCTTCCTCACCCGCTTCGCCACCAAGGTCACCATCATCAACCGCACCGAAAACTTCCGCGCCTCCCGCATCATGCTCGAGCGCGCCATCGCCCACCCCCAGATCGAGTTCCTCCACAACACCATCGTCGAAGAAGGCCTCGGCGTCGAAGAGAAGGACCTCAAGGGCCTCACGCCTCTTCAACAAGAAGACCGGCGAGCGCTGGACCCTCCCCGTCTCCTTCATGTTCCTCGGCATCGGCCACATCCCCAACGCCCGCATGTTCGAAGGCCAGCTCGACCTCGACAGCGACGGCTACATCAAGACCGAACACAACGTCTTCACCACCTTCCAGGGCATCCAACTCCACGGCGTCTACGCCTGCGGAGACGTCCAGGACCGCCGCTACCGCCAGGCCATCACCGCCGCCGGCACCGGCTGCATGGCCGCCCTCGAAGTCGAAAAATACCTCGAAGAGCTGGGCCGCTAACACCCGCCCAGCTCTCCGCAAGCCCGCGCCTCAGCTACAGCACGCCCCGCCCAACAATCGGCCATATCTCGACGACCGTCTCGCCGCGCACCACGTGCAAATCGTCATGCAGATTGATCGTCGGATCGCAGTGCGGCGTCACGCAGGCAACCACGCTGCCCAGCGCCAGGCGATCCGTCCTCGCCGGGAACGTGAGCAACCCATGCTCATCTCCGAAAAACGAGTACGCCGTTCCCTCCGGCGCCCCCGCGCTCACCCGCGGTAACGGTCCGTCCGTAGCAAAACTCTTCAGCCCCGCATCGATCGTCACCTGTCCCGCCACGTTCTTGCTGATCACCGTGCTATGCAGGAACAACGACGTCTCAAACGAAGCATCGCCCTCGTTCCCGCCCAGCGCCACCTCGCCATACTCCACGTCCATGAAGATGTAGCTCCCCGCCTGGTGCTCGGTCAGCAGACCTTCGCGGCAGTCCAGGGCGAACGTGCCCGTGCCTCCGCCGCTCACCGTTGCAGGCTTCAGCCCGCGCCCATCCAGCGCTGCGATCAGCGCCGAGAGCAAGCGCAGCTGTCCCGAATAAACCCGGTCGCGCTCTCGAAACTCCTGGATATGCTGCACCCGTCCCGAGTACGCCTGCAGCCCCCGATACGAGAGCCCTTCCGCCCCGCACACCACCTCCACCAATCGCACTGCATCCTCAACGTTCCCGACGCCCGTCCGCCCCATGCCCAGGTCCACATCGATCAGCACCTCGAGCACCTGCCCCGCCCCTCGCGCCGCCGCGGCCATCGACAGTGCATACTCCGGATCGTCCACCACCGCCGCGACCACAACGCCTCCCTCCAGCAGCCGCATCAATCGATCCAGCTTGCCCGCTCCCACCACCGGCGACGTGATCAGAATGTTCCCGATTCCCTCGCCCGCCAGCGCCTCCGCCTCATGCAGAGACGCCGTGCAAACACCCACCGCCCCCGCGGCCATCTGCCGCCGCGCAATCTCTGCGCACTTATGGCTCTTGGCGTGAGGACGAGCCCGCAGACCGTATCGCTCGATCCGGCGCTGATACGCTTCCGCGTTTCGCTCGAAGGCCTCCAGGTCCAGCACCAGCGCCGGCGTCGTCAGCTCCCCTAAGCCTCCCGGCCTTCCAATGAGCCTCGCATTGGGTCCAACAACACCGCGCATCGCATCCACACTCCGTTCATTCGCCATGCCCACTCTCCCTCCGTTTACTGTAACCGCTAGCAACAGGAACCCTCGGACCTCCCTGCACTGTTTCTCGACCAACCCTGCGGCCCGCATCCCCGAAAACGGCTGGTTGGAAACTCTCTTTACGAATCCTCGCCCCTGCCGCTCGCATCCCATGGATATACCATAGGGGGGTATGCTTCCCTATGGCATATAAATCATCGCTCTGGAGTACTTCATGACGAACTCAACCACGAAGGAACCTCCGAGTCCTCGGACGCCCCTCCTGCGCTGCGTTCGCGAGGTGCGGTAACCTCCTTCTCCAACTTGCTTCCCCGCTGTAGCAATTCCTGAAGGCGTCACCCTCCTCACCCGCGCAGTGCCCACCACGGCCTATCGCGACAGGAACCCACCTCTTCCTCGCCGCCTTCACGCGCATACCCCGCGTATGCAGCAGCGCCGCAGCCGCAGGCGCAAAAGGAGGCACCATGACCCGCAAGATTCAGTCCCGCACCATCACCACCTCCCTCACCACCCGCCGCCCCACTCTAACCCGCGTCTGGCGCACCGATGGCACCCGCCTCATCAGCGCCTGGGTCCCCACCCTCGCACCCGCCTCCCGTCCCAACGACGAAGCAGGCCCACGCCTGTAACCGTCCACCCACCACACACCCGAACCGCTGCCCTCCCCATCGGTTCGGGGTGACCTCCATCCATCGGTTGGCACCCACACCCTTCGCATGATGGATAGGCAACGCCTTCCCCTTTCCCTACACTTGCGCGGTAACTCAAATCGAATGCCGCGTGAATCCCAGATGGATGGCAGAGCCTCTCTGCGATCCCCAGGGATTCGTGTCGCCAGAAAGCCTGCATGCCTCCCAAAGCACGTCTCCCGATCTCCCTCTGCCTCCTCGCCCTCTCCTCCTCCGCCGCCTTCGCCCAATCTGCCTCCACCCAGCCCACCTCCACCAACTTCTTCTCCGCCTGGCAGAACCGCGTCCGCGCCACCCTCTCCCGTCAACCCTCCTTCCCCATCCCCGTCATCGCTCCCTCCTCGCAGATGGTCCAGCTCTTCCGCTTCGACTTCCTCCACGAGTACGCCCCCGCCCGCACCACCACCGACATCTACGACAACGGCAAGGGCCTCAACCTCATCCCCTTCGCCAACACCGAAATCGACATCAACCTCCCCACCTACATCCAGCACAACACCCCCAAGGCCGCCGACGGCGCCGGCGACTTCTCCGCCACCATCAAGTTCCGCCCCTTCGCCAGCCCCGGCCAGCAGCACGACTACTCCCTCGGCGGCCAGGTCCAGATCACCGTTCCCACCGGCAGCTACAAGAACGGCACCCTCGTCTCCACCGTCACGCCCACCCTCCTCGGCACCAAGGGCTTCGGTCCCTTTGCCGTGCAATCCACCCTCGGCGCCATCCTCCCCAAGAGCGGCGCCTCCACCATCGGCCGCACCATCCTCTGGAACACCACCGCCCAGCTCCGCGTCGCCAAAATCATCTATCCCGAACTCGAAGTCAACGCGTACTACTACCACGAAGGCCCCAACAACGGAAAGAATCAGACCTTCCTCTCGCCCGGCTTCATGGTCAGCAAGATCAACTTCCGCCACACCCCCGGCAACCGCCTCTCCCTCACCTTCGGCTCCGGCTTCCAGGTCGCCACCTCCACCTTCCACGCCTACAACCACGCCTACATCTTCACCTCCCGCTTCGCCTTCTAAGCAGCCTGATCGAATCCAACAGCATCATCGAATCCGCGTTCACGTCCAGGCACCCCAAAGCTTCCGCCTTACGCCTCACCGCCGAAAGGGGCTTTCGCCCAAGATATGCCTTTGCCTTTGCTAGAAGCTAAAAGCCCCCTCCCACGTATCATCGACCCAGCACACCGCCGTCGGAGCCCCTCATGTACACCCCCAAAGACTTCCTCGTCGACGACCTCCCCACCCTCCACGCCGACATCCAGCGCAACGCCTTCGCCACGCTCGTCACCCTCACTCCCTCGGGCCTCGTCGCCACCCACCTCCCCGTCTTACTCGACGCCGGCCGCGGCCCCCTCGGCACCCTCCTCGGCCACGTCTCCCGCGCCAACCTCCAATGGCAGCACACCGACCCCGCCACCGAAGCCCTCCTGATCGTCTCGGGCCCCGACACCTACGTCACCCCCAACTGGTATCCCGCCACGCACGAGACCCATCGCGTCGTCCCCACCTGGAACTACGCCGCCATCCACGCCTACGGCGCCATCACCTTCTTCGACGACCCCGAGCGCCTTCGCTCCATCGTCACCCGCCTCACCGATCTCCACGAATCCACCTTCCCCCAACCCTGGAAGGTCACCGACGCTCCCGCCAACTACATCGATGGCCAACTCAAAGCCATCATCGGCTTCGAGCTCCCCATCTCCCGCCTCGAAGGCAAGCACAAGTTCAACCAAAACCGTTCCGCAGCCGACCAGACCGGCGTCATCGAAGGCCTCCGCTCCCTCAACGACCCCGCCAAGTCCACCGTAGCCGACTTCATGCAATCCCTCCCGCACGCCCCCAAACCGGAGTAGCCTCATCCCATGCGAATCCCCCTCCGCACCGCGACCCCTCTCCTCGCTCTAACCCTCATCGTCTCCCTCACGCAAGCGAGAAAGCAGTGAGCAGTGAGCAGCAAAACCAAGAGCGGCGACCCGCCAGGGTCGCCGCTCCGTCCTTCACTACCCACTACTCACTACTCACTACTCACTACCCACTGCCTTTAGTGGATATCGAACTGCTCCGGATGCAGACTCGGATCGCTCTTCACCAGGATCGTCTTGCCCGACATCTCTTCCATCTCCTGCAGCCACTTCGCTCCGCCGGACTTCAACTGCTTCACCACCTCCGGATTCACGCGCAGCATGATGTCACCCTTCTCGATCAGCTTATGCATCTTCCGCATCTCGATGTAGATGTCGTTGCACACCGTCACCGGCGACTTCACCATGCCGGTTCCCGCGCAGATCGCTGCAGGTCGTCGACAGCGTCCGCTCCAGCGACTGCTTCACCCGCTTCCGGGTAATCGCGACCAGTCCGAAATCGTTGAACTGCAGCACCTTCGACGGAGCCCGATCCTTCTTCAGCTCCTCCTCCAGCGCGGCCATCACGCGATTCCGATTCTTGCGCTCATCCATGTCGATGAAGTCGATGATGATAATGCCGCCCAGGTCGCGCAGCCGAATCTGCCGCACAATCTCCGGGATGGCATCCAGGTTCGTCTTCACGATCGTGTCCTCAAGCCGCGCCGTCTTGCCCACGTACTTGCCCGTATTGATATCGATCGCCACCAGCGCCTCGGTCTGGTTGATCACAATCGATCCACCCGACTTCAGCCACACCTTCGACCGCAGCGCCGTATTGATCTCCTCGGTAATCCCGAACTGCTCGAACAGCGGCGTGTCCTTCGTATACAGCTTCACCCGCCGGATCAAGCTCGGCTGGAACCTCTGCAGGAACCGCAGCACGCGCTCATACGCGTCCTCCGTATCCACCCAGATCGCCGAGAAGTTATCGGTCACCTGGTCGCGCAGAATCCGCTCGACCAAATTCAAATCGTGATAGATCAGCGCCGGGCGACTTCGACGACTCCGACCGCGTCTTGATATCGGCCCACAGGTTCAGCAGGAAGCGCAGGTCGCTCCGCAGCTCCTCTTCGCTCGCTCCCGACGCCGCCGTGCGCACAATGAAGCCGCCCGTCGCGTCGCCCTTCTCGCTGAGCAGAATCTCCTTCAGCCGACGCCGCTCGCTGTCGCTCTCGATCTTCCGCGACACGCCCGTATGATTCACCGTCGGCATGAACACCAGGAACCGTCCCGGCAGCGCAATGTGCGACGTGATGCGCGCGCCCTTCTTCGCAATCGGCTCCTTGGCAATCTGCACCAGCACCTCTTGCCCCGGCTTCAGCAGGTCGCTGATCGCCGGCAGGTTCGTCGACTGCATCGACCGCCCGCCGCGATCCCGTCCACCGCCACGCGGCCGCGAGTTCGCCATGCCGCGGCTATCGCGCGCACTCCGCTCTCCGCCACGCTCGCCGGAACCACGCTCTCCGGACCACGTCTCTCCGCCACTGCGCTCGCGATCGCGTCCGCCGCGCCGGCCATCTCTGCGTCCGCGCCGTCCACCCTCGCGCCCGCCTTCACGGCCACCCTCACGCTCGCCTTCGCGCGCCACGCTCTCGCCCTCCACCGTGGCCGTCTGCGCGTCGCCATTCTCATCAAAGCTCGAGGACTCGGCAAACTCCTCTTCCTCCGCTTCGCTGATCTGGCTGCCCGAAACCTCTTCTTCTACAAAATCTTCATCGCCATTCGACGCCAGCTCGTCTTCTTCGAAATCTTCTTCGTCGTCGAAGTCCTCGTCCTCGTCATCCTCTTCTTCGTCAATCTCCGCCGGCTCCGGACGCGTGATGTCGTCAATCGTCATGTCGCGAATCATGCTGCCCAGATCCGCCGCGCCTTCCAGCGTCTCTTCCTCCACATCATCCTGGAACGCGCCCGCATGCAGCGATCCAATCTCGACATCTTCCTCGTCCAGCAGCTCTTCCTCCAGCTGCCCATCGCCCGGAGCGAAGTCCGCAGCAACTCCCTGCGCATGCGCCCGCTCACCCTCAATCGACACCGGCGTCTCCGCCTCCGCCGCATGCACCGACTGCACCGCCGCCTCATGCTCCATCGGAGCCGTCGGATCCGCCTGCACCATCTCCGCATGCGCAACCTCGGAGATCAGCTCGCCCGTAGGCTGCAGGTTCGTCAACTCAGGCTCGGCCGCCGGCTCTTCCACGCTGCCGCTCTGCCGAAACTCCCGCGCGCCCGCCGGATCCACCCGGTACGAAGCCGAAGCATTCTCTTCCGGCTCATACTCCGCCGTCGTCTCATGGAACTCAGGCTCCGGCAGCTCCGTCGCCTCCTGCAGCTCGGCATCATGCAGCGACGAGATAGCCTCCTCGAACTCCGCCTCATGCTCCGCCGCCGGCTCCAACGCCTCCACCGGCGCCAGGTCCGTCTGCCCTGCATACTGCGGCTCGTACTCCCGCTCGCCGACATCATGTCCCGAGCTCACCGCCGGCAGCACCGCCTCCGCCGGATCCATCCCACGCGGCTCCGCACGATACTCCGTCCGCGGCGCAGCCTCTCCGATCGCCTCCACGTCCCCGCTGCTCATCGCGTCCACGCCGGCGATCCCGCCCACGTCCACCGCGCTCGCCGCGCTCCTCGCCTCTCGCATCTCCGCGACTCTCGCATCTCCGACGCATCTCACCCCGCGGCTCACGCGCCCGCAGCGTCTCGCCCGGCAGCACCGCTCCGCCATCCCAACCCACCAACGGCTCAATCTCCGTCGAAGGCTTCGCAATGATCGTCGTGCTGAACGAACCCGCAGCTCTTCGCAGCAGCCGGCTCCGTCGCCGCCACTCTCTCCCCGCCGATACTTCGACAGCGACTCGCCCGGCAGAATAAACGGCTCTGCCGCCGGTTCCGCCGCCGCATTCAAATCCACAATCTCATCGTTCGCCGAACCCGGCCGCGCACCCCGCGGAGCAAACCGCTCCCGCACCGAATCCAGCCGCGAATCCCGTCCGCCCTGCTCCCGTCCACCCTGCTCCCGGCCGCCCTGTTCCCGGCCGCCACGATCGCGTCCACCGCGATCCCGGCCGCCACGATCTCTTCCACCGCGTTCCCGTCCGCCGCGCTCCTGGCCACCCGCTCCTGCCGCGCGCTCTCCGCTCGCGCGCCTCCACCGGCCGCCGCTCCGCCTCGCGTACCTCTTCGCCCGGCGCCGCTGTCTCTACGCCAAACTCATCTGCCTCATTACCTGCCGGCGACTCACTCGACGCTCCAGCCTGCGGCTCGCCCGCAACTCCGCGTCCCCGCCGCCGTCCGCGACGCCCACGCCACCTGCGGCTGCCATCGGCGCCCGGAGCACCCTCACCAATCTCATCGTCCTCGACAGCCCGCGGCGCCGCATCCAGCACCTCATCGTCTGCCGGCGCATAGCTGCTGGGCGCATAGCTGCTCGGTGCATAGCTGCTCGGCGCAGCGCTCCGATACTCCTCCACCGGGCTCTCTGCCCGGCTCTCCGGCAGCGCCTCACGGCTCCCCCGATCCCGGTCCCGATCCCGATCCCGGTCGCGACCATCCCTCCGCCCGCGTCCCCGGCCCTCGCCGCGACCTTCGCCGCGCCCCTCGCTCCGCGGCCGATCGCCCCGCGGCGCCCGCGCCTCTCCACCCGCCGCGCCATCAAAGTCCGCAGCGTCTCCGGCCTCTTCCATGAAGTCGGTAATGTAGAGGAACGCATCGCGCTCCAGCCCGATGTCCACAAAGCTCGACTGCATGCCCGGCAGAACGCGCGTCACGCGCCCGTTGTAGATCGAGCCAGCGAGCGTGTACTCGTTCTCGCGCTCGTAATAAATCTCTGTGAGTTCTTCTTTTTCGACAATCGCCAGCCGCGTCTCATGGGGCGTGCTGGATATATAAATTTCTTTCGACATTGCTCTGCTTCTCCTCGCACCCGGCTCTCAAGCCGGCGTGCTCTGGCAGAACAAGCGAAGATCGCGCTGCACAAGCTCTAACGCCCTGCGTTAGCTCCCTGCAGCAGCCTCCTGCGATACGGACAGAAGATGAGTCGCGGAGACTGGATCGAACCACCCGAGCCCATGCGCGCCCGATGCAGCGCGCCCTCCTGCATGCAGATTCCTGCGCTCTTCGCGCATCCGCATGCCGGGACCGGGAGAAAACCTTGCCAGTGTTGTACCGCCTGTCGTGGGCCCACTGCTCCTGCCCTCCGACACCATGCCGTCAACGGAGTTTGTGACCAACGCAACCTCAACTTCAGGCGGGGCCGTTAACCGTCCGTTCACGTTCATTCTCAAAACCTGTCCGGCCATCGGAAGTTGATCCGCGCCTGGCCGGCCTTCTCAAATTCTTGTTTCTAAAGTACAAATCCGAAAACTTGTTAACCGCTGCAACGGGAAAATCATCGCATCCGCGCCGCGGTCCTCATCACCGATCCGCCCTGTGGCAGATCGTCTGCATCTAGTATGCACCAAAACCTGAGCGAACAGGAAAGTTATCCACCCCACCCCGCCCCGCCCTTCACTACTCACTACCCACTACTCACTCCTCACTGTCCTAATTCACGAACCGCCGCATCCGTATGTTCATCACAATCCCCAGCGCCAGGAACATATAGATAATCGACGACCCGCCATAACTCATCAGCGGCAGCGGAATCCCCGTCACCGGCATCAGCCCCACGCACATCCCGATATTCACCGCGATCTGAAACAGCAGCACCCCCGCAATCCCCATCACGATCAGGCTTCCCGGCGGATCGGCCGCCGTCTGCGCATTCTGAATCAGCCGCACCAGGATCAGAAAGTACAGCAGCAGCACCCCAATCGCCCCGATAAACCCATGCTCCTCGCAGAACGCCGCAAAGATAAAGTCGGTATACGGAATCGGCAGAAAATCTCCCTGCGTCTGCGTCCCCTTATTCGCTCCCTTGCCCCACA
Organism: uncultured Acidobacteriaceae bacterium; assembly: GCA_963762375.1. GTDB lineage: Bacteria > Acidobacteriota > Terriglobia > Terriglobales > Acidobacteriaceae > Granulicella. The sequence continues at coordinate 181,850 of CAVXKP010000001.1, forward strand.
ACCCTCCCGACCCCACCGCAATCAGCGACTGCCGAATCTGGTACCCCGACGCCTGCGGATCGCTGTCCGGATTCATAAACGCCGTCAGCCGCGCCCTCTGGTACGGCTTCAGCAGCTTACCCGACGCCAGCCCAATCCCTCCCACCAGCACCAGCCCCACCACCAGAATCCCCGCCTGCTTCCACCGGATCCCGCCCAGAAACAGCCCCACCACCAGCACCGGCAGATACGTCAGCGACGTCCCCAGGTCCGGCTCCTTCAGCACCAGCACCAGCGGCACGCCGATCAGCAGAAACGCCTTCCCAATATCCTTCCACGTCAAATCCCGGCCATTCTCCACCACCTCCCAGAAGAACCGCGCCGCCACCAAGATCAGCATCAGCCTCACCCACTCCGACGGCTGAAAGTGCACCCCGCCGCCCAGATTGATCCACCGCCGCGCCCCCAGCACCTTCTGTCCCCACCACCTTCACCGCCAGCAGCGACACAATGCTGACCCCATACGCCCAATACGAGATCCCCAGCAGCCGGTGATAATCCACCAGCGCAAACGCAAACATCCCCACCAGCCCCACCGCCAGAAACACAATCTGCTTCTGCTGGAACCCATGGAACTTGGTCATCTCGGTAGCCGACCGGATCTCGAGCACACTGATGACCGACAGCACCATCACAATGCCCAGCAGCATCCAGTCGAAATCCCGAAACCGCGATCGAATCATCCTCTTACCAGTCTACCGGCTCCCGCCCAATCCCCGCCGCCCCCTCCACCCAGCATCCACCCCACAAAACGCCCCCCACAACCTCTCCCGCCGTTCCCCCTCAAGCCGCCACCTCTTTCCGTCATCCTGAGCGAAGCGAAGGACCCCTGTAGTTGCCTTTGCCTTTGCCTTTGCCTTTCTTTCTGTCATTCCCTCTGGGAATCTGCTTCTGCTCTTGCTTCTGCTCTTGCTTCTGCTCTTGCTTCTGCTCTTGCTCTTGCTTCCCGCATTCCGCAGCGCAGCGGAGGAACCTGCCTTTGCCTTTGCTAGAAGCTAGAAGCTCCAACCCCTCACTCCGCCGGCGCCACCCCATCCCCCACCGTCTTCGCCGCCGCACCCGCCGGCGCCTCCACCTTCGGCGCCGCCACCTCCATCTTCAAGTTCCCCGCCCGCTTCCGCTGGTCGGTCACATACGTATCGATCACCTGCGCCGCCAGCTTCGCCGAATTATTCCCCCAGTACCCGTGCTCCCACAGCACCGCCACCACAATGTCCGGATTCCTCCGCGGCGTCATCCCCACAAACCACGCATTCGGCAGCGTGCTCTTATCCGTGCTGCCCTTCTTGCGCCCAGCTCACCACGTCCGCCGTCCCGGTCTTCCCGGCAAAGTCAATGCCATCCAGATGCGCCTCCGCCGCCGTCCCGATCGGGCTCAACACGTTCGCCATATCGTCCGTGATGATCTCCCAGTTCGCCGGCGTGATCGGAATCCGCGCCACCCCCGAGCCCGGATACGTCTGATCGATCTCCGACTGCTCCTCGCTCGAAAGCTGCCCCGGCATCAGCACATGCGGCCGCACAAACACGCCGCCCGACGCAATCCCGCTCAGCGCCCGCGCCAGCTGCAGCGGCGTCACCTCCGTCGCTCCCTGCCCAATCCCCACCGAAATCGTCTCGCCCGCATACCACTTGTCATGCTGCGTCTTCAGCTTCCACTCCTCGCTCGGCACAATCCCCGCCTGCTCGTCCGGCAGATCGATCCCCGTCTTCTGCCCCAGCCCCACGCTGTGCGCATAGCGCGCAATCGTCTCGATCCCCAGCTTGTTCGCCAGCGTGTAATAGAACGTGTCGCACGAGTACGGCAGCGCATTATGAATGTCGACCATACCCATGATGCCGGTCGCAGCCAAAGAAGTGCCCATAGAACGTCGCGCCGCCATTGCACTCCACGTGCATGTCCTGCGCCACATTCTCCTGCAGCCCCGCCAGCGTCATCATCACCTTGAACGTCGACCCCGGCGCCAGCTGCGCCTGGATCGCCTTGTTCATCATCGGGTGGTTCGGATCGTCCATGATGCTCTTCCAGTACGCCGACGACAGCCGCACCGAAAACTGGTTCGGATCAAACGTCGGCCGCGACACCATCGCCAGGATCTCGCCCGTATGCGGATCCATCGCCACGATCGCGCCGTTCTTTCCCTCCATCGCCCGCTCCGCCGCAATCTGCAGATCCAGGTCGATGGTCAGACGCAGGTCCTTGCCCGGTATCGCCAGCTCCTGCCCCATCTGCCCCACCTCTTTGCCGTGCGAGTTCACAATGATGTCGCGCGACCCATCCGTCCCGCGCAGAATCCCGTCATACGTCTCTTCAATCCCGAACTTGCCCACCACATCGCCCGGCTGATACGCGGCGAATCGTTCATCGTTCAGATCCGCCTCGCTCACCTCGCCCACATACCCGATCAGGTGCGCCGCGAACCCATCCTTCGGATACAGCCGCCGCTCCGTATCCAGCGTCTCCAGCTCCGGCAGATCGTCCCGGTGCGCCGCAATGAACGCCTGCTCATCCGGAGTAATATCCTGCTTCAGCGGAATCGGCTGATACTTCGGAGCATATTGATAGTGCCGCAGCGTCGCCTGGATCTGCTCCACCGGAATATGCAGCCCCTCCGCAATCAGCGGCAGATCCGTATCCAGGCTCTTCTGCTGCTCGCGAATCAGGAAGCAGGTCACCGACGGATAGTTGTCCACCAGGATCCGCCCATACCGATCGAAGATCCGTCCCCGCGGCGCCAGCACCGGAACCTTGCGAATCCGGTTCTGCTCGGCCAGCACCCGATACGTATCCGCACCCAGGATCTGCAGCCGCCACAGCCAGCAGCCCAGCACCACCAGCACCGCCGCCACCACGTACTGCGACACATGCAGCTTCGTAGCCGACAACTTCTCTTTCCGATCGATGCTCTCCAGATCCATCCAACAGCCCCTCGTTAAACTCTACGCCCTACCCACTTCTCACGCTCGTCTCACTTCTCACTCTACTCACTACTCACTGTCTCCCTAATCCCGCACCCGGAACCGGTCCAGCGCAAAGAACATCGGCACCGCCACCACGCAATTCGCCGCCGCCGAGATCAACTCCGTCACCGGCAGAAACCGGTACGACACATCCCCCAGCAGCCAGTGCGCAATCACATACAGCAACCCGCTCTGCGCCATGCTCAGCGTAAACACCAGCGCCACGCGGTTCATCACGTTCTCCACGTCCACCGCAAACCCAATGCTCGCGGCCACATACCCCACCACACCCTTCGCAATGCCATCCACCCCGAACGGATGATTCGTCAGCCCATCCTGAAACAGCCCAATCAGCGTGCCCGTCACCGTGCCCGCAATCGGGCTGCGCCGCGACACCGCAAAGAAGATCGTCGCAATCAGCGGCAGATCAATATGGATCAGCCACGGAAACGTCTTCGGCAGCATCGCCTGCAGCAGAATGCAGACCAGCGGCGCCATCACCGTCACTCCCGGATGGAACCCGTACTGGTCCAGCTCTTCGCGGCTTGTATAACTACGCTCTGCCATCGCCCTCGCCCATCGTCTGCTATCGCTCTGACTACCGTCATCCTGAACGCAGGTGAAGGACCCCGGTAGTTGCCCTTGCCTTTGCCCTTCCCTACTGCGGATTCCCATCCGTCTGCGGCTGCGTCTGTGTTGTCGCCGCCGCCGGAGGCGCCTGCAGCCGGAGCTCCCGGCGTCAAATCCGCCGCCGGCGGCACCGTCCCCGGCGTAAACCTGTCCGGATGCACCGCCGGCTTCGGCCGCGGCAGCCCCGAGTTCGATAAAGCCCCCGCACCCTCCCACCTGGCTCTCCGGATCATCCGACACCGGCGCTCCATTCGCCCCGCTCGCCGCCGCCGCTCCATTCGCCGGCGTCGTTCCCGTATCCTCCGGACGCACGCTCGGCAGCTTCTCCGCAATCAAATCCGCCGCCCGCTGATTCGCCTCCGCCGTCGCCTCCGCCGCATCCGCATCCTGCGCCGCCATCGGCGGCAACGTCGCCGACGTCCCCGTAATCACCAGCACCTCTTCCAGCCGGCTCAGATTCGCCGCCGGCTTCATCACAATCGCCGTATACGGCTGATGCAGCGGGTCCGGCGCAATCGACTCAATCACCCCCACCGGCAGCCCCCGCGGAAACACCAGATCCCCACCCGAGGTCACCACCGGCTCTCCCACCTTGATCCGCGAGTCCGCCGTCAGGTTATTGATCTCCACCTGCCCCGTCGCCGTCCCGCGCACAATCCCGCGTATCCGCGTCGTCGCCAGGATCACTCCCGCACCCGACGACGGATCATTGATCAGCAGCAGCTGCGACGTATGCGGAAACACATCCCGAATCTTCCCCACCACCCCATCCGGAGTAATCACCGCCTGCTCCGGCTTCAGCCCGTCCTCCGACCCCTTATCCAGGTACAGCACATGCGACCGCTCCGACCCGCTCGTCCCAATCACCTGCGCCGCCACCGTGCTCGTCACATACGATTCCTTGAACCCCAGCAGCTTCTGCAGCCTGCGCCCCTGCGCCGCGTCCTCGGCAAACGACGCCTCTTCCTCCCGCAGCCGCGCCACCTCATCCTTCAGCTGCTGCATCCTGCTGCCGCGTGTGCCGCAGATTCACATAGTCGTTCCACCCGCCCCGCACCCGCAGACTCGCCGTATGCACCGCCGTCTCAAGCGGCGTCATCGCCGTCACCGTCCACCGCCGCAGCAGCGACACATGCCTCCCATCCGGAGCCGCCCCCGCATCCTCCATCGCCCGCGCGCTCGCCGGCACCTCCACGTCCTTCGACGGCCGCTGCACCTGCATCGCCAGCGCAATCACCTGGATCAGCACGATCGCAATCAACACCAGCGGATTTCGAAATCGATAAAAGAATGAGTCCATCGGAAGACAGCAGTTCGCGCGCCAGCCGAGCCTTCACCGCACGCGCCTCCATTATTTCATTAGCCGATCATTTCATCTGTGCGCCCCGTCATCTCCACCAGCGTGCCGCCACCGCACCTCCGCTGCTACCATCAAACCCGTGCCGCTTCAGCTCTCCACCCCCGTCAAGTTCGTCAAGCGCATCGGCGAGCGCATCGCCGCCGGCCTCGCCGACCGCGGCATCTCCACCATCGAAGACCTCCTCTACCACCTCCCCTTCCGCTACGAAGACCGCCTCCACCCCAAGCCCCTCTCCCTCTACCACCCCGGCGACATGGCCTCCCTCCTCGGCGAAGTCCGCGGCACCGCCCTCCTCCGCACCCGCTCCGGCCCCATCTTCGAGATGACCGTCGGCATCACCCCGCCCGACCCCAACAGCGACGCCGCCCTGCAAGGCCTCCTCGCCCCTCCCCCTTCGCCTCTCGCCCCTGGCCCTTCGCCTCTCGCCTCCAACCTCCCGCATACTCGCATCTCCGCATCTCGCATCTCCCTCCTGGAAACCGTCAAGTGCATGTGGTTCCACGGCACCTACTTAAAAGACAAGTTCCACGCCGGCCAAAAGATCGCTCTCTACGGCAAGCTCGAAGGCTCGCGCTCCGGCAACGCCCTCCACGCGCCCCCCGGCTCCACGCGCTTCAAGATGATCCAGCCCACCTTCGAGATCCTCCCCGACAGCACCGCCACCGGCGACGACGCCGAGTTCATCCTCCTCGAGATGGGCCGCATCGTCCCCGTCTACGAATCCCTCGGCGGCAAAACTCCCTGGGGCTCCAAGCTAACCTCCCGCTGGACCCGCCGCGTCCTCTGGACCATCTTCAAAGACCTCGCCGAATCCAGCGAAACCATGGGTGCCCCAGGTCCCGCCGAGCTCGCTCGCCCCCGGACCTGGGCCGTTCCCACACGGAACCGGGTCCCAGCCCCCAGCACCCCCACGGGCTCATCCAACCAATCTGTCATTCCGAGCACCCCCAAGGACCCATCCAAAAGCTCTGTCATCCTGAGCGCAGCGGAGACGCAGCTTCATCGCGTCTCCGCGCAGCCGAAGGACCTGCCAGCCGGCTCGCACCAACCCGCCTCTCCAAACCTTTCCCCCACCCCAGGCTCCCGCGACGCAGCCACGCGAAGCCTCTCGCCGTCCGCGCAGGACCGAAGCCTCTCGCCGTCCGCACAGGACCGCAGCCCCTTGCCGTCCGCGCAGGACTCCGCGCCGTCCGACACCCTCCCCACCTCCCTCCGCACCCGCCTCGCCTTCCCCACCCGCATGGACGCCCTCCGCGACCTCCACTTCCCCCCCGCCGGCACCTCCATGACCGAGCTCATGAGCGCCCGCACCCCCGCGCACCGCCGCCTCATCTTCGAAGAGTTCTTCTACCTCGAGCTCGGCCTCGAGCTCAAACGCCGCAAGCTCCGCACCCGCCCCGGCACCGCCTTCGTCACCAACGACCAGGTCCGCGAAGCCCTCAAGCAAATCCTCCCCTTCAAGCCCACCGCCGCCCAGAAACGTGTCCTCGGCGAGATCGTCTCCGACATGCGCCGCCCCCAACCCATGCGCCGCCTCCTGCAAGGAGACGTCGGCTCCGGCAAGACCATCGTCGCCTTCCAGGCCGCGTTAGTCGCCATCGAAAACGGCTACCAGGTAGCCCTCATGGCGCCCACCGAGATCCTCGCCACCCAACACTACCTCTCCGCGCGCAAGCTCCTCTCCGAAAAAATCTCACCCCGCACCCAGCGCCCCTACCGCATCGGCCTGCTCACCGGCTCGCTCGACGACAGACCAAGCGCGACACCCGCGCCCGCATCTTCCGCGGCGAGATCGACCTCGCCATCGGCACCCACGCCCTCGTCGAAGACAAAGTCGACTTCGCCAACCTCGGCCTGGTCATCGTCGACGAGCAACACCGCTTCGGCGTCCAGCAGCGCTTCCAACTCACCCGCAAACCCAACACCGGTAGTACCTCCACATCGCTACCCACCGGCACGCAAAGCCCCTCGCCGTCCGCGCAGGACCCGGATGTCCTCGTGATGACCGCAACCCCCATCCCCCGCACCCTCGCCCTCACCCTCTACGGCGACCTCGAAGCCTCCGTCATCGACGAGCTCCCTCCCGGCCGCACCCCCATCCTCACCCGCCGCATGCCCGAAGAGCGCGCGTCGGAGGTCTGGGACTTCCTCCGCAAGCAAGTCGCCGCCGGCCGCCAGGCCTACATCGTCTACCCCATCATCGAAGGCGCCACCGACGACCAACCCGAACTCGACTTCGCCAAATTCGACGAGGCCGAGACCAGCCTCCAGACCTCTCCCGAAGCCTCCGCCATCTCGAACGAACCTCTGCCTCTCCCGAAATCTCTGCCTCTCCCGAAATCTCTGTCTCTCCCGAAATCCTACCTCTCCCGAAATCTCTGCCTCTCCCGAAGCATCCGCCTCTCTCGGAATCGAAGGAAGCCTCAGCCCCCTCGCCAACCCCCGCCAGAAAAAAGGTTCCAACCCCTCCACAACCCCAGCGCCAACGGCGCGCCCTGATACCAGCCTGGGGCAACGCCCCAGGTCAGGCCCGAAAAAAAATGCCTCGAGGGCTGAAAGCCCGGCATCATCCGGCCCACCCAAAACCAAATCCAAGCGCTCCCCCAAGCTCCGCTCCGCCACCGACATGCACGCACGAACTCCAACAGGCCCCCTCGCCGGCCTCAAACTCGGCCTCCTCCACGGCCGCATGTCCCCCGACGACAAGGAGGTCACCATGGCCCGCTTCAAGCGCGGCGAGCTCGACGTCCTCGTCTCCACCACCGTCATCGAAGTCGGCGTCGACGTCCCCAACGCCACCGTCATGGTCATCGAACACGCCGACCGCTTCGGCCTCGCCCAGCTCCACCAGCTCCGCGGACGCGTCGGCCGCGGCGCCGCCAAAAGCTTCTGCGTCCTGGTCGCCAGCGCCGCCATCACCCCCGAAGCCGACCTCCGCCTCAACGCCATGGTCCAGACCCAGGACGGCTTCGCCCTCGCCGAGCTCGACCTCCAGCAACGCGGCCCCGGCGAGTTCTTCGGCACCAAGCAAGCCGGCCTCCCCGAGTTCCGCGTCGCCAACCTGGCCCGCGACCGCGACCTCCTCGAACTAGCCCGCCAGGAAGCCGCCCGCTTCGCCGAAACCAAAGACCCCAACCGCACCGACACCGAGAGCGAAGCCGTCTGGTCCCGCCTCAAGCAACAATGGCAACGCCGCTACGGCCTCGTCGAAGCCTAACCCTACCCCTACCCCTCCCCACAAATCCGGGTGCCCCAGGTCTCGCCTCTGAGACCTGGGTTTCCAGAGAACCCTCCGCCAACCGGCCGCGCAGGACCCCCAAACTCACCCGGCGTCCTAAACCGCACCTCAGGCTGCCATCGCGCAACCCGAACCGGGGCAGAGGCTTACCTGAAACTCACCCGTTTCAGGCCTAACTCGCCATCGCAATCTGCGGAGCCACATCCTGCGCCCCCACCGACTGCACCTGCTTCTTCGGCCCCCGCTTCCTCGCCACCAGGATCCGGATCCGGTCCAGCACCTCCGCCGGCGTGCACGCTCCCTTGGGCAGAAACGCGTCCGCCGCCGCCGCCCGGTCAAAGCTCGTCACCGTCCCCGACACAAGCAGCGTCGGCAGCCCCGGATGTACCTGCTTCGCCTTGCGAATCAACTCGTTGCCGTCCATCTGCGGCAGAATCAGGTCCGACATCAGCAGGTCCACCGACCCCTGCGCCGCACCCTGTAAGTACTCCAACGCCTCTGCCGCTGTCGCCATCGCCAGCACCCGGTATCCCCGCGTCTCCAGCAAAAACTTCCGTACCGACAACACCTGTTCGTTATCTTCCACACACAAAATCGTCTTGCGAGGTCTCATCGTTTCTCTCCGTGCCGGTGGTCTCCGGCTCTTTTGGTTCCAGGTTTACAAAAATAAGCGGCGTTCCTCCATCAAATCAGTGACTTGCGAGGCACAGGGCTTCCGTGGTTTGCGGCCGAGCAGAGTCGTTTGCGCCCGCAAAGGCACATCCCGTCTCCGCCCAGGGTTGAGCGTTCCCGTTGGCCGCGATGCAGCTCGTGTTGCCGCGCAAGGACCCACCTCGGCCGCGCCCCATGCGCTGACCGTGCGTCTGCTGTGGATGTTGTGGATGACCGTGGAAAAGGCGTAAAACCTCCCCCACTGCTTCACAGTGCCATCGTCAAAGCAGTGCCCCGCCGCAGCTCCGCGGGGGAATCCCCCGCAGGAACTGGATCGTAGCTCGTGACAGCCCCTGCAGCCCTCGAAACTCTCTACAGCGCGCGGCCTTGCTAGGGTTTCATCGCAGCGCAGAGAGCACCTTAGGTGCCTTTGCTATCACTCAGATTGTCGGTAATTCAGGCGAAAAATCTTGCGTCATCCAAGCCATCGGCTCATTGACGATTTGCTGAGCATACGGAGCCTTACCCCTCATGGCAACAGTGAATTTTTAGCGAAAATCCGGCGACTTTGAGGTAGCGCTTCCACTGCCCGCGCACATTGCTCGTCCTTGTTGGCGTTTGCGGTTCCAACCCTGTGGATAACTCCCGTTTTCAGGGCAGGAAAAGGCGTCCCTCTGCAACAGAAATGGTGCAACCCGAAACGCGCACCGCATGCACCCGCTCCCCCTCCCGCCTCGCCTCCACCCCGATCCGGCTCGGCCGCCCCATCTCGATCCCCTGCTCGATCACCATCGCCTTCCCCGACGCCACCAGCCCCACCTTCACCAGCCACGCAATGCAGCACCCCGCCGCCGATCCCGTCGCCGGATCCTCGCCCGAATAAAACTGCATGCGCGCATGCCAATCCGCTCCTCCCTCCTCGCCCGCACGCAGCGGTGCAATGCAATAGAAAAACTGCGCATCGTTCTTCGCCGTCCACGCCTGCGCCTCCTGCTGCACCAGCTGCAAGCGCTGCGCCACCTCCAGCGATCGCAGCAGCACAATGCAGAACGGCACGCCCGTCGACACCGTCTGCGGCGCATACTCCTCGGAGAGATCCTCCGCCCGCAATCCAATCGCACGCGCCACCTCCGCGCGATCATGCGTCGCGCCAAACACCGGATCGTTCTGCGTCATCGTCCCCGCGCACGCCGGCCGCGCGTACTCCCGCCTTGCCTCTTCGCTCGGCTCGAAACGCACGCTGATCTTGCCCACGTTCAACCGCAGCGTGATCGTCTCCGCGCCCCGCAGCTGCGGATGTTGCAGGTACAGCCACGTCGCTGTTCCCAGCGTCGGATGTCCCGCGAACGGCAGCTCTTCCTGCGTGGTGAAGATGCGCACCCGCACCCCCTCGCGCTGCTCCGTCTCCGCATCGCTCGGAAAAATGAACGTGGTCTCGGAAAGATTGGTCTCCCGCGCGAGCCGTCTGCATCTCGTCATCGGACAGCGTGCGTGCATCGTGAAAGACAGCCAGTGCATTGCCCTCCAGCGGGCGCTCTGCGAAGACATCGAGGATGGAATATGCCAGTGTGCGTGGCATGCCTCCATGCTACGTCGCGCCGCTACGTCCCGCCGCTGCGTCCCTGCCCAACCGCCCGGCATCGCAGCCAACACCCTCCAGCGACACCGCCCCGCCGTCCTTGACATCGACTGCGCTCCGCCGTACCTTATCGATAACCGCAAGGGGAGCGAAACTGCTTCCACGCTGGCGCCCGGCGCCCGCGGCGGTCCTAAGTTTTGAAGTACCTCGATGACCCTCACCGCCTCCAACTCGATGCCCTGCCTCCGCTGCTGCTGTGGTTGCCGCTGCTGTTGCTGCGGCCCCGCACGGGTGAGCGGATGAGCGAATCGAGACGATAGCAAGCGTCGAGACGAGAACATCAAGACCCACCCAAGGCTCAGCCGGGTGGGTCTTTTCCTTTTCAACCTTTCTAAAACTCTTTGGCAAACTTTCATCAACAAGGACGGAAATCACCATGTCACTCCGCATCAACGATATTGCCCCCGACTTCACCGCCGACACCACCCAGGGGCCCATCCACTTCCACGAATGGATCGGCGACGGCTGGGCCGTCCTCTTCTCCCACCCCAAGGACTTCACCCCCGTCTGCACCACCGAGCTCGGCGCCGTCGCCGGCCTCGAGCAGCAGTTCGCCCAGCGCGGCGCCAAGGTCATCGGCCTCTCCGTCGACCCCGTCGACAGCCACAGCAAATGGTCCCAGGACATCGAAGACGTCGGCGGCTACAAGGTCAACTACCCCATGATCGGCGACCCCGAACTCAAAGTCGCCAAGCTCTACGACATGCTCCCCGCCGATGCCGGCGAGACCAGCGAAGGCCGCACCCCGGCCAACAATGCTCCCGTGCGCACCGTCTTCGTCATCGGCCCCGACAAGCGCATCAAGCTCCAGATCGCCTATCCCATGACCACCGGCCGCAACTTCGACGAGATCATCCGCGTGCTCGACTCCATCCAGCTCACCGCGAAACACAAAGTCGCCACCCCGGCCAACTGGAAGCAGGGCGACGACGTCATCATCACCGGCGCCGTCTCCAACGAAGAAGCCGACAAGATCTTCCCCGGCTACAAAACCGTCAAGCCCTACCTGCGCACCACCGCGCAGCCGGAGTAATCACGGGGTACAGGGCACAGCTCGCACTTCGCTCGCTGAACCCTGTATCGTAAACCCTGTACCCTTGCATCATGAGCACCGGTGGCGAAGTGGCTAACGCGCTGGTCTGCAAAACCAGTATTCGAGGGTTCAATTCCCTCCCGGTGCTCCAACAACTCCTGCTCCCACAACTCCTGCTCTGCAACGCCTTCGCAACGCCCATCGCGTGATCGATCGTCCCCGCGCACCGTCTCCAAGCGCATCATGACGATCTCCGCATAGACCACCCATCCCTGCACCAAACCATCGTCCTCGCTGATCGCGCAAGCCGTGCGCCTATCGCCCACCCAGCGAGACTTTTCCTCAGTCCGTTACAGTCATACAAGGGACACCTTTTGTCCATGGGGAGAGCTTCATGTGGATTGTCCGGCTGGCGCTCAACCGGCCCTATACGTTTGTCGTCCTTGCGATTCTCATCGTGATCGCTGCTCCGGTGCTCATCCTGCGGACCCCCACGGACATCTTCCCCAACATCAATATCCCCGTTGTCTCGGTTGCCTGGCAGTACACCGGCCTCAGTCCCGAAGAGGTCGAAGGACGCATCACCGGCCCCTACGAGCGCTCCCTCACCACCCTCGTCGATAACATCCAGCACATCGAGTCCACCAGCCTCAACGGCGAAGACATCATCAAGATCTACCTGCAGCCTGGCGCCTCCCTCGACACCGCCAACGCCCAGGTCTCCGCCTGCTCCGAGGAGATGCTCAAGCAGCTCCCTCCCGGCATCCTCCCGCCGCAGATCATTAACTTCTCCGCCTCCACCGTCCCCATCCTGCAGCTCGGACTCTCTGGCCAGGGCCTCAACGAGCAGCAGCTGAACGACTACGGCATGAACATCATGCGGCCGCAGCTCGTCACCGTCCCCGGCGCCGTCATCCCCTCCGCCTACGGCGGCAAGCAGCGTTCCATCATGCTCAACCTCGATCCCAAGAAGATGCAGGCCGTCGGCATCTCCCCGGACGAGGTCCTCGCCGCCTTCGGCAATCAGAACGTCGTCCAGCCCGGTGGCACCGCCAAGATCGGCCCCCTGGAGTACGACGTCCGCTTCAACAGCACGCCGGCCAGCCTCCTCGGCCTCTCCAATCTCCCCATCAAACAGGTCAATGGAGCGACCATCTATCTCAAGGATGTCGCCACCGTCACCGACGCCGCCATTCCGCAGACCAACATCGTCCGCCAGGACGGCCATCGCGCCGTTCTCCTCACCATCCTCAAGTCCGGCTCCGCCTCCACCCTGAGCGTCGTCCAGGGCATCAAGGACCTCCTGCCCCGCGTCGAGGCCACTGTCCCCAAGGCCCTCAAGATCACCCCCATCGGCGACCAGTCCATCTTCGTCCGCTCCTCCATCGACGGCGTCATCCGCGAAGGCGTCATCGCCGCCGCGCTTACCGGCCTGATGATCCTCCTCTTCCTCGGCTCGTGGCGCTCCACCCTCATCATCGCTGTCTCCATTCCCCTCTCCATCCTCACCTCGATCATCGTCCTCTCGCCTGATCGGCCAGACCATCAACATCATGACCCTCGGCGGTCTCGCCCTCGCCGTCGGCATCCTCGTCGACGACGCCACCGTCGAGATCGAAAATATCAATCGCTATCTCGAAGAGGGCTACCAGCTCCGCGAAGCCATCCTCGACGGCGCCGCGCAGATCGCCGTGCCCGCCCTCGTCTCCACCCTCTCCATCTGCATCGTGTTTCTCCCCATGTTCTTCCTCTCCGGCGTTACCGGCTATCTCTTCATGCCCCTCGCCGAAGCCGTCGTCTTCGCCATGCTTGCCTCCTACATCTTGTCCAGAACGCTGGTGCCCACCATGGCCATGTATCTGCTCAAGCCCGTAGACCACCACGCACCCCTCTCGCAAAACGTCTTCGCCCGCTTCCAGCGCGGCTTCGAGCGCGGCTTCGAAAGCGTCCGCTCCGCCTACGAAGCGCTTCTCACCCAGCTGGTCAAAGCCCGCAAGCTCTTCATCCCGCTCTTCCTGCTCGCCTGCCTGATCACGCTGCTCCTGATCCCGCTCCTCGGCCAGAACTTCTTCCCCGCCACCGACAACGGCTCCTTCATCCTGCACGTCCGCGCCAAGACCGGAACCCGCATCGAGGAGACCGCTCGGCTCTGCGATCTCGTCGAGCAGTCCATCCGCCAGACCATCCCGCCCAGCCAGATGGACAACATCCTCGACAACATCGGCCTTCCCTACTCCACCATGAACACCCAGCACGCCACCAGCGGTCTCTTCGGTGCCGCCGACGCCGACATCATGGTCTCCCTCAAGGAGAATCACTCGCCCACCGCCGACTACGTCCGCACCCTCCGCGAACGCCTGCCCCGCGAGTTCCCCGGCGTCACCTTCTACTTCCTTCCCTCCGACATCGTCACCCAGATCCTCAACTTCGGCCTTCCCGCTCCCATCGACATCCAGATCGAAGGCAACGACGACACCGGCAACCGCGCCGTCGTCGCCACCATGATGCAGCAGCTCGCCCAGGTCCCCGGCCTCGTCGATCTCCGTCTCGAGCAGCCCGACGACTCGCCCGTCCTCAAGGTCACCGTCGACCGCACCAAGGCCCTCCAGGGCGGCTACACCCAAAGCGACATCGGCGGCGCCGCCGTCAACATCCTCTCCGGCTCCGCCCAGCTTCAGCCCCAGTACTTCCTCAACGACAAGAACCACGTTCTCTACAGCATCATCGCGGAGACGCCGCAGTACCAGATCCAATCCCTGCGCGACATCGAGAACATTCCCATCGCCTCGCCCACCGCCAAGCTGCCCGAGATCCTGGCCGACGTCGCCAACATCTCGCGCTCCAGCGAGCCGCCCATCATCAGCCACTACAACACCCGCCGCACCCTCGACATCTACGCCAACGTGCAGGATCGCGACCTCGGCTCCGTCGCGCGCGATGTGAAGCGCATCGTCGATCGCAACCGCCCCTCGCTCTCCCGCGGCAACTTCGTGCGCATCGCCGGCCAGGTCGAGACCATGCAGACCTCCTACATCAGCCTCCTCTTTGGCCTCGATCTTCTCCATCGTTCTCGTCTACCTGCTCATCGTGGTCAACTTCCAGTCCTGGCTCGATCCCTTCATCATCATCACCGCTCTGCCCGCCGCCATCGCCGGCATCGTCGTCTTCCTCTTCCTCACCCACACCACCCTCTCCGTCCCCGCTCTCATGGGTTCGATCATGTGCATGGGCGTCGCCACCGCCAACTCCATCCTGGTCGTCTCCTTCGCCAAAGATCGTCTGACCATCACCGGCGACGCGCTCATCGCCGCCGTCGAAGCCGGCGCCACCCGCTTCCGGCCCGTCTGCATGACCGCCCTCGCCATGATCATCGGCATGGTGCCCATGGCGCTCGGCCTCGGCGATGGCGGCCAGCAGAACGCTCCGCTCGGCCGCGCCGTCATCGGCGGCCTCTGCCTCGCCACCGTCGCCACCCTCATCTTCGTGCCCGCGGTCTTTGCTCTTCTGCACGGCCGCCACGCGGCCCTCCGAGACCACGCCAACCTCCTCCCCCGAAGAAACCCTCGCGCTCGGGTAGCCCGCGTCACGCCCCCACTGGAGATCAGGACTATGCCCCTCAACAACGCTCCCGACAACACCAAGTTCAATACCGCTATGACCACACCTTCCGCCGATTACGCCCGCCTCGGAGCATCCCATCCCTCCGCATCCGGACCCCGCCCATGCCCTCCCGGCGCCCCGGCGCGTCCCCGCCGGCGTCCGCGTCACCGTCATCCTCATCGCCGCACTCGTCGTCGCGGGCATCGCCTATCGCCTCATCGGACGCTCCACCGACGAACATCACCTCGAAACCCGAACCAGACTCGACGCCATCCCCACCGTCGACGTCATCTCTCCCGTCATCACCGGCGCCAGCTCCGAGATCGCCCTTCCCGGCAACACCCAGGCCTTTGACGACACCCCCATCTACGCCCGCACCAGCGGCTACCTCAAGAAGTGGTTCGTCGACATCGGCGCGCATGTCACCAAGGGCGAGCTCATGGCCACCATCGAAACCCCCGAGCTCGACGAGCAGCTCCAGGTGGCCCAGGCCGACCTCAAGAGCGCCCAGGCCGACCTCAACCTCGCCAACACCACCTCCGAGCGCTATCAGAATCTGCTCAAGCTGAACTCCGTCTCCCAGCAGGAGACCGACGTCGCCGTCTCCGGCGCCGCTGCCCGGCGCGCTGCCGTCGAGGCTGCACAAGCCAACGTCCGCCGCCTCAGCCAGCTGCAGTCCTTCGAGAAGGTCTACGCTCCCTACGACGGCATCGTCACCCAGCGCAACACCGACATCGGCGACCTCATCAATGCCGGCTCCGCCACCGCCAGCAACACCGCCAAGGAGCTCTTCCACATCGCCTCCGTCAACGAGTTGCGCGTCTTCGTCGCCGTCCCCGAGGTCTACGCTCCCGACATTCACAACGGCGACACCGCCACCCTCACCCTCGACGAGTATCCCGGCCAGGTCTTCACCGGCACCGTCACCCGCAACTCCAGCTCCATCGATCTGGGCTCCCGCACCCTCAACGTCGAAGTCGACGTCAACAACCGCAACGGCAAGCTCCTCCCCGGTGCCTACGTCTTCGTCCACTTCAAGATTCCCGTCCAGAGCCGCGAGTTCTCCATCCCCTCCGACGCTCTCCTCTTCCGCGCTCAGGGCCTGCAGGTCGGCATCGTGCGCAACGGCCATGTGCATCTGCAGTCCATCACCATCGGCAAGGACAACGGCAAGTCCGTTGAAGTCGCCACCGGCCTCTCTCCAGACGACAAGGTCATCCTCGATCCCTCCGATTCCCTCGCCGAAGGCCAGCCCGTCAACATCGCCACCAAGCCGGCGGTGATCCAATGACGTTTCGCCGCTCCCCGCAACACGCCTCCTGCAGCGCAGCGCTGATGAGCGGCCTTGCGCTCCTCTCGACGCTGGCGCTCTCCGGTTGCAGGGTCGGGCCCAACTACAAGGTCCCCGCCGTGCCCACCGCGCCCGCGTTCAAAGAGATCGCCCCACCGCCGACTCCAGCGACTTCAAAGAAGACTCCGACTGGCAGACCGCCAAGCCCCACGACGCCATTCCCCGCGGCGACTGGTGGACCATCTTCCACGACGAAGGCCTCAACGCCCTCGAGCCCCAGGTCGCCACCGCCAATCAAACCCTCAAGATCGCCGACGCCAACCTCCGCGCCGCCCGCGCCAACCTCCGCATTCAGAACGCCAACAAGTATCCCACCATCGGCCTCAATCCCTTCCTCGGCGGCGAACGCGACTCCGCCAACCAGCCGTACTTCAACTCCGTCTCCGCCAACAACGGCGAAGGCGACCTCTACCTGCCGCTGCAGCTCAACTACGAAGTCGATCTCTGGGGCGCAGTCCACCGCGGCATCACCGCCGCGCGCGAAGAGTCGCAAGCCACCGCCGCCGATCGCCAGAGCGCCCTGCTCTCGCTGCAGGCCGAAGTCGCCATCGACTACTTCGAGCTCCGCGCCGCCGACGCCCAGCAGAAGCTCCTCAACGACACCGTCGGACAATACGCCGAGGCCCTGCGCATCACCCAGAACCGCTACGCCGGTGGCCTGGCCGTACGCTCCGACGTCACCCAGGCACAAACCCAGCTCCAGGACGCCCAGGTCGAGGAGTCCGACATCGCCATCGGCCGCGCGCAGTACGAGCACGCCATCGCCATCCTCATCGGAAAGCCGCCCGCCTCCTTCAGCCTGCCTCCCGACCCTCTCTCCCTCGCCTACACGCCGCCCGTCATTCCTCCCGGCCTTCCCTCGCAGCTCCTCGAGCGCCGTCCCGACATCGCCTCCGCCGAACGCCACGCCGCCGCCGCCAACGAACAGATCGGCATCGCCCGCGCCGCCTACTTTCCCAGCGTCAGCCTCGGCGCCTCCGCCGGCCAGGAGAGCACCGGCATCACCTCGCTCTTCGAGTCCTCCAGCTTCATCTACGCCCTCGGCCCCACCATCGGCGAAACCTTCTACGACGGCGGCCGCCGCCGCGGCATGTCCGAAGAAGCCCGCGCCAACTACGACGGAGCCACCGCCTTCTACCGCCAGACCGTCCTCACCGCCTACCAGCAGGTCGAGGACAACCTCGTCGCCCTCCGCGTCCTCTCCCACGAACAGGTGCGACAGCGCGAGGCCACCGCCTCCGCCGTCGAGTCCGAACGCATCTTCAACAACCGCTACGTCGGCGGCGTCGACACCTATCTGCAGGTCATCACCGCCGAGACCTCCGCCCTCCTCAACCAGCGCAACGACATCGACATCCTCCGCCGCCGCATGGACGCCAGCGTCCTCCTCGTCAAAGTCCTCGGCGGTGGCTGGGACCGCACCCAGCTTCCACCGCAATAACTCCCCACTCCCCCCACACGCACGAAGGCCGCTCCCCAGAGCGGCCTTCGTCGTTCTCTACACTCTACACTCTACTCTCTACTCTCTACTCTCTACCCTCTGCCTCAATCGATCGAGATCTTGCGCAGCAGCCGGAAGTCCGAGAGCATCTTCCCGGTTCCCAGCACCACGCTCGCCAGCGGATCATCGGCAATCGTTACCGGCAGTCCCGTCTCCTCGCGAATCCGCTTGTCCAGATTCTTGATCAGCGCGCCGCCGCCGGTCAGCACAATCCCGCGGTCGGAGATATCCGCCGACAGCTCCGGAGGCGTCCGCTCCAGCGCCACGCGAATCGCATTCATGATCGTCGCAATGCACTCACCCAGCGCCTCGCGAATCTCCGAGTCGTCGATCGTTATCGTCTTCGGCACGCCCTCAATCAGGTTGCGCCCCTTGATCTCCATCGATAGCGGCTTGTCCAGCGGATACGCCGATCCAATATCGATCTTGATCTGCTCCGCCGTCCGCTCGCCGATCAGCAGGTTGTACTTGCGCTTCAGGTACGTCATCACGGCTTCGTCCATCTGGTTGCCCGCCATGCGCACCGACCGCGAGTACACAATCCCCGCCAGCGAGATCACCGCAATGTCCGTCGTCCCGCCGCCAATATCGACCACCATGTTGCCGCCCGGCTCCGTGATCGGCAAACCCGCGCCAATCGCCGCCACCATCGCCTGCTCCACCAGGTGAACCTCGCTCGCCTTCGCGCGATACGCCGAGTCCATGACCGCGCGCTTCTCCACCTGCGTAATCTCGCTCGGCACGCCAATCACAATCCGCGGATGCACCATCATCTTCCGGTTGTGCGCCTTCTGGATGAAGTAGTTCAGCATCTTCTCGGTCTGCTTGAAGTCCGCAATCACGCCGTCCTTCATCGGCTTGATGGCGATGATGTTGCCCGGCGTTCGGCCCAGCATCTCCTTGGCCTCCTTGCCCACAGCCTCCACCTCGCCCGTCACGCGATTCACCGCGATGATCGACGGCTCATTCACAATGATGCCCTTGCCATGAGCAAACACAAGGGTATTGGCCGTCCCCAGGTCGATCGCAAGATCGCTGGAGAACAGCGAAAAGATGGATCGCATGTTGCTCACACGCGAGGTCCGCATCTGAAAGTTTTTCGAGGACATGAGACCGTTCGGTTTCCTAGAGTAAGAAATATTGAAAGATGGATGCAAAGAATGACGGAAAACGTGCGCAAAAAAGATTGTTGGGTTTTGGTTGACCCGGCATCCCCATTGTACGGCCTGCGAGCCCTCTCCTAACTCCCATGGCAAGACGACTATACTTAAGAAGTTTGCAATATAGGCTCACTCAGCAAACTTCAGGAGAGATTCAAGCATGATCATCGGCGTCCCCAAGGAAGTCAAAGACCACGAAAGCCGCGTAGGCGTAACCCCAGCCGGCGCCAAAGCCCTTGTCGACGCCGGCCACAAGGTCCTCATCGAAGCACAACGCCGGAGCCCTGTCCTCCTTCCCCGACGCCGAATACCAGGCCGTCGGCGCGGAAATCGTTCCCGACGCCGCCGGCGTCTGGGGCCCCGCCAACATGGTCGTCAAGGTCAAAGAGCCCGTCGCCAAGGAATATCCCCACTTCCGCCCCGGCCTCGTCCTCTTCACCTACCTCCACCTCGCCCCGCTCCGCGAGCTCACCGACGCCCTCCTCGCCAAGAAGGTCACCGGCATCGCCTACGAGACCGTCCGCGACCGCGCCGGCTCCCTTCCCCTCCTCACCCCCATGTCCGAGGTCGCCGGCCGCCTCTCCGTCCAGGTCGGCGCCGCCTACCTCGAGAAGGAGCACGGCGGCCGCGGCGTCCTCCTCGGCGGCGTCCCCGGCGTTCCCCCCGGCAACGTCTGCATCATCGGCGGCGGCATCGTCGGCACCAACGCCGCCAAGATCGCCCTCGGCATGGGCGCCCGCGTCACCCTCCTCGACCTCAACCTCAACCGCCTCCGCGAGCTCGACGACATCTTCTCCGGCAAGCTCAACACCCTCTACTCCAACGCCTACAACCTCGAGCGCGCCGTCGCCGAAGCCGACCTCCTCATCGGCGGCGTCCTCATCCCCGGAGCCGCCGCCCCCAAGATCGTCACCAAGGCCATGGTCTCCAAGATGAAGAAGGGCGCCGTCATCGTCGACGTCGCCATCGACCAGGGCGGCTGCATCGAAACCGCCCGCCCCACCACCCACTCCGACCCCAGCTACCTGGTCGACGGCGTCGTCCACTACTGCGTCACCAACATGCCCGCCGCCGTCCCCAACACCAGCACCCTGGCCCTCACCAACGCCACCTTCCCCTACGTCCTCAAGCTCGCCAAGCTCGGCGCCAACGCCGCCATCCAGACCGACCCCGGCATCGCCGAAGGCGTCAACACCTTCAACGGCTCGCTCACCTACAAGGCCGTCGCGACCGCACAGAACCGCGACTTCACCCCCGTAGAGCAGTTACACCCCTAACCAACTCCGCTTCTGCGTGCCCCACCCATGACGTCCTCCGTCATGGGTGGGGCAGAAACCCAGGCCCCCACGCAAGCCACGCGTCCGCGCCACCCGCAGGACCCGCAGGACCAAAGCGAGTAAACTTGCTCGCATGGGAGTCGGCACAATCCGGCGTCGCGCCTTCGTCATCGCTCTCGGCGTCTGCCTGCTCTCGGTCTTCCTCTCCCTCGCCACCCTCAATGCCTTCAATCTGAACTTCCTCAATCCCAACTCCCCCCTCCAGACCCTCCTCTTCGTCAGCCTCTCCTTCCTCGGCTTCCTGCTCTTCGTCGGCGTGCTGGTCCTGCTCGTTCGCAACGTCCTCAAGCTCTACGCCGATCAGCGCAGCCGCGTCCTCGGCACCCGCCTCCGCACCCGCATGCTGTGGGGAGCTGTCCTGGTCTCCCTCGTCCCCCTCGTCTTCATGTTCGCCTTCAGCTACCTGCTGATGAACCGCGCCGTCGATCGCTGGTTCTCCCAGCCCGTCACCCAGATGCACGACGACGCCAACAGCATGGCCCTCGAGCTCTACCGCTACGCCGACGCCAACGCCCGCTCCGAAGCCGACTCCATCGCCATCGAGCTCTCCAATGTCGAACTCCCGATGTTGCTCTGCCACGCCGCTCCCCTACCCAGCCCCGCTCCCAGCCCCTCGACGCCGCCTCCCTCGCCGCCGCCACTCGCATCTTCCAGCACCACGAGGTCACCCTGCAGGGCGGCTTCGTCATCCTCTATCGCGACCGCCAGGCCATCGCCTCGCTGCACCTTCCCAGCAGCCCCTCCGGCAAGTCCGAGCTGCACTCCATCCAGCCCATCGAGCCCTCCACCGACGAGAACTCCGACCAGCGCGCCGCCGTCCTCTCCACCCACCTCGAAGGTCCCACCGAGCAGGCCATCCTGCAGGCCGCGCAGCGTACCGACGAACCCTTCTACGCCATCTCCGGCTCCGACTACACGCTCGCCACCGCCGGCCTTCCCGGCGGCGACCTCATCGTCGCCGGCATTCCCATCCCCGCCGGCATCTCCGCCACCTCGCTGCGCCTCCACAGCTCCGCCGACAAATACTGGGTGCTCTACCGCGAACGCAAGCAGGTCCGCAGCCTCTACATGGGCTTCCTTCTGCTCACCACCGCCCTCGCCCTCTTCGCCTGCTGCTGGCTCGCGCTCAACCTCAGCAAGCAGGTCACCCGCCCCGTCGAATCCCTCGCCGACGCCATGGAGGCCATCGCCGCCGGCGACTACGGCCACCGCGTCGGCCAGTCCTCCACCGAAGAGCTCGGCGAACTCGTCGACAGCTTCAACGTCATGGCCGCCGACCTCGAAAGCGCCCACGCCACCGCCGAGCGCTCCACCGCCCAGCTCTCCGACCTCAACCAGGCCCTGCAAGCCCGCCGCACCGAGCTCGAAACCATCATCGAGACCATCCCCACCGGCGTCGTCACCCTCTCCGCCGACCGCCGCATCCTGCTCGCCAACCGCGCCTTCTCCGAGATGCTCGACCCCGGCGGCCAGCGCCAGTTCATCGGCCTGCCCCTCTCCGCCGTCCTCCCCGCCGACATCGTCGACGCCCTCGACCACCTCCTCCGCCGCACCCACCGCATGGGCTCCGCCTCCGCCGAGATGCAGATGCAGTCCGGCGCCGGCATCCTGCATCTCGCCGCCACCGTCGCTCTGCTCGAAGGCCGCCCCTCTGCCGTCCCGAACCTCGCAGCTTCGAGCCTCCGGCACGAGCACCTCGGCTACGTCCTCGTCCTCGAAGACGCCACCGAACTCCTCCGCGCCCAGAAGCAAAGCGCCTGGAAAGAAGTCGCCCGCCGCGTCGCCCACGAGATCAAGAACCCGCTCACCCCCATCTCGCTCAACGCCGAGCTCATCGGCCGCCACATCGCCCGCCTCAACGCGTTACTCACCGAGCACAGCCTCGAATCCCCCTCGCCCGCCGTCATCCAGCGCTCCACCGAGGTCATCTCCTCGTCCGTTGAGACGATGCGCTCGCTGGTCGACCAGTTCTCCTCGCTCGCCGAGTTCCCCACCGCCCGGCCCCGCCCCTCCGACCTCAACACCATCGTCGAAAACTCCCTCGCCCTCTTCGCCGGCCGCCTCGGCAACATCCGCGTCAGCCAGAGCCTCGCCCCCAACCTGCCCCTCGTCCTCGCCGACCCCGAAGCCCTCAAGCGCGCCCTCTCCAACCTCATCGACAACGCCGCCGAAGCCATGCAGGACTCGCTCCTCCGCGAGCTCCACATCTCCACCCGCCTCCTCGCCCGGTCCAGGCATCCGGAGTCGAACTCACCGTCGCCGACACCGGCCCCGGCCTCACCGACGAGATGCGCGAGAGCCTCTTCCTCCCCTACTTCTCCACCAAGCAGCGCGGCACCGGCCTCGGCCTCTCCATCGCCGCCAAGATCGTCCAGGAACACCACGGCTCCATCCGCGCCGAAAAAAACCTCCCCACCGGCGCCCGCTTCATCCTCGAACTCCGCCCCGCCTCCGACTCCACCGACACCCCACCCACCCCCGCATCCACCACCGAAACTGCCATCCAAACCGAACAAGAGCTCGCCTAGCCCCACACTCCACTACTCACTACTCACTACTCTCTACTCACTGCCCTTATGAACCACGTTCTCATCGTCGACGACGAAGCCGACATCCGCGAGTCCCTCGAAGCCATCCTCAGCGAAGAGGACTACGCCATCACCACCGCCGGCACCGCCGCCGAAGCCCTCGAGCTGCTCCGCGACGCCGACTACCAGGCCGTCCTGCTCGACATCTGGCTCCCCGACGGCGACGGCCTCGACGTCCTCGCCGCCATCCGCGGCAATCACTCCCGCGACTCCATCCCGCGCCCCGGCGCTCCCGAAGTCATCATGATCTCCGGCCACGGCACCATCGAAGCCGCCGTCCGCGCCACCAAGCTCGGCGCCTACGACTTCCTCGAAAAGCCTCTCTCCATGGACCGCACCCTGCTCGTCCTCCGCAACGCCATCCAGGCCCACCACCTCCGCGAAGACAACCAGGAGTTCGCCCGCCAGCTCACCAAGGGCTCCATCACCGGCGAGTCCATCTCCGTCAAAGCCCTCCGCCAGCAGATCAAGCTCATGGCCCCCACCAACGGCCGCGTCCTCATCTACGGAGAGTCCGGCACCGGCAAAGAACTCATCGCCCGCTCCATGCACGCCGAGTCCCTGCGCCGCGACCGCGTCTTCGTCGAGCTCAACTGCGCCGCCATCCCCGAAGACTTCATCGAGACCGAGCTCTTCGGCTACCGCCACGGCGCCGGCCCCATCCGGCGCCCGCGGCCCAATCAGCCCACCGAGAAACGCGGCACCTTCGAGCGCGCCGACGGCGGCACCCTCTTCCTCGACGAAGTCGGCGACATGAGCCTCAAGACCCAGGCCAAGGTCCTTCGCGCTTTAGACGAGCAGCGCTTCTACCCCGTCGGCGCCATCCACCCCCGTCCACGTCGACACCCGCGTCATCGCCGCCACCAACAAGGACCTCGAAGAAGAGATCGCCCGCGGCAACTTCCGCGAAGACCTCTTCTACCGCCTCAACGTCATCCCCTTCTTCGTCCCGCCCCTGCGCGATCGCAAGGAAGACATCCCTCTCCTCGCCCGCGAGTTCCTCTCCGAGTTCGGCCAGCAGTACGGCCGCCCCCACGTCGAGATCTCCGACGCCGCCCTCGCCGCGCTCAAGCAATACCACTGGCCCGGCAACGTCCGCGAGCTGCGCAACGTCATCGAGCGCGTCCTCATCCTCAACCCCAAGGCCCAGCGCATCGAAGCCAAGCACCTCCCCATGCTCGTGCAGCGCACGGAAGGCCTCTCCGCGCACCGAAGCGGCGTCCGCACCACCAACGGCAACCGCGAAGAGTTCTCCACCCTGCAGCAAGCCCGCGAAGCCTACGAGCGCGACTACATCCTGAAAGAGCTCGACCGCTGCCACGGCAACGTCTCCCGCGCCGCCGAATCCCTCGGCCTCGAACGCTCCCACCTCTACCGCAAGATGAAAGCCCTCGGCATCTCCACCCACGAATAAACTCCCGCATGCCCCCAACCATCGCATGACCAGCAAACTCGTACGCCCCACAGCTCAACTCACAGCTCAACCCACAGCGCGGAGCCTTGCCACCGCGTGAAGCCCCCTCCCGAAACCCGCACCCTGCGCGGCCACCAGGCCGTCACCCTCGCGCTGCTCTTCCTTGCCGGCGTCGTCAATTTTCTTGACCGCTCTTCCCTCTCCATCGCCAACACCACCATCCGTGCCGAGATGCATCTCAGCGCCACCCAGATCGGCTTCCTGCTCAGCGCCTTCTCCCTCGCCTACGGCTTCGCGCAGCTTCCCCTCATCGGCATGCTCGACCGCCTGGGCACGCGCTCCGTGCTCGGCGCCGGCCTCACCCTCTGGTCCGCCGCGCAGTTGCTCTCCGGCTTCGTTCGCGGCCTTCCCTCCTTCCTCACACTGCGCGTCATGCTCGGCATCGGCGAAGCCCCCTTCTATCCCGCCGGCGTCCGCAGCGTTCGCGAATGGTTCTCCCCCGTCGTCCGGGGCCGCGCCACCGCCTTCATGAGCATGTCGCAGAACATCGGCCTGGCCTTCGCCCCGCCCGCTCTGGCCGGCCTCATGCTCGGCCTTCGGCTGGAGACACACCTTCATGCTGCTCGGCGCCGCCGGCCTGCTCCTCGCCATCGCTTGGATCGCCTTCCACCGCTCCCGCGGCAGCACCATCTACTCCGAAGACGTCCCCCATCCCAGCCCCGCCAACCCTCTGCCGCTCCTGCTCCGCCAGCGCACCGTCTGGGGAGTCATGCTCGGCTTCGGCGGCATCAACTACACCGCCTGGCTCTACATCGCCTGGCTCCCCGGCTACCTCCAGGGAGCGCGCCATCTCTCCCTCGCCAGAACCGGCTGGGTCGCCGCCCTGCCCTTTCTCTGCGGAGCCATCGGCATGATCTCCAGCGGCGCCCTCGCCGACCGCTTCGCCCGCGCACGGCGCCGCCCTCGCCACCGTCCACCGCTCGCAATCTCGTCTGCGGCATGATCGCCTCTGCCCTCTGCACCTTCTTCGTCGCCCACTGCCTCGTCCACCGTCGCCGCCGTCGCCGGCATGAGCGGAGCGCTCTTCTTCATCCACTACGCCGGCACCTCCGGCTGGGGATACGTCCAGACCATCAGCCCCGCCCACACCGTTGCCTCCCTCTCGGCGCTGCAGAACTTCGCCAGCTTCCTGATTGCCTCCGCCGCTCCCGTGCTCACCGGCTGGCTGCTCGACCGCACCCACTCCTTCACCCTCGCCCTCGCGGTCTGCAGCGCCGTCACCCTCCTCGGCGCCCTCAGCTACGCCACCCTCGCCGCCCCCGACGGCATGCACCTCGAATAGCTCCCTACCGCACCTTCCGGTACCGCACCGTCCCCGCCTCGTCCCCCTCCCCCACAAACCGCATCCCGCACCGCTCCATCACCTTGATCGACTCCACCACCCGCGGATACGTCTGCGCGCTCACCGACCGCACCCCCTCCAGCGTCAGCAGCCACTCCACCAGCCTCTGTGCCGACGCCGTCGCAAACCCCCTCCGCTGAAACCCCGGCAGCGTCGAGTAGCCTATCTCCACATCCCCCTTCGCCCGTGGAAATCCGCCAATCGCTCCCACCAGCGTCCGCGCTCCCCACCCACCCTCCAGCACCACATACCGATGCCAGCCGAAGCTCTCCGGCAACTCGTCATACTGCTTCTGAATGATCCGATACACATGCGGCTCCCAGTCCACCGGAGGCCACTCCGCCGTCAGCTTCGCTCGCAGCAGCGCTCCCAGCCCAGCCGCATCGCCGCTGTGTTCCGCCGTCAGCATCTCGGTCGTAATCGCCACCAGGCGCAGGTTGCCGGCCTTCAACTCCGCCACGCGCGCAGTCCGGGCTTGCAAGCCGAATGCGGCTCCCCACTGCAGAAAATCAATCACGCTGCTTTCCTCCGCCTATTTGTTTCGGCTTTCAGCTAACCTCTGATTTCTATGCTGCGTCTCTGCCAACTGCTCCAACTGCCTCCGCCAGTCCAACTCCTCGACAAACCCGCGCGAGCTTCGCCACTCATCCTGCACCTTCACAAACAGCTCCAGGAACACCCTCGTCCCCAGCAGACCTTCAATATCCTTGCGCGCCGACGTCCCAATCTGTTTCAGCATCGCGCCCTGCTTGCCGATCAGAATCGCCTTCTGTCCCTCGCGCTCGCAGAAGATCGCCGCCGTAATCTTCGTCACCGGCAGCTTACCAGCCTTGCTCTTCTTTAGACTCTCCGGCTCCTCATACCGCTCAATCACCACCGCCGTCGCATACGGAACCTCTTCGCCGGTCAACAGCAGAATCTTCTCCCGAATAATCTCCGCCACCAGGAACCTCTCCGGCTGATCGGTCAACTGGTTCTTCGGAAAGTACCTCTGCCCCTCCGGCAGATGCTCCACCACCTTATCCAGCAGCAGCTCCAGCCCCTCCCGCTTCTTCGCCGAAATCGGAATCACATCCGCGAACGTATGCAGCGACGTCCAGTGCGCAATCAGCGGCAGCAACGCACTCTTCGGCAGCGCGTCGATTTTGTTCAGCACCAGAATCACCGGGCAATCCAGCTTCTTCACCAGCTGCAGCGCAAAGTCATCCTCCGCCTTCGACAGCAGCCGCCGATGCTGCCCCAGCGACCGCACCCGCCGCGCCTCCGCAAACTCCTCACTCGTCTTCGGCTTCTCCGGCACCGGCAGCCGATGCGTCACGTCCACCAGGAAGATCACCGCATCCCGCGTCTCCAGCGCATCATGCACCTCCTGCATCATGCGCTTATCCAGCTGCGTCTCCGGCTTATGCACCCCCGGCGTATCCACCAGCACCACCTGCGCCTGCGGCCGTCCCGCATCGCCCTTGGTCTTCTTGCGCACCGGCAGCTCCAGCACGCCCTGGATCCGCGTCCGCGTGGTCTGCGGCTTATGCGTAACAATCGCCAGCTTCTGCCCCAGCAGCGCATTCAACAGCGTCGACTTGCCCGCATTCGGCCGCCCGACAATCGATACAAAACCACTCCGTAGTGCCATCCCTCTATCATGACACCATCACTCGTATCACTCGCACAGATGCGTCATCCTGACAGACGCGTAATCGCGCATCGCAGATCGAAGACCTGAATCTCTAACGTCCCATCCCTCGACCCTTCGCCCTAACATCTCGGCTGCCCTCGCCGCTCGTTCCCCATCAACCCCACCCTCACCCGCTCCACCCTTCGATCCGTCGACGCAATCACCTCCAGCCGCAGCGGCCCATCCTCCACCACCTCCCCCGGCAGCGGAATATGTCCCGCCATCTCGCTCACCAACCCACCCACCGTCGTCGCCTCATACTTCGATAGCAGCTGCCACAGCGTGTGCTCGGCCTCATGCTCCTCCGCATCCTCCGCGCCCTCTGCATCCTCCCCCACACTCTCGCCCGCCTCCGCGCCCTCGCCCGCCTCCTCCACCAACTCCCGCAGCCGGTTCACCTCAAACCTTCCCGGAACCACCCACGTCCCCTCCGGCTCCGCAATCGGCGCATCCCCATCCGCATCCGTATCGTGCTCGTCGTTAATCTCTCCCACGATCGCCTCGATCAGATCCTCAATCGTCACCAGCCCCGCCACCCCGCCATACTCATCGATCACGATCCCCATGTGCTGCTTCTGCCGCTGCATCTCCCGCAGCAGCTCATTCACCTTCTTGGTCTCCGGAATAAACAGCGCCGGCCGCTGCAGCTGCGCAACCGTCCGCGTCGCCGCGTCCGCATCCTTCACCCCCAGCAGATCCCGCGCAAACGCAATCCCCGTAATGTGGTCCAGCGAGTCCCCATACACCGGCACGCGCGAAAAATTATGCGCATTCACCTCCGCCGTAAACTTCTCCAGCGACGTCCTCCCCGCCACCGCGAACATCTCCGGCCGCGGCGTCATCACCTCGCGCACCACCTTGTCGCCAAACTCCACCACGCTCCGCACCAGCTCGCGGTCCTCCTCGTCCAGCACGCCCTCTTCTTCGCCCGCCTCCAGCAGCGCATCCATCGCCTCCCCCGGATGCTCCTTCTGCTGCGCCTCCGGCTCTGCCAGCCCCGCGATCGACAGCAGCAGCCCAATCGTCAGCGTCAGCGGCAGCACCAGGTAAAACAGCACCCGGATCAGCAACGAAATCCGCGCAATCCACACGCCTTCCGTCTTCGTGAAAAAAATCTGCGGCAGCAGCCGATCGAAGATCAGCATCGCCAGCAACAGCTCAAAAACCGTCCGCCCAATCTCAACCGGGCTCTCCCCATGCTTCCCCTGCAGATGGATCGCCAGCAGAAACATCAGCGCCCCCAGCGCAATCTGCCGCAGCACCGACGCAGACATCGCCGACGACTGCCGGCTCAGCCGCAGCTTCGGCTCCACATGCGTCTCCCACGCGTCGATGTTCTCCGTATACTCGCGCGACAGAAACTTCCCCATCTCGAAATAAATCCGATCCACATACGCCGCCAGCGCCAGCAAGCAAAGCAGCAAAAACACCACCACCTCATACCCAGTGATCATGCCCGCCCCCCACTCCGCCGCCCCACCCTTGCCGTTGCCCTTGCCGTTGCCGTTGCCGTTGTTTGTTTTACGCCGTCATCCTGAGCGAAGCGAAGGACCCCTGTAGTGGCCCTTGCTTTTGCTCTTGTTCTTGCTTTTGCTTTTGCTTTTGCTCTTGCGTTTGCTTTTGCTTTTGCTTTTGCTCTTGCCTTCGCCTTCGCCGTTACCCCCGCCCCACCCTCCACCCGCGCAATCAACCCATTCGGCAGCCGCAGCCTCCCCCGCAGCGCCCCCTCCCGCTCCGCCATCTCTCCCCGATCCGTCTCATGATCCATCCCGGAAAGATGCAGCAACCCATGCAGCAGCAGCACCCGCACCTCATCCCGCAGCGAGTGCCCCTGCTCCTCCGCCTGCCGCC
The DNA here is from genome assembly GCA_963762375.1 of uncultured Acidobacteriaceae bacterium. Taxonomy (GTDB): domain Bacteria; phylum Acidobacteriota; class Terriglobia; order Terriglobales; family Acidobacteriaceae; genus Granulicella. The sequence goes on from CAVXKP010000001.1 coordinate 211,280, forward strand.
TGGCCGTATCCAGCGAAATCGCCAGATCCCCGCCATGCTCGCCCGCCAGCTCGTCCGCCGCCGGAAAGCTCAGCACATCCGTAGCCTTGTCCTTCCCCCGATACTCGCGATTCAACCGCCGCAGCGTCCGATCCCCCGCCAGCAGCACCTCCACCTCGCCCTCCAGCCCCACCGCCGCCTGCGCGCTCTTCAAAAACCGGCTCAGCCCGGCCCGCGACAGCCCCCACGCGCGCCACACCTCGGCGTCCGGATCCTGCCCGTTCTTCCCAGCATTTCCAGCTCAGTCGTTCGCGGAGGTTCCAAGGTCATCATGCTTGCATCGATGCTACCGCAACCACGCCCCAACGCAAGCGTCCCCCATCACAATCCAACCCGTTTGCAACCACCTCGAAACACGTCGTTTATCACTTCCCCGCCCGCACCTTCCCAAAGTGCAGCGCCAACTGCACCGAGATCCCCAGCGCCCCCGCGCCCGCCACCACCCACCCCACAGACCCTGCGGCCAGAAGCGATGCAGCAGCAACGCCCCCGCCACCAGGTTCCCAAATCCCCAAACCACATTACTCACCGGCGACGACTCCCCCACCCCCGGCGGCTTCGCAAACGGCGACTGGAACGGTGCCCCGCTCACCCCCTGCACAAAGTGCGGGACACCATTGGCCAGAAACATCCCACCCAAAAACTCAAGCAAATAACCGTACCAAGGCATCCAGCGCTCTCCCACCACTGATCACGAACCACTAACCACTAACCACTAACCACTTACCACTTACCACTATCCACTTATCACTAACCACTTATCACTCGCTTTACTGCGGATGCAGCACCCGTTTCCGCGTCTCCTCTTCCGGAATCGACAACGGCACGCCATCCACCGCCAGCGGCAACTGTTCGGCCCGCTGGTAGGTGTCGTACGCCCGCACAATCCGCTGCACCAGTAGATGCCGCACCACGTCTACATCCTCAAAGTGGCAGAACTTGATGCCCTCCACGCCATCCAGCACGCGCAGCGCCTCATACAGCCCGCTCTTCTTCGGATTCGGCAGATCGCACTGCGTCAGGTCGCCCGTAATCACCGCCTTCGACTGGTTCCCCATGCGCGTCAGAAACATCTTCATCTGTTCATTGGTCGTGTTCTGCGCCTCGTCCATGATGATGAACGCATCGTTGAGCGTGCGCCCGCGCATAAACGCCAGCGGCGCCACCTCGATCACGTTCGTCTCCAGCATCTTGTCCACCTTCACCGGATCCAGCAGATCATACAGCGCGTCATACAGCGGCCGCAGATACGGATCGACCTTCTCCTGCAGCGATCCCGGCAGGAACCCCAGCCGCTCGCCCGCCTCCACCGCCGGCCGCACCAGGATAATCCGCGACACCTTCTTCGCCAGCAGCGCGCTCACCGCCATCGCCACCGCCAGGTACGTCTTGCCCGTACCCGCCGGCCCCAGCCCAAAGACCATGTCGTTGGTCTCGATCGCCTCCACATACTTCCGCTGGTTCGGCGACCGCGGCTGCACCGCCCGCTTGGTCCCGATGGCCCGCTGCTTGCCGCTCTCGACGAGTCCACGCAGCGTCACCGCCGGATCCGCCACCACCATCTTCAACAGCGCATTCAGCTCGCCGTTGTGCGGATGCACCCCCACCTTGCGCAGGTGCTCAAAATCGGAGAAGATTCCCTCCACCCGGGCCACCGCCATCGCCTCGCCCATCAACTGAATGCTGTCAGCCCGCAGATCGATCTGGACCTTCAGCCCATCTTCCATCAGACGAAGATTCTCGTCGCGTGTGCCATACAACGGCTCGATTCCAGGGGTAAGATGCAGGGATTTTTTTACCAAGTAGAAGCCTGACCTCCGTCAGGAGAGTTCAAGAAGAGGGACAACGCACCCTCTCTATTTTAGATGCAGGGGAATGGGCATTGACTCTATACCGCCGGCTGCGGCACCTGTCTCCCACAGCAGCGCCACGACCCGTCGCACGCTGTGAAACCACCGGATTGGCTAGGGTTGCCAATAGAGTATCGATGTTGAGCCAGAGCCTAATCCCGCCCCTCCCCACGCGTCAAGGCGCTTTGTGTAAATCCTCGACCAACCCCGAACCAATCTCGCCTCCCCGCCCGCAACTACCCCTCCCGCCACCCCGTTTCATTGACCCTCCCCCACCAAATCCCGTAGAATCAATCCTGCAGAGGAACCGCTGCACTGCGCTTAGGTTCAGCACCAGCCGCCTCCAGCATCCCCTTTCCCCACCCGGAAAAGAAAAGAGTCTCGCACCATGGCAAATCACGTTTCTTCGCTCAAGCGCGCCCGTCAAACCATCACCAAGACGGCCATCAACCGCGCCAACAAATCCAAGCTCCGCGGAGCCCTCCGCCTCATGCGCGAGGCCCTCGCCGCCGGCGACAAGAAGACCCTCGTCGACGTCTACCGCGCCACCGTCTCGGTCCTCGACAAGAGCGTCCAGAAGGGTGTCCTGCACAAGAACACCGCCAGCCGCTACAAGGGCCGCCTCAACGCCCGCGTCAAGGCCGTCGTCACCCAGGCCAAAGCCGCCTAACCCCTTCGCATCTCCACAAAAGGCCAGCCCCGCGCTGGCCTTTTGCATTCCCGGAACCACCCTCCCCCGCCTCGCGTACAGTACTCTGTCAGGAACGTAGTTGCATTTGCTTCCAGGTACCCCAAGGCTTCAGCCTTGGGCGAACCCATCCAGGGAAGGTAGGGGCTTTCGCCCCTGGGGTATGCTCCCTTTCGATACCTCCTACACCTTCCCACACCGATGCACCCTTTCTGTTTCAACTGGTCACCTCCACAGCGGCCCCCTTCCACCCACCTCGAACCCGGAGCTCTCCACAATGATCGACCGCCTCCCGCGCCGTGCCTCCTCCCTCGCACTCTGCGCCCTCCTCGCCGCCCTCCCCCTCGCCGCGCAAACCCCAGCCGCGCAACCCACCGCCGCCCCGCCCCAGACCCACTACCTCCCCGCCCCCGCCTTCGACACCGCCTCCATCAACACCGCCGCCAACCCCTGCACCGACTTCTACAAGTTCGCCTGCGGCAACTTCGCCGCCAACCATCCCATCCCCTCCGACCAGCCCGCCGTCGACCAGTTCTACACCCTCTACAACGTCAACACCCAGGAGCTCAACGGCATCCTCTCCAAGTACGCCGCTCCCAACCCGGCCCGCACCCCCAACCAGCAGAAGATCGGCGACTACTACGCCGCCTGCATGAACACCAGCCTCATCGACCAGAAGGGCCTCGCTCCCCTCCAGCCTCTCCTCGATAAAATCGACGCCGCCTCCAAGGAAGACCTCACCGGTCTCGCCGGCGAGCTCCAGCGCCTCAACGTCAACGTCTTCTTCGGCTTCGGCGAAGAGCAGGACTTCAAGGACTCCAGCAAGCAGGTCGCCGTCATCGACCAGGGAGGTCTCGGCCTCCCCGAGCGCGACTACTACACCCGCACCGGCGACAAGGACAAGCAGATCCGCGCCCAATATGTAGCGCACATCGCCAGGATGCTCACCCTCGCCGGCGAACCCGCCGCCCAGGCCAGCACCGACGCCGCCAACATCCTCGCCTTCGAGACCAAACTCGCCCTCGCCTCCATGACCAACACCGAGCGCCGCGATCCCGACGCCGTCTACCATCCCCAAACCCTCGACGCCTTCGAGCAGAGCATCGGCAACGTCGACTTCACCCCCTTCTTCGAAGCCGTGCACGCCCCCGCCACCCTTCTCGGCCCGCTCGGTCCCAATTCGCTCATCAACGCCAACCCCAAATTCTTCCCCGCCATGGTCGACGCCGTCCGCGACACCGACCTCGACACCCTCCACGCCTACCTGCGCTTCCACCTCCTCAGCACCTACGCCAGCAAGCTCCCCCACCCCATCGACGAAGAAAACTTCGACTTCTACGGCCGCAAGCTCGAAGGCACACCCGATCAGCGCAGCCCCGCTGGAAGCTCTGCTCCCAGGCCGTCGACAGCGCCCTCGGCGAAGCCCTCGGCCAGGTCTACGTCCAGCAGTACTTCGCCGGCGACAGCAAAGCCAAGACCCTCCAGATGGTCCACGACATCGAGGCCGCCATGGACCAGGACATCGATACCCTCGACTGGATGAGCCCCGCAACCAAGGTCCGCGCCAAGCAGAAACTCCACGCCGTCGCCGACAAGATCGGCTACCCCGACAAGTGGCGCGACTACAGCAAGGTCGTCATCTCGCCCACCGACGCCCTCGGCAACGACGAACGCGCCACCGCCTTCGAGAACGATCGCGAGCTCAACAAAATCGGCAAGCCCGTCGACAAAGACGAGTGGGGCATGACCCCTCCCACCGTCAACGCCTACTACAACCCCAGCATGAACGACATCAACTTCCCCGCCGGCATCCTCCAGCCCGCCTTCTACGACCCCCACGCCGACCTCGCCGTCAACTACGGCCACATCGGCGCCGTCATCGGCCATGAGCTCACCCACGGCTTCGACGACGAAGGCAAGAAGTTCGACGCCAAGGGCAACCTCGCCGACTGGTGGACCGCCGAAGACACCAAAAACTTCGAAGCCAAGACCGGCTGCCTGGTCAACGAGTACAGCAGCTTCGTCGCCGTCCCCGGCTCCTCCCCCGCCGACGACGTCCACGTCAACGGCAAGCTCACCCTCGGCGAAAACACCGCCGACAACGGCGGCCTCGTCCTCGCCTACCTCGCCTACCTCGACCGCGCCAAGAAGGACGGCATCGACATCCACAAGAAGCTCGACGGCTACACCGGCCCGCAGCGCTTCTACATCGCCTTCGCCCAGAACTGGTGCGAGAACTCCCGCCCCGAAGCCATCCGCGCCCAGGTCCTCTCGGATCCCCACTCCCCCGACCACTTCCGCGCCAACGGAGCCATCGTCAACCAGCCCGCCTTCGCCTCTGCCTTCGGCTGCAAGCAAGGCACCCCCATGGTCCCCGCCACCAACTGCCGCGTCTGGTAACCCCCACCCAATCGCCCCACCAACGCCCCGGACCTCCCAACCTCCGGGGCGTTCCCGCATCCCCCCCGCGACAACGCTACCTTAGCGCAACGTTGCGAACGTAGCGCCCTTAGCGTCAAAGCCGTTGCCGTTGCCGTTGCCGTTGCCATTGCCGTTGCTGTTGCCTGTTTTACGCCGTCATCCTGAGCGAAGCGAAGGACCCCTGTAGTTGCCTTTGCCGTTGCACTTGCCGTTGCCGTTGCCTTTGCCTTTGCCTTTGCCGTTGCCGTTGCCGTTGCCGTTGCCGTTGCCGTTGCACTTGCCGTTGCCGTTGCCTTTGCCTTTGCCTTTGCCTTTGCCTTTGCCTTTGCCTTTGCCTTTGCCTTTGCCGTTGCCGTTGCCTTTGCCTTTGCCAAAAGCCCATCCTTGACACCCCCTGTACACTAAAGACAGGCAACAATCTTCGCCCGGCACCCGCCGGGCGTTCGCGTGTAAGGGAGGGGGGTCAGACTGCCACAAGTCAGATCCTAACCGGAATGAATCCCATACTTTAGGTCCAAAAGTATGGGAGGGGGGAGGGGAGGGGGTACAGCATGCAGTCACCCAAAAAACATCGCACCTTCGGCTTCCTCGCCGCCTTTCTCGCCAGCTGCTTCTGGGGCTGCGGCTTCTTCTTCGGCAAGATCGCCCTCGCCGAGATGAACGTCGGCCACATGGTCTTCTACCGCTTCCTCTTCGCCACCCTCGGCCTCCTCCCGCTGCTCATCACGCACCGCCCCCGCTTCAACGCCGCCGAGTGGCGCATGCTCCTCCTCGCCTCCTTCCTCGGCGTCCCGCTGCAGTTCCTCCTCCAGTTCAAAGGCCTCTCCCTCACCACCGTCTCGCACGCCGCGCTCATGGTCGGCACCATGCCCGTCATCCTCGCCGTCGGCGCCGCCTTCTACGCCAACGAACGCCTCAGCAAGCTCGGCTGGTCGCCCTCGCCCTCTCCACCACCGGCGCCGCGCTCATCGCCTTCGGCGGCGACCATCACGCCACCGCCAACGGCCCCACCCTCGCCGGCGACCTCCTCGTCGTCTTCTCCCTCCTCATCGCCCTCTTCTGGATCCTCTTCAACCAGCGCCTCATGGAGCTCCACAGCCACATCGTCGTCACCGCCTACGGCATCGCCGCCGGCACCCTCATGCTCGCCCTCTACGTCCCCTTCGCCTACGGCCCGCCGCCCATCCACGGCATCTCCCTCAAGGCCTGGGCCGCGCTGCGCCGCCAGCGGCCTGCTCTGCACCGCCTCCACCACCCTGCTCTGGAACTGGGCCATGACCCAGGTCCCCGCCTCCCAGGCCGGCGTCCTGCTCAACATGGAACCCCTCATCGGCTCGCTGCTCGGCGTCTTCCTCCTCAAGGAGCACCTCGGCCCCCTCGCCTGGCTCGGCGGAGCCATGATCCTCACCGCCGCCATCACCCTCACCACCCGCTCCGGAACCCCCATCGAAGACCCCGCCATGGTCTAACCACCCCTCCAATCTGTCATCCGATCGACGTCGAAGTTCCAACCCACCTCCAACCCGTCATCCTGAGCGAAGGCTCGCGCGGCTTCCTGCGAGAGCCGCAGCCGAAGGACCCCGAAGAGCTCTGCATCCCCCATGCCTTCGAACCCTTCTCCACAACAGCTCTCCTCGCTGCTACCATCGCCTCATCAGTCCTCTCCCGCTGCGCACTCCAGGAGAACCCCATGAAGCCTCTCTACCTCGCCTTCGCCCTCGCCCTCTTCATCGCGACCCTCCCCGCCCAGACCACCCCGCGCAAGCCCTTCCAGCCCACCGCCCAGCAAGCCCCCGGAGCCGCGCCCAACAAGGTCTGGCTCAACCCCTCCACCAAGGTCTACCACTGCCCCACCGACCGCTACTACGGCCGCACCAAGACCGGCAAGTACGTCACCGAGCCCGAAGCCAAAGCCGCCGGAGCCCACGGCCCCCGCGGCGCAACCTGCTTCAAGTAGCCAACAACGCCCCTCCCGCCTCTCGCCCCTCGCATCTCGCCTCTCGCCCCTCGCCTCTCGCCCTTCGCCCCTCGCCTCTCGCCCTTCGCCCCTCGCCTCTCGCCCTTCGCCTCTCGCCTCTCGCCCCTCGCCTCTCGCCCCTCGCATCTCGCCCCTCGCATCTCGCATCTCGCCTCTCGCATCTCGCCCCTCGCCTCTCGCATCTCGCCTCTCGCCTCTGCGCATCTCGCCCCTCTACACTGATCGAATGGCCATCATCCGGATCACCGGCCTCCGCTCCGCTCTCTCCCGCATGCAGTGGCGCCGAGGCCTTCGCGCCGCCCTCGCCGTCGGCGTCGCCATGTTCGTCTGCTATCTCCTTGGCAAGCCCCTCGGCTGGGCCGCCCTCGGCGCCTTCCAGGTCATCGTCGTCGACAACGGCGGCCCCTACCGCTCCCGCCTCGCCAACATCCTCACCATCCTCATCGGAGGCTCGCTCGGCGTCTTCGCCGGCCTGCTCGCCGGCGTCAACCTCCCCATCGCCGTCGCCGCCACCTTCCTCTTCTGCTTCGCCGCCACCCTGGCCCGCGTCATGTCGCAGCCCTTCGCCTCCTCCAGCGTCACCGTCCTTGTCTCCTACATCGTCGCCGTCGGCACCCCTCCCCACACCCTCGCCTACGCCACCACCAGCACCCTCTACTTCACCCTCGGAGCCCTCTGGGCCGCCTCCCTCTCCCTCCTCCTCTGGCCCGCCGACCCCTTCCGTCCCGCCCGCATCGCCGTCGCCAACGTCTACGCCTCCCTCGCCGACCTCATCCGCCTCCTTCCCTCCACCACCGAGCCCGCAGGCCGCAGCGCCTTCAACGAGTCCCTCAACCTCTTCCGCCTGCGCACCGAGACCGCCCAGCAGACCCTCGCCGCCACCCCCGCCCGCATGACCTCCCGCACCATCCGCGCCCGCAGCCTCACCGTCCTCACCGAGAACGCCGACCTGCTCCTCGCCCGCCTCCTCCGCATCGCCGAGCTCGGCTCCCACGATCCCCGCAACCCGTTACCCGAGATCGCCGGCTGGCTCACCGCCTCGCTCGAGCCCATCGAGCCTGCCCTCCGCCAGCGCCCCCGCGACCGCGGAGCCTCCTTCGCCCCCACCGGCTTCCTCTACACCAACCTCCAGCGCACCCTCCCCCGCCTCGAAGCCGCCCTCCTCACCCCCGAGCAACCCTCCACCCACCTCATCGCCGCCCTCCGCGATACCCTCCTCTACTTCGAGACCACCTACGAAGCCATCCGCGCCATCTGGACCGGCATCGAGCCCCGCCGCTCCCCCATCACCCTGCTCGACACCCCCATCCTCACCACCAACCCCCACCCTCCCCTGCTCTGGTTCGACGCCCTCCAGGCCAACCTCTCCCTCCGCTCCGTCATGTTCCGCCACGCCCTCCGCCTCGGCTTCATCGTCGCCTTCGACGTCCTCATCGCCGGCCTCATCCACATCCACCATCAGCCCATTACCCACAGCTACTGGATCGCCATGACCTCCCTCATCGTCCTCCAGCCTTACACCGGCGAGACCATCCGCCGCTCCGGCGAGCGCGTCCTTGGCACCGTCGCCGGAGCCGCCCTCGCCTCCCTCCTCGCCGTCTTCATCCACACCGAAGTCAGCCTGCTCCTCACCGTCAGCATCGGCGCCTTCTTCACCCTCGCCCTCTATGCAGTCGACTACGCCTGGTTCTGCTTCTTCCTCACCCCCACCATCGTCCTCATGGTCCTCCCCCACTTCCGCGACTGGCACTTCGCCGCCGTCCGCATGGGCATGACCGGCTTCGGCGCCCTAACCGCCGTCCTCGCCATGCTCTTCCTCTGGCCCGAGCTCGAAAGCCTCCAGCTCCCCCGCCTGCTCGCCCGCTGCGCCCAGGCCGACGCCGCCTACCTCCGCGCCATGCTCGCCTTCTGGAACGCCGCCGCCACCTCACCCTACGCCCCATCCCACGACACCCAATCCCACGACGCCGCCCGCATCCACGCCGAGCGCACCCTGCTCGCTCCCGCCCGCCGCCTCTGCGGCCTCGCCGCCAACCAGGCCGAAGAGACCCTCGATCACGCCCTGCTCGAACCCGATCTTCCCCTCATCGGCTCCCGCGACCGCGCCGCCCAGCTCAGCCGCTCCGCCCTCACCTTCACCACCTTCGTCCGCCGCCTCACCCAGACCATCACCACCGTCGCCGCCATCGGCACCCCCACCCCCTCCGTCATCGATCGCATCTCCCAACTCGCCACCCGCCTCGACGCCGTCTCCACAGCCCTCGAAGCCCACCACATCCCACCACCGCCGCCCGCCAGCCCGTCCTCGCCCGACGAGCAGCTCGTCCGCATCGAGCGCCAGGTCTCCGTCCTCGAGCGCACCGCCGTCGAACTCACCGCCGCCATCAGCAGCCCCTAGCGAATCTGTCGAATACCTCAATGCTGTAAGTACCCACTACGCGTGGGGCGGCAACTTCGTTGCGGGCAGAGGCCTTCGGCTGGGCGCTCCCGCTGGTCGCGAAATACATTTCTTCGCCGACCAACGGGAGGTCCACGCGAAGCCGTAAAAAGGCGTGCGAACGCCCGCCCCACGCGCAGTGGGCCCGTCCGGCAGGACACCGGTATTGCGTTTCTAGACAAATCCCTATCCGCGCCACCGCCACCCTACACCGGCGTAATAATCCCACCCACCGGCAACGACGTCGGCAAGCTCCCCGGCCGCCGCAGAGTGCATCGCCTCCGCCGTCATATCCACATACTTCAACCCCGCCCCGGTATTGAACAGCACCACCCGCTCCCCGCTCTGGATCTCTCCACTCGCCAGCAGCGTGTCATACGCCGCCGTAGCCGCCGCACCCTCCGGCGATAGAAAGATTCCCTCCTCCTTCGCCCAATCCAGAATCGACGCCAAAATCGCCGCATCCTCCGACGCCACCACCTTCCCGCCCGACTCCCGCACAATCTCCAATATCAAGCTGTCCCCATAAGGCTTCGGCACCCGCAGCCCCGCCGCAAACGTCGCCGCCCCCTGGAAGAACTCGCTCGCGTCCTTCCCCTCCGCAAACGCCCGCTCCACCGGAGCGCATCCCGCCGCCTGCAGCGCATACATCCGCGGCCGCTTGCCCTTCACCCACCCCAGCTGCTCCATCTCCTCAAACGCCTTCCACATCCCGATCAGCCCCACACCCCCGCCCGTCGGATAGAACACCGCATCCGGATACTCCCACCCCAGCTGCTCCACCAGCTCATACCCCATCGTCTTCTTGCCTTCGACGCGGAACGGCTCCTTCAGCGTCGACATATCGAACCACGCCTCCTCCGCCGCCACTCCCGCCTCCTTCTGCCGCTGCATCTCCTCGCCCACCATCCGCGCGCAGTCCGAGATCAATCCATCCACCATCCGCACGTCCGCGCCATACACCACGCCCTCCAAATAGTTCGCGAACGGCACATCCTTCGGCATAAAGATATGCGCCTTCATCCCCGCCGCCGCCGCATACGCCGCCAGCGCTCCCGCCGCATTGCCCGCCGAAGGCGTCGCCAGATGCCGCAGACCATACTGCTTCGCCATCGACACCGCCATCGCCATCCCCCGCGCCTTGAACGTCCCCGTAGGATTGGCCCCCTCTTCCTTCACCAGCAGCCCCTCATACCGGCGGCTCTGGAGCATCGGCGTCCATCCCTCCCCCAGCGACACCGCCTCCACCTCCGGCAGCACGTCCGCATACCGCCACATCCCCAGACTCTTCCCTGCCGCCGCCGCCCTCTCCGCCGCATGCTCCCGCCGCGCCGTCTGCTTCAGCGCCTCCATGTCATAGCGCACATACAGCACCCCTCCATCCAGCGGGCAAAGCGTCTGCGGCGTATCAGCGGAGATCCTATGGTGGCAACGAGAGCATTCAAGAGCGGCAATCTTCGGCATATCGTCCATCCTACCCAACTCCCGCCGTCATCCGCCTGTCACCTCCTTCGGCTACTCTAGAAGCACATGCCGCCTCGCCTCATCGCCATCGACCTCGACGGAACGCTGCTCAACACCTCCGGCCAGGTCAGCCCTCGCAACCTCGCCGCTCTTCAACTCGCCGAAGCCTCCGGCATCGAGATCGTCATCTCCACCGGCCGCCGCCACAGCTTCGCCATGCACGTCCTCCGCGACCTCGGCCTCCACCCTGCCTCCGCCGTCGTCAGCTCCAACGGCACCGTCATCCGCACCATCGCCTCCGACCTCATCCACCGCACCCACCTGCCGCTCTCCACCGCCCGCTGGCTCTGCTCCCACCTCGACGCCTACCGCAACACCCTGGTCCTCACCTTCGACCTCACCGGCCCCGACGGCGACGACTCCCGCGGCGCCCTCGTCGTCCAGCACCTCGACGACCTCCACGCCAGCATCGGCCGCTGGATGCGCGCCAACGAGCGCTACATCGCACAGGTCTCTCCCCTCGAAGACGCCCTCCAACCCGGCGCCAGCCTCCCCATCCAGATGATGCTCTGCGGCCCCATCGAGCGCATGCGCGCAGCCGAAGCCCTGCTCGGCAGCCATCCCCTCGTCACCCCCGTCGGCCACCAGGAATCCTCGCAGGCCGAGGTCGCCCTCCACCGCACCACCTACCCCGAAACCGATCTCACCCTGTTAGATATTCTTCCCGCCGGCTGCTCCAAGGCCTCCGCCCTCGAGCACATCGCCCGCCTCCGCGGCCTCACCCCCGCCGACATCCTCGCCATCGGCGACAACTGGAACGACGTCGCCATGCTCCGCCTCGCCGGCCACGCCGCCCTCATGTCCAACGCCCCCGCCGACCTCAAAGCCCTCGCCCGCACGAGCGGCTGGACCCTCGTCCCCTCCAACAACGAGGACGGCGTCGCCATCGCCATCGAGGCCGCGCTCGCCAGCGTTCCCGCTTAGCTGTCCCAGCGTTCCCGCCTAGCTGTCCCGGCGTTCCCGCTTAGCTGTCCCCGCCTTGCCGTCGTTGTCTCCCGACCTTGTTCTCGTTCCCTCTGCCCGCCGCTCGAGCCAGCCCTCAGCCCATCCACACCGGCGACGGCTTGCTCTGCGACTCTTCCCGCGCCCGGAACAGCTTCCGGTTAAGGCAGGCTGCGCAGCGCCACGGATACAGCCCCAGCCGGCTGTACAGCAATCTCTCAAACGTCGTCTGCTTCGACCGGAACATCCGGCCCTTGCTGCAATTGGGACAACGCATCACGGTTCTCTCCCGAAAGATCAAATTGCAAATGCTCGCAAATATCTCATCGGCGGGTGGTCTGCAAAATTCTAGGCCTCCCTGCATCCAGGCCTCCCTGAATCTCAGTGCCGCTTTCTTTGCTACCCCGAACAACGCGATGATAGTCTCATAAACAGTGCAGATTCATCGTCTAGGCCGTATCAGGCTGGGTTCCCCCCTTCTTCTCGCAGCCTTGCTCAGCAACGCTGCGCATGCCTTGCAGCGCGTCACCTTGCGCAACGGCTTCTCCTACGACTGCGCCCGCTACGAGCCCCTCGACAGCTCCCACATCCGCCTCTACCTCTCCTCCCAGGCAACCGACTTCATCGACCTCTCCCGCCAATCCATCCTCAGCATCGAGACCCTTCCCGACCCGCCGCAGCCTCCCGCTCCTCCCGTCGCCGCTGCCGCTCCCGTCGCCCCCAGCGTCCCCGAGCTCATCTCCGCCGCCGGCACCCGCCACCACATCGACGCCGACCTGCTCGCCAGCGTCATCAAGGCCGAAAGCGACTTCCGCTCCAACGCCGTCTCCCGCACCGGAGCCCGCGGCCTCATGCAGCTCATGCCCGGCACCGCCCAGCAGCTCGGCGTCGACGACGCCTTCCGCCCCGACCAGAACATCGCCGGCGGCACCACCTACCTCGATCAGCTCCTCGATCGCTACGATCCCCGCAACGACACCCACGGCCTCGCCCTCGCCCTCGCCGCCTACAACGCCGGCCCCGCCGCCGTCGATCGCTACCACGGCATCCCTCCCTACGCCGAAACCCGCGCCTACGTCGTCCGCGTCATGAACGAGTTCAAACGCCGCAAGCTCGCCCTCGAACATGAAGCCCAAGCCCAGGCCCATCCGTCCTCACCCACCGTCTCCATCGCCGCAGCCTCCCTCGGCTCCCACTGATGACCTCTCCCGACATGCCCCCTGACGTCTCCACCGTCCCGGCCGTCCCACCTGCCAGCAAGCCAGGCCTCTTCACCCCCCGCACCCTCATTCCCGTTCTCCTGGTGCTGCTCGTCGCCATCGTCTGGCTCGCCCGCAGCCACGCCTCCTTCGACTGGCGCTCCCTCGGCCACCAGCTGCGCTCCGTCTCTCCCGCCCTGATCCTCATCGCCTTCGCCTGCACCTACCTCGGCTACTGGCTGCGCGCCTGGCGCTGGGCCGTCCTGCTCGCTCCCCTGCATACGACCTCCACCCTGCAGATGTTTCCCTCCCAGCTCATCGGCTTCACCATCGTCGCCCTCTTCGGCCGCTTCGCCGACCTCGGCCGCCCCTACCTCATCGCCCGCCGCCTCAAGACCCCCGTCGCCACCCAGCTCGCCGTCTACTCCATCGAGCGCGCCTTCGACCTCGCCGCCGCCGCCATCATCTTCTCCATCACCCTCGCCTTCGCCCCGCACAACATGCCGCACCACGAAGCCTTCGCCCGCGCCGGCGCCGTCTCGCTCGCCGCCACCCTCTTCCTCGCCATCTTCGCCCTCTCCCTCCGCTTCGCCGGCCACCACGTCGCCCGCATCGCCTCCCGCCTCCTCAAACCCCTCTCCGAGCCCTTCGCCCACGCCGCCTCCGCCCGCATCCTCGAGTTCAGCCACGGCCTCCGCATCGTCTCCACCCTCGGCGAGTTTCTCTCCGCCCTGGCCATCTCCGTCGGCATGTGGCTGGTCATCGCCTTCATGTATCTCGAGACCGTCCACTCCTTCCTCGCCACCCCCTCGCTCGCCAACCTCAGCTTCGCCGCCACCATGCTGCTGCTCGCCACCAGCCTCGGCGGCTCGCTCCTCCAGCTCCCCATCCTCGGCTGGTTTACCCAGATCGCCGTCCTCGCCGCCGCCCTCCACGGCTTCTTCAACGTCCCCCTCGAGACCGCCACCGCCTGCGGCGCCGCTCTGCTCGTCGTAGCCAACCTCGCCGTCATCCCCGGAGGCTTCCTCGCCGCCCACCTCGAAGGCATCACCCTCCGCGAAGCCGCCACCACCCCCTCCGCCTGATCACGGCCTCTTGATCCCCCGACAACATGGTTCTCTCCGTCCCCTCCACAACCCTGTCATCCTGAGCGAGCAGAGCGAGCCGAAGAACCCCGACGCCGCTAATCGAACCTCTGCAGCCAGCCCTTTCTCACCAACATCCACCTCTCGCCGTCCGCGCAGGACCGCCCTGCGCGCAGCAGTGCCGTCCGCACAGCACCGCCGTCCGCGCAGGACAGGACTAAAATAGGTCATCTATGAAATGCCCCTACTGCGGCTTCACCGAAGACAAGGTGATTGACAGTCGCGAGAGCAAGGAAGCCGACTCCATCCGCCGCCGCCGCGAGTGCGAGCGCTGCAACAAGCGCTTCACCACCTACGAGCGCCTCGACGAGATCCCCTACATGGTCGTCAAGAAAGACGGCCGCCGCGAAACCTTCGATCGCCAGAAAGTCCTCACCGGCCTGCTTCACTCCTGCCAGAAGCGCAAAGTCTCCGTCACCCAGATGCAGGAGATCGTCGACGCCGTCGAAGCCTTCGTCATCGACTCGCCCGAGCGCGAGCGCTCCACCTCCTCCATCGGCGAGCTCATCATGAACCGCCTCAAAGACATCGACACCGTCGCCTACATCCGCTTCGCCAGCGTCTATCGCGACTTCAAAGACGTCAACGAGTTCAAGATCGAGCTCGAAGGCCTGCTCAGCGGCAAAGACTTCCGCAACAAACACCCCCGCTAACCCCTCCATCCCGTAACCGAAAATCTCCTTCTCCCGCCCCAGCATCCAAAGGAGTATCGTGACTCTTCGCACCCCCGGCTTCCTCCTCCTCTCCGCCCTCACCCTCACCGCCTGCAAGCACGCGCCCGCTCCCACCGCCGCCACACCGGCCGCTACATCCGCCGCCCGCGCCGCGCTCCACCCCTCTCCGCCCGTCGACCCCGCCACCGCCGGCTCCATCTCCGGCGTCGTCAACTTCAGCGGCCGCGCCCCCGAGCGCATTCCCATCGACATGTCGGCCGACCCCGCCTGCAACATCCCCAACCAGCCCTACCTCACCGAGCAGCTCATCGTCACCGACCAGCAGCTCGCCAACGTCTACGTCTACCTCAAGTCCGGAGCTCCCAGCTACACCGCCATCCCCGACGCTCCGCCCGTCCGTCTCGACCAGAAGGGCTGCCGCTACTCCCCGCACGTCATCGCCGTCCAGCAAGGAGGCTCCGTCACCTTCATCAACTCCGACGCCACCGTGCACAACATCCACACCCTCCCCGACCAGCCCGGCGAAGCCTCCATCAACATCTCCGAGCCTCCCCACAGCGCTCCCCGCACCGTCGCCTTCCCCACCCCCGAGGTCATGCTCCCCGTCCGCTGCAATAACCATCCCTGGATGAGCGCCTTCATCAACGTCGCTCCCAACCCCTGGTTCGCCGTCACCGGCACCGACGGCAAATTCACCATCACCGGCGTCCCTCCCGGCACCTATACCCTCGCCGCCGTCCACGAGTTGCTCGGCGAAAAAGACATCCAGATCACCGTCTCTCCAAAATCAGCGGCGCAGGCCAGCTTCACTTTCGCCGCCAAATAGCATCCAACCGGGAGTACAGTGGCAGCACACACTTTGTTCCGCACGCCGCACGCCCAGGAGCCAGCACCCTCATGAACGTTCATCTCGATCTGGCAACGCACAGCATCCCCCTCTGGTTTCTCGTTCTCTCCCTGTTCCTTCCCCGCATCTGCATCCTCATCGCCTGGCTGCAACACACCATGACGCAGTACATCCCGCCCGTCGTCGGCATCATCCCCGTCATCGTGGCCCTGCTCATCCCGCGCCTCCTGATCCTCTTCTGGATCTACCAGGATCAAGGCATCGGCCTCTGGTTCCTCATTCACGTCATCGCCCTGCTCTGCGCCTGGGGTGGCGGAGGTTCCCGCGTCTACACCCGCCGCCGCGTCACCTACGTCGACTAGTCCCTCCACCTCCATCATCCCGCTCTCGCCTCCACGCCGAGCTTCTCCCGTCAGAGGTACACTGCCTCCGACAGGAGAAGCCGATGGAACAACGCATCAGCCTCATCACCCTCGGCGTGTCGGATCTCGCTCGCAGCCAGAGCTTCTACGCGCAACTCGGTTGGCAACCCTCCCTGCCTCCCACCGAAGGCATCGTCTTCTTCCAGGCCGGCGCGATGATCTTCGCCCTCTACCCCCGCAACGAGCTCGCCAGGGACGCCAACCTCTCTCCCGACGGAACCGGCTTCAACGGAATCTCCCTCGCCTACAACGCCCGCACCCGCGCCGAAGTCGACGCCGTCCTCCACGCCGCCCTCGCCGCCGGCGCCACCCTCCGCAAGCCCGCGCAGGAAGCCTTCTGGGGAGGCTACTCCGGCTACTTCGCCGACCCCGATGGCTTCCTCTGGGAGGTCGCCTGGAATCCCCAATTCCCCATCGCCGCCGACGGAAGCATTCACCTCCCCGCCTGACTCGCTCACTCGCGACTCGCTAACTCGCTAACTCGCTGACCTGCTGACTCGCTCCCCCGCTCTTGCTATCCTTACAAAATGGAACGGCGCAACGTAGGCATTCTCGGCGCGACCGGCATGGTCGGTCAGCGGTTCATCCAGCTTCTCGAAAACCATCCCTGGTTCAACATCACCTGGCTCGCCGCCAGCGACCGCAGCGCCGGCAAGACCTACGCCGAAGCCTGCGCCTGGCGCCTCGACACGCCTCTCCCCGAGCGCATCGCCCAGATGGTCCTCCAGCCCAACACCCCCGAGCTCGCCGGCCCCGACCTGCCGCGCATCATCTTCTCCTCCATCGACGCCCCCATCGCCCGCGAGCTCGAGCCCCTCTTCGCCGCCGCCGGCTGCGCCGTCATCTCCAACTCCTCCGCCTTCCGCATGGCCCCCGACGTCCCCCTCGTCGTTCCCGAGGTCAACGCCGACCACCTCGCCCTCATCGAGCACCAGCCCACACGCACGCACCTCCGGCGGCTACATCGTCACCAACCCCAACTGCTGCGCCATCGGCCTCGTCCTCCCCCTCGCGCCGCTCGAAGCCCGCTTCGGCATCGACAAGCTCTTCGTCTCCACCCTGCAGGCCGTCTCCGGCGCCGGCTATCCCGGCGTCGCCTCGCTCGACATCCTCGGCAACATCATCCCCTACATCAAGAACGAAGAAGAGAAGCTCCAGGAAGAGGTCGCCAAGCTCCTCGGCTCTGCCTCCGCCACCGGCTTCCAGCCCGCGCCCCTCACCCTCTCCGCGCACTGCAACCGCGTCGCCGTCGTCGACGGCCACACCGAGTGCGTCAGCATCAAGCTCCGCAAGCCCGCCACCCACGAGCAGATCCTCGCACGCCTGGGCCGACTTCCAGCCCCTCCACGGCCAGGGCCTCGACGGCTTGCACCTCCCCTCCGCCCCTCTCTATCCCCGTCGAGTACGCCCCCGAAGACACCCGCCCCCAGCCCCGCCTCGACCTCATGCGCGGCAACGGCATGGCCACCACCGTCGGCCGCCTCCGCCCCTGCTCCCTCTTCGACTGGAAGTTCACCCTGCTCTCCCACAACACCATTCGCGGTGCCGCCGGCGCCGCCCTGCTCAACGCCGAGATCCTCGCCGTCATGGGCAAGTTCGACTTCCGCGCCTTCCCTCCCATCTCCTCCGGCAAGCAGCAAGCCGACGCCCTCGTCGCAGCGGGAGCGCCCGCATGAGTAACAGCACCCCCCGCAGCAACATCGTCGTCATGAAGTTCGGTGGCACCTCCGTCGAAGACTCCACCGCCATCCTCCGCACCGCCTCCATCGTCGCCTCGCGCCTGCGCAAGAACCTCAACCCCATCGTCGTCGTCTCGGCCATGTCCAAGGTCACCGACACCCTCCTCGCCGCCGCAGCCGCCGCCGGCCGCAACGACCGCGAAGCCGCCCTCAAGCTCTCCGACACCCTCCGCACCCGCCACCTCAACACCGCCGCCGAGCTCGTCAACGATTCCGAAGACCGCCTCACCTCCCTCCAGCTCAACATCCATCACGACTTCGACACCCTCGACGACCTCCTCCGCGGCATCTCCGCCGTCGGCGAACTCACCCCGCGCACCTCCGACAACGTCGTCAGCTTCGGCGAACGCCTCTCCTCTGTCCTCGTCGACCGCAGCCTTCGCCCAGCAATCCATCCCCAGCACCCACATCGACGCCCGCACCGTCATCCTCACCGACAACCACTACGGCAAAGCCGCGCCCAACGAGCCCGCCATCGAAGCCGCCCTCACCGAACACGTCCTTCCCCTCCTCGACCTCGCGCGCGTCCCCGTCATGGGCGGCTTCATCGGCTCCTGCAACGACATCACCACCACCCTCGGCCGCGGCGGCTCCGACTACACCGCCGCCATCGTCGGCGGCGCCCTCCACGCCGGCGCCATCGAGATCTGGACCGACGTCAACGGCATCATGACCACCGACCCGCGCATCGTCCCCGAAGCCCTGCGCGTCAAAACCATCTCCTTCGAAGAGGCCGCCGAGCTCGCCTACTTCGGCGCCAAGGTCCTGCACCCCGCAACCATCCTTCCAGCCGTTCAGAAGAACATCCCCGTCTTCGTCCTCAACTCCCGCAACGCCGAGAACGAAGGCACCAAGATCACCGCCACGCCCCCACCCTGCGCCAGCCCCTTCAAGTCCATCGCGGCCAAAAAGAAACTCACCATCATCGACATCGTCGCCAGCCGCATGCTCCTCGCCCACGGCTTCCTCGCCGCCGTCTTCGCCATCTTCGACAAGCACGGCTGCGCCATCGACATGGTCTCCACCTCCGAGATCTCCGTCTCCGTCACCGTCGACTCCCGCGAAGCCCTCCCCGCCATCTGCGCCGACCTCAGCAAGATCGCCGACGTCAAGTACGAAGGCAACAAGGCCCTCATCTGCCTCGTCGGCGAAGACATCCGCGGCCAGTCCGGCATCTCCGGCCAGGTCTTCTCCGCCATCTCCCACGTCAACGTCCGCATGATCTCCCAGGGCGCCAGCGAGATCAACATGAGCTTCATGGTCAACGAAGAAGATGTCGACGAAGCCCTCCGCTCCCTCCACAAAAAATTCTTCGTCTCCCCCGACCCCACCATCTTCGACATCGAAGCCCGCGTCGCGGCGATGGACAAGGCTTAGAAGCTTTTCTTGCACCCGCAACAAGTGCGTCATTCTGAGCACACCGAAGAACCCCTGTAGCTTGTCTCATGCCCCGATGTGTGTCAGAAGTGAACAGCGACGGCTTGCTGCTCACTTCTGCCCGTCGATATCCGCCCCAACCCCACCTCTTCCTCACCTACCGCAGATTTGCGGTTCCATTACGGGACTAAACTAACCTCATGCGCATCCTCATCCTCGGCGCCGGCAAGACCGGCAGACTCGTTGCAGAAGTAGCCTCCGAGCGCAGTCACACGGTCCGCGTCCTCGCCTCCAGTGAAAACCGCAATGCCTCCGCCCTCACCCCCGCCTTCCTCAAAGACTTCGACGTCGCCATCGACTTCACCACCCCCGCGGCCGTCGTCGCCAACATCCGCGCCTGCCTCCCCCAGGGCGTCCGCATGGTCATCGGCACCACCGGCTGGTACGACCAGCTCCCCGAGCTTCGCGCCCTCGCCCGAACGCCACGACACCGCCCTCCTCTACGGCACCAACTTCTCCATCGGCATGCAGATGATGCTCAAGCTCGCCAAGGAGATGACCACCACCCTCAAGGACGCCGGCTACACCTTCTCCATCTCCGAGACCCACCACGTCAGCAAGCTCGACGCTCCCAGCGGCACCGCCCTCACCCTCCGCGACGCCGTCCTGCACACACTCGGCGCCACCGATGCCGGCCAGAACCCAGCGTCCCCATCACCGCCAACCGCACCGGCGACGTCGAAGGCATCCACACCCTCATCGCCTCCAGCACCTGCGACCGCCTCCTCCTCACCCACGAATCCAAGTCCCGCCGCCCCTTCGCCGAAGGAGCCGTCCGCGCCGCCGAATGGCTCTCCACCCACACCGGCGTCCACGACTTCCACGAAGTCTTCACCCAGCTCTAAGACCTTCGTCACCGAACTCAGCGTCGGCTCTCTCGTCACCCACGGAACTCGTCCTCCTTGACCGCTGCAGACCAATCGCGCACTTTAGCGAACTGCGCAGCCGAAGGACCTCGCCGCCTACCGCCTCCCCACCACCACCTGCACCCCTCCCACAAACGCCCTGCCCGGCATCTGCACCCCCACAATCTCCTGGTACCCCGTATTACTCAAATTCGTCATCTGCACATACGGCTGCACCCTCCCCCTGTCATACACCACCGACGCATCCCACACCGGCGACACCCCTCGATCCACCCGGTTCACCACCCGCAATCTCTGCCGCAGCATCCACCCATTCCCCCACCGCCCAATCCACTCCGCCACCGCATTCTGCACCGGATAATTGAACACATACTCCGACTGCAACCCATCCAGCGCACTCTGCGCCCCCTCCAGCGTCGTCAGCCCCAGCCGAAACTCCTGCCCCGCCACGGCCGCCAATCCACACCCGCATCCACCCCCGTAAACTTCACCCCATTCAGATTCTCCGCCTGCCACGGCTCCGACGCATTCGCCCGCACATAATCAATCGCGTCCGTCTGATTCGAATGAAACACCGTCGCCGTCAGCGTCAGCCGAGCGCTCCAATACCAATCCGCCCCGCCATCCAAATTCCACACCGACTCCGGCTTCAGCCCCGGATTCCCGATCGTGCTCGGATCGCTGTAGTACAGATCCACATACGTCGGCAGCCGAAACCCTCTCTCCACCGAAGCCCTCAGCTTCACCTTCTTCGCCACCCAATAGCTCATCGCCGCCGAAGGCGTCGCCACCGAGATCCCCCCACTGAAGATCTCCTCCCGCATCCCCCCCGAAACCGTCCCCCACCGCTTCCCCGTCAACTCAAAGTCCACATACCCCGCGCCGCGATTGCGCCCATGATCGCCCAGGTTCGTGCTATCGATCTCATCCGCATTCGCCTCCACCCCGGAATAAATCGCCGCTCCCTTCCACGGCAGATCATCACTCCGCCGAACCTCGCCCTGCCAGCTGTCATCGTCATACTGGTTCTTGTAGTACCCAGGATCATTCGCCAGCAGCACAAACAAATCGCTGTGCCGCCGATACGCCAGCATCACCTCCGTCTTCCTATCCACCTGCTGATTGATCCCCGCAAACCACTCCTTCGTCCTCTCCCACGAGTTATACGGCCCATAAAACTGGTTCGCCCCAAAGCTGCGATCGCTCCCACCCACCAGCACATCCGAATCACCCAGCACCGACTTCACCCGCGTCTCCGAGCTCCCCTCCTCCGACCGATACCCCCGGTCAGCCATAAACCCATCCGAAAAATCCCTCTCCCCGCCAACGACCTCACTCAACTTTTTCCGATCCCCACGACGCCACCGCCGCCTGGTCATCCTGCCCCAAAGCTCCCACCCTCCTCGCGCAGCTTCAGCGTCGCTCCCGGCCTTCGGCTTCGCGGTCTCAAAGTCCACCACCCCACTCACCGCATCCGACCCATACAGCGTCGACCCCGCTCCATGCAGCACATTCACACTGCCCACCATCCCCATCGGCACCGGCAGATCCAGATTGAAGTGCGACGTCTCCGCATCATTCACCCTCCACCCATTCAGCAGCACCAGCGTCTGCTCATACGAGCTCCCCCAGATCGACAGATCCGCCTGCACCCCTCCTCCCCCGCGCTGCTCCAGATCCACCGAAGGATCATCCCGCATCAGGTCATTCAAATCCGTAAACGCCAGCGGATACTGCTGCACCTCCAGCGTCTCGGTCGACCGCGGCGACTCCTCCTCCGTCAGCGGAGCCGGCGTCCCCACCACCACCACCGTCGACCGCACCTCCGGAATCTGCTGCCGTCTCCTGCGCCCGCGCCACCCCACCCAACGCCAACCCAACCACCACGCTCTTCACCAATACCTTCAAGCCCAAACACCTCACCCACCCAGCCTCCATCAAACCCGCCCAACCTTCAACCATAGTTTGGTATCGTCTGAGATAATTGACTGATTCAACCACTTCGAGAAAACCATGCGCATCGAAACCTTCCTCAAAGAAAGCCCCATGTTCTGCATCGCCCTCACCGCCCGCCGTTTCGACGCGCTCACCACCCGCCTCCTCGCAGCCGACGACCTCAACTTCCTCGAAGCCCTCATCCTCGCCACCCTCTTCTTCGAGTCCCCCTCCCCCGTCAAGCCCTCGCACCTCGCCGAAACCTTCGCCACCACCCGCGGCAACGTCAGCCACTGCATCTCCTCCCTCGAGGCCAAAAACCTCGTCCAGCGCAGGATCGATCCCGACGACGCCCGCGCCTACCACCTCACCCTCAAACCCCAGGGCCGCAAGACCGCCATCCGCGTCATCGGAGCCCTGGACAAACTCCAGCGCTCCTTCGAGCACAAAATCGGCAAACCCGCCCTCCAATCCTCCCTCCGCATCCTCGCCTCCTTAGCCGAATAAACTCTCGCCGCCCATCCCACCACGGCCGCCTACCCCATCACGTCCAACTCCCGCCGTCCGCGCAGGACCGCCGTCCGCGAAGGACCGCCCTGCGCGCAGCAGCGCCGTCCGCGCAGGACACTTGCGCTCATCCCCCCACCCGCCTACCCTTACATCATGAGCTCTGCAACGGCCGCGCCCCTCGCCCCCTTCACCCTTCTCCCCTTCGACCAAAAGCTCGACCGCCTCGCCGAAGTCGCCGTCCGCGTCGGCGCCGGCCTGCAGCCCGACCAGGAGCTCGTCATCACCGCTCCCATCGACGCCGTGCCCCTCGTCCGCCGCATCACCGAGCAGGCCTACAAAGCCGGCGCCAAGCTCGTCACCACCTTCTACGCCGACGACGCCGCCGCCCTCGCCCGCTACCAGCACGCCCCCGACAGCTCCTTCGACTACGCCCCCACCTGGTTCTACGACGCCCTCGCCGCCGCCTACAAATCCAACGCCGCCCGCATGGGCATCACCGGCGCCGACCCCGCGCTCCTCGCCTCCCAGGACCCCGCCAAAGTCTCCCGCGCCAACACCGCCATGTCCAAGGCCTACAAGCCCGCCATGGAGCTCATCACCCGCTTCGCCATCAACTGGACCATCGTCGCCGCCGCCACCCCCGCCTGGGCCGCCCTCGTCTTCCCCAACGAAGCTCCCGACCTCGCCCTCAACAAACTCTGGGACGCCATCTTCTACACCTCCCGCATCACCGGCGAAGACCCCATCGCCGACTGGAAGCAGCACAACGCCAACCTCACCCGCCGCGTCGACTTCCTCAACGACAAGCGCTTCCACTCCCTCCGCTTCTTCACACCCGACAACGCCACCGACCTCACCGTCGGCCTCGCCGACCAGCACCTCTGGGCCGGCGGAGGCTCCACCGCCGGCAACGGCATCTACTGCAATGCCAACATCCCCACCGAAGAGTGCTTCACCACGCCCCACAAGGCCCGCGTCAACGGCCACGTCGCCGCCTCCAAGCCCCTCTCCCACCAGGGCACGCTGATCGAAAACATCCGCTGCACCTTCAAGGACGGCCGCATCGTCGAAGCCACCGCCACCGCCGGCGAAGCCGCCATCAACAAGCTCATCTCCACCGACGAAGGTGCCCGCCAGCTCGGCGAAGTCGCCCTCGTCCCCCACAACTCCCCCATCGCGCAATCCGGCATCCTCTTCTGGAACACCCTCTTCGACGAGAACGCCGCCTCCCACATCGCCCTCGGCCAGGCCTACTCCACCTGCCTCATCGGCGGCGACAAGATGTCCCAGCAGGAGCTCTCCGCCCTCGGCGCCAACGACAGCCTCATCCACGTCGACTGGATGATCGGCGGCCCCACCATGAACGTCGACGGCCTCGCCGCCGACGGCTCCGCCGAACCCCTCATGCGCAACGGCGACTGGGTCTAGCATCGCAACGCGGGGTGTCCACGCATGACAGCCCTATCGTCATGCGTGGGCTTCCACCCCACTTCGCCCGCACCTCCTCTCCCTTGGCGTAACATCCTATCTCTCATGCGCCTTCGCCACTGCCTCGTCGCTCTTCTGCTCACCACCGCAGCCGCCGCGCAGCAGCCCCTCCCCATCGACACCTACATCCACCAGTCCTGGGACCACCTCCAGCGCTCCATGACGGACTGCGCCTCCTTCCCCGACAGCAAAGCTCCAGCCGCCAACTCTCCAGCCACCAACTCCCAGCCCAGCGCCCAAGCCGCCACCCCCATCCTCTACCTCCCCGAAGAGCAACACCTCACCCCCGAGCTCCGCTCCCTCCAGCAGCACTGCAACGTCCGCATCCTCCATCTCCCTCACCGCATCCGCGCCCTCGGCGACGTCGACCCCTCCGAGCTCCCCTCTCCCGGCCTGCTCTATCTCCCCAACCCCTACGTCGTCCCCGGCGGCCGCTTCAACGAGATGTACGGCTGGGACAGCTACTTCATCCTGCTCGGCGAGCTCGCCGACAACCGCCTCTCCCTCGCCCGCGGCACCGTCGAAAACTTCTTCTACGAGATCGACCACTACGGCGCCGTGCTCAACGCCAACCGCACCTACTACCTCACCCGCTCGCAGCCCCCCTTCCTCTCCTCCATGGTCCTCGCCGTCTACAACGCCGAGCTCCCCGCCGACCCCAAAGAGGCGCGCAAGTTCCTCCAGCAATCCCTCCCCTATCTCCTCCGCGACCACAACCTCTGGATCACCACCCCGCACCTCGACCTCGCCACCGGCCTCTCCCGCTACGCCGATCTCGGCAGCGGCCCCGTCCCCGAGCTCAGCGACGACCCCACCTACTACACCACCGTCATCCGCTGGCTCCTCGCCCATCCCTCCGCCGTCAACGCCACCTACCTCGAGCCCGCACCCGCCTGCGTCACCACCACCTGCCCCCAGCCCCACGCCGACGGCCACACCCTCACCGCCTCCTTCTACCAGGGCGACCGCGCCATGCGCGAGTCCGGCTTCGACACCAGCTTCCGCTTCGGCCCCTTCAGCGGCTCCGCCCAGGACTTCGCCCCCGTCGACCTCAACGCCCTGCTCTACAAATACGAGCGCGACATCGCCTTCATCAACGCCACCCTCGGCAATCCCAACGACGCCATCATCTGGAGCACCGCCGCCGGCGACCGCCTCAACGCCATCAACACCCTCATGTGGGACGAAACCTCCGGCCTCTACGACGACTTCAATCTCCGCACCCGCCAGCGCTCCACCTACCGCTACCTCACCACCTACTACGCCCTCTGGGCCGGCATCGCCACGCCCGCCAAGGCCGCCCGCATGGTCGCCGCGCTTCCTTTATTCGACCGCCCCGGCGGCCTCGCCATGTCCACCTTCCCCTCCGGCGAGCAGTGGGACGCCCCCTTCGGCTGGGCCCCCACCAACTACCTCACCATCACCGGCCTCATCCGCTACGGATATATCCGTGACGGACTCACCCTCGCCCGCCACTTCACCTCCACCATCGCCACCAACTACGCCAACGACGGCACCCTCCGCGAAAAGTACAACGTCGTCGACAGCTCCGCCAACGCAGCCATCTCCGCCGGCTACAAAGAAAACGTCATCGGCTTCGGCTGGACCAACGCCGTCTACACCGCCCTCGAGCAACTCCTCCACAACCCCCAACTCCTCAACGCCCCCCAGCAACCCCCATCCCCCACCGACCCTACCCGCTAACCACTCACCACGAATCTTTCTGTCATCCCGCGAAGCCTCCCGCCGTCCGCGCAGGACCTCTGTCACCCCGCGAAGCCTCTCGCCGTCCGCGCAGGCCCCCCCACCTTCGCAAAATCAATAAACGCTCGCGCCGGATCCGTGTGCAGCAGCTTCACGTTCACCCTGTCGCCCACATCCAGCCCCTGCTCGCCCTGGATCACCCTTCCCTCAAACGGCGGCTGAATCACCCGCGCATACACGCCCTTGTCGCTCGCCCCCGTCACCACGGCCGCGAACACCTCGCCAATATGCGACGCCATCGCCACCGCCGCCACGCGCTTCTGCATCGTGCGCTCAATCTTCCGCAGCGTCGTGTCCGCGTCATTGCAGTGCGCCGCAATCGCCGACAGCTCCGCATCGCTGTACGGCGCCGGCTCTCCCTTCATCATCGCGTGCAGCACCCTCTGCGTCACCAGGTCCGGAAACCTCCGGTTCGGCGCCGTCGAGTGCGTATAGTCCCTCGCCGCCAACCCAAAGTGTCCCGTCGGATCGTCATCGGGCCGCATCAGCATGTACTCCCCCGGCCCCATCAGCTTGATGATCGCCACCGCTAAATCCGGATAGTGAATCAAATCCGTCCTTCGCTGCAGCTCCAGAAAATCATTCAGCAGCACCGAGTTCGGCACCGCCGGCAGCGTCACCCCATGCTCCGCCGCCAGCGCCACAATCCGATCCCACCGCGCCGGCACCTTCACCACCCGCTGCAGACCGCTCCTTCCGCCCTTGCGCAGCGCCCGCGCCATCACCCCGTTCGCCGCCACCATCAGGTCCTCAATCAGATTCATCGCCCGATTCTGTATCGCCTCATGCACCGCGATCACCCGCCCATCCACCACCACCGGATCCGCCTCGGACTTGATGAAACTCCAGCGCCCCCTGCTTCACCCGCGCCGCATGCAGCGCCTGCGCCGCCTCATCCTGCAGCTTCAACTGCTCCACCAGCCACCCCTCCGTCAACGTACCGCCACCATGGACTGTACCTCCCGCCCGGGATGTACCTTTGTCACCGGCTGTACCTCCCGCCCGGGATGTACCCTCGTCCCCAGCTGTACCTCCCAGACTCGCATCCGCCGCGTGCTCCCTCGCACTATCCGACCGCAGCGACAGCACATCGTCATCCTTCACCCCCGCCGCCGTATTCTCCAGCCACGGCCCCACCCGCGAGTACGCCAGCTGCGCCCGGTTCCGCACCACCGCCAGCCCCACAGCCTCGTCCAGCATCTCTCCCTCCGGCCCCACCGTGAACGTCATCATCACCGCCTGCCGGTCGCCGCTCTCATTCAACGACGTCACCCCCGTCGACAACTCCAGCGGCAGCATCGGAAAGTTCTTCACCGCCGTATAAATCGTCTGCGTCTGCGCCTGCGCATGCTTGTCGATCGGGCTCCCCTTCTCCACCGCCGCCGCCACATCCCCAATCGCCACCCGCAGCTCGGATCCCGCCCGCAACCCTCTCCGCCACCTCGATCTGGTCCAGGTCCCGCGACGTGTCGTTATCGATCGACGACCACCCCAGCCCACGCAGATCCTCCACCCCCGCCGACGGCCTCACCTCGGCCAGCGCCTTCTCAATCGCCGCCGTCTGCTGATCCACCCCCGCCCCAAACTCCGGCTTGAACCCCGCCGCATGCATCTCATCGAGCGCCGACTGCGCCAGATCGAACCGGGCCGCCCCGCCCCCATGCCCATGGTGCGCCGCCTGCGCCCCGCCCTGCGAGCCACCCTGCGATCCCCGATGCTCCTGCGACCCCGGATGCTCTTGCTGTGAAGAAGGAATGGACGAAAACCCGTGCGCTGCATCTCCGCTGCGATGGCGATCCCTGTGTTCAGACATGCTCCGCAGACTACCACGCAGCCCTCAACCCCAGCCCACCGACCGGAATACGACCTTATTTTTCTTACTTTTAGCGCCTCAGGGTGTTGCGCGAAGCACCCCAAACGTATACGCTAGCGTCAACCTTCATTTCTGTCGAGTTCCACCGGAGGTCCATGATTCCTGCTCGCGGCTGCCCCCCTCACTCCACCTTCAGTCCGCAGTGCTTCCCGTCGCTCACCTCGGCGGCCCTGCGCGAGTTCCACTCCCTCGGCATCTCCCGCCGTCACGAAGCCCACGAAGTCCTCATCCGCGAGGGCTTTCCCGCCGACCACGTCCTCGTTCTCTGCAGTGGCCGCACCAAGCTCGTCGCCGCCTCTACCGAAGGCCGCCTCCTCCTCCTGCGCATCGCCGGCCCCGGCGACTTCATCGGCCTTGCCGCTCTGCTCCAGCGCGCCACCTATCACGTGACCGCCGAAACCCTCGAACCCTGCGTCATCAAGTCTGTCCCCCACGCCGACTTCACCCGCTTCATGTCCACCTATCCCGACGTCGGCTATAGCGTCCTCCAGGCACTCACCCGCGAATACAACGACGCCGTCCTTACCGCCCGCCGCCTCGCTCTCCACCCCTCCGCCGCCGGCAAGCTCGCCAGCACCCTCCTCGACCTGGCCCGCACCGACGAGTTCGACAACTCTCCCGCCCCCTCCCATCTCCCCATCTCCTTCCCCATGCCGCTCACCCACGAGGAGCTCGGCAGCATGGCCGGCCTCGCGCGCGAAACCGTCAGCCGCCTCCTCACCCGCTTCCGCCGCGAAGGCCACGTCCATGTCCTCCACGACCGCATGACCCTCAGCCACCCCGACCAGCTCGAACACCGCTACTGCTAACCCCTCTGCCCTTGCCGTTGCCCTCTGCCGTTGCCCGTTCTTACGTCGCGAAACGTGGCTCCCTTCGCGCCCTTTGCGTCAAAGCCCTTCCCTTGCCTCCCCTTCCCCTCCCCCTTAAATCCAGTTGCCGCTCGAGAGGGACCTCGAGCGGCAACTTCTCTATCCTGAGACCCTTTCTCCCAAGAGAGTCCCGAATAGAGCTTCAGCGACCAGTACTTACCGTCCTGCCGACAGTAAACTTCACTGGTTTGAAGATCAATCGCTTACGCAGCTTCCCGCGCATGCATGCACGCAGGTAGCTCTTTGCTGGCCTTTACCAGCGTCGCCAGCACCAGCAGCGACGGGCAGCTTGTTCGCGTTCTATATCCAGTGCAGGGCCCAACACACGCGCACGGTGTCGGTAGTGACCCTTTCACAGCCTCGGGGAGAGTGTTCGATGGCATCCGGGAATCCTCCAACATCTCCATCCTGAAGCCTCCCCTCCCGAATCGTCTGTGATTCTCATCACATTTCGCCGCGTTTCCCCTCGCCCGTCCCCACCCGTGGCGTCCAAACCCTCACCCGTGACATCCTATAAGTGCATGCCTGCTACGACACAAGAATCAGCCTCCCAGACCTCCCGCGAAATCACCTTCGATCTCTTCCGCCGCTGGGGCTACCTCCAGGCCTCCCTCGACCCCCTCGGCCAACTCCTGCCGCCCGCCCCCTTCCCCGTCGCCAGCCTCCCCGACGAAGACTCCCCCGACACCCGGGAAGCCCGCCGCATCTACTCCTCCTCCATCGGCGCCGAGTTCATGCACATCCCCTCGGCCGAAAAACGCGCCTGGATCCAGCAGCGCCTCGAAACCCCCGCCTCTCCCCATCCCAGCTCCCCCGCCGCCACCCTCCCCCCCGCCCGCATCCTCACCGGCCTCCTCCGCGCCGACCTCTTCGAGCAGGTCATCCAGCAGCGCTACCTCGGCACCAAGCGCTTCTCCCTCGAAGGCCTCACCGTCCTCATCCCCTTTCTAGATCAGCTCTTCACCACCGCCGCCGAGCTCGGCGTCAACCGCTCCATCTTCACCATGAGCCACCGCGGCCGCCTCAACGTCATGGTCAACACCATCGGCCGAGCCTCCCGCGACATCTTCACCAAGTTTGAAGACGTCGACCCCCGCAGCACCCTCGGCGGCGGCGACGTCAAGTACCACATCGGCGCCACTGGAGACTTCGTCACCGCCACCGGCAAGACCGTCCACCTCCACCTCGCCTCCAACCCCAGCCACCTCGAGGCCGCCGACCCCGTCATCATGGGCCGCGCCCGCGCCTACCAGGAGCGCCTCGCCCGCAACCGCACCAAGGAAGACTTCCTCGAAGCCCGCCGCCAGGTCCTCCCCATGATCATCCACGGCGACGCCGCCTTCGCCGGCCAGGGCATCTGGGCCGAATCCCTCAACCTCGCCACCCTGCACGGCTACAACATCGGCGGAACCATCCAGGTCATCGTCAACAACCTCCTCGGCTTCACCGCCCTCCCCGGCGAATCCAACTCCTCGCGCTTCTCCTCCGACCTCGCCAAGCGCCTCCCCATCCCCATCTTCCACGTCAACGCCGAGGACCCCGACGCCGTCGTCCGCATCGCTGCCCTCGCCGCCGAGTACCGCCAGACCTTCCACTCCGACGTCGTCATCGACCTCATCGGCTACCGCCGCCACGGCCACTCCGAGGTCGACGACCCGACCGTCACCCAGCCCCTCCGCTACGCCAAGATCAAGGACCACCCCACCCTCTTCGAGCTCTACGCCAAACAAATCGGCGTCGACCCCGCCCAAGAGCTCGCCTTCATTCAGGGCAAGTATCTCGAAGAGCAGAAGGCCGCCACCAAGGCCAACCGCAAGCCCAAAATGTTCGACATCCGCGACTACTGGGCCCCCTTCTACGGCGGCCCCCTCCGCGCCGACGACAACCCCCGCACCGGCATCGACGCCGCCGAGATCGCCTCGCTCACCACCGCCCTCACCACCGCCCCCGACGGCTTCCACCTCCATCCCAAGGTCGCCAAGCTCCTCGAGCAGCGCGTCGAGATGGGCACCGGCAAGAAGCCCCTCGACTACGGCATGGCCGAGCTCCTCGCCTACGCCTCCCTGCTCAAAGCCGGCACGCCGGTCCGCCTCTCCGGCCAGGACTCCCAGCGCGGCACCTTCAACCATCGCCACTCCGTCCTCATCGACATCGAGAACGAAACCCGCGTCTCCCCTCTCTGGAACCTCGGCCCCAACCAGGGCCGCTGGTCCGTCTACAACTCCATGCTCTCCGAGGCCGCCTGCCTCGGCTTCGAGTACGGCTTCTCCCGCGACTACCCCGAGGCCCTCGTCCTCTGGGAGGCCCAGTTCGGCGACTTCGCCAACGGCGCCCAGATCATCATCGACCAGTTCCTCTCCGCCGGCGAAGCCAAGTGGGGCCTGCTGTCGGGTCTCGTCATGCTCCTCCCCCACGGCTACGAAGGCCAGGGTCCCGAGCACTCCAGCGCCCGCATGGAGCGCTACCTCCAGCTCGCCGCCCAGGACAACATCCAGGTCACCCAACCCTCCACCGCCGCGCAGTTCTTCCATCTCCTCCGCCGCCAGGCCCTGCGCAAGTGGCGCAAGCCCCTCATCGTCTTCACCCCCAAGTCCATGCTGCGTCATCCCGACGCCATGTCCCCCCTCTCCGACTTTGGCCTGGACGAGCCGCACGCGCGCTTCCAGAACGTTCTCCCCGACAACGACGTCACCCACCCCCGCCGCCTCATCGTCTGCACCGGCAAGATCGGCCACAACCTCCGCGTCGAACGCGCCAAGCGCAAACTCACCGACGTCGCCATCCTCTTCCTCGACCAGCTCTACCCCTTCCCCGAAGCCGAGCTGCAGGCCGCCATCGCCCAGCACCCCTCTGCGACCGAGGTCGTCTGGGTGCAAGAGGAGCCCGCCAACATGGGAGCCCTCAACTACGTCCTCCCCCTCCTCCGCCGCCTGGTCGGCGACCGCGCCGTCCTCAGCGTCAAGCGCACCGCCGCCGCCAGCCCCGCCACCGGCTCCGCCAAGGCCCACGCCCTCGAAGAGAAAACCCTCCTCGACCTCGCCCTCGGCCACGAATCCTAACCCACCCCCCAAAAACACAAGGGCCCGGAGCTGCCACGCTCCGGGCCTTTGCTTTTCTTTCTGCCATTCCCTCCGGGAACCTGCCCTTACCCGTTCCTACGTCGCGCAACGTGGCTTCCTCTGCTCCCTTTGCGTCAAAGCCCTTGCCGTTGCCGCTCCTCCCCTAACCCACCGACGTAAGCTCGGCCTCCCCCACCGCACGCTCCAGCCCATCACTCGCCACCGCCGCCTCCGCCCGTACCTCGCCATGCACCACCAGCAGCCGCTCACCCTCCCCCAGCGCCCGCACCCTGCCCAGCACGCCCCCGCGCGCCGCCGCCATCTGCAGCCGCGTCAGCGGCTCGTCCATCGGCTCCCGCCCCAGCCGAAACGTGTTGTAGTGCATCGGCACCATCGTCTCCGCCCGCAGATCCACAAACCCCTGCAGCGCCTCCTCCGGACTGGTATGCACGCTCCGATAGCTGTCCGGGAAGTACGCCCCGATCGGCAGCAGCGCAATCTTCGGAGCCAGCCTCCGCCCAATCTCCGCGAACCCGTCAAAGTACGCCGTGTCGCCCGAGTGATACACCGACGGATACACCGTCTCCGCCCCCTCCGCCTCCAGCACATACCCGCCAAATCCCCTGTGCGTATCGCTGAACATCCGCGCCCCCCAATGCCGCGCCGGCGTCGCCGTCACCGTCAACCCCTCCACCTCCGCCGACTCCCACCAGCGCAGCTCCACCACCCTCGAAAATCCCAGATCCGCCACCAGGTCTTCCACCCCATTCGGCACAATCGCCACCGGAGCCCGCAGCCCCCGCCGTCCCATCTCCCGCACCACCGCCCGCAGCGACGGCCGGTTCAAATGATCCATATGCGCATGCGTCAACAGCACCGCATCGATCGCCGGCAAGGTCCTTCACCCGCACCCCCGCCCTGCGCTGCCGCCGCAGCAGGATCAGCCGGGTCGCAAACACCGGATCGATCAACACCCCTAGCCCCTTCATCTGCACCAGGAACGACGAGTGCCCAATGAACGTCACCGCCTGCTCCCCGGACCCCACCGCCGCCGGCTTGCGCGGCTCGCCCTCCAGCGGCTTCGCATGACTCTCCCGCACCAGCTTCCACAGCTGCCCTAACTTCTTCCATCGAAATGCCATAGGAAGTAGATGGCCCAACCCGCCCCCACGATCCCATATCTGATCCCATATCTCTCGGTCGCATCGCCTATACTTCATCGAGACGTCCCCTCACCCCACCTCCCATGCCGAGAAAAACACCCCACCCCGCCAGCCGCCGCCGCTTCCTCCAGCAAGCCACCGCCGCCACCCTCGCCGCCACCCTCCCCCGCATCGCCCACGCCTCCTCCAACTCCGCCCCCCAAAGCCACGCCCCGCAGCCCCCAAAAAACCGCGCCCCGCTGGCCCCCAACGCCTTCTACCCCCTCCCCCTCGGCTCCATCCGCCCCTCCGGCTGGCTCCGCGCCCAGCTCCTGATCCAGGCCAACGGCCTCGGCGGCCACCTCGACGAGACCTGGCCCGACGTCGGCCCCCACAGCGGCTGGCTCGGCGGCACCGGCGAGTCCTGGGAGCGCGGCCCCTACTTCCTCGACGGCCTCGTCCCCCTCGCCTGGCAGCTCGACGACCCCCGCCTCCAAGCCAAAGCTCAAAAATTCCTCGACTGGACCCTCACCTCCCAGCAGCCCGACGGCAGCTTCGGCCCCGCCTCCAATAACGACTGGTGGCCCCGCATGGTCATGCTCAAGGTCCTCACCCAATACCACGAAGCCACCAGCCTTCACGGAACCCCGGACCCCCGCGTCCTCCCCCTCCTCACCCGCTACTTCGCCTACCAGCTCCGCACCCTCCCCACCCGCCCGCTCCAGGACTGGGGCAAGTTCCGCTGGCAGGACAACGCCCTCTCCGTCCTCTGGCTCTACAACCGCACCGGCGACCCCTCTCTCCTCTCCCTCGTCCGCCTCCTCCACGCCCAGGGCTTCGACTGGCAGGCAGACTTCGCCAACTTCCGCTACACGGAACGCGTCACCCCCGAACGCATCCACCTCGACCAGAACGGCGGCCTCAACGACACCGCCCTCGCCACCCACGGCGTCAACAACGGCCAGGCCCTCAAAGCCGCCCCCGTCTGGTCCGTCCTCTCCAACAACCCCGCCGACCGCTCCGCCATCCACCAGATGCTCTCCGCCCTCGACACCTTCCACGGCCTCCCCAACGGCATGTTCTCCTGCGACGAGCACTTCGCCGGCCGCAACCCCTCCCAAGGCTCCGAGCTCTGCACCGTCGTCGAGACCATGTTCTCCCTCGAGCAATCCCTCGCCATCCTCGGCGACCCCTCCCTCGGCGACCGCCTCGAGCTCCTCGCCTTCAACGCCCTCCCCGGCGCCTTCACCGACGACATGTGGGCCCACCAATACAACCAGGAGCCCAACCAGGTCGAGTGCTCCCTCCACCACAAACCCTGGACCACCGACGGCCCCGAGTCCAACCTCTACGGCCTCGACCCCAACTTCGGCTGCTGCACCGCCAACTTCCACCAGGGCTGGCCCAAGTTCACCGCCAGCCTCTTCATGGCCTCCGCAGACGACGGCCTCGCCGCCACCGCCTACGCCCCCTCCACCCTCACCACCACCGTCCGCAACACGCCCATCACCCTTCACTCCGAAACCGACTACCCCTTCCGCGACTCGATCCGCCTCACCCTAAACCCCGCCGCCCCCACCACCTTCCCCCTCCATCTCCGCATCCCGGCCTGGGCCACGGGCGCCACCCTCCGCATCAACAACCAGCCCCAGCCCGCTCCCACCCCCGGCACCTTCGCCCGCCTCCACCGCCTCTGGAACCCCAACGACGTCGTCGAGCTCACCCTCCCCATGACGCCCCGCCTCATCCCCGGTTTCCACCAGTCGCTCTCCGTCCACCGCGGCCCCCTGGTCTTCTCCTACCCCATCGGCGAAACCTGGCTCAAGCTCCGCGACCGCGACCTCACCGCCGACTGGCAGGTCTACCCCTCGACCCAGTGGAACTACGCCCTCGCCCTCAGCCCCTCGGAATCCGCAGCCCCCGCCGCCATCCACACCACCGAACACCCCCTCACCGACGCCCCCTTCACCCACGCCGCCCCCGTCACCCTCACCCTCCCCGCCCGCAAACTCAGCTCCTGGCACGCCGTCGACAGCGTAGCCGACCCCGTCCCCCCCAGCCCCGTCACCACCACTGAGCCCCTCGAACAAATCACCCTCATCCCCTACGCCGCCGCCAAACTCCGCATCACCGCCTTCCCCCAAGCCGCCCCACAGCAAGCCTCCACCTAAACGTCCTGTGCGCTTGGAATCGCCTGTCTACCCCCAACCCTGTCATCTCGACCGAAGCATCACGCCCTTGTCCTTGTGATGCGTAGCGGAGAGACCTGCCGTCACCCTTGCCCTTGCTTGTTCTTCATCGTCACCCTTGCCCTTGCTTGTTCTTCGCCGTCATCCTGAGCGAAGCGAAGGACCCCTGTAGTTGCCCTTGCTCTTGTCTTTCTTTCTGTCATTCCCCCTGGGAATCTGCTGTTCCACCCCTGACCACTACTCACTACCCACTACTCACTACTCACTACTCACTACTCCCTACTCCCCCGCCTTCCCCCACAGCCTCTCCCACCCCCACATCCCACGCATCACCTCCTTCGGCACCGCAAACCCCATCTGGTGCGCGAGCAAACACACCTGCCCGCGATGATGCGCCTCATGCGCCACCATGTATCGCCACCATCTCCCAACCCACCGGCCACGCCGCGCCCCACCCATCGCGACGAAACGCCTTCACCCCGCCATTCTCCACCAGCGTCAGCAGCCTCCCGCACGCCAGCGCACTCTCCGCCAACCCCACCCGCGCCTCGTCCTGCGTACAGTTCGACCACGCCAGCTGCACCGGCACGCCCACCTGTGGAGCATTCAGCCGCACCCACTTCGCGCGCACATTGTGCACATGCGTCACAATCGCCGCAATCGACCGCACCCCACCCACCGGCTTCATTCGCCACGCCGCCGCATCCAGCCGCGCCAGCAGCAACTGATTCACGCGCTCATTCACCGCAAAGATCTCCGCAGCCGAACGGATCTTCACCACGCGCTCACACCTCCATCAACACCTAATCCGCCGCACGCTCCGTCGCCGCCACAAAACTCTTCGCATGCGCAAACTCCGGCCGCGCCGACCCCACTCCCCCATCGGTCGACTTCAACAGCGCCGCATAATATTCCTGCGCCTTCCCCTTCTCTCCCGCCGCCTCCGCCGCCCGTCCGGCATTGAACAACCCATTCAGCCGATTCGGACTCAGCCGCAACGCCACTTCATACTCCGCCAACGCTTCCTTCGCCCTGCCAAACGCCAGCAGCATATCCGCCAGCATCTCGCGCGCCGGAATATCCACCTCGCCCTGCCCCACCTTGTCCTGCAGATCCGCCGCCGCGCGCATCGCCTGTCAGCGCCTCATCCTGCTTCCCTGCGGCATACGCCACCCACGCCACCATCTCGTTGCGCTCAATCTTCGAGCCCGTTCCCTCCACCTCGTACGCGTCCTTGCTCTTCCGCACCGTGTCCATCAGCGCGTCATACTTCGCCAGGTCCGCCCGCGCCTTCTCCGCATTCTTCAAGTGCCCATCCGCCACCGCGCGAAACCAGTACGCCAGCGTCGCCGTCGCCGGCCTCGTTCCCTCTACCGGCTCCATCGCCGACGCCGTCGCCCAGTCATGCATCTCCAGCGCATAAAACCCCGGCAGCTTCAGCCGATAATACGGAACCATTCCCGCCATGTGTCCCGCACCCTTTCCGCCCATCCCCGCAATCATCCGCAGCGGCGCGTCACTCGCCTCCAGCTCCTTCTTCGCCTGGATATCCTGCCCGCTCTGCACATACGCATAGATCAAAAAGTCATACGAGTGCGGCTCGTCCATGATGCCGCTCTCCCCGCGCGCCTCCGCCGCCTGCGACGCCGCAATCGACCCCAGCTGCGACGCCTCATCCTTCTGCCACAATCCCAGCCGCGCGTAGATGTGTCCCGGCATATGGAACGCATGCGCCCCCGCCTGCGCAATCTCTCCATAATGATCCGCCGCCGCCAACCCCTCCGCCGCCATCGCCGGGTTATCGCACGCATGGATGATGTAGTGCACCACCCCAGGATTGTCGCGGTCCTTCGCAAACAGCGGCGTCAACACCGCCATCGCCTTCCGCTCCTGCGCCAGGCTCGTGTCATCCGGATCCTTCGCCGCCAGCAGCGACAGCGCATAGAACGCCCCCGCATCCACGTCCTCCGGATACTGCGCATACACCTTCCCCATCGCCTCCGAGTACGCCGCGATCCTCGCCGGATACTCCTCGGTCCCCGGCCGGAAGAACTCCGCCAGCGCCGCCACATACGCGCGCTCCCGCTCCGTCTTCACCGGCAGCGCCTGGGCCGCCTGCATCTCCTTCCACCCCAGCTCCCGCGACGCCGCATCCGGCCGATCCCATATCTGGTGGAACGAGCTCATCGCCACGCCCCAATGCGCCATCGCGCACCCCGGATCGTTCTTCGCAATCCGCTCAAACTGGTTGCGCGCCTCTTCGTACCAGAAGTCATGCAGCAGCGCCACGCCGCGATCGAACGCCGCCTGCGTCCCCGCCCCGCACGACACCGGAAACCGCACCGTCCCCAGCCGCTCCTGCATCTGCGCCGGCGTCGCCAGCGCCCCACGCTCCGCCCCCATCGCCATACCGTTCATCGACTGCGCCCCCAAAGGCGCCGCCACCAAACACGAAAGAACCACCGGAAGCAGCCAGAAGCTCGCACACAAGTTTTTCATAACTCAGGAATTATAAGTCGCCTCTTCGCTCGTATGTCTGCATCGCCCCTTACACGCCTCGCCACCACCCTGCCATCCCGACCGCAACAAGAGTGAACTCGCCTCACACCCTCAATCAACTCATCGCACGCCTCATCGAAAAAGGGCCAACGGCCCGGCATCTACCAGCCTCGGCCGAAGGCCCAGGAACAAGCCGCGTCGCAGACGCTACCGCTCTGCCGAAGGCCGGACGTGAAGCCGCAGCCGGGGTCCCCGGCAGGCGTTCTTTGCCTGCTGGGGTGGGAAGGCGCAGCGACCAAATTGCCTTCTTCCAACGCGCCACCACGCTCCAACCTCGCCCCGCGAAGCACCCCCGCCATCCGCGCAGGACCGAAGTTACCCACCGACCTACGCGCCCCCACGCGAAGCGCTCTCGCCGTCCGCGCAGGACCGCACCCCGCCCAGCACCTGGTACGTAATCTTCGGCGACTCCGCCCCCTTATGCAGCGCATACACCTGCTCCCGTATCGCCTGGTCCGCCAGCGTCATCCTCTCCCGCGACCGCAGAAAATCCAGCCAGCTCTCCATCACAAACGTCTCGTTCAAATGCTCCGGGTCCGCCGCATCCCGATAGATCCCCCACCGCACCGCTCCCCCGCGCAACCGCACGCCCTCCAGCCCGCGCACCGCCCGCGTAAACGCCGCATAGTCCTCCGCCCCCACCCTGTAGTCCACCGAGATCCTTACCGGCCCATCATCCGGATCCGGCGTCGCCGCAAACCCCGGCAGCGGCCGCTTCCACTTATACGGAGTCAGATCCGGCAGCATCCCCTTCAAGATATGAATCCGCCGCGTCAGCGGCAGACTCGCCGCCAGCCCCACCGCCGCGCACAGCAGCGAAGCCTTCGTCGACGTCCGCTCCGCCACCGCCCCCCACAGCGCGCTGCCCAGCGCCAGGCCCCCCTGGAACGCCATCAGGTACACCCCCAGCGCCCGCGCATACACCCACGCCGGCACGCTCAGCTGCACGCTCACATTCAGCGTCGACATCGTCGTCGTCCACGCAAACCCCGCGCCCAGCAGCGCCACAATCGCCACCCACGGCAGCGGCACCAGCGCCAGCACCACCATCGTCGCCACGTAATACACGCCCGTCGCCAGCAGCAGCGTATCCGCATCCACCCGCTGCCGAATCTTCGCCAGCGACGTCGCCCCCGCCACCGCCCCCACCCCCAGACACCCATTCAGAATCCCGTACCCCATCGCCCCCTGGTGCAGATCCCGCTTCGCCACCAGCGCCAGCAGCGACCACACCGCGCTCACAAAAAACGTAAACGTGAACGCGCGAATCAGCGGCCCCTGCAGATCCGGAGCATAGCGCAGATACCGCAGCCCCGACCGCACCGACCCCGCAATCCTCTCCGCCGGCAGCGCACTCTGAAAGATCGGCTGCCGCTTCCACCGCCACAGAATCCAGATCACGCCCGCAAACGAAGCCGAGTTCAACGCAAACACCCACGCCCGCCCCGCGATGGGGCATCGCGAACGCCGCAATCATCAGCCCACCCAGCGCCGGCCCCACCGCCCGCGCAATATTGTTGCTCGCCGCATTCAACGTCACCGCATTCGGAATCTCCTCATGCGGCACCAGCTCCGGCACAATCGCCTGCCACGCCGGATTATTCATCGCCGAGCCGATGTTCAGCAGAAACGTAAACAGCAGCAGCGTCACCGGCGAGATCACGCCCACAAACGTCAGCACCGCCAGCACCGCAACGCTGGCCAGCATCCAGCACTGCCAGAAGATCAGCAGCCTCCGCCGCTCATAGATATCCGCCGTCGCTCCCGCCAGCAATCCCAAAAACAGCACCGGCAAACTCGCCGCCGTCTGCATCAGCGCAATCAACAGCGGCGACGTGGTCAGCACCGTCATCAGCCACGTGCCCGCCGTATCCTGCATCCACGTGCCCAGGCTCGACACCGTCGACGCCACCCACCGATCCCGAAACAGCGGAATCTTCAGCGGCCCAAACGCATTCGGTCCCCCCGGCATCGCCGCCGGCGCACTCGCTAAATCCGTCGAAT
Source organism: uncultured Acidobacteriaceae bacterium (assembly GCA_963762375.1). GTDB lineage: Bacteria > Acidobacteriota > Terriglobia > Terriglobales > Acidobacteriaceae > Granulicella. Next base: position 250,880 of record CAVXKP010000001.1, read on the forward strand.
CGACATGCCCAGTCTCACCCACACCTCTATGATGCCATCCCTCAACTCACCACGTCTCAGCATACCTCCGCCCTCGCATCTACCCCTCGTCGCATACTCGCTCTACCTCGTCATCCTGAGCGCATCTCCGTATTGCTCTTGCCTTGCCTTGCTGAAGTACTATGGCAGCATGGCCCGCCGCCGCCTCACCCTCCTCCTGCTTCTCCTCCCCACCCTCGCGCACGCCCAGCAACCCTCCCCCGCACGGCCCCCGAAAAACCTCGCCGCCGCGCAGGACCCCTCGCCGTCCGCGCAGGACCTCCTCCTCGACGCCGAGCGCAACCAGCGCGCCGCCGAAGCTCGCCAACCGCGACTACACCTACCACGTCCACCTCGAGCAGCAGGAGCTCGACCGCAACGGCAACCTCAAGAAGACCCTCACCACCGACGCCGAGAGCCTCACCATCGACGGCATCCGCATCGACCGCCTCGTCGCCCGCGACGGCAAACCCCTCACCCCCAAAGAAGCCCAAAAAGAGAGCGACCGCATCGACAAGGAAGTCGCCAAGGCCAAACAGCATCGCGAAAAACTAGCCGCCGAAGGCAAGCCCACCGACGCCCGCGGCGACGACCTCCTCACCGTCTCCCGCATCCTCGAGCTCGGCACCTTCTCCAACCCCCGCCGCGTCCTGCTCAACGGCCGCCCCACCCTCGTCCTCGACTACACCGGCAACCCCAACGCCAAGACCCGCAACGAATTCGAAAAAGTCTTCCGCGACCTCGTCGGCACCGCCTGGATCGACGAGCAGGACCGCATCCTCGTCCGCGGCGAAGGCCACTTCCTCCACGACTTCAAAATCGGCGCCGGCCTCGTCCTCAACATCCATCAAGGCTTCCGCTTCGACTTCACCGCCACCCACATCACCGCCAACATCTGGCTCCCCGCCACCATCGACGCCCAGGGCAGCGCCCGCCTCTTCCTCCTCGACAGCATCAACGGCCGCCTCCACCTCACCACCTCCGACTACAAAAAATTCCACACCACCACCACCATCCTCGACACCAACCGCCTCATCGGCCCCGACGGCCAACCCATCCCCACCCCGCCCCAGCCCACCCTCACCCCAACCTCAGCCGCCTACCCCACCCCAACCCGCACCTGCTCGTTAGCCGTTCGTTTTGCCGTTGCTTCTTCATCCCTCGTCTGTCATCCCACCGCCGGAGCATCTACGCTTCCTGTCTCTGTGATGCAGTCGTGCGACCTGTCACGCACTTTTGCCGTCTGCTCTCGCCGTTGCCCGTTCTACGTGGCGAAACGTGGCTCACCTTCGCGCCCTTGGCGTCAAAGCCCTTCGCCGCTGCGTCCCACCAACCCTTAAATGCAAAAGGGAAGAGCGCAGCTCTTCCCTTTTGCTCTATGAACAAATCTCACCCACCCGTCAAACCTCTAACCACGACTTAGAGAGGTTGAACGTCGGACGCCTGCCACCCCTTCGGTCCCTTGACCACGTTGAACTGAACGGCCTGGCCCTCTTGCAGACTCTTGAATCCATTGGAATTGATCGCGGAGTAATGCACGAACACGTCCTCACCATTTTGACGGCTGATGAAGCCAAATCCCTTGGCGTCGTTGAACCACTTCACTGTTCCCTGTTCCATGTCTCGTAAATCCTTGTGATTGACTTTGACGCTGAATCCAAATGGGGCTTCGGCCTACTTCTGTTGCAGAAAACCAATCTGTTTCAAACGATGGAGAAATGTTAGCACGAAGGTCCAATTTTCCACCGAAAAATTTGCAACACGCTTGATTCTGCACCAGAAACAGTGCAAGCACTTCCACCCGTCTAACGCCCCGGCCCACCGAATCCCCCCACTACCACTGCCACTACCACTACTCACTGCCACTACTCACCAAGTGTTCCCGCACAATCTCCTCCGCTGCGCCAGCACCTGCTCCAGCGTCATCGCCGGTCGAGTCCAGCACCACCGCATCCTCCGCCGCGCGCAGCGGGCTCTCCGCACGGTTCCGGTCCCGCGCATCCCGCTCCTTCAGCTCTTCGAGTATCGCCTCTTCGGTCACCGCAGCCTGCGCCGGCACCCCCTGCCGATACCGCCGGTTCCCCCGCACCTCCGGCGCCGCATCCAGAAAGATCTTCACCTCCGCATCCGGAAACACCACCGTCCCGATGTCGCGGCCCTCCATCACCACGCCGCCGCCCGCTCCCAGCCCCGCTGCTGCTCCACCATCCACTGCCGCAGCTTCGGATGCACCGACACCCGCGACGCCGCCGCGGTCACATCCGTATCCCGCACCCGCCGCGAAACATCCACGCCATCCAGCAGCACCAGGTTGCCCTCCATCTGCGGCTCGAGCGCAATGCGCGTCTCGCCCGCCAGCTCCAGCAGCTCCGGCTCCTCGTCGAAGTTCAGATCGTGCTCGATCGCCTTCAGCGCCAGCGCCCGGTACATCGCCCCCGTCTCCAGGTTCAGAAACCCGAACCGCCGCGCCAGGTGCGCCGCCAGCGTGCTCTTGCCCGCGCCCGCCGGCCCATCGATCGCAATCACCGGCCGCGCCCGCCGCGCCGCCGGCTTCGCTTCCCGCTCCATTCCTTCCCGAAGGCACACTCATCCCGATCCCTACGCCTCAGGCTTTCTGCGGAACGCCGGCTTCGCTCCACCCGGCTTGCCGCCGAACTTCTTTCCCCCAAACCCCGGCTTGCCGCCAAACTTCTTCCCGCCAAACCCCGGCTTGCCGCCAAACTTCTTCCCGCCAAACCCCGGCTTGCCGCCAAACTTCCCTGCAGGCTTGCCCGCCCCCGCACGCCCGTAGCTGCCCTCCGCCCGAGGCTTGTACGGCCGCTTGGCCCCCTCACCCTCCGTCGGAACCCACGGATCCTTGGTAAACGGACGCGTATGCGCATCCGCCGCCCGCGGCTTATACGGCCGCTTGGGCAGCGTCCGCTCCACATGCGGCGTCTCCGCGCCCGCACTCGCCTCCACCCTCGGCGTAAACTCCCGCTTCACAAACGGCCGCGTCCCGCCCTCTCGCGCCTTATACGGACGCTTCGCGAACGGCTTCCCGCCGCCTTCCTTCCCCGCAAAACTCCGCGGCTTGAACGTCGCCCGCTCTCCACCCTCTTCCGTCCTCGGCGTATACGGCCGCTTCGCAAACGGCTTCGCCCCGCCCTCAGCATCCCTCTTCGCATACGGTCGCTTGGCAAATGACTCCCGCCCCGCCCTCAGCATCCCGCTTCCCATACGGCCGCTTCGCTCCAAACCCCGCCTTCGCCCGATCCGCTCTCATAGCTCCGCGGCTTGAACGTCGCCCGCTCCCCGCCCTCTTCGCCCCGCGGCGTGTACGGCGACCGCGGCGTATACGGCCGCTTCTCAAACGACTTCGTCGCCCGCTCCTTGGCGGATCCTCCGCTCCGCCGGCAATCCCAGCCTGCTCCCTCGCCCCCAGCGGCGCCCGATCCTCCGGCGCCGGCCGCCGAAACTTCGTAAACCCATCCGCCTTCGGCGCAGCAGCCGCCCGCGGCTTCCGATCCTCCTCCCACGGCTTCGTAAAGCTCTTCTTCGCCGCCCCCGAGCGCCGCCGCCCCATCCTTCTTGAACGGCCGCCGATCCTTCTCCGTCTTCCCATCCAGCCGCGCCCCAAACCGGGCCGACGGCTTCACCGGCCCCGCCCCCTTCGCCGCGAACCCGCGCCCCGCAGGCTTCGCCCCAAAGCTCTTCGCCACCGGCTTCCCGCGGAACTCGCCCGCCACCTTCGCCTCACTCGCGAAGCTCTTGATCCTTCCCGTCCCAATCTTCTTCGGTCGGCCGCTCCACCGCCGCAACCGGCTCCTCGCCCTCGGCCGTCATCCTCGACACCTCCGCCACCAGCCGCCGGCAGCCCTCCCGGAATATGCAGCAGCGTCTTGCCCTCGAGCACCACCGTCTCCAACTGCCGCGCACCCACCAGCGCATGCAGCACCTCGCGCACCCGCGACCGCGCCGTCAGCGGCGAAAGGAACGTCGTAATCTCCTCCTCGGTCGCCGCAAACACCTGCCCCAAATACAGCGACACCAGCGCCGACAGCGCCGTCGGCTGCCCCGCATTCGCTCCCGCCTTGATCGCCTTCGTAAACCTCCGCGCCGTCAGCTCCCACAGCGTCGACGCCCTCGCCCTGCGCCAGCAAGGGGATCACCCGCAGCTGCGACCAAAGCTCGGTCAGCGAGCGCAGAATCGCCGCTTCCGTCACCTCGCGCCCCAGCTCCTGCGCCAGCTCCGCCGCCGTCACCGGCCCGCGCGCCGCCAGCACCTCATACACCTTCAGCCCCAGCGGCGACACCTTCACCGCCCCCGAAGTCGACGGCGGCAGCTTCCACGCCTTATCCCCCCGCATCGTAAAGATGTAGCTGAACACCTGCGCGCTCACCACAAAGTCCGGAGCATCGCCCGGCACGCCCAGCAGATTCAGCGGCAGCGCCAGCCCCTCACCCACCAGCCGCGCCACCAATCCGCGCGCCACCTCGGTCTCGGCCAGCGTCGGCGCACTCTTCGCCACACCCAGCGTCGCTTCCACCAGCGTAGGCGCCGGCGCCGGCAGCTGCTGCGCCCGCGGCGCAAACAGCACCAGCCCGCGCTCGTTGATCCAGTCCCGCGTCGCCTCCAGCGTCAGCAGCGGCTCGCCCGTCTGTCTCCATGCCGTCGCGCGTGCAGCCTCAAGCTGCGTCTCATTAAACTCTTGTGTTGAACTCAAAATTGCCTCTATCGTTTTCTGCCGCACGCGTACGCGCAGCTTCCGACAAACCACGCAGAGAATCGACCTCAGTTCGCAGTGCTGTCATCGGAGAAAATCCTGTGAAGTGCGGGCTCGTTCGCGCCTAGATGCGCTGAAACGCCCGTTGGATGTCTCTTAGAGAATACCGCAACGCGATGGGTCTGCCATGCGGACAACTCATCGGATGCTCAGTTTTCCCCAATTCCCGCAATAACCAGTCCATCTTCGCCGGCTCCAGCGGCATATTCACCTTGATCGCCGCATGGCACGCAATCGACGCCGCAATCCGGGTCCGCCGCAGCTCCTCGTTCTCCACCTGCGCCGACTTCTCCGTCACCCCCAGCACCTCCTCCAGCACCCGCTCCAGCTCCTTGCCCTCCAGCCCCACCGGCGTCGCCTTCACCGCCAGCGTCCGCGGCCCAAACGGCTCCGCCTCAAACCCATTCCGCTCCAACTCCTCGGCAATCTCCGCGAACGTCACCATCTGCTCCGGCAGCAGCTCCACCAGCACCGGCATCAACAGCCGCTGCCGCTGCACCGCCTCCACCTTCCGCTCGCGCAGAATCTTCTCAAACAGCACCCGCTCATGCGCCACATGCTGATCGACAATCCAAAGCCCCTCCTCATTCACCGCCAAAATAAACGAGTCCCGCAGCTGCCCCACCGGCTTCAGCGACGCCAGCGCAGTTCAGCGTCGGCTGCACCGCTCCCCGCATCTCCGCATCTCGCATCTCGCGGGTGCCCCAGGTCTCGCCTCTGAGACCTGGGTTCGACAGAATCCCCATACCCCACCGCGATCCCCGCCCCCGTAAACCCCAGCCTCCCCGCCGACGCCGGCACCACCCTCTCCCGCAGCTCAAACCCCGCCACATCCCCCGGATCGATCGCCCCCTCGCTCTCGACCACCATCAGCTCCCGCTCCGCTTCGTCCCGCGGCCCGAACACCGCCTCATCCACCCCCGGCAGCGGGCTCACATCCACCATCAGCGACTCGCTCGCCCGCGCCCCGCCCGTCAGCGCCTGGTAGAAACTCGCCGCCGGCCGCGCATGCATCAGCGCCGTCCGCACCGAGTCCCTTACAAAATCATGCACAAAGCTTCCCTGCCGAAACCGCACCTCCGTCTTCGCCGGATGCACATTCACATCCACCTCCTGCGGCGGCATCTCCAGAAACAGCAGCACCACCGGAAACGACGTCGGCGGAATAATATTCCGATACGCCTCGTTGAACGCATGCAGCATCAGCTTGTCGCGAATCAGCCGCCCATTCACAAACACATACATCGAGTTCCGATTCAGCTTCTGCAGCTCCGGCTTACTCACAAACCCGCTCAGCCGCAGAAACCCCGGCTCCGGCGCCTCATAGTCCTGCTCCCGCTTCCATGGCGGAGGCTCCGGCAATCCCGCCCGCGCAAAATCAATCTCCGCCGCCACCGGAATCAAGCTCGCGAACGTCTCCCGCCCAAAGATCTGGTACAGCCTCTCCCCCGCATTCGCCACCGCCGGCGCCACCAGCAGCGCCTGCGTCGCCGAGTGCAGCTCAAAGTGTTTCTGTCGGATGCGCCAGCGCATAGTGCGTCACCAGCGCCGCCACATGCCCCAGCTCCGTCTGCTCCGCGCGCAGAAACTTCCTCCGCGCCGGCGTATTGAAAAACAGATCCCGCACCGCAATCGTCGTCCCCTCCGGCAGCCCCGCATCTTCCACGCGCAGCAGGTTCCCGCCGGAGATCTCGAGCACCGTGCCCACCTCATCCTCGGCCGCCCGCGTCTCCAGACTCACCCGCGCCACGCTGGCAATCGAAGGCAGCGCCTCGCCGCGAAACCCCAGCGTCGCAATCGACAACAAATCATCCGACGACCGCAGCTTCGACGTGGCATGCCGCTCAAACGCCAGCATCGCGTCGTCTCGTCCCATGCCGTGGCCGTTGTCGACGATGCGAATCAGCTTCCGCCCACCCGCCTCAATCTCCACCCGAATCCGCGTCGCCCCCGCATCCAGCGAGTTCTCCAGCAGCTCCTTCACCACCGACGCCGGCCGCTCCACCACCTCACCGGCAGCGATCTGATTCGCCACCTGGTCCGACAGCACCCGAATCTTTCCCATCGCCCGATTGTAGCCAGCCCCGCCCCTGTGAGTTCTTGCCGTCCAATCCCCACCGCATCACGAAGCGTTTTCCGCAAGCACGGTTCGAGATACGAGGTATCGACGCATGCGAGGTTCGCGATGCGAGATGCGAGAGCTTCGACGATCGCCGTGCGAAGCACTCGGGACCTCGTCTATTGAAAGCGCCTTCCTTCAGCGCTTTGTAGTCTCAGCCCTGGAGCGCAGGAGTCAGCATCCTGGCTCACCTCATCGCACAATCCCTGGCACGCCCTGCCCAGGCCTTCTCTTCCCCATCTGACGTTCGATGCAGAGTAAGAGTTGCAGCCTCCACCTCGAAGATCCGATCCCCGTCGCCATCGACAAGCAACTGCAATCAATTGCGGATCTTGCTATCACGGCCGTGCCCTTCAGCAATATTGCTGATCACCGACACACTGGCCCTCCGCATCTGACTTGTCAGCCCATACTGCTCTTCCCGCGGAAATCCACTGGTCAGCTCATACACCTTCACAGAGAGCTGCATCGCCTTCTGCCAAGCTCCAAAATCCCGATAAGACCGTCCCATCGCAACCCTCTCCGTCTTACCGCACCTCACTGGCCGTTCGTTCGTCTCTCGCCTCTAGCCCTCTCGCCTCTCGCATCTCGCCTCTCGCCTCTCGCATCTCGCATCTCCGAATCTCGCCTCTCGCCTCTCGCATCTCGCATCTCGCCTCTCGCCTCTCCCAACTACCGATCCCCCGCCCGATGCAGCCGCATGAAGTTCGTCGCGCCCGTCTTGGTCGCCGTTCCCGCCACGATCCCGACAATCTGCTCCGGCTTCAGATACCCGCGCTCCTCCAGCATCTCCTCGGCCATCGACACCAGCGTGTCGGTCCCGACAAACCGCTCGCAATGGATCGCCACCGTGCCCCACAAGCAGCATCGCCCGATGCACCACTTCCTCAAACGGGCTCAACGCAAAGATCGGAGCATCCGGCCGGTACTTCGACAGCAGCCTCGCCGTATTCCCGCTCTCCGTAAAGATCGCAATCGCCGCCAGGTCCAGGTCCTGCGCCGAGTGCGCCATGCACTCGCAGATCGTCTCCGGCACCGTCAGGAACGTCTTCTTGCCGCCGCTCACATGCCGCGGCCCCAGCCTCTGTCCCAGCCCCTGCATCTGCTTCTCCGTCTCGAGAATGATCTTCGCCATCATCGCCACCGACTCCACCGGATACTTGCCCGCCGCGCTCTCCGCCGAAAGCATCACCGCATCGCTTCCGTCATAGATCGCATTCGCCACATCCGAAGCCTCCGCCCGCGTCGGCCGCGGGTTCTCGATCATCGACTCCAGCATCTGCGTCGCCGTGATCACCGGCTTCCGATACTCCGCCGCCCGCCGGATAATGTGCTTCTGAATCGCCGGCACCTTCTCCGGAGGAACCTCAACGCCCAGGTCGCCGCGCGCCACCATGATCCCATCCGCGGCCTCCAGAATGCTGTCCAGGTGGTCCACCGCCTGCGGCTTCTCCAGCTTCGCAATCACCCACGCATCCGACCCCAGCTCCTTGATCCGCCGCTTCACATACAACACATCCTCGGCCGTCTGCACAAACGACACCGCCACCGTATCCGCGCCGGCCTTCAAACAAAACTCCAGATCGATCTCGTCCTTCTCCGTCAGCGAAGGAACCTTGATCGCCACACCCGGCAGGTTGATGCCCTTGTTCTCCCCCAGCATCCCGCCGTTCACAATCTCGGTCACCACATCCGCGCCCGCAATCTCCACCACGCGCAGCTCAATCAAACCATCCGACAGCAGGATCTGATCGCCCGGCTTCAGGTTCTCCGCCAGCGTCGTGAACACCGTGCTCACGCGCTCCGCCGTTCCCTCCATCGTCTCCGGAGTAATCACCAGCCGCTTGCCCGCCACCAGGCACACCGGCTTGTGGTCCACCAGCTTCCCCGTGCGAATCTTCGGCCCCTGCAGATCCGCCAGAATGCAGATCGGCTTGCCTTCTTCCTTCGCCACCTTGCGCACCATCGCGATCAGCTCCGCCTTCTGCTCATGCGATCCATGCGAGAAGTTCAGCCGCGCCACATCCAGACCCTGCCCGCACCAGCTCCCGAAACGTCGTCTCGGTGTTCGATGCCGGCCCCAGCGTTGCCACAATCTTCGCGCGACGCACGCCAGCCGTCGTCACGTCTTTCGAGTCCATCCATTACTGCATCATCCTTCTAGCCCAACCATCCGGTCAGACCCTAAAACGTTTTTCCCACCATCAGTCAGCAATTCTACCTGTACGGCCCCGATGACGTCGCGGAATCAGCCCGGCAGCTTCCACAGCAGCTCGGAAAGCTGCGGGTCGCGCCTCGCCGGTCCCTGCACCGCGCGCTGCGCATTGAACTCCGCTCCCAGCAGCACGCTCAGCGCAATAATGTACAGCCAGAACATCAGCGCAATCGCCGCTCCCAGCGATCCATACACCCGCGAGTAATCCGCAAACCGCGTCACGTAGTACCCGAACAGCAGCGTCGACCCCAGCCAGAACACCGTCGCCAGCGCCGCTCCCGGAAGGCTCGCCCGCCAGCTCCAGTCCCTGCGCAGCAGAATCCATGGCTCCCGCAGCAGCGGCTCCAGGTGCTCGCGCATATGCGTCGTCAGATCCGTTCCCAGGTGATAGATCACCGCGATAATCCCCACGCTGCCCGCAAACGCAATCGTCCAGCGCAGCACAAACGAGATCACCAGCACCGAAACCCGCAGCGCCGGCGTCACCTCCGCCGCCAGCCACTGCGTAATCAGGTGCCCAAACACCACCAGCCCGCTCGCCGCCGCCAGCGGCACCAGCGACACCGGCACCAGCGCCACCGACCGCACCCGCCGCGGCCAGAAGCTGCGCCGCGTCAGCGGCAGTTCATACGCCCGCCGAAATCCCTCCATCAGCGTCGACATCACACTCGACGCCCCCGTAATGCTCACCACCACCGACCCCAGCAGCGCCCGCGCCGTATGCGCACGTCCGGTGCGCCGGAGAAAAATACATCTCCAGCAGCGGACTCACATTCGGCGGCAGCACCTGGTTGAAGAACTGCGCCATCTGCACCCGCAGCGGCGCCGTATCCGGTATCCAGCTCACCACCGCCGCCGCCACAATCAGCGCCGGAAACAGCGCCACCATCGCCGAGTACGCCGTCGCCTGCGCCACCGTCAGCGCATCATGCTCCAGCGCCGCCACCGCCGCACGACGCAGCATCTGCAACACGCACACCGCGTCGTCCGGCCACTGCCTCCAGCCGCGTCGCTCCAGCCTCTCGCTCACTGCACCTGCCATTCGAGCCTCGCGCTCTTACGGCTTCCACTTGTTCAGAAACTCCGTCACCGACGAAGCCTCCATGTGCCGCATGTCCTCGAACTCATTCGTCTGCGCATAGATCACCCTGCCCATGATCGTCCACCACCGCCAGCGCAGGAACGCCCCGCGTCACCGGAACCCCATACCGGTGCGCAAGCTCCAGGTTCGCATCCATGTGCCCGATGTTCACATCCACCAGGACAAAGTTCTTCGCCAGCAGCTCCGCATTCGGGCTCTGGTGGAAGTAGATATTCAGCACCTGGCAGTCCGCCGCACCAGTCTCCGCCAAAGTCCAGCAGCACCCGCTTATGCGTCCGCCGCGCCTCGACCTCCGCCGCATGAATATCGGCCTCCGCCGCGTCGATCGACGGATAGATATGCGCGTGTCCCGGCAGAATCTGCCCCTGCGCTCCAACGCTCATCACCAACGCCATGCCTGCCGCCATCAAACCCATCCGGAACTTGCCTGCTGTCATCACCATCTCCTTGGGCATCTCGGCATCACTACTTCCATCATCTGTCAGGATGCGCCCGCCTCCAAGCCTAAAATCGGCTCCCACCCCTCCCATCCCCATCCCCGGCGCCAACACCCCCGCCACCGCGGCATCCAATCCGCTATGGAAATCGAGCAGCTACCGCCCAAGAAACCCAACTTTCTCCTGGTTGTCGCCCTGTCGGCCGTGGCCCTGGTGGTGCTCTTTATCCTCGCCTACCTCTTCGTCGACTTCGACGGACGCCACCTCACCTTCCGTCATCACCAGCGCGCACCCCACCTCGCAGCTCGTCCTCCCCACCTCCCCGACGCCCACTCTCCCCGACACCCACCTCCCGACACCTGTCCACTCGCGTAGCCTACTCGTCGCTCTCCCGCAGCTGCGCCAGCACGCTGAAGTCCTCCAGCGTCGTCGTGTCGCCCTTCACCTCGCCCGTCGCCGCCAGCTCCCGCAGCAGCCGCCGCATGATCTTTCCCGACCGCGTCTTCGGCAGCCGCTGAATAAACCGCAGATCATCCGGCCGCGCCAGCGGCCCAATCTCCTTGCTCACCCACTGCCGCAGCTCCTGCTTCAGCTCCTCGCTCGGCTCATGGTCCTCCTCCAGCGTCACAAACGCAGCAATCGCCTGCCCCTTCACCTCATCCGGCCGCCCCACCACCGCGGCCTCCGCCACGCCCGCATGTGCCCACCAGCGCCGACTCGATCTCCGCCGTTCCCAGCCGATGCCCGCTCACATTGATCACATCATCCACCCGGCCCATCAGCCAGTAGTACCCATCCTCATCGCAGCGCGCTCCATCGCCCGTAACATACACATCCTTCGCCCCCGGAAAGTACGCCTTCTCATACAGCTCCGGATTCGCCCCAGATCGTTCGCGCCAGCGACGGCCACGGCCGCGTAATCATCAGCAGCCCGCCATGCCCCGGCTCCACCGGCTCCCCGCGTCTGCGACAGGATCGCCGGCACCACCCCAAAGAACGGCCGCGTCGCCGACCCCGGCTTCGTCGCCACCGCTCCCGGAATCGGCGCCAGCAGGATCGCTCCCGTCTCCGTCTGCCACCACGTATCCACAATCGGGCAGCGCTCCTTGCCAATCTCCCGGTGATACCACATCCACGCCTCCGGATTGATCGGCTCGCCCACCGTCCCCAGCAGCCGCAGGCTGCTCAGGTCATGCTTGTGCACCCACTCCGTTCCCCACTTGATGAACGCCCGGATCGCCGTCGGCGCCGTATAGAAGATGCTCACCTTGATGCCCGTCGATGATCTTCCAGAACCGGTCCTTCTCCGGAAAGTTCGGCGCCCCCTCATACATCATCACCGTCGCTCCATTCTGCAGCGGCCCATACAGCACATAGCTATGCCCCGTCACCCACCCAATATCCGCCGTGCACCAGTACACATCCTCGTCCTGCAGATCGAAGACATACTTGCTCGTCAGGTACGTCTGCACCGCATACCCGCCCGTCGTATGCACCAGCCCCTTCGGCTTGCCCGTCGTCCCGCTCGTGTACAGGATGTACAGCGGATCCTCCGCGTCCATCCACTCCGCCGGACACTCCGCACTCGCCGCCGCCATCGCCTCATGCCACCACACATCCCGCCCGGCCTTCATCGCCACCGCGCTCTGCGGCTCTCGCTGATACACCACCACCGAGCGCACGTCCGGACACTTCTCCAGCGCCTCGTCCACAATCCCCTTCAGCTTCACCTCGGCCCCGCGCCGATAGCTCAAATCCTGCGTCACCACCACCCGGCAATCCGAGTCCTTCACCCGGTCCGAGATCGCCTGCGCCGCAAATCCCCCAAACACCACCGAATGCACCGCGCCAATCCGCGCGCACGCCAGCACCGCAATCGCCAGCTCCGGACTCATCCCCATGTACACCGCCACGCGGTCGCCCTTCTTCACCCCCAGCGACTTCAGCACATTGGCAAACCGCTGCACCTGCTCATGCAACTCCCCATACGTCAGCCGGCGCACCTGCCCGCCGCCGCCCCCGCCAACCGGCTCTCCCTCCCACACCAGCGCCACCTTGTCCCTCCGCGCACCCTGCGCATGCCGATCCACGCAGTTATGCGCCAGGTTCAGCTTCCCGCCCGTAAACCACTGCGCGTGCCGCCCCCGCTCGTCCAGCACCCGCTCCCACGGCGCAAACCACTCCAACTCCCGCGCCGCATCTCCCCAGAACCCCTCCGGATCCTCCACGCTGCGGGCATACATCGCCTCATACTCCTCCATGCTCCCCACCCGCGCCTTGGCCGAAAACTCGGACGGCGGTGGAAACACCCGGACCTCATGCATGTGGGTCTCAAACAGATCGGCGTTCAGAACCTGGATATCCTGCGGCATCGTCTCATTCCTTCCGGGGTGCGCATCGCGGGCAGGATCGCGAATCTCGGCACAACAACCCATCGATTGAAACAAGCTGCCCCAACCGATTCTCTTAACCTACGCCAGAAACGTCCCGCACAGTTCACCCGCAACCACTTAACCTCGCGCCAGCTAGCACGGATTAGACCTCCGTCTCAGGTAGCACAAGGCATACCATGGGTCCATCGTGGACTTCTTCTCCAGCGCCCTCATCGGCGTCTTCCTCGGATTCGTCTTCGGCGTCGGCTGCGCCCTGGCCGTCATGTACTCCATCTTTCTCGGAGGCTATCGCGCCGCCGTCAAAGACGCCCAGCTCCCCTCCCCGCCCCCGCGCCTCCTCAAGGCCCGCGCCAAACACCCCTCCCGCCCTGCCACTCCGCCTAGCCCTTCGCCTCAATCTCCCGCCGCAGCGCCTTCACCTCACTGGACAGCTCGGCCAGCGCTCGCATCATCTCCCGCCGATCCAGCGAATCCGCGGACGGCTTCTTCCCCTCCACATAAAACGTCCCGTTCGGCTCCAGCACACACACCTCCACGTCCGCCGGATCGTTAAACCCGTTCTTGTTCAGAATCGAAACCAGGTCCACATGGGTCAGCGACTGCCGCTTCAGCTCCTCCTCGTCCACCACCCCGCCCCGCACCAGCGTCGACGCCTGCCCCTCCAGCACCTTCGTCGCCTTGGGCGCACGATATAACACCCACACCAGCAGCCAGTTAATGGCCAGCAGCGAAAACGCTCCCACCACCCCGCCCGACACCGAGTTGTCGTCCCCGATCATGGCATTCTGTACCGTGTTGGACAGACTCAGCAGCACCACCAGGTCAAACGGGTTCAACTGCGCCAGCTCCCGCTTCCCGAAGATCCGCAGAAATACCACCAGGAAGAGGTAAACAATCACCGGCCGAAGGATCTTCTCCGCCAGCGGAAGCGGCATCCGAAACATGTCATGGGAAAGGGTTTGTATTAGATCGTGCATCGAGAGTTTCTCCAGTCGTTATAGGCCCTTTCCATGCCATCCTCTGCACAGAGTCGACCCGCGCCTTTGTGCTATCCTAACCGCGATGGGGTACGTGCCTGCGCTTCATTCCGACCCATCATTCGATCGACTGCACTTCTTCTCCCGTACGCGCTAGCCAAGCACAGTCTCCGTCCACGGAGCGACATATCGATCCTTCACCTTCGCGGGATGACTCCCCTTTTCGCGATGATCGCTTCAGGATCCTTCCGTTCACGCTAGTAGCTAACTTGTCAATGAGAAGAAAGGTGCACACACCATACTTACCGTGAAGTTCAATCTTCCCAGCGATAGTTGGAGAAATTCTTCTGCTATGCTCTGGATACTCTTTCCGCGAGTGTTACCCTGCATCACTATTTGTGCATCTTTTAAGGACTGAATTCTAAAATGGCGAAGCCACTCCGTAGCGACGATCCCAATCCACCAAGTGTCCAGTTCCGGGACTTCGGTGTTCTCAACGACGGCCAGCGCAGCAAAGGTGCTGCCGCAGCCTCCATTGCGATCAACGTCACCCTGGCGGCCCTGGTCATCATCCTGGGTATCGTCATTAAAACCAGCCCCACGGTCGCCAAGGAAGTCGCCGTCCTCACCCTTCCCCCGCCGCCGCCCGCCGAAAAACCGGTGCCCAAGCCGCCGCCCATCAAGATCAAGCCGGTGCCGCCCATGCCGGTGCCCCCGCCCAGGATCAAGCTGCCCGAGCCCACCCCCGTCCCGCCTCCGCCGGATGTGAAGCCCCTCCCTGTCCCGCAGCCCAAGCCCATCAACCTGCCCCCGGCTCCGCCCAAGGCGGTCAAGCCCCCGCCCGCGCCCGTAAAGGTCAACCTCGGCGTAGCCTCGGCAGCCTCTGTTCCCAATCACGACCTCCACCCCAGCGCCGTGCGCCTCGGTGAGTCGTCCAATCCGCTCAAGCCCCTCTCCGGCCCCGCCGTCTCCAGCGTCAACCTCGGCAACGCCGGCATGCCCGGCATGAACAAGGGCAATACCGGCAACGGTCCCCACGCCAGCGCCGTCAACCTGGGCTCCGGTTCGCCGAACGGCAGCATGAACGGCCACGACAACGCCGCCCAGCCCGTTCGCGGAGTCGCCCTGGGCAGCGGCAACGGCCCCATGACCTCCCGGAACTACGCCGCGGTCAAGCCCGTCCAGCTGGGCACCCCACCGCCCGCCGCCGCCGAGCGCACCTCCAGTGCCTCCGCACTCTCGGCCGCCACCCCGCCCAAGATCACCTTTAAACCCGAGCCGGTCTACACCCAGGAAGCCAAAGAGCATCACATCGAGGGAGATGCCGTCGTCAAGGTCGTCTTCCGCGCCAACGGCAGTATCGAGGTCCTCGGCCTGGTCCGCGGCCTCGGCTATGGTCTCGATGAACCCGCCCTTCAGTCCGCCCGCGGTATCCGGTTCCACCCAGCTCTCAATGCCGCGGCTGAACCGGTTGACTTCCCCACCAACATCATCATCCACTTCGTGATTAATAACTAATGAGTACACAAAATCCACAATTTCATCGCGAACGTTGAATTCGGCAAGTTACTCTAAGCCAGAACAGCAAAAATAGCCTACCGGCGCACGCAAATCGCAAGACGAATCTCTCTGAAAAGACCACCCTCACCCGGTGGCCGCACCACCCAAGGAGCCCCAGACGACTATGAACCTCCCGACAAAACTTACCGCCGCCGTGGCTTTCACTGTCCTGGTCGCTTCGGCACTTCCCGCCGCTGCCTTCCCGCACAAGAAAGCGGAGACGGACTCGCCCTTCGCGCGCAAGCTTACCCCCGCCCAGAATGAGCTCGTGAATAAGGCGATCGCCCGCGAGGCCGTGATCATCAAGACCCTACGGGAGCGCAGCCCCATCGTCGAGACCTACATCCAGAACATGCGGCCCGACCCCGTCATGGGTCAGACCGTCGACAGCGATGCCCACTTCCTCGCCCGCGTCGACTTCGGCAAGGTCATCGGCGAGAACGGCTTCCTCGCCGGCGGCGACCGAGAAGAAGGGGCGCTTCAAGCACTCCCTCGGCTACATCACCGGCATCTCCAAGGACCTCCACCTCCAATACAACGAGGCCGGCTTCGTCCGCATGATCGTCATCGACAGCACCGGCTTCGACCGCCAGCACTACAACTTCACCTTCCTGCGCAACGACTTCCTCGGCACCGTTCCCACCGAGGTCTTCGACGTCGCCCCCATCAAGAAGGTCCCCGGACGCTTCTTCGGCCGCATCTGGGTCGAGCGCCAGGGCGGCAACATCGTCCGCTACGACGGCGACCTCGCCGGCGGCGAGAAGGACAACATCAACGAGTACTTCCACTTCAACTCCATCCGCACCAACGTGCAGGACGGCCTCTGGCTCCCCACCGCCTCCTACATCGAGGAAACCGACCCCAAGAGCCCCTCGCACAGCCTGAAGTTCAAGGCCATCAACCAGATCTGGGGCTACTCCCTGAAGACCCCCGAGAAGGAAGAGGATCAGGCCGACATCGAAGTCGAAGGCGCCACCGACGAGAGCCAGCAGAACGGAGCCCTCAGCCCCCTCGGCGCCCAGCGCCAGTGGATTCAGCAGGCCGAGGACAACGTCATCGACCGCCTCTTCTCCGCCGGCCTCATCGACGCCCCCAGCGACTTCGACAAGGTGCTCGCCCAGCTCGCCAACAACATCCTCGCCTACAACCAGATCCCCATCGACCGCCCCATCCGCGTCCGCACCCTGCTCACCGAGCCCCTTGAGTCGGTAGCCGTCGGCAACACCATCCTCATCTCCAAGGGCCTCATCGACACCACCGCCGTGGTCACCGCCGACGGCGCCCAGCAGATGGGCAACCTCAACGCCATCCTTGCCTTCCAGGTCGCGCACATCGTGCTCGGCCACCACATCGACACCAAGTACGCCTTCAGCGATCGCCTGCTCTTCCCACCCGAGTCCGCCTTCGCCAAGCTGCCCCTCTCGCACACCGATGCCGACGACACCGAAGCCTCCAAGAAGGCCATCGAGCTTCTGAGCGTCAAGGATCTCGCCGACGGCGAACAGTACTTCGGCCTCTACCTCCAGCAGCTGCAGGCTCGCGAGAAGGGCCTCAAGGCGCTCACCGATCCTCAGCTCGGCGACAGCCTCGTCAAGCCCGATGGAACCTTCTGGCTGCAGGCCCTCATCGCCAAGGCCCCCAAGCTCAACAACACCGACCTCAAGCAGCAGGCGGCCGAGCCCCTCGACGCCTACCTTCGTAACGATCCCTGGACCGATCAGGTCATCAAGCTGAACGCCGCCTCCCGAGCCGCTGCTCAGCGCCCGCGACAAGCTCCCGTTCGAGATCACCCCCGTCTCGGTCAACCTCTCCTACTGGAAGCCGCCCGTCGACCCCGATGCGGCCTCCGGAAGCGCTGCTCCTGCAGCCGCTCCCGCTCCCCAGCCCCAACCCTGACTCTCCTCTGCGTCTGCGGCCCCGGGACGTTCCTCTTCAGTCACTCCAACGACGGCACTCACGCTTCCCGTGAGTGCCGTTTTGGGATACGATGACCACAACCTTCTTCTCACAATGAGCGTCATAGCTCAAAAGTGTTGAACGACCTCGCAAGGTTCGCGTTCCATTCCAGAGTCGTCCCAACGAAGCGATGTCAGAGGATATCCTCAAAGATTGCTGGTATTTCCAGCACAACTTCCTCTACACTAAGTGGAAACGATCCCACGAATTCCGGCCAATGGAGGCCATCCATTGAAACGAACTGTCCTCATCCTGGCTATGTTGGCTGTATGCTCTTCCTTTGCTCTCGGACAGGCCATCCCCGGTGCCACGCGCGTTGTTGATGTTCAGGCCGGGGGCGACCTTTACCTATGCGCGTCCCGACTACACCCCCCAGAAGCCTTGGGATTCGGCGTCTTCGGCACCTTCGATTTCACCCCGCACTGGGGAGCCGAGCTCGACTATCACTCGGTCTCCATTCAGCAGCACGCCCCCGCCAAAGAGTGGTCTTTCGAGTATGGCGTACGTTACCATCGTACCTACGGCCGCTACAATCCGTACCTCAAAGCCATGGCCGGCAGAGGCACCTTTGACTCTGCCCCGGACTTCTACCAGGCCGGCGCCAATCCGGGCTACAACATCGTTGCCTTTGGCGGCGGTGTGGATACCGTCCTCACACCTCGCTTCAGCGTTCGCGTCGGCGCCGAGTATCAGAACTGGTTCACCGGCGGAGTGACCGGCCCTCCCAACAGCGGGGGCCCCGGACCGAACGTCTACCTCCCCAACGGCCTGACCCCCGTCCTGTTCGAGGTTGGCCTCTCCTACCACTTCACCGGCGGCTCCAACATCCAATAGCCGCACTCACCCGATCGCCTCCCCCAACTCCTTCGCCTCACCCATAGCCTGGATCGTTCGGACCTCCGACCGTCATGCAGCATTCCATGCCGACCGGTACAGATCCCCACTCTCCAGGCCTCTCTGTTTCCGAGATGCGAGAGGCGGAGCGGCCGAGATACGAGATACGGAGAGCGCAAAGGCGAGATACGAGGTGCGGCGGGACGAGCTTCACCCCACCGCGCAACAGTACCGAAGCCACGACCCACGTCGGTGCATCCCCGCCCCCCCTGAGGCCTCTCGCCTCTCCGCATCTCGCCTCTCGCCATCTCGCATCTCGCATCTCGCAAACAGAACGGCCCAGCCATCAGGCTGGGCCGTTCTTATTGCTCCTGCAGCAGTTAGAAGTGGTACGCCACACCGATCGACGGCGTCATCAGCAGGTAGTAGCGGTTGGTCTGCGTCAATCCACCCGGGTCTCCAAACGTCGGAGCCTTCATCATGAAGCCGCGATACTCCACGCGGATATCAAAGCTGGGGCTCAGCTCATACGCCAGGCCGGCGCCAAACAGGCCGCCAATCTGCAGTACTCCCCTTCGCGAGCTCAACTGGCGTGGTCCCGTTATCCAGGATCGGCGTAAAGAACTCGGCGCCAATACCGCCTTCCACGAACGGGTTATACCGCTTATACGTCCGCTGGTACACATACGCCGCGCTGATCTCCTGCCCGCGCGAATGCATCCTGGTATTCGGCTCCGCAATCGCGTTGTACTTGATCGAGTTCTGGAAGAATCCGTAGTTCAACTCCACCGAGCTGCGCGGCGTCAGCATATATCGGTAGCTCGCCAGGAAGCCTCCGGTGCGTGGTCGTCGTCATCGGATGAATGTCCAGCCCATACACAGGCGGTGCGTAAACCCCGAACAAGCTGATGCTGGCGTCCATCCGGCTTTCCTGTGCGTGTCCCACGGCGGCGGTGCACAACGTCATCAGTGCACCGAGCAAAATCATTTTCTTCATGCTTGCTGAAATCCCTTCGCATGCTCACCGCCGGCCAAAAACTCCACCTCGTTCTCGTGTGGGCGTCCAGCCGGTATCCGCGGCGCGCTTTTGTCTTATTGTACCTGCACACGACGCCCTCACGCGCGTCACGCCTCGATTCTGCCCGTCACCAACGTAGTTTGTTCTCCCTCTTAGACGAAACAGGCCTCATCCCGGTATCCGGAACGAGGCCCTCCTCGCTTCTCTACTCTTCTTCTGCGATGCTGCCTTACATCTGCGGTGTCGGCGGCGGAGGAGGCGGCGGCGCGCCCTGCCCCGCCTCGTCGCCACGACGCTCCCGCATCCTCGCCTGCATCGCGTCATACTTCGCCTGCTGATCCGGCGTCAGCACCGCGCGAATCCTCGACTGCTCGCCCTGGTGCAGCGTCATCATCTGCGCCCGCCGATCCTCCGGCGCCAGCGACGCATTCGACCGAATCGCCTCCATCTGCGCCCGCGACTCCGTGAAGATCTCCCGAATCTGCGCCGTCTGGCTGTCATTCAACTCCAGCCGCCGCTGCAGCATCATCCACGCCGGCGCTCTGGATCCATGCCCCGCCGTCCGCCCTGCATCGGCCCCTGCATCTGCCCATCCGGCGGAGGCCCCTGTTGTTGTCCATCCGGTGGCGGCGGCGCCGTATCCTGCTGCGCAACCGCCGCGCTCATCACCAACCCGGCACTACACAGCACAACCGCTGCTGCACGAAACATCCTGTTCTTCTCAAAATTCTTCATAGCCTTTACCTGCTCTCTCTCGAAGCATCGCGCCGCTTCCCTTCGCTGCGCTGCTGTCACCGGTACAGACGCGGTTTTCCGAGAAATGTTCTGGCGTTTCTTCGATATTCTTTCGCTGAAACTTTCTCCAAACGCCCGCGTCTTAACCGCGTTTCCGACGCCAGTCTACCCCTTCTCCACCACAAAGCAGAAGGGATCTCCATGCTCGATCGCATGCGCCTGCACCACCCGCAGAAACTCCCGCGCCGCATGCACAGCGCCGCCTGCCGCCGATGCACCAGCCGCAGCTTCCGCTCCATCTGCAGCTCCGGCACCTCCACCGCCACCAGCGTCCCCGCCTCCAGCTCGCCCTCCACCGTCAGCCTCGGCACCAGCGCCACGCCGTTGCCCTCGCTGCACAAACCGCTTGATCGCCTCCAGCGACGGCAGCTCCACCTCCATCTGCAGTGGCATCTTCCTGCCGCTGAAACGCCTCAATCACCTTCTGCCGCAGCGGCGACGGCACATTGTGCGCCACAAACGTCTCCCGCCCCAGCCGCGCGATCGTCACCTTCCCCGCCTTCGCCAGCGCATGCGTCGGACTCATCACGCACACCAGCTCATCCCGATACACCACCGTCGACACCACCTGCGGGTCCTCCGGCCGAAAGCTCACCACCCCAATCTCCACCGAGTGCGACAGCACCTCATCCGCGATCCGGCTCGCCAGCGTCCGCTGCACCGCCACCTTGATCCGCGGATGCTCCCGCCGAAACGCATCCAGCACCGGCAACAAATAGAGGCACGTGTACTCGTTCGCCGCCAGGTCCAGCCGCCCCCGATGCAGCTGACCGCAGCTCCACCAGCGCCGCCCCCGCCTCCTTGCGCAGATTCAGCATCTTCTGCGCATACTCCAGCAGCACCTTGCCCGCATCCGTCAGGCTGCCCCGCCGACCGCTCCAGCAGCACCTCCCCCAGCTCCGCCTCCAGCTTGGCAATCACCTGGCTCACCGCCGGCTGCGTCCGGTGCAGCCGTGCCGCCGCCCGACTGAAACTTCTCTCCTCCGCGACCGCCAGAAACGTCTCCAACTGAAACAAATCCATCCCAACCCACCTTCCCTCGCGAAACCGCTCCCTTGGCGCCCTTTGCGTCAAGGCCTTCGCCGTTGCCTTCCCTCCACGCGCAGGAGTAACTTTCTCGTAACCCGATAGCCGCTTCGATCCTATAGCATCATTAGAATGCACAATACATCTGGTTCTGAGCATAAGAGCGCGTTATGATTCTGTCCAGACGGAAAGGTCACTCTCCATGGCAACCGACACCCAGATCGTCATCTTCGACACCACCCTCCGCGACGGCGAACAGTCCCCCGGCTGCACCATGCACCACGCCGAAAAGCTGCGCTTCGCCCACCAGCTCGCCGCGCCTCGGCGTCGACATCATCGAAGCCGGCTTCGCCATCGCCTCCAACGGCGACTTCGACTCCGTCCAGACCATCGCCCGCGAAGTGCGCGGCCCCCGCATCGCCTCCCTCGCCCGCTGCAAGCGCGAGGACATCGAAGCCGCCGCCCGCGCCATCGAGCCCGCCGCACAAGAGCCGCATCCACGTCTTCCTCGCCACCTCCGACCTCCACCTCGAAGCCAAGCTCAAGATCTCCCGCGCCCAGGCCCTCGACAACGTCGCCACCGCCGTCGCCCTCGCCCGCACCTTCGCCGAAGACGTCGAGTTCTCCACCGAAGACGGCACCCGCTCCGACCTCGACTTCCTCATCCAAATGATCAGCGATCGCCATCCAGGCCGGAGCCACCACCATCAACATCCCCGACACCGTCGGCTACACCACCCCCGCGGAGTACAAAGCCCTCTTCGAGACCGTCCGCGCCCGCGTCCCCGGCTCCGAAAACATCATCTTCTCCACCCACTGCCACGACGACCTCGGCATGGCCGTAGCCAACTCCCTGGCCGGCGTCGAAGGCGGCGCCCGCCAGATCGAGTGCACCATCAACGGCATCGGCGAGCGCGCCGGCAACGCCGCCCTCGAAGAGATCGCCGCCGCCATCGCCACCCGCCACGACCGCTACCCCTACACAGACCAACCTCGTCATGACCGAGCTCTACCCCACCTCCCAGCTGCTCGGCGAGATCATCAGCTTCAGCTGCCCGCCCAACAAGGCGGTCGTCGGCAAGAACGCCTTCGCGCACGAGTCCGGCATCCACCAGCACGGCGTCCTGTCCAACCCCCTCACCTACGAGATCATGACGCCCGCCTCGGTCGGCTTCACCGGCCAGAACATCGTCCTCGGCAAGCACTCCGGCCGCAGAGCCCTCGAGCACCGCCTCAACGAGCTCGGCCACACGCTCTCCCACGAAGAACTCAACATGGTCTACCACCGCTTCACCGAACTCGCCGACCGCAAGAAAACCATCTACGACCAGGACATCGTCGCCCTGCTCCAACCCGCAGCCACCGAACCCCTGGTCACCAACGTCCCCTAACCACCGCAACGTCGTCATCCTGAACGCAGTGAAGGACCTGCGTTGTCGCCTTGTCGTTGCCGTTGCTGTTACCTTGCGTCTTCCTGAACGCCGTGGGAACCTCTGTAGCTTGCTGTTGCACTTGCCTTAGCTAAGAGCAGCCTCTAGCAGCTTGCACTACTGCACTTCTCACTACTCACTGCTCACTACCCACTACTCACTACTCACTGGACACCCATGAAGCTCAAGATCGCAATCCTCGCCGGCGACGGCATCGGCCCCGAAGTCACCCACGAAGCCGTCAACATCCTCCAGGCCATCGCCGAAGCCGGCGGCCACGACTTCACCTTCACCGAAGCCCTCCTCGGCGGCGTCGCCATCACCGCCAAGGGCACGCCCCTCCCGCAGGAGACCATCGACATCGCGCTCGACTCCGACGCCGTCCTCCTCGGCGCCGTCGGCGACAACAAGTTCAACGCCCTCTCCCCCGACAAGCGCCCCGAGGCCGGCCTGCTGCAGATCCGCCAGATCCTCGGCGGCTTCGCCAACCTCCGCCCCTCGGTCGCCTATCCCGCGCTCGCTGAAAACTCTCCCCTCCGCCCCGAGGTCACCAAGGGCGTCGACATCCTCTTCGTCCGCGAGCTCCTCGGCGGCCTCTACTTCGGCCAACCCCGCTGCTGGAACAAGGAGACGCGGCGAGGCCATCAACACCATGCGCTACACCACGCGACGAAGTCGTCCGCGTCGCCCGCATCGCCTTCGAGCTCGCCGGCAAGCGCCGCAAGAAGCTCACCTCCGTCGACAAGGCCAACGTCCTCGAGTGCTCCCAGCTCTGGCGCGCCACCGTCGACAGCCTCAAGCCCGACTACCCCGACGTCACCGTCGAGCACCAGCTCGTCGACTCCATGGCCATGCACCTCATGAACGTCCCCCGCAACTTCGACGTCGTGCTCACCGAGAACCTCTTCGGCGACATCCTCTCCGACGAGTCCGGCATCATCACCGGCTCCCTCGGCATGCTGCCCTCGGCCACCATCGGCGGCAAGGTCAACCTCTTCGAACCCGTCCACGGCTCCGCTCCCGACATCGCCGGCACCGGCAAGGCCAACCCCCTCGGCGCGATCCTCACCGCCGCCATGGTCCTCCGCCACTCCGCCGGCCTCGACCAGGAAGCCGCCGCCATCGAAGCCGCCGTCCAGCAAGTCCTCGACGCCGGCCACCGCACCGCCGACATCGCCCGCGGCAACGCCGAAGCCACCGTCACCACCGCAGCAGATGGGCAAGCTCGTCCACAGCGCGCTCGCCGAATCCATCGACCGCCAGCCAGTCCCTCCACGCCGTCTAACCCAACCCCTTCACCGCACTTCAGGGTCCACCTCAAAACGCCCGTCATCCTGAACGCAGTGAAGGACCCCTGTAGTTGCTCTTGTCGTTGTAGTTGCTCTTGCTCTTGCTCTTGCTCGTTGCTCTTGCTCTTGCCTGCTCTGCTCTTGCATATTTATTTACCGTCGTCATCCTGAGCGAAGCTGATCGCGCACCTTGCGGTCAGCGCAGTCGAAGGACCCCGAAGAAGCAGCTTCCACCCATACCGTTCGAACCTTTCGGCCACCACCTCCCCACCATGCGCACCCCTCCTCCAACTCGCCGCCCTCCTCCTCCTCCTACCGGAGCAGCGACGACCCTCCGCGCCCAGATCACCAACCCCGACAAGCTCATCGCCCCACCCCCGCGCAACCCAGCCCTCCACCGCCCCGCACCCGCCGACAACCTCCAGTGGCTCTGGCCCTACACCCACCCCGCGCCCCTCGGCCAGGCCGCCAACCTCCGCATCGACGCCCGCTTCCAATCCTTCCTCCAGGACGCCTTCCCGCAGCCCCAATCCATGTGGGGCCCACCCAACACCCACGAACCCCTCGCCACCATCATCCCCCTCTTCCTCACCCAATACGGCGACGGTCACCGCCACCGGCAACCGCTACATCACCATCGACGGCTGCGTTCCCAGCTTCTGCGCCGCCTCCGGCCTCCTCTGGATCGACCTCGGCCGCCCCCACCCCCTCGCCGTCTTCGCCGCCGTCAACTGGGATCCGCAGGCCCACACCACCGACCAGCCCGCCGCCGACTACAACCTCTGGCTCTTCACCAACCATCCAGCTCTCCCCCGACGCTCTCCCCTTCGCCCTCACCGAGGCCATCGCCCACTGGGACATCCGCCTCGCCGCCGCGCACCGCCTCGTCCCCCACATCGCCCACGCCCTCCTGGTCGAGCCCGACGGCAGCCCCGTCCCCCTCAACCCCGACCTCGCCGGCGCCAACACCATCGCCCCCCAACCCGACACCACAACGCCCCGGCCCACGGAGGACGAGTGATGCACGCGCAACTTCACTTCGCCTCCGTCTCCACGCTTCTGCTTCTCTCGGCCATGTGCTTGCACCGCGCAAACACCAAGCCATCGCAGCACCGCAACGAGCGATGCCGCCTGGGCGAAGATCTACGCGACAGATTGCGGCGCAGCGATGAAGCATCGATGCCCACCCTCTACGAACGGCTACGAGAACGAATTCAACGGCGACTCGCGCCTCCTCCCGTTCTCCTCAAACGCTCGCTACGTCAGCGCGAATCCTGGTGGGTCAACGGCTACGGCGGCTCGGCACCGGTCAGCAGCATCGTGCGGGAGTTCATCGGCGTACCGAAGGACCTCGTTCGTCGACGACGATCGCTACGTGACCGCCACCGGCTGCGTCCCGCGACGATTGCACGGACGGACGCGGCATGCTCTGGATCGACACCGATAGCCAAGCCCGCAACGGTGATCTTCGTAGGCGAAGACTTCGATCGCAGGAAGTCTCAAAGGAGACGTCTGGCAACCACCTCTGGCTCTACACCAGCCGCGAGATCATCGAACTTCGAATACGCTGGCCGAGCGACCCGCTGAGCGCCATTGCCCGCTGGCACTTCCGGCAGAGCCTCGCACCGCTGGGCAAGATTGCCTAACGTCGCTGAAAGACGATCTACTCTCAGACAAATCATCAGTCGCCACGCATAGTCCGGCCAAACGGCCGCATGCACGACCTCACCTACGACAGCTATTCTACAAGCAGCACCAACCTCACTTCCCGCAAATAACCCGGAGCAAATCAGTGAACCAACCCCGCACCCTCTTCGAAAAAGTCTGGCAGCAGCACGTCGTCACCGAACCCGCCGGCGAGCCCACCATCCTCTACATCGACCTCCAGCTCGTCCACGAGGTCACCCGCCCGCAAGCCTTCGAAGGCCTCCGCCTCACCGGCCGCCCGCTCCGCCATCCCGAGCGCCACATCGCCACGGTCGACCACAACGTCCCCACCACCTCCGTCGCAAGACCGCCTCGTCATCGCCGACCAGATCGCCAACGCGCAGGTCAACGCCCTGCGCAAAAACTGCGCCGACTTCGGCATCGAGCTCTTCGACGTCCAGGACGCCGAGCAAGGCATCGTCCACATGATCGGCCCCGAGCTCGGCCTCACCAAGCCCGGCATGACCATCGTCTGCGGCGACTCGCACACCAGCACCCACGGAGCCTTCGGAGCTTTCGCCTTCGGCATCGGCACCAGCGAAGTCGAGCACGTCATGGCCACCCAAACCCTCCCGCAAGCCAAGCCCAAAACCTTCCTCATTCAAGTCGAAGGCGGCCCCAACGGCGAGCTCCCCTCCGGCGTCACCGCCAAGGACATCATCCTCGACATCATCGGCCGCATCGGCACCGACGGAGCCACCGGCTACGTCATCGAGTACGCCGGCTCCGCCATCCGCGCCCTCTCCATGGAAGGCCGCATGACCATCTGCAACATGAGCATCGAAGCCGGTGCCCGCGCCGGCATGATCGCCCCCGACGCCACCACCTTCGCCTACCTCAAAGGCCGCCGCTTCTCCCCCAAAGAATCCGCTCTGGGACGAAGCCGTCGCCCACTGGCGCACCCTCGCCACCGACCCCGGCGCCACCTTCGACCGCGACCCTCACCATCGACGCCACCACAGCTCGTCCCCACCGTCACCTGGGGCACCTCCCCCGGCATGGTCACCACCATCGACGCGCACCGTCCCCACCCTCGCCGACGCCCGCTCCGAAGCCGACCAGAAGTCCTTCGCCCGCGCCTACGAGTACATGGACCTCAAGCCCGGCACGCCCATCGAAGACATCAAAGATCGACGCCGTCTTCCTCGGCTCCTGCACCAACGGCCGCATCGAAGACCTCCGCGCCGCCGCCAAGGTCGTCAACGGCTACCACGTCGCCACCACGGTCCGCGCCATGGTCGTCCCCGGCTCGCAGGCCGTCAAGCACCAGGCCGAAGCCGAAGGCCTCGACCGCATCTTCAAGTCCGCCGGCTTCGAGTGGCGCGAGCCCGGCTGCTGCATGTGCCTCGGCATGAACCCCGACATCCTGCCACCCGGCGAACGCTGCGCCTCCACCACCAACCGCAACTTCGAAGGCCGCCAGGGCCGCGGAGGCCGCACCCACCTCCTCTCCCCCGCCATGGCCGCCGCCGCCGCCATCACCGGCCACTTCACCGACGTCCGCACCTGGAAGTTCAAACCTAACGCCGTCCAACTGGAACTGACAACTGAAACTGAGAACCCTATGCGACCCATCAACATCCTCACCTCCACCGCCGCCCCGCTGCCGCTCCCCAACATCGACACCGACCAGATCATCCCCAAGCAATTCCTCAAGCGCATCGAGCGCACCGGCTACGGCGACTTCCTCTTCTACGACTGGCGCTACGACCTCAGACACGCCCCGACCACGTCGCCGAGCGCCCCGACTTCGTCCTCAACAAGCCCGAGTACAAGGGCGCCGAGATCCTCCTCGCCGAGCGCAACTTCGGCTGCGGCTCCTCCCGCGAGCACGCCGCCTGGGCCATCAACCAGTACGGCTTCCGCGCCGTCATCGCCCCCTCCTTCGCCGACATCTTCTTCTCCAACGCCGGCAAGAACGGCATCATCCTCGCCCCCCTCACCGAAGCCGAAGTCGAAACCCTCATCCAGCGCTCGCACCGCCAACCCCGCGCACAAGATCACCATCAACCTCGAAGCCCAAACCGTCACCGACGACGAAGGCTTCCACGCCCACTTCGACATCGACCCCTTCCGCAAGCACTGCCTCCTCAACGGCCTCGACGACATCGGCCTCACCCTCCTCCACGAAGACAAACTCAACGCCTACGAATCCCAACACCAACAAGAATTCTGGCTCTCCCCAAAGTCCCTGACCACCAAATAACACCGTCATCCTGAGGCAAAGCCGAAGGACCCCGAAGAACTTGGCTTCACCCAAACGATTCGCAGCTTTTCAACTTCGGTCTCACCCAGCACCAACGCGACCGCTCCACCAAGCGCCATCAGCGCCCCGCAAGCGCTGAAGGCGCGACATATACCAGCCTAGGGCGAAGCCTTAGGTCAGGCCAGGTAAGGACACCAAGGGCTGTAAGCCCGACGTCAAAGGTACTTCGGCCAACGACGGCCCATCACCCACCAAGATTCCAAGAGGTTCAAATTGACCAACACCCCCGGCAAGACCCACTCCATCGTCCTCACCGAAGGCCCCTCCCGCGCCGCAGCCCGCGCCATGCTCCGCGGCGTCGGCTTCTCCAAAGAAGACCTCCACAAGCCCATCATCGGCATCGCCAACACCTGGACCGAGATCGGCCCCTGCAACTTCCACCTCCGCGACGTCGCCGAGGCCGTCAAGCAAGGCATCCGCGAAGCCGGCGGCACCCCCATGGAGTTCAACACCGTCACCATCTCCGACGGCATCACCATGGGCACCGAAGGCATGAAAGCCTCGCTCATCTCCCGCGAAGTCATCGCCGACTCCGTCGAACTCGTCACCCGCGGCAACTCCTTCGACGGCCTCGTCTGCATCGCCGGCTGCGACAAAAACATGCCCGGCACCATCATGGCCCTCGCCCGCCTCGACATCCCCGGCCTCATGCTCTACGGCGGCTCCATCGCCCCCGGCCACATGCACGTCGCCGCCGACGGCAAGACCCCCGAGCCCGGCTCCACCAAGACAGATCGACATCACCATCCAGCAGGTCTTCGAAGCCATCGGCTCCCACGCCGCCGGCAAAATCACCGACGCCCAGCTCGAAGAAGCCGAAGCCACCGCCTGCCCCGGCCCCGGAGCCTGCGGCGGCCAGTTCACCGCCAACACCATGGCCATGGCCGGCGAGTTCCTCGGCATCTCCCCCATCCAGCTCACCGGCGTCCCCGCCATGTCCGCCGAAAAGCACGCCGCCAGCAACGCAAGCCGGCAGCCTCGTCATGGACCTCGTCCGCTCCGGCCTCAAGCCCTCGCAGATCATCACCCGCGAGTCCCTCGAAGACGCCATCGCCGCCGTCTGCGCCTCCGGCGGCAGCACCAACGCCGTCCTCCACCTCATCGCCATCGCCAACGAGCTCAACATCCCCCTCACCGTCGACGACTTCGACGCCATCAGCGAGAAGACGCCCTTCATCTGCGACCTCCAGCCCGGCGGCAAGTTCGTCGCCAAGGACTATCAGGACGCCGGCGGCTCCCGCGTCCTCGCCAAGCGCCTCCTCGACAAGGGCCTCCTCCACGGCAACACCCCCACCGTCACCGGCAAGACCCTCCGCGAAGAAGCCGTCCGCCGCCGTCGAAACCCCCGGCCAGCCCGTCATCCACACCTGGGACACCGCCCTCAAGCAAACCGGCGGCCTGGTCATCCTCAAGGGCAACCTCGCCCCCGAAGGCTGCGTCGTCAAAGTCGCCGGCCACGAGCGCATCCACCACACCGGCACCGCCCGCGTCTTCGACAGCGAAGACGCCTGCTTCCACGCCGTCGAAGCCGGCAAGATCAACCCCGACGACGTCCTCGTCATCCGCTACGAAGGCCCCCGCGGCGGCCCCGGCATGCGCGAGATGCTCGCCGTCACCGCCGCCATCAAAGGCATCCCCGAACTCTCCGAAACCGTCGCCCTCCTCACCGACGGCCGCTTCTCCGGAGCCACCCACGGCCTCATGGCCGGCCACGTCGCCCCCGAAGCCCAGCTCGGCGGCCCCATCGCCGCCGTCCACGAAGGCGACACCATCACCTTCGACATCCCCAACCGCAAGCTCACCCTCAACGTCTCCGCCGAAGAGATCGCCGCCCGCCTCAAATCCATCAAGCCCCCCGCCCCCCGCTACAAGCGAGGCGTCTTCGCCAAATACACCAACTCCGTCAGCTCCGCCAGCCAAGGAGCCGTCACCACCTAACCTCCCTCAATCTCAGGATGACGAGCCACCTGAAACGCACCACCAATCTCGTCATCCTGAGCGTAGCGAAGGACCCCTGTAGTTGCCGTTGTCGTTGCACTTGCCCTTGCTGTTTCTTTCTGTCATTCCCTCTGGGAATCTGCTGTTGCACTTGACGAGCTCAAATGGCCTCGCCTCGCATACCAACGTCAGGGCGCTCGCCGCTGCGGACAACATCAACCGAGCTTAAGTCGAGGCCTCGTAAGCCCGGTCCATCCGAACCACCAAAGAACGTCCGGCCAGTTCGAGTCATCCTGAGCAATCTGACTTCACATATCTCTGCGTTCGAACATCGCAACTACCGGAGGCGCACATGCCGAACACACACCAACGCAGCACCCCACCCTCACCGGCTCCGAGATCCTCTGGGCCACCCTCGCCGGCGAAGGCACCACCACCGTCTTCGGCTACCCCGGCGGCGCCATCCTCCCCATCTACGACGCCCTCCGCAAATTCCCCACCATCCACCACGTCCTCGTCCGCCACGAGCAGGGCGCCGCCCACATGGCCGACGGCTACGCCCGCGCCAGCGGCCGCGTCGGCGTCTGCATGGCCACCTCCGGCCCCGGCGCCACCAACCTCGTCACCGGCCTCGCCACCGCCATGCTCGACAGCATCCCCATCGTCGCCATCACCGGCCAGGTCTCCTCCAAAGTCCTCGGCTCCGACGCCTTCCAGGAGAGTCGACATCACCGGCATCACCCTGCCCATCACCAAGCACAACTTCCTCGTCACCCGCGCCGAAGACATCGCCCCCGCCGTCCGCGAGGCCTTCCAGATCGCCCGCTCCGGCCGCCCCGGCCCCGTCCTCGTCGACATCACCAAGGACGCGCAGCAAGCCTCCGCCCTCTTCGACTTCGACGCCGCCACGCCCCACGCCTACCGCCCCCACCCCATGCTCGCGCGCCGAATCCTCCTCCATCCGCGAAGCCGTCGCCCTCATCCAGCAATCGCCAAGAAGCCCATCATCCTCGCCGGCCACGGCATCGTCGAGTCCGGCGCCGAGAACGAAGTCCTCGCCTTCGCCGAAGCCCACCAGATCCCCATCGCCAGCACCCTGCTCGGCCTCGGCGCCATCCCCGCCGCCCACCCGCTCTCCCTCGGCATGATGGGCATGCACGGCGAGTCCTGGGTCAACAACGCCATCCAGCAAGCCGACCTCCTCCTCGCCTTCGGCATGCGCTTCGACGACCGCGTCACCGGCAACCTCGCCAAGTACTCGCCCCAACTCCAAGAAGATCCACATCGAAATCGACCCCACCGAGATCAACAAAAACGTCCGCGTCGACGTCGCCCTCATCGGCGACCTCAAAGAAGTCCTCAACCTCCTCCAGCCTCTGCTCTCCACTGACGCCACGGTCCATCGCGACCGAGACGGACTACCCGAATCCTCCGCCTGGCTCGACGAGATCAACGCCATGCAAGGGCACCGCCGCCGTCCGCGACATCATCAACCTCCCCGACAACGGCCACCTCTACGCCGCGCACGTCATCAACGACATCTGGCACGAAGCCGCCGCCGCCGGCCGCCTCGAACAAACCATCATCGTCACCGACGTAGGCCAGCACCAGATGTGGGAGGCCCAGTACTTCAAGCACGAAGCCCCGCGCTCGCTCGTCACCTCCGGCGGCCTCGGCACCATGGGCTTCGCTTTCCCCGCAGCCATCGGCGCCAAGGCCGCCTGCCCCGACAAAGACGTCTGGGTCATCGCCGGCGACGGAGGCTTCCAGATGACCGCCGCCGAGCTCTCCACCATCGTGCAGGAAAACCTCGCCATCAACATCGCCGTCATCAACAACGGCTTCCTCGGCATGGTCCGCCAGTGGCAGGAGACCTTCTACGACAAGAACTACTCCGCCTCCCCCATCCTCTCGCCCGACTTCGTCCTCCTCGCCGCCGCCCACGGCATCGCCGGCGCCAACGTCAGCAAGCGCAGCGAAGTCATCCCCACAGCCACCCGCGCCCGCACCAGCGGCAAACCCTTCCTCATCAACTTCCAGGTAGAAAAAGAAGACGGCGTCTACCCCATGATCACCCCCGGCTCCGCCCTCCACGAGATGGTCCGCCGCCCCACCAACGACCCCCTCCTCGAAACTCCCGGAGGACGAATAGGTTTGACCACCACCCTCCATCTCCGCCACCCTCCAACTCGCCACCCCACGCCTCCTCCTCCGCCCCTTCGAGGACAGCGACCGCGCGCCCTTCGCCGCCATGAACGCCGACCCCGTCGTCATGCGCTACTTCCCCGCCCTCATGTCCCGCGAAGAATCCGACGAAGCCATCGACCGCTACAACCTCCAACTCGCCCGCGACGGCTTCACCATGTTCGCCCTCGAAGACCGCACCACCGCCGAACTCCTCGGCATCCTCGGCGCGCAGACCATGCGCTTCGCCGTCCCCAACCTCCCGCAGCCCGCCGTCGAAATCGGCTGGCGTCTCGCCGCCCACGCCCACAACCGCGGCCTCGCCACCGAAGGCGCCCGCGCCATCCTCGCCCACCTCCGCACCACCACCACCCTCCGCGAAGTCGTCGCCATCACCACCCCCGACAACCTCGCCTCGCAAAACGTCATGCGCAAACTCGGCATGATCCCCCGCCCCGAGCTCACCTTCGACCACCCGCTCATCGCCCCCGGCCATCCCCGCCGCCAACACGTCCTCTTCAGCCTGGAGCTCACCCCACCATGCGCCTGACCCTCCACCCACTCCTCTGCACCCTCGCTCTCGCCCTCACGCTCGGCTGCAAGAGCGCCCCCGCGCCCGCACCCACGCCCGCCGCCAACACCACCACCACCCACTACCCCCCCCGCCCCACCATCCCCCCACCGCCCTTCAAGCTCTTCCACCAAACCACCGACGGCTCCTTCACCCTCGTCACCTCTCCCACCGCCACCGACGACCAGATCGCCGCCATCATCTGCCAGCTCCGCGACGCCGCCCACACCCGCACCTTCGACCACCTCGGCATCCCCCAAAAAGCAGTCGACGCCCGCGACCCCATGGTCTGGTTCCACATCTACCGCGGCCCCAAATGCGCCGCCGAAAAATACACCGACGGCAAGCTCCCCTGCGGCGACCACTACCACGCCTCCGGCGACTACACCTTCGGCGGAGGCCCCAACCACCAGTGGGACGACGGCGTCCTCCTCCACCCCACCGCCACCGACGACCACCAAACCGAACTCTGGAACCCCAACGCCCCCTACACCGGTCCCGCCAACTCACTGACGAACTGACAACTCAGAACTGAGAACGGACAACCAACATGCTCCACACCTTCGTAGCCCTCGTCCAAGACAAGCCCGGCGTCCTCACCCGCGTCGCCTCGCTCTTCCGCCGTCTCAACATCAACATCGTCTCGCTCACCGTCGGCGAGTCCGAACGCCCCGACACCTCGCGCATGACCATCGTCGCCGACGCCCCCGAGAACGCCGCGCACCGCATCCGCGCCTCGCTCTACAAGCTCGAAACCACCATCGACGTCGACGAGGTCAACCGCACCGAAGCCGTCGTCCGCGAGCTCTGCCTCATCAAGGTCGCCGCCGGCCCCAACCAGCCCCACGGCCTCCACTCCCGCTCGCAAATCTTCGAGCTCGCGCAGGTCTTCCGCGCCCGCGTCGTCGACCTCGCCCCCGAGTCCATCATGCTCGAGATGACCGGCAGCGCCAGCAAGATCGAAGGCCTCCTCCAAGTCCTCCGCGAAAGCGCCTACGAAATCCTCGAGGTCTCCCGCACCGGCCGCATGGCCATGCGCCGCGGCCACCACACCAGCCGCGTCCTCAAAGCCCTCGGCACCCACAACAAACTCAACCCCTCCGACTTCCCCACCCACGACCCCGACGCCCACCCCGACGACATCCTCCCCACCGAATTCGACGACTAGGGTTCGCTCATAAATCCCGTCATCCTGAACGAAGTGAAGGACCCCTGTAGTTGCTGTTGCTTGTTCTTGCCGTTGCTGTTGCTGTTGCCGTTGCTGTTGCTTGTTCTTCAACCCAAGTCTCAACCCCGAGGAACCCATGACCGAATACGCCTACGTCTACATCCTCGCCAACGGCTTCCGCAAGCTCTACATCGGCATCACCACCAACCTGCAGCAACGCATCTTCGAACATCAAACAGAAGATGCGACCCCCACAGCCACACCGCCCGCTACAACATCCACCAGCTCGTCTACTTCGAGCGCTTCGCCACCGTCACGGCCGCAATCGCTCGCGAAAAACAACTCAAAGGCTGGCTCCGCATTCGCAAGCTCGAACTCATCATCGCCACCAATCCCGCCTGGCGAGACCTCAGCTCCGAGTGGGGCACTCCCACTGCACCGTTCAACCCCGAGACATTCACCTCTCCAACTCGCTAAACTAAACACAACCCAGAAGGAAAGAAGACACCATGGCAAAGACCTACCACGACGCAGACGCAGACCTCTCCCTCATCCAAGCCAAAAAAGTCGCCATCATCGGCTACGGCTCCCAGGGCCACGCCCACGCCCTCAACCTCAAGGACTCCGGCGTCGACGTCCGCGTAGGCCTCCGCCCCAACTCCCCCAACGCCAAGAAGGCCGAGCTCGCCGGCCTCCACGTCGACTCCGTCGCCGAAGTCTCCGCCTGGGCCGACGTCATCATGAACCTCGTCCCCGACCAGACCGCCGCCAAGGTCTACCACGACGAGATCGCTCCCAACATGAAGCCCAACGCCACCCTCATGTTCGCGCACGGCTTCAACATCCGCTTCCGCACCATCACCCCTCCCCCCACCGTCGACGTCTCGCTCGTCGCCCCCAAGGCCCCCGGCCACCGCGTCCGCGAAGTCTTCACCGAAGGCGGCGGCGTCCCCGCGCTCGTCGCCGTCGAGCAGGACGCCAGCGGCACCGCCCTCGCCCTCGCTCTCCGCTACGCCAAGGGAATCGGCAGCACCCGCGCCGGCGTCCTCCAGACCACCTTCACCGAAGAGACCGAGACCGACCTCTTCGGCGAGCAGGCCGTCCTCTGCGGAGGCACCGCCGCCCTCGTCAAGGCAGGCTTTGAAACCCTCACCGAAGCCGGCTACCAACCCGAGCTCGCCTACTTCGAAGTCCTCCACGAGCTCAAGCTCATCGTCGACCTCATGTACCGCGGCGGCCTCGAGTACATGCGCTACTCCATCTCCGACACCGCCGAGTGGGGCGACTACGTCTCCGGCCCCCGCATCGTCACCCCCGACGTCAAGCAGGCCATGAAGGAAGTCCTCAACGACATCCAGTCCGGTGCCTTCGCCGAGCGCTTCATCGCCGACCAGAACTCCGGCCGCAAGGAGTTCGAAGCCTTCCGCGCCAAGGACCGCACCCACCCCATCGAAAAGGTCGGCGCCGAACTCCGCGCCGGCATGCCCTTCCTCGACCCCGTCAAAGTCGTCGACGGCGCCGTCGTCAAAGCCTAACCACCACCCCTTACGCGGACGGCGAACGCAACCCTCGCCGTCCGCGCACCCCCATCACCCCATCTTCCGCTGCGCAGCCGTGCTCCCCCGCCCCCGCGCTCCCTTCTTCCAATGAAACTGCCGCTTCTTCAGCATCCCCTCCAGCTGCTCCGCCGGCACCGGAGGGCTGAAGTAAAACCCCTGCGCCTCATCGCAGTCATGCACCCTTAGAAACTTCATGTCCTCGGCAGACTCCACGCCCTCCGCCACCACCCGCAAATTCAAACTCCGCCCCATCCGTATGATCGCCACCGTAATCGACGACTCATCCAGTTGATCGTTCAGCGGATGCAGAAACGATCGATCGATCTTCAGCACATCGATCGGCAGCCGCTTCAGATGGCTCAGGCTCGAGTACCCCGATCCGAAATCATCAATCGATACCTTCACCCCTCGCTCCCGCAGATGCTGCAGCACCGCCTGCGCGCGCTCCGGCAGATGCATCAGCACCGTCTCCGTCAGATCCAGCTCCAGCGCTCCCGGGCTCAGCCCGCTCTCTTCCAGCGCCGCCATCACCTCGTGCAGAAAACCCTCATCGTGCAGCTGCACCGCCGAAGCATTCACCGCCATC
Source organism: uncultured Acidobacteriaceae bacterium (assembly GCA_963762375.1). Taxonomy (GTDB): domain Bacteria; phylum Acidobacteriota; class Terriglobia; order Terriglobales; family Acidobacteriaceae; genus Granulicella. The sequence goes on from CAVXKP010000001.1 coordinate 286,794, forward strand.
CGCACCGGAGGCAGTCCCTGGTCCAGCCAGCTCTTCGCCTGCCGGCACGCCTCGCGCAGCACCCACGCCCCAATCGGCATCATCAGCCCCGACTCTTCCGCCACCGCGATAAACTTCTCCGGAGCCACCGCACCGCGCGTCGCATTCGTCCACCGCAGCAGCGCCTCCACGCCCGCAATCGCTCCCGTCTTCAGATGAATCGTCGGCTGATAGTGCAGCTGCAGCTCCCCTCGCCCCAGCGCCTGCCGCAGATCCTCTTCAATCGACCGCCGATACGCCGCCCGCGCATTCATCGCCGGCTTGAAAAACTTGAAACATCGCCGGCCACTCTCCTTCGCCTGGTACATCGCCGTATCGGCATTCTTCATCAGCGTCTCCGCATCCAGCCCATCCTCCGGATACAGGCTCACCCCGATGCTCGCCGTCACCGATAGCTGGTGCTCGCCAATCGTATGCACCGACGAAACCGCCTCCAGCACCCGCTTCGCCACCACCTCCACACCCTTCTGCGTCTGCACATCCTGCACCAGCATCACAAACTCGTCGCCGCCCTGCCGGCTCACCGTGTCCGGCGTGCGAATCTGTTCCCGCAGCCGCTCCGCAATCGACTGCAGCAGCCTGTCCCCCACCAGGTGTCCCAGCGAATCGTTGATGTGCTTGAACCCATCCAGGTCCATATACAGCACCGCCACCTCACGCGAGTGCCTCTCCGCCAGCGCAATCGCCTGTCCCAGCCGGTCCTCCAGCAGCAGCCGGTTCGGCAGCCCCGTCAGAAAATCATGCTGCGACGCATGGATCGTCTCTTCCGCCAGCTTCCGCGCCATGCTCACATCGCGAAAGATGATCACCGAGCCCGTGATCTTTCCATCCCGCCCATGAATCGCCGCCGCATGGTCTTCGATATAGATCTCCTGCCCATCCCGTCGAATCAGAATGCAGTTCCCCGGCAGGCGTCCCACCCGGTTGCGCTGGATCGCCGCCTGCATCGGATTCGCAATCGTCTCCCGCGTCGTCGCATCCACAATCTTGAACACCTCATCGGTCGAGAGCCCGCAGGCCTCCGGCACCGCCCACCCCGTCAATCGTTCCGCCACCGGATTCAGAAACGTGATCTTCCCCTCAATGTCCGTGCTGATCACCGCATCCCCAATCGAGTCCAGCGTCACCTGCGCGCGTTCCTTCTCCTCAAACAGCGCCTCCTCAATCGACCGCCGATCGATCGCATTCTCCAGCGCCCGCACCAGCTCGCTGGCCTCAAACTCCCCCTTGATCAAATAATCCTGCGCCCCCTTCGGCACCGCCTGCCTCGCCGCCGTCGCCGCGCTCAGCAACTGCACCATCGACACCCGCTGCGATACCCCGCCCATCCGCAGCGCAATCTCCTGCCCGCGGCTCCCCGCCGCCCCACCATCCACCAGGATCACGTCCACCGCATGGCTCGCCACATACCGCTCCGCCTCGCCCACGCTCTCCACGCACGCCAGCGCAAACGCCTCCGCCCCCTGGCGTCGCAGCATCTCCCCAATCACCCGCGCCTCTTCCGGGTCACCCGTAATCAGCAGCGCTCGCTTTGATCCGGTTCTGGACACAACCGCCAACCTCCGCGGGATCACCTCCCGCAACACCCTGGCCCTGCCCAGCGAAATCAGCCCGTGAACCTTCAGACACGTACCGGCACCTTGGCGTTGCATTGTCTTCCTTCGCTGCCCCTTCTGTCACCTTTCGCTTCGACGATTACCGCCGCACCTGCATCTGCCCCCGATGCATCTCATCCCCATACGCAAGGAGCGCTCCATGCCGCAAGCCACCACCCTCCGCCTCAACGCCTTCGGTCTCGACAAACCTCACCCTCGAACCCCTCACCCTCCCCGACCCCGGCCCCACCGACGTCCTCGTCGACCTCCACGCCGCCAGCCTCAACTACCGCGACCTCATGGTCGTCCTCGGCACCTACAACCCCAAGATGGCCCTCCCCCGCATCCCGGGCTCGGACGCCGCCGGCGTCGTCACCGCCGATCGGCTCCGCCGTCACCCGCTTCAAACCCGGCGACCACGTCACCAGCCTCTTCTTTCAGGACTGGCTCGACGGCCCCATCCAGCCCACCACCGGCAAGTCCGCCCTCGGCGGCCCCATCGACGGCGTCTTCTCCACCGCGCACCTCTTTCCGGAAACGGGCCTCATCCACGCCCCCTCCGGCTACTCCCACGCCGAAGCCGCCACCCTCCCCTGCTCCGCCCTCACCGCCTGGAACGCCCTGGTCGAACGCGGCCGCCTCCACGCCGGCCAGACCGTCCTTCTCCTCGGCACCGGCGGCGTCTCTCTCTTCGCCCTCCAGATCGCCAAGGCCCACGGCGCCCGCGTCCTCATCACCAGCTCCTCCGACGAGAAACTAGCCCGCGCCCGCCAGCTCGGCGCCGACGAAACTCATCAACTACCGCACGACCCCCGATTGGGATCGCGAAGTCCTCCGCCTCACCGCCAACCGCGGCGTCGACCACATCGTCGAAGTCGGTGGCGCCGGCACCCTCCCTCTCTCCTTCAAAGCCATCACCCCCGGCGGCACCATCTACGTCATCGGCGTCCTCGCCGGCAAAGGCCAGCTCATCGACCCCACTCCCATCCTCGCCAAGGCCCTCCACGTCGAAGGCGTCTACGTCGGCAGCCGCGCCATGTACCAGCGCATGATCTCCGCCATCGACACCAACCACCTCCGCCCCGTCATCGACCGCACCTTCCCCCTCACCCAGACCCGCGAAGCCCTCACCTATCTCCAGTCCGGCAACCACTTCGGCAAGATCACCCTCAACCTCAAAGCCTAACCACCTGTTCTTAACTCCCGCCGTCCGCGCAGGACCGCAGGACCGCCGTCCAAGGAGGACCTATGAAGAAGAAAGCGTTGATCGTTGGCGTCTCCGGCATCGCCGGCACCAGCCTCGCCGACCTCCTGCTCGCCTCCGGCGACTGGACCGTCTACGGAATCGCCCGCCGTCCCACCCCCCGCGAAGGCCTTCACCCCATCGCCGTCGACCTCCAGGACGCCGCCGCCACCCACCACGCGCTGCAATCCCTGCAACCCACCCACGTCTTCCTCACGACATGGCTTCGCCAGCCCACCGAAGCCGACAACATCCGCGTCAACGCCGCCATGGTCCGCAACGTTCTCGACGCCGTCTCCGCCGCGCACACCGTCGAACACGTCGCCCTCGTCACCGGCCTCAAGCACTATCTCGGCCCCTTCGAAGCCTACGGCAAAGGAGCTCTCCCCGCGACCCCCTTCCGCGAAGAGCAGCCCCGCCTCGATCTCGAAAACTTCTACTACGCGCAGGAAGACGAGCTCTTCGCCGCGGCCGCCCGCGACCACTACACCTGGACCGTGCATCGCCCGCACACCATCATCGGCTACGCCGTCGGCAACGCCATGAACATGGGCACCACCCTGGCCGTCTACGCCAGCATCTGCAAAGAGCTCGGCCAGCCCATGCGCTTCCCCGGCTCCTCCGTGCAATGGAACAGCCTCACCGACATGACCGACGCCCGCCTCCTCGCCAGGCAGCTCCTCTGGGCCGTGAACACCCCTGCCGCCCGCAATCAGGCCTTCAACATCGTCAACGGCGACGTCTTCCGCTGGAGCTGGATGTGGAAGCGCCTCGCCGCCTGGTTCGACGTCCCCGCCGAAGATCTGCACGGCGAAGGCACTCCCCTCGAGACGCAACTCCAAGACGCCGCCCCCATCTGGAAACAAATCGCCGCCAAGCACAACCTCATCGAGCCCGACCTGAACGTCCTCACCTCAGCCTGGCACACCGACGCCGACCTCGGCCGTCCCATCGAAGTCGTGACCGACATGTCCAAGAGCCGCAAGCTCGGCTTCCTCGCCTATCAACCCACCGACGAAAGCTTCTTCGACCTCTTCCAAAAACTCCGCAACGCCCACCTCATCCCATAACCATCTCGCCTCCAGCCTCCAGCTTCTAGCTTAGCATCTCAGCCTCTCGCATCTCGCATCTCGCATCTCGCATCTCGCATCTCGCCCCTCGCCCCTCGCCTCTCGCCCCTCGCCCCTCGCATCTCGCCTCTCGCCCCTCCCTCGCCTCCTCGCCTCTCGCCCCTCGCATCTCGCATCTCGCCCCTCGCCTCTCGCCTCTCGCCTCTCGCCTCTCGCATCTCGCCTCTCGCATCTCGCATCTCGCATCTCGCATCTCGGTTATCATGCTCCAGTCGAACAGGAGGCCCAACATGCGCATTGGAATGCTCACCGGTGGTGGAGATTGTCCCGGACTCAACGCCGTCATCCGCGCCATCGTCCGCAAAGGCGTCCTCCACTACCACGACGAATTCCTCGGCTTCCTCGAAGGCTGGCGCGGCGTCCTCGACGACCGCACCATGCCCCTCGACCTCCACCACCACCAGCGGCATCCTGCACCGCGGCGGCACCATCCTCCGCTCCTCCCGCACCAACGTCAAAAAAATCGAAGGCGGCTTCGAGCGCTGTCTCGAGGTCATCGCCGCGCACCAACTCGACGCCCTCATCGCCATGGGCGGCGACGACACCCAGTCCATCTCCGTCGAGCTAGCCGCCCGCAACATCCACGTCGTCGGCGTCCCCAAGACCATCGACAACGACCTCTCCGGCACCGACGTCTGCTTCGGCTTCGACACCGCCGTCTCCATCGCCACCGAAGCCATCGACCGCCTCCACTCCACCACCGAAGCCCACTCCCGCGTCCAGGTCGTCGAAGTCATGGGCCGCGACGCCGGCTGGATCGCCGTCACCTCCGGCATCGCCGGCGGTGCCGACGTCATCCTCGCCCCCGAACACCCCATCGACCTCGACGACGTCACCCGCCTCCTCCGCGCCCGCTGGCAGAGCGGCAAGCGCTTCGCCATCGTCGTCGTCGCCGAAGGCGCCAAGCTCCCCGAGCACACCACCCAAACCTCCGTCGGCACCAAGCTCGACGCCTTCGGCCACGTCCGCCTCTCCGGCATCGGCCAGGTCCTCGCCGAAGAGATCGAAAAGCGCACCGGCTACGAGACCCGCAGCGTCAACCTCGGCCACACCCAGCGCGGAGGCACGCCCACCGCCTACGACCGCATGCTCGCCACCCGCTACGGCGTCGCCGCCATCGACCTCGTCCACGCCGGAAACTTCGGCCGCCTCGTCGTCCTCAAGGGCACCGAGATCTCCTCGATCCCCATCGCCGACGCCATCGCCAAAACCCGCACCGTCCCCGACGATCTCTTCACCGTCGTCCAAAGCCTCCAACCCCACCCCTAACCCCACCCCCAAGCGCCGTCATCCTGACCCTGCGGAACGAAAGGGAAGGCCCCCCGGAATTGCCCTTGCACTTGCCTTTGTCTTTACCCTCGTTGTTGTCTTTCGCTCTAGCGAGAAGCTCAGCGAGCTAGCACCCGCCCACCGCTCGAAACCCTGCAACGCAATGGGTGCCCCAGGTCTCGCTTCTGAGACCTGGGTGCCTGATCCCGCTTCGCCTGCGCACCCGCTCCAAAAGCAAAGGGGGCAAGGCCATCGCCCCGCCCCCCGCGCTACGTCCTGCGTCTCACCGCGTCACAGTCTTTTCGTTCGCTCGCGGCGCCGCCGTCACGCCCAGCTGCTCCATCAGCGTCAGCACATTCCAGTCCGCCCAGTGTTCGACGATCTTCCCGCCCTCCATGCGCGTAATCGATGTGCCCGACACCGTGCACGGCTTGTCCGTCGGCGGCAATCCAAGGAATGGCCCGCGATGCGTTCCACGCACCGTCCAGTGCACCACCACCTCGTTCCGCTCGCCGAGCATGTCCTCGGTCGTAAAGCGCAGGTCCGGAAACGCATTGCGTACCGACGCAATATGCTGCTCGATGTTCTCGACTCCCGGGAACACCGGATCGTGATACCGGCACGTGCTCGCAATCAGCTCGCGCATCGCCCGCGTATCGCCCTTGTTCCAGCAATCCTCCATGAACCGCCGCGCGATCTCCTTGTTCTGCGCGACCTCCTTGCTCTCGCCCGCGGAGGACATCTCCCGTCCACTCCCCGCCCCGGCAGAACCGGCACCTCCCGCATTGCCTGAAGCAGCTCCCGCATTGCCCGAAGCTCCCGCACTGCCCGAGCCGCTTCCCGCCTGCTGCAGCGTCGATTGGATCACCTGCGACGTCTGCACCTTCGGACTTCCATCCAGCAGCGCGTTCACCGCGTTCAGCACCCTCGGATAGGCCGAAGCGCTATACGCGTCCGCCTGCTCCTTGCTGTCCCACAGGCTGATCGCCGTGATCTCCACATCCCCCGGCATCGCGAAGAATGATCTCTTCCCGGAAACCCGCCTGGCGGCGAAGCAGCGGAAGAACGTCCTTGTCCAGCGCGCGGTTGAATTCGTTGAGCTTCCCTGCCTTGATGCGTAACGACACGTTGCGAGCATACATAGACAACCTCCAGTCGAATGACCGGTGCCCCACTCAAGGAATGGAAGCTAAGCGATCCTCTACGTGCAGGCTTAGCTGAAAGAAATGAGCTGGGGAGAATGAGCGCGCGCGGCCACTCCCCCCGAACCTAGTCCCCCGAAAAAACACTTGTCAATCGCCGCCCGGACGCTCCACCCCTCCCCACCGCCTAACTCCTTTCACGCCTCCATCGAGCCGCCCTCACCCCCGGTTCCTGCGGCGTGGCGCCGCCCTCGCCGGCACCGCCACCTCCTCCTGCGTCATCGACTCCGGCCGCCGCAGCCACGCTGCCGCCTCCATCGCATGCGCCGGCCGCGCAATCGCGTAGCCCTGCAGATAATCGATCCGCTGCCGCTGCAGCGCCTCGCGCATCTTCGCCGTCTCCACCCTGGTCACAATCAGTTGCGCGCTGAACACCTGCGCAATGCTCTGCACCACGTTGAACAGCGCATCCCGCCGCTGCCGATTCTGCTTCTCATCGATCAGCATCGCATCCAGCTTGATGCCCCGAAACGGAAGCTGCGTCAGGTATCCCAGCGGAATGAAGCTGCTGCCAAAGTTGTCCAGGTTCGTGCCCACCCCCGCCTCCCGCAGCTCGCTCAGCTTCCGAATCGAGTGCGCCGCATCCGCCACCACCGCCGCCTCCTTGATGTCCAGCCGCAGCCACTGCCACCCCGTCTCATACCGCGCTCCCAGCCGCTCAATCTGCCCCAGCAGATCCCGCGACGCAAACTCCGCGTTGGCCACGTTCACCGTGATCGGCACCATCGGCAATCCCTCCCGCAGCCACTCCCGATACTGCCGGAACACCTCCTCCATCACCCACGCCCCCAGCTCCGGCACCAGCCGCCGCTGTTCTGCCAGCGCCATGAACTCGCCCGCCGCCTGCTCCCGCGCCCCCGGCCGCTGCCACCGCAGAAACGCCTCCAACCCGCGCAGATCCCCGCTGCGCGCATCCACAATCGGCTGATACATCAATCGAAGCTCATCGTTCGCGATCGCCGCAGCCAGCAGCTCCCCTTCGCGATCCTGCGACTCCGCGCTGCGCATCGCCGGCGTATACATCGAATACGCATTCCGTCCCGAGTGCTTCACGTGATACAGCGCCAGGTCCGCATACTCCAGCAGCTCGCTCTCCTCCACCGTGTCGCTTGGATAGCTCGACACCCCGATGCTCACCCCGATCTCCACCGTGTTCTCGGTGATCCGGTAGCTCTCCGCAATCGACCGCACGATCTTCTCCGCCAGCGCCTCCGCCCGCGCACTGTCCTCCAGGCCCGCCTGGATAATCGCGAACTCATCGCCGCCCAGCCGCGCCACCGTATCGCTCGGAGCCACTACCGCCAGCAGCCGCCGCGCCACCTCCATCAGCACCTGGTCCCCCGCCCCATGCCCGTACGTGTCATTCACCTGCTTGAACCGGTCGAGGTCGATGATGTGCACCGCAAACACGCTGTGGTGCGTCATCGAGTGCCGCACCTCCTCCTGCAGCCGCCTCTCGAACAGCAGCCGATTCCCCAGCCCCGTCAACCCATCATGCAACGCACGGTGCTCCAGCCGCGCCGTGCCCAGGCAGTGCTCCACCTCCAGCCGCAGCCTCTCGCCAAACTCCACCTGCGTCTCGCTCCACGGCTCAGACGTATGACGCACCTGCTCGGTCCACACCGCAAACGAATTGCGCGGCCCCAGCGCCTGCGCCAGCATCGGCCCTGCCACCACTCCGGGCGCCTCCGGCTCCTCCGGCTTCCCCGCCCAGTTCACCGTCTCGATCACCTCCGGCCGCACCAGCGCGATAAAATCCACACTCCCCAACGGAAGAAACAGCACCCCGCTCGCGTTCGCCACCAGCGCGCGATACGTCCGCAGCGGCTCCGGCAGCGCCTCAAAATGACTCACCCGTTCCCTCGGCAGCAGCTCGATGGAATCCCGCAGCGGCGCCAGCGACAGCTTGTCCGGCACCCTCCCCGCAAACAGGTCTTCGCCTTCAAAGCGCAGCCACGCGCCGCCCGCCGCAAACGCCTCGCGAATCATCCCCAGGTGGTTCGCCAGCGCCAGCTTCGTGTCATCCCCCGCCGCCGACAGCGCTCCCCGCAGCTGCGACAACCGCTGCCGCATCTCCGACCGCGACCGCTGCTCGATCAGCCCCAGCACGTTGGTCAGGTGCAGCGCCACCATCCGCGCAATCTCTTCCAGCGCCAGCCGGTCTTCCACCGCCAGCTCCCGCGCCGACAGATGATGGCACGCAACCATCCCCCGCAGCTTCGCCTGCACCACCACCGACAACGTCAGCGACGCCTGCACTCCCATGTTCCTCAGATACTGCAGGTGCACCGGATGCGCCGATCGCAGCGTCGAGTAGGTCAGGTCCAGCGCCGGCCCTCCCTCCCTCCAGCTCCGTATCGGCGACGTCTCCGCATCCACATCCACAATCGCCCGCTGCAGGTTCAGCGCGAACATCTGCCGCGCGTTCGGTGGAATATCGCCCGCCGGAAAGCGCAGCCCCAGGAACCCCTCCACCCCCGCCCGGCACCGCTCCCGCACCACCTCCCCAGTCCAGTCCGCCCGAAACAGGTACAGCATCACGCGGTCGTATCCCGCGTGCTCGAACACCCAGTCCACCAGCAGCTCCCGGCACCGCTCCACCGTGTGCGCCCCGGTCAGCTCTTCCACAAACCGCGTGCGCGCCGTGTGATTCCACCAATGTCTCTGCGATCCCCTCGCCCCTTCAACTCCCCTCGTCCCTTCAACTCCCTTCGCCGCTCCACATCCCTTCGCCCGTTCAAATTCCCTCGCCCGCTCAACTCCCCTCGCCCGCTCGAATTCAAAGATCCAGTGCGCCCCCTGCCTGTGCCCGATCGCCACCAGCCCCTCCCCGCCCTCCAGCGCACACCACTCCAGCCGCCCCTCCCCCTTCACCAGCGTCGAGAGCTGCGGCCACCACGCCGCCAGTCCCTCTGCGCCCGTCCTCCCCAGCAGCCGCTCCGGCCCCACCCCCAGCAACGCCGCCACATTCTCCGAGCAGTACTCCACCACCTGGCTCTCGCCATGCATCGCCACCAGCGCCCCATTCGCCTGCACCTCGCTGAGGTACTGCAGCGCTGCTGTCTTGCAATCTGGCTCGGGCTCAGGAGTCGATCTCATACCACCTCAAATTCGCTGCCCCGCAAACACTGATCCATGTGCCCAAACGTTCGCCGCGCACTCCGCACGCACGCCGCCAGTCCCTCTCTCGACTCCACGCGCGCCAGGCTCTTCAACAAACCCGGCCAGCCCCCCTGTGGATACGACTCCGGAATCCAGAACGTCCCGAACTCACGCACGCCCGCGCCAAACGTGCAACACAACTGGCCATAGATGCACCGCCCTCCCAACTGCGCTCCGTCCACCACGTAGCGAACCCCCAGGTACTCCGCCTCCGTCTCCGGCACCTTCAGCTCCGGCCCCGGCCGTATCGGCCACAACGACACAAGTCGCGCATCCAGCGCCCGCAGGTCGTGCTCGATCCGCGGAAGTCGCGGCGTATACGAGACCAGACCCTCCGGACACAAAGCCGCTGCCCGCAGCAGCGCCGCGTCCACCTCCTCATACGCCCGCTTCAAGGCCAGCATCGCCGTCGCATACCCCGACAGCGTCACATCCAGCCGCACCAGCGGAGCCAGCACCGACGTCTTGTCAATCCGTACATGGTAGCGTCGCGTCCCCCGCCGCAACAAAGAATGTGCCGCCGGCAGCGCCGCCGGCGTACGCCTTGACTTCACACCCAGAGCCATCCAACCTCCTGTTGCTCAACGAGTCTGGCGAACGCCGAAGCCTTCGCCTGAGGTCACATACCGTGGGAGATGGCTCGATCCTATATCCCAACGTCAGGCGTTCTTCATCTGTATTTGTTCTGCGTCAACTCTCTGGTTCCATTCCGTTCCAAAACGGAACCCACCCGCCCTACCCGCGCCCCGCGCCCTCGGCCAGATACCCCGCCATCAGGCCCTCAAGAATCTGCCGCAGCCTCCCCTTCACATCGACGATCGCAGGCGCCAGCTCCGGCTCACTGCGATACAGCGTCATCACGTGCGGCCCCGGGGTCGCCATCTGCCACAACGCTCCCCCCATGCCCGCAGCCGTGGCGATCACGTCGCTCGCCTGCTGGCTCGAAAGCCCCAACCCTTGCTCCAGCGCGGACCCCATCGCCTTCGCCTCGCTCAACGCGACCAGCTTGAACGCCCGCAACGCTTCCGCCGACACGTTGCGTTCCAGGTTCAACGGCGCCTGCGCCAGCAGGTCGCAAAACAGCGGCCGCTCCGTCAGCGTCTTCGCAAAGATCGCCGCCACCGTCGCCGCAGAACGCTCCTCCACTTCACCCAGCTCTTTCCTCCAGGCCGCCGACCATTCCCTCCACCCCTCCGCCGTCAGCAGCAGGAAGATCTGCTCCCGCGTCTCGAAGTACCGCAGCAACGCCGACTTGTGCAGCCCGACCGCCGCGGCAATGTCCGTCAGCGTCACCTGCCGCACCCCATGCGTCGCCGCCAGCCCCCGCGCCACCCTCAGGATCGCCGCCTCCCGCTGCCCCTTCGCCTCGCTGCTCCGTGCCCTCTGAACCTTTGGCTCCATCTCTGTTCTGCCTCCTAACGAAACTCCGTTGCGTTACCAACGAAACACTGTTGCGATAATAACAAAACAGCGTTGCACTAATAACGCAACACTGTTGCACTAATAAGAAACAGCGTTATTTTAACTCCAGCCCCCATGGGCTCCGAGTCTCCACATGCCCCATTCCATCGGGTTCATCGCCGAAATCGACTCCCGCCGAGCAGGACGCCTGGCGCCAGGTCAGCCTCTCCGCCGACTTCGGCCAGCCCTACCCGGCCCGTTTCCCCGACGACCCGCCCGTACGCCCATAACTCCCGAAAACCGCCCCGGCGCCCCCGTTCCGCAACCCCAAACCCATCTCAAGCGACAAAAAATCGCCCCCGTTACGGGGGCGATCTTCGCCAGTCCAGAATCTTCGTCACTGTACCTGCAAATCGCTAGCTGGGAATAATCTCCACGCCGCGCCAGAACGCTACATGATGCTTCACCGTCTTGGCCGCCGACTTCGGATTCGGATAATACCAGGCCGCATCCGGGTTCTCCTGGCCGTCCACGAGCACGGTGTAGTACCGCGCCATGCCCTTCCAGGGGCAGTTCGAACTCGTCGAGCTGGGCCGCAGAAATGCCCTGTTTACCGTCTCTTCCGGGAAATAAATGTTCCCTTCGATCGTCTCGACCTTGTCGCTCTCAGCAATCGTCTGTCCGTTCCAAATCGCTTTTGCCATATACGCCCTTCCAATCGTTTCAGTCAGATAGCGACCGGACGCCCTCGCACATGCGAAGCAGTAGAAGCGCCCAGGCCGCAGTTGGAGCCGCGTGCCTCTACCGTTATATCACAAACCTACTGGAAACGGAAGTCCCGCTCCCGATTCCTCCAAATCCCCATATTTATCTTCCCGAAATGGACCGCTAGGCCACCGCCTCCACCACCGCCCGCGTCTTCTCCGGGTCCGGACGCCTCCGCTCCGCTACCTCTTCCTTCACCTTTGGCGGTCCTATCTTCTTCTCATAGCCGCAGTTAGGAGCTGCCCACCACCTCTTCCTCCTTGGCCCCCTTGCGCGGCCGGCGCTTGGGCAGCGCCTCCCGGTTGTTCGGGCAGATCAGGAACGTTCCCTCGGCATTCGCATACTCCACCAGGTACGCCGACTCGCACTGCGGGCACGTCTCGTTCACCAGCTTCTGGTTGCTCGTGAAGTCGCACTTCGGATACCGCGTGCACCCGTAGAACGTGTCGCCGCGCTTGTTCTTGCGCACCGCCACCTCCCCGCCGCACTTCGGGCATGGCACATCCAACAGCTCTTGTTTCACATACTTGCACTTCGGATAGCCGGAGCACGCAATGAACTCCCCGTACTGCCCATCCCTCTGCAGCAGCGGCTTGCCGCACTTCGGGCAAGGCTCCTCCAGCACCACCGGAGGCTTCGACTGCACCTTCTGCGTCAGCTTCCGGATCGTCTTGCACGGAGGATCCTCGTTATACCCCGGGCACGCCATAAACGGTCCCCACGGCCCATTCCGCAGCACCATCGTCCGCCCGCAGTTATCGCAGAACTCGTCCTCGGCCTCCGCGTCCTGCGCCTCAGGAGAGTTCAGATCCGGCTTGGCCGCAAAGTTCTCCTTGGTAAAGTCGCAGCTCTCCGGCTCCACCACCAGCTTGTTCCCCTGGCCCGCCGCCGCCTGCAGCGCCTCGATCAGCCCCGCCTTGGTCTCCACCTTGGTGCTCGATTCCGTCGTATCCTCATTCATCGCCTTCACATACATCGGGAACTCGAAGGTCGCGAGCACCTTCTTCACCGCCGCCTTGGGATCCTTCTTCAGCGGCCCCTGCGCCACCGTAATCGGCTTCACCTTGGTAAAGTTCGAGCACGAATAGAAGCTCCCGAACTTGCCCCACTTCAGAATCAGCGGAGCTCCGCACTTCTCGCAGATCTCATCCGTCTTCTGCTCCATCGCCTTGATGTCTTCCATGTCCGTCTCGGCGACCTTCAGCTCCTTCTCAAAGTGCGTGTAGAAGCCGTTCAGCAGGTCCGTCCACTTCTCCGTCCCCTCTTCCACCGCATCCAGCTCGCTCTCCAGCTGCGCCGTGTACCCGGTCTCGAAGATGTACGGAAAGTTCTTCACCAGCAGCTCCGTCACCACCATCCCGATCTCGGTCGGCACCAGCTTCTGCGCCAGCTTCTTCACATAGTCGCGCTCCTGGATCGTGTTGATGATCGACGCATACGTCGAAGGCCGCCCAATCCCCTTCTCCTCCAGCGTCTTCACCAGGCTCGCTTCGTTGAACCGCGGAGGTGGCTGCGTAAACTTCTGCTGCGGATCCAGCCGCACCCGCTCCAGCCCCTGCCCATCCTTCAACTCCGGCAGCCGCCTGTCCGCCGAGCTCTCCTCCGACGTCGAATCCTTCGCGCCCTCTGTATCGTCCGCATCCGCGCTCTGCGAGATCTGCTTCTTCTCCGCAGCCTCCGCCGCCGCACGCGACGCCTTCGCCTTCTTCGTCTCTTCCTCGAACCGCAGCCAGCCATCGAACTTCAGAATGCTTCCCGTCGTCCGGAAGTCATACGTCGCCTCGGCCTTCGCCTCAATCTCCACCGTCGTCTGATCGAACACCGCAGCCGTCATCTGGCTCGTCACCGCGCGCTCCCAGATCAGCTTGTACAGCCGGTACTGCTCATCCGACAGATACCGCCGCACCTCATCCGGAACATACCCCACATTCGTCGGACGAATCGCCTCATGCGCCTCCTGCGCATCTTTCTTGCTCTTGTAAACGTTCGCCTTCTCCGGCAGATACTTCCCGCCAAACTTCTTGTCCACCCACTCGCGAATCTCCTTCACCGCATCCGCGCTCATGTTGGTCGAGTCGGTTCGCATGTAGGTAATCAAGCCCACCGTACCTTCGCTGCCCAGCTCGATGCCCTCGTACAGCCGCTGCGCCACGCCCATCGTGCGCCGCACATTGAAGCCCAGCCGTCCCGCCGCCTGCTGCTGCAACTGGCTCGTCGTGAACGGAGCCCGCGGGTTCTGCCGCCGCTCCTTCTTCTCAATCGACTTCACCTTCCACGTCGCCCGCTCCAGCTGCTCCATCACCTCATCGACAGCGCCCTTGTCCGGCAGCGCATTCGACAAAAACACTTCCTTCCCATCCGCGTCCGTACCGTTGGCCACGCGAATCGGCAGTCCCTGCACGCCCACCATGCGCGCCGTGAACTCCTGCCCGCCCTTCTGCGGACTCAACACCGCATCAATATTCCAGTACTCCACCGCCTGGAACGCATTGATCTCCCGCTCCCGCTCCACAATCAATCGCAGCGCAACCGTCTGCACGCGTCCCGCGCTCAGCCCGCGCTTCACCTTGTCCCACAGCAGCGGAGAGATCTGATACCCCACCAGCCGGTCCAGCACGCGCCGCGTCTGCTGCGCATCCACCAGGTTCTCGTCCACATCGCGCGTGTGCTCGAACGCCGCCTTCACCGCCTTCTTCGTAATCTCGTTGAAGGTCACGCGCCGCAGCTTCTTCTTGTCCCGTATCGACGGCAGCAGTTGAAATTTAAGATGCGCCGCAATCGCCTCGCCTTCGCGATCCGGATCGGCCGCCAGAAACACGCTGTCGCTCTTGGCCGCCAGCTTCTTCAGCCGGTCCACCACCTTCTCTTTTCCCGGAGACACGATCAGCGTCGGCTCAAACGTCCGATGCACCAGCTCCACCCCAATATCGTTCTTGGGCAGGTCCATGATGTGCCCAATCGAGGCCTCCACCACGTAATCGCTGCCGAGATACTTGCCGATCGTCTTCGCCTTCGCCGGCGACTCCACGATCACTAGATTCTTTGCCATACCACACACCCATTCAAAGACGACCGGCCAAAGCCGCGTCTCCGTTTCCAATTCCTATGCAACCTATCACGTTTTGCCAAGGTCAAGTCAAACCGCGCGTTCATCTTCCTCGGCTTGCGATCCAACTGGTTCGTCCTGTTGGACGCAAAAACTTGCCAATCAGCGCCATCTTTCCTGTAACTTCACGCGCACTCGTCTAGAAGCAGCGCACATAATTTTTCCCGGGCATCTGCTTCACTCTACCGCTTAGCTCCAATTCGAACAATGCGGTAAAGATTTCACCCGAAACCATCTTCGGCTCCAGCCGCTCGATCAGCTCGTCCAATTGCAGCGCTTCGTCCTGCCGCAACTCCTGCATCACAAGGCGCTCATGTTCGCTCATCGGGGTAGTTGTCTGGTGCTCGTTAAATAAAGATGCGCCCCGCTCGCCAGAAGATTCACTCCCGCTCTCCTGCGCCTCCATCGCGTTCTCCAGCTCCATCCGCACCTGCGATGGCAGATCCTCCCAGATGTCCTCCCACGTCGCCGTCAACTTCGCTCCCTGCTTGATCAGCGTATTCGGTCCCCACGCATTTTTATTGGTCGCATTCCCCGGCACCGCATACACATCGCGCCCCTGCTCCAAAGCGCACCGCGCCGTAATCCGCGTACCTGAGTACTCCGCACCCTCCACCACCAGCACCCCGATACTCATCCCGCTCAGCGTCCGGTTGCGTATCGGAAAATTCTGCGGCGCCGGAAACGTTCCCAGCGGAAACTCGCTCACAATCGCTCCGCCCTGCGCCACCATCTGCTCCGCCAGCTTCTTGTTCTCCTTCGGATAGATCACATCGATCCCCGTCCCCCACACCGCCACCGTCGCTCCTCCGGCCTCGAGCGCTCCCTTGTGCGCGCACGTATCCACACCCCGCGCCATCCCGCTCAGGATCACCATCCCCCTCCGCGCCAAATCGCGGCTCAGCATCTCCGCCATCCCCGCTCCATACGGAGTCGGCTGCCGCGTTCCCACCACCGCCATCCCCGCCCGGCTCAACAGCGCCGCATCGCCTCGCACCCACAGCACCGTCGGCGGATCATAGATCTCCAGCAGCCTCCCCGGATACGCCGCATCCTCTGGCGTCAGAAAGCACGCGCCCTGCGCAACGATGCGCGCCGCCTCTTCCACCGCCGCCGCCCGCGCTCGCCCATCAAAACAGAACTGCGCCGACTCCGCCGGCATGCCCACACCCTCCAGCTCCGTCAGCGACGCTGTGAACACATGCTCTGCCGCTCCCAGCCGACGCACCGCCCGCCCACATCGCGTCGGCCCCATCCCCGGCGTCAGCGTCAGCGCCAACCACCCCAGCCTGGCCTCTTCGGCTCCCGTCGCCATTGGCTTCGCTCCAATCGCCGCTGGCTTTGCACCAGCAGCAGCCCCCGCCGCCGCCACTGCCGTCCCCGTCTGGTCCCCTATCGCATCCATCATCGCGCGTACCTCTCCGCTGCGTCGTGCTCGCATCCTATATCACGTCCGCCCCCATACGCTGTGACGCCGCATTCTTCTAGAATCAAACTGTGCCTTTACGCGTCTCGACCATCGCCTTTCTGAATCCCGCTCCGCTGCTCTACAACTTCGAACACGAGCCCACCGCCGCCTCCCTCCGCCAGCACTACGACGTCCACTACACCTCGCCCGCCATCTGCGCCGCCGAGCTCAACTCCGGAGCCGCCGACCTCGGCCTCATCCCCATCGCCTCCCTCACCCCCGACCTCGCCATCGTCCCCGGCTGCACCATCGCCTCGCTCGACGAAGTCCGCAGTATCCTGCTCCTGGTCAAAAATCCCAACTGGCTCTCCCCCACCGAAGCCCTCCAGCAAGTCCGCACCGTCGCCGCCGATACCGCCAGCCGCAGCTCCGTCGCCTACACCCGCATCCTCTTCGAGCACTTCCACCACACCCATCCCACCTTCCTCGACCTCCCCGCCGACCCCGCCCTCATGCTCCCCGCCTCCGACGCCGCCCTCCTCATCGGCGACCCCGCACTCCTCGCCCGCGAGCATCGCACCGCCATCGACAACGCCACCAAAACCCCTCTCCTCTGGCTCGACCTCGCCCAGCTCTGGCGCGAACTCACCGGCCTTCCCTGGGTCGCCGCCGTCTGGGCCCTCCGCCCCGAAACCCTCGCCCCCGCCGGCCTCTCTCCCCGCCAGCTCATCACCGACCTCAACGCCAGCCGCGACGCCGGCCTCGCCCACACCGAGCAGCTCGTCAACGAGTGGACTCCCCGCCTCGGACTCTCCTCCAACACCATCCGCACCTATCTCCGCCACAACATCCACTACACCCTCGACCCCGACTGCCTCCGCGCCATCGAACGCTTCCGCACCCTCGCCGCCACCATCCACGCCCTTCCCCCGTTACCCACCCTCAACCTCCTCACCCCCTAGCCGCACCCTCATTTGCACTTGCCGTTGGGGTTGCCGTTGGGTTGGGTTGGGTTGGGTTGGGTTGGGTTGGGTTGCCGTTGCCGTTGCCGTTGCTTTACGCCGTCATCCTGAGCGCAGCGAAGGACCCCTGTAGTTGCTCTTGCAGTTGCTCTTGCTCTTGCTCTTGCTCTTGCTCTTGCTCTTGCTCTTGCAGTTGCTCTTGCTCTTGCCTTTGCCTTTGCCTTTGCTCTTGCCTTTCTTTCTGTCATTCCCTCTGGGAATCTGCTTCTTCCGTTGCCCGTTCGTACGTGGCGAAACTTGGCTCCCTTCCCGTCAAAGCCGTTGCCTGTTCTTCGAACCAGCCCTCAACCTCCCTACGCCTCCGGCGCCCACGTCCACCCCTCAATCCCACACAGCGGATCCCGCGGCCGCGGCAGCACCGCAAACGTCTCCCGCCGCTCCGCCATCACCATCGTGCTCACCAGCGCATCGAACGCATCCTCCCCACTCCTCGCCTTCTGCATCACCCCCCGCGACAGCCCCGCATACGCCGCACTCTCCCTCCGCTTCCTCAACAAATACGCCGCCCGCGCCTCCGCATTCGACTTCCGCACCGCCCCGGTATTCAGCCGCGTATACATCTCCACCACAAGCGGACGAGGCGAAGCCCCCACCAGCGCCGGCCGATCGAACGGCCACACCCGGAACCCCGCCTCCCGCAGCCTTAACAACACCGCAAACCCCCGCAGCGAAGCCGTCCCCACGCTCCCCGACCCGCCAATCTGAAACACGCTCTTGGGCGTAATCCCCTTCACCCGCGCCTGCCGCTCGGCTTCGGGAATCTGCGCCACAATCTTGCAATCGATGTCCGTAGCCCGCAGCATCCGATGCAAAAACTCCCCCGAAAACTCCGCCGGCCGCTTGCCTTGTCCCCTGCCCTGAGGCCCCAGGCCCGGCTTCCCCCAGAACCGCCGATCCTCCGCTCCCCGCATCAACCACCGCTCCGCATGCCCCTCGTCTACGACACGCCTCCAGAACTCCGGCCCGCTCGCAACCCCATGCTCATCCCGCACAAACCACGCCGGAAAGCTGAAGCAGAAATCGAACCCCACCACCATCCGCGGCGTCTCCCGCGCCATCCCGATCAGCCACTCCGCCACCTCCGCCCGCGTCCTCCCCGCCTCCAGGCGCACGCTCACCTTCCCGCGCGCATCCTCCGTCCAAACTCCCGCCCAGATATGCCGCCGCTGCCCCGCCGCATCCACCCTCCCCGACCAATCAATCCCCACCACCCGCTGCACCGCATCGTCTTTCACTACGCACTACTCCTTACGCTCTACTCACCGTCTTCCAGATCCACTTCCTCCACCTCCGCTCCCCAACCCCGCAGCACCTTCCAGATCGTCCGCGTAGAAAACCCCGCCCCCACCAGCCTCCGCATCGCCCGCGCCACCTCTTTCTCTCCCTCCGGCTTCTTCATCCTCTTTCGCGCGACATACTCCTTCGCCAGCGCCACCTCGTCCACCTCGTCATACGCCGCAGCCAGCGTCGACACCGTCAGCTCCTGCGCGATCCCCTTCTGCATCAACCCCTGCTGCACCCTCCGCTTCCCATACTTCTCATTCTCCTTGCGCAGCCGCGTATAGTCGGCGGCAAATCGCTCATCGCTCAGATATCCCAGGTCCTTCAACTTCGCAATCACGGCATCGATCGCCGCCACGCCCGCCTCACCCGGCTCCGCGCGCTCGCTCATCCTCCGCCGCAGGTCGCGCACGCTCTTCATCTTCGAGCTCAACGACCGCACCGCAAACTCCAGCAGCCCCGCCTGGTCCAGCGGAGCCCGCACCGTCTTCGTCTTCCGCGCAAACGCCATCTAGATCCTCACCCTCACCTCATCGCGCCAGTGTACGCCCACCCCCATTGCAATCTCCCCGCAACATCCTCTCGCCGTCCGCGCAGGACCGCCGTCCGCGCGGGACAGTTCTATCCTGTAACCGACGCCACCACCATGACCCGACTCCTCCTCCTCGCCTTCCTCTTCCTCACCACCCCGCTCCCCGCGCAGCAGGCCCAAACCGGCTTCGGCCCGCTCGACCCCGCGCCTCCCGCCATCCCTATCCCCCAGCTCCTCCACCACATGGCGCAACAGGAATCCGCCTTCGCCGCCGCCCGCGACCTCTACACCTTCCGCCAGGACGTCACCTTCGAAACCCTCTCTCCCACGACCGACCTCCCCGACGGCAGCTATCACCAGGTCACCGACATCTCCTTCGACGACGCCGGCCGCCGCCAGGAGCACGTCCTCTTCGCCCCCGCCAACACCCTCCAGCGCGTCACCCTCACTGCCGCCGATCTCGACGACGTCGCCCACCGCCTCCCCTTCATCCTCACCCTCCCCGAGCTCCCCGGCTACACCCTCACCTACCGCGGCCGCCAGCGCGTCGACCAGCTCGACACCTACGTCTTCGACTGCGCCCCCCGCCAGCTCCTCAAAGACCACCGCTACTTCCAGGGCCGCGTCTGGCTCTCCCAGCAGGACGACCAGATCGTCCTCATCCACGGCTCCGCCGTCCCCCAGGACACCCGCCCCGGCCACGAAAACCTCTCCCCGCCCTTCACCACCTACTACCAGCCCATCGACGGCACGTACTGGTTCCCCATCTACACCCGCGCCGACGGCACCCTCCACTTCCCCGCCCGGAAGGACGCCCTCTCGCAATCGGTCCACGTCCGCACCACGGTCCGCTACACCCACTACCAGCGCTTCCACGCCACCGTCACCCTCCACTACGGCGCCGAAGTCCCCACCACCCCACCCCAAAACTGATCCCAACCGACCTTGCCCTTGCACTCGCCTTTGCCTTTGCCCTTGCCCCTGCCGTTCTTTCTGTCATTCCCTCCAGGAATCTGCTTCTCCCACCCACGCCACCCACTCCCGCCGCCCCCCCCAAAAAACCTGTCAAGCCCCCGAACTACCCCGAAACCCCCAAACCCCTGCGGAGTCCAGTACATCATCTGCAGCATGTGCAGCACGTACGCGCCCTTGCTATAGATCAGATCCTGGTACACATCACCCGTCTTCTCTTGGACACCCGCTGACCCATCGTCAGCGGCCCACATCGATCGGCCGCTCACCAAACGATTCTTCTGCAACAGGTTTCGGTGCTGCTCATTCCAGAAGTCGTGATACTCGTTCAGTTCTTGTTGGTCGCCATCAGGTACAAACTCACCGAAAATTCGCGAACCCCTCGCTCATCCACTGTCGCGATATCTAATCCCACCTCCTACCCCCACCACTGGTGGCCACCTCATGCGGCCTCACCTCATTCCAATAGCTTGCGTCGCGATCCAGCAACCCCAGCGCTCTTGATCGTCGATCCCAGAAGGCACAGACCGGCAGATACACCAGAATCGGCCAACTCTGGCCAAAGTTGCACGCACTCAGCTCCGCCAGAGCTACATGGTCATACGGCAGCTGCCTAAGAACTCCGAATACACCTGGATTGCCGCACTTTGGACGCCAAAAAACCGTGAGCAAGGGCGTCGTCATCATCCCGCTCATGTCGAAGTGGAACTAAAGACCACCGCACGATGCAACCGTCGTACCAGCAACGAACTGCGGAGTCTCTCTTCCATGCAAATCACTGATTTCAAATTTACATTTCTGAGCCATTGCACACATGCCTTTACGCTCCTTGTTCCTTGAACCCCCTTGTTCTCCTCCCCAACCGAGAGAAGATATCCGAAGTCGCGAAACGGCCGCTCGGACCGGATGTCGATCTCCAACGACAAGAAAGCGCGTGAACGCATGACACGGAATTTGATGAGGAATCGCACTATTGGCAGCAGCTCTCGCAACCGCACCCGCCGCGCTGGCGGACTCCTTCGACTACACCTACACAGCCAGGGGACTCGGCGTCACCGCCACCGGCACCCTTACAGTGCAGTTTGACCAGCAGCGGCGTCTACCGACATCACCAGCGGAACCATCACCCTCACCGACCTGTCCAACGCACCAGCATCGACGGAAGCGGAACCCTGTCCCGCTGCCCCATCCAATCCAACGCTGCCGACTTCTCCACCGGCGGTACAGATACCTGGCGTTACTCTCCGTCACCCACGGATACCCCATTCGTCCGTGAACGCTCCGCCCATGCGGAACGACGCCAGAAAATACTGCTCGACCCGACGGTCAGAACATCGGTCAGCACCCGGAGATCAGATTCGACGGAGCCTTCAACCTTTGATCTCACCTCCGGTGCCGGCGCCGGCTCGGGCGTCCCGCGAACCCTTCAAGCCTTCGGATCTCATCCGTCGGACGCCAACGACTACCAGATGTTTGCCGGCAACTGGACGATTGACGATTTGAATGGCGGCGCGCACATTCTCCACCACGCCCATCTCCCCGACTCCCGAACCCAGCGTCTGCTCCTGCTCGGCACCGGTCTAGAGACTCGGCGCCGCGGAGACAGCGCGCAGAAAGCTTGCAGCAAACTTCGCTTAGCCGTTGGCGTTCCCTTTCCTTCGCCAGGGAGCCTCCTCGAGGCTCCCTGATTTTTCAGCTCCCACGGATTCAGACGAGCCCCATCAACCCGCACGCCACCCTCAGCGAAACCACGTGAAGCCTCCCGCCGTCCGCGCAAAGGACTACGCTGCGGGCTCCGACTCGAAGTACAGATACTTCCGCCAGTTCGCATCCGCGCTGCCAATCATCCGCATAATATGCCGCGAGGTATGCAGCGAAAACGGCCTTGGCTCCCGCACCAGCCGCATGTCCGTCAGCTCATGCAGCATCTGGCTGCCCTTGCGCCGATTGCAGTCCCGGCAACACGCCACCAGGTTCTCCCAGGTGGACAACCCTCCCCGGCAACGAGGGACAACATGATCCAGCGTAAGCTCCGAAGCAATCAGCACCTTCTGGCAGTACTGGCACGTGTTCCGATCGCGCAGCAGAATGTTCTTCCGGCTCAGCGCCCGCGTCTGGTGCGGAATCCGCCGGTACTCCAGCAGCCGGATCACGCTCGGCATCTGCAGGTTCATCCGATGGGAGTGCAGCACCGCACCCTGCTCCTCCTCGGTCCGCGCCACGCCCTTCAGCACCAGCACCAGCGCCCGCCGCGCCCCGCAGATGTTGATCGGCTCGTAGCTCGCATTCAGCACCAGCACCGGCGTCTGCATCGCCGGCTGTCGAAACACACCCATGCGGATGTCGATCGCCTCTGCCCGCGCCGTCCCCGCCACCGGGTGCGTCGTATGGTGCCGGTTTCCCGACCGCTTGTTTCTCGCCCCACTAGATTTGCCAGCCTGCATCCCTGCCCTCCGGTTCTATTGGTCGTTCAAAATTCGTTGCCCTGCAAAACGTTGCCCTACAAAAACCCGACGCGCCGGCCAGCCTCCGGCTCCATCAACTGCGCCGGCGCTGCAACCTTCGCATCCCATATCGCAAAGCTCTCGCTCTCGTTCGGATCCATATCACGCTGCACCGCGCTCTGCACACTCTCCGGCTGCGCCTTGGCCGCGGTCACTACCCATACCCTGGCCGCGCCCGCGCGCTTCAACACCCGCGCACACTCCCGAGCCGTCGCTCCGGTCGTCATAATGTCGTCGACCAGCAATACCTCGCGTCCGCGCACTGCCTCCCCGCCGGACACCCGGAACGCGCCCTTCAAACTCGCCCGCCGCTGCGTCGGATTGAGCGCATACAGTGCCCGCGTGTCTTTCACCCGCTCCAGCAATCGGGCACTCAAAACCAGCTTCCACTGCGGCTCAACCCGCCGCAGCCGCTGCACCATCCCCTCGGCCAGCACCCTCGCCTGGTTGTACCCGCGCGCCTTCTCCCGCGCGGCAAACAGAGGCACCGGAACCACCATCAACTCACCAGCCGCATCGCCCCGCAGCTTCTGCGCCGCCCGGGCCATCGCGTCGCCCAGCACATGCTCCGCAACGCCGCGCATGCCCTCGAACTTCAACAGGTGCAGCATCCTGCGCATCTCGTCTTCATAATTTGCATAGGCCACAGCCCGGTCAAACTGTGGAGGAGCCAGCCGGCACATGGTGCACTCGCCCATCCCCATCGCCGCCGCAAAGCGTGCCGACTCCATCCCCATGGCGTCGCCGCAGCGCGTGCACAGCACATCCTGTTCCGAATCCGCCTGCGTCCCCACCCGAGCAACGCAGGCCTCACACACTCTCACCCGGGCCAGCGCAGCCATCGCGGCACCGCAAACCCGGCAAACGGACGGCATCAAAACATTGGCAACATCGGCGACCACCCACTCCATCGCCCTGCTGCAACTTCGCCATGCGCTTGAACTTCGCAGCACGCGGGTTATTGCGCGCCATCCGGCCTCACCCTCGTAACTACCGGGCGGCCCACCATTTCCGAGCTGGACATCCCTCACGCTTTCGCTGAAGACGAACCTCACTCGCGGCACAGCAAGAAAAACACCAGCCCTGCC
Source organism: uncultured Acidobacteriaceae bacterium (assembly GCA_963762375.1). Lineage (GTDB taxonomy): Bacteria > Acidobacteriota > Terriglobia > Terriglobales > Acidobacteriaceae > Granulicella. The sequence goes on from CAVXKP010000001.1 coordinate 310,513, forward strand.
AATGACCGCAGTATAACCTTGCATCTGTTTCACTGCAATTAATGCCACGGAACCAGAACGGATGCGGGGCCCATGCGCGTCTCATTAGATGTCGCAGAATCAATGCCCTGCATTGCCTCCGTAATCGCGTTATCCTTGAGATTCGACGTGTCCACCGCAGCCACATCTACCGTAGAGACCTCGCCCGCGCGCAGCCACACGCTGCTCAGCGACTACGCCATCCTCGCCAAGCCCCGCGTCTCGCTCATGGTGATGATCTACGTCGCGGCCAGCTTCTACCTCGGTTCGCTCGCCTCCGGCATCTCGCCCTTCCACCTTGGACTCCTCAAGGCCCTCTTCGGCATCGGCCTGGTTACCGCCGGCTCCAGCGTCCTCAACCAGGCCATCGAACGCGTCTCGGACCGCCGCATGGCCCGCACCGCCGATCGGCCCATGGCGCAGCATCGCATCGGCCTCGCCCACGGCCTCATCATCGGCTTCCTCCTGGTCTGCGGAGGTTCCATCTACCTCACCTGGGCCACCAACCCCATCACGGGCATGCTGACCCTGCTCACCGCTGTCGGTTATGTGGCCATCTACACGCCGCTCAAGCGCATCACCTCGCTCAACACCTTCATCGGAGCCTTCCCCGGCGCCGTACCTGGCCTCATCGGCTGGACCGCCGCCCGCGGCGTCGTCGAGTGGCCCGCCGTCGCCCTCTTCGCCATCCTCTTCGTCTGGCAGTTCCCCCACTTCATGGCCATCGGCTGGCTCTATCGCGCCGACTACGCCCACGCCGGCATCCGCCTCGCCGCCACCCAGCAGCCCCCCAGCGCAGCCGCCCGATCCTCCGCCCTGCAGGCACTCCTCTACGCCGTCCTCATGATCCCGGTAAGCCTCTGGCCCACCTGGCTGCACATTACCGGCACCCCCTACGCCATCGCCGCCATCCTCCTCGACGCCGGCTACCTCGCCGCCACCATCCGCTTCCTGCGCATCACCCGCGCCCCCGAGGACCCCAGGAACCGCGCACTCGCCCGCCAGCTACTCAAAGTCTCCGTCATCTACCTGCCGCTGCTGCTGGCCGCCATGCTGCTCGATGCCAAAGGCCGCCTGCTATTCTGACCCCACCTCGCTAGCCTTCATCCGCTGGCTCCCCAGGAACACCATGCCCGCCTTCACCGCGCCCAATCCGAACTACCGCACGCCCCCCTCGGTCATCGCCGCCATCATCGGCATCTCCGCCCTCGCGTCTCTCTTCCTCGCCTGGCTGGTCTACTACCACCCACCCGTCGACGCCGCCGGCACCCACCTCACCTTCCTTCCCGCGCTCGACGCCGTCCTCAATGCCCTCTGCGCCCTCTTCCTGCTCATCGGCTTCCGCTCCATCAAGCGCCGCAACATCACCGCCCATCGCAACAGCATGTTCGCGGCCTTCATCGTCTCCAGCGCCTTCCTCGTCGCCTACATCGCCAACCACGTGCTGCACGGCGACATGCTCTTCCCCACCGCGCATCCCACCGCGCGCTTCCTCTATCTCTGGATCCTCCTTCTCCCCCACATCTTCCTCGCCGTCGTCGCGCTCCCGATGATCCTCATCACCTTCTTCCTCTCCCTCACCGGCCGCTTCCCCGCCCACCGCAAACTCGCCCGCTGGACCTTCCCCATCTGGCTCTACGTCTCGGTCAGCGGAGTCGTGGTCTACGCCATGCTCGCCGCCTACCGCTAACCCGCCTCATCCTTCGCCGCAGGCGGAGGACCCGCTGTTGCCTTTGCCTTTCACTACTCACTACCCACTACCCCCTGTCTCTATGCAGTCAGACACCCGCAAGCTCCTCACCACCGGCACCGCCATCCTCCTCGTCGGAGCGATCGCCGCCCTGCTCATCTTCACCGTCTTCGGTGGAGTCACCCGGCAGGGCCCCCACACCAACGGAGGCTGGCTCGCCCTGGTCGTCGCCCTCGGCTGCGTACCCACCGCCGCCTTCACCCTCTTCCTCGGCCTGGCCAAACTCATCGGCGAAACCCGCCACCGTTCCTGAACCGCAATCCTGAACCGCAACCCCGAATCCCAGCCGTGAGCCTGACCTATAACCCGCACTACTTCGGCGGCAACGCCACCATCAGGCCACCATGTTCCCCTAACGCATTCTCCCCCCGCGGCAGCTTCAGCGCCGATCCACTGCCCAGATCGCGCTCATAGATCTCCCCATAGTTCCCCGTCGCCTCGATCACCCGCACAACCCAATCATTTTCCAGCCCCAGCCCACTTCCCACCTGGTGCGATCCTCCCAGCAGAAACCAAAGCACCGGATCTCCCCCACTCGCCTTCGCAGCCCCAGCCCGCATCGCCTCGACATTGGCCTTTGTCACACCGCTCTCCTCGGCCTGAACGAGCGCCTCCATCACCCAGTTCACAATCGCAGCCCACTGCGGATCGTCCTCCCGCACCGCCGCTGCCAGCGGATCCTTCGAGATCGTCTCCGGCAGCAGCCGCGTGGGCTTGCCATGCTCAGCCAGCAGCGCCCGCGTCCCCGCCAGACGTGTCCGGTCGCCCGCCAGCGCTCCGCAGTTCCCGGTAGCGAACGCTGCTTCCATCTCACCTTCCTCCTGGAATGGAAACGGAACGTAGTCCAAATGCTCGCGCGCAAACCACGACCGCACGCTCTCTTCCACCGTAGTCTCGGCGATGAAACAGATCTTCTTCCCACTCAACTGCCGCGCCTGCATCGACGGGCTCGAGCCCAGCACCAGGAACCCTACCCCATCCCACAGCACCGGCCGCGTAAACTCCAGATGCGTTCCCACCGAGTGCGTAAAGTCGTCCGTTAGCGTCGGCACTACATCCACCGCGCCCGCACGCAGCCCCTCCATACTGGACTGGTCGTCCGGATAATCCACCACTCGCACCCGCGCATGTTCCCCAAGCACCGCGACCGCCACGGCATGGCACAGATCCTGGTCAAACGTCTCGCGACTGCCGTGATCATCCGAAGTCGAATACTCCGGCTCCTCTTGGTCGACGCCGCAAGCCAGCACACCCGCTGCCCGCACCCTCGCCAGCGTGGACACATCCTTCGCCTCGAACCCCGCAGCCTGCGCAACCCCGCAGCCAACCGCGTACACCAGCAGCCATGCCCACCCGCGCACTACGGCGTCCACCCACCAGCAGTGGGAATCCCTGGAGTAGAATCCGGCCGCGGATTGAAATCCTTCGGCACCGGATTCGGCATCCCACTATCCGTCGGCGTAATCCGCAACACCCGGCAACCGTTCCCTGCATCATGCGGGAATGCATCAATCTCCTTCTGCGGAATGATCGCGTACTCCGCGCTCAACGTCGCCTTCTTCCCCTCCAGCCGCAACACATCGAACGCCGAGCTCAAGTCCCCCACATCGGCAACCTTGTCATCGGCCGGCCCCAGGTTCTCCTGCCCAAACTTCTCTTTACCAATCTCCCGCCCTCGCTCTTCATCGGGAAGATCGGCCAGCGGAATCAGCGTGAACAGCTCATCCACAAACTTGATCACCGAGCTATGCTCTGTCGGCACATGCGACACGCCATGCGCCACCGCATACGGCGAGATCACAATCGCCGGGATCCGCGGCCCCTGCTCCAGCGGCAATCCCGCGGCATCATGCGAGCGTATCCTCGGCCGCGTGTGGTCGTACTCGCCATCGGACTCATCGTAGGTAATGATGATCGCGCTCTGGCTCCAATACGGACTCTTGGCGATGGCATTGATCTCCTCCGCCAGCAACCCTTCACTGATCTGCGTGTCCGAGTACCCCGGATGATCATCATTGCCGAAGAACACCTTCGCCAGCTTCGGATTCGGATCCTCCGGCTTCCATCCCTCAATGTTCCCGTACCCACCGCGCACATAGAACACACCCGACTTCGGCAACCGGCCTTTCGCCACATCGCTGAAGAAATCGCTCAGCCCATGCAGATGCGTCGTCGCTAGAGGATTGTTCGCCACGTACCCGAAATACTGTGGCGCATTGTGGTGCGCGACGTATCCATCATGCGAAGCGGTGCCATTCGGATCATTGATCTCGTGGTCATAGCCTTGCTGATACCAGCCCCAGTTCACGGCACTCACGCCATGCCCCGCAATCTTCTCGATGTCCTCATGCACATCGGGAAGATCAAACGTCGGGTCATAATCCGCCGCCGTCGTCGTCTTAATGTCCTTCCCCATAAACGACAGCGGCAAACTCGCAAACGTCAGGTTCTTCGACACACCCCCAAACGTATGCACCGCCTGCGGTTGCTTCAACCGGTCCGCCGTATCCAGCATCGATCCCCAGTAGGGCTGCGGGTCAGACACCATCGGCACCACCGCACCCTTCCCTTTGCCACCGGTAGTCGCCTCGTCCGGATGCAGCATCCACTGCGTCTCACCGCCCTGCCCCGCAATCAGCGCAATCGCATTCGGCGTCGACGGTCCAATGATCGTATCCATGAAGTGATCGAACAGCGTAAACCGGTCCGCATACCGCCACAGGAACGGCGCCGTGTCGCAGTCCACATGGCTCATCACCAACTCCCCAAACTGCTTCCTCTCCTCGGTCGGCACCTTCGACGGCTTGCCATCCACCAGACGCACACCCTCTTCGGTCAGCGCATACTCCGTGTTGTGCGCAATCCCATCGGCATCCAGCGCGAGCTTGCGCGCAATGCCCACGTGCGAGTGGTCTTCTGACGCAATATCCGCCGGATACAGCGGCACCGTCTTACCGTCCGCATCGGTCACCGTCGCCGGAATCTTGAACGGCGTCACCGTCCCCAGCGTCCCATCCGTATTCACAATCGTCTGCGTAAATCCCGCCACCTGGCCTGGTGTATACGGCCCGTTCGGCCCTGCATAGAGTCCATCCGCTCCCGGATAGCTACCGAAGTAGAAATCAAACGAACGGTTCTCCTGGAACAGTACAAACACATACTTAATGTGCCGCCGAATCAACTCCAGCTTCTGCTGCTCCGAGATCGCCGGCTCCTTCGACCTCTCGATCACCCGCGCACTCACCACCGCACTCGACTTCGGCGCAATCGTCACATCCGGTGTCGTCCCCGCACCCATCTCCTGCGCCCAGCCCTGCCCCAATCCCAGCCCCAAACCGACCCCACAAACACCGATCAGCCAACCCCACCCACGCACACAACCCAAACTCGCCATATCGCTAACTTATGCTGTTTTCCCGCTACCTTGCAACACAACGCCCCATCATCGCGTCCGCCGCCATCCTCTCCGCGGTCACATCGCCAGCTGGTAACGCTATAGTATGATTTTGGTTGCATACCGGGCATGTGCAAGGCATCCATCCGCAATCGAAGTGCAGCCCCAGCATGGCATTCTATTTACCCACCGCTGACAAGCGATCGCGATGCTCTTCAACCCAATCGGTCGAGCTCACGCCGGATTGAGTCCAGTGACCTAAAAATTCAGTTCAGATATGACAGACGGAGTACAACATGGCAAAAGGCGTCAATAAAGTCTTCCTCCTCGGCAACGTCGGCAAAGACCCCGAGATTCGCACCACCCCCGGCGGCATGACCGTCGCCAGCTTCACCCTGGCCACCGCCGATCGCGCCAAGGATGCCCAGGGCAATTGGGCTGACAAGACCGAGTGGCACAATCTGGTTGCCTTCCAGCGCACCGCGGAGATCATCCGCGATTATGTGAAAAAGGGTACGCAGGTCTTCGTCGAGGGCAAAATCCAGACACGCTCCTGGGACGACAAGGAGTCCGGCCAGAAGAAATACCGCACCGAGATCCTCGTCAACGAGCTCTCCCTGCTGGGCGGCGGTGCCGGACGCAGCGAGGGCAGCAGCTCTTCCGGCGGCTACGCCAGCTCGCGCGCGTCATCTTCCGCGCCCGTCTCCGTCCCTTCCAACGACTACGCCGACCAGGGCATCACCGACGAAGACATCCCCTTCTAAAACATCTCGCGTCCCTGTACTCGGGCGCCACGATGTTCGGGGTGGAGGAAGAGAGCTCCCTCCACCCTTCCCCATGCATGAAACTCCGTTCTACTGAATTCAGCCGGTTCGCCAGTTCCGGGCTCCGGAGACCGGCCTTCACCGATCGATGAAGGCTTACCCGCAGCGCACTCGCGCCAGGGACTTGTGCTGCACGCCGAGATTTTCTCTAGACTGTAGACACATGGAAAACGCAGCCTCCACGGATCAACGCGGTGTCGCCCCGTCGGCAAACCGTGCCGTCTCCTTGAATCACCTGATCTCCCCCAGTTCTCCATCGGCTTGGCGACAACTGCGCTCGAAATCGCTCACGGGAAAACGCGTCCTCATCACAGGCGCGGGAGGCTCCATCGGCTCAGCGCTAGCGCATGCGGCAGCGGCGTCCCTCCCTGCCAATCTGGTTCTCCTCGACAACTCGGAAAACGGCCTGTATCAGGTCGATCGCAGTTTGCGCCTGGCCGGTTCTCGCGCGCACATTCCCCTCCTCGGCAGCGTCTGCAATCACGAGACCCTCGATCATGCCATGGCCGAGTATCAGCCCGAGATTGTCTTCCACTCTGCAGCGCTGAAGCATGTTCCCTTGATGGAACAGAATCCCTTCGCCGCCATCGAAATCAATGTGCTTGGCACGCGTGCACTCGCGCAGGCTGCCATCGCCCACCATGTGGAGCAGATTGTCCTGGTCTCGACGGACAAAGCGGTCGAGCCGTGCAGCATCATGGGCGCTTCCAAACGCATCGCCGAGCTCATCCTTCTGGGTCTCAAGACGTCCACCCGCATCAAGGTTGTCCGCTTGTGCAATGTCATCGGATCCCAGGGCAGTGTCCTTCCGTCGTTCCTTGAGCAGATTGCTCAGGGCCGCGCGCTCACAGTCACTCACCCCGATGCGCAGCGTTTCTTCCTGCCATTGGACCAGGCTGTTCGAGCCCTCCTCAGCGCTCTCGAAGTGTTCCCCACTCCGATACTGCTTCTTCCCAACATCGGTCCAGCCGTCAGGATCCTCGACCTGGCGCGACACCTCATCGAACTCCATCACAGCTCCGCATCCATCGAGTTCACCGGGCTGCGTCCTGGCGACAAACTTTCCGAGCGGCTTGTTTCGAGCCGCGAAGCACTCTCTCCACTGGCTAAACTCGATCCCACGGGGCTGCACGCCATCGCAACTCCTCTACCAGCCGCAGACGTGTTGAGCATGGCACTGGATACGCTCCACAACGCCATCGATCGGCGTGACCTGCACGAACTGCTGCATGGAATTCGTTCCCTGGTGCCCGAGTACGAGCCCAGCAGCCTCCTTCTTCCCGCCCTCAGCAGCGAGCCCACACTGGAACTGGCGTCGGAGATGCCTGCATGAAACGCACCATCGCCGTCGTCACAACCTCTCGCGCAGACTACAGCCATCTTTACTGGCCGCTGAAAGATCTGGCAGCGCATCCTGAGGTTGATCTCAAGCTGATCGTCCTCGCAGCCCACCTCTCGCCCGAGTTCGGCAGCACGGTCAGCGAGATCGAGCGCGACGGCTTCCCCATCGCCTCACGCATCGAATGCCTGCTCAGCTCCGACAGCGATGTCGGGATGGCCAAGACGCTGGGGCTCGCGATTCTCGGCCTCACCGATGCCCTGGCGCAGATACGTCCCGACATCCTGCTGCTGATTGCGGATCGCTACGAGATGCTTGCACCCGCCAGCGTCGCCCTCACCCTGCGAATCCCCATCGCGCACATCGAAGGCGGCGAGATCAGCGAGGGCGCCATCGATGACGCCGTCCGCAATGCGCTCACCAAGATGGCCCACATCCACTTCACCTCCACCGATACCGCGCGGTCTCGCGTGATCTCCATGGGCGAAGAGTCATGGCGCGTCCATCGCGCCGGCGCACCCTCGCTCGACCACATCCGTCGCAGCACCTTGCTCTCGCGCGACGAACTCCAGCACGCTCTCGATCTTCCCCTGGCGGACGACATCACCGTCGTCGCGTATCATCCCGTCACCCTCTTCAAACACACAACGGCCGAAGCCGACGCAGTCTTCACGGCGCTTGCAGATCTCTCCGGCCAGATCATCTTCTGTTATCCCAACGCCGACGCGGGCAGTCACGACCTGATGATTCGCATCCGTTCGTTCTGCGCAGATCACGCCAACGCGCATCTCTTCATCAACCTTCCCTCGATAACGTACTGGAGCCTTTTGCGCGAGGCTAGCATCCTGATTGGCAACTCCAGCAGCGGCATCATGGAAGCCGCCTCCTTCGGACTTCCCGTCATCAACGTGGGGATGCGCCAGCAAGGGCGCGAGCGTGGACCCAACATCCTGGACGCCGAGGCGACGGTCGATTCCCTTCGCGCGCAACTTGACCGGTCGCGCCAACCCGCGTTCCGCCAGAGCCTCCATTCGATAAAGAACATCTATGGCGACGGCCATGCAGCCGAACGCATCGTTGCCGTCCTCACCTCCACGCCTCTCGACGGATTGCTGCATAAACGGGGTCAGCCCCTTCCCGCGGAGCTTCCCCTCTCCCAATGAATCAACCGAAGATTCCCCTCTCCTCGCCAGACGTGACGGAAGCTGAGATTGAAGCCGTCGCCGCAACGCTGCGGTCACCGCAGCTCAGCCTCGGGCCGCGGCTGGTCGAGTTTGAAGCGACCTTCACCCACCTCACCCAGGTCGAGCACGCCATCGCCGTCAGCTCGGGCACTGCCGGTCTGCATCTCGCCATGCTCGCGCTCGGTCTCGGCGCCGGCGACGAAGTCATCGTTCCCTCCTTTACGTTCATTGCCGCGGCCAACGCCATTCGTTACGTCGGCGCTACGCCCGTGTTCGTTGATATAGACAGCCTCACGCTGAACCTCTCTCCCTCCGCAGTCGAACACGCAATCAACCCGCGCACCCGGGCGATCCTCGCCGTCCACACCTTCGGCGTTCCCGCAGACATGCCCACGCTGGTTGCGCTTGCCAGGCACCATCATCTCGCGCTGATTGAAGATGCGTGCGAAGCTCTCGGTGCCACTATCAACGCGCAACCCATCGGCTCCTTCGGCGACGTTGCCGTCTTCGCCTTCTATCCCAACAAGCAGATCACCACCGGCGAGGGCGGCATGATTGTCACGCGGAATGGCCGTCTCGCTGATCACATGCGCAGCCTGCGCAACCAGGGCCGCACACCCTCCGATAGCTGGCTGCAGCATACGGAGCTCGGCTACAACTATCGCCTCTCCGAGATAGCCTGCACGCTGGGCATCGGTCAGATGCGGCGCCTTGCCAGCATCCTCGACCGCCGCGAGGAGATTGCCCGCAGCTATCGCCAACACCTTTGCGCGGAGCCCAATCTCCAGCTTCCCATCGACGCAATCCCAGGCATCCGCATCAGCTGGTTCGTCTATGTCGTTCGTCTCGCAGATAGCTTTCACGCAACAACATCGCGATCAGGTGGTCCACGACCTTGAGCAGGAGGGCATCGGCTGCGCGCGCTACTTCGCGCCCATCCACCTGCAGGCCGCGTACGCCGATCTTCCGTTTGCGGAAGACCTCGCCATCACCGAGTCCACAGCCGCGCGCACCATCGCGCTTCCTTTCTTCAATCGCATCAACGATTCACAGATCGCGGCCGTGTGCGACGCCCTCAAACTAGCCATCAGGCGTATATCTTAACGAGTGAATATGCCCTTCTTTCTGGATCAACGCAGCGTCGCTGCTCGCGCCATATCGCATCTCGGCCTCTGCCTATTGGCTGCGTCGGCCACTGTCGTCCCTATGGCTCACGCCCAGCCGCAGCAGACTGCAGCGATCGAGGCCGCACGTCTCAATAATCTCGGAACAGCCCTGATGGGGCAGCAGTTCCTCGACCGCGCGGCGAGCACATTCGCCGCCGCCGCCAAGGCCGATCCAAGCCTCACCCTGGCCACCGTCAATGAAGGCATCGCCCTTTTGTATCTGCAGAAACTTCCGGAAGCGACAACTTTGCTGGAAGCGGCAGCCGCCAAAGACCCGAAAGACCCTCACGTCTGGTATGCCCTCGGCCTGCTCTACCGCAACGAAAACCAACCCGAGAAGGCCCTCGCTGCGTTTCAGAAGGTCGCCGCGCTCAGGCCCGGTGATCCCGACACGCACTACATGGTGGCGTCGGTCTATTTTGAGCTCAACCATCTCCCGGAATCCAAAGCGGAATATCAGAAGGCCCTTGAACTGGACCCGCATCACGCCTCCGCTCTCTTTGGCCTCGCACGCGTGCTTCGCCGTGAGGGCGACACGCCCGGCGCGCAGCAGGCACTGGTCCGCTTTCAACACATCAGTTCCACCAAGCTCGGGACCCCGCTCTCGCATAACTATGGCGAGGAAGGGCTCTATGCACGCGTGGAAGACGCAGCCATTGCGCCCACCCGCGTTGAGCCCATGATCCCCGTCACATTCCGCGAGTCGTGGCACTCCCAGCCGGCCTCGCCGCCCGCAGCCGCCATCACCGGTTCCGCGTGCCTCATCGATCTCTCTCCGAACGATCAGCCTGCGCTCGTCCTCATGAGCCAAGGCGACGACGCAGTCCGGCTCTACGACCGCAATGGCTCAACTCGATTTGCGGAGCTCCCCAGCTCCCACACCGGTATTCATCTCAGCGGCACCGGCCTCGCTTGTGCCGTCGGCGACTTCGATAACGACGGCCTCCCCGACCTGGCACTCGCTGTCAGCGGCGCGGATGGCCAGGATCGCATCGTGCTCTTTCGCAATCTTGGCGATGGCAAATTCGAAGACGTCACCGCGGTTTCCGGCATCGCGGCCACCGGCCATCCCACCAGTCTCATGTTCGTGGACTACGATCATGATGGCGACCTCGATCTCTTCGTCACCGGGACTCCAACGGCTGCCCATCCATCGCCCAACACCCTCTGGCGCAACAACGGCAACAAGACCTTCACCGATTGGACCAAGCCCGCAGGCCTCGAGGGAACAGCCCCCACCACCGCCGCAATCCTCTCGGACCTGAACAATGATCGCGCGGTGGATCTGTTGGTCGCCGGTGAGAATTCCTCCCCAACCTTCTTCGCCAATCGTCGCGAAGGTCCCTTCGACGCTTCACCTCTGTTCTCGGCGAGCCTGCCAGCAACCGTCTCGGTCACCACACTGGACTTCAATAAAGATGGCTGGATGGATGTGCTGCTCGCGCACGCCGGTGAACCGGGCGTCACGCTTTGGCGCAATATCGACGGCAAGAACTTCGAGCGCGTCCCCTTGCCCCTGACGGGCGTCCTCAACGCCTCTGCGGCCATCCCGATCGACTTCGATAACGACGGCTGGATTGACATTGCGGCTCTGGTGCAAACGCGGCGCGGCTCCGAGCTCCGCATGCTGCGCAACCTCGGACCTGCCGGCTTCGTCGACGTCAGCGCGCAGCTCAAGCTGAATGAAGTCCATCTTCACTCCCCGCGCTCTCTGCTTGCCGACGACGTGAATCATGCGGGCGCTTCGGATCTGATCGTCACCGAAGCCGACAGCTCGAGCCTTCTCCTCTCGAACATCGGTGGCAATCGCAATCACTCGCTGCACATCCTGCTCCGCGGCGGCGCCGACAACAAGAGCGGCATCGGCACCAAGGTCCAGGTCTTCGCCAACGGCCTCTGGCAAAAGTGGGAGGACACAGGTCAGCCGGAGATCCTCGCCGGTCTCGGCTCCGCAGACAAAGCCGACCTCGTCCGTCTGCTCTGGCCCACCGGCGTTCCCCAGGATGAGATCGACGTTGCCTCCAGCGGCCTCCATCCCATCACCGAGATCGATCGCCGCGGCAGCTCCTGCCCCACGCTCTTCGCCTGGAACGGAAGTCGCTACAACTTCGTCGCCGACGTGATCGGCGCGGCCGTCATCGGTCACTGGGTCTCGCCCACCCGCCACAACATTCCCGACCCCGATGAGTGGATCAAGGTCGACGGCGATCAGCTCCGCGAGCGCAACGGTCTCTTCAGTCTCCGCTTCGGCGAGCCCATGGAAGAGGTGAACTTCGTCGACCAGGTTCGACTCGTCGCCATCGATCATCCCTCCGGTACGGCGGTCTTCCCGAACGAGGGCTTTCTCTCGGAGCCGCCCTTCGCTCAAGCCAAAACCATTGTTGCCGCGGCCGCGCATCCCCTCGCCGGCGCATGGGACGATCATGGCAACAATGTTCTTCACCTGCTTAGCCAGCGCGACATCAACGACCGCGACACCCGCACCTATGTCCGCGACTTCACGAATCTTCCGTTCGCCGGCTTCGCCAACCAGCACTCGCTGACCATCGACCTCGGACCGTGGTCGCCCCAGCGCCCTCTGCGTCTTTTGCTCCACGGTTTCATCGAGTACTTCTCGGCCAGCTCCATGTACTCTGCCTGGCAGGCCGGTCTCTCGCCCATCCCCCCATACATCGAGGCGCAGATGCCCGATGGTTCCTGGCGGAAAGTAGTCCCTGACATGGGCTTCCCCGCCGGCCTTCCGCGCACCGTCACCGTCGATCTCACCGGCAAGCTTCCCATCGGCGTAACCCGTCTGCGCATCACCACCAACCTGCAAATCTACTGGGACCAGGCGCTGGTCGATAACGAAGCTTCGCCGCAGCAGCAGCCGGACAATCCGGCATTGGCGACCCACACCACGGAGCTCCCGCTGGCCCACGCCACGCTCGCCTTCCGCGGGTATCCTCAGCAGCTCGACGGCCGCACGCCCGGCGACCTCACCTACAACTATCAGCGCATGAGCGCCACCGGTCCCTTCGTTCCTCATCGCGGAGCCTACACCCGCTATGGCGATGTCGCACCTCTTCTCCACTCCATCGACGACCAGTTCGTCATCTTCGGCACCGGCGAGGACATGGACCTCGAGTTCAGCGCAGCGCCCCTCCCCGCGCTTCCCGCAGGATGGTCGCGCGATTATTTCTTCTACGCGAATGGCTTCGTCAAGGACATGGACTTCTACGAGGCCAGGCCCTTCAGCGTCGCCAACCTCCCCTTCCACGGCATGAGCACGTACCCCTATCCTGCGACCGAGCACTACCCCACCGACGCTGCCCACACCGCCTATCAGCTCGAATACAACACCCGCTTCGAGTCCGGCACCGTGGATCGCTCCTTCCAGTTCAACTACGTTCCTCACGCGTCGACACCCGAACCCCAACCCTAGGAAGCCAGCTTGACCGATCTCCTCACGCAACCCGCTGTCGAACTGCTGGCCCTGCTCGCAACCAGAAAGCTCTCCGCACTCGAGCTCGCCGACCTGCACATCCAACGCATCGAAGAGCTCAACCCTCACCTCAACGCTCTCGTCGACTTTGATCCGGACAGCATCCGAAGACAAGCCATCGCGCTCGATCGCTCAACAGCTCCGCGCGGTCCGCTCCACGGCCTTCCCCTCACCATCAAGAGCTCCATCTCCGTCGCAGGCCACCTGTGCGAGACCGGCAGTCTCCTCCACAAAGGCCGCCGCCCGACAGACGACGCCGAGACCGTCAAGCGCCTTCGTCAAGCCGGAGCAATCATCCTCGGCACCACGAACTGCCCCGAGTTCCTCATGGCCTACGAAACCGACAATCGCCTCCACGGCCGTACCTCCAACCCGTGGGACCTCTCGCGCACCGCAGGTGGCTCCAGCGGCGGCGAGTCCGCAGCCATCGCGGCCGGCCTCTCCGCCGGCGGCCTCGGCTCCGACGGCGGAGGCTCGGTTCGTGAGCCCGCCCACTTCACCGGCATCTGCGCGATCAAGCCCACGCCCGGCCGCATTCCCACAGCCGGCCACCTTCCCGACAACACCGGCCCCTTCGCCCTCCTCGGCACCGTCGGCCCCATGGCCCGCACCATGGCCGACATCACCTTGCTCTTCCGCGTCCTCTCCGGAGCGCTCGATATCGACCCCGTCGCCGCGCCCGTGCCCTACCGACCCTCCTCCACGGAAGCCCTCAAACAAATCCGCATTGGCTACTTCGAAGACGACGGCCTGGTTCCCGTCACCGCCGAAACTCGTCAAGCGGTGCAGGATGCCGTGCACTCCCTGCGTCGTCACGGCTTTCACGTAGAACCATTTCGCCCACCCTCTCTCGAAAGAGCGCGAGCGCTCTGGTACACCTTCTTCGTCCGCTGCGGCGCCATGCTGCTGGAGCCCCTGGCCCGCGGTCGCGAATCCGACCTCAGCCCCACCTTCCTCGACTTCCTCTCTATCGCCCACACGCACCCCTCCCTCACGTCCGACGAACTTCTGCTCGCATGGTGCGAGATCGACATCGTCCGCTCCCAACTTCTCGCCGAGATGCGCGACTTCCCTATCCTGCTCAGCCCCGTCTGCTCCATCCCGGCCTTCCTCCACGGCGAACGCCATTGGACCTTGCGCGATGCCACCGGCGCACCGCAACCACTCGCCTACCTCGACGCGATGCGCTTCACCCAGTGGTTCAACCTGCTCGGCGCTCCCGCGGCCGTCGTCCCCATCGGCCACTCAGCCGAGGGCCTTCCCATCGGCCTGCAACTGGCCGGACGCCCCTATGCCGATGAACAGGTCCTCGGCATCGCGACCATCCTCGAACAGGATTTCGGCTACACCGCACCGCCCGCGCTGCCGGCCTCGCCCCCGCCAGGCTGACGCGATCCCACTCTCTGCACCCATGCGGTCCCCTGGCTCTTCAAGAGTCATGGTTTAATCATTCACGCTGAGACACACGGAGGTTGACCCTTTGAAACGGTTTCGTCTACTGATGACGCTTGTCTTGACTTCTCTGCACGCAGGTGCCTATGCCGAAGTCCGCCTGCCCCACCTCTTCTCCGATCATGCGGTCCTCCAGCGCGATCGCCCCATTCACGTCTGGGGATGGTCCACTCCCGGTGCGCACCTCTTGGCACACTTCCATCAACAGCAGGTCGCGTCGATTGCGGACGCGCAAGGTCGCTGGAGTCTCTCTCTGCAGCCCGAATCCGCCGGTGGGCCATACGTCCTTTCCATCACCGGCGACGAAGCGGATGTCACCGTCCACGACCTTCTCGTTGGCGACGTGTGGATCGCATCCGGCCAAAGCAATATGGAGTTTCCGCTGCAGGGCTTCGGTCCCGATACTCCCCTCAAAAATCAGGCCTCCGAGATCGCCGCCGCGACCCAACCCAGGGTGCGTCTGCTCCGGCTTGAGCACAAGAGCAATGATTTTCCGCTCGCCGACCAGCCCAGCGACTGGACTCTCTGCACCCCCGAGACCGCTCGAACGTTCTCCGCTGTCGCCTACTTCTTCGGTCGCGAGATCGCCCAGCGCGAAGACGTTCCTGTCGGCCTGATCGACACCACGTGGGGAGGCACACCCGCGGACTCCTGGGTCTCCCTCGACACCCTCGGCTCCAACCCTCAGCTCTTGCCAGCGCTTTCCAGCAGGGCTCACTTCGCCGACGAGCAGACCAGCCTGGACGCGACCATCGCTGCAGAGAAAGCCGAGGACCAAGCAGCGCAGCGCGATGGCAAACCGCTGCCAAAACATCCCTGGCATCCGGATGAGCTGTCATGGTCTCCGGCGGGGCTCTACAACGGCATGATCGCCCCACTCACCCCCATGACCATCAAGGGATTCCTCTGGTATCAAGGCGAGACCAACTCCTCCCCCGATCGCGCTCCCTACTACCAGTCCCTGTTTTCGGCCTTGATCGGCGACTGGCGAACTCACTTCGCTCAAGGGGATCTTCCCTTCCTCTACGTCCAGATCTCGAGCTTCCATTCTCCATCCGAGGATTGGGGAGCGATTCGCGATGCGCAGCGTCGCACACTCGATGTCGCCAATACCGCCATGGCCGTTACGCTCGATATTGGCAACCCCACCAATGTCCATCCCGCCGACAAACAGACCGTCGGAGCACGTCTCGCCCTGGCCGCTCGACACCTTGTCTACGGTGAAGCTGGCGTCTCGACCGGCCCGCTCTACCGGGAAGCCACAAGAGAGCTCAACAGCGATGGATCCTCCAGCCTGCGCGTTTGGTTCGACCATGCCGATGGCCTCACCTCCAAAGGAAAGCCCCTCACCGCCTTCGAAGTCGCAGGTCCTGACCACCACTTCGTCCCGGCGACCGCACATCTCGACGGAGAGACCGTCCTGGTCCGCTCTCCGCAGATTCCGCATCCGTCCTACGTTCGCTTCGGCTGGGCCGGTGTGGTGGAGGGCAGTCTCTATAACGCAACCAATCTGCCCGCTTCCACCTTCGCCTCCGAGCTTGTCCCCTAAGCCCGGTAGGCTAGGTACGCTGCGATAATGGTCGTACACATAGAAACCCCCACCTGCACCTGATTGCAGATGCGGCATGTAGACAATTAGCCATCCAATGCAACCTGTACTACCTTCTTAAGAGGGGCCGCCGCGCTCGCGCACCGGTCCCTCGACAACCATCCACCGAATAGGAAACAAGGGCAACGCTCCGTTGTTGCCATATCCTTGCAGTGTTCTCTGGTTCACCAACTCATGGGTTTTCTCCGGTCACGTATCGCTCTTCCGCTTGCCCTGTTCTGCATCGTCAGCGCAGCGTCGGCGCAGCGCCATGACCTCGGCTCCTCTCCCCCAACGGCTCCTCCCCCCAAACCCGTCGTCGCACCCCAGACGCCGCCGCCGCAGGGTCCCCTTCTCGGCGCGCTGCAATTCTCGACCGCCAACGTTGCGGTCTCTGCGCCGCAGTCTCTCGCCAGCCAGCTCCAGACATCTGACGACCGCATCCGCACCGCGGCGCTCGCCGCCATCGGCGCGCCCGCGCAGTATCTCGACCACGGCCACATCCCCTTCCCCCACTCGGTCCGCCTCGATCTCATCGCCCTCGGCATCTCCAACGAACTCGACGCCGTCCTCACCGTGGAACTCGACCAGCATCTGATCAGCGCCATCCTCATGCCGGAGGACGAACAGTGGCATCGCATCGCCACCGTCGTCTATCCCACCAGCTTCACCAATCCTTCCACCACCCCCTACACCTTCCTTCGTGCCGACCGCTCGCTCCAGGAACCGCAGCGGTATACCGCCATCTTCCACACCACCACCAGCGGCGCCAACGGAGACTTCACCGAAACCGAAGTCCACCTCCGCATCCTCAACGGCCACGCCACCGTCACCGTCGGCTTTGCCTCGAACGAGCGCACCTGCGATCCCGCCCACCACAATCCCTGCGAGATCACCCAGCGCTGGCTCCAGCCTGATGCCACCGATCCCGAGCATCGCCTACTTCTGGTCACTGCCACCGGTCACGACAAACCCAACGACGCCGGCGATCCCATCGCCCACGCCGAGACCTTCGAGGAATCTCACCTCCGCGACTTCACCTGCCAGCCCCTCGCCTTCTCGGACACCACTCTGCACTTCGAACCCACCGCCCCCCCCGTCGCCTGCTTCACTCCCCACCCGACCCGCAACACGAGCAACCGTTACACTAGTCTCTGCATGATTGACGAGACCACCTTCCGCCACGAATCCGACCAAGCCCTTGAGTCCCTCAAGCAATCGCTCTTCCGCGCCGAGGAAGACGGAGGCTTCGAGACCGACGAGAAGAACGGCGTCCTCAACGTCCTCTTCGACGACGGCGCTGCCAAGTTCGTCTTCACGCCCAACACCCCCGTTCGCCAGGTATGGATCTCCGCGCTCTCCACCTCCTACAAACTGGAGTGGGACGAAGCCGCGCACGCCTTCACCCTCCCCAAAACCGGCGAAGACCTCCGCACCCTCACCGAACGCCTGCTCCGCGAGCAACTCGACGACCCCGGCATCACCCTCACCTAGCCCTCAAAACTTCTTCGCTGCAACGAACGCCACCGTCCACGATGCCTCTCTTGTCCGTCGCGATCGTCACCTTCAACGAAGAAGAGAACCTCGCCCGCACCCTCGCTAGCGTCGCCTTCGCCGACCAGATCGTCGTCGTCGACTCCGGCTCCACGGACCGCACCCTCGAGATCGCCCACACCTTCAACGCCGTCGTTATCGACCGTCCCTGGCCCGGCTTCGCCGCCCAGAAAAATTTCGCCCTCTCCCAATGCACCGGCGACTGGATCCTCTCACTCGACGCCGACGAAGAGCTCTCCCCCGAACTCCAGCAGGAGATTCGCCGCACCCTCTCCGCGCAGCCCACCGCCGACGCCTTCTACCTCAAGCGCCGCAACCTCTTTCTCGGCCGCTGGATCCAACACGGCGGCTTCTACCCCGATCCCAAGCTCCGCCTCTTCCGCAACAATCTGCCCACCCCTCCCCAGTTCGAAGCCCGCCCCGTCCACGAAACCATCCGCTTCACCGGCCCCACCGCCACCCTCCACGCCGACATCCTCCACCACGCCTACCCCACGCTCTCCTCCTACATCGAGCACATGGATCGCTACAGCTCCCTCGGCGCGCAACTCCTCGTCGACAAGGGCCGCACCTGCGCCAACCCCTTCACCTTCTTCGCCCGCATCGTCGTCGTCCCGCTGCTCGGCTTCAAGTGGAACTACCTCTTCCGCCTCGGCTTCCTCGACGGCCGCGAAGGCCTGCTCCTGCACCTCTACCACGCCGCCTACGCCAGCTGGAAGTACGCCAAAGCCTGGGAGCTCGCCCGCAAACCCCGCACCTAGTCCTTCTTCACCAGCCGATGCATCACCGCGGCAAACCGCTCGGCATACTTCACCGGCATCTCGCGCCGCTTCATATCCCGTCCCACCACAAAGTGCACCGTCTCTCCCTCGCACAACACCGTCTCTTCCCCCACCCGCACCACCACATACCGAAACCGCACAATCGATCCCCGCACTCCCGACAGCGACGTCCTCACAATCAACTCATCGTCATACCGCGCCGGAGCCTTGTACCGCGCCGTCACCTCCGCCACGGCAATCAGCGCGTCATCCTCCTGCTCCATCTGCTTGTAGTCCATCCCCAGCTGCCGTATGAACTCCACCCGCCCCACCTCGAACCACACCAGGTAATTCGCGTGATACACCACGCCCATCTGGTCGGTCTCCGCATACCGCACCCGCACCCGGGCCTCGGCATACCCTTGCTCCATCACCGTCTCCATATCGCTCATCCCACCAGTCTAGAAGAAGCCCACCGCCGCCCCTTCGAATATCGTCGCCGCCCTACTGCAGCGCCACCCCGAACCGCTTCTCCATCTCGGCACTCATCGCCACCAGGTGATCCAGCGGCTCCATCTCCGGCAGCTTCGCATCCATCTCCCGCAGTGTCGCCAAGAGCGTCTCCGTCGCCAAATTTCCCACCATCACATCCTGCACATATGGATTGGTTCCATAGCCGCCAACCGTCGCAACGAACCGTCGGCATCCAGCCTCATAGGCTGCCTTCACCTTCGCCGCAGCATCCTCTGGGCGCGCGTACAGATGCACGCCCACCTCCAGCCCATCATGAACATCCAGCACCAGCCGCACCACGTCGCGCACCAGGTCGGCACTCGCCACCCCCGCCGTATCCGATAGCGACACCTGCGCCACGCCCGAATCCACCAGTAGATCCACCGCGCTCACCACCTCGTCGATGTCCCACACATCCCCGAACGGATTCCCGAACGCCATCGCCACATACGCCGCCACGTCCTGCCCGCCCTTGTAGGCAATCTCCCCAATCTGCTCCAGCTCCTCCAGCGCCTCCTCCGGCGTCTGCCGCTGATTCCGCTCCAGAAACTGCGGTGAGATCGAGTACGGAAACGCCAGCGTCGTCAGCCGCCCGCTCTTCACCGCACGTTCCGCTCCCTTCGCGTTCGCCACCAGCCCAATCATCTCGATGTCCGCCGAAGCATCCAGGTACTCCAGCACCAGCTCCGAGTCCGCCATCTGCGGCACGAACTCCTTCGACACAAATCCCACCGCATCCACGTGCCGAAACCCCGTCGCAATCAACGCGCGCAAATACTCCGCCTTCACCTCCGGCTTCATCACCTTCGGCAGCGACTGCCAGGCATCCCGCGGACTCTCAACGATCTTTACCAAATCCAAATCCCATCCTTCGTCTCATCCATTATCCCGCGCCTTCCCGGCCCTCGACCTCATCCTACGCCCGGCATTGCACAAAATAGTACGCTTACTTCTATGCATCTCCGCCAAACCGACGCGCTCTTGGTCATCGACATGCAGCTCGACTTCCTCCCCAACGGCCCGTTAGCCGTCGCCGGCGGCGACCTCATCCTCCCCGGCATCAATGCCCTCGCCGCCCGCTTCGACCATGTGATCCTCACCCAGGACTGGCACCCCCCGAACCACATCTCCTTCGCCAGCACCCACGGCCTTCACCCGTTTACCGACACCATCCAGGCTCCCTACGGCACCCAGCACCTCTGGCCCGACCACTGCATCCAGGGCACCCCTGGCGCCGAACTCCACCCCGACCTCTCCATCCCCCACGCCGAGCTCATTCTGCGAAAGGGCTGTCAGCGCAATGTAGACAGCTACTCCGCCTTCACCGAAAACGATCGCACCACCACCACCGGCCTGGCAGCCTATCTCCAAGCCCGTGGCCTCACCCGCCTCTTCTTCACCGGCGTCGCCTACGACTTCTGCGTCGGTTTCTCCGCCCTCGCCGCCGCTGCCCTCGGCTTCGAATCCCTCGTCGTCGAAGACCTCACCCGCGCCGTCGACCTGCCCCACACCGTCGACGCCACCAACACCGCCTTCGCCGCCGCAGGCGTTCAACGCATCTCATCCTCCCAGCTGCTCGCCCCATGACCCCCAACTCCACCACCGACAAAGCCACCTGGCCCGAAGCCATCGCCACCGTCACCGCCTGCAAGTACGACGCCGGCGCCGGCCGCGCCCTCGCCCTCGGCGTCCCCACCACGCGGCACTTCCGCATCGCCTACAACTACTTCGCGCCCAACGCCGAAGGCATCGACGAGCTCCACACCGGCGAATTCACCTCCGCCAAGCCTGTCCCCCAAAGCACGCTCTTCCCCATCCGTTACAACCCCGACGCTCCTCACCAGAACTCCCACGCCACCACCAGCTCCCCCCAAACCTCCCGAGCCCCTCTCCTCACCTTCGGCATCGTCGGCTCTCTCATCCTCTCGCTCACCTGGCTCGCCATCCTGCGCGGCTGCCACTAGCGAAGCAACCCCTACAGCCCCAGCTCCTCCGCATGTTCCTGCATCGCCCGCAAACAGTTCCCAATGTGCTCTTCCACAGGAATCCCCAGCAGCTCCGCCCCCCTCGTAATATCCTCGCGCTTCACCGCCCGCGCAAACGCCTTGTCCTTCATCTTCTTCTTCACCCCCGCCACCTCCACCTCGGCAATCGCCTTGCTCGGCTTCACCAGCGCACACGCCGTCAGAAATCCCGCCAGTTCATCGCTCGCAAACAGCGCCCTGTCCAGATGCGTCTCCGGCACCACCCCCGAGTAATCCGCATGCGCCAGGATCGCGTGCAGCATCTCCTCCGGCCAGCCGTTCTCCCTCAAATAAGCAACTCCCACAAACGGATGCTCCTCGGGCGTCGGATGCCGATCGTAATCGAAATCATGCAGCAGCCCCGCACACCGATACGCCTCCGCAAACCGCGCAGCCTCCGCTCCGCTCAGCCCCAGCCGCTCCGCCTCGCGTACCCCGTAACTCTCCGTGCACCGCGCCACCGCCAGCCCATGCTTCACCAGCGACGGATTCGCCGTCCACTCTCGCAGCAGCTCTTCCGCCCGTTTCGCTCCCAACGCTTCGCTCACGCACACCTCTCGTCTTTCCTCTAGTCCCAAAAGGGGGAAACCTGTGTACCACCTTGGTTCCCCTCCCATTTTCTACCATCTTTTTGGTGGAATCTCCGGCAATACCCTTGACTCTTCGGGCACCCGGTGTCACTCTAAGCACATCGCTTGCCTTCGTTATCGGACGCAAGCGGTCGGTGCCCGCTCTGGCAGCCGTCCGCATCACACAACTTATGGCAACCCTTATGGCGCAAGTTGGCGCAATGGAGGTCCAGCCCCAGGCTGTTTCTGACAGCCAAGCTGAAACGTCCGTGCATGAGGTCGCGCAACGCGAAGTCCTGCGCTGCGAAGCCTGCAAGCTGGTGCAATTCCGCACCGCTTCAGACACCTGCCGTCGCTGCAAGAAGTCTTTGCTGCCCGAGCCTCCCAAAGCCCAGCCTGCCATTGCGCTGGTCCTTGATCCCACCTCCGAAGCTCCCGACGCCGGCCCTCAGGTCGCGACCGCCGTGCGTGATCTGCGCCACGTCCGCAATCTCTCCCAGCGCCAGCTCGCCGCTCGCATGGGCGTGCCCCGCACCTATATCTCCAAGATCGAGAATGGCAAGGCCATGCCAACCCTGTCCTCACTCGACCGCCTCGCCCGCGCCCTCCAGGTCGATATCTCCGCCCTGCTCCGCGACGCGCCCACCCGCCACCGCGACGAAACTGCCGTCCTGCTCAACGACCCCTTCCTGGCCGAGGTGGCCAAGTACACTGCGCATCTCACCTCCACCCAGAAGTCGATATTCCTCAACCACGTCCGCGAGCTCTCCCAGAGCCGCAACCGCCGCATGGCCTAACCGGGCCGTCCGGCGTCCTCGTACCTCCTGGCGTCGCAGCGTTCGTTCTTCCCGGAACGAGCGCTGCGGCGCCTCTCCGCATTTAGCGCATCTTATCTAGTACGGACCACGGTTTGTGCAGTACGAGCCATGGTTTTGGCCAGTTTTCCACACTCCATTCCCTCCGCGGCCCCTGTGCAAGCGCTCTAGGACGGCCGGGGTGGTTTCCTTCCCGCTTTTCAGCTATCGTCTTTCTTAAGAGTCACCGTGCGCGAACCCTCTTCCAACAGCGTCTATCATCGCTCCAACCGAGCCCACGAACTCACGCCCGAGGAGCGCGCGATCTACGACGCGCTTAACCCCGCATGCATGCCCCAGCACGTCGCCATCATCATGGACGGCAATGGCCGCTGGGCCGGCAAACGCGCCCTCAAGCGCTTCCTCGGCCACCAGCAGGGTGCCGAGTCCGTTCAGTTCGTCGTCGAGACCGCCTCCCGCATCGACCTTCCGTGGATCACCCTCTACGCCTTCTCGCTCGAAAACAATCTGCGCCGTCCCAAGAACGAAGTCAGCTTCCTTATGAAGCTGCTGCGCAATTACCTCATCTCCAACGTCAAGCGGATGAACGACAACAACATTCGCATGGCCTACATCGGCCGCACCCACGAGCTCCCGCGCGAAGTCCAGGACACCATGCAGTGGGCCTCCGAGCAGACCGCCAGGAACACCGGCACCACCCTCACCCTCGCGCTCAACTACGGTGCCCGCTCCGAGATCGTCGACGCCGCCCGCACCCTCGTCCACAAGCTCATCGCCGAAGCCCACCAGCGCGGCATCTCCGTCGAAGACATGCTCGCGGCCGAAGGCGTTGATGATGCCATCAAGTCCCGCATCGACGAGTCCGACATCTCCTCTACCCTCTACACCGCGCACATGCCCGACCCCGACCTTGTCATCCGCACCTCCGGCGAGCAGCGCATCTCCAACTTCCTCCTCTGGCAGATCGCGTACGCCGAGATCTTCGTCACCGACCGCCTCTGGCCCGACTTCCGCGGCCTCCATCTCCTCGAAGCCATCGCCGCCTACCAGCAGCGCGAGCGCCGCTTCGGCGGCCTCGGCGAATCCTCCGACGAAACCTTCGCCGACACCCTCCCCTCCCCCTCCGACACCCCCGCCGAACTAGCCCGCCGCTAGACTCACCTGCACACCCCTCCACCTCACAGAGAACCTGCGTAGAGTCCTCCGCGCGAACCGCTGCTGCCACTAACACCGCTTTTATCCAATCCCTCCCGATATATGCTTGAATCAGAAAAACGCTTCAAATAGCCGGTTGAGATTCCCTCTCACCCCGCCCGACGTTCTTGCGTCGGCAAATGACACTCGGGATAGATTCCACGGAGGCGGCATGAATTCATCCGTATCGATCGCTGCACGGACCCCAGCTCGGATACCTGCTCGGACCGCGAAAGCGTTCGCATCCCTTGGCCTCGCCCTGGTCTTCGCTCTCGCCGGCTGCTCCGGCGATGGCACCACCTTCGGCGACACCAACGGCGCCCCCTCCACCGGCGTCTACGTCATCCAGAACACCCCTGCCTCCGGCGCCACGACCGCCGCCTCCGGCACCATCCTCCAGTTCTCCACCTCAGCTACCGGCGCCACCACCCCCGTCTCCACCATCGCCAACCTCAACGTCACCTCCCTCGCCTTCCTCGCCGTCGACGGCACCGGCGACATCTACACCTCCGCCACCGAAGGCACCACCAGCACCTCCCTCCTCGAGTTCCCCGTCGACTCCTCCAACAACGCCCAACCCTCCCGCTCCATCCCCTTCAACACCACCACCGGCCTCACCGCCGCCAGTAGCCTCGCAGTCGACGCAACCGGCAACCTCTACGCCGCCAACACCACCGGCGGCGTCTCCGAGTTCGTGTCCACCGCCACCGGCTCTGTCGCCCCCACCCGCACCGTCACGCTCACCTCCGCCGCGGGCCCGCAGGCAACTGCCGTCGATCCCTCCGGCAATCTCTACCTCGCCACCGCGACTCCGACCAACAGCACACCCATCGCACCCATCGAAGTCTTCGCCCCCAACGGCACCGCACCCATCCGCACCCTCAGCGGCGCCCTCACCACCCTCGCCATCGGCACTCCGCAAGGCCTCGCCACCGACACCGCCGGCAACCTCTACGTCTCGAACGTCGTCGCCGGCGTCTCCAGCATCCTCGTCTTCGAGCCCTCCGCCACCGGCAACACCCCGCCCCTGCGCGACATTACCGGAAGCAACACCACCCTCGGCTGCGTCGGCGGCATCGCCCTCGACAACGAAGGCTACCTCTACGTCGTCTCCGTCCCCACCTGCGGTACCCCAGCAAGCCCCACGGTCCTCAAGTTCTCCACCACCGGCGACGGCAACATCGCGCCCGTCGCGACCTTCACCTCCCCCTCCTGGACTACCCCCGACCCCAACCTCTCCATTGCGGTCTACTAACTCGAACTACCGCAAAACGCCCTGTTCATCAGATGATTGCTAACTCGCAAAAGTTTGACTCGGCACCCGCCACCAGAAAACTCCCTCCGAAAAATAATTCCTCAGATTACCGCAACTAAATAAATTAATTGTTCGCGGAGTCTTTTCCGCGCGCGTCGCGTTCTCTGGATTAGTTGGCATGCACATCTGCTAGCAGCCAATCCACAGAGGCTCGACCATGAATCCTGCAGTGAGTACCACGCTTCGTCGTGCACTGCGCACGATCTCTACCGTTCTCTCCATCACCATCCTGATCAACCAAAGCGCCCACGCCGCAACCCTCCACCAGGTCCCCGCACCAACCCAAACCCCGCAAGCCGCGCCCCCTTCGCAGTCTTCTGTCCCCTCGCAGATCGCCGCAGCCCACACCATCTTCCTCGTCAACAACGGCGCCGACGCGCACTTCCCCCTCTCCGCCGACGACGCCTACAACCAGATCTACCAGGCTCTCCAAGCGTGGGGACACTTCCAGCTCGTCCCCTCTCCCGACCAGGCCGATCTCGTCTTCCAGCTCCGCGACATCGCGCCCATCACCGACGTCGGGGGCGACCGCTCCGGCGTCTACGCCATCAACAGCCCTGCCTTCCGTCTCGCTATCAAAGACCCCAAGACCAACGTCACGCTCTGGACCGTCACCTCGCCCGTACCCATCGCCGGCCGCGGCGCAGCCCGCGCCCACTGGCTCAACATCGCCATCACCAACCTCGTCAGCCGCGTCAAAGTCCTCGCCAACCAGCCGCTCAGCGAGACCGAAACGGCCGACCTCACCACCTATCCCCACTACCACGGCGCCGGCTTCGCCATCGGCATCACTGCCATCTTCCTCGGCGCCGGCGTCGCCACCGGCCTCATCATGAAGCACGAGTTCGACAACAAGGTAGCCAGCCAGAACGCCGCTCTCTGCGCGCAGAACACCTTCTTCTGCAACCTCCCCACACCCTAACCTCGCCGCCGCGTATCCCTCACGAAAGCCTCAAGTAGGTGGTATACGCGGCGTCTCCAACCTCCGTGAACGGCACCATCCTCAGCGGCCCCTCCTCGGTATCAACTACCCACTCCGCACCCGCACTGCGCCGCGCCCCCAGCACCTGCTCCCTCGTCAGCCGTGGCTGCGCTTCCGTCTTCGCGAACAGCACCAGCGGCCCGTGCATCAACGCCACCACCTCCGGATGCGCCGCATCGATCGCCTCCACGCTCAGCCTCGACGGCAACTCCAACTCCACGACGTCGCCGCTCCTCCACGTCCTTCGCACCATCGCGAATCCCTTCGCTACCTCGAGCGGCACCGCCCGTCCATTCACCGCCACCCGCGCTCCCTCAGCCCACGCCGGAATCCGCAGATGCAGCGCAAACATCTCCGGCCGCGCCGCCGTCACCCGAAACTCCACCGCATCGGTCAACGGATAACTCCCTGTCTGCTCCAACTCAATTCTGTTCGCGCCCACGCTCCACCGCAGCAACGATGGAATATAAAGATTCACCCACACCGCACCCGGCTCCTGCAGATAGCTGTTGATGCCGTAGTCCGTCGCCACCTGCGGCAACGTCCCCGAGCAGCACGCCCAGTTGCCATCGTGATACACCCTCTTGCCTTTGAAGTTATAGTCCGAGTAATAATATGTGCTCCCATCCGCCTTCAACGGCCGCGCCCCCAGCACCGTGTTGTACATGACGCGCTCCATGCTGTCGCCGTACTTCCCGTCCCTCGTCACCCGCAGCAGGTACCGCGTCAGCTTCATATGCGCATACGATCCGCATGGCGTCTCAAAGCTGTGATGCGTCTTCGTCAGGCTGTCATACAGCGCACTCGACCCCGTTGCCTGCAGCGTCTCATCCGGCCCCCATCCACCCGTCACAAAACTCTGCGCCTGCAAAATCTCAAACCCGTTCCTCGCCGCCGCCAGGTGCTTCACGCTGCCATCCACGAAGTACGCCTGCATCGCCGAGCACAGCGAGTTCACATAGCTGTACGCATGCTTATGCGCCAGCGAATTCTCTCCCCGCGCCAACGGATCAAACACTTCGTCATTCAAATACTGCTCCGCCAGCTTCCGATACCGCGCCCCCGCACCCATCCCATACACCAAATACAAATTCTCCGGCATGGTGTAACTCTCGTCCCAGCTCCAGGAGATATCTCTCCCCGGCCGCCACGCCACATCATGATCCACCGCATGTCCCGGCAACACCTGCACCGCCGCGTCGGTCGTTGCATCCAGCAGCCCAAACGCCTGCCGATCCCGCACCAGCCGATGCGAGTCCATCAACCCGCACACCAACTTGTCATAGCAGTACGCCGGAAAACGATTCACATCAAAATAACGAACCCCAATCGTCTTGGCATACTCCCGGTTCAATGCGAGGACTTTATCGCGCGACGCCGCATCCCCCGTCATTCCATAGTTCCGCGCCAACGCCGAAACCCATTGCCCATAGTTACAGCTCGCCGCAAACCCCACCACATCCGTCCGATAGTTATAGTTCTCCCGATACGAGTACCATCCGCCCAGATCTTCTCCCGGAGCCGCCAGCCCCGCCATCATCCGCAGCGGCTTCAACAGGCTGTCATTGCTGATCCCCATCAGCACACCCTGCGTGTTCTCCAACTGCGCACGATGCAGCGCGCTCGTCACCGTCACCTGCTCATACCCCACCTCGCTCAGAGGCCGATCCCCCATCCCGTCCGCGCCAAACGCGCCACGCACTCCCACCGCGGCCGCAGCCGCTCCCGACATCTGCAGAAACTCCCGTCGCGAAACCCCTCGCTTCATCAACACCACCCTCCCTCATCGATCGCTACAAATTGTAGTCCGTCTACCACACCTCCGGCCGATCCGCACCCCGCCCACCCATCCTCCCGACGATGTATCCTCAACAAGGCACATGAAGCGTATCCTCACTGCACTCGTCCTCATCGCACTCGTCGCCGCTCTGGTCTTCTTCGGCAAGCTCTGGATGGTCACGGCCTTCGCTGCCTTCGTGGCCGTGCTCGCCGCATGGGAGTTCCGCGCCTTCGCCAGCGCCGGCGGCTGCCCCATCCCCATCTGGTGGGTCGTCTCCTCGATCGCGCTCTTCTTTCTTGCCGCCTTCTTTCGGCCCATGGACACCCTCACCGTCCTCGCCTTCAGTACCCTCGTGCTCTTCGCCGTCGCTGCCTTCAACTCGTCCCTCGAACACGTCCTCTGGAAGACCTCCGCCGGCGTGCTCATGCTGGTCTACGTCGCCTACCCCCTCATGCTCCTCCCCCAGATCTTCAACGAAGAAAACGGCGTCGCTCTCCTGCTCTTTCTCTTCCTCTGCGTCTGGTCCGGCGACATCGCCGCCCTCTACATCGGCAAGCGCTTCGGCCGCCACAAATTCGCCCCGCGTCTCTCGCCCAACAAAACATGGGAAGGCGCCATCGCCTCCGTCGTCGCCTCCTGCATCTTCGGCATGGGACTCATCCTGCTCGGCGATTGGTTCACCCAGCAGAACTACAGCTTCACCAAATTACATACGTCCGAACCCTGGTGGGTCTTCCTCATCCTCGCCGTCGTGCTCAACGCCGCCGCTCAGTTCGGCGATCTCCTCGAGTCCGCCCTTAAGCGCGGTGCCGGAGTCAAAGACTCCGGCACCATCCTTCCCGGCCACGGCGGAGTCCTCGATCGCATCGACGCCCTCCTCGTCGCCGCTCCCGTCCTCTGGTTCATCATCGCCGTCCGCGATTACTTCTCGCTCGGAAGCCTTTAGCCTCTCCCCTGGACGCCTCTAGCTTCTCCCCCGAAAGCCTTTAGCTCTTCGCGGCGGGATAGCTTCGTCGCCATCCCGCCGCGCCACACCTACTTCCGTGCCAGGCTCCGCCCCGTCGCATCGGTCACGTCGTGATCCAGCACCGGCTCCACCCATCCTCCTGGCGGCACCAGCGATTCTGCTTCCCTCGGGCCCCAGCTATGCGGCTCGTAGCTGTACACCGGCGTATCCGCCTTCAGCACCGGATCAACAATCCGCCATGCCTCTTCCACATAGTCCTGGCGCGCAAAGATGCTCGAGTCTCCAGCCAACGCGTCGGTAAGCACCCGTTCATACGGCTCAATCTCTTCTCTCTGCGGCTGGCGGCTGGCCACCAACTCCACCGCATCCCGCTTCGCTTCATCATCCGAAGCCGCCACCGACACGCCCATCGCAATCGTCATGTCCGGGCTGATCCGGAAGCGGATATAGTTCTGCGGAATGCGCATATCCGTAAACTTCGTCACCGGCGGGCAGCGCAGCTTCGTAATCACCTCCGTGCACGTCACCGGCATATTCTTTCCAGCGCGAATGTAGAACGGAACCCCCGCCCACCGCCACGATTGAATCTCCAGGCGCAGCGCGGCAAACGTCTCGGTCCGCGACCGCCGCGCCACCCCCTTCTCGTCCTGGTAGCCGCGGAACTGTCCGCGCACAATATCCATCGGCTTGATCGGCGAGATCGCCTTCAACACCTTCACCTTCTCATCCCGCAGCGATTCGCTGTCCCTGCGCGCCGGAGACTCCATCGCCAGGTTGCACATCAGCTGAAACAAGTGGTTCTGAATCACATCCCGCACCGCTCCTGTCTGATCGTAGAACGCGCCTCTGCCCTGGACACCGAAATCTTCCGCCATCGTAATCTGCACGCTCTGAATATGATCGCGATTCCACAGCGGCTCAAGGAACGAGTTCGAAAACCGGAACGACACCATGTTGTGCACCGGGTCCTTCGCCAGGTAATGATCGATCCGAAAGATCGACGACTCCGGGAACGCCTTCAACAGAATCCGATCCAACTCCTGCGCCGAAGCCAGATCGTGTCCGAACGGCTTCTCCACAATCATCCGAGCTCCATCCGCCGATCCCGACTTCACCAGTTGATCCACCACCTCTTCAAACAGCGATGGAGGAATCGCCAGGTAGTGCGCCGGATGCTTCGCTCCTCCCAGCGCCTCGCGCACCTGCTCAAATGTCGCCGCGTCCCCGTAGTCCCCATCGACATACCGCAGCAGCGAGCTCAACTTCTCCCACGCCTCAGCGTCCAGCCCGCCATGCTGCTCCAGGCTGTCCTTTGCCCGGTCCTTCAGCTGGTCGAGGTTCCACCCAGCCTTTGCCACGCCAATCACAGGCACCGTCAGCGCACCGCGCTTCACCATCGCCTGTAATGCCGGAAAGATCTTCTTATACGCGAGATCGCCTGTTGCGCCGAAGAAAACCAATGCATCCGAATGAATCTGAGTCACAAAATTCCCTTTCCAACTTAAAGCTGTCCAACCACTGTTTCAACACTACCGAACGACTGTTGCAGCCACATCTCTGTAGATGCGTGCCGAACACTCCATGGGTCACACACTCCTAGTGTATTTCCAAACCCAACCCCAACGCTTAACACTCCCGGCCCTTTGCGATCCTCGCTGCCGCCACCACCGCCTGCCCATAACTCAGTCCACCATCCCCCGGACTAACTCGCACCGGCAGATACGTTTCCATCTCTTCCTCACGCAACCGCCTGCAAAGAATTTCGGTCAGCAGCCGATTGTGAAACACCCCGCCACTCAAACACACCGCGCGAATATCAGACTGTTCACGCGCCATCATCGCCGCCCGCACGTATGCATCCGCCACCCCCACATGAAATCTCGCGCTCATCGTCGCACGCCCCACACCATTGCGCACATCCGCCAACAACTTCTCCCACATCGGCTTCGGATCCACAATCACCGGCCCCGCATCCTTCTCTTCTTCCATCGTGAAAACGTATCCTTGCCCATTTTCCGCTGCATTCATCGACGCAACCCCCTCCAACTCAATCGCGGCCTGCGCCTCATAGTCCACGCGATCTCTCCCCAGAATCAGCGCCGCCGCCGCATCGAACATCCTTCCGCAGCTTGACGTCCGCGGCGAGTTCACCCCACGCTCGATCATCCGCGCCAGCACCCGCGCATCGCCCTCACTCACCTTCAACCTCTCCAGCACCTCCGCCTCGAATACCCTCTCCCCCAGCGCCGCATACAGATGACCAAACGCCATCCGCCACGGCTGCCGCACCGCCGCCTCCGACCCCGGCATCGCCACATACTTCAAATGCGCAAATCGCTCAAACTCCGTGAGCGTCGCAATCAAAACCTCCCCACCCCACACACATCCATCCGTGCCATAGCCAGTGCCATCCAGCGCCAACCCAATCACCGGCCCCCGCAACCCATGCTCCGCCATGCATCCCGCAATATGCGCATGATGATGCTGCACCGCAATCTTCGGCTGCGCCTGCTGCATCGCCCACGCAGTCGACGCATACCCCGGATGCAGATCATGCACCACAACCTCCGGCCTCACCTCGAAGATCCCCTCGAAGTGCTCCAGCGCCTCCTGAAAAAAATCCAGCGACGCCACCGTCTCCAGATCCCCCAGGTGCTGGCTCTGATACCCATGCCGCCCCTTCGCCAGCGTGAACACGCTCTTCAAATGCCCACCCACCGCCAGCAGCGGAGGCGTCTCATCGAGCAGCGTCACCGGCAGCGGCACATGCCCGCGCGACCGCCTTACAAACTGCGGCCTCCCCTCGACAACCTCCATCACCGAATCATCCGCGCGCTGCAAGAATCTCGCGGTCATGCACCAGGAATCCATCCGCGATCCCGCGCAGCCGCTCCACCGCCTCCTCGTTCGCAATCACAATCGGCTCTTCACTCAGATTCGCGCTCGTCATCACCAGCGCCCGCATCCCACCCTCTCCAAGCAGCAGAGCGTGCACCGGAGCATACGGCAGAAACATCCCCAGCCACGGCACTCCCGGCGCGACCTCCGCAGCCAGCCCATGCCCCTCCCGCGCCCGCAGCAACACAATCGGCCTCTCCGTACTGGTCAGCAGCGCCGCCTCCGCATCGTCCACCGCGCACAGCTCCCGCACCGCCTCCATGTCCCTCACCATCACCGCCAGCGGCTTCCCAAACCGATGCTTCCGCTCCCGCAGCCGCACCACCGCCTCCTGGTTCGTCGCGTCCACCACCAGGTGAAACCCACCAATCCCCTTCACCGCAACAATCTTCCCCGCGCGCAATAACGCCAGCGCCGCGCCCATCGGATCCTCCGGGTCGCCAGCCCGGCCGCGTCGCCGCACCCTCCGCATCCAGCAGCGTCAGCCGCGGCCCGCACGCCCAGCACGCATTCGGCTGCGCATGAAACCGTCGATCCCGCGGATCGTCATACTCCGCCTGGCACGCCGCGCACATCCTGAACCGCGCCATCGACGTCTGCGGCCGATCATACGGAAGGCTCCGCGTAATCGTGAACCGCGGCCCACAGTGCGTGCAATTAATAAACGGATACCGATACCGCCGATTCCCCGCATCCCCCATCTCCCGCAGACAATCCGCACACGTCGCCGCGTCCGCCGGAATCTGCGTGCTCACCTGCCCGCTGGCATCGCTCGCAACAATCCGAAATCCCACCACCCCGCACGCTTCCATCGCCTCCACCGCCACCGACTCAACCGACGCCAGCGGAGGAATCTCCACCGGCAGCCGGCGCAGAAACTCCTCCACCCGCCCCCCCTCGCCCTCAATCTCCACCACCACCCCACCGGTCCCATTGCCCACCTCGCCGCTCAGCTCCAGCTCCGTCGCCAGGCCATAAACGTAAGGACGAAACCCCACCCCCTGCACCACCCCAGCGATCCTCACCCGCCGACGAACCATCCTGTGATTATCCGCCAATCCCCCGCCGCGGCATCCCTGCCTTCGTATCCCTGACCTTATCCCTGATCCCTAATCCCTAATCCCTGCTCTCAACAGATCCTCGGCAGCTGATCCCCCGCCAGCATATCCACGATCCGGTCCGTGCCAAACTTCGTCCGCATCACCACGCATCCCGGCCGGCTCGACGTCACCGTTCCAATCATCTGCGCCCCCACCCCGGTCTCCACCCTCCGCATCGCCGCCAGCGCCGCCTCCGCATCCTCCGGCGCCACAATCGCAATCAGCTTGCCCTCGTTCGCCACATACATCGGATCCAGCCCAAACAGCTCGCAGATCCCGCGCACCGCCTCGCTCACCGGAATCTTCCGCTCCTCCAGCGCAATCCCCACCCCCGCCGACGCCGCAATCTCATTCATCGCACTCGACAGCCCACCCCGCGTCAGATCCCGCATCGTCCTCAACCCCGGAGCCGCCTTCACCACCGCCCGGCAAAGCTCCGTCAGCGGCGCCGAATCGCTCTTCAACTCACCCGACACGCCCAGCCCCTCCCTCTGCGCCAGAATCGTCACCCCATGCTCCCCAATCGGCCCACTCAGCAGAATCCTGTCGCCCCCGCGAACATACTGCGGCCCCAGCACCACCCCCTCCGGAATCACCCCAATCCCCGCCGTCGTAAGAAACACCTGGTCCCCACACCCCTTCTCCACCACCTTCGTATCGCCGGTAACAATACTCACCCCCGCCCGCCGCGCCGCCACCGCCATCTGCTCGACCACCCGCCGCAACGTCTCCAGCTCCAACCCCTCTTCCAAAATGAACGCCGCGCTCAGATACTGCGGCTCCGCCCCGCCCACCGCCAGGTCATTCACCGTGCCATACACCGCCAGCTCGCCAATGCTTCCCCCCGGAAAGAACAGCGGCTTCACCACATACGAGTCCGTCGAGAACGCCACCCTCCCCACCCCCATCTGCACCGACGCCTGGTCGTTCAGCTCATTCAGCACCGGATTCCCAAACGCCGGCAGAAAGATATCCCGCATCAGCGCCGCCGACAGCCTTCCCCCACTCCCATGCCCCATCACCACATGCGACTTCACCGCCAACGGCAGCGGACAAGCAATCGCCGGCATCTCCCGCGCACTCACGCACCACCCCCATTCAACGTCCCCCAGCACCCCTGCATCGTCGCCCACGCCCCCGCTATGCCGCCGATACAAGTAGTACGCCGCGCAAGCACCCTCCGACGACACCATCGGCGCCCCCAGCGGCGACTCCGGCGTACACCTCGTCCCAAACGCCGAGCACTGCTTCGGCTTCGCCAGCCCCTGCAAAATCATCGCGCTGATGCACTCCTTCGGCTCCGTCACCGAAATATCCTCCAACCCAAACCGCAGCTCCGCATCGAACTCCCGATACGCCGCGCTCAGCCGCAACCCACTCGCCGCCACCTCGCCCAACCCTCTCCACTTGCGATCGCAAACCTCGTACACCTCGAACAGCAGCTCCCGCGCCCGCCGGTTCCCATCCTCCCGCACGCTCCGCCGATACTGGTTCTCCATCTCGAAGCGTCCCTCTTCCAGCTGCGCCGCCAGCAGGACAATCGCTTCCATCAGATCCACCGGCTCGAACCCGCCAATCACAATCGGCACCTTGTACTTCGCGGCCAGCTCTTCATACGCTCCCGTCCCCATGATCGTGCACACATGCCCCGGAGCAATCAGACCCTGCACCCGATTCCGCGGCGACGACAGCAGCATCTCCACCGCCGGCGGCACCAGCACATGCGACGACAGCAGCGAAAGGTTCCGTATCCCCTGCCGCCTCGCCTGCCATGCCACCATCGCATTCGCCGGAGCCGTCGTCTCGAACCCCACCCCGAAGAACACCACCTCGCTCGCCGGATTCTCCAGCGCAATCCTCACGCTCTCCGTCGGCGAGTACACCATCCGCACATCCCCGCCCATCGCCTTCACCTGCAGCAGGTCCGTCTCCGACCCCGGCACCCGCATCATGTCCCCATACGACACCAGGATCGTCTTCGGCCGCCCGGCCAGCGCAATCGCCTTGTCGATAATCTCCACCGGCGTCACACACACCGGGCACCCCGGCCCATGCACCATCTCCATCCCCGCCGGCAGCAGTTCGTCGATCCCGTACCGCACCAGCGTATGCGTCTGCCCTCCACACACCTCCATCAACACCCACGGACGCGTCGCAATCTGCCTCAGCCGCGCCAACTGCGACCGAAACAGCTTCTCATCGCGATACTCATCCAGGTACTTCATAACAACTCCCCACCGCACGCCTCGGCGCAATGTCCTGAACGCGCCCCCGCGCAAAATCGTCCCGCGGAGGCGAAGCTTCCACCGCCAGCGCCGCACCATCCCCCGGAAACGCCCTCAGCTCTCCCTCCAGCATCCCCGCCAGCTCCATATACTCGTACGACTTCCGCGCCTCCTCCTCATCCACCCGCGAGATCGCATACCCCACATGCACCAGCAGGTACTCGCCCGCCTCGGCCTCCGGCAAAAGGTCCAAGCACACTTCGCGCACGATGCCGCCGAACTGCACCTTCCCCACCAGCACGCCGTCCACATCGTTTCGCTCTAACAGCTTTCCTGGCACCGAAAGACACATCGCAATCGCCTCGCCGTTCCCTGTCGTCGACGAACGCTACCGTCCCGTCCCTCGACATCGCTCCATTCTTCCTCCGTGGAGTCTCTCGCCCGGTGATCTAGAGCACAGCACAATTCTCCGCGGCTGGCGTCATCGTCTGCAACGCCGCAAACCCCTCCAGCTCCGCCACGATCAACTCAACCGCGTCGTGCGCCGCCCTCACAATCTTCGGCGACATGCTCAGCGTGATCGACTGGCGCGGATCAATCGTGATCGCAAACAGCACCACCTCGCAGTTCCCGCCCAGGGTGTAAAAAATATCCAGCAGGTCCTTCACGCCCACATCATGCGCCGTCAGCGTCGGCGGATACTCCCTCGAAAACCGCGGCGTGATCCGCGTAATCGTTCCCACGGGATTCCCATCCGCCGCCGCGTCGATCATCACAATCCGATCGGCACGCTGCAGCGGCTCGAGCAGCACAAACCCGCCCGTCCCCCCATCCAGGCATCCCACCCCCGCCGGCAGAGCGCGCTTTTCCAACTCCCGAACCACATGCACGCCCACCCCCTCATCGCCCATGAGCGTGTTGCCCAGCCCCAATACCAGCGTCCTGTGCGCGTTATGTTTCACGTTCATCTCGCTTGAACTTCCATCCACTCACCATGGCCGACATCTCTCCTCCGCCCTCCACATAATCGTCATAAAACACCAGGTACACATGCACAATCATGAACAGCACAAAGACCCACAGAAACGCATGGTGCCAGAAGCGCACATTCGCATCGCCCCCCATCAGTGGCACGATCCAGTCAAAGATATGCGTCACCCGCAAACCGCTCATGCTCGAATACAGCGCAAAACCCGTAGCCGTCTGAAAAATAAATGCCAGCAAGAGAAAGAAGTAGGAGGTCGCCGCCATGATGTTATGGCCCACGTGATACCGTCCCGTCTTCCGTATCTGCAGCACCTCGACGTTGATCAACTCCCAGATGCTCAGCCACTGGCCCTTGGTCAGGGGAAGAAAATTTCTCCAGTTCGCATACCGGTTCCCCGCAAACGCCCAGTACAGCCGCAGCCCCGACACCGCCACCACCGCGAACGCGCACGCAAAGTGGATAAACCGCACCCACCCAAACCAGTACTGCTGGTACGCCTCCTGCGCATACAACGCATGCAGCGGATGCCCGATCAAAAATCCCGTCGCGCACAACAGGAAGATCGAGATCGCGGTCACCCAGTGAAAGAGCCGCACCGGAAACTGCCAGACATAGATCCGCTTATAGTCCGCGGGACGCTCGTCCGCCAACGGTTTCACACTACCTGCGCCAATCACTGGAGTACTCATATCGCTCACTCAAACGAAACGCGGTGAAGGTGACGGCCCTGCGGATCGTACAGATGCACCGCACACGCCATACACGGGTCAAAGGAATGAATCGTCCGCAGAATCTCCAGAGGCTCCTCAATATTCGCCACCGGATTGCCAATCAGTGCCTGCTCAAACGAGGAGCGCTGTCCCTTCGCATCCCGCGGCGAACCATTCCACGTCGTCGGCACCACCAGTTGATAGTTCTCGATCGCTCCGTCGTGAATCTTGATCCAGTGCGCCAGCGCGCCGCGCGGAGCCTCCACCAGCCCCACGCCCTCACAGTCCGCAGGCCAGCTCTTCGGCTCCCAGCGCTCTCCGTTGTGGGTTGCGACGTCGTTCGCCTTCACCCGCTCCATCAGCTCCGCGAAGAACTCCTTCAGCCAGCCCAGCGCCAGCTCCGCATCCAGCGCCCGCGCCGCAATCCGCCCCAGCGTCGAGAACAGAGCATCCACCGGCACATTCAGCTTGCCCAGCGTCGCTCCCACCATCTCCTTCACATCGCTTCGTCCCGCCGCATAGCCCACAATCAGCCGGCTCAGCGGACCTACCTCCATCGCATGGTCCTTCCACCGCGGCGTCTTCAGGAACGAGTACTTCTCGAATCCCGCCAGCGTCTCAAACGGTGGCTTCGGCCCCGTATACTTCAGGTCCGTCTCTCCACTCCACGGATGCAGCCCCACCTTATCGCCGCCCGGATAGCTGTACCACGACGACGCAATGTACTCCTTGATCTCCTGGCTGTCCCGCGGATTCACCGGATGCACCGTGCTCAAATCGCGTCCCAGCACGACCCCGCGCGGAAACTTGAACGACTCCGGATCGCCATATCCCTTGGTCGGAAACTCGCCATAGCAGAGATAGTTCGACAGCCCGCCGCCATACTTCGTCCAGTCCTTGTAGAACGAAGCAATCGCCAGCACATCCGGAATGTACACCTGGTTGATAAACTCTTCCGCCTGCGCAATCAGTCCCGCCACCAGGTTCAGCCGCTCGGTATTGATCGCCGACACTTCATTCAAATCGATCGAGCAAGGCACCCCGCCCACCAGGTAATTCGGATGCGGATTCTTTCCCCCAAACACCGCATGGATCTTCACAATCTCCTTCTGCCAGCTCAGCGCGTCCAGATAGTGCGCCACCGCCAGCAGGTTGGCCTCCGGCGGCAGCTTGTACGCCGGATGCCCCCAATACCCATTCGCGAAGATCCCCAGCCCGCTCGCCGCCAGCTTCTTCACCTTGTCCTGCACCTCGGCAAAGTACGCCGGCGTATTCTTCGGCCACGACGAGAAGCTCTGCGCCAGCTCCGCCGTCTTCTTCGGATCCGCCTTCAGCGCATTCACCACGTCCACCCAGTCCAGCGCCTGCAGGTGGTAGAAGTGCACCACGTGGTCCTGGATATACTGCGTCGTCAGCATGATGTTCCGAATCAGCTCGGCCGTCGGAGGCACGCTGATCCCTACCGCATCCTCCACCGACCGCACGCTGGCCAGCGCATGCACCGTCGTACACACGCCGCACACCCGCTCGCAGAACGCCCACGCATCGCGCGGATCGCGCCCGATCAGGATCTTCTCCAGTCCCCGCACCATCGTCCCGGCGCTGAACGCATCCGTAATCACGCCGTTCTCTACCACTGCCTCAATCCGCAGATGGCCTTCAATTCGAGTGATTGGGTCAACAACTACGCGTGCCATGATGCCTCACTATTCCGTCTGATCGTCTTTATGTTCATCCCGAATCACGCTCTGTTTGCGCACGTTGGTCAGTACCGCATGCGCCGCCACGCCGGCCAGCGTCACCAGGCCCGCCGCCGCGCCAATCGTGTCCGCTGTGCTCTCAATCCCGAATCCCGGGAACGACGACAGGTGCTGATAGAACGGCCCGTTATCCCAGAACCCCGCCTCGCCACATCCAATGCACCCGTGCCCCGACTGGATCGGGTAGCTCGTCCCCTCGTTCCACTTCACCACCGAGCAGGCGTTATACGTCACCGGTCCGCGGCAGCCCATCTTGTACAGGCAATATCCCTTGCGCGCGTTCTCGTCGTCCCACGCCTCTACAAACAGGCCCGCATCGTAGTTCGGCCGCCGATAGCAGGTGTCATGCACCCGCCGTCCATAGAACTCCTTCGGGCGGCCTTGATTATCTAACTCCGGCACCGACCCCTCCACCAGCAGGTGCGTCACCACGCCCATCATCACATCGGCAATCGGAGGACATCCCGGCACGTTGATCACCGGCTTATCCACCAGCTTGTGAATCGGTGTCGCCTGGGTTGGATTCGGTTTCGCCGCCTGCACACAGCCGTTCGACGCGCAGTTCCCCCACGCCACCACCGCCGCCGCATCCGCCGCCACCGTCTGCAGAATCGACTCCGCCGTCTTCCCCCCGATCATGCAGTACACGCCCTCCTCGGCCGTCGGTACCGAGCCCTCCACCAGCACAATGTACTTGCCCTTGTGATCCCGAATCGTGTCGCTCAGGCTCTTCTCCGCCTGGAATCCCGACGCCGCCATCAGCGTCTCCGTATAGTTCAGCGAGATCACATCGAACAGCACATCCGCCACCGTCGGGTGCGACGCCCGGATAAAGCTCTCGCTGCAGCACGTACACTCCTGGAAGTGCATCCACACCACCGCCGGCCGCGGCTTGCTCTCAAACGCCGAAACGACCTGGCCAACGCTGCTCTTCTCCAGCCCCGCGATCACCGCGGCCGCGCTGCAGAACTGAAGGAACTCCCTCCGGCTGTAGCCCTTCTGCTGCATCGATTGCCAAATCGTCTGTCCCATGACACCCTCGCTCGTAGCTGCAACCCAAGCTCCGACGCAACGAAAGCATCGCGCCGCTCGAAGTGCACTCACCGGTTGTCATACTGGGCTTCGAAAGACACGATAGTATGTGACAAATATCACAGGACCGTGCCACGCACACCCAGCGCAAACCCCAACGCCCCTCACCCCTTCATTTCCCCGCAAACAAAGAAAGGCCCACCCCTTCCCGTTCCCATTGCGGAACAAAACAACGCTGCGGCCATCGCGAAGTTCATCGCAATCGCCGCAGCGTTCTCTATCGCTCCACCGGAAAGATCGACCAGCCCAACCAGCTACTCGTCGTAGTGCATCAAGCTAAACACATCAATCTCCGGAAACTTCTCCCGGCCCTTCAAAAAGTCCAGCTCGATCGCCACCGTCAGCCCCACAATCTCCCCGCCCATCCGCCGCACCAGCTCGATGGTCGCCTCCATCGTCCCGCCCGTCGCCAGCAGGTCATCCACAATAATCACCCGCTGCCCCGGCAGAATCGCATCCGCGTGGATCTCCAGCGAATCGCTCCCATACTCCAGGTCATACTGCACCTTCTCCACCGGAGCCGGCAGCTTCTTCGGCTTCCGCACCGGCACAAACCCCGCATTCAGCCGGTACGCCAGCGCCGGCCCAAAGATAAATCCGCGCGCCTCGATCCCCAGCACCAGGTCCACCTTCTTCCCGATGTAGTACTGCGCAAACGCGTCGATCAACTGCGCAAAGCCCGTCTTGTCCTTCAGCAGCGTCGTAATGTCATAGAACAGAATCCCCGGCTTCGGAAAATCCGGCACCGCGCGGATCATCTCCTTCA
Source organism: uncultured Acidobacteriaceae bacterium (assembly GCA_963762375.1). Lineage (GTDB taxonomy): Bacteria > Acidobacteriota > Terriglobia > Terriglobales > Acidobacteriaceae > Granulicella. Next base: position 350,725 of record CAVXKP010000001.1, read on the forward strand.
ACGGCTCGCAATCAATCGGCTTAATCGTCATCAAATCTCCTGTCCTGGCTATCGTTCTTTACCAAATCCTGGCTATCGTTTTCTACCCTCCTGGCTCTTACCAGGCTCCTTCAATCTCAAACGCGCCGAGCGACTCGCCCTCGGCCTCTGCCAGTTCATGTTCCATCACGGCATCCACGCGGCTGCCGCGCGATCCCTTATGCAGCTCCGCGCGCAGCTCGGCAATCGCGTCGGCATCTCCCGCCGCCACAATCTCCACCTCGCCCGCATCCGTATTGCGCACCCATCCGCGCAGCCCCAGCTCCGCCGCCTCGCGATGCACGAACCAGCGAAACCCAACCCCCTGCACCCGTCCGCGAATAAGAAAGTGGACCACCATCGAACACTCTGCCTCTTACGCCCGGCTCATGTACGCGCCTTCGGCCGTATCCACGCGAATCTTCTCGCCCTCGTTGATGAACGGAGGCACCTGCACCACCAACCCCGTCTCCGTCTTCGCCGGCTTGGTCACCGAGCTCGCCGTCGCCGACTTGATCCCCGGCTCCGTCTCCACCACCGTCATCTCCACCGCCGTCGGCAGCTCAATACCCACCGGCTTGCCATCGTGGAAGCTCACCTCGATCAGCAAGATTCGCCGTCAGATAATCCACCGCATCGCCCAGCGTATCCCGCTTCAGCGCCGTCTGCTCATACGTGTTCTGATCCATGAAGTAGTAGTCGTCGCCGTCGTTATACAGATACTCCATCTTGATCGAGTCCACGTGCACCCGCTCAATCGGATCCGGCGACCGGAACCGCTCCGTAAACATCGCGCCCGTGCGCACATTCTTCAGCTTCGCCTGGATAAACGCGCGCAGGTTGCCCGGCGTCCGGTGCTCTACGCTGAAGACGAGGTGAAGATCGTCCTTGAACTTGATAATCATGCCGGGACGCATCTGTGTGGCCGGAATCGCCATAGAAAACTCCTGATTCTGTGGGTAAATTAAGGGCTCGATGAAACAGCCCAACCCTACAATTGTAGCCCACCCACCGTCTTCCCTTGCGCGAACCTGCGCCTCTCCGCGAATCTCCCTTGGCGAAACTTGGCTCACCGTTGCGACCTTTGCGTCAAAGCCCTTGCCGTTGCCCTTCCAGGCGCTACGACCCCGGATGAAACAGCTTGTAAAAGAAGTGCTTGAACTTATACCCAAACGAGTGCTTCACCCCGGCGCCGTCACCGGCGGCGTCAAGCCATCCGCCTCAATCTGCTCCGGAGTCTCCACCGCACTCGGCGGCGTCCCCTCCCCCGCCCCATACGAAAACGTCGTCGCCACCTGCGTCTGCGTCTCCCCCACCGGAGAGTTCGCCACCGGCTGCGTCGGCGCCAACCCCTCACTCTGCCGCCGCCGGGAACGGATGCTCCGCCGCCGCCTTCTCCGCGGCACTCGCATGCTCCGCCCACATGCTCCGGCTTCTCCGTCCCCGGACACCCGCACGGCGACCGCTCGTTATCCACCACCTCGCGCAGATTTCCATGCTCGAACAGCACATGCTGCCCCGCCATCAACCGGTAGCTCGCCCGCGAGAACGCATCATTCAGCATCAGCACGGGAGCCTTCTTCCCCGCATTCTCCACGCACGTATCCCCATCGCGCGTCACCCGCAGCCCCAGGTCGTAGCTCCCCTTCGCCTCCACCGTAAACCGTATATCCGGCGTCAGAATCACATCCTGCCCCTCGGTCGGCGAATGCAACTCGATCGCCCCGCGGTCCAGCCCAAACAGCAGCGACTTCCCCGTCCCCGAATGCAGCAGATGGAACTGGCTCGTCGCGCACACCAGCACCTCGCCCCCGCGCTCCAGCTTCACCTGCGCCGTATGGTCATACGCCGTCACGCTCGTATTCGACATCAACCGCGCCCGATCGCCCTTCACCTCCAGCCCACCCGTCACCAGCGCATCCTTCGTCGCCACCGTCCCCATCACCTGCGCCGCCCTGCTGCTGCGCAACGCAACCGCGCACCACCCAGCAGACTACGACCAGGCACACTCGCACCACAATGCCCGTGCTCCTAACTCGCATCCGACTCCTAATCCTACGTACTACTCTACTGCCCGGCTTTAACCCTGAGACTGCCTCTTACATCTTCAGAAAATTCGCAATCAACTGCTTCCCATGATCTGTCAGCACGCTCTCCGGATGAAACTGCACACCCTCGATCGGCAGCGTCTTATGCCGCACCGCCATAATCAAGCCCTTCCCCAAACCCTTCCCCTCATGCTCATCGGTCACCCGCGCCGACACCTCCAGCTCCTCCGGCAGCGTCTCCTCCTCCACAATCAGCGAGTGATACCGCGTGCAAGTCATCGGCTTCGGAATCCCCTTGAAGATCGTCTTGCCCATCATGCTCCACCACGCTGGTCTTGCCATGCATCAGCTGCGGAGCCCGCACCACGTCCCCGCCAAACGCCGCGCCAATCGCCTGGTGCCCCAAACAAACTCCCAACACCGGAATCTGCTCCTTCTTCGGCAGCGCGGCCAGATGTTGAATCAGCGGAATCAAAATCCCGGCATCCTGCGGCGTACAAGGCCCTGGCGACAGCAGAATCCGCTCCGGCCTGATCGCCACAATCTCCTCCGGCGTCAGCTCATCATTCCGCCGCACCACCACCTCAGCGCCCAGCTCGCCCATATACTGCACCAGGTTGTAGGTAAACGAATCGTAGTTGTCGAGAACGAAGACCATCGACCCTCAATTTTACGCGCACCTGTTTCTCCCCACCCCAACCCTGTCCTCTCGACCGCAGCATCGCGCCTTCGTCTCTATGATGCGAAGTGGAGAGACCTGCAGATGCATTGGCCCTTGCCGTTGCCCTTGCCTTTCTTTCCGTCATTCCCTCCGGGAATCTGCTTCTGACGTTGCCATTGTTGGTTCTACGTCGCGAAACTTGGCACCCTTAGCGTCCTTCGCGTCAAAGCCGTTGCCTGTTCTTCGCCGTCATCCCGAGTTCCCCCAGCGTTTCCCTCGAGCGCACCACCCACAGACAACACCCCACCCCCGAAACACCCTCTCACCCACTATGTTCATCACTACCCCCACCCGCGCAAAGCACTTCGCCGCCATGGTCCTCATCGGCGACGGCGTCATGGCCCTCATCCACCCAGTAGCCGACGCCAACGCCTGGAAGCGCGGCCCCAAACCCTGGCGCAACCTCATGCAAGGCCTCTCCCACCGCCCCAACCTCACCCGCGCCATCGGCGTAGCCCAAATCGCCGCCGGCATCTACTGGGCCCTCAAACAAGAAGACTCCGACTAACCAACCCGCGCCCTCTCAATCGCCCGCACCACCGCCTTCGCCTTATTCCCACACTCCTCGTGCTCCTTCACCGCCACCGAGTCCGCCACAATCCCCGCCCCCGCCTGGATATACCCCTTCTCCCCCTCCATAAACAGCGTCCGAATCGCAATGCACGAATCCAGATTCCCGCTGAAGTCCGCATAAAAAATCGCGCCGCCATACACCCCGCGCCGCGCCGGCTCCAGCTCCTCAATAATCTCCATCGCCCGAATCTTCGGAGCCCCACTCAGCGTCCCCGCCGGAAAGCAAGCCCGAAACGCATCAATCGGCGCCAGCCCCTTCCGCAGCGTCCCCTCCAGCGCGCTCACCAGATGCATGATGTGCGAGTACCTCTCCACAAACATCAAATCCTTCACCTTCACGCTGCCAAACTCACTCACCCGTCCCACATCATTGCGCCCCAGGTCCACCAGCATCACATGCTCGGCAACCTCCTTCGCATCCGCGCGCAAATCAGCCTCCAGCGCCCGATCCTGCACCTCATCCTTCCCCCTCGGCCTTGACCCCGCAATCGGCCGATACTCCATCTTCCCCTCATGCACCCTCACCAGCAACTCCGGCGACGACCCCACAATATGCGCCTCCCGCGTCTTTGCCTTTTCTACTTCCTTCTTCCTCCTTCCTGCTTCCTCCCCCTCCAGCCCAAACCTGCAAAAAGTACATATACGGCGAAGGATTCACAATCCGCAGCGACCGGTAAATCTCAAACGGATCCACCCCCGGCTCGCAATCAAACCTCTGGCTCAGCACGCACTGAAACACATCCCCCGCAGCAATGTACTCCTTCACCCGCTCCACGCCGCGCAGATAATCCGCCATCTTCGTCCGAGCCTTCAGCTTCAGCGCCCCCTTCACCGCCCCGCGCCGCTTCGGCAGCACAATCGCCCCACTCAACATCTTCTCCAGCCGATTCAGTCGCTTCTCCGCCGCCTTATACCCCGCCGCATCCGGCTTTCCCCCTTTACCCACCGAACTTCGTGCCCCCACCGTCACCATCAAGTGAATCGCCTTCTTCACATGATCGAACGCCAGCACCTCATCAAAGAACATCAGGTGCGCATCCGGAACATGCAGCTCATCCACCGCAATCTCCGGCAGCTCTTCAATCACCCTCACCACATCATAGGAAAAGAACCCCACCGCCCCCGCCGTAAACGGAGGCAGCCCCGCCACCTTCGCCGGCTTCTCTCCCTCCAGCGCGGCCTTCAACTCCGCAAAGATATCGCCCTCATACGTCCGCCGCTTCCGCCCCTCGACAACCGTGATCCGCCCACCCTTCGCGGTCATCTTCTTATAAGGCCGTATCCCGATAAACGTGTACCGCCCCACCTGCTCGCCGCCCTCCACCGACTCCAGCAGAAACGCCTCTGGCTCCTCCGCCGCCACCCGCAAAAACGCCGACACCGGCGTCTCCAAATCCGCAGCCACCGTCCGCGTCACCGGCACCAGCGTGTGCTCGCGCGCCAGCGTTGAAATTCCGTAACGTAGGAGTCGTTTGCTTGTGCGAGTGAGGCATCTCCCCATCATACCCAGCCGGACCTCACCCGCTCAGCGGCAGCGATCCCTCCGTCCAAACGCAATCACCTCATTGGATCGGGACCACGCGGCGGTGGCGGATTGCGGTCTGTAGTGATGGTGATGGTGGTAACAACCCGACATTCCGAGAATCGCCACACTCGCCAAAAGAAAAGCAGCGAGCCGTATGTCTTCGATTCTCCCTGAATCCCCTGAGGAACTCCATATGTGTTCCGAGGTAAGATGCCGCGCTTCACCAAATGTAGGACGCTATCCAAACACCGCCTACCCGGCCGCGCGTCTACGTGACGACTGCCGCTGATTCTGATCTCGTCGACTCTGGTCCTGCTGCCTCTGGTCTTCCGATCCTGCTGGTTGCTGAGCCTGCCGATCCCGATCATGTCCATCATCATGGGGCTGTACCACCACCGTCGTCGGTGGTGGCGGCGGCGCCTGCTGGCACCCGATCACGCCCGCCATCATCACACCCCTCACCACCACTCCTGCCAACTTCTCTGCTCGCGTCATCGTCTCTCCTTCATATGCTCTCGGTTTCCCTCCAACCTGAGATGCAGCCTTTGCATCCGCAAGGCCCTCAGCCTGCTAAATAACCCCAACCTTTGTGCATATTTACCCCCGCTTGCGCAAGTCGTAATCCCCTGTTCTCAATGTGCCGATAAAGTCACCTGTATGCCTTGCGAGTGGGTAAAGACAGGCCTATACTCGCCAAGTTTGGTCACAGACCGGTCTGATCAAACTAGCAAGAATTGACTCCATGGCGCCCTCCCAAGCGTCTAATGAGGGCTGGGCCTGCACGAGGAGATTGACGATGGCCGGAGAGCGATTAGTACCCACGGAAGCCGCACTTGCCGGCCACCCCACGCTGGGACGAAAGCCGGGCAAAATCGAGCCCGCACTCGAAAAGGAATCAACGATGCAAACCACCACACCCACCGCTCCGCTTCCCATGGAGCTGGAGACCAACCCTTGGCTCGCACAGGCTGCGCGCTTTGATGAGGCCGCCAAACGTCTCAACCTCGACCCCGGAATCTGGAAGGTCCTGCGCTACCCCTCCCGCGAAATCATCGTCCACATCCCCGTAGCCATGGACGACGGCAGCGTCGAAGTCTTCACCGGCTACCGGGTCCAGCACTCCATCTCCCGCGGCCCCTGCAAGGGCGGCATCCGCTACGGCCCCGACGTCTCGCTCGACGAAGTCCGCGCCCTCGCCTCCTGGATGACCTGGAAGTGCGCTGTCGTCAACATCCCCTTCGGAGGAGCCAAGGGCGGCGTCATCTGTGATCCAAAGAGCATGTGCGAGGGTGAATTAGAACGCATGACTCGCCGCTACACCGCCGCCCTCATCGAGTTCATCGGCCCCGAAAAAGATGTTCCCGCGCCAGACATGGGCACCAACGAGCAGACCATGGCCTGGGTCATGGACACCTACTCCATGCACATGGGCCAGACCATGACCTCCGTCGTCACCGGCAAGCCCGTCTCGCTCGGCGGCTCCCGCGGCCGTCGCGAGGCCACCGGCCGCGGCATCTCCGTCGTCACCGACCAGGCCCTCAAGCACCTCAACATGATCCCCTCCGAAACCTCGGTCATCATTCAGGGCTTCGGCAACGTCGGCTCGAACGCCGCCAAACTCCTCTGGGACAAGGGCTACAAGATCATCGGCATCGGCGAGTACGACGGCGCCCTCTTCAACCCCGACGGCCTCGACATCTCCGAGCTCCTCGAGCACAAAGCCCGCACCGGCTCCATCCACAAGTTCGCCGGCGCCAAGCCCTTCGACAAAGACGCCATCCTCATCCAGGCCTGTGACGTCCTCATCCCCGCAGCCACCGAAAACGTCATCACTAGCCGCAACGCAGCCAACCTCAAGTGCCGCATCCTCTGCGAAGGCGCCAACGGCCCCACCACCCCCGTCGCCGACGACATCCTCGCCGAAAAAGGCGACTTCGTCATCCCCGACATCCTCGCCAACGCCGGCGGCGTCACCACCAGCTACTTCGAGTGGGTGCAGGACCGCATGGGCTACTTTTGGACCGAAGACGAAGTCAACCAGCGCCTCGACCGCATCATGATCGACAGCTTCAACGACGTCCTCCACTTCTCCATCGCCCACAGCGTCAACAACCGCATCGCAGCCTACATGCTAGCCATCGACCGCGTAGCCCACACCACCAAGCAACGCGGCATCTACGCCTAAAGCAGGAAGTAGGAAGTAGCGAGTAGGAAGTAGAAGTAGCAAATTCCCACCACAAGGGCCTCGGCTGATCACCGAGGCTCTTTCTTACATCCCGACAGATTGCAGCCCGGAACGAATTGTCCCTCCCTACCCACTAGCCACTAACCACTGTTCTTCAGCCCTACTTCCTACTTCCTGCTCCCTACTTCCTGCCTTTATGGGAGAATGGCTGTATTCGCGACTTCCCCATTGAGCCGCGCGCCATCCCGTGAATCTGCCCAACT
>CAVXKP010000002.1:0-29173 GCA_963762375.1 uncultured Acidobacteriaceae bacterium
ACATGCTCGCGAACACCACGTAGCGGTGGAACGGAACAACCTTGCCGCATAATGGCCAACTCAGAAATGACTCGATCGCGAACGCCCAATATCGTTCATCTTTGCCTTCTCGCATGGCGCTGGCCAAGTTGAAATAGATCTTAGCCTCAATCTTTCGTTTCCATATGATCTTCCTTATTCCGGAAAGATCCTGCAATAGCAGTGTGTCTAACATCTGCAAGTGGCCACGAGCCATATTCACATGTCTTCTACTGAGGTTATTGTCCCCCTGTCGATAGAGAAGCAAGCTTTCGGGAAGGTCTTGAAATGCTTTTGCTCCATACTGCCTTATGAGCCGGATCCAGAGATCCCAGTCTTCTGTTGTAAAAGAATGAAATCCCCCTAACTCCAACAGCGCCGAGCGGCGAATGATGCTGGTCGAAGGCAGGATAGGAGACCGATAACGAAGGGCGGGCCAAAGTTCAATCGCCGGAAATACACGGATTTCTTCGGTCGAGCCATCCGGGTGGAGGAAGCTGAAAGCGGAGTAGACAAGAACCAGATCGGGGTTTGCTTGTATGACGGCAGCCTGTTTGGCTAGTTTCTCAGAAGTCATTAGGTCATCACTATCCAAGAAAGCAATCCAGTCTCCAATTGCAGCGTGGATACCGGTATTGCGCGCGCCAGCAAGGCCTCGGTTTTCTTGCTTGATATACCGAATGCGCGGGACGTAGGACAGGGCGATCTCTTCGGTTCGATCGGTAGATCCGTCATTGACGACAATGACTTCTAAGGGCAGAGCCGTCTGTGCAAAGACGCTTTCCAGCGTTGCACAGAGGTAAAGCTCAGCGTTATATGCTGGAATTACGACGCTTATCTTAATCATTTTGGGGGTGTCTGTTGGAAGGCATATATGTTCCGGCTGTCGGGACGATCACAGGCCTGCCTGTGATCGGTTGCGTACACGGTCGACTAGAGGGGAATTGCATTTGATAATACCTTGTCATATGCTTCGACGGTCTTACGGGCGATGGCGTCCCATGATCGATCGCCAAAATTCATGTTCGTGATTTGTGATGCCAACTTCTTGCGAAGTTCAGGTTGCTTTGCCAGGCGCAAAAGTGCAGATGCGAATTGCGTCTTGTCGTTCGGATCGATCAAGAGCGCCGATTCCTCATGGATGAGTAATTCTCTGAAGACAGAAAGATCGCTTGCAAGAATTGCTTTGCCGAGCGCAAGCCCGGTGGCCAATGCTCCACTAGTCGTGACGGCTCGGTATGGATATACGACGACGTCGGCCGCTCTATAGAGGGTCACCAACTCCTCGGTTGATATGAAACGGAATTGCAAGTTCACACGCTGCAGGCCATGCTTCAGTACATTTAGCCTCAATTGCTCCAGTACTTCAGGTGATCCCGTCCCAGCAATGACCAGGCAAGTATCTAATGTCTGATCCTCCACGATCCGCCAGGCGTCGAGTAGAAGATCCGCTCCTTTGTAAGGAAGCAGGATCCCCTGTAAAAGGAACAGGGTGCCACCCTCCCTTATTCCAAGGTCGCGCATGATTTCATGTGATCGAGGAGTGGAGAGGTCATAGAAGAATGGCCCGTGAGGGATGATGCTGATCTTTTCACCAAACACATCGAACTCACGATGAAGTCGCTCCGCAATATGGTCGGAATGACAAATGATCGCGTCTACCTCTCTATAGACGTTCAGAAACACTTTCTTGTAGCGTTCGCCCGTGTCATGCGGGAGCAGATCGTGCACGGTAAGGACGATCCTGACGCCTCTGCGTTGAAAAAATCGGACGAACCAAAGATCCATCGGTAGCCGCGATCGCAGCATGGGCAAAAACTGCACATGGATGATATCGGGCGGCGAAGCCATGAATCGAATCGTGAGGGCGCAAAGATTCAAGGTTGATTCAATCAATTTGAGTATTCTGCGCGGAAGCTTAGGAATACGATACTTACCAACAACATTCAATAAGCCGGGGTCAGGTAATAGCCCACGCGATCGGAAACAATCTGGGTCAAGATAGTAGTCAATGGATCCAACCGTGAGGTCGACGCCATGATGCAGTAGTGCCTTTGACAGGTATGCCGTGTAGTAGGGCACGATTGCCCAGAGGTCCATCATGAATACCCTTGGCTTGCGACTTGCCGGCGTCAAGAGGTTCTACCTGTGGCGACCTCTTCAATATTGCCGATGAGGTTGCTGTCATGAGCTTCCGCGGCATCATAGGCGCGAAGGTAGTCTGTCGCCATTCGTTCGGCAGAAAATTCCGATTCCATCAAACGTCTGGCCGCATTTCCCATCCGCACACGCTCGTCAGGACTTTGCATGATGCTGGTCAGGCTCGTTGCCAGAGAGTCGACCTCTTCTGGGGCAATAAGGATACCGTTTTGGCCGTCGTGGACGACCAGGGGGACGGCCCCCACGGGGGTCGCGATCCAGGGGAGGCCGGTGGCCATGCCTTCGAGGATGGCCATGGGGAGGCCCTCCTGCCGGGAGGAGGAGACCATCAGGTCGCAGGAGGCATAGACGGCCGGCATGTCGGAGCGCTGGCCGAGGAGGTGGACGACGTCGCCAAGGGCGAGATGGGTGACGAGGTGCTCGACCTGGGGGCGGTAGGGTCCTTCGCCGACGAGGAGGTATCGGGCGTCAGGGAACTGGCGCCGTACCTGGGCGATGGCGCGGAGGAAGATGTCGGGGCCCTTGTCATAGGTGAGGCGGCCTACCCAGCCGATGAGGAGGCCGCCGGGGATCGCGAGGTGGCGGAGGGAGGGGGTGGCGTTGGTGAAGGGGCGGAGGTCGATGCCGTTGCGGATGAAGTGGATCCTGGAGGGGTGAACGCCGGCGTCGAGGAGGCGCTGGCGGACGTCGTCGGAGACGGCGACGACGGCGCGGTAGCGGCGGAGGACGCGGCGGTCGAGGACGCCGTAGAGCCAGAGGAGGCGGTTGTCGTCGTACCAGGTGTGGCAGGTGGAGACGAGGGGCATCGTCGAGCTGCGCATGGCGAGGTAGGCGTAGACGTCGGCCTTGTAGCCGTGGGCGTGGATGAGGTTGGCGCGGGTGCTGGCGGCGAGGGACCGGATGCTGGCGGGGACGGAGCGGTCGAGCTGGCCGCGGCAGGGGATGAGGTGGGACTCGATGCCTTCGGCGAGGGCTCGTTCGTGGAGCTGGAGGTTGGGGTTGGAGGAGTTGGAGAAGATGCCGAGCAGGCAGGTATGGCCCTGCCGGTTCAGAGTGCGGGAGAGGTTGAGGATGACGGCTTCGGCGCCGTACATTCCTCCACTGGAGATGATGTGGAGGATCCTCATGGCAGCCTCGCGGAGGCCGGCTCGGTCTCGGGTGCAGGCTCGGCTTCCTGGCGGTTCAGGACGGCCCACAGCTTCGCGTAGAGGCGGTCGCCGAGGGTCTTCTTGAGGGTTGCCTTCCAACGGTCCTGGCGTTCGAGGCGGTCGAGAGCGCCGCTGCGGGTATCGAGGAGCTGGGAGAGCGTGTCCACGGTGGTGGTATTGCGGAGGTTGAGGCGGCCGAGGAGGAAGGGCAACGCCGGCGGTTCGGCGTGGGGAGCGGAGGTGTAGACGTGGGTGTATCCGGCGGCCTGGCAGGCGGCGAGGACGCGCGAGTCGAAGCGGCCGCCGGGAAGGGACATGCTGGTGATGGGCGTGCCGAGCTTGTCCTCCAGCGTGAGGCGCGCGGTCGTCAGTTCGGTGTGAAGAGCGGCATCGTCGCAGTGGGTGAGGAGGGTGTGCGACCAGCCGTGTGCGCCGATGCGCTGGCCCGCGGCGTGCAGGGCCCGGACCTGGCTCCAATCCATGTAGCCTTCGCGTGTCGCCATCCAGCCTGCGGTGAGGAAGAAGGTGGCGGTGAGGTTGCGGGCGGCGAGGATGGGGAGAGCGATCTCGTAGTTGGAGACGTGGCCGTCGTCGAAGGTGATCTCGGGAAAGAGGGTGGCGTCGAGGGTGACGGGCGGCGCGGAGAAAGAAGTCGGCGTGCTGCTCGAAGGCGGAACGCTCGATGACATAGGAGTAGCTGCTGGGCTCGCACCGGAGCTCGTGGTAGAGGAAGAAGAGCCGGTTGGAGGATGCTGCCACGTAACAACTCCCATCGATCGGCTCAAGAGCCGAGAGTGCGACTGTTTGCCGATGGGTATGATTCTACGGGAGACGGGTTGCGGAGAGGGGGATTAGCTGAGTTTCCCGGGGAAGAACAACCGCAGCGCAAGTGCAGCAAGCCAGAAGCAGATTCCCAGAGGGAATGACAGAAAGAAAGGCAAGGGCAAGAGCAACGTTGGGCGTCGTTCCTGGTGCGGAGAGGTTTTTGGGGCCGAGATGATTCGCGGCAATGCCATCGTTCAGTTCTATACTTCATGAGGACTCCGAAGCAGGCTCAGGAACGCGGATATCTCAATGAAGCTGTGGCAGACGATTCGCGCTGATTTGTACCGGTACGGCGGCGCGGCCGATGGGCGGGCATGGCTGGCGGCGTATCTGCAGACGCCGGGGTTTCGGTACACGTTCTATCTGCGCAAGGTGGCGTTCTACCGTCCGCATCGGCGGACGTTCGGGATGCTGCCGTATCTCTACAACCGGCTGTGGCTGAATCACTATCGATTCCGGTATGGGTTCGAGATCTCGCCGACGACGGTGATTGGGCCGGGCCTGTACCTGGGGCACTTTGGGGGCGTGGTGATCAGCCCCCTGGCGGTGCTGGGGTCGAATATCAACATTGCGCAGGGCGTGACGATCGGGGCAGCCAGCCGGGGGGCGCGGCGGGGTGCTCCAACGCTGGGCGACCGGGTGTGGGTGGGGGCCAACGCGGTGATTGTGGGCCGGGTAACGATTGGCGACGATGCGCTGATTGGCCCGGGAGCGTATGTGAACTTCGATGTTCCGGCCAACTCGATTGTGATTGGCAATCCGGGGAAGATTGTGTCGCAGTCCGGGTCGGTGGGGTACATCAATCATGTGCTGGAGCCGGCGGAGCGGTGAGGCCGGAGGGGTACCCCCCCCGGGGGTACTTACCTCGTAAAGTATTCATATCCGATAGGTTAGGTGTCTTGTATCGTTCAAAGTATTCCATTCAGATGGGTTGCTGGTAAAGTATTGCATCCATGTGGGTTAGATGCCACAAGATGGGGTCTCGCGGTTACCGGCTGAACGGATGTTTTGAGCTCTACTTCTATTGTAGCGAGTGGGAGGGGGGAACTATGCCAGGTTTTGAAAATATAAATCGCCAATGGTGACAGGGGGTTTGGCGGTTTTGAGGGGGTTGGAGGGCTTGACAGGTTCCTGGTCCTGCTCGGACGGGGTCCTGCGCGGACGGCGGGAGGCTTCGCGTGTGGGAGGGAGATCCGTCGGTGTTTTTCCGGGGGGGTGAATGGGTGGTTGAGGATCACGGCTATCCCAACGAAGGGCAGGGCTTCCAGCAGCGCGAGGATCGGTCCGGGCGGGAGCAGGGCGAGGTAGGGGAAGCGGGCGGGATCAACGGTGGCTGTAGTTGGCGAAGACGTAGTCTTTCGTCTTCACGCTGGTGTGGCAGGCGAAGCCGCACCGCTCTGCGCTTTACCCCAGGGAAACATTCTGCGTTGAAACGGTCTCGGTACGACGCCAGGCATCCCACATCTGTCGCACCTCATCCTTGAATAGCCAGACCGCGCAGATGGCGTACACCGGCAGGGTCGCGAGAATCTGGCCGAAGAAGACCACCATCGACGCCGGATGCCAGTATCTGTCCGCGGCGGCGCACAGGATGCCGAACGGCATGGAGCACAGCGTGATCTTTCCCCACCCTTCCCACAGGTAGGCTCTCACGGGTACATGGAGCTCTCTCTGCACGAAGCGCGGCCAGAAGATGAGGTGAATGATCGTAGCGGCGATGGAGGTTCCCCAGGCGACGCCGTAGAGGCCAATCTTCCGGGCCAGCAGAATACTCAGGCTGAAGTTGAGGGCTGCCTCGACGATCGCCCAATTCGCCACGGACTTGTGTTTTTCGATGCCGAATGCAATCTGTCCGGCGGTGGTATTGGCGACGCCGAAGAACTGACTGATCATCAAGATCTGCAGCACGGTTCCGGCGATATCGCCATACTTCGGGCCCATCCAGAGGTTGATAAACGTCTTGCCTCGAAAGAGGAGCACCAGGCTTACCGGCAACGCGAGTCCCAAGGTGGCCTGGGTACCTTTCAGGAGCAATCGCTGGAGATCGGCGGATTTTCCTTTCGCATCGAGGTTGCTGGCCATGGGAACGAAGGTGGTTGCGACGGCGGAGACCACCTGCCGCGAATACGCGACGAGGCTGCCGCCAATGGAGTAGAAGGCGACCGCTCCCACCGAAACGACGGCTCCGACGACAAGGTTGTCGGTGTTGAAGACCACCTGCACGGCGATCACGATGATGAAGGTGGTAACGCTGTACGACCAGATCATCTTGAGCGTCTTGATATCGGGCCGGCCCAGCCCGACGCGGCAGGCGGGGAAGACCTTTCGCGCGGCGCCCCAGGTGGCGAGCCCGGCCAGCAAGGTAACGGTAAACTCCCAGTACGCAAGGGCGATGAGGCCACGGCCACTGTGGAGAATGAGGATGACGCCGGCGGTCTTCAGCGCCATTTGTGCCACGCTCACGCCGCTCAGAATGTCGAAGCGATGGATCGCACTGAGCACGGCCCCGAACACGCCCGAAGCCAGGGTAACGGCCACCGCCAAGGCGCACATCAGGACCGTAATCTGCGCCGGACGTCCCAGGCCATTCGGCACCTTGAAGAGGTGGGGAAAGACAAGGGCGAGGACGATACTGAGAAGCGTCGCTCCAGACGCGATGAGAATGCGGAACCAGAGGGCAGCGCCAATCGCCTTCTGCGCCTCTGTTTTGTTTCCCTGAGCGTCCGCCTTGGATACGTAGCGAATGACGGCGCTGCGCATCCCCATGTCCAAGAGGCCCAGATACGCCACCGTCGAGACGGCGAGAATCCAGACCCCGTACGCAACCGTCCCCAGACTGCGGATCACCAGCGGGGTCAGGAAGAACGGCACCACCATGCCCGCGGCCATGGCAATCCAGTTCATCGTTACGTTTAATGCAAAGCGTTTAGAGCCGGCCATGGGGTATTGGGATCGCAGGTTCCAAGATACTATAGCGATGTCTTCTCAAGGTGATCGTTGAGCATCGCACAGCGGGGACTCGATGGGAGGACGAGACGGTCGTCTTTGTGGTGATCCTCGATCCGGCAAATGGAAAGTTCCCGAACGGAAGGAAGCAGGCAACGGCTTCCTTCAAGGCGTTCAGGATGCAGGACATTCCCTCGATCCCATGGCGATCACCGAACTTGTCTGCTGTTCTGCGGATCGTGGAGCGGGCTCGGTAGGCGGAGAGTCCATAGACGATGCCTGTCCTGGTTCGTTCTCCTGCGCCGGGTTGCTGCGCAGATCGATGGAGGCGACATTCTCATTCTTCATGGAGAACTCTCTGCCGGTGGCGACGTGGAAGCGGAAGAAGGGCAGGGACGAACCCTGGCCGGGAAAGAGCCAGTCGTGGAGCTCGACGACGATGAGGGGGAAACGGTTGATCGCCGAACAATCGCCCGCAAAAAGCGACTGCTCGGCACCTTCGATATCGATCTTGAGGAGGAAGGGGACGAACTGGTGCGCGGGCTTGGAGGCGAGCAGGGAGGCCACGGTTACCATCGCGATCTCGGGGCCGCTGCCACTGGAGGCCGTGCGATAGCCCCAGGCTCCGCTGCCATCGTCCATCAGATGCGCAAGTCCGTCGGTAGCGTCGATTCCCGCGTTCCTGAGGTCGACATCCAAACCGGCGGTGTTGATCTGCAGCAGGGCAAAGTTGTCCTTGGCGGGTTCGACGGCAAGGATATGGGCCTGGGGATAGCGGGCAGAGAACCAGAGCACGCTGGCACCGATGTTGGCGCCACAATCGACAATGAGCGGCTGCTTTCCGGCGGCGATGATCTGTTGATAGCGGCGCTCCGTCAAGACGCCATGCTCGAACTTTGGCATGTCGTATTGTTCCTGATCGAAGCACTGGTAGATGACCTGTTTGTCTACCGAGGTGCGTCGATGGAGAATATTGAACTGCTTGCCGCGGCAGGTGACTTTGCAAACATCCTGATGCGGAGAGATATGCGGGTGCGCGATCCGGCGTCCAACGTGCAGGATTGGCTGTGCAGCTCGATAGGCAAGACGGCCCACCGCCATCGAATTCAGGTATTTTGCAATTTTGTCTTGGAAACTCATGGTGAATCTACTGGAAATGACTTTACGCTGTGCAGGAAGCATACCATGTGCGGCCAGGCGGAGCCGCGTCGCCATGGGGGGGCCGGGCGCCAGCGGGGCAGATTGCGAGTCGTTTGAGGTGGGGGGATGCGGTGGAGAGGGAGGGAGGGTGAAGGTTGCGGAGCGCGCTGATGATCTTTCAGGGGCTGCCGCGGAAGGGAGGTGGTGGGCACAGCAGGATTCGAACCTACGACTTCCACCGTGTGAAGGTGGCACTCTACCGCTGAGTTATGCGCCCTTGGCTGGGGGAGGCGAGAAGCGAGGCGGATGCAGGGATCCACGTTCGTCGCCAGGCCTTTGCAGCTTAGTTAGGATAACACTGAGGGGCGGAGGCGCCAACCGGCAGGGGTGTGGTCCGGGGATTGTCTGGGCATCGTATGGGCACCGTCCGGGTAGCGTCCGGGCAGCGGATGGGCGGGAGATTGCGTCCAAGAACAAGATTCTGAAAGGTACAATTACGGGCTGATGCCGCCTTCGCACAGAGTGCAACCGGGTGATCCTCCTGTTTCGCCAAAATCTGGCGAAGATCAGGAGGATTTAACGCAACCTGAGAGCCAGGATGGGGTTTCGGAGGATATGGGCACACTCGCGCTCCATCCCGGGCTGGCGGACACGGCGGAGTTGCGGCCGGAGTCGGCACCGCTGGTGGCGACTGACCTGACGCCCGAGCAGGTGGAGGCGCGGCGGGCCGCGGTGGCGCGGGGAGATTTCTCCCTGCTGACCGATGCGGAGGTGATGCTGGAGCTGAAGGCCGGCAACATGGACGCGTTCGACGTGCTGCTGGCGAAGTACCGCAAGCCGATGGTGCACTTCATGTTCCGCATGGTGCACAACCAGGCGGTGGCCGAGGAGCTGGCGCAGGAGGTGTTTCTGCGGGTCTACCGGTCGCGGGAGACGTACCGTGCGGAGGCGAGGTTCAGTACGTGGCTGTACCGGATTGCGACCAACCTGGGCGTGAACCATGCGCGGGATACGCGGCATGAGCGGACGGCGTCGACGGTGTACCTGGATGCGGTGGACGCGGAGACGGGAACGACGCCGGATGTGGCGGACCTGACGCCGTCGGCCGAGGCGGAGCTGCTGCAGAAGGAGCGGATGAAGGCGATCCGGCAGCATGTGATGGCGCTGCCGGAGCGGCAGAAGACGGCCGTGTTGATGCACAAGTATGAAGGGATGGATTACAAGCAGATCGGCGAGGTGCTGAAGCTGTCGGAGTCTGCGACGAAGTCGTTGTTGTTCCGGGCGTACCAGACGCTGCGGGAGAAGTTGAAGGAGTTTGTGTAGGGAGTTTGTTTCGCGATACTGAGCGTTGGCACCGGACCGAGGGTGCAACCCCCAAGTCGAAGCCCAGAGGGGATGATATGAAGAAGATAGAGATGAAGACCGATTGCAGGACCTGTCGCACGGCTCTCGCTGATCTGCTGCTGGACGAGACGTATGCGGCCGCGCATCCGGAGGTGGCGGAACATATGGCTGCCTGCGCGGAGTGCCGCAGGGAGCTGGAGGAGCTGCAGGCGACGTTTGCGCTGCTGGATGACTGGACGGCGCCGGAGCCTTCGGCGTACTTCGATGGGAAGCTGCAGGCGCGGCTGCGCGAGGCGCAGGCCGCGGAGCCGGAGGGCTTCTGGAGCCGGACGAGGGCGTTCCTGATGTACAGCACGGGGCACCGGCTGCGGCCGGTGCTGGCGGGGGCGCTGGCGGTGGCCGTGATGCTGGCCGGGGGAGGAACGTTTGCCGGACTCTACCAGCACAACACGCCGGTGGCGGTGCAGGCTTCGCCGACGGTGAACGATCTGAAGATCCTGGATAACAATGCCCAGGCGCTGCAGCAGATGGACCAACTGCTGGATTCCAGCGACGATAGCTCGGATCCGCCGAGTACGTAGAGGGGCTGTGACGCAGAGCGGGGGCTACGACGGAAGGGCGTTGATCTGGGATCGTGTGTTTGATCTGAGATCGTACGATGGGCCAGAAGGCAACATGGTTATTTGACCGAGGAAAGGACTTGTCCTGAACGATTCACTCGCAGGTTGACGTATGCGCAAGGCAATTACAACTCGCAGCTCGATGGTTCGAGTGGTACTGGCCGGCCTGCTTGCCGGCTTGAGCGGGGTTGCGGGTGCGCAGCGGCATGGGGGGCCGGGGTATCGGCGGGGGCCGTCGTATGCGATGGCGTATGCGAGCCAGGGTCGCGGGTATGCGCAGCAGGGGCAGCGGCCGGCGCCGATTGAGCGGCGGCCGCCGGGCGGGATGGTGCGGCCGGGACAGCCGTATGGAGCGCCGGGGCAGAGGCACCTGGTGGGGCCGAATGGGCGGCGGGGTGGAGAGCATCTGCCGGAGTGGATGGCGCAGCACCAGGGGATGACGCTGGAGCAGCAGGAGGCGGCGCTGGATCGGGAACCGGGGTTCCGGGAGCTGCCGCCGCAGACGCAGCAGCAGATGCATCAGCGGCTGGCGCAGTTGAATGCGATGACGCCGGAGCATGCGGGCGCGGACGCTGGCGCACTCGGAGGCGATGGAGCGGCTGAATCCGGCACAGCGCTCGCAGGTGCGCGGGGCGATGGAGCAGCTGGGGTCGCTGCCGATGGAGCAGCGGCGGATGGTGATCCGGAGCTTCCGGGAGCTGCGCATGCTGCCTCCGGCGGAGCGGTTCGAGGTGCTGAACTCTCCGCGGTATGGGTGGCTGAACTATGAGCAGCGAACGGTGCTGACGAACCTGATTGTGGTGGCGCCGCTGCTGCCTCCGGAGTAAGGGGGAAGCTTCGAGCAGGTATAGATCGGGCTTTCAGCCCTCTACGCTTGGAGTTGCGTCAACCTGGGGCTGCGCCCCAGGCTGTGATTGAGCGGGCCTTTGGCCCTTGGCTATGCAGCCAGCTGCCTCGGCTATGCAGCGGACTGCCTCGGCTATGCAGCGAGCTTTCGACTCAGCGCGCTAGCTCTTGAAGAAGTTCTTGGCGAGGAAGAGGACGTTGGCGGGGCGTTCGGCGAGGCGGCGCATGAAGTAGGGATACCACTCGGTGCCGAAGGGGACGTAGACGCGGACGCCGAAGCCTTCGGCGACGAGCTTGCGCTGCAGGTCGCGGCGGATGCCGTAGAGCATCTGGAACTCGAAGGCGCGTTTGTCGATGCCGTGCTGCGCGACGAACTGGCGGAGCTGGTTCACGATGGCTTCGTCGTGGGTGGCGATGCCGCAGAAGACCGGGCTCGCGACCACGCGCTGCATGAGCTTGATGTAGTTGGCGTCGACGTCGGCCTTGGCGGGGAAGGCGATCGCGGGCGATTCCTTGTAGGCGCCTTTGCAGAGGCGGATGCGAATGCCCTGGGACAACAGGCGTTCTACGTCCGCTTCGGTGCGAAATAAATAGGCTTGGAGGACGGTGCCGACGGCGCCGGGGAATTGCTGGTGGAGGCGCTCGGTGAGCTGGAGGGTGGGCTCGGTGTACTCGGAGCCTTCCATGTCGATGCGGACGAAGCTGCCGATATGCGCGGCGTGGGCGACCATGTTGCCGACGATGCGCTCGGCGAATGCGGGGCCTTCGGAGGGGCCGCCGATGTCCATGCCGACCTGGGTGAGCTTGACGGAGACGTTGGCGCGGAGGCGGCGCGTCTGGATGGCGTCGAGGAGCTGGTGGTAGATGGCGGCGCTGGCCTCGGCGTGGGCGACGTCGAGGACGGATTCGCCGAGGGAGTCGAGGGAGACGTCGATGCCTTCGGCGTTGAGCTGGGTGGCGGCGGCGATGGCTTCGTCGACGGACATGCCGGCGACGAAGCGGCGGGAGACGCGGCGGCCGAGGGAGGAGCGTTCGGAGAACGTACGGAAGGCCTGATTGGTCGAGAGACCAATGAACAACGAACGAAGCAAGTAAGGATACCTCTGCGACGGGAGAAGCAAAGGTTTATTTTCGCATCTTGGGGCGGGGGCGTGCAGGCGGGGCGGTTCGGTAGTCGCACAGGTCCTGCGCGGACGGCGAGGTTCACCGGGAGGCAAGGGCAAGGGCAACGGCAAGGGCTTTGACGCAAAGGGCGCAAAGGGGGCAAAGTTTCGCAACGGAGGAACAGGCAACGGCAGAGGAAGAAGCAGATTCCCAGAGGGAATGACAGAAAGAACGGCAAGGGCAAGGGCAAGAGCAACTACAGGGGTCCTTCGCTGCGCTCAGGATGACGGCGTAAAACAAGCAACGGCAACGGCAACGGCAACGGCAAGGGCAAGAGCGAGGGCAAGGGCAAGGGTAACGGCAACAGTAAGGGAAAGGGGTAAGGGAACGGTGTTTCGTTATGGGGTGGTTTGGGCGTGGCGGGGACTAAGGGAACGGTGTTTCGTTAGGGTGGGTGGGGTCAGGGGTGGAGTTCGCCGGAGTAGTGGGCGGCGACGATGTTGCGCTGGAGGGCGTCGAGGGTGTGGGGGGTGGGCGTGCCGGCGGTCATGACGCCTTCGAAGAAGTAGCCCTCGGCCCAGTTGCTGTTGTCGCCGCCGATGCCGAGGATAATGGCTCCTTCCTGCTGCATGGGTTGGTAGCCGTTGGGGAGGGGGAGGGGGCCGGTGGAGGTGAGGGGGCCGGATTGGGCGTTGCCCTGGTAGATGGCGAAGGTGTGCTGGCCGTCGTTGACGCCGATGTCGGTAGCGAAGGTGGTGGCGGGGGGAACTTTGAGGTGGCCGTAGATGCCGTCTTCCATGTCGAGGCCGTCGTCGGGGGTGCAGGGAGAGCCGTTGCACATGATGTTGATGGCGTCCATGTGGCCGGCCTTGTTGTCGAGATTGTTGGTCTCGGCGTTGCCGAAGTCATAGCAGCATTTGGTGTTGAGGTGGAGGGCGGAGGTGACCATGTAGACTGCCTCGGGCTGGCCGTGGACGGGGGTGTTCTGGGGGGCGTCGTTGCGGTAGCCCATGCCGGGCTGGATGGCGATGCCGTAGACTTTGTGGCCGGCGAGGGTGGCGGGGAGGGCGTCGGCGAGGGCGGGGAGATCGTAGCCGTTGGGGCCGGGACCGCGGGCGGCTCCTCCGGGAGGTGCGGGGGTGAGGTCGTTGTGGTTGGGGGACTGGTCGTAGAGGCGGGTGATGGTGCAGGTGGTCGCGGCGCAGAAGGCGTCCTGGG
This sequence comes from uncultured Acidobacteriaceae bacterium, assembly GCA_963762375.1. GTDB lineage: Bacteria > Acidobacteriota > Terriglobia > Terriglobales > Acidobacteriaceae > Granulicella. The sequence continues at coordinate 13,370 of CAVXKP010000002.1, forward strand.
CGGGGGCGTTGGCGTAGCCGCCGGGGAGCAGGCCGATGGTGGTGGAGGTGTGGTCGGAGGCGCGGGTGACCTGGTAGAGCGGGCCAGTGTAGTGGCGGTAGAGAGCGCGGGTGGTGCTGATGGCGGCGACGCAGGGGGTGGAGGGGGCAAGGAGATCGCAGGGGCGGGGAGAGGCGGAGGACGTGGGAGCGGGGGCGGGGGTCTGCGCTGCGGCGCAGCCGGCCTGGTTCAGCGCACTGGCGAAGAGGACCACGGTGAGCAACAGGATGTTTCCGAACACTGAGATGGATTTGACAGGCATGGGATGTTTGCGGGTTCCTTTACTGGATTAGGCTCGCCGATGAGAGGAAAAAACGGGAAAGCGAAGGCGCACCATCATCTCATGATGGCTGCTGCGTGTGTTTGGTGGGTGGGGAGGGGCGGCAGCGCTGGATGCGGCTGCGTACTGGTGAGAGGTCTCCGTTTTATTTGACGTCGGTTACCTTGCCATTTTTGAAGGGCATCTTCATGCCGTTGTCGTAGTAGATGACCTTGATGCCGAGGTTGGCCTCGCGGGAGGGCCGGCCGAGGTACGCTGCCGTCGCTCCCCCACCCGACCCTGCCGACTCCGCCACCCTCCAGCAGCAAGATCGAAGGCTCCTGAAGTGGCTAGGCGGGCTGGTGGGCGGCCTGCTCGAGGGTGGCGATATCGAGCTTCTTCATGGTCATCATGGCGCGCATGGCGGAGGGAGGGGCGAGGAGCTGCTGGATGTTGGCGGGGACGATCTGCCAGCAGAGGCCGAACTTGTCCTTGAGCCAGCCGCAGGCGATCTCGCTGCCGCCGTCGGCGGTGAGGCGGGACCAGTAGCTGTCGATCTCGGATTGGGTGTCGCAGCGGACGGTGAAGGAGAAGGCTTCGGTGGGGGGATGGCCGGGGCCGCCGTTCATGAGGGTGACCTGCTGGCCGTCGAGCTCGAGGTCGATGGTGAGGAGGGTGCCGATGGGGTAGGGGCCGGCTTCGTTGCAGCGGAGCTCGTTGAGCTTGCGGCTGTTGGGGAAGACGGAGAGGTAGAAGGCGGCGGCGGCTTCGGCGTTGTCGTTGAACCAGAGGAAGGGGGTGATCTTGTTCATGCGGGGCTCCTGCGCGGAGGGCGAGTGGCTGCGCGTGGTGGGATGGGTGGGTGCCTGGGGGAATCTTACTGCTGGTCCTGCGCGGACGGCGAGAGTTTTTGTGGGGGTGCCGGCGATGGGCGGGGGGCGCGCGGTGCGCGATACCCACATCTCAGAGGCGAGATGTGGGGCACCCGAATTTGTGGGGCTAGCGGGCTGAGGCGTGGTCGGCGCGTTCTACGGGGGGGGTGACCATGTTGCTGGTGTCTTTCATGGCGGCGATGGCTTCGTCGTAGCGGCCGCGGAGGAAGTTGGTGCGGATCTGGCCCATCTCTTTGAGCATCTGGGTGCCGTCGCGGAGGTAGCTGATGCGGCTGCGCTCGTCGTGGCCCCAGGTGACGGGGACTTCGACGATGGAGTAGCGGAGCTTGCGGGCGATGAAGAGGATCTCGGGGTCGAAGCCCCAGCGCTCGATGGTCTGAAGGCGGAAGATGGTCTGGGCGGCGTCGCGCTTGAAGGCTTTGAAGCCGCATTGGGTGTCCTTGAAGGGAAGGCCCATGACCTTGCGGGTGACCCAGTTGAAGCAGCGGCCGAAGAAGCGGCGGTAGAGGGGCTGGTGGACGGTCTGCTTCTGCTTGTCGAGCCAGCGGGAGCCGATGGCGACGTCGGCCCCGGCGTCGATGGCGGCGATGAGGCGTTCGGCTTCTTCGATGGGGGCGGAGAGGTCGGCGTCGGTGAACATGACGATCTCTCCGGAGGCCTGGAGGAGGCCGTTGCGGACGGAGTAGCCTTTGCCGCGGTTGCCGGGATTCTGGATGAGATGGAGGCGGGGGTGGGAGGCCATCCAGTGCTGGACGATGGCGGAGGTGGTGTCGGTGGAGCCGTCGTCGACGACCAGGATGTCGGCGTCCCAGGCGCGGGATTCGACGCAGCCGAGGACGCTGGAGAGGGCGGCTTCGATGCGGGCGCTCTCGTTATAGGCGGGAATGACGATGCTGAGACGTGGGGGGGGCATGGAGTTGGGGAGGTCGGTCGGTGGGGAGAAGTTCCATGCGATGTCCTCAGCAGGAGGCCGGCAGATGGCATCGTCGCCAGATGAAGGCAGCCACACGATCATGACAGCGAAGTTGCGGTGGAGGGTTCAGCACAGGTCGTTTTCCATCCTACGATAAGTGTTAGACGGATGCACAGGAGATCGATGGTGCAAAAGGATGAGGCGAAAATATGGCGGGGAGTGGAGGGACGCTCGCGGGGTGTAACTGGTAGACTCAGCGCATGCCGGAGCCGTTGACACCAGAGCCGCAGGACCCTCGCCAGACGCAGTACCAGACGCCCTATCCGGCGCCGTCGCAGACGCAGAACCAGGCGCCGCGGGCGGAGTTTCCGGGGCCGTATGCTCCGGGGTATGGGGCGGGATATGGGGCCGGGATATGCGGCAGCGGAGGTCGGCGTGGCCGTGGGTGGTGTTGATCCTGGGGGTTGCGGTTTTAGGCGTGATCGCGGTGAGCATCTTCTTTGCCTCGATGGTGAAGACGCTGGACCTGGATGCGGGCGCGGGCGGTCTGGACTTTGGCAGCAACGCGATTGCGGTGATCGATATCAACGGGGTGATTACGGATGCGGACACGGACAAGATCGACAAGCAGCTGGAGCGGTATGGGAACAACAGCAGCATCAAGGCGATTATTCTGCACATCGATTCGCCGGGCGGGGGAGCGGCGGCGTCGCAGGAGATCTACCACGAGGTGATGCGGGTTCGGGAGCAGAAGCACAAGAAGGTGGTGGCGTCGGTGGAGTCGGTGGGGGCTTCGGGTGCGTACTATATCGCTTCGGCGTGCGACAAGATCTATGCGAATCCGGCGTCGGTGGTGGGATCGATTGGCGTGATCATGGAGTGGACCAACTACGGCGACCTGATGAAGTGGGCGAAGCTGAAGCAGGTGGCGATTACGCATGGCGAGCTGAAGGATGCCGGGGATCCGACGCGCGATATGACGCCGCAGGAAGCAGGCGTACTTTCAATCGCTGGTGGACAACATGTACGGGCAGTTTGTGCATGATGTGGCGGTGGGACGGCATACGTCGGACGCGAAGATCACGCCGCTGGCGACGGGGCAGGTGTGGACGGGGGAGCAGTCGCAGCCGCTGGGGCTGATTGACGCGCAGGGAGGATTCCGGATGGCGCTGATCGATACGGCGCGGTCGGTGGGGATTACGGGAGAACCGAATGTGGTGCGGCCGTCGAAGGAGAAGCGGGGGCTGTTGGGGCTGCTGAACGATGATGCGGACGGGCTGTTTGCGGAATCCGTCGCAGATGCTGGATCGGTCGCCGGGGTTCTATTTCCTCTGGAAATAGGGCGCACTCCTCTGGAAACAGGGCTGCGAATAGGGAACAGGTGCGCAATCGATGAGTGCTGGCGGGAGGATGCGCGAAAGGGAAATTCGCGGTAGGATGGAATGCGTCGGGTGGCGATACGGGCTATCGTGATGCAAATAGAGGCTTTGCGGTAGCAGATGCGGTTATTTTCCGAGTTTGCCGAGTCCTTCCGGGGACGGCACACGTCACACGTTGAGTACGTGCCAACACATAGCTCCAGGAGGGTTCATGACGAAAGCCGAATTGGTCGATCACGTGACTGCCCTTGGGGATCTCACTCGCCGCGATGGCGAGGTGATCGTCGAGACGCTGTTCGACTCCATCATCGATGCATTGAAGAGCAACGATAAAGTAGAAGTGCGTGGATTTGGGAGTTTTCGTTCACAGACAGCGCAAGCCTCGCACGGGGCGCAATCCGAAGACGGGCGAGTCGGTAGCGGTTCCGGCGAAGCGGGTACCGTACTTCAAGCCGAGCAAAGAGCTGCGCGACCTGGTGAATCCAGGGGAGGCGAATGGAGCGACGAACGGCGCTCCAATGGAGCTTCGAAGGGCAAGGCAGCGCATGGGGCACGAGGCTCACGGGGTGGACGTACATCATCCGCCGGCGATGTAGGCTGGGGTAGCGGAACGGTGAACGTTTATCGGGCGTTGGTGTTTTTGGTCACACCAAGCCACGCCTGATTCACTATAATTTCAGAAATATGAGCGAAACCACGTTGACCGCCCCTGCAGACACCTCCGCCGAGAGTACCGCGTCCCGTTTACAGCAAGACTAACCCGTACCCGGCGACCGTGCTGGTCAACAAGCTTCTCACCGGTCCCCAGTCCGAGAAGGAGACCATCCACATTGAGATGGAGCTGGCCGAGAGCATGACGTACACGCCGGGCGACGCGCTGGGAGTGATCCCGACGTATCGCAAAGAGGCGGTGGACGAGGTGCTGAAGGCACTGGGGTTCAGCGGCGACGAGACGGTGATTGAGCCGGTGAAGGGAACGCCGGGCAACGAGATCACGGTACGCGAGGCGTTGACCTCGAAGCTGGGGATTGGCAAGCTGGCGCGCGGCAGCGTGAACCAGTATGCGAAGCTGGCGGGGGAGAAGACTCCCGAGGGGCTGAAGGCGCTGCTGGGAACGGAGAACAAGGCGGCGGCCGAGGCGTATGTGTGGGGCCGCGAGTTTATGGACCTGGTGACGGACTTTCCGGGGATTGTGAAGGATCCGCAGGAGCTGTTCAATATTTTGCAGCGGCTGATGCCGCGGATGTACTCGATTGCGTCGAGCCAGGAGGCGCATCCGGGGCAGGTGCACCTGACGGTGCGCGTGGTGCTGTATGACGCGCATGGGCGCAAGCGGCGAGGGTGTGACGTCGGGGATGCTGGGGCATCGCGCGCCGGTGGGTGGAACGCTGCCGGTGTTTCTGGACAAGAACGACCACTTCCGTCTGCCGGAGGATACGAATACTGCCGATGATCATGATCGGGCCGGGAACGGGGATTGCGCCGTTCCGCGCGTTCCTGGAACATCGCGAGGCGCTGGGACACAAGGGCGACAACTGGCTGGTGTTTGGGGATCAGCGCGCGGCTTCGGATTACCTGTACCAGGAGCAGTTCGAGGGGATGCAGAAGAGCGGTCTGTTGACCAAGCTGCAGACGGCGTTCTCGCGCGACCAGGCGACGAAGATTTATGTGCAGGATCGTCTGCGCGAGGCCAGCGATGAGCTGTTTGCGTGGCTGGAGCGCGGGGCGCACTTCTACGTGTGCGGCGATGCGAGCCGGATGGCCAAGGACGTCGAGCAGGTGCTGCTGGAGTCCATTGCCAAGGGGATTCAGGGATCGCCGGAGCAGGCCGCGGAGTATCTGAAGAAGATGAAGGCGGACCAGCGGTATCAGCGGGATGTGTATTAGAGTAGTGGGTAGTGGGTAGTGGGTAGTGAAGTGCGAAGGCCGCCCGGGTGGGCGGCCTTCGTTGTTGGTGGTGGGTGGTGGGGAAGGGCCGTTGCCTGGGGCAACGGGCGACGGCGGGGCAAAGGAAGCAGCAGATTCCCGGGGGGAATGACAGAAAGAAAGGTAAGGGCGACGGCGGGTATAGATGCAGATCTTCGATTGCCTACTTCCTACTTCCTGCGTTTAGATGCGGTGGTTGTCGGGGCGCCAGGTGGTGATGAGTTGCTTGATCTGCTTGCGGTTGAGGTTTTCGGTGACGGCGCGGTGGGCGAGGGCGGCGACTTCGGCGTCGGAGGCGAAGCGGAGGCCGATGAACTGGTCGATGGTGAGGGCGTCGATGAGGGAGAGCTGGTCTTCGGGGAGGAGGTCGGCGAGGCGGAGCTGCTCTTCGAGACGGATGAGGCGGTCCTGGTTCTTGAGGGCGTAGCTGCGGAAGAGACCCGCCGCGAAGAGGAGCACGATCGAGATCAGGATCAGCCACAGGTGGATGACGATGTGGTGGGGCCAGGTGTGGATGGCCACGTAGATGGTGAAGATCACGTTGAGTAACAGCACCGGCGCGATGAAGAAGTGGAACGGCGGGTCGAAGCGAGCGTGATGCTGGAAGGACTGTGGTTGAGCCATAGCAGCGATGATAGAGCAGTTCTGCTATGGATGAGAATCGGCTGGTTGGTTAAGTGCAGGTTTATTGGGAAAGCGACGCCAAGAATCATGCTGTGCTGGGTGCTGCGTGAGGCTTGCCGGGGTGATGGGAAGGGGCGGCTGCGGTAGTCTTGAATTTATGGCAAAGAAGCGGATTGGCGTGCATGTAGGGACGGCGGGTGGATGTTTTACGGCGGTGCAGCGGGCGGCGGATGCGGGGGCGAATACGTTCCAGATCTTCAGCTCGAGCCCGCGGCAGTGGAAGGCGGCTCCGGTAAAAACTGAAGACGCGGCGAAGATGCGCGAGGCGCGGGCGCGGCTGGATGTGCATCCGGTGGCGATCCATGCGAGCTATTTGATTAATTTGTGCTCGCAGACGGAGAGTGTGCGGGAGAACTCGGTGGATGCGTTTCGCGGAGAGGTGGAGCGGGCGCTGGCGATGGGGGCGGAGTTCCTGGTGCTGCATCCGGGGAGCTGGAAGGGGCTGACGCGGGAGGAGGGCTTGCGGCTGGCGGCGCAGGGGATCGAGCGGGCGATTGGGACGCTGGGCGGAGGACTGAAGTGGCAGGATCACCACTTCAGGATCTTGATTGAGAATACGGCGGGGGCGGAGTTCTCGCTGGGCGGGAGCTTTGACCAGGTGGCGGAGCTGGTGCGGACGCTGCAGGCTTGCGCTCCGGTGGGCGTGTGTCTGGATACGTGCCATACGCATGTGGCGGGGTATGACATCGTGACGACGGAGGGGTACGAGGCGACGATGCGGCAGATTGGGGAGACGGTGGGGTTCGAGGCGGTGAAGGTGTGGCACTGCAATGATGCGAAGGCGCCGATGGGGTCGAAGCTGGATCGGCATGAGCATATCGGGGAGGGGACGATTGGGTCGGCGGCGTTCAAGCGGCTGCTGCACGATGCGCGGTTTGAGCATGCGGCGTTTATTGCGGAGACGCCGGTGGATGATCCGGGGGATGAGCTGCGGAATGTGATGGCGTTAAGGGCGTTGAGCGCGGGGTAGTTCTGCGGATGGCGGGCTTTGCGAGGCGGAGCGATGGGTATAGGTGGGCCTGGAGATGGGCGGGAGCGGTCGCGCGGGGCGTGATGCCCACATCTCAGAATCGAGATGTGGGGCACCCGGATGGGTGGTGGGAAGGGGCGGAGGGTGAGAGGCTGTCGAGGGCTTCGGGGTCCTTCGACTACGCCGCTGGCGAAGTGCTGCCAGCGGCTTCGCTCAGGATGACAGAGCGTTCGAGGTCGTTGAATGCTCGAGGTCGTTGAATGCTCAGCTCGTTCAATGCTCGAGCTCGTTCAATGCAACGTGGTGAAGGAGTGGTTATTGGGGTTTGGACCAGACGCTGTCGAGGAAGAGGTAGCGGGGGCGTTGGGTGTCGGGTTGGGCGGTGGAGGGGTTGTCGAGGTGCATGACTTGCCAGTCGTCGCTGGGGCCGTAGGTGGGCCAGGTGGGGAGGCCTGGAGCATTTGGGTCGCCGGTGCGGGCGAAGTTGGTCCAGTATTGCTGGATCTGGTCGGAGAGGGCGCGGTCTTCGGGGCGGATGGTGGCTTGCTGGCGGGAGTCGAGGGTGCCGAAGACGTACTCGATGTCGTCGGAGTGGAAGGCGCCGGTGCCGGCGGGATGGAATCTGTCGGCGGGCGCGGCGAGGTCGAGGCGGTAGCGGTAGACGGGAGCGCCGCCGGTCTTGACCTGGGCTTCGAGCCAGGCCCAGGTGGAGTAGATGATGAAGCGGTCAGAGGCGTAGTCGCCGGCTGCCCGGACGGCTTCGGCATCGGTGGTGGCCGAGTAGACGGCGAGGAAGTCGGGGGCGCGGTCGCCGAAGTCCTTGGTGGCCAGGGCGGTGAAGCTGGCGACGGTGGGCTGGATGGGGGCGCGGGTGACCTGGGCGCGGGCTTCGTCCTCATTCCAGCCGGCGAGGAGCGGGATGTGGGCCTGCTGGCCGGCGGCGTAGATTTCGGGGACGGACTGGGGGAGGAAGTAGCCGTCGACGTCGGGGCCGAAGCGGGGCGGGGGTGGACCGGTCTTGGAGGTGACGGCCTGAATGAGTTCGTCGGGGGAGAGCTTGCGGAGGTCCGAGAGGTTGGCGGTGTGGAAGGCAGACTGGGCCCAGACGGCGTCGTCCTGCTCAGCTTTGGCGAGGGGAGGGTAGCCGAGGCCGCCGGAGTGGAAGGCTGCTCCGCTTTCGCCGATGGCTTTGGCGAAGAGGTTTTTGGAGAGGGGGGAAGCCATCTGGGAGCTGACCGAGAAGGAGCCGGCCGACTCGCCGAAGAGGGTGATGTTGTGGGGGTCGCCACCGAAGGCGGAGATGTTGCGGCGAACCCAGGCGAGGGCGGCGGCCTGGTCGAGGAGGCCGTAGTTGCCGGAGGCGTGGTGGGGCGACTCGGCGGTGAGGGAGGGCAGGGCGAGGAAGCCGAGGATGCCGAGGCGGTAGTTCATGGAGACGATGACGACGTTGCGGTGGGCGAGGAACTGGCCGTCCTGGCGGGGCTTCAGAGGTGCTGCCGGCGGTGAAGCCTCCGCCGTAGATCCAGACCATGACGGGGAGGGAGCCGGGCTTGGCGTTGGCGGGCGTCCAGACGTTGAGGGTGAGGCAGTCTTCGCTGGGGCCGGGGTCGCGGAAGGTCATGTCGGAGAAGGCGTTGGTCTGGATGCAGTGGTGGCCGAAGTCGTGTGCGGAGAGGACGCCGTGCCACTTGGCGGCGGGCTGGGGGGGCTGCCAGCGGAGGTTGCCGACGGGGGGAGCGGCGTAGGGAATGCCCTTGAAGGCGCGGACCTGGCCGTCGGTGGTGAGGAGACCTTCGACTTTGCCTTTGTCGGTTTTGATTTGGAGGGGGTTGGCGGCGAGGGCGGTGCTGGCGGCGAGAACGAAAGCGGCGAGCGTGGTAGGTATCCAGCAGGATAGACGCATGAATTCTCCAGAGAGACAAGCTACCACGGGTCCTGCGCGGACGGCGAGAGGCTTCGCGTGGGTAGATGGAGCGAGTTGGCGGGTTAGCGGGTTAGCGAGTTGGTGGATCGGGGGCGCGCGGGAGGGTTTTCTTTACAATGAGGTATGGACGATGTGAAGACGACAAAAGCCGCTGTGGCGGCAGAGGCGAGCGGCGCGGAGAAGATCGAGGCAGTGCGCTACAACCCGACGGAGATTGAGCCGCGCTGGCAGGCGAAGTGGGATGCGCAGCCGCATCTGTATGCTGCCGAACCGCATACCAGCGGGAAGCCGAAGTTTTATTGCTTGGAGATGCTGCCGTATCCGAGTGGGCAGCTGCACATGGGGCATGTGCGGAACTATGCGATAGGCGATGCGCTGGCGCGGTTTATGCGGATGCGCGGATACAACGTGCTGCACCCGATGGGGTGGGATGCGTTCGGCTTGCCGGCGGAGAATGCGGCGCTGAAGAACAATACGCCTCCGCGCGAGTGGACGCTGAAGAATATTGAGCAGATGAAGGTGCAGATGCGGCGGATCGGCTACAGCTATGACTGGGCCGGGACGGAGATTGCTACGTGCCTGCCGGACTACTATCGCTGGAACCAGTGGTTTTTCTTGAAGATGGTGGAGCGGGGGCTGGCGTATCGGCGGTCGAGCAAGGTGAACTGGTGTCCGCAGTGTGCGACGGTGCTGGCCAATGAACAGGTGGTGGGCGGGTGCTGCTGGCGGCATGAAGAGCAGATCGTGGAACAGCGCGAGCTGGAGCAGTGGTTTCTGCGCATTACGAAGTACGCGGATGAGCTACTGGACGGGCTCGACGTGATGCCGGGGTGGCCTGAGAAGGTGCGCACCATGCAGCGCAACTGGATAGGGCGGAGCGAGGGCGCGGAGGTGGAGTTCCGTGTGACGGCGATGGCGAATACGCCGCCGATCAGGGTGTTCACGACGCGGATCGATACGATCTTTGGGGCGACGTCGGTGCAGTTGGCTCCGGAGCATGCGTTGGTGAAGGAGTGGGTGAAGACGGACGCTGGCCTGGCGAAGGCTGTTGAGGCGATGATTGCCGAGCAGAAGGCCGCGCGCGAGGCGGGCGATATCGGGAACATTGAGAAGCATGGTGTGGCGACGGGGAAGACCGCGATCAATCCGTTCAATGGAGAGACGCTGCCGATCTGGGTGGCGAATTATATTCTGGCGGACTATGGCACGGGCGCGATTATGAGCGTGCCGGCGCATGATGCGCGGGACTTTGAGTTTGCGACCAAGTATGGGCTGGCGGTGAAGCGGGTGGTGGTGCCGGCGGGCGGTGCGGAGGAGACGGCGCTGCCGTATGGCGAGGACGAGGGCGCAGTGCTGGTGGACTCCGGCGAGTGGACGGGCGAGAGCTGCGTGGTGGCGCAGGAGAGGATGGCGCGGTTCGCGGAGGAGCATGGGTTCGGGAAGAAGACGACGACCTATCGGCTGAAGGATTGGGGCGTGAGCCGGCAGCGGTATTGGGGCACGCCGATTCCGATGGTGTATTGCGAGCGCGGGCATGAAGGGCTAAAGGCTGGAGGTGTGGTCGCGCTGCCGGAGAGTGCGCTGCCGGTGTTGTTGCCCGAGCAGATTGAGATTACGCAGGAGGGCGGGTCGCCGCTGGGGAAGGTGCCGGAGTTTGTGCACACGACGTGCCCGGTGTGCGGCGGGCCGGCGCGGCGTGAGACCGACACGATGGACACGTTTGTCGACTCGAGCTGGTACTTCTACCGGTACACGGATGCGCGGAACGGGAGCGCTCCGTTTGATTCGGAGAAGGCGAACTACTGGTTTCCGATTGACCAATATATCGGCGGCGTGGAGCACGCGATTCTGCACCTGATTTATTCGCGGTTCTGGACGAAGGTGATGCGGGATCTCGGATTGATTGCGAATGCGGAGCCTGCGGAGCGGCTGTTTACGCAGGGGATGGTGATCAAGGACGGGGCGAAGATGTCGAAGTCCAAGGGCAACGTGGTGAGCCCGGACTTGATGATCGAGAAGTATGGCGCGGACGCGACGCGGATGTATGCGCTGTTCGCGGCGCCTCCGGATCGCGACCTGGAGTGGCAGGAAGAAGGGGTTGCGGGGATCAGTAGGTTCCTGGCGAGGGTGTACCGCCTGGTGGGGAAGTACAAGCCGGAAGGGGGGTGCAGCGAGTCAGCGAGTCAGCGAGTTAGCGAGTTAGCGAGTGGAGGGGCTGGGCAGAAGTTGCTGCGGACGCTGCACCAGACGATTGCGAAGATCAGCGTGGACTTCAACGGACGCTGGCACTTCAATACGTGCATTGCGGCGATCATGATTCTGGTGAACGAGATCTATGCGGCGGAAGCGGCGATGGATGCGGGCGAGGTGGGTGCGGCGACGGTCGCGGAGCTGCTGCGGACGCTGACGCTGCTGCTGGTGCCGTTCGCGCCGTTTCTTGCGGCGGAGCTTTGGAAGGAGCTGGGGGAGACGTCGGATGTGTTTCAGCAGGCGTGGCCGGTGGCCGATGCGGAGCTGGCGAAGGAGAGCGAGATCGAGGTGCCGGTGCAGGTGAATGGCAAGCTCGCGAACGTGATTACGCTGGCGGCGGATGCGGCGGAGGAGGCGATCAAGGCGGCGTCGCTGGCCGATGAGAAGGTGGCGGCGCGGCTGGAGGGGAAGACGATTGTGAAGCACCTGGTGATCAGCAAGGCTTCGGGGAAATTGGTGAACCTGGTGGTGAGGTAGATGACGGCGACGGCGCGGGTGGTGGGGCCGCGGGCGCCGGGAAAAGGCGCGCCGGTGCGTGGGGCGCAGTCGTTTGTGGGCGTGATGACGGAGGTGTGGGGGCGGCCGTCGCTGACGGGGCTGGAGGTGCTGTGGCGGTGGGCGGCGGGCGCGCCGATCCTGGGGCTGGTGGTGTGGCGGGTGCTTGCGGCTGCGGGGATGGTGCATGTGGATACCGGTGCGCTCGAGGCGATGACGGTGTTCAAGCCGGTGGCGGCGTTTGGAGCGATGCACGATGCGGTGGAGGCGGTGCTGCCTGCGGTGAGAACGGTCGCGGTGTGGCTGCTGCCGTTGGCGGCGGTGTGGTGGGTGGTGGCGGCGGCGGTGGGGCGGACGGCGGTGATGCGGAGGTTCGATGCGGCGCTGCGGGCGCGGCGGGGGACGGTGCTGGGGTTGGGTGTGCTGCGCGGGGCGCTGCTGTCGGGGGCGTGGGGGCTGTGGATCTGGATGGTGTGGAAGGCGGGAGCGATTGCGATTACGGGGCCGGCGGCGCGGGGCGAGGAGCCGAGTGTGGTGCTGTATAGCGCGATCCTGATCTGCGGGACGCTGCTGGTGTATGTACTGTGGTCGGTGGTGAGCTGGCCGTTGCAGACGGCGCCGCTGCTGGCGATGCAGCGGGGGCTGGGGGTGGGGGCGAGTTTGCGCGCGGCGCTGCGGGGAGGGGAGGCGCGGGGCAAGCTGGTCGAGGTGAACCTGGTGATGTCGATTGTGAAGATCGCGCTGCTGGTGCTGGGGATGGTGTTTTCGGCGTGCCCGCTGCCGTTTGCGAATGTGGAGAGCCAGGTGTTTCTGGTGTGCTGGTGGACGGGGGTGGGGCTGGTGTACCTGGCGGCGCTGGATTACTTTCACGTGGTGCAGGCGGTGGCGCACCTGCGGCTGTGGCGGGCGTACGATTTTTCGGATGGGGAGCGCCCGCGGGAGGCGTAAGGGGCATCGTACGTACAGAGTTCCGTTTGCTCTGGAGGATTGCCATGTCGTTCGCTCTGTATGGTGTTGGGACACTCATTCTGATTATTGGCGTGCTGTATATCTGCCACCTGGTGCATCTGCCGAGCCACTGGACGATTGCGCTGGCGATTTTGCTGGTGGGCGGCGGGTTGATGGGTGCGGTGAGCTCGACGCGGCAGAGGGACAAGAGCGAGTAAGCGCCTCGGTGAGACGCCCGTAAGGCGCGCACCGGCGGGCGATTTACACTGGATACGTGGATACTCCTGAAACCTCAGCTACGCTCGCCCCGGCTTCTTCGGCTCCTGTTGCGCCGGCCTCTTCGACGATTGTGATTCTTGATTTTGGCTCGCAGTATACGCAGTTGATTGCGCGGCGGATTCGCGAGTTCAACGTGTTCTCGGTGGTGCTGCCGTGCACGACGGCGCTGGAGAAGATTCTCGCGCTCGAGCCCAAGGGGATTGTGCTGTCGGGCGGGCCGTCGAGTGTGTATGACGATGCGGCGCCGAAGGCGGATAAGGCGATTCTCGATACCGGGCTGCCGATCCTGGGGATCTGCTATGGGCTGCAGTTTATGACCCACCACCTGGGCGGGAGGGTGGTGCCGGCGGATGCGCGCGAGTATGGGCATGCGGAGGTCAACGTTGTCGACGAGACGCCGCTGTTCAAGGGGCTGCCGGCGACGATGTCGGTGTGGATGTCGCATGGGGATCATGCGGAGGGGTTGGCGCCGGGATTTCGGGTGACGGCGCGGACGTCGAATGCGGTGGCGGGGATTGCGGATGAGGCGCGGAAGATGTGGGCCGTGCAGTTTCATCCGGAGGTCGCGCACACCAAGCAGGGGATGGAGCTGCTGCGGAATTTTGCGGTGGATATCTGCGGGGCGAAGCAGGACTGGACGCCGGAGGGCTTTATTTCGCGGACAGTGCATGCGATACGCCAGCAGGTGGGGCCGACGGGGCATGCGATCTGCGGGCTGAGCGGGGGCGTGGATTCGAGTGTGGCGGCGGTGCTGGTGGCGCGGGCGATTGGGGATCGGCTGACGTGCATCTTTGTGAACAACGGCGTGCTGCGCAAGGATGAGTTTGAGAAGGTCCAGAAGACGATGCGCGAGGAGCTGCACCTGAACGTGGTCGCGGTGGATGCGTCGGAGAGATTTTTGAGTAAGCTCGCGGGGGTGACCGATCCGGAGAAGAAGCGGAAGGCGATTGGCAACGAGTTTATTGCGGTGTTCGATGACGAGGCGAAGAAGATCTTTGAGGCAGAGAAGTCCGCGGGGGAAGAGGTAGCGTGGCTGGTGCAAGGGACGCTGTATCCGGACGTAATTGAATCGGCCAGTGTTCATGGGCCTTCGCACGTGATCAAGAGCCACCACAATGTGGGTGGGCTGCCCGAGGACATGAAGCTGAAGCTGATTGAGCCGCTGCGGGATTTGTTCAAGGATGAGGTGCGGAGGATTGGGCGGGATCTGCAGATGCCCGACGAAATTCTGGAGCGGCAGCCGTTTCCGGGGCCGGGGCTGGCGGTGAGGATCCTGGGGGAGGTGACGCCGGAGCGGGTTGCGATTCTGCAGGAGGCGGATGCGATCTGTACGGCGGAGATCAAGCGCGCGGGGCTGTATCGGAAGGTGTGGCAGAGCTTTGCGGTGCTGCTGCCGGTGAAGACGGTGGGCGTGATGGGCGATCAGAGGACGTACGCGTATACGTGCGCGATACGAGCCGTGGAGAGCGAGGATGGGATGACGGCGGACTGGGCGGCGCTGCCGTACGAGGTGCTGCGCGCGATCTCGAGCAGGATTGTGAGCGAGGTGCGGGGGATCAATCGCGTGGTGTATGACATTACGTCGAAGCCGCCGGGCACCATCGAATGGGAGTAGGTCCTGCGGTCCTGCGCGGACGGCGAGGGGCTTCGCGTGTCCGGCGCGGACGGCGGGGATTAGGAGTAGCGATGCGTGTGGCTTTGCGGGTGGTGGTGCTGGTGGGGGTGTTTGCGGGGGTGGGGTGGTTGACCGCGCGCGGGGTGATGGATCACGTGGCGAGTAAGGGGGCGATGCAGCCGGAGGTGCGGCTGTCGGGGGCGATGGCGGGGTTGTTCGCGGGGGGAGCGGCGACGCTGGTGGCGGGGATTGCGATGGTGGGGGCGAGGAAGCGCTAGGCGAGGTTGGGGGCCAGGGCTGCGGTGAGGGTGGCGGTGAGGCGTTCAGGGGTGAGGGCTTCGAGGTGGAGGGTCTTGGTGCGGGTGGTGGCTCCGGTGACGAGGGTGATGGCTGCGCGGGGGATGTGGAGGGCTTCGGCGAGGTAGGCGATGAGGGCGGCGTTGGCGCGGCCGTCGGTGGGTGGGGTGGTGAGGGAGACTTTGAGGGCGCCGTCGTGGATGCCGGTGATGGCGTTGCGGCGGGCGCCGGGATGAACGCGGACGGCGAGGGTGCAGCCGGAGTTGGTCTGGCGGAGGAGGAGGTTCATGCGTAGGTGCGCTTGCCGAAGATGGCGGTGCCGATGCGGACGGTGGTGGAACCTTCTTCGATGGCGACGGCGAAGTCGTTGGACATGCCCATGGAGAGCTCGGTGAGGGTGGGGCAGAGGGCGAGGTGCTCGTCGCGGAGGCGGCGGAGGTGCTGGAAGTAGGGGCGGGCGGTTTCGGGGTTTTCGTCGAAGGGAGGGACGGTCATGAGGCCGCGGGGTTCGAGGTGGGTGAGGGGCCGGAGGGCGCGGAGGAGGGTGGGGAGATCTTCGGGGGCGAGGCCGTGCTTGGTATCTTCGTGGGAGAGCTTGACCTCGATGAGGACGCGGAGGGTTTTGTTGAGGGACTGGGCGGCGGTGTTGAGGCGGTCTGCGGTTTTGAGGGAGTCGAGGGTGTCGATGGCGTCGAAGAACTCGGCGGCGTTGGTGGTCTTGTTGTTTTGCAGGGGGCCGATGAGATGCGCGGTTGCGATCGCGTGTCGAAGAGGTCGGCGAGTCGGCAGCGTTTGGTTTGCCACTCCTGGACGCGGTTTTCGCCGAAGAGGCGCTGGCCGGCGGCGTAGGCTTCGAGGAGGCTTCGGCGGGGTGCATTTTGCTGACGGCCATGAGGGCGACGGAGCCGGGGTCGCGGTGGGCGCGGGCGCAGG
>CAVXKP010000003.1:0-83214 GCA_963762375.1 uncultured Acidobacteriaceae bacterium
CAGCCGTAGCTGCGGCCGTCACCACAGGCGGTGCCGGCGTAGGCGTCGGAATAATGGACGGCGGGTGTCGGCTTCCGCGGAGGTGCCTTCGGTGACTGCAGCTTCGCCGCCGGCGCGCTCATCCCCGGCGCATACACCAGCGACAGCAGATGTCCCGCCGCATCGCCCGGCCGTTCCACCGGCGACAACTGCGGCGACCGCACATACAGCAGCGCCGCCAGCACGCACCCATGCACCACCACCGACGCCGTCATCCATCGCCGCAGCGTCTGAGAGCCGCTCACCAGCGGACCGCCCGGCTCCCGCGTCGACTTGTCCACGCTCGCGCCCATGCAGCTCCTCTACCCCTTCAGCATACTTCGGTAGGACGCCCCGCGCAGCAAGTTCGTGAGCTATTTTGCTGTCTCGTGATAGCGATCTTCCGCGCCCCACCAGCTACTTCGCCGCACCCTCCAGAATCCCCGCCGACCGGTTCAGCGCCGCCGCCAGCGCATCGATCTGCCCCTGCGTCCGCGCCGCGTCCTTCGCCTCGATACCCTCGGTCACTCCCGGAATCACCACCGCCGCATAGCCCGTGTACTCGCCCGGAGCATAGATCGTGTGCTTGTACCACGCCCGCTTCGGCAAGCCCGCCTCGTTCAGCAGCGCACTCTCGGCATCGCGCAGCGCCGCATTCAGCTTCGCCTCTTCGGCCCCCGCAACCGCCCCGGACTGCTGCGCATACACCGCTTCTCCCCGGCTGCTTCGAAGCGCTTGGCCGCCGCCGTCGCCGCGCTGAAGTCCACGCTCAGCTTCGCGTCCGCCGCCTGCCGCTGCGCCTCCGCCACGTAGCCCATCACGTCCTTGCCATACAGCCGATAGTCATACGGCAGCACATCCGCATCGGCCATGTGCAGAATCTCCAGGCCAAACACCCGCGCCTGCTGCTGCTCATACACGAACGTCGGGTCCGCGAACTTCGTGAACCACGTGTAGTCATCAAACGTCGAGTGATACACACCGTACGGCCCCTGCGAGCCGATGTCGGTCGAAGGCACGCCCAGGTGCTGGATAAACGGCGTGTAATCCGAGCCCGATCCCAGGTTCCCCACCATCACCTCACCGCCCGCCGGAAGGTCCGCGCCCATCACGCGCCCTCTGCGGCTCGGTCTCTCCTGCTGCGTCGCCAGCCACTGCTCATACACCGTTCCACCCTTCGGGCTCGGCACCTGCCGCGTCACGTCGCGCACAAACTGCTTCAGCGACGGCACCGCCGACGCATCGAAGTCCGGCCCCGCCACCCCCACATCCGTATTGAAGTAAGCGACCGCATGCTTCAGCTGATCCGCATGCATCTCCGCCCACTCGGTCGAGCCCATCAGCCCCTCTTCCTCCGCGTCCCACGAGCACACCACGATCCGCCGCTTCGGCTTCCATCCCTCCTTCAGCAGGTCGCCCAGCCCGTGCACCGCCTCCAGCATCGCTGCCGTGCCGCTGTTCGGATCCACCGCGCCATACACCCACGCGTCGCGATGATTGCCCGCCACCACCCAGTCTTCCTTCTGCTCCGGATCGCTTCCGTCGATCGTTCCCACCACGTCCCAGATGGTGCGCAGCTGGTAGTCCTGCACCAGGTGCATGTGCACCTTCACCGCGCCGGTCCCGCCCAGGTGATAGGTGAAGGGAAGTCCTCCCTGCCACTCGCGCGGAGAGTCCGGCCCATCCATCGCCGCGAGAATCGGCGCCGCGTCATGATACGAGAGCGGGTTCGACGGAATCGACGGCTGGTTCATCTTCGCCGGATCGGTGATGCGCGCCGCGTCCGGCAGCTCCGGCGTCGACGCCACCCCCGGCGTCTCCGGATCGCCCGGATACAGCGGCAGGAACTGCACGCTGCCGCGCTGTACCCCCGTTGCGGGACGGTACGGCCCGCGCGGGTAGATATCGCCCTTGGTGTACCCATCATCGGCCGGATCGGAATAAATCAGCACGCCCGCCGCTCCATACTGCTGCGCGATGTACACCTTCACCCCGCGAAAGTTCCCGCCATAGCGCACCAGCACGATCTTGCCCTTCACGCTCACGCCCAGCGAGTCCAGCTTCTTGAAGTCCTCCAGCGTGCCGTAGTTCGCATACACCACGCCGGCCGTGACATCGCCCGACGGCGACGAGCCATTGAACGCCGGCAGGATGCGCGGATCATCCTGAAACGGATCGCCGCCATACGCCTTGGGGTCCACGTGCTCGGGCGTCGGCCCGCTCATCAGCTTCTTTCCACTCGCGTCGTACGCCTCAATCTCGATCGTCACCGGCTTGTTCAGCCACACGCGGAACGGCTGGATCGTCGTCTGCAACCCCGCTGCCCGGAACTTCTCGGCCACGTACAGCGCCGTCGCGTGGTCCTCCGGCGAGCTCGCCCAGTGCGGCGCGGCGGTGAGAATCTTCAGCTCCTCGCCCGCCAGCGTCGCGCTTGGCACCGCCATGAAGGCTTGATCCCACCTGGCCTGCTGCGAAAAGTTCGTATAGCCAAACACCTGCGGTGCGGGAGTCTGGGCAACACCGGAAAATGCGGCGGGCAAAACCAACAGCGAGACCGTCCAGGCGGTAAAACGACGCATGCAGAGCACTCCTAAGGAATTGTTAGGAGTGTACGCGATGATCGCATCTCAAACCGAATCCCAACTCGAATTCCCGACGGAATCCCGACTACACCGGCTGCGTGCAGAACTTGCACCGCGTCGCCGCCACCGGAATGTCCCCCAGGCACTGCGGGCATGCCCTGGTCGTCACCGGCTCCGCCTTGGGCGGGTTGAACTTCTTCAGCAGATACTGCGTCGGCAGCACCAGGAAGAAGTACACCACCGCGGCCAGGATCAGGAAGTTCACCACGGCGGTGAGGAAGTTGCCGTACTGGATCTTGCCGCCGTGCACATACGCAACCAGGTACCCGAAGTCCGGTTTGCCGATGATCGCGCCCAGCAGCGGCTTGATGATGTTATCGGTCAGCGCCGTCACAATCGCCGTAAACGCAGCGCCGATAATCACGGCAACCGCCAGATCCATCACGTTGCCGCGCAGCACGAAATCCCGAAATCCCTTGAGCATGAAGCCTCCAGTCTATTGATAACGATGGACTTGCTTGCCCGGTGAGTATACCCCACCCGCCGCGCAGCAGCGTAACCCGCCGCTCCCAAATCCCCTCTCCCGACGTATGCTTAAAGCATGAGTGCTGCCTCCATTCGCATCCGTCTGCTCGCCTTCGGTTCTCTCAAGACGATCGTGCCTCCCGGCGGCGACTGGCGCACCCTCACCCCCAATACCTCGGTCGCCGGCCTGCTCGCCACGCTCTCCAGCGAAGGCCTCACCAGCTCCGCCGCGCTCAGCTCCGCCGCCATCGCCGTCAACCAGCAATACACCGCCCGCACCCACACCTTGCAGGACGGCGACGAAGTCGCGATCCTCCCTCCCGTCAGCGGCGGCCTCTCGTCCGAACTCCCCACCCCGCTCATCGCCCTCGTCCGCGAGCCCATCGACGCCTCCGCCATCGAGCGCTCCATCAAGTCCGGTGCCGACGGAGCCCTCTGCGTCTTCGACGGCATCGTCCGCGACAACTCCCGCGGCCGCCGCACCCTGCACCTCGACTACGAAGCCTACGAAGAGATGGCCCTCCAGCAGATGCACCTCCTCCGCGCCGAGGCCATCGAGCACTTCGATGTCCGCGACGTCGCCATCATCCATCGCCTCGGCCGCCTGGTCGTCGGCGAAACCAGCGTCTTCATCGCCGTCGCCTCCGCCCACCGCGGCGCCTCCTTCGACGCCTGCCGCTGGGTCATCGACACCCTCAAGAAAACCGTCCCCATCTGGAAGAAAGAGCAGTTCGTCGACGGCGCCGCCTGGGCCGACGGCGAACCCTTCCCCGACGACCTCCCCGGCGCCGGGCGTTGAATCCCGTGCGCCGCGCGCTCGCCCTCCTCGCTCTAGCTCTCACGCCCGCCCTCACGCCCGCCCTCACCGCCCAACTACCCTCCACCTCGACACCCACCTCGTCACCCTCGCGCTCAACGTCACCGACGCCCACGGCGCCCCCGTTCCCCACCTCTCCGCCTCCGACTTCGCCCTCACCGAAGACAATCTCCCCCGGCCCATCGCCTTCTTCGACCCCACCTCCGCCGCCCCCCTCGACATCGTGCTTGCCGTCGACGCCAGCATGAGCCTCGCCCCCTACCAGCGCCTCGAGCGCTCCGCCGCCCGCACCTTCCTGCACTCCCTTCTGCGCCCCCAGGACCGCGTCGCCCTCCTCTCCTTCTCCGACAAAGTCACCCAACTCGCAGCCTTCAGCAACAATCCGCGTCGCATCGACAGCGCGCTGCGTCACATACACAATGGCCACGCCACCGCACTCTACAACGCCCTCTCCTTCGCCAGCCAGCGGCTCGCCGATACGCCCTCGGCCCCAGACGCCCGCCGCGTCCTCGTCCTCATCACGGACGGCGAAAACACCGCGCGCCAAGGCACCTACGCCTCCGCGCTCGAAGCAGCGCAGCGCGCCGGCGTCATGGTCTACTCGCTGGTCATCGTTCCCGTGGCAGCCGATGCTGGCCGCGATACCGGCGGCGAGCACGCCCTCATCCAGCTCGCAGCCGACACCGGCGGCCGATCCTACGACGTCCAGCAGCAGACTGATCTCGCTCCCGCCCTCCAGCACGTCTCTGCCGACCTCCGCGCCCAGTACACCCTCGGCTACTACGCTGCTCCGCCCGCAGCCGCGACGCTCGACCCTCCGCCGCGCCCCTCCGCCACATCCATCTCCAACTCACGGACCTGGCTCTCCGTCAGCAATACACTCTCCGCTATCGCTCCGCCTACTACGCCACTCCCCAGCCGTGAGACGAAGCGCCAGCGCTCGCCGTACAATCAATCTATGGCGACCAAGAAGCGCAAAGGACCTCCCGCAGGCGAAACCGGACAGGAAGCCCTGTACCTCAAATCTCTCAGTGACCGCCAGGTCCCGGTCATCGTCAAGCTCCGCGACGGCGAGATCGTCAGTGGCTGGGTCGAGTACTTCGACGACATGATGCTGCGCCTCACCCGCGAAGGCAAGCCCAACCTCTTCATCTACAAGGCCCAGATTCGCACCATCACCGAAGGCGGCGCCGCCGGCCTGCGTCGCGTCTCCCTGCGCGACGACGCGAGCCTCTAGCATGTCCGAATTCCTCCCCACCGCCGAAGCCATCGCTCGCGAGGCCGGAGCCCTGCTGCGCGACTTCTACCACCGCGGCGTCCGCACCGAGTACAAGGGCGACGTCGACCTGGTCACCGAAGCCGACCGCGCCAGCGAAGCCCTCATCGGCACCCGGCTGCGCGCCGCCTTTCCCGGCCACGGCATCTACGGCGAAGAGGGAACCCGCGAAGGCCTCGACCACGAGTTCCGCTGGTACGTCGATCCGCTCGACGGCACCACCAACTTCGCCCACGGCTTTCCCGTCTTCTGCGTCGTGCTCGGCTGCGAGCGCCGCAAGCCCGGCCTCGCCCCTGATGAGGACGGAGAGATGGTCGCCGGCGTCATCTACGACCCCCTCCGCGACGAGATGTTTTCCTCAGCCCGCGGCGAAGGTGCCACGCTGAACGGCCATCCCATCCACGTCTCCCGCACCCACTCTCTCGCCGAGTCGCTCATCGCCACCGGCTTCCCCAGCAAGAAGCGTCACGACAGCCCCAACGTCCACTTCTACCAGGAGTTCACCCTCCGCTCGCACGGAGTTCGCCGCGCCGGCTCGGCCGCCCTCGATCTCGCCTACGTCGCCTGCGGCCGCCTCGACGGCTACTGGGAGTTCGCTCTCAACCCCTGGGATACCTCCGCCGGCTATCTCCTGCTCGAGCAAGCCGGTGGCCGCATCACCCACTTCGACGGCAGCAAGTTTACCCTCGACAGCCGCGAGATCCTCGCCTCCAACGGCCTCATCGCCCCGGCCATGGAGCACCTCTTCGCGGATATGTTCGCCGGCCGCAACCTCGACCCCATCCTCACCCCGGCCGAGTTCGCCGCCCAGCGCGCCGCCCAGACTGTGTAGGCCGTCTTCAAACGGTGAAGGCCGTCTCGTAGCCCGCGGGGCCTCCGAAACGCGGGCCTCCCAAATCGGTCCGAACCGATTACCGTAAATTTCTTGCCGCTCTTCGGACGGTTCCGCCTTTGTTGCTAAAATGAGTAAAATACTCGTGACGTTTTGAGTCAAAGCAGTATCAAGGAGAAATTGAGATGGCGTATGTAATCGCGGAACCCTGCATTGGCACCAAGGATCGGGCGTGCGTGGACGCTTGTCCGGTAGATTGTATTCACCCCAAGGCTGACGAGGACGGTTCCGATACCGCCGATCAGCTCTTCATCGATCCCGTCGAGTGCATCGACTGCGGCGCGTGTGTTCCCGTCTGCCCGGTCTCCGCGATCTTCGGCAGCGACGACCTGCCCGAGAAGTGGGAAAGCTTCCGCGAAAAGAACGCCACCCACTTCGGCCGCTAACCCCAATCTCTCCCGCTACTGATCCACAGCACAAGCGCGCAGCCTGCACCTGCAGGCCGCGCGCTTAGCGTTTAAACCTCCACGCCCTTGCCTTCCCCCTTTCGCGTACCCTGATCCTCGTACCCCCATGAAGACCCTCGCCCACCCCGCAGACGCCGCCGAGATCCGCACCCGCCTCCTCGCGCTCTCCCCAACCGACACACCGCAGTGGGGCATCATGACCGTCCACCAAACCATCTGCCACCTCCGCGAAGCCTACGTCTACGCCCTCGCCGACACCCCCGTCGATCCCATCCCCCTCCCGTACCCTCCAAAGGTAGTCAAGCAATTCGCCCTCCACCTCCCTACGCCCTGGCCTCACTCCACCACCACCCTCCCGCAACTCAAGCCCGACGCACCCAACATGCTCCCCACCACCTTCGACCACGACCTCGCGACCCTCCTCGCCTCCTTCGACAGCTTCTGCGCCCTCACGAACCACACTCGCGACCACCCCTTCTTCGGCTCGATGGCCCACCCCGACTGGATGCGCTGGGGCTACCTCCACGCCGACCACCACCTCCGCCAGTTCGCCCACTAACCCGCCTCCACGACGCTCTACACTCTGCCCCTATGCAAGGCCGCCAAATCCCGCATCACGGCGAGGCCATCGTCCTCCGCACCTGGCCCTTCCACGAGGCCGACCTGCTCGTCTCGCTCTTCACCCGCGACCAGGGCCGGATCAAGGGCGTCGCCCGCCACGCCATGAAGTCGCGCCGCCGCTTTGGTGGCGCGTTAGAGCCCGCCACGCAGGTCCGCGCCCACTACACCGAGCGCCCCCGCCAGGACCTCGTCCGCCTCGACAGCTTCGAGATCCTCTGGTCCCCGCTCTCGGCCCCCATCGACACCCTCCGCCTCGCCGCCCTCCAACTCGTCACCGAAGTCCTCGAAGAAGCTCTCCCCGACCAGGCCCCCGACGACAACATCTACCGCCTGGCCGTCACCGTCCTCTCGAGCCTCCACTCCGGATCAACCACCACCACCGGAGGCCCCACGTCTGGACCTTCAGACGCGGGTTCGCAGACCGCCCCGGGACCCCAGCAAATCTACCTCCCCATCACCTACTTCTGCCTCTGGATGAACCGCCTCATGGGCTGGATGCCGGCTCTCGGCCACTGCACGGTCTGCGGTCTCGACCTCCACGCCCAGCCCGTCTACTGGTCCCCCACCGCCGACGGCGTCACCTGCCGCGACGACCGCCGTCCCAATTCTCGCGCCCTCTCCGCCGCCTCGGTCGCCGAAACCCATCGCATCTTCCGCACCCCCCTCCCCGACTTACTCCCCGAGCCCTGGCCCTCCACCCGCTCCCCCGACCTCCGCCTCTTTGCCATCGCCACCCTCGAGCGCCACCTCGAACGCCGGCTGCGGAGTGCAACCCGGGTTAGAGAAACGTAATGTAACTATGCTTGTGGTTCTTCTCAATAAAGGATTTAGCCAAGGAAATCGTGGGATGGCTATCGTCATATTCCATAAAGATCCCGTTCCTCAACTGGCGCCTAAGGTACACCATCGTTAACGAGCCTAGCTCTGTAGGAAAGATCAGAGATTGGCAGTCAGATACGAAGCCACCCCGCAGTTGAACGATCAGGTCGATTTGTTCCCCGCGATCAAGCCCAGCGCTAATTGTTGCAACGTTGTGAGCAACGGCGAGCCAGCTCAAAATTCGAGGCCTGAGTCCTCGATGAGAGGGGGGCTTATGTTTTCCATAGTCCACTTGAGCATTTGTGAAAAATAGTCGACCCTGTTCGATGATTGAAGACAATTGGCCTAGAGATTGCGGGGTCGGGCTTAACCGAACGATCCAATTCTCCGGCGATATTCGTGAGACTTGCGATGCCTTCGTTTGCCCAATTTCGAATGTCATTGATAACACTCTCGCGGGCGCGAATGCTCTCATTACGCGACGCTCGCCTTTCGGCAATAACAGCCACAGTGCAGACAGAAGACGAGATCAGAAAGTTTGAGGCGAATCTGATCCATTCAACCGTTGCGGGAGACATATGCTTTCCTTAGTCCCGATATTCGTGCGGGGAAGTAAAATGCAACATAGGATATAAAGTGAACCCCTCAGAATCATCGCATAAATCCCTAACCTTTCAGGAGCTGCTCTTCACCCTGCAGCGCTTCTGGTCCGACCACGGCTGCGTCCTGCAGCAGCCCTACGACCTCGAAGTCGGCGCCGGCACCATGTCGCCCGACACCTTCCTGCGCGTGCTCGGCCCCAAGCCCATCTCCATCGCCTACGCCCAGCCTTCGCGCCGCCCCGCCGACGGCCGCTACGGCGAAAATCCCAATCGGCTCTTCCGCCACACCCAGCTGCAAGTCATCCTGAAGCCGCCACCGGAGCGCGTCCAGGAGCTCTACCTCGAGTCCCTGGTCGCCATCGGCATCGACCTCCGCCAGCACGACATCAAGTTCGAAGAGGACAACTGGGAGTGGCCCGTCGGAGGAGCCTGGGGCGTCGGCTGGCAGGTCATGCTCGACGGCCAGGAGATCACCCAGTTCACCTACTTCCAGCAGTGTGGCGGTATGGACCTCGACCCCATCTCCGGCGAAATCACCTACGGCCTCGAACGCATCGCCCAGTTCCTCCAGGACCTCGACTCGATCTACGACATCGTCTGGTCCCGCGATCCCGTCACCGGCCGCGAGCTCACCTACGGTGAAGTCCGCTTGCACGAAGAACAGCAATTCAGCGCCTACTCCTTCGACTACGCCGACGTCGACAAACTCTGGCAGCACCTCAACCTCTACGAAGCCGAATGCCTCGCCCTGCTGGCCCGCGCCAGGGAAACCCTTGTCGAAGAAAACACCGACCGGCTCGCCGTCCTGCGCTTCCCAACCCTCGGCGCCTACGAGCTCGCCCTCAAGTGCTCCCACACCTTCAACCTCCTTGACGCCCGCGGCGCCATCTCCGTCACCGAGCGCGTCGGCGTCATGGCCCGCATCCGCAACCTCATCGTCGGCGTCGCCAAAATCTACGCCGACCAGCAGCGCCTCACGCTCTCATCCGCAACGCCCCCACACCCTGTCATCCGGAGCGCAGCGCCTGAGCCAGCGCAGCGCGTCGAAGGGGCGTAGTCGAAGAACCCCGATGCAGCTCGCGCCCCCCACACCCTCGTCCCCTTTTGAACCACAAGACCAGGCTCCAACTCGCCACGAAACCCAACGTTGAGCTCGCACCCCAGGAACCCCATGCCAGACCTTTTACTCGAGATCGGACTAGAAGAAGTCCCCGCCCGCATGATCGCCTCCGCCGAAGCGGAGCTCCTCAAGCGCACCCTCGCCCTCCTCACGCGCGAGCAATTAGTCGATCCGGCGCAATCAATCCCCGCAGCCCACAGCTACTCCACGCCGCGCCGCCTCGCCGTCCTCATCCACGATGTCCTCCTGCAGCAGCCCGACATCACCGAAGACACCACCGGCCCCGCCCTCAAGATCGCCTTCAAGGACGGCCTCCCCACCCCCGCCGCCGAAGCCTTCGCCCGCAAGTCCGGCATCCCCGTCTCCGACCTCAAGACCATCTCCACCCCCAAGGGCGACTACCTCGCCGCCACCACCACGAAAAAAGGCCGCACGGCTTCCGAAGTCCTCGCCACCGAACTCCCCAAAGAGATCGCCGCCCTCTATTTTCCGAAAAATATGTACTGGCGCGAGCACAAGCCCGAGCGCTTTGTCCGCCCCGTCCTCTGGCTCGCCTGTTTACTCGATGACAGTGTCGTTCCGATTCAATTCGCCGGCCGCACCGCCGGCCGCCTCACCTACGGCCACCGCGTCCTCCACGGCGAAGCCCCCATCACCATCACCTCCCCCGCCACCTACCTCGCCCAGCTCGAGTCCGCCCACGTCCTGGCCGACGTCGAGCTCCGCCGCCACAAGATCCGCAAGGCCCTCGATCGCGTCACCCGCGAAGTCCCCAACGCCCGCTGGCGCGAGGACCACGATCTGGTCGACGCCGTCACCCACCTGACCGAGTGGCCCGACGTCCTCCTCGGCAGCTTCGAGCCCGCCTACCTCACCCTCCCCGAAGAGGTCCTGGTCACCGTCATGCGCGACCACCAGAAGTACTTCGCGGTCGAGATCGCCGACGCTCCGGGTGCCCCGCCTCTCGACTCTGAGATGGGGGAGACGAAGAACCCCCTCGCCCCCCACTTCCTCACCGTCACCAACATCGCCCTCACCGCCGACAACGCCCCCATCATCCGCCAGGGCAACGAGCGCGTTCTCCGTGCCCGCTTCAACGACGCCCGCTTCTTCTGGGAGTTCGATCAGCGCACCCCCCTCGCCGACCGCGTCGCCCTGCTCGAACACGTCACCTTCCAAAAAGACCTCGGCAGCTACGCGAAGAAGACCGAGCGCGTCCGTGTCCTCGCCGCCACCCTCGCCGGCGTCGCCTCCCTGCGCGGCGCCACCCTCCACGCACCCTCCATCGACAAAGCCGCCACCCTCGCCAAAACCGACCTCACCACCGAACTCGTCAAGGAGTTCACCGAGCTCCAGGGCATCATCGGCGGCCTCTACGCCCGCTCCCAGGGCCTCTCCGCCACCGTCGCCGACGCCATCTACGACCAATACCTCCCCGCCTCCGCCAACGACGCCATCCCGCGCTCCACCGAAGGCTGCGTCCTCGGCCTCGCCGACCGCATCGACACCATCGCCAACATGTTCGCGCTCGGCATGGAGCCCACCGGCTCCAAGGATCCCTTCGCCCTCCGCCGCGCCGCCAACGCGGTCGTCAAGATCCTCGCCGAGTCCACCCTCCCCCTCACCCTCCCCGACGTCCTCACCGCCGCCGTCCCCACCCCCGAGCTTCTCGCCAGGCTCACGGCCTTCTTCTCCGAGCGCATCGACTTCTACCTCCGCGAAGCCCGCGGTCAGGCCTACGACGTCGTCAAAGCCGCCATGGCCGCCGGCACCGACGACCTCCGCGACCTCGTCGCCCGCTCCGAAGCCGTCACCGCCGCCCGCGGCAGCGACGACTTCCTCGCCGTCTCCGCCGCCTTCAAACGCATGAAAAACATCCTCGCCCAGGCCACCGCCAAAGGCGACATCGCCGCCGCCACCATCGACCACGACCTCCTCCTCGATCCCGCCGAGAAACTCCTCGCCGTCACCGCCAGCGCCGCCGCCTCCGCCATCGAGGAGCTGCAGCGCGAGCGCAACTACAGCGAAGCCCTCCGCGTCATCGCCGCCCTTCGCCCCTCCATCGACGACTTCTTCGACAAAGTCATGGTCATGGCCCCCGGCGACGACCTCCGCGCCAACCGCCTCGCCCTCCTCACCCGCACCCTCAGCGACCTCTCCCGCATCGCCGACTTCTCGGAGATCGTCACCGCCGGCTGACCCTTCGGCAAAAGTGACCCCCACGAAGTCAGACTGCCATAAGTCTGATCCTAACCGCCCTCTGCTCAAGACGTTGGGTCTGAAAGTACCCCCCGGGGGGGAGAGGGGGAGTAAACCTCAATTCAACCGCTGCAGCCGGGCAATTAATTTTTCCGCCAGCGGCTCGCCGCTCTCGGTCCACAGCAATCGGCTGGAGATTCCACAGTGCTTCTCCACGCTCAAGGTAAACGCCAGCAGCTTCTCCACGTTGTGCTTGATCCGTTCCGCCGCATCTTCATCCAGCGACTCGTCCTCGAGCACCCACGGAGTATCCAGCCCGAAGTCCACCCGGATCTGTCCATTCTGCTCGAAGCTGCCAAAGTCGAACTGCGGCCCAAACCCGGTAATCTTCACCTTCGCCGACTCCAGCTTCCACGATGTATCAAACCCCGCGTCGCCGGCGTCCGGAATCCACAGCATCCAGACCATCTCGAACTCGTAGGCCATGTCATCGTGCAGCTGCTCGGTAGCCTCGGCAACGGCATGCTCGATGATCGACCCCTCGGTATCCGCCGAGTTCTGCGCCCGATCGTCGTTCACATAGATCCGCTGATAGGTCGGCGACTCCGTCCAGTCAATCGGATACACGCTGGCCGCCGCGACTCGCCCCAGCGCGCTGTTCGCCTGGCCATCCTTCGCGATCACGGCAAACTGCCGCAGCACGCCCACCAGCGCCGCCGGCAGCGACTCCAGGCGGAAGTTCGGATACCACAGACTCAGGTAAAGCTGATCGGCCATCCTCCTATTCTATCGATTCACTCGTCGTATCGTCAGCCACACGCGTCCCACGTTGTGCGAGACAACGATGCCGCAATGAGAAGATAGAGCAGGGAACCAGGAAGAACGATGCGGCTGTCGATCCAAAGACTTCGGTGGGTACTGATTGCAGGAGCCTTGCTTCTGGTAGGTGTTCTCGCCGTGTATATCGGCTACGGCCGCTACGTCGCGCTCAAGCGGTACCGGCAGATCATCGCCCGCTCCGGCGTCTCGATCACCCGCGACTCGAACGGTGTCACGTACTCGCAATCCGTCAAGGGCAAGAAGATCTTCACCATCCGCGCCAAGACGGAGAGCACGCTCGGCAACGGCAAGTACGCTCTCCACAACGCCGAGCTGCTGCTCTACAACCGCACCACCGGAGCCGCCGCCGACCACATCTACGGCTCCGAGATGGAGTACGACCAGAACCAGGGCGTCGCCCGCGCCAAGGGCGAGGTCTTCATGGACATCCAGCCTCCGCAGGGGCTTGCCAACGGAGGTCACTCGTCTGTGCCCTCCACGGCGCCGCCCGCAGCCAGGGTGAACTCCCAGCCTGCTCCCGTGATCCACGTCCGCACCAGCGGCCTGGTGTATGTGCGCAAACTCGGAGTTGCGGCGACCGACCAGCAGGTGGAGTTCAACTATGGCGACATGACCTGCACCGCGGTGGGCGCGGAGTTCAATACCAACGGCAACACGCTGAAGCTTCTCGCCAACGTGCACATGGACGGCCTCGCCCACGGCAAACCCCTGCACGTCGTCGCCACACGAGCCGACATGAGTCGCGACGAGAACATCGCCAACCTTACCGCTCCGGTCGTCACGTCCGGCGACCGCAGGATGAAGGCTGACTTTGCCGTCCTTCATCTGCGCAAAGATGGATCGATCGAAACCGTGCAGGGCAATGATCACGTGACGCTGACGTCAGGAACGCAGCAGGTCACGGCGAATCGCCTGGATGCGACGCTGAACGCGCAATCCATTCCGCAGGCGGCAAAGCTTACCGGCGATGTGGCGATGGTCGATACCAACCCACTGCGGCCAATGCACGGCTCTGCCGGCGTCGTCGACGTCGCCATGAACGCGCAGGGACAGCCGACCAGCGTTGTCGCAACCGGCGGCGCGAAGCTGTCCATGGTGGATCGCAAGTCGAATCCGCAGAGCTTTGCCCGCTCCATGGATGGCGCAAAGATCATCGCCCTGTTTGCGCCCGGACAACATAAGGCGTCGTCCCATCTCACCGAGATCCATGCCATCGGTTCCGCTCATGCGAGCGGAGAATCGCAGGCCGCACAAGTCAGGGGATCGGCTGGAGACAGCACCAAACCTCTGGCGCGAAAGAATGTGCAGGTATCGGCCGACGACCTCCGGACGCTCTTCACGCAGACCGCGGATCTCAAGGTGCATCCTGCCAAGCTCTACGGCACGGGTCACACGCAGATCCAGCAGGACGCCCCGCTCGGAGAGCAGGAGACCAGCAGTGGCGATACGCTCGAGATCGCCTTCGCCCCTGCCGGTTCGGCAGCTGCCGGGTCGCAGAATGGGGCGATGAACATTACCTCGGCTGTCCAGGCGGGAGACGTCGTCATCCATGACCGCGCTGCCGCCAAACCTGGTGCGACCGAGCCAGGAGCCGTCACCAACGGCACCGCGGAGCGTGCCACCTACGACGGTGCGAACCAGATCCTTACGCTTACCGGCTCCGCTCACCTGGACAATGACGACGGATCGTTGATCGCTCCCACGGTCTCCCTGAACCAGCGGACACAGGACGCCGAAGCCAGCGGCGGCGTGCAGGCCACCTTCCAGAACGCCCAGTCGAAGACGTCGAACCCGTCGCCCAATGCCAGGCCCGAGCCCGTGACGCATGTCCTCGCCGCCAGCGCGCACTTCGACCACGCGACACGTTTTGCCACCTTCTACGGCAGCGACGCAGCGCCGGCTCGCATGTGGCAGGATGCCTCCCAGGTGCAGGCCGCCACGCTGCTCTTCGACGGCATCAAGCGCACCTTCGCCGCGCGTCCGGGGACGCCTGACGGCCTGGTCCACGCCATCTTCGCCTCGGCTGCCTCCACCCCGAAGCCCGGAGCAGCGGCTCGACCGCCCAGCATGATGCGCGTGGCCAGTCCGAAGATGGACTACAACGACCTGCAGCGGGAGGCGACCTTCTCCGGAGGCGTCGCCATCGATGGCACCCTGGGCGAGGTGCGCGGCCAACATGCCGTCGCCTTCCTGACGCCCCTGCATGCGCCTGGCGCGAAGCAGCCTGCGCCCACTGCGCAGCCCAGCCCGTTGAACGGGTCTATCGATCGGGTCATT
The DNA here is from genome assembly GCA_963762375.1 of uncultured Acidobacteriaceae bacterium. Taxonomy (GTDB): domain Bacteria; phylum Acidobacteriota; class Terriglobia; order Terriglobales; family Acidobacteriaceae; genus Granulicella. Next base: position 14,996 of record CAVXKP010000003.1, read on the forward strand.
GTGTATGGCGCGGTCCAGATCGACCAACCAGGGCGTCACGGCACAGGCGACCAGTTGCTCTACACCGCTTCGAGTGCCAACTACATCCTGACCGGCACGCCGGGCCGGCCGCCGCACATCACCGACGCGCAACAGGGCAGCGTGACCGGCGCGACGCTGATCTTTGGCGATGCAGGTAGTACGATTGTCGTAGCCGGGGATCAGGGCGCGCCCAAGGGTAAATCCGGACGTGTGCATACCGAGACATTCGTCCGTTCAGGCAGCAAAGAAGAGAGGCAATAGCGGCATGAGGACCCTCGAGACCGAGGAGTTGACGAAGGCCTACGGCGGTCGCCAGGTAGTGCGCGGCGTCAGCCTGCAGATTCGTCAGGGCGAAGTGGTTGGATTGCTGGGGCCAAACGGCGCGGGCAAAACAACCTCCTTTTACATGATCGTCGGCCTGGTGCGGCCGGACTCAGGCCGTATCCTCACCGATGGAGCGGACATCACCCGCACCCCCATGTATCTGCGCGCCCGGGAGCACCGGATCAGCTATCTCCCGCAGGAGCCGTCCGTCTTCCGGAACCTGTCGGTCGAGGAGAACATCATTGCTGTGCTCGAGACCCAGCATTTGACCTGGGAGGTTCGTCGCAAGCGCGCCGAAAGCCTTATCTCCCAATTGAACCTGGGACACGTTCGCAAGACGCGCGGCTATGCACTTTCTGGCGGCGAGCGCCGCCGGGTCGAGATTGCGCGCTGCCTGGCGATCGAACCTGCGTTCATCCTGCTGGATGAGCCGTTTTCCGGCATCGACCCGATCGCCGTCCTCGAGCTTCAGCAGATCATCTTCGATCTCAAGGCCTCCGGCATCGGTGTTCTCATCACCGACCACAACGTGCGGGAGACGTTATCGGTTACAGACCGCGCCTACATCATCAACGAGGGGCGCATCTTCCGAACGGGGACGCCGGGTGAGCTGGGTCGCGATCTGGACGTAAAACGGGTGTACCTGGGAGAGGGATTCTCCCTGGTCTAGAGCTAGCAAGGTCCCAAATCAGGCGGGAGTGTCGGAATTGATTCCTTTGTGTGATCTTTTTCCTCATTTACGCGGTAAACTGGCCCTTAGCGTGCTGGCAGCTCGCCGGCAGCACGGCTGAAATCTTCCTACGGCGGTTGCGAGGTAGAACCCGTTGTTGCAGCCTCATCTCAATGTCAAGCTCTCTCAGCGCCAGGTCCTGACCCCGGGCCTGGTCCAGATGGTCAGTGTCCTTGCGCTGAATAAGCTCGAGCTCAAGGACATGATCAATGGGGAGCTGGTTGCCAACCCGGTGTTGGAGGAGATTGACGAGTCCACCGAAACCCTCGATGAGCGATCGGCCAAGGAGGGAACGCGCGAGCGAAGCGCCGAAGAAGTAGCCGGGGATACGGAGCACAAAGAGAACAAAGAGAAGGACCCATTCGACGAGATCGATTTTGGGAGCTACTTTCAGGATTATCTGGATCCCGGTTACCGCACCACCTCGAACTTCGAGGAACTCGACAAGCCGTCCTTTGAGCAATTTCTGTCGCAGCCGAGCACGTTGACGGATCACCTGCTGTGGCAACTTGGGTCGCTTACGCTTCGCGATGATTTGAGGACGGTAGCCGAGCTGATCATCGGCAACCTGAACGAAGACGGTTATCTGACGGCGAGTGCAGAGGAACTGGCTGATTCGCTGCAGGACGCGCTGGCAACGCCGGAAGCCTCTGCGGGAGATCACCTGGCTCTCGTGGAGCAGGGGCGTCGGGTAGTGTCACACCTTGACCCATCGGGGATCGGGGCGCGCGACCTTCGTGAGTGCTTGCTCTGGCAGTTGGAGACGCTTCGCCATGAGTTAGAGGCACTTGAGGTCAGGCGCCTGAAGGCGAATACGGAGGCGCCGCCGGTCGAGCAGCGCCTCCTGGTCGTCGATACAGCGAGTGTGATTGTCAGCCAGCATCTAGCCTTGCTGCAGAAAAAGGACATACGGGAGCTGGTTCGGCTATGCCGGCGTCCGGTGGAGAGGGTGAACGAGGCCATCGACCTCATTCGGACCCTCGATCCCCGGCCGGGTCAACGGTATAGCCAGGCCGAGACACGCCTGATCGAGCCGGATGTCGCATTCGTGAAGCGCGACGATGAGTATGTCGTCGTGATGAATGAAGAGGATATGCCGGCCCTTCGACTCAACCGGAGCTATCGGCGGATGCTTCGCGAAAAGTCCGTCGACCGCGAGGTTCGGGAGTATGTGAAGGAGCGGTACAAGTCTGCGATTCAGTTGTTGCGCAACATTGAGCAGCGCAAGAACACGATTGTCCGGACCTGCGAGATCATCGTTCGACGCCAGCATGAGTTTCTGGAACGAGGTGTTGAGAGCCTGCATCCAATGATGATTAAGGAGGTTGCGGAAGAGATTGGCGTTCATCCTTCGACCGTCAGCCGGGCGGTGGCCAATAAATATGTACACACCGCACAGGGCGTTTATGAGCTAAGATTCTTCTTCTCTGAGGGTGTGGGTGGACCTGAGGGGGGAGATTTGCCGTTGCTTCTCCTGAAGCGGCGGGTAAAGAAACTAATCGAGGAGGAAGATCCCCGCAAGCCGTGGACAGATGAATACCTTGCTGCTGAGCTTCAGCGACAGGGAATTCAGGTGACTCGACGCACGGTTGCGAAATATCGAGAAGATATGCAAATTCCAAGTACGCACCAGAGGCGCCAGCGTTAGCCTTGGAGGGACCTGGAAGCCCGTGGATGGATCTCATGAGTTTCAACCGCAGCGATGCCGCTGCTAGGAGAATGCTTCATGATCATTGAATACACTGGACGTCACACTGTCGTTACACCCAAACTCAAGACGATCGCTGAGGCAGGTATGGGGCGCGTTGCCCTTGTGGCCAATCGTTGTACCAGCGCGCACTTTATTCTTACCGAAGACAAATATCGAAAGATCGCCGAGATTCGAGTGCAATGCCGGAATGACAGCCTGGTAGCCACGTGTGAATCGGCCGAGATGGAGACAGCTCTCCGCGACGCTTTGCAGAAGGTGGAACTGCAGGCGATCCGTCATAAGGAACGCTATGCGACGGTACGGGATCACCCTCGACCGGTTCCGGCGTAAGAACGTCCTCCTGGCATCCTTCGAACCTCGATTCGGAGGATGCCAGGTCTTCAATGATGCTACGATTTCTTCATGACCACCGCCTCTCCAAAGGTCTCTGACAAGGCAAAGAAGCCGCCGGTCACGGCACGGAATAAACGATCTTCCCGGGAGCGGAGACCATCGGATGATGGTGAGCCACGCGAACTTGTGATCCTTACGGGACTCTCGGGAGCGGGCAAGGCATCCGCGCTCAAGGCATTCGAAGATCTCGGATTTTACTCGGTCGATAATCTTCCGCTGGAATTGATTCCTCGTTTTGCGGATCTTGTGGCAAAGTCCGCCGAGATTACGCATGCGGCTCTGGTCGTGGATGTGCGGGAAGGCAGCCGTCTGGAACGCTTTCCGTCGATCCTGACGAAGGTGAGAAAAGTTCTACCCACCCGTGTTGTTTTTCTGGAGGCATCAGAGGACGCGCTCGTTCGACGCTTCTCGGAGACGCGCCGACCTCATCCGCTGGGTCGCGGTGAAACGGTGATTGCATCCATACGTGCCGAGCGAAAGCGGCTCGACCCCGTGCGGAACGTTGCGGACATCCTTCTTGAGACATCGCGCTTTAACGTGCACGAGCTGCGTGCGCACATCAATGCGCAGTTCACTCGCGGGATCGGCAAGAGCGATCGCAACCTTACGATTTCGGTCACGAGCTTTGGCTTCAAGAACGGGGTCCCCAGCGACGCGGATCTTGTCTTCGATGTGCGTTTCCTTCCGAATCCGCACTTCGTTCCCGAATTTCGAAAACTGACCGGGAAGCATCCCAAGGTGGCGAAGTATGTCCGCCAGTTTCCGCAGACTCGCGAATTTCTGGATAAGGTTACGGATATGTTGACCTTCCTTCTGCCGCACTACATTCACGAGGGGAAGAGCTATCTGACCATCGGTATCGGTTGCACCGGCGGGCAGCATCGTTCCGTCATGATTGCGGAAGAGTTGAAGAAGCGGCTTGGGGCTGCAGGCTATCGGTCCAAGTCGTCCCACCGTGATATGCCACGCTAGAGTCACCGACGCTTTTTCCCTGGACGGCAGTACACTAACGGTTGATGGAAATCCTTGCCAGCATGTATTCGACGCGGACTCTACGGAGTCAGACATGAAGCTCGTCTTCCGTTTATTGGGATACATGCGGCCGTATGTCCTCTATTGGACGATCTCGGTTCTGCTGATGGGCGTGGTGGGGGCGTTGGCGGCCTTCCGCATTCTGCTGATCAAACCAATCATCGACAACGTGTTGAGCGCGGCTTCATCGCCTGACAAGGTGCTCAACTTCGTGATTCCTCACACCCATTTCCACGTCAACCTGCAGGTTCTGCTGCCCCGCCATTTCCACAATGCGTGGACGGTTGTCGCGGTCGCTCTCGTAGCTTCGGCCATCATCAAGAACCTTTGCGACTACCTCGGCACACTGCTAGCCAACAAGGCTGGTTTCGGCATGATCACCGATCTGCGAAATGATCTCTACGACTCGCTACTGAAGCGCTCGACCGCGTTCTTTCAACGCCACACCTCGGGCACACTGATTTCTACGCTCATCAACGACGTTGAGCGGGTGCAGGCAGCGATGGCTACGGTGATGAGTGATTTCCTGCAGCAACTCTTCACGCTCATCTTCATGATTGGTACGGTGATCATCGTTGGCGGCCGCATGTCGTGGGTGCTGCTGATTTTTGTGCCCATCATCGTTGTGTCGACGCGACGGGTTGGACGCAGCGTCCGGAAGACCACCCGCCGCGGACAGGACAAGCTCGCCGAGATCCAGAACATCGTGCAGGAGACGATCATGGGCAACGGCATCGTGAAGGCGTTCGGCATGGAAAACTGGGAGATGACCCGGTTCCGCAGCGCTGCCGACCGGCTGCTCACGGCCAATATGCGGTCGGTCGCGGTGCAAGCCATTTCGTCGCCGCTCATGGATGCGCTCGGAGCTGTCGCGATCGCACTTCTACTTTGGTACGGACGCCATTTCATTCAGCGCGGGGGCACCGCCGGGGAGTTTATCACGTTTCTGATTGCGGTGATTGCGCTCTACGATCCCGTTCGCAAGATGCCGACCTATTACAACAGCTTCCAGCAGGCCGTCGGCGCAAGCGAGGAGATTTTCAAGTTCATCGACGCCCAGGACGAAGTGCGAGAGCGCAAGAAGGCAATCGGGCTCAAGGGTTTTGGAGGCCTGATCGAATTCCGGGATGTTCGGTTCGGCTACGAGCGCGACGGCGAATGCAAAGAGGTCTTGCATGGCGTTTCGCTCACGGTTCGCCGCGGCGAGGTGGTCGCGCTGGTCGGCCCCAGTGGTGCGGGCAAGTCTACGCTGGTCAATTTGCTGCCACGCTTTTTTGATGTCACCGGTGGTTCGATTTATTTGGACGAGCACGACGTCCGCGATCTCACGTTAGTTTCGTTGCGCAAGCAGATTGGCAAGGTTACGCAGGAGACAGTCCTGTTCAACGATACCGTCCGGAACAATATTGCCTACGGTCAGCCCGACGTTCCTATGGCACGCATCATCGCAGCGGCGGAGGCGGCGCTGGCGCATGATTTCATTGAGCGGCTTCCGCAGGGATATGACACCATCATTGGTGAGCATGGTGCACGTCTTTCGGGCGGCGAGCGGCAACGACTTGCGATCGCGCGCGCATTACTCAAGGACGCGCCGATACTCATCCTGGACGAAGCCACGTCCTCGCTCGATACAGAGAGTGAAGCTGCGGTTCAGGCGGCGCTTGCCAACCTGATGCAGGGCCGTACCGTACTCGTGATTGCGCACCGACTCTCGACCGTTCGTCGCGCCGACCGCATCGCCGTGCTGGAAGAGGGATGCATCACGGAGCTCGGGTCACATGAGGAGCTCCTCGCACAAGGTGGAACCTATAGCCGCCTGTATCATCTGCAATTCGGGGAGCGAGACCTTGTCTTGAGTGCAGCGGGGGAAGGAACGGCCTGACCCAGGAAAGGGCCGCGCGGTTTACACTACAGCAGACATCTAGAGATTATGGCCGGCATTCTTTTTATCATTTCAGCGCCCAGCGGATCGGGAAAATCGACGCTCGTCAACGAGGTACGCCGCCTTGTTCCGGGGCTCGACTTTTCTGTTTCGTACACCACGCGCAAGCTGCGCGGTTCTGAGGAGGACGGTCGCGAATATCACTTCACCACGCGAGAGCGCTTCGAGGCGATGATTGCGGCCGGTGAGTTTCTTGAGTGGGCCGAGGTCTTTGGAAACTACTATGGAACGGCCCTCTCGGCACTTGACCTCGCGCACGCACATGGCACCGACCTGCTTCTCGACATTGACGTTCAGGGCGCACTCCAGGTCATGGAAAAGATGCCAGAGGCGATCTCGATCTTCATTCTTCCGCCTAGCCCGGAGGTTCTTGAGCGTCGATTGCGCAATCGGAGTCAGGCGGAGGGTGTTGCCAATGAAGACATCATTGAGACCCGGCTTGCTGAGGCACGAACTGAGTTGCAGATGATCGATGACTATAAATATGCCCTGGTCAATGACATCCTGGACGAGGCCGCATCCGAGATGCGGGCCATCGTGCTCACGGCGCGAGGAGAAGCGACCCCTGCTGAGGGCGACCTGGCCGCTCAGTGTGTCACAGGCGCCCGTTCCCCGAGACTGGAAGCTGCACTCGCGAGTTTTGGACTCACTGCAGCCGATATTTGATGATGGGATGCCGGGAAGGGAAAGATTTCCACCTGGTGTACTGACCGCACACCGCGTTCAGCGCTAAGATAAGTCATTCCCTGGAGGTTCGTCGATGCCAGACAAGGAACCACTCCAAAACAAGTACAGTCTAGTAAAGGGTGCGGCACGCCGTGCGCGCCAGCTACAGTCCGGGGCACCGGCCCTTGGTGTTTCAGGCTCCACGAAAGCCTGCCGCGTCGCCCAGGATGAGATCCGGGTAGGGAAAGTCACCTACACCGTACTGGCTAAGCCTCAACCGCCGGCGTCAATCTAGAAATGAGTGCAATGTCTGTCGAGGAACAACTCAGCGCGTATGTAGACTACCTGCGCGACATGGGTATTTACGATCTCTATCATCGCAACGACCCGAAGGTCTTTTTGCCCGAATCCTTAGTCGGCGGGCTTTCCGGGTCCAGTTCCCCGCAGGTAACCGAGGCACAACAAGGAACGCAGGACGCCGTTCTGCCGAAGGCGCACGCTCCTGTTGTAACCCCCTCCGCTGTAAACCAGGGATCAGCCGAATCTTTCTCCCCGATGGCCAAACCTCCTTCTCTTGATACGCTCTCGCCGTTGCCCTTGCAAATTATCCCCGCTGCTGATCGCGCCGATGCGCTGGACGCGGTGCGAGCCGAGATTGGGGACTGCAAACGGTGCCCTCTTGCGTATGCAGGCCGACACACGATCGTCTTTGCGGACGGCGATCCCAATGCACGACTCATGTTCGTTGGTGAGGGCCCTGGTGCGGACGAAGATGCGACTGGCTTACCCTTTGTGGGCAAGGCGGGCCAGTTACTCAACAATATGATTACGGCCATGGGCCTGACGCGCGAAGAGGTCTACATCGCGAACATTGTCAAGTGCCGTCCGCCTGGGAATCGGACGCCTGAGTTCGTTGAGGCGACCACGTGCTCTCAATTTCTGGTCAAGCAGATCGACATTGTGCGACCGCAGGTGATTGTTGCACTGGGAGCGACTGCCGCAACGTATCTGCTCGGCGTGAAGCAATCCCTTGCCTCATTGCGCGGGCAGTGGCACACAGTGCGCGGAGCTAAAGTAATGGTCACTTACCATCCTGCGTTCCTGCTTCGCGATCCTCGCCAGAAGGTTGAGGCCTGGAAAGATCTGAAGCTGGTGATGGCGGAGATGGGGCTTGCCTCTCCCAAGCGTCCCTCATGAAGTCCTGACAGCTGCGCCGGTGGGTATGGAATTGACGTTCGTGCTTGGCCTTGGACCATATGCCCTGCTAAACTAGCTCGGTAGCGGAATCCGAAGTGACACTCGGTAGGCTGTTACGATCTGTGGTGTGGGGCTGTAGCTCAGCTGGGAGAGCGCCTCGTTCGCAACGAGGAGGTCAGCGGTTCGATCCCGCTCAGCTCCACCAACTCCTTCTCCTATCAACCAAGCACGTGTGGCTTGATGTTGGGTTCGAGTTCTGCAGAGATGAATTTCATTCAAGAAGACCGAGGGTGATGGAGTTCACCCCAACCGCCATATTCTGGTATTTCCTAGAATACGGATGATGACTCCTCGCAGGGATGGCCTTGCTGAGGATTTGTCCGTTACGACGGCCCCAGCGACAGTTCAGGCAAGGGATGCAGAGGCTCGCTTTTGCTGGGGAGTTGCGTAGTGACGTCCGTAACCGTTGCACGAATGCCCACGCACAGCCTGACTACATCATCGAGCGATCCTGTCGCGTCGACGAGCCGATTTGCGCCAGTGTCCGCGCTCACAGGCTTGGCCCACGTATTGTTGTAGAGAAAAAGCAACAGGAAGGTGAAATTGAGACGATATCTATTGGTTGCGATTGGCGGAGCGTTCGGAGCAATACTTCGGTACGTCGTTGGCGTCTTTGCTGCTGAGCGCTTCGGGTCACGGTTTCCGGTCGGAACGTTCGCGATTAACATCAGCGCATGCTTCATGATCGGGTTTATTCTTGAGTACCTTACACGTCACACGAACGTGAATCCGGCGTGGAGGTACGGCTTTGCCATCGGCTTCTTAGGCGCCTATTCAACATTCTCCAGCTTCGAATGGGAGACGTGGACACAATTGACGCGGGGCGCCTATTGGATGGGGCTCCTTTATGTTGGAGCGAGTCTTATCATTGGCCTGCTCGCGGTTGGTCTGGGATCAGCCACAGCGCGGTCTTTCAGCTAGATTCGAGCGGCATTGCTGAAAAGTGCAGCCTGCGGAATATGGCGATGGTAGGAGGGAAGATGCAGCAACCCGGAAAGGCACTCAAGGTATCCATCCACGTCGCGGATGGTGACACGTACCATGGCATGGCCCGCTCTTCCTCTTTGCTCGATTATCTTTTTTATCGAGGGGTTGCTGGAGCCACGGTATTGAAGGGTATTGCCGGTTTCGGTGCGGATCATCATCTACACACAAGTTCTCTGGTGGATGTAGCGGACCATCTTCCGGTAAAAGTTGAGTTCGTTGAGACAGCAGCCAAGGTAGATGAATTGATGCCCAAGCTGAAGGAACTCTGCGGACTCGGCATGATCGAAGTCCAGGAGACGAATGTACTGAAGGCCGCGGGGGTGCCGTCAGGCGCCGCGACGTCCCTGGTCACTCATCATAAGGTGGAAGGGAAGGCAAAGCTTCTCCGCATATACATTGACGAGGGCGATAAGTGGCAGGGAAAGGCACTCTATCAAGCTCTCATCGAGGCCCTGCAAGCGAATGATATTGCCGGTGCGACGGTCTACAAGGCGATCCTCGGCTATGGTTCCGGTAAGCATGTTCATCAGCGCCATGCATTCTCAGCGGGAGCGTCCTTGATGCTCAGTGTCATCGATATCGAGGAAAAGATCAGGCAATTCATGCCGATCCTTGACAGGATGATGCCAAACGGCCTGGTTGTGCTGTCTGACGTCGATGTCATTACCTACGGTCGTGGCGATGCCTCGCAGGACTCAACAGGGAAAGAGAGTTCCAGTGCGTAAGGAACAGTTCAGCGCGAAGATGGTGCGTGTCCACATCAGCCACAAAGATCAGTGGAACGGTAAGCCTCTGCACGAGGCAATTGTGTCCTTGTGCATGGAAATGGGTATAGCCGGGGCAACTGTCTATAAGGGCATCGAGGGTTTTGGTTCAAGCACGCGCATTCATCATGAAAGTGTATGGCCGGGCACGAACGACCCCCCGATCATGATCAGCATGATTGATTCCGAAGACCAGGTCGCCCGACTGTTGCCGCGCCTGGAAGAAATCGTATGGGACGGGGTGATCGCAGTCTCGGATGTTGAAGCCATTCGATATAGGAACGTAACGACGACTTCGTAGGGGCTCCGTTGGCGTGGAGAGGTGCGGAGACAGATCTCAAAGGATCGTCGTCATCCAGCTCGGCTGAGACGAAAAATCACCTGAAATTGGGCCGCGTTCCAGCATTCCTTCCTTTGCCAGGGGGGAAAAGAATTCATCATTGCTCTTTATTAAATGATTGAAAAGGGGTGATTTATCCTGATTCGATTGATCGGTCGGACGGGTTGCAGCCTCCGGGTGATTCTGGCGGCATGTGGATCGTTTGTCCTTGGACGGTGCTGCCGCGTTCTTTCCACCCGCCGATAAATGTTGTCTCCTGAACCATGTTTGGTTCGGGTTATCCACTGAATTCATGAAATCCACACGTAAAGGCCTTGATAGATGAGGGACAGCGAAGCATACTCGCACCTAGGGGCATGCCGCATGAAGTGGCAGCTATTGAAGCCGAGCACTGAGAGATGAGCGCCGTGAGCCGATATTGCCGTGAAGATGTTCTGCGCATTCTCAGATTACCGATTCGCCAGCTCATGGCCTGGGAGAAGGCCGGCTTGGTCGCTTCTTCCGAAAATTATTCGTTTGACGAGTTAGTGCAGCTGCGCAAGCTCCGTGATCTGGCTGCGACGAGAATATCGGTCAAGAGCATTCGACAGTCGGTGGACGCGATGCAGCGAGTGTCGGGAATGATGAACCCGCTCCTGGAGTCCGTAGCCGTATTGCAAGGTTCAAGGTTGGCCTTTCGGCAATGGGGCGCATTGGTTGACCCGATGACCCGGCAGATGGCCTTCGATTTTGAAGTAGCTCCCGCCACGGGCATGTCCGTCGTACGGAAGAATGGTCAGGAGATTTCGCAGAGCAATAGCGAGTTGCACGAGATGTTTCTTCGCGCGGTTCGACTGGAAGACATTCCGGGCCGGATCGACGAGGCGAAGGGTGTCTATCAAACGATTCTGGAGATACAGCCGGGACATGCGGCGGCGGCGATCAATCTGGGAACGATCTTCTACAACGAAAAAGAGTTTCTGCAGGCTGAGCAGCGATATCGGCAAGCCGCTGCGGCGGATCCGGACTATGCGCTGGCCTTCTTTGATCTCGGGAACGTGCTGGATGAACAGCAACGAATGGATGAGGCGATCGAGGCGTATCAACGAGCGCTAACGCTGGTCCCTCAGTATGCTGACGCGCACTATAACCTGGCGCTGGCGTATGAGCGCATTCAGGAACCACGTAAGGCGCTGCGGCATTGGACGGCTTATACGCGGCTGGATCCTACGGGGCCATGGGCGAGCCATGCGCGGAGCCAGGCGAAGAAGATTCTCGGTAGCGAGCGGTTGGCCATTGTGACGCGCCATGGGCGAACGATGCGGATTGCCGGATAGACGGAGCTCCGATGGTGGGGAATTGATAGAGTAGACTCCGGAGCAATACAACTGACTGGTTGGATTGCTGAGGAGACTGCGCTCGATGGCTGAACATACGACTTTTCGCCCTTTTGTATCTGCAAGTGAAGACCGAAGGGAGTTGTCGATACGGGCGCTGCTGCTGGGCTCGATCTTCGGTGTCATCTTTGGCGCGGTGACCGTGTATGTCGGGCTGAAGGCGGGATTGACAGTTGCTGCGAGCATTCCGATCTCCGTGCTGTCGATCACGATTCTGCGGGCGTTCGGACGAGCAACAATCCTGGAGAATAATATTGTCCAGACGACTGGGAATGCTGGCCAGTCGATTGCGTCAGGCGTGATCTTTACGCTGCCGGCGCTGATTTTTTTGGGGTTCGACCTGGAGAGCTCGCGCATCTTTGCGCTGGCGCTGTTCGGCGGCTGGCTGGGCGTGCTGTTCATGATTCCGCTGCGGCGGCAGCTGATTGTCGAGGAACATGGGGTTCTGAAGTATCCCGAGGGGACTGCCTGCGCGGATGTGTTGCAGGCGGGTGAGCGGGGTGGATCGTTTGCCAGCCGGGTGTTCATGGGGCTTGGGCTGGGTGGGGTGTATGCACTTTTCCAGAACGAGAATCTGTTGAAGCTGTTTCCGGAGACGCCGAACTGGTCGCCGAACTTCGATCCGCATGGACAGGAGATTCTGAAAGGTGCGGCGATTCGGGCGGATGTAACGCCGGAGTACCTGGGGGTGGGGTACATCATTGGGCTGCGGGTGTCGGCGATCATGCTGGCGGGCGGGGTGTTCAGTTGGCTGGTGCTGATGCCGGCGATCGTGTTCTTCGGGAAGCATCTGGCGGGGCCGCTGTATCCGGGGGTGGTGCCGATTGCGCAGATGAGCCCGAGTGATCTGTGGTCGACGTATGTGCGGCCGATGGGGGCGGGCGCTGTGGCGGCGAGCGGGTTGATTACGCTGCTGCGGACGGCGCCGACGATTGTGAGTGCGCTGACCTCGGGGTTCGCGAAGATGGGGTTGAAGAAGGGCGCGGCGGCCAGCAGGCCGCTGCGGACCGAGAACGATATCCCGATGGGTGTGGTGATCGCGGGCAGCCTGGTGCTGATCCTGCTGATGTTCCTGTTCCTGGAGTTCAAGCCGGTTCCGGGAGCGCAGGTGGGCTGGCTGGCGAACCTGGCGGCGAGCTTGCTGGTGGTGGTGTTCGGGTTCCTGTTCGTGACGGTGTCGGCGAGGATCGTGGGCATTGTGGGGTCGAGCGCGAGCCCGGTGAGCGGGATGACGATTGCTACGCTGATGGCCGTTGCGGCGATCTTCCTGGTGAAGGGATGGACGGCTCCGGCGTTTGGGGCGCTGGCGATCACGATTGGCGGAATGGTGTGTATTGCCGCGTCGAATGCCGGCGACACGAGCCAGGACCTGAAGACGGGGTTCCTGATTGGGGCTACGCCGTGGAAGCAGCAGGTGGCGGTGATGGTCGGGGTGATCGTGTCGGTGTTCTCCGTGGGGGCGACGCTGAATGCGATGAACAAGGGGCTGGAGAGCTTCCAGCAACTGCCGGTGGCGAGGTCGATGTCGCTCACGGCGCTGCCGGATGGCGTGACCAACCAGGGGAACTTCAAGCGCGACCATGTGACGGTTACGGTGCGGCCTCCGGCCGGAAGCTCGGCTGCGGCGTCGCATGAGGAGCTGACCGATGCCAGGAAGTATGTGGTGCTGAACTCCATTGGGTCGGCGACGCTGCAGGATGGGAAGTACCTGTACGATCCGGCTACCGGGAAGATCGACGTGCAATGGGTGCAGGGGATTGGCAGCGAGAAGGCTGCGGCGCCGCAGGGACGGTTGATGGCGACGGTGATCAACGGGATCCTGAGCCGGAAGCTGCCGTGGAGCCTGGTGCTGCTGGGTGTGGCGCTGGTGATCGGGATCGAGCTGCTGGGCGTGCGGTCGCTGACGTTTGCGGTGGGAGCTTACCTGTCGATTGGGACGACGCTGGCGATCTTCGTGGGCGGCGTGGTGCGGTGGATGGTGGATCGGGCGCTGGAGAAGAGCGGCGGTGGACCGAAGACGGAGGCGGAGAGTGAGATCTCTTCGGGAAGCCTGTATGCTTCGGGGTTGATTGCCGCGGGCGGCATTATGGGGCTTGGCGGAGTCTGCGTGAGGCTCTACGAGCAGCACTGGGACGCGACGTTTCCGCGATTCTCGTCGACGAATCCTTTCTATAAAGATTGGGTGAGTGTGATCTGCTTCGCAGCGCTCGCGTTCAGTTTGTATTACTTTGCGAGGAAGCCCCTGGAATCCGAGAAGATCCTGGAACAGGTGGAGAGCGAGGAGTGATCCATGAAGCGTTGGCGTGCGATTTTGGTGATGATGCTGGTTGTGGCGCCGATGGGGGCGCGGGCGGATGAGGCGTCCAAGCAGGCGAAGGTGAAGGAGCTGTTCGCCGTGATGCATATTGACCACACGCTGGACCGGATGCGCAGCGCGATGGCAGCCCAGGTGCAGGCGACGGCGAAAAATGCTCCCGGGACCGAGCAGATGACTCCGGAGAAGAAGAAGATGCAGCAGGAGTTCATCGATAACTCGATGAAGGTGGTGGATGAGAATTTCGGTTGGACGGCGCTCGAGCCGGCATACGTGAAGCTGTACGCGGACACGTATACCGAGGCGGAGCTGGACAGCATTCTGGCGTTCTACAAGTCGCCGGGCGGGCAGGCGATGCTGGCCAAGACGCCGCAGCTGTCGTCTGGCGTGATGGCGATTGTGCATGGCCGGATGGAAGGTTTCCAGCCAAAGATGCAGGCGCTGCAGGAGCTGTATCTGAAGTCGATGGCTCCGGCGGGCAAGTGAGTGCGGCAGGGTTCAGGGGGTAGGGGTTGGAGCGGGGGCAACCCCCCCCCCCCCCCCCCTTCGTTTTTTGTTGTAACTGGTTCATAACATGGCGGTTAGAGGTGAAAGTACCCGGGATATTTCTCGTAAAGTATTGTGTCCAGGTGACTTAGTGGGCAAAGTACCCTGTCGGGCCGGCTCGGTGGCGGTGCCGGGCCTGGGGTAGATAATTCATACGAAAGAGCTTTGCAAGCCTGGCCGAAACGTGGTAGCGTTTGGGGCATTCCATAAGAGGCGGTGCTTCGTATGACGGTCAAGCTCTTTGCATTGACTGGATTGGCGCTTTCCCTGGGCCTTTCCACGGTTCTCCCGGCGAACGCACAACGCAAGGCAACAGCGAAGTCGGAAGTCGCCGGCTCGGAGACGGTGACCTTCGAGCTGTACATTCCGCTCTCGAAGAAGGCGGCGCTGGAGCAGCTTCTGGCGGAGCAGCAGACGCCGAACTCGGCACAGTACCACCAGTGGCTGACGCCGGAGCAGGTCCACGAACGGTTCGGCCCGTCGGCAGCGACGGTGGCAGCGGTCAAGCAGGAGCTGACCGGCTACGGTTTGACGGTCCAGCAGGTTTCGCCGCAGCTGCTGCAGGTGAGCGGCACGGGATCGGCGGTCTCGGAGGCACTGGGAGCTCCGCTGGTGCACGGAACGACGGCCGCGGGGCGCAGCGTGGTCTTTGCGACGCGGCAGATATCGCTGCCGGCGGCCACGAGCAGTGCGGGAGCGATGCTGACGGGGCTCTCCGGGGTAGTGCGACAGCACACGCATGCGAAGAAGGCGGCGACGCCGGCCAACCGCTACTCGCCCGAGGGAGGCTACTGGTTCGATGACCTGAAGCAGGCCTACACCTTCCCGACGTACGAAGGGTACACGGGCAAGGGGAGCAAGATCGGCGTTCTCATCCCCAGCGCGATCAACCCGAGCGACATGACCGCGTACTTCAGCCATGAGAAGCTGGCGGTTCCGAGCATCACGGTGGAGACGGTGCTGGGAGGGTCGCCGTTCGATCCCAACTCCGGGGCCTCGCTGGAGGCGGAACTGGATGTGCAGCAGAGCGGTGGCATGGCGCCGGGGGCTGCGATCACGGTTTACGATATTCCCGATCTCTCCGATGAATCGATCATTGCCGGGTTGGAACAGATTGTGAGCGACAACAAGGTCGATGTGGTGAATATGTCGTTTGGCGGACCTGAGCTGGGGTACACGGCGGCGTACAACTCCGGCGTAGATTTCACCTACCTGCTGAAGGCCGAGGACGAGATCATGGCGAAGGGAAATGCCATGGGCATCAGCTTCGTGGCATCGTCGGGGGACCTGGGGGCGCTATCGATTCCGTCGGCGGCCTGCTTCTATGCGGATGCTCCTACGCCGTGCGGCACGTTCCAGGCTTCGGTAGAGTTTCCGGCGTCGAGCCCGCATGTGACCGGCGTCGGGGGCACCAACCTGGTGACGGTCTACGACAGCAGCAATCCAAAGGACCTGAACTCCGCGTATGTATCCGAGGAGGCGTATGCGGATACGATCTCCGGGGACTACGAGTATGGCACCACGGCGACGGGAGCGTACTGGGGATCGGGCGGCGGCGACAGCATCGTGTTTTCAAAGCCTTTCTACCAGTTGTTCGCGCAGACGGGCGATGCGAGAACACGTTCGGTTCCCGATGTCGCGCTGCACATGGGCGGTTGCCCCGGGGTTCCGGCGGCATTTACGGAGACCTGCGGCGCGGAGGACAGCTACGACATCGAGGCGTTCGCGGGAGGCTACTACGGCGTGATCGGTACCAGCGCTTCCTCGCCGGACTTCGTTGGGCTGACGGCGCTGAACATCGAGAAGTTGCACGGCCGGGTGGGCAACGAGAACGCCTACATCTACACGCTGTCGGCGCTGCAGTCGGTTGGCCTGATCCGGAACGTCTATCACTGGGGCATTCCGGGCTTCAATGGCCTGTACAGCTCCGGCAACCAGGGGTATAACCGCGTGCTGGGCAATGGAACGCTGTACGGGAAAGACTTCATCCTGGCCAGCGGCGTTCCGTCGGCGGGCATCCCCCAGACGCCGACGAACCCATAAATCGCTGTGCTCTGGGCTCACCGGGGAGCGGGTGAGCCTAGCAAGCGCTTTGAGATTTTGGATTTTGCCCCTACTTCTATTTTAGTTGGCGGGAGGGGGTAACTATGCCAACAATTGAGAATTTAAATCGCCAGTGTTGACGGTGGTTTTGGCGATTTCGGGGGTGTCGGGGGGCTTGACAGGTTTGGGGGAGGGGGCGGGTGGGATGGAGGTGGGCGGGGGCGATGCCCATCTTCGCGACGATGGAGCTGTCGCGAAGATGGGCACCCAATCTGGAGGGGACGAGGGGGGTTAGAGCTCGAGGATGATGGGCATGATGAGGGGGCGGCGGTTGGCGTTTTTCTGGAGGAAACGCTTGAGGTCGCCGCGGATCTTGTCCTTCATGACGCCGTAGTCGCGGCGCTCTTCTTCGGAAGACTGTTCGAGGGTGCGGGCGACGATGTCGCGGGCGTTGCGGAGGAGCTCGGGATCGTCGGCCGCGAAGCCGCGGGTGGTGATCTCGGGGGCGCCTTCGACCTGGCCGGTGCGCTTGTTGATGGCGATGATGGGGAGGAAGACGCCGTCTTCGCCGAGATGCTTGCGGTCGCGGATGACGGTGTCTTCGACGACGTCGGCGGTGGAGTTGTTGTCGATGCAGACGCGGCCGGTGGTGACCTTGCCGGTCTTCTCGGCGTGCTCGCGGTCCAGGGTGAGGACGTCGCCGTCTTCGAGGAGGATGACCTTTTCGGGGACGCCGGTGGCGGCGGCGAGTTCGGCGTGGCGCTTGAGGTGGCGGTAGTCGCCATGGACGGGGATGAAGAACCTGGGGCGCACGAGGTTGATCATCATGCGGAGCTCTTCCTGGGAGCCGTGGCCGGAGACGTGGATGAGGCCGTGGGTGCCGTCGTCGTGGATGACGCGGGCGTCGCGGCGCTCGAGGTGGTCGATGACGCGGTAGATGGCTTTCTCGTTGCCGGGGATGACGCGGGAGCTGAGCAGGACGGTGTCATCGCGCTCGATCTTGGCGAAGCGATGGTTATCGACGGCGGCGCGGGAGAGGGCGGACATGGGCTCGCCCTGCGTGCCGGAGATCAGGATGCAGAGCTTGCTGGCGGGCGTGTCCTTGATCTGGTTGGGATGGATGAGGAGGCCGGGGGGCGGGTCGATGTAGCCGAGGTCCTGGGCGATTTCGGTGGAGTTGTCGATGGAGCGGCCGATGAGGGCGACCTTGCGGCCGTGCTTGTGGGCGAGGTCCATGGCGATCTTGATGCGATGGATGGAGGAGGAGAAGCAGGAGAAGAAGAGGCGGCGCTTGGCGGCTCCGAAGATGTCGTCGAGGCGGGGGATGACGGCCTTTTCGCCGGGGGTGAAGCCGGTGCGGTCGACGTTGGTGGAGTCCTGGAGGAGGCAGAGGACGTTCTGCTTGCCGAGGTCGGCGAAGGCCTGGAGGTCGAAGGGATGGCCGTCGGGGGAGGAGAGATCGATCTTGAAGTCGCCGGTGTGGAGGACGATGCCGACGGGGGTGTGGATGGCGAGGGAGACGCAGTCGACGAGCGAGTGCGTGACGCGGATGGGGAGGATGGAGAAGACGCCGAGGTTGAAGCGGCGGCCTGGGAGGATCTCGATGAGCTCTGCGTCGTCGAGGAGGCGATGCTCTTCGAGCTTGCCCTCGACGTAGGCCAGGGTGAACTCGGTGCCGTAGACCGGGACGTTGAGCTCGGAGAGGATCCAGGGGAGGCCGCCGATGTGGTCCTCGTGGCCGTGGGTGAGGACGATGCCGCGGACCTTGGCGCGGTTCTCGATGAGGTAGGAGATATCCGGGACGACGATGTCGACGCCGAGGAGCTCTTCTTCGGGGAACATGAGGCCGGCGTCGATGACGAGGATGTCGTCTCCGAAGTTGAGGGCGAGACAGTTCATGCCGAACTCGCCGAGTCCGCCGAGCGGGATTATTTGCAGTTTTTCATTAGCCATGGACCTCCAGTCTATCGCAGTGCGGGAGGGAGGGTGGGAAGGGGGGCGATTTAGCCGGGTTCGGTGTCGTGCGGGAGCGCTTCGAGGTCCTGGGGAGGGGTGCGGGCACGGGCGGCGCGGACGGCGCGGCGGCTGAGGAAACCGTGCGCGGTCTTCCAGACGCCGATGAGGAAGAAACAGTACGGGGCGTGGCCGACGTGGTCGATTGGAAGAACGAAGGCGAGCAGGCAGCAGAGCAGGCCGGTGCCGGCGACGCCGAGGAAGTCCCAGATGTAGGTGAGGGTGAGGGTGGTCTCGAGGGGGCTGAGATCGAGGGGGCGGCGCTGGCGCCAGGCGTTCCAGTAGAGCGCGGCGAGGCAGAGGTAGATGGCGGCCCAGCCGGCGCCGTAGACGACCATGAGTTCGCGAACCTGGTAGGGGCTGGAGAAGACGTGCGAGGCGTCGCCGATGGCGATGGTGAAGAGGAACTTGAGGGGGTAGACGTAGATCATGACCGTGAAGAGGAGGACGGAGTTGATCCAGATGGTGGCGTTGTCGTGGACGCCGTAGCGGCGGAAGAAGCGGTAGTGGGCGTGCCAGACGGAGAAGAAGATGGCGAAGCAGATGGCGAAGGGAAGGAGGCCGAGAAGGATGACCTGGTGGAACTGGTCGTAGGTGTGGGGGACTTCGGAGGAGAGGACGAGGAGGGTGAGGGCGAAGCCGAAGACGACGTCGGAGAAGCCGTCGATGCGCGAGGAGGCGGTGCCGCGGAGGCGGAAGCCGTCCTTCTCGAGGTGTCCGTAGGGGAGGTGCATGGTTGCGGACAGTGTACGCGAAAGGGGCCGGGGTTCAGGGGGCAGGGTTCAGGGGCCGAGGTGCAGAAGACTAGATGGCGCGGATGAGGCGGGCGGGGAGGGTGAAGAGGGCGCCGATGAGCTCGAAGACTCCACCGACGACGATGCCGACCAGGCGGAAGGGGAGGAGGATGAGCCAGAGGAAGGGGTAGAGGATCAGGGCGACGAGGGCTGCGGGCCAGCAGAGGATGAGGAGGATCAGGAAGAGGAGGAGCTTCATGGGTGTCGTGGCTGCCTTTCTGGGGAGGATACGCAGCGGGTGGGGTGGTGGTTCCGTGGCTAGGCTATCTCGTTTCCGCAATCCGGTCGAGAAGGGTTGCTATATTTGCTGATTCAATATCTGAAACATCCACGCCATAGACTCGCTTGATTCGAGTGAATAGTTCGTCAATGTTCAGGTCCATTTCAAAATCCCAAAGGCTGGATTCATCCGAAATGAAAGCTCCCTCAAGCTCAAGGATCTGGCGGATGAAATCGTCCAGCAACGCGGGATGAGAGTTGACCCTATCCTGTGGGGCAAACTCGATTTGTCGCGGCTTTTCTTCAGGGGGATTCATCTGTCTATTGTGCCAGTTGTGGCCGGGTACGTCGCTAGATCGGGCTTTCAGCCCTTGATTCGTGGGTGGGCCGAAACCCAGGGCTCCGCCCTGGGCTGTGATAGGGTCGCGCCGTTGGCGCTGAAACCTGGCACATGCCTGCTCTGAGGCGCTGAGCGGGCATGTGCCTGGTCTGGCTAGCGGAGGAGGTCTTCGAGGGTGGTGGAGAGGTCGGTTTTTTCGTCGCGGTATTTGACGATGATGGGGGTGTAGACCGAGAGGCCGAGGTCTTTGCCGTAGCCGTGCTGGATGGCTCGGCTGCCGGCTACCACGACGGCTCCCGAGGGGATGATGAGCGGGGTTTCGGGGGTGGCCTTGTAGATGGTCTGGTTGGGGAGGTCGTAGACCGGGGTGCCGCGGGTGAGGATGACGCCGGAGGCGAGGACGGCGCGGGAGCGGACGATGGTGCCTTCGTAGACGCCGGTGTTGCCGCCGGCGAGGACGTCGTCTTCGATGATGACGGGGGAGGCGTTGACGGGCTCGAGGACGCCGCCGATCTGGCAGGCGGCGGAGAGGTGGACGCGCTTGCCGATCTGGGCGCAGGAGCCGACCAGGGCGTGGGAGTCGACCAGGGAGTTCTCGTCGACGAAGGCGCCGGTGTTGATGTAGGCGGGAGGAACGACGATGACGCCGGGGGCGAGGTAGGCGCCGGCGCGGACGGCCGAGCCGCCCGTCACGATGCGGATGTTCTGCTCGGGGGTGAAGCGGCGGGTGGGGTAGGTGTGCTTGTCGAGGCAGTGGAGGACGGTGTCGTCCGCGGGTTCGAGGTGGCCGAGACGGAAGCCGAGGAGGATGCCGCGCTTGACCCAGGCGTTGACGCGCCAGCCGGTGGGGGCGGAGGGGTCGGGCTGGGCGGAGCGGAGGGTGCCGGACTCGAGGGCGTCGCGCAGCTGGAGGAAGGCGGCGAGGGCGTCCGGGTTGCCGACGGCGGCTGTGCCCTGGGCGAACCAGTGTTCGATGAGGGGCTCAAGGTCTTGGGGGGAGGGGGTTCGGTCGTTCATGTCTAGGTTGATTGTACTGGGGGTGCTACGCGCACGGGTCCTGCGCTGCCACGGCGAGCGTGGGTCGTGGTGGGGGGAGATGGGCGGGCGCGGCTACTCGGCGATGGCTTTGCCTAGCTGGAGCTTGGTGATGAGGTAGCCGGAGAAGAAGCCGAGGATGAAGCCGTAGACCAGGAGGCCGGCGGCGAAGGCTTGCTGGGCGAGGATGAGGCGGTCGTTGATGCGGGGGTCGTCGCCGATGATGCCGAGGGCGACGACGTGGGACCACTGCCAGACCTTGGGAGGGATGCGCTGCATCTGGGTGAGGCCTCCGCCGAGGAGGAGCTTGGTGACCCAGTCGGCGACCTGCTCGAGGTTGGAGACGCTGGGGCTGGAGATGGCGATGGGAGGCTGGGGGGCAGGGGGCGGCGCCGGTGCCGGAGCGGGGGGAGTGGAGGGGGCGGGCCTGGGAGTTGGGCTGGCGGTGGGGGCGGGAGCGAGGGTGAGGTTGGAGGTTGCGGGGGAGGGGTTGGGGTGGGGGATGACGGCGGATTGCGGAGGAGGCGTGGCTGTCTGGGGCGGGGCTGTGCCGGTGTCATCGATGGTGTCGGCGCTGACGGTGGGGGAGTTGTTGCCGGTGGCGACGGCGACGTTGCCGGCGCTGGTGATGTTGACGGGGGTTTTGAGGGTGCTGGGAACGCCGAAGAGGAAGCCGAGGACGCCGCCGGCGCCGAGGGAGGCTCCAAAGGCGGCGATGGCGGTGGTCCAGCCGCCGCCGTGAATGAGGATGACGATGAAGCCGAGGCCGAGGGCGATGCCGAGGCCGAGGTTGGTCCAGAAGTAGAGACGGCTTTGGTGATCGAGGAGGCGCTCGGCGGGAGACATCTCGCGGCGGGCCTTGAGGGTGGCATCGCTTAACGGGAACATACGGTGACCTCGTGAGGTGGGCACAGTTCGCCCGTGATGTTTGCTGGAAGCTGGCAATGATAGCACCGGGGGCGGGAGTTGTCGTGGGAGAGGTTGCCGGGGAGCAAAGGTGAAGGCTTTGACGCAAAGGGCGCAAAGGTAGCCACATTTGGCCACAGAGGATGGGCCGGGGTATGGGGCTTTCGCTGTGCGCAGGGTTGTCGGGTGAGAAGGGCTTAGAGGCTGAGGTCAGGCGATTGGACGCGGGGTCCTTCGACTGCGTCTGGCGCAGAGGCGCGCCAGACTGCGCTCAGGATGACAGATGCTCCGGGCAGGGGAGGAGGGAGTCGGGGTGGGCTATTGGGGGAGGAGGTGGAGGGTGCGGAGGAGGGTTTCGAGCTTGGTGCGGGTGGGTTCGGTGACGGGGACCATGGGGAGGCGGAGGGTCTCGGAGCAGCGGTCGAGGAGGGCGAGGGTGGCTTTGATGGGGGCGGGGCTGGGCTCGAGGAAGTGGGCCTGCATGAGGGCGAAGTAGCGGTTGTTGAGGGCTCGGGCGGTGGGCCAGTCGTTGCGGAGGGCGGCGGCGATCATCTGGGACATGGGGCCGGGGATGGCGTTGGAGGCGACGGAGACGAGGCCGGTTCCGCCGAGGGCGATGACGGGGAGGGCGAGGGCGTCGTCGCCGGCGAAGACGGAGAAGGTGGAGGGGGCGTGGGTGAGGAGCTCGGTGATCTGGCCCATGACGCCGGAGGATTCCTTGATGCCGATGATGTTGGGGAGCTCGGCGAGGCGGAGGACGGTTTCGGGGAGCAGGTTGGTCGCGGTGCGGCCGGGGATGTTGTAGAGGAGGATGGGGAGGTCGGTTGATTCGGCGATGGCGCGGAAGTGCTGGTACTGGCCTTCCTGGTTGGGGCGGTTGTAGTAGGGGTTCGCGGTGAGGATGCCGGTGAGGTTGGGGATCTTGGCGATGCGTTTGGCGTTGAGGACTGCTTGCGAGGTCGCGTTGTGGGTGCAGCCGGCGAAGACGGGGGCGCGGCCGGCGGCGACTTCGATGGTGATCTCGATGACGCGGTGGGTCTCGGCTTCGGTGAGGGTGGAGGCTTCGCCGGTGGTGCCGCAGGGGATGAGGAGAGAGACGCCGTTGTCGATCTGGGAGTGGACGAGGGCGCGGAGTGCGGGTTCGTCGAGTGAGCCGTCGGGAAGGAAGGGGGTGACGAGGGCGGTGCCGCAGCCTTGAAGTTTCATACCGAGGAGAAGTTTAGCTCTGATCGCTGTGGGAGTGCTTGCCGGATTGGAAGGTGCGGGTCTGTTCGACGACTTTTCTGGGAGGCAGGAGCCAGAGGATGGCGACCAGGAAGATCATGCCGAGGGCGGCGTTGGGGGAGTGGTAGGCGACGGGGACGGCGCCGAGGTAGAGGGCGGTGGAGATGGCCTGCTTGACGGGGCTGCCGGCGAGGGGTTGGCCGGTGGTGCGGCAGATGGCGGTGGAGAGGATGATCCAGGAGACCGCGGGCAGGGCGCAGGTGAGGGAGTAAAGCGAGACGGAGAAGGGCGAGATGCCGCGGTTGCCGATCCAGGTGGTCGCGAAAGGAATGAGCGAGAGGCAAAAGAGGAAGGCGAGGTTGGACCAGAGGATGCCGTGGGTGACGTGGTCGAGGTCGTCGACGAGGTAGTGGTGGTTGACCCAGTAGATGCCGGTCTGGACGAAGCTGAGGAGATAGACGGTGAGGAGGGGGACGAGGGCGAGGAGGCCGTCGTGGTTGGAGATTTCCTTGGAGGGGACGTGGAGCTCGAGGACCATGATGGTGATGATGACGGCGATGACTCCGTCGGAGAAGGCTTCGAGGCGGCCGGGGGAGAGGGGTTTGGACATGGCTCTGCCGCCAAGGATACACGCGGTGGCGGGGGTGCGGAAGAAGGCGGGTCAGTCGTTGCGCCTGCGGCTTCACTCCGGCCTTCGGCAGAGAGGAAGGGCCTGCGGCCCGGCTTGTGCCCAAGGCTGAAGCCTTGGGGTACCTGGGGGGCGAAGGTGCGTCCTGCGCGGACCGCGGTCTTTCGCAGACGGCGGTCCTGCGCGGACGGCGAGCGTTGGATGTGGTGGGCTAGAAGAGGAGTTTGAGGGCTAGTTGGATTTGGCGGCTGGTGTTGGCCGTTGCGGTGATGACGCCGGGGGTGCCGAGGGCGGCGGGGGTGGTTTCGGTGGCCGCCGTGCCCTGGGTGGGGCCGTTGGCGTAGACGACTTCGTTGGGGAGGGAGAGGTTGGCGTGGTTGAGGAGGTTGAAGAACTCGGCGCGGAGTTGGAGGCGGGTGCGGGCGGTGAGTTGGGTGGTCTTGAGGAGGGAGAAGTCCCAGTCGGCGTAGCCGGGGCCGACCAGGCTGTCGCGGGAGGCGTTGCCTACGTAGCCGGCGGCGGGAGCGGAGAAGGCGTTGGGATTGAAGTACTGGGCGACACGCTGGGCGGTGCTGCCGCCGGGGTAGAGCTTGCCGGTGAAGGCGGGGTTGACGTTGGGGCGGACGGGGTTGCGGCTGTCGCCGGAGCCGGTGGGGTTGTAGCCGAGTTGCGGCGAGAAGGGGAAGCCGCTGGAGAGGCTGACGATGGAGGAGAGGCTCCAGCCGTTGGAGACGCGAGAGGCGAGATGCGAGGCGCGAGAGCCGACGGGCGGAGATGCCGGGGAGGTCGTAGGTGGCGTTGGCGGCGAAGAGGTTGCGGACGTCGGTGGCGGCGGGGCCGTAGTCGAGGTGGGGGAGGGAGGGGACTTCGACGAAGGCGGGGGTGTTGGAGGAGACGGAGGTGTTCCAGGCGGAGCCGTCGTCGAGATTCTTGGACCAGGTGTAGTTGATGCGGAACTGAAGGTTGTGGGAGAGGTCGTGGCGGAGGTCGACGGTGAGGGCGTTGTAGTTGCCGGTTCCTCCGGACCACCAGGAGGTGGTGTTGGCGACGGCGTTGTTGAGGCGGGTGGTGGTGGGGTAGTAGACGACGTGGTTGGCGAGGAGGGTGAAGGCGGGCTCGTTGAGATCGCCGTTGAGGATCTGGTGGTAGCTGTGCGAGCCGTCGTAGCCGAGGGTGAGGGAGGTGGCGGGGGCGAGTTGCTGCTCGATTTTGACGGAGTAGGCGAGCAGCGCGGGGGTGGAGAGGTTGGTGGCGACCGTGGAGGGGGAGATCTTAGGAGTGCCGCTGGTGGGGTCGGCGACGGTGGTGGAGGAGTAGGAGTCGACGGTGTTGTAGGGGGCGGCCTGGTCGAGGCGGTAGTCGAGGGAGTCGAGGAGAGAGTGGTGCAGGCCGGCGGAGGCGGTGAGGCTGGTGCGGCCGTTGCCGAAGACGTTCCAGGCGAGGCCGATGCGGGGCTCGGGGAGGAAGAGGGAGCGGTTGTCGGTGAGGGCGTTGGAGAGGCCGGAGGTGGGGTTGGTGCTGATGACGCCGTTCGTGAAGGTGTAGACGCTGGCGCGGTTGTGGGCTTCGTTCCAGCCGGTGGAGGACTCGGTGCGGATGCCGAAGCGCACCTGGAGACGTGGCGTGATGCGCCAGGTGTCTTCGAGGAAGGCGGAGGCGAAGAGGGTGCGCCAGGCGAGCTCGGTGGTGGTGGGAGCGTAGGTGAAGGTCTTGATGGCGCCGGTGAGGAAGGTGGCGAGGGAGGCGAAGGAGGCCTGGCCGAATTGGTCCTGGGCGAGGTTGTCGTTGGACTGGAGGCGCTGGAGCCAGATGCCGCCTTCGAGGGTGTGCTTGCCGAGGGTGTAGAAGGCGTGGTCGTCGAAGGTGAAGAGGTTGCGGGCGATGGCGTTGTTGGCGCCGACGTTGGCTCCGGCGGTGGTGATGGAGGAGGCTCCGTTGGAGGCAGTGGATCCGGAGATGACGACGGCGTAGGTGGGGACGCCGGGGCGGACGGAGGGTGTGAGGGCTTGCTCGGCCGCGGGGACGTAGCCGGTGAAGTAGTAGCTGGCGCGGGAGAAGCCGAAGCGGGCGACGTTGATGAAGTTGGGCGAGAAGACGTGGTGCTCTTCGGCGGAGAGGACTTGTTCGCGGAGGTTTTCTTCGTCGTAGGAGTAGGGGTCGGCGGAGGGGGAGACGGCGTCGGAGTCGTCGACGGTGTAGACGGAGTTGAAGGTGTCGTTGGGGGAGAGGTTGGCATCGAAGCGGGTGGTGCCGAAGTCTTCGCGGATGTGCTGGGGAGCGGTGCCGATGTACTCGGCGATGCCGGTGTTGGCGCCGTTCTGGGTGATCTCGGGGCCGTTGGCGAGGGGCCAGAGGTTGAGGAGAGGTTGCACGCTGGGGGCGGCGGCGGCGCGGGAGGTGGCGTCGGGGACGAGGGTGACGAGGGACTCGCCGAGGTTCTGGCGGTAGCCCTCGTAGTTGGCGAAGAGGAAGAGCTTGTTCTTGCGGAGGGGGCCGCCGAGGGAGGCGCCGAAGTTGTTGCGCTGGAACTCGGGGATGCGGGGGCCGTCGAAGTAGTTGCGGGCGTCGAAGTAGCTGTTGCGGAGGAACTCGTAGGCGGTGCCGTGGAGGGTGTTGGTGCCTCCGGTGGTGGTGATGGAGATCTGGGCGCCGTCGCGCTTGCCGTAGGCGGCGGAGTAGGTGTCGGTGACGACGTTGAACTCGCGGATGCCGTCGATGCCGAGGAGCTGGCCGGAGGTGCCGCCGGGGGTGTTGTTGATCAGGGAAGCGCCGGTGTACTCGATGCCGTTGAGGAGGAAGAGATTGTCCTGGGGGCGGCGGCCGGAGACGGAGAACATGCTGCCGACCGAGGAGTTGGAGGTGCCGGTGCCGCCGCTGCGCTGGGTGGTGTAGTTGACCGTGCCGGGGTTGAGCAGGATGAGCTGGTCGTAGGAGCGGCCGTTGAGGGGGAGTTGCTTGACCTGCCTCGCGTCGATGAGGCCGGAGGTCTGTTCGGTGGAGGTGTTGACGATGGGCTGGGACTCGGTGACGTTGACGGTCTCGTGGCCGGAGATGGAGAGGGTGACGGTGAGGTTTAAGGTCTGGCCGGTGGTGAGGGTGAGGTGGCGGGTAGAGGGGGCGAAGCCGGGCGCGTCGGCGGAGAGGGTGTAGGCGCCGACGGCGATGGAGGAGGCGACGTACTGGCCGGAGGCGTTGGTGGTGAGGGAGCGCTGGGCGCCGGTGTCGTCGTTGTGGATGAGGAGGTGGGCGCTGGGGATGGCGGCTCCGGAGGAATCGGTGACGAGGCCGGAGAGGGTGGCGCCGACGACCTGGGCGGGGGCGGGGAGGGTGAGGGCGAGGAGAAGGAATGGGATGAGGCGAAGGCGGGGCATGGGACTCCTGAAGTGGGGTGTAGGTGCCTGCGCGTGCTTGCGTGCAGGCTTTGATTTTTTGGAATGGGGGCTGGGGTCGCGCGGGGATTAGTGGCGACAGCGACAGCGGGGGGACGCGGAGGGATCTGTGGCCGCCCACATCTCAGAGGCGAGATGTGGGGCACCCGGGTTGGTGGCCGGGATGGGGGTCATTGGGCGGTGCCTTGGTGGTAGACGAGGAGGACCATGCCGAGGGTGAGGAGGGCGATGAAGATCTCGCCGAGGACGCCGACGAGGATGGGGCGCCAGCCCTGGTTGACGAGATCGCGGAGTTGGGTGCGGAGGCCGACGCCGGCGAAGGCGGGAAGGAAGGCCCACTTGCTGAGGTTGCCGAGGGAGCTGAGTTGGCCTGCCGTGAAGAAGCCGATGCTGGCGAGGATGGAGAGGGCCATGAAGCCGAGGATGAACTTGGGGAACTTCTGCCAGAGGAAGAGGGCTTTGCGCTCGACGCGGGCGGCCTTGCCCTGCGAGGCCCAGTAGATGGCGTAGCCGAGGACGACGAAGCCGATGAAGGAGGAGCGGGCGGTCTTGGCGAGGATGGCGATGCGGCCGGCGAGGTCGCCGTAGAGGGCTCCGGTGACGGTGGCTTCGGCGGTGTTGTCGACGGCGAGGCCGGCCCAGACGCCGTAGGCCTGCTGGCCCATGTGGAGGGCGTGGCCGATCAGTGGAAAGGTGAAGAGGGCGAGGGCGCCGAGGGCGAGGATGGCGGCGATGGCGGTGGTGGTGTCCTCTTCGTCGGAGTCGATGGCGCCCTGCGCGGCCATGATCGCTGTGACGCCGCAGATCGAGCTGCCGATGGCGAGCAGGCTGGTGAGCTTGGGCGGGAGGCGGAAGATCTTGCCGAGCAGGGTCATGACCGTGAGGGACAAGACGAGCTCGATGGCGACGAGGACGAGCGACATGCCGCCGATGCGGAGGACGTCGGAGAGGACGAACTTGGCGGCGACCAGGACGATGCCGAGCTTGAGCCAGAGCTCATAGGTGGCGATGCCGGGGCGGAAGATTCTAGGCAGGGTGAAGAGGTTGGAGAGGAGGAGGCCGAGGATGATGGCCCAGAGGACGTACTCGACGCGCGGGAAGTAGTGGTGGTGGGCGCGGAGATAGATGCCGAGGGACTCGAGGGCTTTGCCGGCCAGGCCGATGGCGAAGAGGAGGAGCGTGCCGGGGAGGAGCGCGAGGAGTTGCTGTCGTCGCGGAGGCTGGCGAGCGGCGGTGGGGAACGGGATGGTCTGGGCGGACACAGGGCAGTGAGTAGTGAGTAGTGAGTAGAGTAAAGACGAAAGGCGTTGGTTACCAGGTGATGTGGTGGATGATGCCCAGGCGGATGAGGGCGGCGAAGGTGAGGGCGATGAGGATGGCGGCGGCGTCGACGTTGAAGGCGAGCTTGCGGGTGGGAGTGGGGGATTCCATGAGGAAGCTCCTGTGGGACTGGTTGGGGAGGGGAGAAGATTGGGCTCAGATACACGAAACCCACGCTGCGGGAGGGCTGTGCGTGGGTGTTTGAGCTAAGGGCGAAGTTTGAGGGGTTCGCTTAGAGCAGACAGACACCGGCGCAACAGCGCGGCATGCAACAACACATGCAACAGCGGGCGGCGGTGGTGGAGATCTGACTCATCTAGTAGTTGAGGGTAAAGGACTATGAGGGGTGCGTCAAGGTCCTGCGCGGTTAAAGCGTGGGGGCGGCGGCGCGCATGTCGGAGAGGTATTGGTCGAGGTTGTGGGTCATGCCGAAGAGGTGCTGCATCATGAAGCGGTAGAGGGGTGGGTGGATGAAGCCGGTCTCGGTGATGGAGAGGGTGGTGGTGTTGGGGGAGGGGCCGGGGGTGAGGAGGTAGGTCCAGGTGCCTCCGTAGGCGGGGCTGGGGAGGTCGAGGAGGACGTCGCGGCGCATGGGGGCTTCGGTGCGGGTGGCGAGGAAGGTCATGGTCTGGCCGTGGCCGAGGTCTTCGATCCAGTGATCGCGGCCGCTGTCGGGAGGAAGGACGGTGACCGACTTGACCTCGTGACGCCAGGTGGGCGCGGCGGAGATGTTGGTGATGAGGGCGAAGACCTTGGCGGGCGGAGCGGCGACGGTCCCGGTGACGGTGGCGACGTGGTTGACGGGGAGGGTGAGGCCGTCGAGATAGGCGGCGGCGACGACGATGGCGATGAGGGCGACGAGGGAGAGAAGGGTGCGGCCGAGGGTTCTCATAGGAGGCTCCTTGTGCAGCGGGCCCGAGGACAGGAGAAGCCTAACCCATTGAGCCTAAATGTGGAAGTCCTGCGGTCCTGCGCGGACGGCGAGGGGCTTCGCTCGCCGGGGGAGGGGTATGAGGCGGGAGTTGGAGATGGGCGGGGTATCGTTCTGCGGTGGCAAAGGATACCCTACCCTGCTTCGACGGGCGGCGGGTTGTGGGGTTAGTTGGAGGAGTGCTTGGTGTGGGGGTGGTTGCCGAGTTGGCGCCAGTCGGTCTCGTGCATCTCGACGCCGAATTTTTTGGCGGCGGCCTTGATGCGGTGGAAGGCTTTCTCGCGGTCGTCGTCGGAGACGTCCTTGACCTGGTCGAAGCGCGCGATGGCGTTGCGGACGTGGGAGGCGTTTTCGAGGGGCTCTTTGCGCTGGTCGGGGAAGGCGTAGTTGGAGGCGTCGATGTGCTTGCGATCGTCGGCCGAGAGGGTGTGGGACTTGGTGGGCATGAGGGATGCTCCGGGAACAGCCTTGCGGCGGTCGGCGTCCGGCCGCCTTGAGGAAGTTAGATGGCGGCGGGGAAGGAGGGTTGGCTGGGCCGGTGAGGTGGCTGCGGGGGGCGGGAAAATTCATCCTACGGGTGTAGAGCGGCGGAGGCGGCAGGTGTATCTTGCTCCCAGTTG
Source organism: uncultured Acidobacteriaceae bacterium (assembly GCA_963762375.1). Classification (GTDB taxonomy): domain Bacteria; phylum Acidobacteriota; class Terriglobia; order Terriglobales; family Acidobacteriaceae; genus Granulicella. The sequence continues at coordinate 44,861 of CAVXKP010000003.1, forward strand.
GGCAAGGCGCTTGCAGCCGGGTTGGGCGCTGGCAGTTGCAGGGCCAAAGGGGGATGGATGAAGTCAGTGAATCAGGCAGCGATGGTTGCGGCAACGTGTATTCCTTCAGATCTGACGCGATGGAACGCGGTGGGCAAGCCGCGGCGGGTGGTGGGCGATCCGGTCGCGGTGTTGAAGCAGAACACACGGTTTATTCCTGTGCCGCAGGCTCCTCCTGCGCTGCTGAAGGTTCCGTTCTCGCTGTTCGATCCAGCGGCGAGCGCGGCGGCGACGGCGGCGGGCAAGCTGGTGTTTCATTGCGTGGGCGATACGGGCGGGATTCATGGGACAGCGACCGAAGAGGCGATCGCGACGGGGATGGAGGAGCAGATCACGACCGCGGCGGAGGGGGATGCGGCGTCGTTCTGCTACAACCTTGGGGACGTGATTTATTTCAATGGGCAGAGCACGCTGTACAAGTCGGAGTTCTATGAGCCGTACCAGTATTATCCGAAGCTGATCTTTGCGATTCCTGGCAATCATGACGGCGACACGTTTGTGGAGAAGGGGGATGCGCCGGATACGGAGCCGTCGCTGTATGGGTTCCTGCAGAACTTCTGCGCGGCGCAGGCGGTGACGGTGACGCCGTACCGGATGACGATGACGCAGCCGTACTGCTACTGGGTGCTGGATGCTCCGTTCGTGACGGTGATTGGGCTGTACTCGAATGTGGAGGGGAGTTTGGATGCGCGGGGGAGGATGGACCAGCAGCATTTTCTGAACACGCAGATGCAGGCTGCGGATGCGACGAAGAAGCTGATGGTGGCGGTGCATCATCCGCCGTACTCGCTGGACAGTGTGCATGGGGGGACGCCGGATATTTTGAATGCGATTGACCAGGCGACCGAGGCTGCGGGGAGGGGGCCGGATGTGGTGCTGTCGGGACACGTGCATAACTACCAGAGGTTTTCGCGGGTGGTGGGCGGCAAGACGATTCCGTATGTGGTGGCGGGCGCGGGTGGGTATGCGAACGATGTGGGGAGCCTGCACAAGTTGCAGCCGGAGTTGACGACGCCGCCGGTGCCGCTGCCGTATGCGACGACGGTGGCGGGGGTGAGCCTGGAGAAGTATGAGCAGGAGCAGGCGGGGTTCCTGCGGGTGACGGCGACGGCGGAGGCGTTGACGTTCGAGTATTTTCGGGTGCCGTTTGGCGGGGTGGCGGAGACGACGGCGTTCGACACGTTTACGGCGTGAGGTGTCGAGAGGGGGAGACGGTTTACGGGGCGGGGGTGTAGGGATCGCCCCAGGGGATGCGGGTCTTGCCGCGGGCCCAGATGGTCCAGTCGTAGCAGGAGGGTTGGGTGCAGGTGACGCTATCGACGCGGGTGACGCCGGTGTATTGCGGTGGGCCGGGCTGGTCGAGGGGGGCTTCGCGGGAGCCGACGCGGACGGCGAGAAGGACGCCGTGATTGCTGTCGGGGAAGTTGGGGGTGATGCCGTGGAGTTGCAGGCTGCCGGCGTCGTCGTCTAACGCGCCGGAGACGAGGGCGACGGAGGGGGAGAGCATGCGGTCGAGCTGGACGACGATGCCGACGATCTTGCCCTGGTACTTGAAGGGGTTGGTGTCGAGTTGCTGGACGGTGACCCAGCTGGTGATGTGGTTGCGCTGGGTGAAGTCGTCGAAGTGTTTGTGGGCTGCGGCGCTTTGCGCGTCGGCTGCGGCGAAGCGCTGTTGCTGGCGGAGGGCGGAGGCGGCGGAGTTGTTGTAGCTGACGGGCTGGAGATTGGGCCAGTTGATGCGGGCGGCGGCGATGAACGGAGGATAATGGCGGCCAGCGTCAAGTTGATAGGGGACGTTGTAGACATCGACCTGGGTGCTGTTGAGGAAGCCGGTCTTGCAGAGGGGAAGGAGGCGTGCGGCGGCGTCTGACATGGCGCGCTGGACGGCGGGGTCGTCGGTGAGCGTGAGGTGCGGATTGGCGATGAGGGCGATGGTGGGGCCGTCGCAGAGGTCGAGAACGCCGGTGTCGTTGGTGCGGGCGATGACGATGACGTCGCCGGAGGGGATGGCGCCGAGGTGGACCCAATACTGGTTGGAGCCGGGTTGGGGATCGATGGTGGCGGCGAGGGAGGTGGGGCCGGTGAAGACGCCGTCGAGGAAGTAGCCGTCCCAGGTGCTGGTGACGCGATTGCTGGCGAAGGTGTTGACCCAGTCGAGATGACCTTTGCCGGAGGCGAGGCCGGCTTTGCAGGGGCCGTCGTAGCGAGGCTTGTAGTTGGGGCTGGGGCGTTGCAGCGGCGCCCAGACTTTGCAGCCCTGGGCGTTGGCGGCGACGTAGCCCGCGGTTGCGGCGTGGGCGCTGGAGAGGGTGACGAGCAGAGAAGCGAGGCAGAGCGCGAGAGAGCGAAGACGCATGAGGAGAACCCTTCGTGGATGGAAAGATTCTCTCATTGGTGAGGCGGTGAGGTAATTACAGAGAAGTGACTAGGCGATGGCTTTGGCGACGAGGGCTTTGGCTTCGGTTTGGATTTGGGTGAGGTGGTCGGGGCCGTTGAAGGATTCGGCGTAGATTTTGTAGACGTCTTCGGTGCCGGAGGGGCGGGCGGCGAACCAGCCGTTTTCGGTGGTGACTTTTAGGCCTCCGATGGGGGCGTGGTTGCCGGGGGCTTCGGTGAGGATGGCGGTGATGGGTTCGCCGGCTAGTTCTTTGGCGGTGACTTGCGAGGGGGAGAGCTTGCTGAGCTTGGCCTTTTGTTCGGTAGTGGCTTCGGCGTCGATGCGCTGGTAGACGGGGGCGCCGTATTTGGCGGTGAGCTCGTTGTAGAGGATGCCGGGATCTTTGCCGGTGCGTTGCGGTCATCTCCGCGGCGAGGAGGCCGAGAATCAGGCCGTCTTTGTCGGTGGTCCAGACATGGCCGTTGCGGCGGAGGAAGGTGGCGCCGGCGGACTCTTCGCCGACGAAGCCGAGGGTGCCGTCGATGAGGCCGTCGACGAACCACTTGAAGCCGACCGGGACTTCGAGCATGGGGCGGTTGAGGCCCTTGGCGACGCGGTCGATGATGCTGGAGGAGACGAGGGTCTTGCCGATGCCTACATTTTCAGACCATTCCGGGCGGTGGGTGAAGAGGTATTGGATGCAGACGGCGAGGTAGTGGTTGGGGTTGAGGAGGCCGGAGCTGCGGGTGACGATGCCGTGGCGGTCGTGGTCGGTGTCGCAGGCCCAGGAGACGTCGTAGAGGTCTTTGTTGGCGATCATGCTGGCCATGGCGAAGGGGGAGGAGCAGTCCATGCGGATGCGGCTGTCCCAGTCGAGGGTCATGAAGCGGAAGGTGGGGTCGACGTAGGGGTTGAGGATCTGGAGGGGGAGCTTATATTGCTCGGCGATGCGGGGCCAGAAGGCTACACCGGCGCCGCCGAGTGGGTCGACGGCGAGCTTGAGGGCGGTGCCGGCGAGGGGAGCGAAGTCGATGACGTTGGCGAGGTCGTTGACGTAGGCGGTGATGTAGTCGTGGCGGTGGGTGGTGGGGGCGGCGAGGGCCTTGGCGAAGGCGAGGCGCTTGATGCCTTGCAGCTTGTTGGTGATGAGCTCGTTGGCGCGGTCCTGGATCCACTTGGTGGCGGTGGTGTCGGCGGGGCCGCCGTTGGGTGGGTTGTACTTGAAGCCGCCGTCTTCGGGTGGGTTGTGGGAGGGGGTGATGACGATGCCGTCGGACTGGGGCTTGCCGGGGTTGGCGGCGTTGTAGGTGAGGATGGCGTGGGAGAGGACGGGGGTGGGGGTGTAGCCGAGTTGGTCGTCGATGAAGACGGTGATGTTGTTGGCGGCGAGGACTTCGAGGGCGGTGGTGAAGGCGGGCTCGGAGAGGGCGTGGGTGTCCTGCGCGAGGAAGAGGGGGCCGGTGGTGTTCTGGGTGGCGCGGTACTCGACGATGGCCTGGGTGATGGCGAGGATGTGCGCGTAGTTGAAGCTTGAGGTGAGGGAGGAGCCGCGATGACCGGAGGTTCCGAAGGCGACGCGCTGGGCGGGGACGGAGGGGTCGGGGTGGTTGGCGTAGAAGGCGGTGACCAGGCGCGGGAGGTTGACGAGGCGGTCGGGGGTGGAGAGGTGGCCGGGCGTGTTGGCGAGGGGGTCGGTGGTCGCAGGCGAGGGCATGGAAGACAGCATACGGCCTTGGATGCTCGAAATGGAATGGGTGCTGCGCGCACGGCGGGAGGCTTCGCGTGGGTGCTGCGCGTAGCTTGGGGGCTCGACTTTGGGTAGTGGTTGAAAGGGGCGGGCCGTATCGGTGATTCCGGCTTCTTCGGGGTCCTTCGGCTGCGTAGCTCGCGAAGTGCACGATCTACTTCGCTCAGGATGACAGGTCCTGCGCGGACGGCGAGGGGTTTCGCGTGGTGCTGCGCGGAGGGCAGAGCGAAACAGGTTCGGGGGTGCGGGGTTAGTTGTTGGGGTTGTTGCGTTCGACGGCCATGTGGAAGTTGAAGAGCAGGAGGGTGAGGACGCCGAAGGCCATGGCGAGGAGGGCGAGGGGGGCGCCGAAGGGGGCGGGCTCGGTGAGCGAGAAGCGGAGAAGGATGATGGAGACGACGAAGGCGGCGTTGCGGAAGACCATCTCGTAGCGGCCGGAGACGTTGAGCGAGAGGATGAGGACCAGGACGTCGGTGAAGATCATGACGTTGAAGAGGTCGTTGTAGTAGGTGGTCATGTGCTCGAGGGGGGAGTTGTGGCCGGAGGCGAGGAGGCGCTCGACGTGGATCGAGAAGATGCCGAAGTTGTAGGCCGCCATGCCGATGAGCAGGATGGCGAGGCCAATGGCGACGACTTTCTTCTGGGCGATGAAGCGCTGCAGGCCGCGGGAGCGGGCTTCGGTGTCCATGGGGACGACGGCGCGGTGAGCGATGTACTGGAAGAGGGCGACGACGAAGTACATGGCGAGGCTGGCTCCCATGTCGATGTAGAAGGGGATGGTCTGGCGGGTGAAGTGCTGGCCGTGGAAGCCTCCGATGATGGCGAGGTTCTTGAAGACGTCGCGGATGAAGATGAGGGAGACGATCTCGAACTGGTTGGCGATGGAGCGGGTGGTGGAAGAGGGGAGAGCCGCGATGAGGGTGAGGACTTCGTAGAAGAGGATGAAGTTGAAGGGGGTGGAGATGGCGGTGAGGTAGTTGGTGCCGAGCGCCGCGAGGACCACGGGAGGGTTGGCCAGCGAGCGGGCGAGGAGGATGAGCGCGAGATGCAGGACGAAGCCGGCGATGCTGAGGCGGATGACGAGATGCTTGAGGGAGAGCTTGTTGGCGTCGGAGAAGATGCGATCGTGGGCGCGGATGAGCTGCTGCCACGCGCGGGAGGGAGGAAGGCTGCTGGTGATGTTCGGAGAGGGGAAGGTGGCCATAGGAGCAGCGAGGTAGCGGGTTAGCAGGTTAGCGAGTTGGTCAGTTAGCGAGTCGAGGGTGCTGCGGGGACAGCGAGCGTAGAAGACTTTAGGGTTTGACGCTGGGGCGGAGGGAGCGGCTGCGATAAAAGGCGTAGCCGATGAGGTTGACGATGAGGGTGGTTCCGAGGATTTCGGTGGCGAAGGGGAGGAGTCTGGAGGAGCCGTCGAAGGGGTAGGCGTTGAGGGCGAAGATGAGCAGGGTGGTGATGAAGCCGACGGCGCAGACGAGGACGGCCCAGCGGGGGATGCGGTTGCGGAGGAGCTTTAATCCGATGACGGGGATGGAGAACATGGCCAGGTAGGCGAGGACGTAGAACTCGGTAGAGGCGTTGTTGAGGAGGTTGAAGGCGACGGCGGCATGGACGCCGGCGCTGCCGAGAACGATGAGGGCGGCGATGATGAGCGCGGCAACGAGGATGGAGTTGGTGGGGGTGCGGTAGCGGGGATGGAGGCGGGAGAACCAGGCGGGGATGAGGTGATCCCAGCCGGCGGCCATGGGAAGGCGGGAGACTCCGGTGAAGAGATAGCTGGAGGCTCCGAGGATGCGGATCTGGAGGAGAAGGATGATGACGCGGGCGACGAGGTTGCCGAGGGTGCTGGAGCCGAAGGCCAGGCGGAGGGTCTGGGGGATGGGGGCGATGTAGTTGATGGGGACGTGGGTGTACTCGTGGAAGGCGAGGACGGAGGCGGTGCCGAAGATGAACATGACGATGATGATGGGGGTGGCGATGAGGATGGAGCGGCCGATGTCGCGGGAGGGGGACCTGGCCTCGCCGGCCATGATGGCGATGTACTCGAGGCCGGCGGCGGCGAAGAGGGTCTGGCCGATGAGGGCGAGGGAGCTGGGGTCGGTGTGGGGGAGATGGAGCTCGAAGGGGGTGAAGTGGAGGGGGACGTGGTGGGCCATCGCCCAGAAGGGCGCAAAGATGAGCAGGGCGAAGGCGGCGATCATGGAGGCGCCGGAGACGTTGTGGATCCACTTGCCGAGGGCCAGGCCGCGGATGGCGGAGAGGGCGAGCAGGGTGAGCAGGACGGCGAGGGCGAGGAAGACGGTGGTGTGACTTTCGGGGACCCAGGCGGCGCGGGGGCCGATCATGAAGGCGAACTCGCTGGGGATTTGGAAGAGGATGGTGGCGATGGAGGAGAGGCCATAGGCCCAGATGTTCCAGGCGGTGAGGAAGCCGACGGTGTCGCCGAAGGAGCGGCGGGCCCAGACGTAGAGGCCGCCTTCGAGGGGCATCTCGCGGTTGAGGAAGAAGACGGCGACGGCCATGGGGGCGTAGAAGACGGCGAAGGCGAAGAGCCAGACGAGGGTTTGGGCGTGGCCGAGGCCAGCGGCGAGGCCGACCCAGGAGCTTCCGACGACGGTGAGGACTTGCGAGAGGACGAGGTCGCGGAGGGTGAGCTGGCGGGAGAGGTGGTGGTTGCTGGCGGCGTCGGCGGGAGAGGGACTGTCGTCAGGGGAAGAAGAGACGGTCATGGGGTGCATCGTCTCATACGCGGCGGCGAGAGGGAGGATTGGTCGTGATGTGGGAGCGGGCCGGGGGAGTGGGGTGTTGGACTAAGTCTTGTGATTTGTGTCACATGAGGATCGTTTGATAGTTGGTTGAATGGTGTTGACATCCCTGCCGATTCAAAGGTCTACCACCGCTGGGTAACCGCATCGTCCCCCAGAAGGCCCGTCGGCAATGTGCGCTATTGAGTTGTGATCGTTGCTGTTGCAGTTGAGGGCTGATGGACGTGAGACATTCGCTCCAAATTTGGGGCCGGTTCTGCACTGTGGCGAGGTTGCTGCTGGTGATGGGGGTGTGTGCTTCGAGGGGCATGTGGGGGCAGGAGGCGACGCTGGTGGGCGATGCGCATGTGTCGAGTGCGCAGCCGGGGGTGAACGCGGGTGGGCTGAGCAACCTGAATGTGGGCGGCGGGTATACGGCGCTGGTGCAGTTTGATCTGACGATGCTGCCGGCGGGGACGACGGCGGCGCAGATCGCGAGGGCGACGCTGCGGGTGTATTGCAATCGGGCGGACGTGCCGGGGGCGGTGCAGGCGGAGCTGGTGGGCGGGGCGTGGACGGAGATGGGGGTGACGTATGCGACGCTGCCGTCGCTGGGGGCGATGGTGCAGACGGCGCAGGTGGCGGGGGCGGGGGAGTTTGTGACGTTCGATGTGACGTCGGCGGTGCAGGGATGGGTGGGGACTCCGGGGACGAACTTCGGGTTGGCGCTGGTGGCGGGGAGCGGGGCAGTGGTGCAGTTCGATAGCAAGGAGAATGATCAGACGGCGCATGCTCCAGAGCTGGAGATTGCGCTGGCGGGGACGGGTGCGGCGGGGCCGCAGGGGCCGGCGGGTGCTACGGGGCCGGCGGGGCCGGCGGGGCCGCAGGGGCCGCAGGGGATCCAGGGGGAGACGGGGGCGACGGGTGCGCAGGGGCCGCAGGGGCCTCCGGGGATCTCGGGGACGGGTGGAGGGATTGCGTATCTCGGGACGTATAGCGCGGGGACGAGTTATGGGGCGGGGGCGGTGGTGCAGTATGGCGGGTCGAGCTGGGTTTCGCTGGTGGCGGGGAATGCAGGGAGTACGCCGGGTTCGTCGGGACTGACGTGGGGGATGCTGGCGGCGGCCGGCGAGCAGGGGCCGATGGGGCCGGCGGGGGCGGCCGGTCCGCAGGGGCCGATGGGGATGAGTGTGCAGGGACCGGCTGGGCCGCAGGGGATGGCGGGGCCGGCCGGGGCGACGGGACCGCAAGGGCCGCAGGGGGAGAGCATCCAGGGTCCTGCGGGGCCGCAGGGACCGCAGGGGGTGGCGGGGCCGGCGGGAAGTCCGGGGCTGGTGTACCGCGGGATGTACAGCTCGTCGGGGAACTATTCGCTGGGGGATGTGGTGGTGTTTCAAGGGGCGAGCTATGTGTCGCTGACGGGGTTCAATGTGGGGCAGACGCCGGGGTTGAGTGCGGCATCCTGGGGGCCGCTGACGGCGCAGGGGCCGGCGGGGGCGACCGGTGCGCAGGGCGCGGCGGGGCCAGCGGGGCCGCAGGGATTGCTGGGGCCGGTGGGGCCTCCGGGAGCGACCGGGGCGCAGGGAGTGCAGGGAATTGCGGGCGAGGCGGGGGCGCAGGGGATTCCGGGAGTGGCGGGAGCGACGGGGCTGCAGGGACCGATGGGGCCGGAGGGTCCGGCGGGACCGGTGGGGATGAACTTTGTGGGGGCGTATGACTCGACGAGGAACTATGGGGTGGGGGAGGGGGTGCTGTGGCAGGGGGCGGGATGGGTGTCGCTGGCGGCGAGTAATCATGGGAATACGCCGAGCTTGAGCCCGGGGGACTGGGCGATGTTTGCGGCCAGCGGGGCGGCCGGAGCGACGGGGGCGCAGGGGCCTGCGGGCGTGGCGGGGCTGAACGGGCTGGATGGTTTGCCGGGGGCCGTGGGGCCGATGGGACCTGCGGGTCCGGCGGGCGCGGCGGGGACGCCGGGGCTGGTGTACCACGGGGGATATAGCTCGGTGGACAACTACGGGGTGGGGGATGTGGTGGTGTTTGCGGGTGCGAGCTGGGTGTCGCTGGTAGCGGGGAATGCGGCGCAGACGCCGGGGATTGGTTCGGCGTACTGGGGGGTGTTGGCATCGCAGGGGGCGCAGGGGGTGGCGGGGGCCGCGGGTCCGGTGGGGGCGGCGGGGCCAGTTGGGGCGACCGGGCCGGCGGGGCCGGCCGGTCCGCAGGGCGTTGCGGGGCCGGTGGGGATGCAGGGGCCGGCGGGGGCGCAGGGATTGACCGGAGCGACCGGAGCCGTGGGGCCGGCCGGTCCGCAGGGATTGCCGGGAGTTGCGGGAGCGGCGGGGGCACAGGGTTTGACGGGAGCGACGGGAGCGACGGGATTGCAGGGGCCGGCGGGACCGACGGGGGCGACGGGGCCGATGGGGCCCGCGGGGACGAATGGAACCAATGGATTGAATGGAACGCCGGGGCTGACGTGGCAGGGGGCGTGGAACTCGGCGACGAACTATGCGATGAATGATGCGGTGAGTTATGGAGGGACAAGTTACCTGTCGGTGGTGTTTCGGAATGTTGGTTCGCGGCCGGATCTGTTCCCGGAGGACTGGGCGGTGCTGGCGCAGGCAGGGACGGCGGGGGCAACGGGAGCTACAGGACCGGCGGGAGCTCCTGGAGCGATGGGGCCGCAGGGGGCGACAGGGGCAACGGGGCCTACGGGGGCCACGGGCGCTGCAGGCGCGGTGGGGATGAACTTTCGGGGAGTGTGGAGCGCGGCGGCGGAGTACGCGGTGAACGATGCGGTGACGTTTGCGGGGTCGACGTACCTGGCGCAGATGCCGGGGAGTAATGCTGAACCGGATCTGTACCCATCCAATTGGGCGGTACTAGCGCAGTCGGGAGGTACAGGCGCAACGGGAGCTACAGGCGCCGCGGCGACGGTGGCGGTGGGGACGGTGACGACGCTGGCGGCGGGAGCGCAGGCTACAGTGACCAACAGCGGAACGGCGCAGGCCGCGGTGCTGAACTTCGGGATTCCGGAGGGGGCTGCGGGGACGGGTGGGTCGGGGACAGGGACCAGCAGTGGCAGCTTTGCGGCGATGTATCACGCGGTGAGTTTTAACTTTAAGTTCTACGCGGTCAATTCGCTGAATTCGAGCCTGACGGAGACGCCGTCCACGATGGCGTGGGTACCGCAGGGATGCACGGCTACGGAGCTGGATGTGTATTCGCAGCAGTCGGCGACGATTACGGTGACGCTGCGATCCGGGACGCCGGGGGCGATGACGAATACCGCGATCGCATGCTCGGTGGCGACGAACGGGAGTTGCACGTCGACGGGAGCGGTGGCGATTGTGGCGGGAAGCTTTATTGATCTGGAGGTGAGCTCGGCGTCAGGGACGACGGCTGGGGTGTGGACTTCGCTGCAGTGCCAGTAGTGCAGGGATTAGGGCGAGGTGGCTGGATGGGGACGGCGAGGGCGTTGATGGCGGCCTGGGCTTCGTGGCCGGCAGTCTTACGGTTTTTCAGGGCGGCTGCGGAGAAGGCGATGGGCTGGGGAGCGAAGGTGATGGTGCCGTGGACGCCGTGGAGGTCGGCGAAGTTCCAGAGGTGTTGCCAGAGGGTCTGGTGGCCCCAGTGGACGTCGTTACGGGTGGACTTGCCGCGGGCGAGGTCGTAGGGAGTGAGCTCGTAGTGGATGAAGCCGGCGGTGACGGGCTGGTTGTCGGCGATGGCCAGGTGGAGAAGGCCACTGCGGAAGGGGAGGGTGGGGACGTCGCCGACGCCGGTGGTGCCTTCGGGGAAGAAGACGACGGGGAGGTTGTCGCGGAAGCCTTTGGCCATGCCTTGGGCGGCCTTGGTGATGCTGCTGGCGCGGTTGGTGGCGCGGTCGATGTAGACGGTGCCGGCCATCATGCTGACCCAGCCGAAGACGGGGGTCTTGCGGAGCTCGATCTTGGAGACGAAGACGCAGGGGCGGATGGAGCCGTGCAGGACGACGTCGATGTAGCGTGAGGTGGTTGGTGATGACGGCTCCGTGGGAGGGGACGGGGCCGACGGTGGTGAAGGTGATGTTCTGGGTGCGGAGCAGGCGGTTGCCGATGCGGCTGAGCCAGGCGGCGCGGAGGGCGCGAGTGCGGGGGCGGGTGATGAGGACCTCGAGGATGGAGTAGGCGAAGACGGCGGCGAGCGCGAGGATACGGTAGATGCGGCGGAGCGTGCGGGGAAGAGACAAGCAGGGTCCTTGTGGGCGTCGGGACGAGGATATCAGCGAAAGCAGATGCGTTTCAGTGACGGCAATTCATACGCTGCGGTGAGTGTACCGATATGCTGTGAGTGTGGCGAGTCCCTGGCAGCGATGGATCGTGAACCCGATGATGGGCCTGCTGCGCCGGGGGGCCGATCCGGATACGCTGGCGTGGTCGCTGGCGCTGGGGGTGGTGGTGGGGGTGAATCCGCTGCTGGGGTCGACGACGGTGGCGGTGCTGGGGCTGGCGGCGCTGTTCCGGCTGAATATTGTGGCTTCGCAGGTGGGCAACCATGCGATGTATCCGGTGGAGATCCTGATGTTCCCGGTGTTCATCAAGGTGGGGTCGGTGATCTTCGGGACGCCGCGGGTGCCGCTGGCGGGGAAGGCGCTGTGGGGCGCGGTGAAGCATCATCCATTGGATACGACGCGGCTGCTGTGGAGCTGGGAGTGGCATGCGCTGGTGGTGTGGGCGATGTTCGCCGTGGTGGCGGCGCCCGCGATCGCGCTGGGAAGTGAGCCGATGCTAAGGAAGATGGCGAGGAGAGTGGGGCGGAACGCCGCTGGCGTTTAGTTCTCGGTTGTCAGTTCTCAGTTGCCGGGAGAAGCTCGCGGATCGAGCCTTACCTGAGAACTGAGAACTGAGAACTGCTACTGGGGGCCGTGGTATTCCTGGACGGGGTCGGCGGAGTGGATCCAGGCGGAGTGGATGAGGTCGCGGAGCTCGATGGCTCCGGCGGCGAGACGTTCTTCGGTGAAGGACTTGGCTTCGGGGGTTCCGGCGCCGGTGAAGCCTCCTTCTTTGTCGAGCTGATAGACCTTTTCGACAAGGGAGTTGGAGTGGTGGAGGTAGTTCCAGTATTGGGTCCACTCGTCGTCGATGACGGTGGGCTGGGCGGCGGCGACGAGGGGAGCGACGTCCGAGGCCTTGATGTTGGCGGAGACGTAGACGGACTCGAACTGGGCGTGGATGTGGTGCTCGGTGGTGTAGCCGTGGGGGTTGGGGCCGGTCCAGCCGTTGTACTGGATGGTGTTGTGCAGGGGCTGGGAGCCGTCGCCGACGTAGTGGCCGAGCCAGCCGGCGTCGTAGAGGATGGCGAGCTGGACGGGGGCGGTATCTTCATGCGCGGCGGTGAGGTTGCGGTACTGGCGCATGTCGGCCTTGAGGCGCTGCCAGACCTCTTCAACCTGCCAGGGCTGGAAGCCGACGGTCTCGAAGTTCTTGATCTCGGGGTGCTGGGGAAGGGCGGCGGAGAGGTTGCGGATGAAGTCGTAACGCTTGCGGGGGAAGTTGTAGCCGTCGATGCAGTCGGGGGTGCCGGTGGCGCAGGGAGTGGCTCCATAGATGGCCCACTCGTAGTCGAGGAAGTGGTCGGGGGATTGGGTGGCGTCGAGCTCGGGCTCGGCGTCGCGCTGCTTCCAGCGGTCGGGCTCAGGGCCCATCCACTCCATGACATCGACGCCGTTGCCGTTGCGGAGGAAGTAGGGAACGTCCGAGGGGAGGTTTTCGGCGGCGAGCTTGTTGATGAGCATGTGGCCGTCGCGGCCCCAGGCGTGGGCGGCGGGGGTGAGGAGGAGGGGTAGAAGGGTGGCAGCGAGAGCAAGGCGGGAGAGAGACGAAAGGTGCATGGGGAAAGTATAGCGAGGGGGTGTTTAAGGATGGTGCATTAGCTCTGGGCCGGAGAGGGATTCTGGGATTGCTTCATTTATCCGGGGCCAGAAGGTCCAAGCACCGTTTCCGGGTGCCGGCGGCATGGCGGGTTCTTCGACTGCGCCGCTCGCAGGGGCGCGAGTGGCTTCGCTCAGAATGACAGGCCTTGGTGGCGGAGCGAAGTGCGGATATGTCGGGCCTTCAGCCCTTCGCGCGTTGGTGGGCCTTTACCTAGGCCTTCGGCCTAGGGCGTATCGACATATAGACTTTGCCTCTTGTGGTTGATTTGTTGTTCTATTTGCATGGGCGTAAGTCGATATGAGTTGAGCGATGCGCAGTGGAGGCGGATCGAGGGTTTGTTGCCGGGACGTGCGGACACGGTGGGCCGAACGGCAGCGGATAACCGCAGGTTCGTCAACGGTGTGCTCTGGGTGCTTCGTTCCGGTGCCCGCTGGCATGACCTTCCCGAGCGCTACGGCAAGTACAAGAGCGTGCATAAGCGGTTCGGACGCTGGGCCGCGAGCGGTGTGTGGGACAAGATTTTCAGCGACCTGGTGGCGGATCGCAGAAACTTGTATCTGATGATCGATTCAACCATCGTACGAGCTCACCAGCAGGCGGCCACGGGCCGCAAAAAAGGGGCTCCGACAAGGCTCTGGGGCGCTCCCGAGGAGGTCTGACGACCAAGGTTCACCTGCTGGCCAACGAACTGGGCCTGCCGGTGGACTTCCTCATCACCGGCGGAGAGCGCAATGACTGTACCCAGGCCATCGATCTGCTCGGCGAGCACCAAGCCGACTGGGTACTGGCCGACAAAGGCTACGACAGCAAAGCCATCCTCGCTCATATCCAGACCATGGGTGCGGCGGCCGTGGTTCCCTCCCTGTCCAGCCGCGCCCTACAACGCACTTACGACAAAGAACTCTACCGCAAACGCAATCGCATCGAGCGTTGCTTCGCCAAGCTTAAGCACTTCCGCCGTTTCGCCACACGCTACGAAAAACTCAAGAAGAACTTCAAAGCCCTCGTCGCCCTCGCATGTTCGTGCCTACACCTCAAGCTATATGTCGATACGCCCTAGGCTGGTATATGTCGGGCCGTTGGCCCTTAGCACGTTGGCGCTTGGTGCGTGCGTGGGGCGCTGGCGCTGAAAGGCGGGCTAGACGAGGACGGGGACTTCGGTTTGGACGGGGGTGTTGAAGACGCGACGGTAGCGGGCGATGAGGTCGGCGGGGCCGGTGGATTTGCTGGGGTTGTCGGAGAGCTTGACGGTGGGGATGCCGTCGGCGCTGGTGAGTTTGCAGACGAGCGAGATGGGTTCGAAGGTGTCTTCATTGCGGGGATGGCAGCCGCGGAAGTCGTTGGTGAGGAGGGTGCCCCAGCCGGCGGAGAAACGGATGCGGCCGTTGAAGTAAGTGTGGAGCTCGGCGATGGTGGAGGCGTCGAGAGCGTCGGAGGCGATGAGGCGCTTGGTGTGGGGATTTTCGCCGCGGGATTCGAGCCAGGCGATGTACTCGTCGCCGGCGAGGAAGGGGTCTTTGGAGTCGACGCGCTCGCCGGTCCATTTGGCTGCCCACGCTGGCGCGTGGGCTAAGAACTGCGATGTGCCGAAGGTGTCGGGGAGCATGATGAGGAGCTCGTTGTTGTAGGACTGGCGCCAGAGCTCTAAGACGCGATATTGCGAGGCGCGGAGGTCGTCGTCCGAGCCCTGGGAGGCGAGCGCGGCCATGGCCATGGGGAGCTCGTGGGCGTTGGTGCCGATGGCTTCGAGGTCGTGCTTGTAGGCGAGGGCGGTGTTAGAGGTGCCGGTGAGGTTGGGTCCGAGGGCGGTGGCGAGGGCCTGGATGCAGTACTCCTGCCAGAGGAAGGAGTGGCGGCGGCGGGTGCCGAAGTCGGACAAACGAAGGCCTTCGATGGGGCGGAGGAGCTCGATCTTGTCCCAGAGGCGGGTCTTGGCGCGGGCGTAGAGGACGTCGAGCTCGAGCTCGTTGAGGGTGGCGAGCGCGGCGCGGGTTTTCATCTCCGAGACGATGGCGAGGGAGTAGACCTCCCACAGGGTGACCTCGGTCCAAAGTCCTGAAAAGCGGATACTTAGCTGGCCGCCATGCTCGGTGATCTCGTAGTCGGAGAGGCGGAAGTCGTGCTCCAGCCAGGCGAGGAAGTCGGGGTGGAAGATTTGTTTGGTGCCGTAGAAGGTGTTGCCGGTGAGCCAGACGAGCTCGCTGCGGCGGAGGCGGAGAGAGCGGACGTGCTCCATCTGGTCGCGCAGGGCGGAGGCGGAGATGCGGTCGGCGAGGCGAATGTGGGCGGTTCGATTGTGGATTTCGCTGGTGACGCGGGTGGTGGGGAAGTTCTTCCAGATGAACTGGAGCATGAGGAGCTTGTAGAAATCGGTGTCGAGAAGCGAGCGCACGATGGGGTCGAGCTTCCAGTTGTGGTTGTGCGCGCGCTCGGCGAAGTTCACGTTCATCTTGCTTCTTAGGGTATCAATTTGTGTGACTCAGCCCCGGTTTGGGTTGCAAATCGATGGCGTATGCCGGGTTTCAGGAGGGGGTGGTTTGGGTGGTTTGGAGAAAAATGACAAGGGAGCTTGACATGTAAAGGAAGCTTGTCGTAAAGTCTGCTTGACATCGGATGGATGTTGGAGCGACGAGGAGGTTGGAGATGGCCTGGAGCTGGAAGAAGTTGAACGCGGCGAAGAAGGGGATGATCCGGCGGGTGGCGATCTCGCTGGCGGTGTATGAGCTGGCGTGGTGCGGAACCTACTTCTGGGTGGACAGGGCGAAGCCGGTGGGGACGACGCTGTTTGTGATGGCGCTGCTGCCGACGGTTCCGCTGGTGGGGATGATTGCGGCGCTGGGGCGGTACCTGGGGGAGGAGGTGGATGAGTTTTATCGGCAGCTGGTGGTGCGGTGCCTGTTGTGGGGGACGGCGGCGGTGATGACGTCGGTGTGCTTCCACCTGTTCCTGCAACTGTTTGGCTGGAAGGGAAGCTGGCCGGCGTGGGTGGAGCTGGGCGTGTTTGCGGTGGCGATGATGGCGGCGAAGCTGACCTACCGGGTACAGAACCGGGTACCGGCGGATGCGGATGGGTTGGAAGGAAGCGAGGGAGCGCGATGAGTTTCTGTGGAATGTCTACACCGGCGAGCAAGCGGTACCAGCGGCGGGTGTTCGTGACCGTGGCGTCCTATGTGGCAGTGTTATGGGCTGCATTGGTGATTGTGAAGCATACGCACCCGCATGGCTGGCTGCTGTACACGATGGCGGTGGTGCCGGCGGTGCCGTTGCTGGGCACGCTGGGCGCGCTGGGCTTGTATCTGCAGGAGGAGAAGGACGAGTACGTGCGGCTGATCACGATGCGGTCGTTGCTGGTGGGGACTGCAGCGCTGCTGGCGGTGCTGGCGGTGAATGACTTTCTGCGGGCGATCAGCGGGGCCTCGGCGCTTCCGGTGTTCACGAGCTGGCTGACGTTCTTTGTGGCGTTTGGGGCGGCACAAGCGGTGCAGACGATGCGCAACCGGGTGAGGGACGATGCGTAATCGGCTGCGGGAGTTGCGGGCGGAGCGAGGGTGGTCGCAGGCGTACCTGGCGGAGAAGCTGGAGGTGTCGCGGCAGAGCGTGAATGCGATCGAGACGGGGAAGTATGATCCGTCGCTGCCGCTGGCGTTCAAGATTGCGCGGCTGTTCGGGAAGATGATCGATCAGATCTTTGAGGATGCGGAGTAGTGGGGAGTGAGATGAGAAGTGAGATGAGAGAAATGAGAAATGAGAAATGAGAAGTGAGAAGTGAGAAGTGGGGAGTGAGTTGGTTTGGATGCGTAATTTCTGGTGCGTGGAGCGTAGTGGTAGAGACAGACATTCGCTCGGGCGTGAACGTTGGGAAGATTTGATCGGGAAGAACGGGAACTGAGAGGAGAGGGAGATGAACTTGAATTTTGACTTTCGACCGAGGACGGTTGGACAGAATATTGCCTACTATGCGTTTTGCCTGCTGCTCGCTTCGCCCTGCTGGTACTCGTCCGGAGTGTTTGGCAGGGTGATGACGGGCGTGGACGCGGCGATTGTCTTGGTGGCGGCTGGAGTGGTGCTGGGGGGCTGCGGGAGCTGCCGGGGTTGACGCGGAGATGCTGCGCCGGACGCGAAGACGCTGCGCCGGGCATGACAAGTGTCATGCGGCTTGGGTGATGGATGGCACTGGGGTGGAGCGGCGGGGAGAGGGAGGATGAGATGGACGACGGGATGGTCGAGAGGAAGTGGAAGTTTGGCGGTGCGTATCGCAGGATGAGCGCGGAGGTGCGGTTGCTGTATGTCGCTTGCCTCTGCTTCATGATGGCGCAGTACGTGGTGAACGAGCGGCCGTGGAATGTCGGGTTTCGGATGGTGGCGGTGCTGGCGTTCCTAGCGGCGGAGTGGATTGGGTTGCGGTCAAGAAGGGCGTAGACGCGGATTCGCGGAGGGAATGCGAGGGGGAAGGGCAAGGGCAAGGGCTACTGCAAAAGCAACTGCAAAAGCAACTGTAAGAGAAGAAGCAGATTCCCAGGGGGAATGACAGAAAGAACGGCAAGGGCAACAGCAACTGCAAGAACAAGAGCAACTGCAAGAACAGAAGCAGATCCCTGCGGGATGACAGCCAGAAAAGCAACAGCAAAAGCAAAAGCAACAGCAACAGCAACCGCAACGGCAAGAGAAGAAGCAGATTCCCGGAGGGAATGACAGAAAGAACGGCAAGGGCTACAGCAACAGCAGGGGCTAGAGCGACAGCAAGGGCTATCGAAGGTTGAGGAGGATGGGATGGAGCGAGCGATGCGGGTGATGCAGTGGTTGGCGACGGTGGCGCTGGTGATTGCGGGCGTGATGCTGCTGGTGAAGCCGATGCGGGCGCGGGCACAGGTTGGGTTTCGGGTGGAAAAGGGTCGAGCGGTTGAGACAGGCTCAGGACAGGCTCTTCGGCTCCGCTCAAGATGACAGAGTGGGGGCGGGGCGAAGTAGAATCCGAGTGCGTGGTAGAAGCGGAGGAGAGTGCGCATGAGGATTTCGCGGAGAGAGTTTTCGAGGCTGGGAGCGTTGGGGGTGGCGGCGGGGATGCTGCCGGAGGGTGTGGCGCGTGGGTTTGCGCAGGTCGAGCGGCCGACGGATATTCCGAAGGTGGGATATTGCGTGATCGGGTTGGGGAGGATTGCCGATCACTTTATGCGGGGCGTGAAGGGGAGTTCGACGTCCACGATTACGGGGCTGGTGAGCGGGCATCGCGACAAGGCGGAGCGGATTGCGGCGCAGTATGGGGTGCCGTCGAGTTCGATTTACAGCTACGAAGACATGGACCGGATGCGCGAGAACAAGGCGATTGACGCGGTGTATGTGGCGCTGCCCAACAGCATGCATGCGGAGTATACGATCCGGTCGGCGAAGGCGGGCAAGCATGTGCTGTGCGAGAAGCCGATGTCGACGTCGGTGACGGATGCCAAGGCGATGATTGCGGCGTGCGAGGCGGCGAAGGTGAAGCTGATGATTGCCTACCGGCTGCACTATGAGCCGACGACGCGGCGGGCGATTCAGCTGGTGAGGGGAGGGGCGCTGGGGCAGGTGCAGTCGATTGTGAGCTCGAACGGGTTCCGGGAGAATGCGGGGGAGTGGAGGCTGAATAAGGCGCTGAGTGGGGGAGGGCCGCTGCTGGATGTGGGGATCTATTGCCTGAATGCGACGCGGTACCTGACGGGCGAGGAGCCGGTGAAGTTTGCGGGGATGGTGTCGACGATTGACCAGGATGGAAGGTTCACGTCGGTGGAGGAGAATACGTCGTGGACGCAGCAGTTTCCGTCGGGGATCCAGGCGATCTGCACGACGACGTATGGAGGGCAGATGCCGGGGTTCTATCGGGTGTATGGGGCGAAGGGCTGGCTGCAGGTGGATCAGTTTGGGTATGAGGGGCTGCGGCTGACGGCGGAGTATCGGGGGGCCGAGGGGAGGGTGACGCTGGACGAGCTGAATCCGGAGAAGGACCCGGAGCAGTTTACGCGGGAGGCGGACCACTTCTCGGAGTGCGTGCGGACGGGGCGGACGCCGGATACGCCGGGGGAGGAGGGGCTGCGGGATATGGAGTACATGCAGGCGATTTACCGGTCGGCGGGGGTGACGGCGCTGGTGTAGGCGTTGTAGGATGTGGCAGATAGCGGGCCAGGCGTTTGGAAGCAATCTCCCATGCAAAAGGATGCCGTCATGTCTACGTTCACGTTGATTCATGTGGTCATTAGCCTGATCGGAATTGCGACGGGGCTGGTGGTGGTGTATGGATTTGTCGAGGGGAAGAGGCTGGCGGGGTGGAATGCGGTCTTCCTGGTGTTTACGATTCTGACCAGCGTGACGGGGTTCTTCTTTCCGTTCCACGGGGTGACGCCGGGGATCGTGGTGGGGGCGATTTCGCTGGTGGTGCTGGCGGTGGCGGTGGTGGCGTGGAATAAGGGGTGGGCGAGGACGTATATCGTGACGGCGACGATTGCGGAGTTTTTCAACGTGCTGGTGCTGATTGTGCAGTCGTTCGAGAAGGTTGCGCCGCTGCATGCGCTGGCGCCGAAGGGGACTGAGCCGATTACGAATGTGGCGAAGGTGGTGGCGCTGGTGTTGTTTGTGGTGGTGGGGTGGGTGGCGGTACGGCGGGGGAGGTTTGTGCTGGGGTAGGCGGCATCGAGGACTAACGAGGTTCACCATCTTGATCGCGAGGAACGACGTGCGGGTGGCGAATGCTCTTTATGGTCGCTTCCTGGGCGGCGCCCTTGCGGAAGGGTTCGGTGGGGCAGACTACGAAGTCGGCGAAGACCGCATTGTCGTCGGGGTTCTGCCTTCCGGCTAGAAGGATCGTCATCAATCGATCCCAGGAAGGCTCGTAGTCGGGGTTGGGGCCCGGCATATCGGGCGGCTCAAATGTGTGGTGGGTTCCGATGTGCCAGATCCGGAACTGGCCGTCAGCTGAGTAGTAGAGGGCCCGGCCACGGAAGCTCTGGCAGGGTTCGGTGGCGAAGGCGGAGGTCGATGTGAGGATGAGGAGTGCTGCCAGGATTGGTAGGGTTCGCATCGAGGGCGCCTGCGCGTTGGAATTGTGGAGAGCATAGCATCTTGCTTGGCTCGGTGCGGTTGGAGCCGTGGCGAGAAAGGGTCGAGCGGTTGGGGCGGGGTTGAGGGTGTCGGGGTCCTTCGACTGCGGGCTGCGCCCTTCGTTCAGGATGTCGGGGTTGGTGGGTTGGAGGTGGGGAATACAGGGGTCTCTCCACTGCGGCGCGTTGCGCCTTCGGTCGAGATGACGGGGTTTGACGGTGGCGCGGGTGAAGCAGATTCCCTGCGGGAATGACAGAAAGAAAAGCAAAGGCGCAGGTTGGAAATTTACAGAATGCCGCGCCTGGGTCGGGAGAGACGCGATATTCTTGTAGTTGATATGACTACGAAAAAAGAACTACTTACCAACCAGATTCAACACATCGACATCAAGCAGCACAACGTGGTGGCGCTGGTCGATGCCATGAGTTCGATGGCGTATAGCTCGCGGGATTTGGCGCGGGCGGCGAATATCTACGAGATGATGCTGCGCGATACGGAGTGCGGCGTGATTCTGTGCCTGGCGGGGTCGCTGATCTCGGCGGGGTTGCAGAAGGTGATTGTGGACCTGGTGCGGAACAATATGGTCGACGCGATTGTGTCGACGGGCGCGAATATTGTGGACCAGGATTTCTTTGAGGCGCTGGGCTTCCGGCACTATATCGCGGGCGATGAGTACAAGTATGGCGCGGGCGATGCCAATCTGCGCGAGCTGATGATCGATCGCATCTATGACACGTTCATCGATGAAGAGCAGCTGCGGATCTGCGATGACACGACGAAGGAGATTACGGACTCGCTGGAGCCGCGGGCGTACTCGTCGCGGGAGTTTATCCAGGCGATGGGCAAGTACCTGGTGGACCACAAGCGGACGCCCAAGGATGGGGAGAACGACTCGATCGTGCTGGCTTGCTACGAAAAAGACGTGCCGATCTTCTGCCCGGCGTTCTCGGATTGCTCGGCGGGGTTTGGGCTGGTGGCGCATCAGCATGAGCGGCGCGGGAAGGCTGTGGTGTCGATTGACTCGGCCAAGGACTTCTATGAGCTGACGCAGTTGAAGATTGCGAATCCGACGACGGGCTTGCTGATGATCGGCGGAGGCGTGCCGAAGAACTTTGCGCAGGATATTGTGGTCGCGGCGGATGTGCTGGGTGTGGATGCGTCGATGCACAAGTACGCGATTCAGATCACGGTGGCGGATGCGCGGGATGGTGCGCTGTCGGGGTCGACGCTGAAGGAGGCTTCGAGCTGGGGCAAGGTGGATCTGACGTATGAGCAGATGGTCTTTGCCGAGGCGACGATTGCGTTTCCGCTGATTGCCGGGTATGCGTTCCATAAGGATGCGTACAAGGCGAGGGCGGGGAAGAAGTTTGCGCAGACGCTGCTGGAGGCTGTCACTGCGTAAGGGTAGAGGGTAGAGCGTAGAGGGTAGAGAACGGCGGGGCTTGCGGGCTTCGCCGTTTTGCTTTGGGTCCTGCGCGGACGGCGAGGGCTTCGCGTGGGGGGCGCGGGGATGGTGGATGGCAGGTTTTATTGGGAAGCACGCACCGGGTTCCGTCCTGCACAATAGACTTTCGCGCAGCGGCTCTCGCGGTCCGCGCAGGACTGCGGCGAATGGGTTAGTTTAGGGGGAGCGATGTCTGAGTTGCAGCTCATTCCGGCGGTGGTGGCCACGAGTGCTTCGGCGCTGTTGGGGCGGAGTGTGCTGGGGCCGGATGGGAAGGTTTGCGGGCGGGTGAAGGAGCTGGCCGTGGATGTGTCGAACTACCAGACGCATGTGGCGGCGCTGATCCTGCAGCCGGCGGGGGCGAAGAAGGGGAAGAAGGCCCTGCTGCCGGTGGCGGAGATGGTGCTGCCGGCGAGCAATGAGGCGGAGCTGCGGGCGAAGACGATGCCGGTGCCGTATAAGGAGCACCACGACTACCTGCTGCTGGATTATGACTTGCTGGATCAGCAGATCATTGATGTGGATGGGCGCAAGGTGGTGCGGGTGAATGACGTGAACCTGGCGTGGGAGCCGGGGGCCGGAGGGACGGCGGAGCTGCGGATTGTGGAGGTCGAGGTAGGGAACCGGGGGGCGATGCGGCGGCTGTTCAAGGGGCTGCCGGTGGGGATGGTGGATGAGTTTACGGGGCGGTTGAAGCCGCGGGTGATTCCGTGGGACTTCGTGGATTTGATTGAGCGCGATCCGGCGCGGAGGGTGCGGCTGAAGATCGGGCAGGAGCGGCTGTCGAAGCTGCATCCGTCGGATATTGCGGACATTCTGGAAGACCTGGCGCCGGGTGAGCGGGAGGCGGTGTTCTCGAGTTTGCCGGAGGAGACGGCGGCGGAGACGCTGGAGGAAGTGGATCCAAAGATGCAGAAGGCGCTGCTGCAGGGGCTGGACTCGGAGCGGGCGGCGGACATTCTGGAGGAGATGGATCCGGGAGCGGCGGCGGATGTGCTGGCGGAGCTGAGCGACGAGGAGTCCGAGGCGATCCTCGAAGAGATGGAACCGGAGGAGCGGCAGGATGTGGAGGAGCTGCTGGAGTTCTCGGCTGACTCGGCTGCCGGGAGAATGACGACGGATTATGTGAGCGCGCCGAAGGATGCGACGGTGGCGGATGCGGTGCAGGCGCTGCGGGACTTCGAGGGCGATCCGGATACGATTACGGAGATTTATCTGCTGGGCGAGGAGGAGAAGCTGGCGGGGGTGGTGATGCTGCCGCGGCTGGTGCTGTCGACTCCGGAGACGGTGCTGGCGACGCTGAGCGAGGGGCATAACGTGCGCTGCGGGCTGGATGCGAGCGATCGCGAGGTGGCGGAGCTGTTCGATAAATATAATTTGCGGTCGCTGCCGGTGGTGGATCATCATGGGCGGGTGGCGGGGGCGATCCATGCGGAGCAGGTGATTGCGCAGTTGCGGGAAGGGTAAGGCGTTGTCAGTTGTCAGTTCTCAGTTCTCAGTTCTCAGTTGTCCGGTGTCCGTTGGGCAGCGGTGGTCGACAGGGATCGCTCGACCTGGCGAGCAGTAGTAGCTTTGAACTGAGAACTGAGAACTGAGAACTGAGAACTGAGAACTGAGAACCGAGAACGGAGAACGGAGTTTCGGCGGTGAAGATTTTGTATGTGGGGCAGCTGTCGCCGAATGATTCCGCGCTGTACCGGTTGTGGGCGCTGGAGCGGCTGGGGCATACGGTGGTGGCGATGAATTGCCTGGAGTATCAGCCGCAGGGGGAGTTGCTGCGGAAGGTGGTGCACCGGGCGCAGGTGGGGCCATGGGTGGGGCGGCTGAATCGGGATATTCTGGCGGCGGCGGAGAGGGAGCGGCCGGAGGTTTTCTGGGCGGATAAGCTGCTGGGCTTGCGGCCTGAGACGCTGGATCGGCTGCGGGCGATGGGGGTGAAGACGGTCAGCTACATGATCGATAATGCGTTTGGGCCGCGGAGAGATCCGGGGTGGCGGCTGTATATGAAGGACATTCCTCATTTTGATTTGCACGTGGTGCAGCGGGATAAGAATATTGCGGATTATCTGGAGCGCGGGGCTCGGGAGGTGATCAAGATCCAGACGGCGTATGAGCCGACGATTCACTTTCCGGTGGAGGGACGGTGGGGGGATGGGGATCGGGATCGGGGGGTGAGTTTCATTGGGACGTCGTATGATGACCGGCCGGAGTTTCTGACAAGGCTGTGGAGGGAGTGCGGGTTTCCGGTGGTGATCTCGGGGGATCGGATGTGGCGGGAGAGGTTGGACGCGGAGGCGGCGCGGGCGCTGTATACGGGGACGGAGCTGTATGGGAAGGAGTACCGCGAGGCGATCTGGCGGTCGAAGATTAATTTGAGTTTCATTACGCACTCGAACCAGGATGAGTTTGTGCATAAGAGCTTTGAGATTGCGGCGTGCGGGGGATTTCTGCTGGCGGAGCGGTCGGCGGGGCATGAAGCGCGGTTTGTGGAGGGGGAAGAGGCGGTGTTCTTTACGGGGTTTGATGAGTGCGCGGAGAAGATTGCGAGGTATCTGCCGGACGAGGCGGCGCGGGAGCGGATTGCGCGGGCGGGGAGGGAGCGGGCGGTGCGGGACGGGTACTCGAATGATGCGCAGGTGGGGAAGATTGTGGAGGTGCTGCGCGGACGGCGAGAGGCTTCGCGTGGCTGACGGGAGATTTCGGGTAGGGTCCGGGATGTTCCTATCAAAGTTTGCTACGGCTTTGGAGGGGGTAGCCAATTGAGGCTGCTGCCGGGTTAGTCTAGATTGAGCCGAGGAGGCAATATGCAAAGTACAGATTTGTTTGTTGCCGCGGTCGGGGGTACGCTTCGGCCTGGAGAGAGATTGTTGGTTGCGGGAAAATTCTGCGAACCCAGGTCTCAGAAGCGAGACCTGGGGCACCCGGAGTTGTGGTGGTGAGGGCTGTGCGACTTCGAGGGTGGCGGTGCGGGCTTGAGCTTCTGGAAGCGGTACAAGGTCAGCATCATCATGTTCTTTGCGGTGCTGGGGCCGGGGTTTATTACGGCCAATGTGGACAATGATGCGGGCGGGATTCTTACCTACTCGCAGGCGGGCGCGCAGTATGGGTATCACCTGCTGTGGACGATGCTGCCGATTACGCTGGCGCTGATCGTGGTGCAGGAGATGTGCGCGCGCATGGGCGTGGTGACGGGCAAGGGCCTGAGCGATCTGATCCGCGAAGAGTTCGGGCTGCGGATGACGTTCTTCCTGATGGTGCTGCTGGTGATTGTGAACTTCGGGAACGTGATTGCGGAGTTCTCGGGGATTGCGGGGTCGCTGCAGCTGTTCCATGTGAGCAAGTATGCGAGTGTGCCGCTGTGCGCGGTGGCGGTGTGGGCGCTGGTGGTGAAGGGCGACTACAAGAGTGTCGAGAAGATCTTCCTGATCGCGAGCGTGTTTTACATCTGCTATATCGCGGCGGGTGTGCTGGCGCAGCCGAACTGGCATGCGGCGCTGGTGGAGACGGTAAAGATTCCGGGGCGGGCGGTGTGGAAGGACCACAACTATGTGTACATGGTGGTGGGCGTGGTGGGAACGACGATTGCGCCGTGGATGCAGTTCTATCTGCAGTCGTCGGTGGTGGAGAAGGGGATTTCGATCAAGCAGTACAGCGCGTCGCGGCTGGATGTGATTGTGGGGTCGTTCTTCACCGATATTGTTGCGTGGTTCATTATTGTGGCGTGCGCGGCGACGCTCTGGACGCATGGGATGCAGAACATCAATGTGCCGGCGGATGCGGCGGCGGCGATGCGGCCGCTGGCGGGGGACTTTGCGTACATTCTGTTTGCGGCGGGGCTGTTCAACGCGAGCTTCTTTGCGGCCAGCGTGCTGCCGATTTCGACGGCGTACAGCGTGTGCGAGGGGTTGGGATTCGAGAGCGGGGTGGATAAGAAGTTCAGCCAGGCTCCGTTCTTTTACTGGCTGTACACGCTGCTGATTGCGGCGGGAGCGGCGGTGGTGCTGATCCCGAACTTTCCGCTGGTGACGATGACGATTCTGTCGCAGGTGCTGAATGGGGTGCTGCTGCCGTTCGTGCTGTATTTCATGCTGAAGCTGGTGAACAACAAGGCGCTGATGGGCAAGCACACGAACTCGCACTGGTTCAACGTGGTGGCGTGGGCGACGACCGTGATTGTGATTGGGCTGACGGTGGTGATGATGTGGCAGCAGCTGCATGCGGTGGGGAGTTAGTTCTCAGTTCTCAGTTGTCAGTTCTCGGTGGGCGGTTCTCCGTTGGGCGGTGGTGGTCGGGAAGCAGATTGCTTCGCGGCGCTGCGGAATGACAGCCAGAGGAGCACGGCAGCGGCGAGCGGCGGTAGCTTCGAACTGAGAACTGACAAATGGGAACTCTTAGAGGAGTTTGCCGTCGGCGAGGTCGCGGATGAGGGTGAGGTCGGCGGAGAGGAAGTCGAAGTCGGGGAGGCGGGAGAAGGGGGTCCAGAGCATCTGCTGGAAGATGCGGTTGACGGGGTCGCCCTGGAAGTCGCGGACGAGGAAGAATTCGATCTCGATGGCTCCGCCGTTGCGGTAGGTGTGGCGGATGGTGGTGATGAGGGGGCCGATGGTGGCGTGGATGGCGAGTTCTTCCTCGAGTTCGCGGGCGAGGGCCTGTTCGGAGGTTTCGTCGGGCTCGATCTTGCCGCCGGGGAACTCCCACTTGAGGCCCATGGGCTGGCCGGCGCGGCGCTGGCAGATGAAGATCTCGCGGGTGGGGCCTTCGCCGCGCAGGATCAGCGCGGCTACGACGCGTCGCAGGGGCTTGGCGGGCTGAGGAGATCGAGGTTCGTCGAGCTTGCGAATGGGGTCTTTCACGTCTCTCTACCAGTGTAGACGTTGCAGGCGGGTCAATGGTCTACGCGGGGGGCGAAGACGGCTTCCAGCTGTTAGCTTCTAACTTCTAGCTTTTAGCTTCTAGGAAGGGCCAGGGTTGGGGTCAGGGGGTGACGGAGGCGGGGTAGAAGACGGGCCAGGCTTCGTCGGCGGCGCGGGCGAGGAGGTCGGTGGAGGGGTTGACGGGGAAGGCGCCGCAGAGGCCGCCCTGGGCGCAGGCGATGGAGAGCATGGCGGCGTCGTGGATGGAGTTGCCGAAGACGGCGTCGGGTGCGTTGGCGCCGGGGGTGATGCCGACGCGGGAGAGGGCGACGACTTTGTCTTCGTCGGTGGGGACGTGGATGAGGCGGTCGGTGATGATGCCGTTGGCGTCGATTTCGACGCGGGCGGAGAGGACGTGGTTGGCGGGGATGTTGAAGCGGCGGACGCCTTCTTCGATGACCCAGTCGTTGGTGGAGCTGACGGCCCAGATGTCGCAGCCGTTGTGCTGGAGCTCGGAGATGAGGACGGCGAGCTCGGGGAAGATGTTGGGCTCGATGTAGTCGGCGAAGAAGTGGGCGGCGGCTTCGCGGAGGGCTTGGACGGGGAGGCCGCGGTAGACCTGGGTCATGTTGGCGCAGATGTCGTACTCGGAGACCTGGCCGCGCTTGTAGCCTTCGTAGCGCTGGTTGAGCCAGGCGATCTGGTCGGGGGCGATAAGTTTGGTGTCGATGGTCCAGTGCATGAAGGCGGAGCCGGCGTCGCCGGACCAGAGGGTGCCGTCGCAGTCGAAGACGGCGATGGTGGGGTTGAGGGCGTGGACGCGGGCGTGGAACTCGGGGGTGGAGAGGCGGCGTGGGGTGAGGCGGTCGG
The DNA here is from genome assembly GCA_963762375.1 of uncultured Acidobacteriaceae bacterium. Lineage (GTDB taxonomy): Bacteria > Acidobacteriota > Terriglobia > Terriglobales > Acidobacteriaceae > Granulicella. The sequence goes on from CAVXKP010000003.1 coordinate 71,909, forward strand.
ACAAGATGAGGCTCCATCGGCGCGGTGGCCGCTGGTGTCATTTTATGCGAGGCGTTGGATGGAGGAAGCGGAGGAGGTTAGGGTTGGCCCCAGTGGTCGGAGCGGAGGACGTTGAGGGATTACAGGAGGGTCGCTGAGGGGCGGGAATAAAATGATGGGTCTATGAGCTTATTTTTTGCGGGTGGGTCGGCGGAGACGGAGATGTCGGGGGAGGAAGTGCGGGCGGGGTTGCGGGAGGCGCTCGGGAAGTTGGGAGAGCGGAAGAAGGTGCTGGCCGTGCCTCCGGACTTTACGCGGTTTCATTCAAAGGCTGGCGAGCTGACCGAGATGGCGTGGGAGTTCTATGGCGACGCGCTGGTGGATGTGCTGCCGGCGCTGGGGACGCATACTCCGATGAGCGATGAACAGATTCGGACGATGTTTGGGAAGACGCCGCGGGAGTTGTTTCGGGTGCATGACTGGCGGAAGGATATTGTGACGCTGGGTGAGGTGCCGGGGGAGTTGATTCGCGAGGTGAGCGAGGGGAAGGTGGAGTACGCTTGGCCGGCGCAGGTGAATAAACTCCTGCGGGATGGTGGGCATGATTTGATTCTGTCCATTGGCCAGGTGGTGCCGCATGAGGTGGTGGGGATGGCCAATGGGAGCAAGAATATTTTTATTGGGACCGGTGGGGTGATGGGGATTCATCGCTCGCACTTTCTGGGTGCGGTGTATGGGATGGAGCGCATGATGGGGCGCGCGGATACTCCGGTGCGGAGGGTGCTGAATTACGCGAGCGAGCACTTTGGGAAGCTGCTGCCGCAGGTGGTGTATGTGCAGACGGTGGTGAACAAGAATGCTGCGGGTGAGTTGGTGATGCGGGGGATGTTTATCGGGGATGACAACGAGTGCTTTGAGCGGGCGGCGGCGCTGAGCTTGCAGTGCAATTTTCTGATGATGGATCGGGAGATGAAGAAGGCGGTGGTGTACCTGGATCCGCATGAGTTTCACTCGACGTGGCTGGGGAATAAGAGTGTGTACCGGACGCGGATGGCGCTGGCGGATGGGGCGGAGTTGATTGTGCTGGCGCCGGGGGTGCGGGAGTTTGGGGAAGATCGCGTGATCGATGGATTGATTCGGCGGTATGGGTACTGCGGGACGCCGGCTACGCTGGAGGCGGTGAAGAAACGATGCGGAGCTGGCGGCGAATCTGAGTGCGGCCGCGCACTTGATTCATGGGTCGAGCGAGGGGAGGTTTGGGATTCGGTATTGCCCGGGGCATCTGACGCGCGAGGAGATTGAGGGCGTGCGGGTATGCGTATGGGGAGCTGGGGGAGTATGCGAGGAGGTATGATCCGGCGGTGTTGCAGGATGGGTGGAATGTGGTGGAGGGGGAGGAGATTTTTTATATCTCCAACCCGGGGTTGGGGCTGTGGGCGTATCGAGGGGCGGTTTGGGGGTTGAGATGCGAGATGCGGAGATGCGAGGGGCGCGAGCAAACAGCAGATTCCCAGGGGGGATGACAGAAAGAAAGGCAAGAACAAACGCAGAAGCAGAAGCAACCGCAAACGCAACCGCAGAAGCAGAAGCAGATCCCTGCGGGATGACAGCCAGAAGAGCAGGAGAAGGCAAGGGCGGTGGTTGGGGCTAGTGGACGCCGGCGGGGGGCTTGCCGGCTTTGACTTTCTTGAAGAACCAGACGGCGACGATGCAGAAGATGCTGAGGAGGGAGAGGAGGCGGAAGACGTCGATGAAGGACCAGTAGGTGGCCTGGATACCGAGCTGCTGGTAGAGGTTGGCCTTGGCGGCGTAGAGGGCGTTGGCTTTGCCGACGTGGTTGGCGAGGAAGTGCTGGCTGCCGGCGAGCGCGTTCTGGTAGCCGAGGCCGGATTGGGGCATGTAGTTGGTGAGCTCGTTCTGGTGGGCGTCGGTGTGGCGGGTGAGGAGGGTGGAGGCGATGGAGATGCCGATGGAGCCTCCGACGTTGCGGAGGAGGTTGAAGATGCCGCTGGCGTTGCCCATCTGCTCGTTGGAGAGCGTGCCGTAGGCGGCGGTGGAGATGGGAACGAAGACGAAGCTGAGGCCGAAGCCCGTGATCAGGATGGGAAGGAAGAGCGTCATGGGCGAGATGCCCAGGGTGATGGAGCCGAAGTAGAGGGTGGTGAGGCCGAAGATGCCGAAGCCGAAGGTGAGGAGATAGCGGGGGTCGACCTTGTTGGAGAGGTAGCCGATGACGGGCATGCCGCAGATGGCTCCTAAGCCTCGCGGAGCAACGACGAGGCCGGCGGTGAAGGCGGTGTAGCCGAGGAGCTCCTGGTAGAAGAGCGGGAGGACGACGACGGTGGAGTAGATGGCGATGCCGAAGAGGAAGATGAGGGTGCAGCCGACGAGGAAGTTGCGGTCCTTGAGGACGCGCAGGTTGACCAGCGGCTGCTTGCCCCAGAAGGACTGGTAGATGAAGATGGCGAGCGCGATGACCATGGCGACGACGGCCCAGCGGAGCCAGAGGGCGCCAAACCAGTCGTCTTCCTGACCCTTGTCGAGGATGACCTGGAGGCAGCCGACCCAGACGATGAGGGAGGCGAAGCCGAGGTTGTCGAAGCGGGAGACCTTGGCGTTCTTGATGTAGCCGGGATCGTGGATGTACTTGTTGATCATGTACAGGGCCAGGATGCCGATGGGGATGTTGATGTAGAAGGCGTAGCGCCAGGAGTAGGTGTCGGTGAGCCAGCCGCCGAGGGTGGGGCCGAGGACGGGGGCGACGACGACGCCGAGAGCGAAGACGGCCATGGCGGCACCGCGCTTGGCGGGGGGAAAGCTTTCGAGCAGGACGGCCTGGGAGATGGGCTGGAGGGCACCTCCGCCGGCTCCCTGAACGACGCGGAAGAGGAGCAGGAGGGCGAGCGAGGGAGCGGCACCGCAGGCGAAGCTGGCCAGGGTGAAGATGCCGACGCAGACCATGAGGAAGCGCTTGCGTCCGAAGCGGAGGGAGAACCAGTTGGAGGCGGGGAGGATGACGGCGTTGGAGACGAGGTAGGAGGTGAGGACCCAGGTGGCTTCGTCGTTGGTGGCGGAGAGGGAGCCGGCGATGTAGGGGAGGGCGACGGAGGCGATGGAGGTGTCGAGGACCTCCATGAAGGTGGCGAGCATGACGGCAGCGGCGATCCACCAGGGGTTGACGCCGTGGGTAGCTTCCTGGGAGGCGTCGGGTGGTGCGGTGGCGGTGGCTGCGGCCATAGTGAGCGGGTCTCGACTCTCTGGCGGGAGGTTGGTGGTGCTGGGTCGATCTCAGATTGGTTGGGTCACATTGCTGGGCGTCAGGTTGTTTGGATGTATGGACCGGGGAAGGGATGCTTGTAAGTTTTCGGTGGCTCCTGGGTGGGGAGTTCTGATGGGTGGGTTAGTAGCGGGCATGAGCGTGTTTGCGGTGGGAGCGAGGGGATTCGTGGATGGGTTCGCCCCAGGGGAGGGAGGCGTTGAGGGGGAAGAAGCGTTTGAGGGAGAGGATGGGCATCTCGAAGAGGTGAAAGGAGAGCCAGGAGATGAGGAAGGTGAGGACGAAGGCGATGCGGGCGCGAACGACGTGGTAGTAGTCTCCGGAGCTGGTGTGGGCGATGTGTGCGCCGAGACGGTCAAAGAGTGGTTCGAGCAGGATGTGGAAGACGTAGAAGCCGTAACTGATGCGTCCGAGCCAGGCGAGGGGAGCGCTGGAAAAGACGGTGCGGGGGAGGCCGGAGCGAAGGACGAGCGGGATGGTGGCGGCGGCGGCGATGCTGATGGCGGGGAGGCCGAGCCAGAACTGGAAGTCCTCGGTGAGACTGAGGGATCCGGCGAGATAGCCGGTGAAGAGAAAGAGGGCGAGTCCGCCGAAGAAGGCAGGCCTGGCTAGCTTGCGGACGAGCCGGTGGGTGCCGGGTTTGCGGCCGGTGGGAGCGGTGCGATTGCCCATGGCGAGCGATACCGCACAACCGAGGGCCAGGGCTCCGCTGTTGGTAAAGAGGAAGTGATCGTAGAGATGATGCAGGCGGGCGCCCTTGAAGGCGGGGAGGGTGAAGACGCAGAGCAGAAAGACCTCGGTGAGGGCGAAGAGCCAGAGGCTGATGCGGAGGGCGTGACGGCGGCTATGGGCGGAGAGAAGAATGAGGGGCCAGACGAGGTAGAACTGCTCTTCGACGGCGAGGGTCCAGAAGTGATAGAGGGGCAAGGGGGACGGAAGCAGAAGAGCTCGGCCGCCGAGGTGCGGAAAGTCCTGCAGGAAGCCAACGAAGATGAGGAGCGGCTTGAGCTGAAGGAGGTGGGCGCCAGCGACGAGGGCGGTCGTTGCGGCGGCCAGAAGGGCGAGGGTATAGAGGGGAAGGATGCGGAGGGCGCGACGGATGTAGAAGTTGCGCAGGCGATGGCGCTGGCCGGCGCTGTCCCACAGGCTGCCGGTGATGAGAAAGCCGGAGAGGGCGAAGAAGAGGACGAGGCCGACCCAGCTGAACTGGGTGATGAGGCCGAGGATGCGGACGGCGGGCCTGGCGGACTGGAGGCCTCCGCCGTAGTGGAAGATGAAGACGAGGAGGATGGCGAGGCCGCGGAGGCCATCGAGGGCGGCGTCGCGGCGGGTTTTGGGCGCCGTGGCGGTGATGAGCGCAGGGTCATCGGGAGCCGACTCGGCGGTGGAAGCTCTTAGAATTGCGTCGGAGGCCATTGGGGTCAGCGTAGTGAGTTGAAGGCCGTGCGTCAATGACGGCGTTGGGCCGGGTGGGGGGAGGGCTGCGGGCAGGGTGGGTGGAATCGCGCTGGCCGGTGTGGACTGGCGGAAACGTGGTATTTTTCTGCAATGCACGAGATGGAGGCGGTGGGGGCTGCGATCGACGTGATGGCGGGACCGGGGGTGGTCCGCGCGGTGGAGACGCGTGAGCGGCCGTGGGTGTTTGGGTTGCTGATTGCGCCGTCGGCGGTGATTGGGTTCGGGATTGTGCAGGGGGTGCTGTCGTTCCTGATGCGGCGGCAGGGCGTGAGCGTGGAGCGGATCGGGGCAGTGGTGTCGCTGCTGATTTTGCCGCAGACGCTGTATTTTCTGTGGAGTCCGATCACCGATTTTCTGATGCGGCGGAGAACCTGGCTGATGGTGGGGGCGACGTGCGCGGGGCTGCTGCTGGCGCTGGCGTTTCAGGCCAGGAACCTGGCGTCGCCGGCGGCGGTGGCGGTGATGTTTGTGGGGGTGTGCTGCGGGCAGCTGGTGGTGTCGAGCTGCGGAGGGATGATGGGGGCGCTGCGGCTGGAGCGGTCGCGGCGGGTGGCGAGCTGCTACTACCAGGCGTCGTCGCTGGGGCTGGGCGGGCTGGCGGTGTTTGGGCTGGCGCTGCTGGCGGCGCGCATGGGGCAGGGGCTGCTGGGATGGGTGGTGGCGGCGATGATTGCGCTGCCGGCGCTGGCGGCGCTGGCGGCTCCGGAACAGGAGCTGATCCTGGACGACGGGCTGGGCCGGACGCTGCGGCGGATCGGGGGCGAGTTCCAGGCGACGTTCCTGTGCTGGCGCGCGGTGCCGTACACGCTGACGCTGGTGTTTCCGATTGCGAGCGGTGCGGCGATGGGGCTGCTGCCGGGGGTGGCGCAGGATTACGGGGTGAACGGGCACCAGATGGCGTGGATGAACGGGCTGGCCGGGGCGCTGCTGATGGGCGCGGGAGCGTTTGCGGCGACGCTGATCTCGACGCGGATCCGGGCGTCGGTGGCATACCAGTGGGTGGCGCTGGTGAACGCCGCGACGCTGGGGGTGCTGTGGCTGGGGCCGCTGCGGCCGAGCTCCGTATTATGTGGGGGTTACGCTGTATCTCTTCACGACCGGGACGGCCAATGCGATGTTTACGGCGGTGATTCTGGAGTTCCTGGGGAGGTCGGGGAAGAGCGGGAGCGGGAGGTATTCGATCATCAATTCGCTGGGGAACGTGCCGGTGGTGTACATGACGGCGATGGATGGGTGGGGCGATAAGAGGTGGGGGGTGAGGGGGTTGGTGGGAACGGAGGCGGTGCTGGGGGCGGTGGGTGCGGCGGTGCTGCTGGGGTATTTTCTGACGCGGGGAGGGGGCTGGCGCGGGAGGGGGCGTAGGTGGGGGCGGTGGGGGGCGAATTCAGGGAGCGAAAGGTGGATCTTTTCGTGGTCGATTTGTGCATCCTGGAGGGGGAGATGCCCATCATATAAGTTGACAGTAACTCACTCACATGCGAAGATCGTGAGGACGGTCAAGAGTTTCGGGCTACGGCTCAAAGGATGAGGTCAGGATATGGGAAAGATTATTGGAATTGATCTGGGAACGACCAATAGCTGCGTTGCGGTGATGGAGGGTGGAGAGCCCAAGGTCATTCCCAACGAAGAGGGCGGGCGGACGACGCCGTCGATTGTTGCGTTTACCAAGAACGGTGAGCGGCTGGTGGGCATGGTGGCGAAGCGCCAGGCGATCACCAACCCGGAGAACACGATTTATTCGATCAAGCGCTTCATGGGCCGCCGGCTGAACGAGGTGGGCGATGAGATGAAGATGGTGCCCTACAAGGTGGTGGCCAAGGGCGACAGCGTGGCGATCGTGGCGCAGGGCAAGGAGTACACGGCTCCGGAGATCTCGGCGATGATTCTGCAGAAGCTGAAGAAGGCGGCTGAGGACTACCTGGGACAGAGCGTGACGGAGGCCGTGATCACGGTTCCGGCGTACTTCAATGATGCGCAGCGGCAGGCGACGAAGGATGCCGGCAAGATTGCCGGGCTGGACGTGAAGCGCATTGTGAACGAGCCGACGGCGGCGGCGCTGGCCTATGGACTCGACAAGAAGAAGGACGAGACGATCGCCGTGTATGACTTCGGCGGCGGTACGTTCGATATCTCGATTCTTGAGGTGGGCGATGGCGTGATCGAGGTGAAGTCGACCAACGGCGATACGCATCTGGGCGGCGACAATTTCGACCAGCGGATTGTGGACTGGCTGATCGCGGAGTTCAAGAGCGAGACGGGTCTGGATCTGACGTCGAAGGGCAACGAGATGGCGCTGCAGCGGTTGAAGGATGCTGCGGAGCGCGCGAAGATCGAGCTGTCGACGGCGCAGGAGACGGAGATCAATCTGCCGTTTATTACGGCGGACGCGAGCGGGCCGAAGCACCTGGTGCGGACGTTGAGCCGCGCGAAGCTGGAGCAGCTGGTTGCGGATCTGCTGGAGAAGTCGGTTGGCCCGTGCAAGCAGGCGATGAAGGATGCGGGCGTGGACGCGGGCAAGATCGACGAGGTCGTGCTCGTTGGCGGACAGACGCGTATGCCGGCGATCCAGGAGCTGGTGAAGAAGCTGTTCGGCAAAGAGCCGCATAAGGGTGTGAACCCGGATGAGGTTGTCGCGATCGGCGCGGCGGTGCAGGCTGGCGTGCTCGTCGGGCGATGTGAAGGATCTGCTGCTGCTGGACGTGACGCCGCTGACGCTCTCGATTGAGACGATGGGTGGCGTGGCAACGAGCATGATTCCGCGCAACACGACGATTCCGACGAAGAAGTCGGAGACGTTCTCGACGGCGGCCGATAACCAGACCGAGGTTGAGGTGCACGTGATGCAGGGCGAGCGGCCGATGGCGGCGCAGAACCGGACGCTGGGCAAGTTCAAGCTGGGCGGCATCATGCCGGCTCCGCGGGGCGTGCCGCAGATCGAGGTCACGTTTGATATCGATGCCAACGGCATTCTGAATGTGCACGCGAAGGACAATGCGACGGGCAAGGACGCGAAGATTACGATTACGAGCTCTTCGGGTCTGAGCAAGGACGAGGTCGAGCGCATGGCGAAGGATGCCGAGGCGCATGCGGCGGAGGACAAGGAAGCCAAGGAGAAGATCGAGGCTCGGAACCAGCTCGACTCGTTGGTGTACAACGTCGAGAAGATGCTGAAGGATGGCGGCGAGAAGGTCGATGCGGCGGACAAGGGCGAGGTTGAGAGCGCCCTGGCTGAGGCGAAGACGGCGCTCACCGGCGACTCGAATACCAGCGACCTGAATGCAGCGAAGGACAAGCTGACGACGGCGAGCCACAAGCTGGCAGAGGCGGTGTACAAGGCCAATGCAGCGGGCGGGACGACGGCTCCGACGGATGGAGACGCGGCGGCGGCTGGAACGGCCGACGAGGCGAAGAAGGATGAAGGCGTGATCGACGCGGAGTATGTCGATACCGAGAAGTAAGGGTTGAACCAGAAGTGCGCGATGTACGTAAGGGATGAGGAGGGGCTTCGGCTCCTCCTTGTTCGTCTCAGGATGGACGTTGCGCGGCAGGGTGGTACCGACCGCGTGGATGCGATGAACGTCGGGTTAAGAGAAGTGAGTCGAATTGGGGTGGTTGGATAGTCCAATCATCAGGGTGAATGAAGTACCAGGAGGTGACGCGATGACAAACGACAGAGAAGGACGGCAGGACCAGGCGTGGCCTGGAGCGGTGCGCTGGGAGCTGGGCGATGCGAGTGTGCATGCGCAGGAGATCCTATGGCAGTGCGATGCGCTGCGGGCGGGGCGGCTGTATCAGCGGAGCGTGTTTGGAACGCGTGAAGAGGCAGAGGCGTTCGTGGAGAAGATGCGGCAGGTTGAGCCGGACCAGATGTTCAATGTTGAGGCGATCAAGGCAAGTACTGTCTGGAATTAGAGAACGCGGAGCAGCAGGCAAGAGGCTCCGATCGGATAAGAGTTGTGGCCTTAGCGAAAGGGTTTCGCCTGGGTCGCGACTCTTGTTATTTGCGGGTGCGGTGCACCGATGGTGAGCAGCAAGGATGCGATGGCTGGTTCGTGGTCGAGAGGAGATTCCGGATGCAAGGTTATGTTGTCGAGCAGGCGGGCGGACGATTTCGGCAGGTGGAGCTTCCGCAGCCGGAGGTGGGTGAGAAAGATGTGCTGGTGAGGGTTCGCGCCAGCGGTGTGAACCCGTTGGATGCGAAGATTCGCGCTGGACAGGCGGGCCATGCGAGGCAGCCGTTGCCAGCCGTGCTGGGGCTGGATATGGCCGGCGTGGTGGAGCAGGTGGGGGCCGGGGTGAGCGGCTTCCGCGCGGGCGATGAGGTGTATGGCATGGTGGGCGGCGTGGGTGGACTGCAAGGGACGCTGGCGGAGTTGATTGCGGTCGATGCGGATCTGCTGGCGCCTAAGCCGAAGAATCTTTCCATGCGCGAAGCCGCAGCGCTGCCGTTGATTACGATCACGGCGTGGGAGGGCCTGGTGGATCGAGCAAAGGTTCAGGCAGGGCAGACGGTGCTGATTCATGCGGGAGCTGGCGGGGTGGGATCGGTGGCGGTGCAGCTGGCGGTGGCGTATGGGGCGGAGGTGTTCGCTACGGTCTCGGCGGAGAAGAGGAAGATTGTCGAGGGATTCGGGGCGACGGCGATTGATTATCGGAAGGCGACGGTGGAGGAGTATGTCAAGGCGAATGGGGGAGGCGAGGGCTTCGACATTGTGTACGACACGGTGGGCGGGGCGACGCTGGATGCGTCCTTCGTGGCGGTGAAGCGGTATACGGGACACGCGGTGAGCTGTCTTGGGTGGGGGATGCATTCGCTGGCGCCGCTGTCGTTTCGCGGGGCAACGTATTCGGGTGTGTTTACGCTGATGCCGCTGCTGACGGGCGAGGGGCGGGCGCATCATGGCGAGATACTGAGGCGGGCGGCAGAGCTGGCGGAAGAAGGGAAGCTGCGACCGCTGGTGAGTGAGAGGCGGTTCTCGGGAGCGGAGATTGAGGCGGCCCATGCGCTGGTGGAGGCGGGGACGGTAGGCAAGGTGATTGTTGAGCTGTAGATTTTCGGAGAGAGTGGATGCCTGAGGGGAACGAGATTCATCGGTGGGCGGAGCGGCATGCGGCGGCGTTTGCGGGGAAGACCGTACGGGTGGATGGGCCGCAGGGGCGGTTTACGGATGCGGATCTGCTGGATGGGCGGAAGCTGCTCGGGGTGAGGGCCGTGGGCAAGCACCTGGGGTATGACTTCGGGAGGGATCGGATACTGCATGTGCATCTGGGATTGCAGGGGGATTTCACGGAGGGGTCGGGTGCGCTGCCGGCGGTGAAGGGGGCGTTGCGGCTGCGGATGTGGAGTGCGGCGGCGGTGAAGCGGCCGGCGGTGGAGGGGTTGACGAAGCGGCATGGATGGTACTCGGAGGATGATGGACGGGGGCATATCGCGGGCAGCGAGATGGCGTGGGTGGAGCTGCGCGGGCCGATGGATTGCTCGGTGTGGACGGAGGCGCAGTGGGCGACGCTGTTGGAGCGGCTGGGGCCCGATCCTCTGAATGGAGATGGGTCGGAGCGGGCGCTGGAGAAGATGGCGAAGAGCAAGAAGGCGGTAGGGCTGCTGCTGATGGAGCAGGAGGTGATGGCGGGGATCGGGAATATCTTTCGTGCGGAGCTGCTGTTTCGGGCGGGGGTGAGCCCGTTTGTGGCGGGGAGGGATGTGGATGCGGCTGTGGTGAAGACGATGTGGAAGGATGCGGGGGTGTTGATGCGGGCGGGGATGGTCGATAGGAGGATTGTGACGACCAGGGCGAAGGATCGTCCGCATCCGAAGGGGCAGGCGTTGAAGGAGGAGGCGCACTATGTGTATCGGCGACAGGGAAGGCCGTGTTTTGTGTGCGGGACGAAGGTGAGGAAGATGGAGAACTTTGCGGGAAGGAATCTGTACTGGTGCGAGGTGTGCCAGGCGGGAGGCGATGCGCGGTGATCGGAAGCAGCGGAGGGTGCAGCGTACGGCTGCCGGTGCTGAGACGGTAAGATGCGGTAATGGAGCAGCAGGAACTGAAGCTTACCGGCCGGACTGCTGGTACGAGATATGTTGAGCTGGATGCATTGCGGGGCCTTGCAGCGTTCACGGTGGTGCTGCATCATCTGGCCTATGCGTACTCCAAGGAGAACTCGCGGTTGCTGCGGCCGTTCATTGCGGGGCATGCCGCCGTGATGTTGTTTTTTGTACTGAGCGGGTTTGTGCTGAGCATCTCGTACTGGAATAAGGGTACGAGCGGGCCGTATGCGCGGTACATTGTCCGTCGATTCTTTAGAATCTATGTTCCGTTCGCGGCAGCGGCGGGTTTGTCGATCGTCGGCGCAGCATGCTTTATGCGATCGCGGCTGCCGCTGGGCTGGTGGTTCGATTTGACATGGCAGACGCCGCTGACATTTCATCTGATTGCCAATCAACTGCTGATGTCTCCTGGGTACGAATTGAATACGGCGTTCTGGTCTCTGCGGTACGAGGTCCAGATGTCGATTGTTTTTCCGTTCTTATTGATGGTGCTGGGGAGAATACGAGTGTGGCAAGCGATCGTGGCTGCGGCCGCACTGATTCTTG
>CAVXKP010000004.1:0-72406 GCA_963762375.1 uncultured Acidobacteriaceae bacterium
GCGCAGCCCGCAGCCCTCCCCCTACCTCCCTTCTCCTGGGCTCCCAGACATACTGCCGAAACGCATATCCCCACGGCATCGCCTCGATCGGCAGCACCACCCACAGAAACTGTGCCGTGATCCCCTCCGCCACCGACCCCGCCAGCGTCCCCCGCACCCACAGCGGATACGCCACCAGCCACAGCACCTTGTAGAAGATCTCCAGCAGCACAATCGGCAGCATCCGCAGCGGACGCACGATCCCGATCCCGGCCAGCGTCGCAAACGCCGTCCACACGCTCCACGCCACCGCATCCATCGGCTCCCACGGCCCCTGGTGCGTCAGCACATGCGTCCACGTCAGCTTCCCCAGCACAAAAAACATCAGCACAACAGCAGTCGCAACAAGTAGATATGGATCGGACGCACACCGTCATAGCGGTCAGCACGGCGAAACATCTCCAGCGGATGGAATCTCATGAAGCCTCCTTTTGGATCTCTTCCAACAGGCCCGACCAACCGACGGACAACTGAGAACTAACGAACGAACAACTGACAACCAAACGCTCTACCCTTCCCCCTCCTCCCCCAGCGCCAAAATATCCCCCGGCTGGCACTCCAGCGTCCTGCAGATCGCCTCCAGCGTCGAGAACCGTATCGCCCGCGCCTTGCCCGTCTTCAAAATCGACAGGTTCGCCAGCGTAATATCCACGGCCTCCGACAACTCCGTCAGCGACATCCGCCGCCGCTCCAACACCTCATCCAGCTTCACCGCGATCGCCATCCCCTACACCGTTCCTTCCAGCTCATCCTTCATCACCGCCCCGGCCGCAAATACCCGGCTCAGCACAAACACCATCAGCACCGCAATCCATCCTCCCGGCGAAAACGACACATCCGGAGCCGCCGACCCCAGACTCGGGCAGAACCGGTGCAGCAGCTCCCCCGGAACATCCAGCAACTGCAGCCCCAGCAGCGCCCACCCCATCGTCTGCAGCCGCCGCGCGTTCACCGCGATAAACGGATCCCCCTCCCCCGCGCTCGCGATGATCTGCGTCAGCGCCCGCAGCACCATCTCCGTCCCAACGGCTCCGGCCATCCCGATCACCATCAGCAGCCGCAGCCCCACCGCCGCCGGCCGAAGCTCCCCAGCCGGCGTCCCCGGCAGCAGCAGCCCCGCAAACTCTCCCGAAAAAATCCACGTCAACCCCAGCCCCACCGCGACCGCCAAACCAAACAGCCGATTCGCCCACAAGGCAATCCGCACCACCAGCCGCGATCCCCGCACCAGCCGATCCTTGGCATCGAGCATGACCATCTCCTTATCGATAAACAATATCTCTTCTTATCGACAAACAATAACCACACCCTCCCGTCCTGTCAAGAAGTATTTATCGAAATTCGATAAATACTTTCGCCCTCCCGCGCGCCAGACCCGCAAGAAAGCCCTCGCCGCCCGCCCCGGACCAGAAGTGTGCAATATTGTTCATCCTCTTGCCCCCGCAACAGGAGACAATCGTTCAGGTGGGTTCGAGGGACCGCGCGTGCCGCAACCACAGATCGATCCGCAGAGGCGAGACCCTGAGCAGAGCGTGTTAGCAGAGATCAACGAGCGTATCCGGACGGACAAGGCCCTCCTGAAGGCCGGCGCCCTGCAGCGCGCCATCCTCAGCAGCGCCAACTTCTCCTCCATTGCCACCGACGCCCACGGCGTCATCCAGATCTTCAACATCGGCGCCGAACGCATGCTCGGCTACACCGCCGCCGAAGTCATCAACAAGGTCACCCCCGCCGACCTCTCCGACAAGCTCGAACTCATCGCCCGCGCCGCCGCCCTCAGCGTCGAGTACGGCACCCCCATCGCCCCCGGCTTCGAAGCCCTCGTCTTCAAAGCCTCCCGCGGCATCGAGGACATCTACGAGCTCACCTACGTCCGCAGCGACGCCAGCCGCTTTCCCGCCGTCGTCTCCGTCACCGCCCTGCGCGACGCCCAGCAGGCCATCATCGGCTACCTCCTCATCGGCACCGACAACTCCGCCCGCAAGCAGGCCGAGGAAGCCCTTCTGCGGAGTGAAATGCTCGCCAGCGCCGGCCGCATGGCCGCCAGCATCGCCCACGAGATCAACAATCCGCTCGAGGCCATGATGAACACCCTCTACCTCGCCCGCTCCACACCCGATCTCCCCGACCAGGCCCGTCTCTACCTCGACATCGCCGACGGCGAGCTCATGCGCATCGCCCACATCACCCGCCAGACCCTCGGCTTCTACCGCGACTTCTCCGCCGCCACCAGCAACTCCGCCGCCACCCTCATCGACTCCGTCGTCGACCTCCTCCAGTCCAAGATCCACGCCACCGGAGTCACCGTCCTCCAGCAATGCGACACACCGCTCCACATCCTCGGCATCGCCGGAGAGCTTCGCCAGATCCTCGCCAACCTGCTCGCCAACTCGCTCGACGCCATCGGCCCCCAGGCCGGCAACCCCGGCGGCCGCATCATCATCCGCGCCTCTGCCTCCCTCAGCCCCCTCACCGGCGCTCCCCGCATCCGCCTCTCCGTCTCCGACGGCGGCCACGGCATCACCCCCGCCACCGCCAAACAGATGTTCGACCCCTTCTTCACCACCAAGGGAACCGTCGGCACCGGCCTCGGGCTCTGGGTCTGCAAGCAGCTGGTCGACAAGAACGGCGGCTCCATCCGTGTCCGCTCCACCACCCACGGCCCCCGGCACGGCACCACCTTCTCCGTCACCCTCCCCAGCGCCCCCACACCGCTCTGACACCGCTCTGACAACCCACCCCAAAGACTCTCGCAGTCCGCGGGACCGCAGTCCGCGCAGGACAAGCGCTACCATAAGCATGTGAAGACCAACCTGCTCCACCAGTCCGCCGCCGACCTCGCCACCCCGCTCCTCGTAGCCTTCGCCATCGACACCGCGACCACCAAAGACGCCCCCGCAACCCCAACCCTCCTCACTACATCGGCCGCGATCGAAACCGCCGCCGCCCCCTGGCTCACCGCCGCCGACTTCAAAGCCTCCCTCGGCGAAACCTTCCTCCTCCCCGCACCCTCCGGCCTCCAGGCCCAGCGCCTCCTCCTCGTCGGCCTCGGCAAAGCCGACAAGCTCACCCCGCACGAGCTCCGCAAGGCCTCTGGCGTCGCCATCCGCTTCGCCCGCCCCCGCTCCCTCCGCACCCTCGCCCTCACCCTCCCCGAGCACCCTGCCCTCCCCGCCGCCCTCTCCGCCCGCGCTATCGCCGAGGGAGCCATCGTCGCCGACTTCGACATCGACTTCTACCGCGCCGACCGCAAAGACCTCAGCATCCAATCCCTCACCGTCCTCTCCGCCTCCCCCCTCACCCCCGCCATCCAAACCGCCTTCCACGAAGGCGTCATCCTCGCCGAGAGCCAGAACTTCGCCCGCACCCTCATCAACGAGCCCGGCAACATCCTCACCCCCACCGAGCTCGGCAGGCGCACCTCCGCCATGGCGAAGGAGTTCGGCCTCTCCTGCGAGGTCCACTCCATGGCCAAGCTCCGCGAGCTCGGCATGGGAGCCTTCATCGCCGTCACCCAAGGCTCCCCCGAACCTCCCGCCCTCATCGTCCTCCGCTACGAACCCGAGACCGCACCGCCCGCGAACTCTCCCGTCATCGGCCTGGTCGGCAAGGGCATCACCTTCGACACCGGCGGCATCTCCATCAAGCCCGCCGACAACATGGACAAGATGAAGTACGACATGGCCGGCGCCGCCTCCATGATCGCCAGCATGCGCGCCATCGCCCAACTCAAGCCCAACGTCCGCGTCCTCTGCGTCGTCTGCTCCTGCGAGAACATGCCCGACGGCCTGGCCTTCAAACCCGGCGACGTCGTCACCGCCATGTCCGGCAAGACCATCGAGATCCTGAACACCGACGCCGAAGGCCGCCTCGTCCTGGCCGACGGCCTGCACTACGCCCAGACCCTCGGCGCCACCCACCTCATCAACGCCGCCACCCTCACCGGCGCCATCGGCACCGCCCTCGGCCAGGTCAACGCCGGCCTCTTCTCCAACGACGACGAGACCACGCAGCGCTTCTTCGACGCTCTCACCCTCACCGGCGAAAAATTCTGGCGCATGCCCTGCACCGACGACTACCGCGACCAGATCAAGAGCCAGATCGCCGACATCATGAACACCGGCGGCAGCCGCTACGGCGGAGCCACCACGGCCGCCATGTTCCTCAAAGAATTCGTCGGCGAAACCCCCAACGCCCCCGGCGTTCCGATTCCCTGGATCCACCTCGACATCGCCTCGACCACCTGGCTCGACGACCCCAAACCCTGGCAATCCAAAGGCCCCTCCGGCATCGCCATCCGCACCATCACCGAATGGGTCCGCTCCTACGCCAGCTGATCGACCCCGCATTTTCAAGAAACTCGGCGCCACCTCCCCTCGTCTCAACCTCCAGACTCAAGAACACCCTGGCTTCTCCCAACCTCTCTCCAAAGGACCCACGGATGTCCCAACGCCTCCGCCCCTGCCTCCTCGCCTCGGCCGCCGCCCTCTTCCTCACCGTCGCCACCTCCGCCCCGGCCCAAACCCCCGCCCCCGACACCTCCGCGCCCCAACACCGCCCCCACCGTCCCCACCCCAAGCCCGTCAACCTCCAGGTCCTCCCCAAGGACCTCACCGGCGACCAGGTCGTCGACATCATGCGCAAATTCAGCGGCGACCTTGGCGTCGAGTGTGACTACTGCCACGCCAGGAACCCCCATCCAACCCCCACCACCGGCCATCTCGACTTCGCCTCCGACGCCAATCCCGTCAAAGACCGCGCCCGCCTCATGCTCCGCATGAGCATGGACATCAACCAGAACTTCATCGCCCAGCTGCAGAACCCTCCTGCCACCAACAAGGTCACCTGCGGCACCTGCCACCGCGGCGCCGCCAAGCCCACCGTCTTCGTCCCGCCACCCGACGACGATCACCCCGCCGCCCCTCCTTCCACTCCCCCGCATCCGTAGGTCCGCGAAAGCTGTCAAGCCCCCTGCCCACCCCGCAATCGCCAAAACCCGCATGAACACTGGCGATAAATATTTCCAAAACCTGGCATAGTTACCCCACCCCATTCTCTACAATAGAAGTAGACCCAGATCCACCCGCGCCCGGCATCTGCCGGGCGTTTGCATTTAACCACGCCATCGGCGAGGTCAGACTGCCATAAGTCAGACTTCCTTTCCGTTTCCATTCAAGACGTTAGGCCGAAAAGTACCCCACCCCCACCGGGGGGGGGTAGAGGACCCACCCATGCCCGCAAGAGCTTGCCCCACCTGCCACCACCTCTTCCCCGACCACCACCGCTGCGGCTCCCCCTCCCTCCGCGGCGAAGCCTTCTGCTACTTCCACCACCCCGACCGCCATCCCGTCGCCAACCCCTACGCCCGCCGCGCCCGCCGCGGCTTCCGCCTCGACCCACCTACCGACCAGCGCTCCCTGCGAAACGCCATCGCCGAAATCATCGTCCGCCTGGCCGCCAATCAGATCGACGTCCACCGCGCCCAACTCCTCCTGCACAGCCTGGACATCGCCTCCCGCACCCTGTGACCCTTCACCTACATCGCGCTCGGCACCCGGATCCCCAGCCACCCCAGCACCCGCACCAGCTCCCTCCGCGCCACCGCGGCCGTCGCCAGCAACAGCATCTTCCTCGCCTCATCGGTCTCGGTCAAAATGTGGTGCCGATGATAAAAATTATTGAACTGCTGCGCCAGCGCAAACGCATACCGCGCCAGCATCGCCGGCTCCGCCGCAGCAATCGCCTGCTCCAGCACCAGCGACAGCCGCGACGCCGTCAGCCACACCTCCCACACACTGGTGCCCTCTTCGCCCTCCAGCATCGCGGCGATATCCAGATCCGCCACCGCCGCCAGCGCCGCCTCTTCACTCACCCCGGCCTTGCGAAAGATATTCGCCGCCCGCACCGCCGCATACTGCGCATACGGCCCCGTCTCTCCATCGAACGCCAGCGCATCCTGGTAGTCGAACGCGATCATCGTATTGCGCGTAAACCGCAGCAGAAAAAACCGCAGCGCGCCCACACCAATCGCCTCGGCAATCTCCGCGCGCTCCGCTTCCTCCAGCTCCGGATGCCGCGCCTCCACTTCCTTCCGCGCCGCCGCAATCATGCGATCGATCAGGTCATCGGCCTTCACCCCAAAGCCCTTGCGCCCGCTCACCTCGATAAAGTTCTTCGCCTGATCGTCCTCGCTCAGCACATACCCAAGGTCCTCCGCGGTGCGCGCCGTCAGCCCCACAAACGCATAGTTCAGATGCGTATACCGATCGCTCTCGTCCACATAACCGAGCGCCCGCAGCGACTCCTTCACCTGCGTCTGCGGATCATCCTGCCGCGAGTCGATCACGTTATAGATCGCATCCGCATGCCCAAAACTCGGATGCGGATCTTCTCCATGCACCGTCGAAATCCAGCAAGTATGCGTCGCATACTCCCGGAACTTCGCATACCCAAAGTCTTTCCCCAGCAGCCCATACTTCCACAGGTGATACGCAATGTCCTTGCCCACATACGTCACGGTCCCATTCGACCGCACGATAATCTTCGCGTCCTCATCCGGACCCGTCGTCCGCCAACTCCACGCCCGCAGCCGCGGCAATCGCCCGCCGCATCACCCAGCAACCCTTGTTCTTCCCCTCGGTCTCCAGGTACAACACACCGCGCTCCACCATCAGCGCCCGCGCCGTCTCCCAGAAGTGCAGGTGCAGAATCTCGCTCTCGCGCGGCAGAAAGTCATACTCAATCCCCAGCCGCTCCATCGTCTCCAGATGCCGCCGCAGCACGCCCGTCGCAATCAGCTCCGCGATCTCCGCCCGCTCATTCCCGCCAGCCTCGATCGCATGCAGCGTATCCAGCCGAACCTGCCTGCGCTCGCCCACCCGCGGCGCATCCGCCTCATACCACTGCGACACCTCCGCATACAGGTCCCAGCATGCATAATCCAGCCGAACGTTCGTCTGCTGCAACTCCGCCATCCACGCGCGCACATCGGCCAGCGACATCCCCCGCAGCTCCGTCACCGCGACCACAATATCGGCCACCTGCACGCCCGTGTTGTCGATGTAGTTCTGCACGCCGGTCTCCCACCCTGGCTTGTACTCATCCTTCTTCAGCATCCGCGCAAAGCTGTCGCCCAGGATCGCATTGCGCAGATGTCCCACATGCGCCGCCTTGTTCGGATTGATGCTGGTATGCTCCACCAGCCGGAACCCGCCGCCGCCCACCACCGCATGCTCATCCGCCGCCATGCGCTTCACCACGCCCGCGCGATCCAGCTTCACATTCAGATAGCCCGCGCCGGCAATCTCCACCGCCGCCA
Source organism: uncultured Acidobacteriaceae bacterium (assembly GCA_963762375.1). Classification (GTDB taxonomy): domain Bacteria; phylum Acidobacteriota; class Terriglobia; order Terriglobales; family Acidobacteriaceae; genus Granulicella. The sequence goes on from CAVXKP010000004.1 coordinate 7,358, forward strand.
CGCCCGGGGTCTGGTCCATTTGGGCCAGCTCCGCCTGCAGCTCCTGCGCAATCGCCCGCGGAGCCTTCTTCAGCCGCTTGGCCAGCTCAAACGCCACCGGCAACGCCATCTCGCCAAACTCGATCTTCGGCGGCAGCTCCACCGCGAGATTCTGGAGCGCAATCTCATAGCGCTCCATCAACAGCGCCTCAATCCGTGCCTGCAACTGCAACTGCAACTTCCGATACATACTCGCCTTTTCCTATTCCTTATCTCAGTCCTACGGAAGCTGCGCCGGCAGCGTATCAATCTCTTCCAACAGCGGCTTCCGCCGCGCCCGATGCAGCCGATGCACCAGGAACATCAAGCCGCCCACGCCGGTAATCGTCACCAGCAGCCACACGATGAATCAGCAGCCCAAACAGCCCCGCCGACGAGGACGAAACCCCGTGCAGCCGCAGCGCATTCTGGCACGCCCACTCAAACGGCCCGATGCCGCCCGGCGCACTCGGCACCAGGAACGCAAAGTTCGCCAGCGCCACCGTCTGCATCGGAGCTCCCCAGTCCAGCGGAGATCCCGTCGCCGTCTGCAGATCCGATCATCCGCATCGCCGAAAGATACAGCAAGCTCTCGCACGACCAGACCACCAGGCTCAGCACCAGCAGCCACGCCATGCGCAGAATCCCGATCTGCCGAATCGCATCCAGCGCCAGCAGCAGCCAGTGTTCGATCTTCCCCAGCTTCGGCGGCAGCTTCGCAAACACCGCCTGGATCGGCCGCACCAGCGCGCGCGCTCCAATCACCATCACCACCAGGCCGCCGCCCGAGATCACCAGCAGCGTCTTCACCAGCACCCGCGTCTTCGCAGGCAGTCCCCTGCCCGTGTGCGCCGTCACCACCAGCAACACCACCAGCGCGAAGATGTCGAACAGCTTCTCCAGGATCACCGTACTCAAGATCACCGACGGCGACGCATTCAGGTCCGGCGCATACGTAAAAATACGCATCACATCGCCAATCCGCAGCGGCAGAATATTGTTCGCCGCCAGCGACGTAATCAGCACCCGGAAGCACGTGCTCCACCTCGAGCCCGCGCTGCGCATCATGATCCACCAGCGGTACGATCGCAGCCAATAGCTCGCGCAGGTCCCCGCCAGCAACCCCACAATCCACAGCGGAGCCACCAGCCGGATACTCTCCAGCGTCGCCAGCTTGAATCCGCGAAACGTCCACCACAGAAAAAATGCGCTGATCAGCAGTCCCGGAAGGGTCTTCAGCACGCTCATGCGGTGCTCACGCGTCACAGGCTCTGCCTCACGTGGAACGCACCCGTCATCCAGAAATCCATTGATTCACTCTTGGTCATCAGGTCAGGTCTTGCTCTTCGGTTAGATGTTCATTGTATCGTCCGGAGCCGTCTACACTAATCGATGCAGCATGCCGCTCTACAGCCCCGCAATCTCGCGCCCCCAGGCAACCTCTTCCCTACCACCCAAATCCTGGCAGCGCTCCACCTGGATGCTGTGGCTCGCCGCGCTCTCGCTCGTCACCCTTCTCCTCAACGGCTACCACCCGCTCGCCGAGGACGGCGGCCTCTACGTCGCCGGCGTCCAACTCACCCTCAACCCCTCCCTCTTCCCCCACTACACCGTCTTCGTCAGCGAGCACCTCCACTTCTCCATCTTCGCGCCCGTCCTCGCCTTCTTCGTCCACCTCACCCACCTCTCGCTCGCCTGGATTCTCCTGCTCACCAACCTCTTCAGCCTCTGGCTCACCTTCTACGCCGCGCACCGCATCCTGCAACGCACCATCCCCAACGCAGCCGCCCAACTCGCCGGCCTCTTCCTCCTCGCCGCCTTCTGGTCGCTCCCCATCGCCGGCACCTCGCTGCTCCTGATGGACCCCTACGTCACCGCGCGCAGCCTCTCCACGCCGCTCTCCCTGCTGGCCGTCGCCTTCGCACTCGACGCCCGCCCCAGCCTCCGCCCACTCCTCTACTCCGCACTCTCCCTCATCCTCGCCGCCGCCTTCCATCCCCTCATGGCCGCCTACGCCTTCGCCTTCGTGCTCGTCCTGCGCCTCTCTCGCCTGCGCCAGCGCTACGTCGCCTACGCCATCCTCACCGTCTCCGCACTCGCGCTCGCCGCCGTTCTCCACACCCTCGCTCCCGCCGAGACCCCCGCCATCATCGCCGCCGAGAAGTCCCGCTACTACTGGTTCCTCTCCCAATGGCAATGGTTCGAGCTCCTCGGACTCGTCGGCCCCCTCGCCGTCCTCGCCGCCCTGCTCCTCCGCTACCGCAAGCAGTCCGACGCTGCTCAGCGACGCCGCAGCCGCCCTCTGCCGCGCCAGCATCGCCATCGGCTCGCATCGCCACCCTGGTCGTCCTCTGCTTCGCGCACGAGAGCAGCCGCTCCCACCTCGTCGCCCGCATGCAGCCTCTGCGCGTCTACCTCCTCATCTACGCCATCATGACGCTCCTGCTCGGCGCCACCCTCACCCAGCTCGCCCTCGAAGCCCGCCAGCGCCTGCGCTCCAACGCCGCCCGCACCGCACTCGCAGCAATCCCCGTCGTCGATTCTCCTCGTGCTCTCCGCGACCATGTTCTACGTGCAGCGCCAGACCTTCCCCGCCTCCGAGCACCTCGAGTTCCCCTGGCGCGCCCAGCAGCAATCCCAACCCCTGGGTCCAGGCCTTCCTCTGGTGCCGCGACCACACGCCCCCCGACGCCCTCTTCGCCCTCGACACCAAATACGTCAACGAAGACGGCGAAGACGCCCAGACCTTCCGCCCCATCGCCCTCCGCAGCGCCGTCCCCGACTTCTCCAAGGACGGTGGCGAGGCCGCCATCACCCCCTCCCTCGCCGCCCAATGGCAGCAAGGCGCCGACGCCCAGCTCAACCTCTCCACCGAGATCCGACGCCCTCCGCGACCAGCGCCTCCTCCCCCTCGGCGTCACCTGGATGGTCCTCCACGCCTCCGCTCCCACCGCGCACCCCTGCCCCTACAACAACGGCATCGATCAAGGTCTGCAGCCTCGCCCCCGCGCACCCCTAACCGCTCTCAGTTCCCTCCCGACGCCCAGCAGCCACCGCCGGCGCCGCCTTCAGCACCACGCTCTCCTGGTCCTTGCTCTCGAACTGCGCATAATATTTGCGCAGGGTGTCATAGTCCTTCGGCATCACCAGCAACTCGCCCTGGATGTGGTTCCGCCGCGTCGTAAATCCTTTGCGTCTCCTACGACCGACAAGGCATAGAGCTCCTCGTTCGGAAGATCGAACTTCACCGTATTCGGCATCGCCTCCACACTCAGCGTGCCCGGCAGGTTGAGACGCTGCGCATCCTGCACATACCGCGGATAGTGGAAGTACACAGCCTCCTGTCGCTTCTCATCGGCGAAGGTCGCCGACGATCCGCTCAGAAATATATCCGACGGCAGGATCACCCGCTTGCCGGTATGCGTTCCCAAGCGTTCCCGTCACCTCGTAACTCACCTTCAGCGGCTGCTCATACTCCGTCAGGTTGTCTATCTTGTCGACCTTCACCTGCAGCGATTGCGGCACCATGTCCTCCAGGTGCGTCCGCAGCGCATGATCCAGGCTCTCCTCATCGCCCTTCAGTGCCGTATGCCTCCAATCGACCGCGTCCGCCCCCGAGAACGAGAGGTCGATCTTGCCCGTAACCTGTCCCGTCTCGTCCATCTTCAAATTCGCCACGCGCGTCACCGTGTTGAACTTGAAATCGTCTCCCGGAGTGCCCCCAAACTCCGTGCCCTTCTCCACCTCGCGCAGTCCCTGCACCAGCGTGTGCTGCCACGCCAGATGGCCGTAGCGCGCAGTATCTGCATCCCGGGTCGAAGTACCCCTCCTTCCCATCCACATTCACAATCGCAATCACATCGTCGAACTGCTGCAAGCTCAGCCAGCCGGCACGAAGAACTCCTCACTGCGATCCGGCACCAGCATGAAGTAGGCCTTCATCCCCGCGGCCCTCGCCATGCCCACAAACAGTTCGGTCAGCTGCGTCGCGCTCCCGCGCTTCTGGCTCAGCACGTCGGCCGCATTCTTTACCTGGTGTCCACCCTCGGCCTTCTCTTCGCGCTGGTCATGGGCACGCGTGTAGCGCGTATTCTCCAGCCCCATCACCGCCGCATAAATCTTCTCGCAGCTTCTGGTCATCCGTCGTCGCTCCAGCAGTGATCGCCGCTGTCTCTTTCTTCAGCTCCGAGTTCGGATCGGCGAACGAATCCATCCCCTTCGCCCAATCCTTGCCCTCGTCCTTCCACCACTCCGCCGCCGTGCGCTCAGCCGTGAAGTTGAACAGCACCCGGTAGCTGAAGCTCGCCACCGGCGGCATGAACGGCTCCTTCACCTGCGGCGGAACATCCTTGACCGTCAACTCGAACATCTGGATGGGCCCATGTCCCAGGGAGTCGTGCGGAATTTCATGACGCTCCACCTTTACGCCGTCAGGAAGGATCGGGAACCACGTGATCGAACTGATCAGCCGCTCCCTGGAATCCTCCACCGGTTCTGCCGTCGGGTACCACACGTAGTGCGCCGGCCTTCACATACAGCTCGCCCTGGATGTACCAGTCCGGAGACTCAACCGAGTTGATCCGCTGATGCGCGTCGCATAGCGATACTCGATGATGCTCCCCACCTCCACATCCGGCAGCGTGAACACTCTCTCCTGCACCTTCACGCCTTCGGTCTTCTCCATCACCTTCAGATACGGCTTTCCCGTGAAGGGAATGATCGTTCCATCCGCGTGGATCGTTCGTCCCGAAATCTCTCCCAGCGTCTTGTCATTTCCGTCCACAAGACCGATCCTCGGTTGTGCTCACGAACGGCAGCTCCACATTCGCATACTTCTCCCCCTCTTTCGTCAGGATCTTGATGCGCTCATAGTGAAACACCACGTGCATGATCGTCCTTGGTGATCTCCTCGCGATTGAGCACCACCGCCGCCGCTCCCGGGTATCCCGGCAACGACGTCATCGCCAGCTCCTCCGGGGTTGGCGGAGCAAAACTCGTCTGCGCCCCCGCCACCCATCCGCCCATCACCGCCGCCGCCATCACCCCTGCACCCATCCATCGCATCGTCATCACCAGCCGCCGCCCTCTCTCATGTCGTGCCTAATTCCCCTTCTTCAAAATCGCCTGGCTGTCTTCATCCGCTGCAATCGCACCTGCCAGCTGCTGCACCTCTGCATACCTGGCCGCAGGTACCGTCACCTGCCGCACCGTATACGTCCGGCTGTAATGCAGCACGCGGCCATGCAGCTCGGTCGAGCTCACATAACTCGCGAATCCCACATCCACCTTCACCGGGTCCGGCAGCTCGTCCACCACGTATCCCTCCGGCAGCTCGATGTCATACGCATCCGTGCCCTGCATCGTCTCCTCGAGATTGATCTCCACATGCCGCGGCTTGTGGTCCACGTTCAGCTCATAGCTGCCCAGCACCCGCGGCCGCACCATCAACAGCGGCCCCGTAAAGCTGGCAAAGTGGCTCGCCTGCAGGTCGAACGTTGTCGTCAGATCTTTGATTCAGCGCATCCACGTTCTCCACCTTCAACCCGCTCAACGACGCCCCCGTGAAGTCCTCACCGATCACGCGGTTCATATACTCCGCCTGCTTCTTCTCGTCCTCGCTCGAAAACACCTGCCGCCGAGTCTCCGCCAGATCGCCAAAGCGCATATCCGCCACCGACCCCTTCAGCGTTCCATCCGCGCTCAACGCAAACTTGCCCGACCGCCGAATCCTGTTCAGCGTCGGGTCCATCACCGGCAGCCGGATCACCTCGCTATCGCTGCCTTCCACCAGCACGCCATAGCTGCCCTGCAGGTTGTCCTCCAGCTGCCCAAACGGCGTCAGGTACCACGTCGGATCGAAGATCAGGTACCGCTTCCCCGTCTTCGCCGTCACCACGCTGTGCAGCTTCGGCGACGCATATCCCTTGGGAATCTCGATCGCCGCAATCATGTGATTGCCCCAGATCGACGGATCCTCCGGGTCGATCACCCCGCGCTCCGTATCCACCATCAGCAGCGCGCTATGAATCCCCACGCTCGACAGCATCGCCGACAGCAGCGTCGCCTTGTCCTTGCAATCCCCATACCGCCCGCGAAAGATCTCCTCCGCCGCATGCGGCTGGTACCCGCCCACGCCCATCTCGATCACGAAGTACCGGATCTTCTGCTGCACAAACTCCCCGATCGCCTCGGCCTTGTCGTAGAAGTCCGTCTTGCCCGCGGTCAGCTCCGCAGCCTTCGCCGCAATATCCGGTGCCGAGACCAGTCGATCGTGCGACAGCCCCGTATACCACTCCCCGATCCCCTGCCACGTCCCATCCTGCGGCTCCGTCAGCCCCGGCCCCGCATAGTGCACCGTCATCCGCGCCGCCAGCGCCCCCTCGCCCGGCGACAGCGGTACATGGTCCAGATCGATCGCCGGCTCATCATTCATCTCCCACCGGTAGGAGTGATTCTCCAGGTCGATCCCGTCCACCTTCGCATGCCGCGCCCAGGTCGTCGTATACGTGTAGCCCGCCGGCAGCGCCAGCGTGAAGCTCTGCTGCATGCGCGGCAGCCCATCCTGAAACTCCCAGTTCGTCTCCGCCAGGTACGGCCGCTCGCGCTGCTCGTACTCGTACGCGATCACGCCGCCAGGATCTCGTCCCGGCGGGTCCGCGACCTTCGCCCGGTCATCCGAGTACAGCTCGCCACCCTCCCCCGGCGCCCCAATATCCAGAATCTCGCTGTCCTTCAGCGTGTACTCATGCCCCGCCGGATCGATGCTCCACACATGCAGCGACAGCACCTTCGAGTCCTTGTCGTACCACACCGCCGGATACCCGTAATCCCTCCCCTGCGGCCGCAGAATCTTCACCACCCGCCGCACATGCTCCACCGCCTGCCCCTTCGCATCGACCGTGTACGTCGTCTCTTCCAGCAGCACCACCGCCTTGGGATTGCCATGAAACTCCGGCAGCTTCTCCTGCGCCGCCGTCTTCACCCAGTCCGGCACCGGCTGCGACCCGAAGATGCTGCCAGCCCGCGCCCGAACGCCGCCGCCCAGCACGATCGCGCCCACCAGAAGAAGCGTCAGCCGGCCGCGCACGCGCTCCCCGTATCCTGCACCCTTCAACTGCATGGCGGCAGCTCGCAGTATTCCGCCTCGCATCTTCATGGAGATCCGTTCAGTATCAGATTGAGTGCCTGATTTATACGTGGCTTCTTCGCGCCATGCAAGCGGAATCCACCGCCGCGCAAGCCCCAACGACCCCGCTCTTCGTGCTACCTTAAACAAGGAGCGAGCGGGTAGCTCAGTTGGTAGAGCATCGCCCTTTTAAGGCGTTGGTCCTGGGTTCGAGCCCCAGCCCGCTCACCACTATTTTCAGTGGTTTAGCAAGCCAAAGCAACCAACCTGGGGACAACTCAGGGGACAGGCGGGGACATCCAGCGTCTGAGTGCCTCTACCTGTCCTTTTCAGGCTGCGTTCTCTGCATCCTGATTCCCTACGAGCATGGATACAACGTTTTGCTGGGCTTGCCGTTTGTCCTGGGTCAACGCCTTCGCATAAACGCCAAGGGTCATCGTAGGAGAGGCATGGCGAAGCAGCTCTTGGCTCGTCCTGATGGACGCCCCAGAAGACAGCAACACCGTTGCCAGCGTGCGCCGGAACGTGTGCCATCCAATATGCTTCGCTATCCCGGCCCGAGTTGCTGCCGGTAGAACGTGGCGCTTCATGATGGATGACGGGCAATACGGTTTCTTGCCTACTGACTGAGGCGATGCGAATACCCAGTCATCATCGCCTGCATACTCGGTGCGCTTACGCCATTCACCTAGGGCCCTCGCCAACTCGGAGGACATGGGGATAGGCCGCCGTGACGTGACCGTCTTAGGTAAGCCTTCCACTTGATCGACCAGCGAACGCACAATGCGAATCTCTTCCTTCGTGAAGTCGATGTCTGCCCACTTCAGTCCGAAGAGTTCGCCGCGCCGCAGGCCGGTCACTGCGGCTAGAAGCACAAGAGTGCGGACGGGCTCTCTCAGCTCAGACAACAGTGCCTGGACCTCCAGAGGCTCTAGCACTACCTCTTCGTGTTGAGGCATCGCGCCCTGACGCACAAGCTTGATCGGATTGCGTTCTGCCCACTCATACCGCATGGCGTGCTGGAACAGATTCGCGAAGATGCTTTTTGTCTTGTACTTCGTGCCTTGGGCTCCCGGCATCTCGTTTAGCCAACGCTCAACAGCCGTAGGCTTGACCTCAGAGAGACGGTACGAGCCCCACCGAGGGGAGATGACCTGATCGAGCTTCTGCCTGTAGACGGCCTTCGTCCGGGCCGTTCGGCGGTCTGTATCCAACTCCACCAGCTTGTAGTGTGCAATCACTTCATCGACCGTGATAGCGGATGTACTGACGGCTTCGCTGTTGATGTCAAGCCGTAGACCGTCTACAGCCTTCCAGGCAGCGGCCTTTGTTGGCAGTTCCGTCTTTTTACCTACAAGCCGCTTGCGTTTGATCATCTTACCGTCAGAGGTGATTTCCCTCCATCGGTAAATCCACACAGGACCATTGCTCCGTGATTCGATTGTCAATGAACCCCTTTGATACCGCTCCCTGTAGAGCTTGAGTGGGGTGTTGATTGCTAGCGTTGTGTTAGTCATGCAGCCTCACTTTCATGGGTGATGGCGGCACGGCCTGCGCTAACAGTGTACCCACTCCGGGATTCGAGCCACGCTTTGATTTTGGATGGTAGAAAGACGATACGGCGGTGGCCAAGACGAAGATAAGGAATTTTGCCCTCTCTCGCCCACCGGCGGATAGTCTCGGGGTGGAGGTCCAGAATGAGTGAAAGCTCATCCGCGTTGACTGGTTTTTCGATTCCTCCTGGTATCGCTGCCGCCGGTACATTCATGTGACCCAGTTCGTTGCCGGAACGAATGATGGAAAACATGCGGGTATGTTCTGCCCCGGTAGCACCCCTGGGCTGCGCTGTCACTCCTTTCATTGTTCGCTTCCTCCGCCGAACTTGTTGATGAAGTCGAATGTCTTGAGCGCGGCTTCCTCCAGATGCAAGGTCAACGGGTCTACCGGAGACTGCTTTTTCCCGGTGACTGTGACGACGCCAGCTTCTTTCAGTCGCTCGATTGCATCGATGTTGAGAGCTCTTCGCCCTTCCACCTTGTCCAGTGTGCTCGCTTGGGTGTCACTCAGATCCTGTTGGCCTTGCAGATGCGCGATGATGCGCTCCTCATGAGTGGCCTCACGTTTCAGATCGACCTTGTCGCTTTGCATCTGCTGCCAATCGGCAAAGGTGACGTCTAGCCTGAAATTGCTAACTACGTTGGCTCCGGCAATGTCCGTAATCTCGGCTTTGATCAGAGTTGGTGGCAGGCTCCGGCCTACACGCGTCTCTGTGGCAACGACGCGCTGCCGGTTGTCTTCGTAGATAGCGATGGTGGTATCCGGCTCTCCTCGCAAAGCGGTGCTCCCCAACAAGCCGTCGAAGACATCCGCCGTCTGCGCCTTCTTGCAGTGCGCCAATCCTTGAACGTGCACGTGAGGAAACCGCCGGGCCAGATCGTGAATCTTCTCGATCTGGGGCATCACCTTCGCATAATCGTTCACGTCGTTGACTCTCAACAACTTCGCTAATGTGTCCACAATAACGAGGCGAATACCGGGTCTAGCGCGGAGTGTGTCTTCGATAGCCTTGATGGACGCGTTGATTTCAGGCGCGAGCTTATCCGCGATATAGATGGTGGCGTCGACCTTTGGGTCATAGCCTAATGCGAGGAGCGCGTTGTCCACATGGGCGAGGGGATCTTCCAAGCTGATGAGGAGCACTTCTCCTTGAACCGTGTCGCGACCAAGGAATGGCTTGCCCTTGGCTACACACACAGCTTCGTAGCGCGCGAGGCTGGACTTCCCGCGTTTAGGCTTACCGGCCATGATGCTGAACGCACCGTCTGGAAGCAGTCCGTCGATAAGGTACGGGATACGTTTTGGCTGTCCACCGTCGAAGGTGGTGAATGGTTCGATGAGTGCAAGCTCAAAGGGCTTGGCTTCGGTGTGTGCGGCGGTCGCTGTCATTTTGTCCTTTCCGGTTCATCGGATTGCTACGCCCACAGTCATTCCGTCGCGTGGTTCTACGGTGACTGCGGTCGGATGCGGACGCACGCGCACGGTCCTCTATCTCAAGGGAGAAATCCCCATTTCGAGACGTTGAAACCTTCACACAGACAACCGGGAACAAGTAAAAGGAACGACTTCCACATCCCCAAAAAGAAAGGAAGTAATACCTTCTCCTGTATCGCTATGGTCGTTCCCCTTTACTCGTTCCCTCCGTTTGTGAGGGAGTTCGGCGCGAAACCCATGAGTGCGTCTTGGTTGGACGTAGACAAACGGGTACGGAACGAGTTAGCGAAATACAGAGTCTCCTAAGTTGTCTGAGTGGCGCTGAGCGCCTGTACATCAAAAGGCCGGAAAGGAATTACCGGCGAGATCGAAGAGCTTGGCAATGCCCGCCGCGCTCAATTCGACTTTCCTATATTCGCATAAATTTTGGATTTTGTCAAGTGCGCATGCCGCGAATACCCGCATGAATACAGGCGATCTATCAACTCTTCTACAGTTCGTTTATATCTCTTTGGTTGTCATATCGGGATCGCAGACATGCTTGTTCACTCAATCGTAGCGGCGACACGACCGAGCATCATCGACAAACTCGACTCGTGAATCGAAGCTAAAGCGTGAAGTCGCCGAAACATGACCTTCGAGAAAGTTCATCTCTTCGTCGAGGTCGCATAGCCAAGCTCAGGGATCGTTCGCCAGCCGACTCCACTAATATTGTTCGATGGAAAATTATGGAGATCCCATTGGCAGCGTGACATACAAGCTACCGGTTGATTTGGTCGGTGCGGCACAGGAAGAATCCTGGAAGCTCTCGAAATCGTTACAGGAGATTTCCGGAGGTTACCTCGTCCAGAGACAAGTGACTGCTATCACCTTTCCTGATGGCGCTCAAACGATTCAGCTGAGTGCCGGGGATATTGCCCGCTTCCTTGGCCAGCTGCGTCCACTGGCTTTGGACTCGGCTGAATCGACGTCCCGGCCGGATTTGCAAATCAAGTTTCGAGGGACAGTCGGTGCCAACATCCTTCGGTTTATTGAGCTGTGGTTTGAGGAGCTGCGCGGAATCATATGCAAGGGCGCCAAGAGCCTATCAGGGAAGACGCAGACAGTCATCGTAGCGATTTCCAGCTGGCTTGCGACAAAACTCGGCGTTCAACCTCATATCGCGACGGCTATCGCGACAGCGATCCTTGTTGCGATCCTCACTGCGACGAAAGGGGCTTTCTGCAAGATGACGGCAGAGCAGGCAAAGGCTGCGCTTGCGGAAGCGAAAGCGTCCGCGAAGAGGTAGAACGCACTTTCGTGCGCTTCGTCAGACCGGTGGAAGAGTGCCAAGCCTTACGGCTGAGGAAGTAGATACGCTATGGTCCCGGATAGCGAATGAATCGTTCAAAGCGGCTCTAGCGCGGAAGTTAGGGATGTCAAGAGCAGCGGTTTACAACTATGAACCCCAAGCAATTAGTCGGTCACTTTGAAGTGGGGCGGCGTGTATGATGGAAATTCTCATGCCAGAGTCTTCTGTTCGCGTCTCTCTAAAGTACAGCGGTAGCGACGTGGACGGTGGAACGATGCCTATCTCCGAAGTTGTATCTGCGTTGCAGGGGTTCTCCGGAGCCTACGGAAAGATTGCAAGCAGCCTGATGCCCGATTCCTCGCATGAGTTGAGGGTGACGGCTGTAAAAGAAGGCTCATTCGATCTTTCCATAGCCGCTTGGATAGTGTCTGGTCATGGTACTGAGACTCTAGCCGCGCTTGGAGCTGCGTCTACAGCGGCGAGGTATGTTTTCAGCGTCTTCAAAGATTATATCGACCTAAAGAAACACCTAAAAGGCAAACCGTACACCGTCAACATCGAGGGGAGCAACAACACCGTTCTGATACTCAATCAGGAAGGGAGCAGCCTGCCCTTTGCGACAGAGGTAATCGAGCTTCTGAAATCGAAGAAGATTGATTCCGATGTGGCCAAGATCATCTCTCCACTAGATGAGGGGCGAATCGAAAATGCACAGATTTCTGCTGTCGATTCAGAAGAGTCACTAGAAGCAAGCATTGACATTTCCGACAAGGGCTCTTTCTCTTCCGACGCGGCCTCAGAGTCGCACCAAGAAGTTGTGATTACGGGAACGCTGATTTCTAGCAATAAGGAAACAAAGAGGGGTACGTTCGCACTCGGAGATGGAATACGAGTGCCATATCACTACGTAGGGGAGTCTCCTGAATTGTTTCAAGCGACCTTTGCGCATCCCGGCCCTGTACGCGCCTCTTGCACTGCATACTTCGATGAGAATCTAGCTCTCAAGCATGTGGATATTAGAGACGTCATCAAGATACAGCGCGAGCTTGACCTACAGTAGCCCTGCCATTCCTTCCACTGGGTCCCACTCAAGCCCCCCGGTAAGTACCCCCCTCAAGTCCCCCACGTTTCCCCCTACCAACTACCTTCTCTTTCCGTGTGGAAGTTGTTTAGGATGAATAAATATAGGCATTGAAGCAGTACAATTGCTCCCTTGCTATACCGCTCATGAGGTGCGTCGTGTGACGGGGTGTCTTAGGCCTGGCCAACACCAATCAAAGGACCACCACCCGGAGACTCCCCGGCTATCCCTTCATAGAGGGTTGGTTCCGGGACGTTACCTCCCCTGGTGAATTTCACCTGCGACCGGGACGCCTGAGCCGCGATAGAAGGGAGGCGGCAAGTCGACGCGACGACGTGTACCAAAAAAGGGTGTCCGTGCAGATGGTGATTGGCGCGGGATTTCAGGATCGAAATACGCGTATTGCAAAACGACCGTTTTATGGTACAGTCCTCGAAGTGGAGGTCACTATGTCAAACGTGACGGTTGCGCTGTACGCCAGAGTATCGACCAAGGACAAAGGGCAGGATCACGAGAACCAGTTGCGCCAACTCAGGCAGTTCGCAGGTAAGCAGGGCTGGGTGATCGTGCAGGAGTATGTAGACAAGGCCACGGGCAAGCGGAGCGACCGTGAGCAGTTCCAGAAGATGTTCGGGGCGGCATCCCGGCGTGAGTTCGATGTGCTGCTCTTCTGGAGCCTGGACAGGCTCTCCCGTGAGGGCACGGTGCAGACCTTGAATCATCTGGAGCGGCTCACTGGCTATGGCGTGGACTACCGGAGCTTCACTGAACAATATCTAGACAGCACCGGCATCTTCAAGCAGGCTGTGATCGGCATCCTCGCAGCGGTGGCGAAGCAAGAGCGTGTGCGGCTCAGCGAGCGCACCGTGGCAGGGTTGGAGAGAGCGCGGGCACAAGGACGCGTTGGCGGGCGTCCCAAGGCCCAGGACGACCCCACGCTGATGCGGCGCTACCAGAAGCTCAAGGACGCCGGAACCTCTGTCCGCGGGATCGCGGCAGAGTTGGGCATCTCGCCGACGACCGTACAGAAGCTCGCTGCGGCGGCATAGCCTCCCCGCACCGCGAACGCGTCCTGGCTCCGGCTAGGACGTCCCTACGTGTCAAAAGGCTACTTTTGCGGTGTATCTCTCATCCTACTAATAGATTAGGAGCAATGACGCGCGCTTCGGATAGCTCGTTCTGGAATCATGGCTTTGCAGCGCCGGGCGGGATCTTGGTCTAGCCTACAGCGCAAAATCCCCCGTGGAGGCGTTGCTTCCTTTCAGATCCGCACCGCATAGGGTTCCGTATGTGGCTCTTATCTGGCCTCTAAGTGCCTCTTCAATGGCTCCAAACTGGGAGCTTACGAGTAATGGCCGCTTGGCGTGGCAGGGAAATAAGGGCGAACTTAGTTGGCCCATATTAGCGGCAGTTTGCTACGCTGGCAGGTAAGATTCCCGGAGATTTTATGGATTGCCCACACTGTTCTACTCCCCTGTCTGAACGAGGTTCTTTCTGCAAGTCCTGCGGCGGCCAAGTCCGCTGTATGAGCTGCCGGTCGCTGCTCGAGCCGGGTGCGTCTGCCTGTGTCGAATGCGGCACGAAGATCGTCGAGACCGGTGCGCAGCCAGGCGCTATGGCGGACTCGGCAACACAGCCCGGACGCAACACCCTCAGCTTCCAAGAGGATAAGAGCACTCGGCGCTTCGAGGCCTCTCTCACGGATACCGCAATGCAAGCTCTCGGCGGCGTCTTCGGTGATCTGTTTGCGCAGCGTGGCACGGTACGCCTGCCTCAGCACCCCCCCGGCTTAACACCTAAGCAGCAGCCGACGTTGGAGGCCGCGACGCTGGCGATTCCTCCGGCGGTAGAGACGCCCGACGTAATCGATACGCCACCACCACCCGCGGGCATTGCTCCGGCTGCCGCAGGCGTGCATCCCGAGAAGGCGAACTTGCTCCGCCTCTTTGTTGCGAAAGGAGACAAGCTCGAACTTGCTGACAATCGGCTGAAGGCGTCCAATGGCTCTGACTACTTGCGCAGACTCACCTACCTCTTCCTCTTAGCTCACGAGGCACACGGTCGCATGTCCGTTCCTGAACGTGATCTGAACACCATGATTACCACCGCAAAGATGATGGACGGCAGCGGCAATGCGCGGCGTTGGCTTCGCAAACGTGTAGGCATCCTCACGGAGGGCGAGGATAACGTGCAGCTCGATTTCAAAGGCCGTGAGGAAGCTCGCAAGGCGCTGAAGGCCGCGCTCGATCCTAGTGCCCAGGACGGCTGGAACCCGGACAAGGTAACACGAGGATCGAAGAGCACGAAGAACGGCAAGGGGAAGGCTAAAGCGTAATGCCGCTCACATCGAAACAACTCACGACTGAGCTACGCAAGATTCTCGATCCAGCGAACGCGGAATCGGTCGTCGAGAGCTACGTCGAGATGCAGCAGCGTTTCCTCGCGGGGGATTGGCAGCCGAGCGAATTGGACGGCGGTCGTCTGTGTGAGGCCGTAGCCCGCTGCTGCTACGAGCTGGACAGCGGCATCGTTACGCACAGTCAACTACCCAACGATCTCTGCAAAAAGATCGAAGACGATACCAACCCGGCGGCGCACAAGATCAGCCTGCACGAGCGCACGCACATCTGTAAGGCGATAAGCCTCGTGTACAAGTTCCGCTCCGCACGCGGTTCGGTGCACATCTCACCGATCTATAGAGCCGACTACATGGATTCGATGTTGATGGTGCACGCGGGCAAGTGGATGTTCGCGGAGTTCCTTCGCCTGGCGTGGAAGAAAGATAAGACCGTCATCGCGGAGGCCATTGCGCAGATCGTTCAGCTTGAATACTCGCTCATCCATGAGCTAGACGGCACGCCTCTTGTGCTCGACTCCGGTATCAGTGCGCCGGGCGAATTGCTGCTGCTCTTGAACCATGCAGAGAATCAGCGATTGCCAAAAGAAGAGCTTGTGAAGCAGGCGAAGAACAACACGCCGAAGAGTCTTTCCGTAGCTCTGTCGCGCCTGCTGAAAGAGAACGAGATTCGATACACGGGCAGCGCCGGGGAGGTAGCACTCACTCCGAAGGGACAGAAGCGGGTTATCGAGAAGATCATCCCGTCGATCAAGCTGCCGTAGATGCGATGGTGTGTGATGCTACGAGAGAAGGTACGCTGGCGTGCGTCGGATCTGCCGCTGAATAACTGGTGAGTGCATAATGGAGCCATGAACCCCACAATCCTTGCGGCGTTGTTCGCGTCCAGCCTTGCGCTTCTGGGTCTCACGGTCGGCAAAGACA
Source organism: uncultured Acidobacteriaceae bacterium (assembly GCA_963762375.1). Taxonomy (GTDB): domain Bacteria; phylum Acidobacteriota; class Terriglobia; order Terriglobales; family Acidobacteriaceae; genus Granulicella. Next base: position 23,145 of record CAVXKP010000004.1, read on the forward strand.
GCAAAGTGTCCGAGTTCCGACAACAGTGGATAGATGGTCTGCGGGCGGACGTAGCTGAGTTTGTAGCCAGTGTCCAGCATGTGTTTGGGTTTCGGGTGCTGGAGAAGTATAGGAACGTCAAGACAGACCCGACTCCATTCTCACAAGCGTTATTGCGGACGAATGAACTTAGCTCGCGCATTCGGTTGCGGCTGGACCCATCGAAGCCATTGAGCGTAAAGCTGAGTGATGAGATGGCGCGACTGAGGCACATCGCGCACGAAGGCGAGTTGCTTCAAGCCGAGCTGATCGCTCAAGCTCAGGTTGTCGAGGATGCCGCATCGGCGCTGCTAGATGAGGCATGGGGGAGGGTAAAGCGAGGAGAGGCGACGTATCGGCGGTGCATATGGGTCTCAGCATTCTTTCTCGCACTGAGCGTCCTCGCGCTGATCTTCAAAATAGTGACCGCTGGTCGTTGCGCTTGAGTTGTGGAGTGTGCAGTATAGGGCTTTGCGAGAGATGGCTGGCGTGCAGGTCGTGCCGCAGGGGATGCGGGGTGCCAGCGTGATGGATACATCTGGGGACAAGTCTGGGGACAATCTGGGGACATTAGCGGTTGTACGGCGTAGTTTCCCAGTGTTTAGAACAGTGATAAATAAGGCTAAGTTGTTGGAAATACGTGTGGGGTGAGGGCTTTTAAGGCGTTGGTCCTGGGTTCGAGCCCCAGCCCGCTCACCAAACTCCCTTACCGTCAGTCATTTGGGTTAACCCACCTCCGTACGCGAACAGCGTTTGGGTTCGGGGACCCTGAGGGGCGCGGCGTCGCCGCTAAGCTCCTGCCGCGTGAAGGACTCGTATCCTACTTCTGGACGCAGCCGACCGTCGGCGGCCAGCACCCAAAATTCGTGGATTGTCTCCTGATTTCCCCACACACTTCGGCCGCGAACTCACCCCCGGCCAGCGGATGCTGCACGTCCTTGGCGAAAGACGCGCAACGACATACAGCATCCTGAACTTCGTGCCGACCTCAGCAGCTTGACCTGCCCGCTACGCCCTAACGAGCGGAGTGGTCCGGTTCGATCGTGAGCAAGGTGAACGTTCCAGGCAGCACCGGTTTCTTTCCCTTGCCATCAGCCGGTGCAGGTCCAAACTTTGCCGAGACCACGTACAAGCGGTGAGTGGTGGGATCGAGACCCATGTTGCGTGAGCCGATCGGCGTGGCCACGGTTTGCACCACGTGATACTCGTCGGGGCTGTCCTGATGAATCACGGTCAGCGTGCCATCGGCATTGGAGGCGAACGCGTTCCGCATGCCCGGATCGTATCCAGCGCCATCGACGCCTTTTCCGATGGGCACCGTCGCAACCACCTTGCCCGCCTTGTAGTCCGAGATCGCCATCACCCCGCTCCGGCATCCACTGAACAAGCGGTGGTGGAGTTCATCGATCGCCAGCGGTGTCGGTTGCTTGCACGGCGCAGTCGACCAGCGGCGAACAATCGTGGCAGTCTTCGCGTCGATTTCGGCGATCTCGCTCTTGTCGTTGATATTCACGTACACCTTGCCATCGCCTGCCGAAACGCCATACTCCGGCTTGCCGCCCAGATCAATATTCGTGATGAGCGTGCCAGATCGCGGGTCGATCACCGTCGAGGAGTGAGCGTCTCCGTTCAGGGTAAACACGCGGTTGGACGGCGCGTCATAGAGTGCCGCATCCGCATCTTCAGCAGCCGGAATCCGGCCCAGCACCTTGAAGGTCTTGAGATCGAACATCACGACGGATTTGTCATCGCTGGAGGTAACAAATCCATGGCCGGTCTTCGGCACAATGGCAGTTCCATGAGCGCCATGAACGTCATGGACTTCGCCCAGCAACTTTCCGTTGTCCTCGTCGACAACCATCAATCGATCCTCCCGCGCAATGTAGAGCCGGTGACTGGACGGATCGGGCACGATGTAATCCCACCGGCCAGCCCCACCCAGAACATCTCTGTGGGTCACATGATATGAAGAGGGCGTCTGCGCCATAAGCGACGTAGAAAGAAGGCTTGCGAGGACAAATACACTGATGCGCATCAAGGTTCCTTATCTGCGAGTAATACCGCCGCGACTGCCGGCAATTCAATGTCCGTACCAACTGAAAGAGCAAGAGCTTGAAACGGACGACAGCTCGTACACTCAATCAATCTAGCAAGCTTGGCTGAAGATTATCTGAAGACCCAGATCACCAGGCGCTCCGCTCCGCGCTGAAGAATCTTGTGGCAGCAAGAAGAACATACGCCTTCGGCAAACTTGATCTTCAGACAATCCTCAGACAAGCCGACTACGATAGAGAGTGAACCCGGGAGCACGCGGCTATCGCGGTGCGGTCTCAGCGGTAGCCAGCAATTGGAATCCATCCCGGCTGTCTCCCACCGCACCGGCACGAGTGCCAGGGTAGAAACCTTCAGGACGAGGCCGGCAAACGTTCAACAGATCTCCCACCTGCCGAGGCACTGTCTTAATGCTTTCTCCCCGATTCCTCCTGATCGTTCTGTTTGCTTCGACCTTTGTTGGTCCAGCTTCCGGCACAGATCACTGCTTCACAACCGCAGCCCAACTCCTCCGCTGTCCACAGCCTTGCATTGACCGTTCCCGACGGCACGCCGTTGCAGATCGCTCTCGACAAGGAGGTGCGGGTTCGCAAGGTTGGCGAGCCGATCACTGGACGGGTGATGCAGCCAGTCTATGTCTTTGACCATCTCGTCATTCCTGTCGGCGCCGTTGCGACCGGCCACATCGCGGCTATCGATCCCGTCCGGGGCCGCACCCGCGCGCTCGACGCCTTGAATGCGGACTTCACTCCAGCCCACAAGCTCGGCGTCGTCTTCGACCGGCTCGTCCTCCCCGACGGCCGCACCATCGACCTGCACGCGACCATCGTTCCCGGCTCCGGAAAGGTCATCCGCCTCGTCACCGCGGACCAGCACAACAAGAACGCCGTCAAGGATGCCGCCGCCCAGAAGATGGACCAGGTCCGCGCTCAGTGGAATAGCGCGATGAAAAAAATCGAGTCGCCGGGACGAATGCATGTTGTGGAGCGCTATGCGATCGCCCAGCTTCCAGTGCATCCGCAGTACATCGATGCAGGAACGATCTATTCAGCTGAACTCTCGCAGCCCCTCGACTTTGGCACAGAAACTATCTCCTCCGAGACGTTGTCGGGTATCGGGAGCCAGCCTCCGCCCGGAAGCCTCGTCCATGCCATCTTGCTGACCTCGCTGAACTCGGCGACCACCGTGAAGAGCTCCGACGTGGAAGCCGAATTATCGCAACCGCTCGTGGACCACGGCCACCTGATCCTTCCTGCCGGAACCCACCTCCGCGGCTCCGTTCTTCAGGTGCGGCCAGCGCGCCGCCTGCATCGCAATGGACAGTTGCGCATCGTCTTCCACGAAATTGTTCTGCCCAGCGGCATCGTTCAGACCGTGGATACCAGGCTCCAGGGTATTCAGTCCGACTCCGCAGACAATGCCCAGCTGGATGCCGAGGGCGGCACGAAATCCACGGCGTCGAAGACCCGCTATCTCTCCACGGGCGCCTCCGTCGGCCTGGCCCTGATCGGTAGCGGCGGCCGCAACGATGTTGGCGTCGCCAGCCCAATCGCCGGTGGCGCGACCGGATTCAAGCTCATCGGGCTGGTGGTGGGGATCGCCTTTCAATCTCATACCTATGGCATCCTCATGAGCGCTTACGGCGGAAGCCGCTCCATCTATGACAATTTCCTGGGAAGAGGGAAAAACATTATCTTCCCGCGCGACACCGTGATGGAGATCGGCTTTGGCAATCGAACGTCCATGCCTATGCCCGCTGTAAGCGCTGGAGAATCAAAATGAAGTCGGAATCCACGCGGAGGCTGGCGATCGCAATGCTGATCTGCAGCGTGTTCTCCTGCAACGCGCAAAGCGCAACAGCGGCCTCCCAGACCGTGCAGCCTAAGCCTGGATCCTCTGGAGCCTTCACACTGCACGTGGACGCCAAAGAAGTCGTTCTGAACTGCACGGTCCTGAATAGCAAAGGCGAACTCGTCAACGATTTGACCAGCCGCAACTTCAAGGTATTTGACGACAAGGTTCCCCAGACCATTCTCTCGCTGCAACACCAGGACACCCCAGTTTCGATCGGTCTCCTGGTGGACGATTCTGGTTCCATGAGCAGCAAGCGAGCCGCCGTTGTCTCTGCCGCGCTGGATCTCATCAAAGCGTCCAATCCTCAAGACGAGACCTTCGTTATTAACTTCTCCGATCAGGCCTACCTCGATCAGGACTTCACCTCGAACCTCGCCAAGTTGCAAAGCGGACTCGCCCATCTGAGCCTGTCCGGAGGGACCGCGCTCTACGACACGGTCGCGATCGCCTCCGACAAGATGGAACGGTCCGCGACGCGGCCGCGAAAGGTGCTCATCGTCATTACCGACGGTGATGACAACTCCTCGAAGCTCACCCTCGACGACGCGATTCATCGTGTGCAGGATATGCAAGGCCCAATCATCTACTCCATCGGCCTTCTCTTCGGCGGGGACAAATCACGCCATGCGAAACATGACCTTCAGTCACTCTCCAGTCAGACCGGCGGCATCGCCTTCTTCCCCGCCAACCTGCGGGACATCGATTCCGTCGCAGCCGAAGTTGCTCGCGATATTCGCAACCAGTACGCGATTGCCTATCATATGGCAGGAGCTTCAACCGGTGGCTATCACAGCGTCAAGGTCGAGGTCCGCGACCCGGCCCATGGCAGGCTGACGGCCTATACCCGATCCGGTTACTCCTCTTCACGGCAGCCTTCGTCTCGCCATTGAAGAACAAATACGAGATGGTTCCAGGGAATAGAAAATCCTAGCTTCAGCAGACAATGGTATCAAGGGAAAGGGTTTCGATGTGCGCATACTGATCATCGAAGATGAACCGAAGATGTCAGCAATCTTGCGTGATGGCATGATTCGAGAAGGCCATCTCGTAACCATCGCCAAGGATGGTGCAGAAGGTCTGTCACTCGCAATGGATTGCGATTTTGGCGCCGTGATCCTGGATCGGATGCTCCCGTTTCTCGATGGAACCGAGGTCGCCAGGCGATTGCGGCTGGCCGGTCGAGTTACGCCGATCCTGATGCTTACTGCGAGAGACGCCACCGGGGATATCGTCGGTGGTTTGGACGCCGGCGTAGACGATTACCTCACCAAGCCATTCGCGTTTACAGAGCTCGCCGCACGCATCCGCGCTCTCGGCCGCAGATCACAGACGATGGCCCCGCGGATCATGCGTTTCGCCGATCTCGAAATCGATTTGGACGGAATCCGATTCAGGCGCGCCGGAAAGTCAGTAGACTTGACGCGCACAGAGTTTCGGCTGATCGAACAGCTCATGCTGCATCCCGATCGCGTCCATCGCCGGGATGCTCTGATCGAAGCAGTCTGGGGGTATGACTGTGAGGTGGAAAGCAACACGCTCGATGTATTCATCAAGCAGTTGCGGTACAAGATCGACGACGGACATACCGTGAGGCGAATCCTGACCGTGCGAGGAATCGGATACCGGCTCAATCAGGAAACATCATGATCTCTACCCTCAGAATGCGCACTCGATTGACGCTGGCCTATACGGCGATCGTGTCGGTCCTTCTCGCCTTGCTGGGTACTGCCCTCTATGTTGCGTTATATATCCAGCTCAATCAGGCCGCCGACGTAGACCTGCGCAGTCGCGGCAATGGCATTGTTCAATTCCTCGATCGGCAGGAGGAGCGCAACCGGATCAGTGGCCTTCCCGATCAACTGCGCGAGCACGCGGAGTTAAACTCGCGAAATGACTTCAGCCAGATCCGGGAGGGAGACGGACATTGGATCTACCGCTCTCCGGGTATCGAGGCGCTCGATATTCCGGCGATGACCGGCACAGTCTATGCCAATGTTCGCGGCGGCCGAAAAGAATATCGAGTGCTGCACCGCGAGGTCGACCTGTCCGGGCACCACTATGTTCTCGACGTCGCCGCGGACCGCTCGGAGTACGTGGAAGCGCTGGATGGGTTGGGCTCTCTGCTCCTCCTGGGAGTTCCGACGGCACTGCTTCTCGCATTTCTAGCCGGCCTCTGGATGAGCGCGCGCGCGCTTCGTCCCATTCAGCAGATTACCGACACCGTTCGCGAGATCGACGGCCGGCGACTCGCGGTGCGGCTGCCCATTGCAGGCTCAGGCGATGAACTCGACGTTCTCTCGAAAACGTTGAATGGAATGCTCGATCGGCTGCAGCGAGCCTTTGAAAATATCGGCCGATTTACCGCCGACGCCTCCCACGAGCTAAGAACTCCATTGGCGTTGATTCGCGGGAACGCTGAAATGATGCGGGCCGAATCGTCGCTGACGCCCGTTGTGGAGAGCCGTGCCCTCGACATCCTCGCCGAGGCCGATCGCATGCATTCTACTGATCCAGAGTCTTCTCGAACTGGCGAGGTGCGACGATGCCACCCGCGGCTCCTTTGAGATGGTCGATCCGGCAGACCTCGCCGCGCGCGCGTCGGAAGTGGGACACCATCTCGCCGAAGACAAACGCATCCACTTCAGCGTCAAGGAGCCGAAAGCGATCTTTCCGGTGTGGGGAAACTATCTCGCACTGAGCCGTGTCCTGGTGATCCTTCTGGACAATGCGATGCAACACACGCCGACGGGCGGCGAAGTCAGCCTCGACGTGACCAGTTCCGCGAAAGAGTGCAGGTTGGAGCTTCGCGATACCGGTTGCGGGATCGATGCCGTGCACCTGCCGCACATCTTCGACAGATTCTACCGCGCCGATTCATCGCGAAACCGCGCAACCGGCGGCGCTGGGCTCGGTCTCTCCATCGCAAAAGAGATCGTGATCGCTCATGGCGGAACCATTGGCGTGGAGAGCATACCTGAGCGCGGATCGACGTTTACCGTATCGATCCCTTCGCAGACATCGCAATCTTGCAGCGAATCCTAGCAACCCCAATTGCTGATCGAGCGCGCGAGCTTGCCGGGGCCATGACGCGCGAGCTTCCGGCCATGATTGAATAACCAGGCAGGTTCGCCCGCCATCAAGTGAAGGCGGGCGAACCTGTGGCGTTTGCGACTCGTTGCTCGCAGCTAGTTGTTGACGTGGTAGACCAGAAGGCCGGAGCCATCGATCGAAGTCTTCGGGTGGATCACGTAGAGCTGGTGCACCGAAGGCACGTAGGTCGAGGTCTTGCCGCCGTTCGTCGGGATGTCGGCCATCACGGTGTAGGTGTCCGGAGTGTCCTGGTGGATGATGCTCAGGCCCTGGCTGCCGCTGATATAGAGCCGCTTCATGATCGGATCGAAGTGCATATCGTCGTTCACATCGACGATCGACATCTTCGTCACCAGTTCGCCATCCTCATTGAATACATACAGAATGCCCGGAGCGCGGCCTGCGACGAAGACGCGCTTGCTCTTCGGATCGACGACCAGCGACGTGTTGCGGTTCATGCCCTCCGCGGTGAAGGTCTTGATCATCTTCTTGGTGTTCAGGTCGAAGATGCCTACCTCGTGGTGGTCGCGCATGTTCACGAACAGGCGGTGCGTGTTGTTGTCGATGCCCATCGCTTCGACGTTGTTGGTCGGGACGTCGATGTCGCCAATCAGCTTGTTCTGATCGACCGAGTAGATCGAGATCTTCGAGGTCTCCAGGTTGGCCGAGATGCCGCCGTTGCCCACGTAGTAGAGACGGTTGGCTGCGTCATAGTAGCCGGCATCCGGAGAGTCGCCCTTGGTCGTCGCCGAGCCGTCGATCAGCTGGATGCGGTCGATGCGGTGATAGTCCTCGCCCGAGACCACATCCAGCGCCGAGTCGCCGCCGTCGGCCACCAGCAGCTCGTCCTTCTCCGGAACGAACGCCAGCGAGTGCGGCGTCTTGTAGCCGTCGAGGCTCTTCAGATGCTCGCCCGTCTTCAGATCGAACATCTCGACGCTGTGATTCACCTCCGCCGAAACGAACAGGTGGCCGCGCTTCAGGTCTACCGCAAAGTGATCGAAGTCACCGGCGGGAACGTTCGGCACCGCGATGTTGTGGATCAGCGTCACTGGCTGGTAAGGAAGCTTGTCGGCGGCAAACGCCGGCTGCGAGAATACAGCCAGAGAGCTCAGCAGAAGAGCGGAGGCGAGTTGCAGAGTTGACTTCATTTGAAAACCATTCCTTTTCGAATTGCGTGTTGCGGTTGTCGCTGCCTTCATCCTAGAAGCCAAAGCTTAGGTTTCCCTGAGTACGGCACCCGCGAGCGATGAATACATCTCGGGACGTCTGCAGTTCCTTGCGCAATCCTTGAGCACACTGCGCAAGGAACTGAGACTCTCGCCTGTACTGCGGCGAGTTCATTCACGATTAGTAAGTGACCCGGAGCGAGAACTCGAGCACGCGAGGAGTTCCGGTGCCGACGAGTCCCGTGGAGTTGACGGTCGACGTGATGGTACCGAAGCTCGATGGAACGTCGAGCGAGCGAGCTCCGGTCGTTGGATTGGTGGTAATACCGAGGGTGGCGTTCGGCTGTCCATACTGCGCACGATTGAACACGTTGAACGCCTCTGCACGGAGGATCATGCTGTTTCTCGCCGAAAGCCGGAACGTCTTCTCAGCAGCCGAGTCGTCCTGCCACAGTGCCGGACCCGTTGCAAGGTTTCGCGCGGCATTGCCCCATGCGCCCACGGCGGGCACCGCGAACGCGTTGGGATTGAGCCAGTGTGCGATAGCCTTCCCGGCGTAGATCGGAACTCCTGGAACACGATTCGGCCGCTGATCCACGGTGTTGCCATCTGGCATATCGGTGGCCGGCCGGCTTAGCAGGATATTCACCGGAAGACCCGCACGGGCGGTGAGAACAGTATTGACCGACCATCCCCCGGCGAACAGATTTGTCACCGTACCCGAGCTCAGATGCTTCTGTCCGAGGCCGAAGGGCAGATCATACACAGCGCTGAAGCTTCCACTCTGCCGGGAGTCATAGTCGCTGGATGCATAGTCGCAGGCGTAGCAGGCGATATTCTCCGGAGCATCGGCATCGCCGGCGCCGACTGAGTCGTCATCCAGGGCGTGCGAATACATGTAGTTGCCCGCGAGGAACAATCCATCATGGAAGTGCCGGCTCACCGAAACTTCCAGCGCATTGAATCTTGATCTGCCCTCGTTGTACTTCGTGTCGATCTCGCTCGGATACTGGGGCAGTGGACGAGTGTCCGTCAGTGGGTTGATCAGATTGGTGTAGCTGCGCCGGAACAGGTGCACACCGTGCGAACCAAGATAGGTGACGGTGAGCAACGATTGCCAGGGCAGTGCCTGCTGGACCGATGCCGTCCACTGCTCAACGTAGGAGTCAGGATGATGCCGCGCCATCGAGCGAGGCGTCAGCGCCAGGCCAGTAGTCGGCAGCAGCGCAGCAGGCACAGGATAGGTGTACTGCGCATACGTACCATTCGACTGGATGCCGCTGGTAAGCAGAGTGGACGGCTCAGTGTTGACGACGGGGCTATCCTCGTCGCCTAATTGGTCCTCGCCGTGGTATGTGCCGAAGCCCGCTCGAAATACCGTGTTGCCCTTCAGAGCGTTCGGCGCATAGGCAAGCGAAACGCGCGGATCGAAGCTCAGGTAATTGGTGTGGTAGAAGGCTGCACCCATGCCGCAATATCCGCCGCAATCCGCGATGTCGAAGGGATCGTCATCACCGTGCTCTTCTTTGAAGGGGGAGAAGAAGTTGTAGCGCAGCCCATAGTTCACCGTGAGCTCACGGGTGGCCTTCCACTCATCCTGCGCATAGGCACCGATATCGATCTTGCGCATGTCCTTAAGGGGCAGCGCGGACACCAGCTGGAAGCTATTCAACTGATTGTTCAGGAAGGTGGTTTCGTTGGAGTAGATTGCAAATCCCTCCACCGAATTTCCTTCTTCAAACCAGGGTAGCCGAAGGTCTGCGCCGAACTTGAAGGTATGCGCTCCGTGGGTCCACGTCACGGTATCGTTCGCAGACATGCTCTGGCCAATCTGCGTCTCCTGGTAATTCCCGTCATACGGCGAAAAGCTTCCGGAGGTAACGGTAAACGTAGCAGGCAGACCACTGATTTCGTTTAGAAAATAGGTGTTGCGATTGAGACCGACCTCTGCCTCGTTCACAATATTGGTGCTGATGATGTGAGTTTCCTGGATCACGAAATTATTCACGCTCGCGTTGACCGTCTCTGCATGCGCGAGGGCGTCCAACGGTGTGGTCGACGCACCAATGTCCACGTTATAGCGGACGTATCCGGAGTCCTTTGCATTGAAGCGGTGGTCGACGCGCGCTGTCGCTGCGTTCTCGCTGTCCGGGCTGGGAACCACGCCGGTGAAGGAGTCGACGTTAGGATCGGAGGTCGGGGCCTGTCCCTGTGGGTAGGCATTCACGATGGATGACAGTGCCGGTTGCGTGGCCGCGATCTCTGCACGGAAGGCAGGGCTGGGCACATAGCCGGTCTGGGGCACACCGCCGAGGCGCTGCCGGAAGCCTTCGTAGTTCGCGAAGAAGAAGGTGCGATCCTTGACGATCGGGCCACCCAGGCTGGCGCCGAATTGATTCAACTGGAACGTCGGCGGCCGAGCCGTGGTCTTGATGGGACCGCGAGCGTCGAAGTAGTTGTTGCGGATGTAATCGAAGACACTGCCATGGAACTCATTGGTGCCCGTCTTCGAAATCAGACTCGTCTGACCGCCCGCCGATCCGCCCGTGTCCGCGGTATACGCTCCCGAATCCACCTTGAACTCGGCAATCGCCTCCGTGGAAAACTGCAGGCGCAGCGCTGATTTGAGAGCCCCATGGAAGATGCCGCTCGCGTCCACACCATCGAGCCGAAAATTGTTGTCGTCGGTCCCATTGCCCGAGAAGCGGATCGTCGCCTGCGAGCCAGAGCCGGAGTCGATGGCGCCCGGAGCCAGCAACTCAAGATTGGTGATGTTCCGACCGTTCAGCGGCAGCTGCGAAATCTGCACCGACTGCACGGTGCCACCAAAGGTAGCGTTGCTCTTGTCGAGCTCCGCTCCATCCACGTCTGCCTGCACACCCACCGTCTGATCAACAGAGCCGACCTGGAGCCTGGTATTCAGCGTGCGCACGTCGCTGGCGTGCAGATCGAGGTCGGTGACCAGCGTGTCCTTGAAGCCGTCGTGGCGAAACACAACGGAGAAGCGGCCAATCGGAAGCGACGAAACCACAAACTGTCCGCGGCCATCGGTCGTTACCGAACGCACCTGGTTGGTTCCTGCTTGCGTTACGGTCACGGTGACACCGGGCAGAGCTGCACCGGTGAGATCGGTTACAGTTCCATTGATCTCGGTGCGGTCGATCTGTGCCCCCGCAGTCGCTGCAAACAACAGAACAGCCAACAACAGAATGTATTGCGTCAACGTCTTCATTACGGCGCTCCCATTTCACATGTGGCGTTTTTGAGCAAAGGACTGCCTACGACGAATGCGGGCATTCGTCGTAGACCTCCGGGGTGTGAACGTTGCTACCGGGTTAGTTCCGGGAAGCGGGAGCGAAGAGCGATTCCAGCGAGGGAATCTTCTGCTCCACCTCCGCGCGAATGGCCTCTGCCTTGTGTGCAGCGTCTTCTTCGCTGACCGCGTCGGTACAGGCGATCTCCATGACCAGGATCCCGATGCGACGTCCGTGCGCGTCGAACATCGGCATCTTCATGTTGTAGAACTCGCCGTCGGCAATGCGCGGGCCATAGGTCTTGCCGCTCTTCACTGCGGCGAAGTCGCCCGCGGAGGTGTGGATGCCCACTCGCGTGGCGTTGCCGTTGGCGATCAGAATCATGTCCTTGCCACCCGGAGGGATGACATGCAGTCCCATCCGCCGCAGCAGCGGATGGTTCGACAACGTCTCCAGCACAATCTTCTCCGCAACAGGAGCATGGACCGGCTCCTTCACATCATCGAGAGGCGGCCGCGGTGTCGGAGTATTGATGGGCTCATACACAAGTACCCGCGCGTTCTGCGTGCCCGACTGCGGAACCGCAACGAACAGTCGATTCAGTTCCGGAACAAACCGTGAGGTGCGGCCATGCGGCCCGGAGGCAACGCTGCCGCGCGAGACATAATGATTGAGATCCGTCTGCTCGAAGACATCGACTGCGCCATCGGTGGACGCATAGAGCCGCCGCGTCGCCGGATCGTAGGTCAGGTCGTCGACTCCTGGCCCGATCGGCAGCGTCTGCAGTTCCTTGCCGGTGTTGCTGTCGAGGACGACGATCTGCCCGCTCCTGCAGCCGACAAACAGCCGCTGCCGCTCCTCATCGAGCGCCATGGCGACATTCTGCTTGCCCATCGTGATGGGCCACTTCGCCAGGATTTTATTGCGGAAGCGATCCACCACGATAACCTGGTTGGTCGCCTTGTCGTTGACGTAGGTGTGCGGACGGTAGTTATCCAGCGCCATCGCCTCGAGCGTGTCCCCTTCGATGCGCATGTCGCCAAGCTTGCGGTCCGTCGTCGTGTCGATCGCACTCAGCATCGAGTAGCTCTGGCCTGCATCTCCGCCGCCGTTATCGACATAGAGGTACTTCCTCGAGATGTCGTAACCGATGGAGTCCGCGTCCTTCAAGAGCGGGATGCGTGCGATCTGCCGCAGGCTTCCCCCGTCATACACCTTCACCGAGCCATCGCCACCGTCGGTGATATAAAGGCGGTCCACATCAGCGCGATACAGCACCGCATGCGGACGAACGACGCCATCGATCTGCCGCAGCAGCTTGCCGCTGTCGAGATCGAAGACCAGAACGGCTTTGAAGTCTTCGGGCGTGGCATAGAGCCGATGCCGCTTGACGTCGACGCCAAAGTGATCGAAGTTACCCTTCACCGCAGCGGGCATCTGCAATCGTTTGCACCAGACGTAGCGGAGCACCTTCGTTTCCGTGATCTGCGGCGGAACTCTGGCTGTAACTTGAGAGCGTGGATAACAGAACTGCACACAACAAAGCGAAGCGAACTGCATTCATCGAAGAGTGGCCCATTTCTTTCTGCAGGAGGATCGTCGTTCTATGTAGCTACCTTAGGGAGCAATCCGCGCATGAATCGTGACGGAGCAGTCAATTTCAGGAGAATCGAGACTCAGACTACCTTCAGATTCGCGCGAACCACCGCCGCATCGCTCGCGCAACACCTCTCCCGTTTGCGAAGACGCACGCACGCATCCGAGCAATCAACTCGAGAATTTCATCCGCGCGGTGACCTGTATCTATGACAATTCCAGCGAGAGCTGAAGGGTATCGTTCACCGCAATCTGATCCTGGACGAAGCTCCCAACCTCGTTCATCCAGAAGACCGTACGCCCTGGGCCAGTCGCCTGCATAATCGGGTAGAACACGTCGGCAGCATTTCTCGCGAGCCTGGAGAAGCTCTAGATCCCAAGACGATCGGAACAATCTCCCCGGGCAAGTCGGCTCAAGTCCGTGAAGTTGATTCCGAATTTAATGAAACGACGGCTGTGGCTCGAACTCACGACGTCGTTGGTCTTCAGATTGTTCTTGGTTTCAAGCATGTCTGCCCGCGCGGCGGCGCCGCCATGTCTCCATCGACGACAATTTTCGCGCCGAGAACACACTGCGTGTGGGGCGCAGTCTTCTTGAAGAATATTCGGAGCGGATGCGGCAGTGTCGGGGGGAAGACGATGCGCTCATGGAAGATCACATCGTCCTCACGCGCCCCGGAGGACCTGCCGCAATGCGAACGCACACCGCGGATCGGCTCTAAGGATCAACTCTTATCGCCTATCACGATGGGCCGCTGGCTTCCTGTGTATCTATCTTCCACCCACGCAAGCTCGAATCGATCGACCCTGACCCGACCCTGTAGTGGGAGAACTAGGAAGGGACGGCGGACGACAGACTTGAAGTAATGGAGCCGAAAACATTGCCGATCTCCGTGGACAAACCATTCATGGCGACGACTGCACCCAAAGCAACCAAGGCAACGACCAGGGCATATTCGACTAGATCCTGACCTTCTTCCGGGGCCAATAGACTCTGCATCCTGCTACAGAGCTTCACAATATACAAGCGCATTCCATTCTCCTTTTGGGACATTTGAATTTCTGATAGTTCCTCTGGGAGATCGCACATGGATGAAGGATCCCGCTGTGCATATCTCCCCGGAGGTAATGCCGAGCCGACCTACTCTGGACCGGCCCTGTATGGGAAGAACTAGGAGACAGCGGTCGTCAGGCTCGAAGTGATGGAACCGAACACTGTGCCGATCTCGCCGCTCAGAGTCTTCATAGCGGTGACTGCGCCCAAAGCAACCAGGGCAACAACCAGAGCGTACTCGACCAGGTCCTGGCCTTCTTCTTGCGACAAGAAATACTGCATCTTCAGATAGAAACCCTGCACCATGTCCTTCATTTCTCTCTCCAGCGTAAGTTAGATTCCCAGAGACACACTGGGGTACCCGCTATCCTGCACGTTGCGACCCATTTCCAACCCTGTCCGCTGTTTCAATAAATCAGCACTTTACGAGCAGCACCGCGCAGGATGTGTGAACAGTTGTATACACGGTGAGTCAGAGATATATCGTTCGTATGCACGTCCACCGAAAAAAGCAGAGGTCGCCGTGCGCCATGGCTGCGCCCAGGCACGAATAACAAGATGTCGTCGCCGCTGTCCCCATCAACGAAACAGAAAGAAATTCATGTAACTCTTCATAGTCTCGAGTAACATTCACAATTACAGGCAGGGCTCAAGACGCAGATCGTCACCCAGCCTTGTCTGCGTGTCGCGTATCGTGCCTGAGACGAGTTCTATCACCGAGTGTGCAGACAGACACATCGACAGCCTCCACGGAGGCACATCGCTGCATACTCTTATGATTCTTCGGCGACGATCCAGATAAATAAGATCAATCGGGAATTGCATGCCAAAGGTATGTACGGCCTCACAGGGCACTATCCACAGACCTTCGCCAGAAGAAAGCATCGCGCGCCCCAACAAACCCTTTCTGCGCGTTGCTCCGTGGTCGGCGACGACAACGTTGCTGGCGAGCAGTGTCTGGCGTGTTACGTTCAAGACCCGCACGCGAGCGTCAGTTGAGGGCCTGCGATATGGAGCGAGGCGGTTCAGCAGCTCGGAATATATCCGTCTGGGCAGCTTCATCAGTTAGGCATCATCCTGATTTTGAATGAAAAGAACTAAGTCGAAATCTACTGAGGAGCGGACGAGCCTCCCCCATTGGTGCCAAAGGAGCCCGAGGACGAGTTATCGATCGCCAGTGGCTTCTCCGGCTGCATGCTCTTAATCAACTGTTCAACTGGCACCGTTGCCGGTGCTTTCGGCGGAGTCGCTCCAGCCGGTTTCGCGTCCGGCGTATGCATGGGTATCGCAGAGTTCGTCGGAAGGAACTTATCCGGATAATTCAAACGAGGCACACGTCCGCCTGCTGGTATGGGTTGCACAATCTCCGGCGTCACAATCACGATGAGCTCAGTATTGGACTTCGTCTTCGAGATAGACTGGAAAAACTTGCCAAGAATCGGGATGTCTCCCAGAAAGGGTACCTTCTGGAAGGTCTTGGTCTCCTGGTTGTCCAACAGACCGCCGATGGCAAAGCTCTGGCCATCGCCCAATTCAATCTCGGTTTTCACTTTCCGGACATCAATGGCCGGTACATCAAATCCAGAGATCTGCACGGCATTGGTAAAGTCCAGCGCGCTTACTTCAGGGGCCACCTGCAGGAGGATCGTTCCGCGGGGAGTAATGGTTGGAATAAAATTCAGGCGAATGCCATACTCTTTGAATTCAATCGTAACCGACGTTCCCGTACCTCCCGAGGCTCCCTGAACAACTGGATACGGATATTCTCCGCCCGCGAGAAAGCTGCCCTCTTTGCCGTTCTCTGCCAGGATGTTCGGCTCCGCGAGCACTTGCACCAGGCCTTTAACTTCCAACGCTTGAATCGTCGCGCCCAGGTTCATGCCCGGAACGAAAGCAAGCAGGTTGAGGTCATTCGACAACGTGGCGGTGTTGACTCCACCGGTGGAGGTTACCGAGGGTGGACTAAACTGTCCCGTCGTAACTGCACCCACAGTACCTCCCAGGCCGGTAGTGAACAGGTTGATGCCGAGCTGCGTGCTCTCGTTACGGTCAACACTGGCAAAGATCACCTTCAGCAGAATCTGCGGCTCCGGCGGAGGAACTTCGACATTCAGGAGGTTCACAACTTTACTCCCGCCTACCGCGGAAACGATCTGCATGGCCCGGTTCGAGCTATTCAGATCCTTGACCGTGCCGCGCAGGAAGATCGCGCCATTCTCGGCGCTCACGGAAAAGGTTTGGCCGGGAAGGTTCTGCTCGAGCTCACGGCGTATCGCCGCCAGCTGGTCGTCATCCAGATAACGGCTTGCATGCACCGTGACCGTAACAAACTCGCGGACGCCATTCTTCTCCCAAATGATCAGACTGGTCTCTCCCGGCGTCTTGCCGCTTACCAGTATCTCGGTGGGGCTAATGGGAGTAGCTACCGCGAAGCCGCCAATGCCGACGACAACCCGCCTCACCGGCAGCGCGCAGTCCACCACCATGGATTCGCCCGCGATAATTGATAGATCCTTCACCCTGTCTCGCTTGAACGAATGCGAGGATTGCGAAATTGGCATTGAAATCTGCGCAGCCAACGGTGAATCAGCGCAAACGCACAACAATACGATCGCCCCGCAAACGACCGGGAGCATGGAAACCTTCGCTTTTTTCATTCTTCCCCAGGAGCAGCAAACTTCTGTTCGCTTCGCTGTAATCCGTTGAACACTTCAATCGAATAAGACTTTGGTTCGGCTTTCATTCCCTGCTTCGATCCACCGACAGGCTGCCATTTTGGAGCGGCTTTTTTATTGTCCGAAAAAATAGTGGCCATTGCAGTTCCCGGAATCTGAACGATCTTCGTGTCCAGCGGGTTACGCAGCACCAGTTGCAGATGGGCCTGATTACTTGCCAGGCTCAGAATCTCAGCCTGCTCCGGAGTCACCAGCAGGTTCACTACCTGAACCTGCTGCGGCTTGCCCTCCGCATCTTTTTGAATATCCGTGCCGGCTGAGAGCACCTCTATGTTTTGCAGAAGTGTCTTCACTTCGGTCCCTTCATTCGGGTTCGATTGCCCCGGAGGGTTACCCGAGATCAGAACGTCCACGCGCATCCCGGGAGTCACGAATCCGGCCACGCCCACCACCTCGTCGACCTTCACCGCGCAGGCTCTCATCCCCTGACGAATCGTGGCCGCAAGCCCACCCCCGGAGCCAACCGGCGCCAGGCGACTGTCGACAATCGGTTCCCCCTGGTACAGGTCGGAGATCACGCCACGGCCGATAGCATTCTCAGGTTTCAGAATGGCGCCCTTGGGAATAGCTCCCGCGATCTCGATCGTCGTGAGATTGCTGGCGCTCAGAATGGTGCCAAGCTTGATATCCCCGGCAGCAGCAACCACGCGAATCGTGCTTGCCGGATGCGTTCCTCCCAGGCGCTTGCCAACCACACGAAAGACAAGATAGGCGCATCCAGCGGCAACGAGAAAAGCACTAAGAAGGATGGTTAATACTCTTTGGTTCATTCAGGATCCTGTTTGAGTGGGCCGTGGTCAAGTTGTGCCTTCCACTCGATTGCTGCAATTACCCCACCAAACAGTCGAAGTTCCGCTCCATTGCAAATCATAGGGTTAGAAGGGCAACACGCAGCCTGGGCTTGAACCCCTGTATACCCCCTGCGGTTCGGGTGTAACCGCACAGATACATTCAGGCCCTTCTCCGATCGAAGCTGTAGACGTTCTTGCGAACCTGCATCGCACACACGTGATCTGTCGAGAAAATAAACGACGCCCGTCGCCTCGAGGCGTCTATTGCGTATTGTCGGGGATCAATCGAGCGACGGTGAAATCCGTCGCGATCTCCGTAAAGATCTGGTCCAGGTCCGTTGTAGATTGAGCGGCCGAGACACAGCGTACTGCCGGATCCACTTTGCGTGTAGTCAGAGAAGAAATACTGTGGAGCAGAGGCTATGCCTTCCATCGTTTCGCACGGCGTGATCGTTGGGTTCTTGTCCGTCGAGCATCCGGACGACTCCGAACCGTACGCAACGGAGTACACCCGGGTTCCCGCAGCCGTGGCCGCCTGCGCCGCTGTAACTGCCTGATGACACTGCTGGAGTGTAGATGGATACAATCCAGAGGTGGTGGAAGCTCCCGTCATGGCGCTTGACGAGGCACTCGCATCCCCATCGCTGATAAGAATCATCACGTTCTGCGAGCCCGGATTATTTGCCTGTTCAGCCACAAGCGACGCTTGTGCCGCATAGATCGCCCCCGCATAATAGGTTCCCTCGCCACCCTCGGCCTGCATGCCGTTGCAACCACTTTTTCCTCCAACCGACAGCACGAGGTCAGAGCTAGTCACCAGGGAAGTCGCCGTGTCAGAGCTACGGTAATCGCTGGAGTAGTTGACAATCTGGTAGGTCGCCGTCGGAGCAGGGTTTGTAGGAGGATATGATGTCGCCGTTGCGGAGGGGAAGGTATACGGCTCTGATTTGGGACTGCTACGGCCACAGTTGTAATCGTCGACAGCGGAACTTACCGTCACATTGGGGAAAGTAAACAAACTCACTCGATCTACCGAATTTGCGACGTTACCGCTGGTCGCCGTGCCGCAACTCGATTCGCTCGCGACACAGGGCGAAAGATCCCCCAGCAGCGTCCGAACGCCGGCCAACGAGCACGCAATCCTTGTGGTAGCGCATTGACTGTCGCTGTCGGTGTCGTTCATCGATTGGGTTGTGTCAACAATAATTGCCACGTTGTACGGACTGGTGATGGCTCCCCGCATGGCCGCAGTCGCGCTCGCTGTGACCGTGATCGACTTGACACCAAAAATCCTGAAGAAAAAGGTGGGCACTACAGCTTGTTGCTTCACCTGGATGGCGTTCGCGTTGGCTGGAGCCACACACGCGATCCCCTCGTTGGTCAGAGTCGACAGACACTTCAATAGAGGATAGCCCGGCACCATCGAGACGTTTGGAAGATTGGCGTAGGCGTTTTTGCCTCCTGCGACCGAACTGAATGCCGTGGCTTCGGTGGCCGCTGTCGCATTCGGCAGCAGCTCGGCTCCCGCTAATACTGCCGCGTCTGTAGATGCCTGCAGCTCGTTATAGCTGTAGTAAAGATGGCTGGAGTCGATCACCAACCCTCCCATCGCTAAAAGCCCGACGAGTGCCATCGCCAGCATGGGCAGAGCCTGTCCGCTCTCATCTCGGAAGATTCGACGCACAAAAGACTTACTCTTTTTCTGCTTCATTGGACAAGCTCCGTCGTCTGGGCCTGAAGAGTACAACTGGGCGCCAGGTTGATTCCGTAGATCGCGAGGTTGCAGGGATACGTGACGCTTACCTCTGCTGCCTGCCCTTCCACCAGGTTCCCTGCCGCCCCCGTGGTCGTGCTGGAGCTGCTGCAGGATGTTCCGCTGTACGCCGTGCCATCCAATGCGAACGAGAACGCGAGCTTCGACTGATTGAGGGTCGGCGCCGCGGCATAGACCGCCGCGACGGTCGTAGCGCAGGGATCCGTGGTCTGCCCGCGGCTGATCGCGAGCTGCCGCGCACCAGTATTCACCGCTTCCGTCAGCTCGTTATAGTTGTTCATGGCCACCCCAAAGGTAAAGATGCCCGTCAGTACAAGCAGCAGAACCGGCAGCACCACCGCAAATTCAACGAGCGCGCTACCCTCGTTGTCGCGAAGCCGAGAGCGAACCCGCTCGGCAATCGAGCTGCCGCTCCTGTGCACAGAATCCTGTCCGGCTGAGTTACTCATCGTTCTCATAACATCTCTCTAACTGCAGTCGACATTTGTGTTTGCACTCCGTAATACACTTCTTCGCCCAGTCCCACGTTTCGCAACTACGTCGTCACGATCGAGCATTCCTGTAACTCTGGCTGGTCAAACACCAGACCGATTCCAGACGTCTCCCAACGTGCCACTCTCAATCGCACCGTAATCGAATTCTCAGCGTTCTCATCCACCTCGTCCGTCCGTTGGAGTGTCAACATCACCATCGCTCCCAGGGGCCAGACTTTCTCCGTCAGAAGGTACAGTCCCGTCGAACTGATATCGCGGATGCCGTTCACCACTAGCGTTGCGCCGGTCCAGTCATAGGCAATCAGCGGAGGCCACTCATGCCGTTTCGACCGCCGGCGCTCCACGGAAAACGCTTTGGGAAACCAGTTTCTCGACGAATGTGCGTTCTCCGCCTTTTCCTCAAAGCCACTTGTTTCATCGGACGGCCCAAGGTCCGCCGGGACTCCTCAGCCAAAACTCCATCTCCTCGGCAACACAGATCACGAGCTGGTTGCCGGGTTGCGTCTCCGAGGAATAAATCGTGTGCACTGGCAGCGCCAGCACACTGGCTGCATCCGTTTTCATCGGAGCGACGCGAAACGCCGGAAAAGACTCGACGATGTGAATCACTCGATGATCCTTATCCAGATAAACCAGGTCGCGGGAAGACAGCGCGCTGAATACATGGTTTTCCTCGAGCCGCACCACCCAGTAGTCCTCATCGGATCTAAGTGCGAGCCTTCCAATCATCCCCTTGGGACGCGTGCTGCCACTATCGGCGACCGTAGCTCCTAAACTAAGAAAGCATTCGCATGTCTGGTTGTATACACAGTATTTTTGTTGATCCATTCGTCCTCTACCCTGGAAAGTATCCAATGATTGAGAGTTATTTTAAGGAGCTACTCTCCGATCAAATTTTGAGTCCATTCGATTCATATAGTTGTTATCTCCAAGACCCACTGGCGACGAACGAACACAGCTTCATCTAGAACAAACGCAACAACTGTGCTCACTACTCGGCCCGGCCAGACAATACTTCATCTGTGCCTGCGGAATGAATGGGAAGTGGGAGACGCCCGCCGCTACAACGGCGGGTGTCTTCAAGATGAGAAGCATAGATTGGTGAGTGGACCTGGAAGTTTTCCGGCTCACCAATCCCAGCCATACTGCGACTATTTCACGCGTGTGCGGCGGCGCTGAATCATCAGTCCGAGTACGACAACAAATAGAACGCCGGCGATAATTCGGATAATCAAGCCATTCTCCATGTGAATTCTCCTTTCTTTCAATGTGTGAATAAACTTTTGAACGCCCCGGCCATCATGATGAAGGCCGGCCCCAGCGTTACGAGGAATAGGCAGGGGAAGATAAACAATACAAGCGGGAAGATTAATTTAATTGTCGTCTTCGCGGCCATCTCTTCCACTGCCTGAACGCGCTGAGTTCTGAGCGTCTCAGAATGCGTGCGCAAAACTTTGGCGATGCTGCGTACCAAACTGTTCCGATTGCACCACCATGGAAACGAGCGTGCGCACGGTGTCCACGTCGGTGCGCTCCGCCAGATGCTTCCAGCCATCGGAACGAGGGCGGCCGGCGCTTTGCTCCAGCACCACAACCCCTAATTCATCGCCGATCGCTGGATGTCCCTTTCTCAATTCCTGGGCTGCGCGCGACGTCGCCTGGTCGAGCCCGAGTCCCGCCTCCATGCAGATCACCAGCAAATCCAGCATGTCCGGCAGACCAAGCCGGATGCGCGTTTGCCTGGCCTTGATCTTCCTTCCCAACCAGAAATCCGGCGCCAGATATCCCACGCCCAAAGCCGCAATACAAATGAAGAAAGGATTATTGCTCGCGAGGCCACTGGCTAGAACCGCAATACAGAGTACAAGCGGCACCAGGAGCTTCATGCCATAGAAGAACTTAAGTGCGGAGTCCTTGCGATATCCCGCTCGGATAAGACGCTGTTGCACCACGGAGACTTCTGCCTGGGTCTTCGGGATCACACGCTCGAACTGCTCCACCATGACACCCAGCGATGAACCGGTCTTTTGCAGGGTGTCGGACAAGCTTTTCCGTTGCGCACGCTGCGTGACCACAGCGGAGATCCGCTTGAGCATAGCTTCGCGATAGAACAGAAGTAGCCCTCCGCTCGCGAACAATAAAAATACCGCACAAAATGAAAAGATCGCGAATCCCATACTTACCTTTAAACTTCCATGTGAACGATCTTCTGAATAATTAATGTCCCAACGATCAGCATGCATCCAGCTCCAATGAGCAGCTTGATGCCAATCTCGGTCTTCCACAAGAGACTCATGATTTCGGGGTTGACGAGATATAAACCAATCCCGAGCACCACTGGGAGGAGCGTGAGGACCCACCCGGTCATTCGACCTTGAGCCGTGTGGACCATCACCTGCCGTTTCAGCCGGAATCGCTGCCGCGTCACGTACGCAGTTTTTTCAAGGACCTCCGCAAGGTTTCCTCCGCTCTCCCTCTGAATCAGAATCGCCGTCACGGCAATTCTTAAATCCTGCAGTGGCACCCTGGCGATCATGTTTTCCAGGGCCGCGCGCAGTTCAAGGCCGAAGTTTTGCTCGTCAAAACAGATGCGGAATTCTGAGCCTACAGGATCGGGGCATTCGCGAGTCACCAATCCCAATGCGGCACTGAAACTGTGTCCGACCCGGAGGGCGCTTACCATCAGATCAAGAGCATCTGGCAACCCCTCTTCAAACTTGCCGAAGCGCCGACTGCGCATCAGCCGCACATATCCATAGGGCGCCAATCCCAGAACCAAACCGCACAGCATAGCCGCGCCGATCGACCCCGTCCGCCAGTCAATCAAATAGGCAACAAGCGCAAAACAGACGGAGCACAGGAGAACCAATCTCCCCACTGTCCACTTAACATTGGCTTGGTTCAACAAGCTCTGCAGAGTCGGCACCAGGTCGAGCTTCACAAGGCTGCGATTGATCCATGGCACAGTGCTGAGCAGTTCGCTCTTGCGAAAATCTACCATCGGAGCCCGCGATTTCGGTTGGTCCGAAGCCAGCGCCGAATCGAGTGTCGCAAGTACCTGCTTCGTCTGCCCCGCGGACGCGGATCCGCTCGCGACAATCAGCAGAGCCGCCACCGTAAATACTCCGACGAAAACCAGTACGATCAGCAATACCATTTCTTCTAGTCCTCAAACCTGCTCAATTAATTTCCATTGAGGTTTCGAACGCGTTCGGCGAAATGGTGATACCCGCGAGCTTAATGCGTTCCATGAACCTGGGGCGGATGCGCGTTGGAGTGAATGCACCAAGAACCTTTCCTTCGGAGCTGATTCCCTTTCTCGTAAAGGTGAAGATCTCCTGCATGCTGACGATGTTTTCTTCCATGCCCGTGATCTCGGTGATGCTCGTGACCTTGCGGGTACCGTCGCTCATGCGCGAGACCTGGACCACAAGACTGATCGCTGAAGCGATCTGCTGACGAACCGCTTTTTCGCCGAGATTCAAACTGCTCATCGCAACCATGGATTCGAGTCTCGTCAGGCCATCGCGCGGCGTGTTTGCGTGAATCGTCGCCATCGAACCTTCGTGACCCGTGTTCATGGCCTGCAGCATGTCGAACGCTTCTTCTCCGCGTACCTCGCCCAGAATGATCCGATCCGGGCGCATACGGAGGCAGTTGACAAGCAGTTGACGCTGACGAATCGCTCCAGTCCCTTCGATGTTGGGCGGCCGCGTCTCCAGGCGCACGATATTTTCCTGCGCGAGCTGCAGTTCGGCCGCGTCTTCAATGGTGATGACACGTTCGGTTTGCGGAATATTCCGAGACAGAATGTTCAGCAGCGTCGTCTTGCCCGCACCGGTGCCGCCGGAGATCAAGATGCTGAGTCGCGCGCGCGCTGCAGCAGCCAGCACTTCCATCATCTCCGCTGAAAGACTCTTCAGTTGTACCAGCTGATTCGCAGCGATAGGTCCTGTCCCAAAGCGGCGAATGGATAACGAAGGACCATCCAGCGCCAGTGGTGGAATGATCGCGTTCACACGCGAACCGTCCGGCAGACGCGCATCGACCATCGGCGAGGACTCATCGACTCTTCGGCCAACGCGCGACACAATGCGGTCGATAATCTGCAGCAGATGACGATCATCGCGAAATTCCGTATCGAGCTTTTGCAGCCTGCCGCCGCGCTCAACAAAGACTTTATCTCTGCCATTGACCAGGATGTCGGAGATGGACGGGTCCCTGAGCAACGGCTCCAGCGGACCGAGTCCAAAGACCTCATCGAGCAGATCGGACTCAATCTTTTCCAGCTCGGCGAAACTCAGCGGCATCGCCTGCTTGCCAATAATCTCCCGAATGACGCCGGCCACCACCTGCCGTGCCTGGGCGGAATCGACATGCGACAACTTTTCCAAATCCAGCTTCGAGAGCAGCGTCCGATGGACCTCGGATTTATACTTCTCCAGACTCAGTACTTCCACAGTTACACCATCCATAACAACTGAAATCTCAACGAAATAATCCGAACCGCTTTTTCTTCTCAGGGCTTGCGGCTACCCCGCCGGCTGCCCGAGCCATCTGTAAAATCGCCCGCGAGATAGGGGAATCATTTTGCGCAAGCGGGGTGGCTGTGTTTTGCGTTCGACTTGCGTTTGCCTGATCTTCGGGAATTCTCCATTGGGCCGGCCTGGTGAGCGCCTTCGTAATATGTCCTTCATCGATGCCCAGCCGCGAAGGGGAATACCGGTTCACGACGATCTCAAGCCTGCTGGGGTCTGCTGCGAAGAACTCCGTGATCAGGCGATTTGCGTTACGCAGTTCAGGGATGCCTACCTGGGTGACGAGGTAGAACATCGCATCCTCGTCCAACAGCGCCGTCCGCGTTAAATCGAGTCTTGATCCTGAATCGACCACCACGTAGTCGAAGTCTTGCCGCGCGACGGTCAACAGCTTATCGAGAGCATCCTTCGCAGCCTCGACATTGGAGAACTTCCCTGGAGCTGTGAGCACCGATAATCCCGAGCCATACTGGACCAATAACTTGGAAAGAAAGGTTGAATCGAGCCGGCTGGAATTCTGAAGAGCATCCACTGTCGAAAATGGAGCGGTGATCCCGAGCCCTAGCGCAATGTCCCCCAGCGGCAGATCAAAATCGATCAACAGCGTCTTCTGGCTGGATTCGCGAGCAAGCAATATCGCAAAATTGCACGCAACGGTCGTGACCCCGGAGCCGCCCTTCGAGCCAAGAAATACAAACAGCCGTCCACCTGTCTTTTTAGGCGCCAGAGGAGCCGGCCGGCGGGCCGCGGCGCGCACCAGGGCTTCTTCGATGGCTGCCGACGAGAAGGGCTGCGTCAGAAACTCCCGGGCGCCCGCTCGCATGCAGCGGATCATCAACTCAGGATCAGCCTGCGCCGAATACACCATGACAGTCGCGAGGCTGTGGCCGCAGATGCTCTCCACCAATTCGGGTGCGTACACCGGATCAGAATCCAGGTCGACGATCACGACGTCGTACTTCTGATCAATGAGCCGTGGCACTTCATCAGGCTCCGGATAGAAGGGAAATTCCCGGATCACCCCGCACAGGGGTCCGGCGAGGGCAGCGATCACCGCTTTACGCCGCCGCTCTTCAGGACCAATCAGCGCAATGGCCAGGGCATGCCCGCCAATCGCGTCGATATTCTGAGGGCTGGATCTCACGGAATCGGTACTTCCTGCTACCTGCACCATCTCTTCGTATCAACCTCAATCGATAAATCTCGTTCTCATCCACGCAGAGCGTGTATTCCTGCCCTCAATGCGAAAAGAAAGAAAGCAATGTTCCAATCGCGATAGCCGGCGCGTAGGGCATCTTGCGCGCAAGCGGATTGGAGAGAACCAGCTCCGGGTGAGGACGCAGTCCGCGCTCCTTCCAACCGAACACCACGTCGCCCGACCCCTTGAACAAATCTCCGAGAAACGCGCCGCGCGCCGCCCAGCACAGAGCCATCACGCCTCCAACAAGCCCCGTGAGCACCAGCGCAAGCACCAGTTGCGCCGGGCCGATCCAGGCACCGATCGCCGCGCACAGCTTCACGTCCCCCATGCCCATACCGCCCATGCAGAAGAGAACTCCAAACAGCAGCACGCCGAGCCCCAGCCCGCCGAGACTCTGGCCGATCCCATGCCAGCCATGCAGCCAACCGGAGACGACGATCCCCGCCAACAGGAACGGGAGCACCAGCCAGTTCGGGATGCGCCGACTGCGCAGATCCGTGACCGTTGCTACGGCGACAACGATCAACGTTGGCCACCAGGCGATCGAATGCATACCCTGCTCCTCCCTTCAGCAAGTCAATCAATAGTCATAGAGCGTACGAGCAGGCTGCGACCCACGCGAGTAGAAATGGGATTGCCAGCCATTTCACCGCGGAGTCGTCGCGAGGGGACACAGAGATAGCCGCCACTGCAGCGACTAGGAGGACTTGTGACCATACGATCGTCTGCATAGTTGAACTTCTTACCTTCCGATTCGGCGAACATCCCCTACTACCGCAATCTTCGGGCCAACCCACCCCAGCCAGAGACCGCCTGAATTCAATCAGTTAGGCTTCCACCATCACGACCGGTGTGCACGTCTGTTTACTATCGGCAGCCCGTCGTGAAGCAGCGTATACACCTCGCCCCATACCCATACGCACCAGGGAGACGCAGACCGACTCAAATGGCTGAGTCCATCTGCCACGCGGACCAGGTTCATCGCGGTCCAAAGGCCGCAAGATGCTGAATGCAACCTTATTCCCCGGATTCAGCACGCCCCTTCGCGTACCCGGGCGCCAAAACAGCCCGCCGGATGTGATGGATTAGTAAACAATTATTTTCAAACCTACAGTATGATCTGTAAATCGTAATGTTTCAGATGGCTTACATCACTGTGTTGGACCCCGATGGAATTTCTAATCGGGCAAGAAAGAGCTATTGCTTGCTCGCAAAGCAATGGAGTTGTACATGATTAAGGTTGGCCTCTATTCGCAGGACTACACGCTGCAAACTCTCCTGTCGTCTGCACTGGGTAGGGAGTTCCAGTTTTGTCTGGTTTCGGACGAGACCGGCATCAACCGTCTGCTCTCCACCAACAGTTGCAACGTCATGATTCTCGATTTGAACCTGAATCACGAGTCGTTTCAGGAGAGCATGGAATGCGCGCGGCGCTTGACCACATCGGAGGTTTCCTGCGTGATCATGGCGGAGGATCGCCTTCGGCCCATTGCCGCCGAACTTGTGCAGCAAGGCGCCTACGGCTATTGCCATCGACCTCCCTCCATTCGCGATCTCAGGATTATGCTGCGCCGGGCGCACGAGAACTCCCTGCTCAAGGCGCAACTCGATGCCCCGCCTCAGCTGCGCAAGAGTACCAGCGACTGCGATCGCATCGTCGGCGCCAGCCCACAGATGCAGCACGTCTATCATCTCGTCCGTTCTGTCGCGAATATCAATGCGTCCGTGCTGGTGACAGGAGAAAGTGGCACGGGGAAAGAGCTGGTCGCGCGCGCCATCCACAACGTCGGCTCACGCTCCGGCCGTCCCTTTGTCGCCGTTGCCTGCGGAGCCATACCTGAAACCCTGATCGAGTCCGAGCTGTTCGGCCACGAAAAGGGAGCGTTCACCGGCACCGTCGGATCACGCGAAGGCTACTTCGAGCAGGCGGCCGACGGCACGCTCTTCCTCGACGAGATCGGCGACCTGAGCCTCTATACCCAGGTCAAACTTCTCCGGGTCCTGCAACAGCACGAATTCAACCGGCTCGGCAGCAACAGGCTCATCCCCCTGCGGGCGAGGGTGGTCTTCGCAACCCATAAAAACCTGGCCGAAATGGTAGCTCTCGGAACATTTCGCCATGATCTTTATTACCGCATCAATGTCATGGGCATCGAAGTCCCATCCCTCCAGGAGCACTCCGAAGATATTCCTCAAATCGCCATGCACTTCCTGCGGCACTATGCGCAGATGTATCAAAAGCCGCTGCAGGATATTGAGCCGGAGGCCCTGGCCGTCCTGCAACGATACTCCTGGCCCGGCAATGTGCGCGAACTCGAAAACGTAATTCAGCGAGCCATCATCGTTACCCAGGGAGACATCCTGCGGGTCGGCGATCTCCCCCAGAATATCCAGGGCGAACTCATCCCCAGCATCGGCGACAGTTCGTTCGAACGCCAGCTTCATGACTACAAGATCAGGCTGGCCGCAACCGCCATTCGCGAGAACAACGGAAACAAGACCTTGGCCGCCCGCAGCCTGGGGATCTCCCGCGCCTATCTTCATCGCTTGATCCGGCCTGAGATCAGCCCACCCCTGGCACTGGTAGCAAATTCAGAGGTAGTGCAGTCAGCCCTGGTGCGCGGGACGGTCTTGCGGTGAAATCAGTCATGGATGGACACATTGAACATCCAGCCGCTCCAACTCTGACCACCAGGGAACCGGAGCTGAGCCGGGCAAGAACGCGTCGCATTGGCCTGCGTTGGCTAGCGCTGTGCGCAGTCATTTTCATTGTATGGGGATCTATCCTGGAGCACGCCACGGCGGCCGGGATGTTCGATTTCAAGATTGTGTACTACGGAGCACAATGCCTGATTCACCATCGCGACCCGTACAAAGGAGCCGAAGCTCTCCGTGCGTACCAGGCGCACCCAGGCGAATTCCCATCCGACCCCACAATATCAGCTTGGTATCACCAGGCTCTAACCACGTGCATCAATCTGCCGACCGCCCTGTTTCTCATCGCTCCCCTTGCGATGTTGCCCTGGGCGCCGGCACACCTCCTGTGGATGACGCTGGTCGCCGGATCCCTTATCCTTGCGGCCCTCCTTATCTGGGATCTCGCAGCGACCGATGCGCCCGGAATCGCCTTGTTCCTGGTGTGCATGCTGCTGGCGAACTGCGTCATCATCCTTTCATCTGGCAATCTGGCGGGTCTCGCCATCAGCCTCTGCGTGGTGGCCGTCTGGTGTTTCCTCAAGGGACGGTGTGTGCCCGCCGGCATCCTGTGCCTTGCTGTCAGCCTCGCCCTCAAGCCCCACGACTTCGGCTTCGTCTGGCTCTACTTCTTGCTGGCCGGCGCGCCCCATCGGAAACGCGCCCTGCAAACCCTCCTTGTGACATTGGTCCTGTGTCTGCCGGCCGTTCTCTGGGTTTCGCACATCGCCCCGCATTGGATTCCAGAGCTGCACGCCAATCTCGTGTCGTCTTCGGCGCGCGGCGGAATTAACGACCCCGGCCCCTCCGCTTTTGGTGGCCATACCCCCGCCGCCTCGCTCATCGACCTGCAATCGGTCATCAGCGTCTTCCGGGACGATCCGCGCATCTACAATCCGGTCAGCTATCTTGTATGCGGAGCGCTCCTGCTCGCAGGCGCCATCCACACTCTACGGTCGCGCTTTACCACCACGCGAGCCTGGCTGGCGCTCGCAGCCATCGCGCCTCTCAGCCTGCTCCTCACCTATCACCGGCCCTATGATGCGAAACTCCTGCTGCTCTCCATTCCCGCCTGCACCCTCTTGTGGGCGGAGGGCGGCTCGACGGCCTCGATGGCGCTCATCGTCAGTACAGCGGGGATTGTCTTGACCGCCGATATTCCGTCGGTAGTCCTCGGCATGCTCACAAAACATCTGCACCTGGGCACAGGTCTCACTGGAGAGCTGCTGACCGTTCTATTGAACCGCTCGTCCACGCTTGCCTTGCTCGCAATGAGTATCTTCTATCTCTGGGCCTACATGCAGCATGCTCCCACTCGATCCGCGACCGAGGAGTCTCGAGCGCCCGTCGATGACAGCGCGCGATCCTCCTCGCTCCAGAACGCCTAAGCATCCGACGTCCGCGCCGACCTGCCTATCCCCGAAACCAATCCCAGGATCATCGCCAGCCCTCGCCGCCCATCCCGGCTGGTCGCCTTCCGCAACAGCTGCCAAAGCGTTGGAGTCTCTGCCCGCCTCTCCAGAATCTCCTTCTTCGTGTCCTCCAGAATCACCGGATCCAGGCTCCCCAGCACGTCCCCGACGATCAACAGATTCCTGAGCGCCTGCACCCCCACCGGTTGTTTCGCGTAGTACGCCAGCTTCGCGGCGATCGCATTCTTGCTTCCCACCGCCCCATGCACCAGGTCGAGCAATCCCTGGTCGTGCGCCTCTTCCAGTATGTCGAACAGCACCAGCAGCGCCTCCGCATGTTGTTCGGGAGCAGCCTGTAAACGGCGCTGCAATTCAAAATGCGGATCCACTCGCTGCGGCTTGAATCGTATAGGATTTGCCATCCAATATCTCCTTAGGTATGCGTCACACGGTCGTCGTCTCAATCTGCACCAGCTCATCCCGAGGCTTCGTTCCCGGCAGATAGTAATCCTCTCGCGCCCACTTCGCCTCCACGTCCACCCCTCCTTGCGGCGTTCGCTGTCCAAAGCGAAAGTTCTCCCTCGGCAGCGGTCCCGGTCCACTCTCCGGCAGGACAACCATCTCCACCGAAAGTTCCTTGAACGCCGGTGTATGCGTGTCCCGATCCAGGTGACTGCTCGTCATCTTGTTCACCGGCTCCAGCACCGAGTTCATCGGCATGTAGAGCTCCTTTCCCTGCACCCGGTCGGTCACCAGCACCTGGACCTTCACCTGTCCATACGGAGACCGCAACTGGACAAAGCGCCCATCGCTCAACCCGCGCTCCTCCGCCAGCTCCTTCGACACTTCCACAAACGTTCGAGGCGTCATCCGCTGGATGCCCTCCGAACGATACGTCATACTTCCCTGCTCAAAATGTTCCAGCAGCCGCCCATTATTCAAATGCAAATCGAACTCGCTGCTCGTCTCCTCGCACGGCTCCACCCACTCAATCGGATGGAACTTCGCCTTGCCATCGTCAAACGGAAACTTGTCTCTAAAGAGCACCGGCGTATCCGTGCCATCCTTCGCCACCGGCCACTGCAGCGATCGATAGCCCTCCAGCCGCTCGTAGCTCACGCCCGCAAACAGTGGCGTCAGGCTCGCCACCTCGTCCATGATCTCCGAAGGATGCTCATAGCTCCATCCCGCGCCCAGCCGATTCGCAATCAGTTGAAGAATCTCCCAATCCGGCTTCGAATCGCCCAGCGGCTCCAACGCCCGATAGATCCGTTGAATCCTCCGCTCCGTATTCGTAAACGTCCCTTCTTTCTCGAGCGATGGAGACGCCGGCAGAATCACATCGGCATACTGCGCCGTCTGCGAAAGATTCACGTCCTGCACCACCAGAAACTCCAGCGACCGCATCGCGCGTTCTACATCATTCGCATTGGCATCCGACGTAATCGTGTCTTCGCCCTTGATGTACAGGCTCTTCAGCTTGCCCTCATGAATCGCCCCGATCATCTGCCGATTATCCAGGCCCTTCGTCGTCGGCAGCGACACCTTCCACGCCGCCTCGAACTTGCCGCGAATCGACTCGTCCTCGACATGCTGATAGCCCGGAAACACATTCGGCATCGACCCGAAATCACTTGCGCCCTGAACGTTGTTATGCCCGCGCAAAGGATACGCCCCCGCTCCCTCGCGCATGTAATTCCCCGACAGCAGCAGCAGATTCGAGATCGCCGTCGACGTGTCCGATCCCCCGCAGTGTTGCGTCACACCCATCGCCCACAGGATGCACGTCCCATCCGCCTTCGCAATCTCCAGAGCAATCGTCTCGATATCTTTCGCCGCGATGCCCGTAATCCTCTCCGCATACTCCAGCGTGAACGGCTCCAGCGACTTCGCATACTCTTCAAGATTGTTCACCCACCGGTTCACAAACTCCATATCCGCCAGTCCCCGCTCCAGCAGAAATTTCGCAACCGCATTGATCCACACCGGGTCGGTCGAAGGCTTCGGTCGAACAAACAGGTCCGCCCGCTCCGCCATCTCGTGCTTGCGCAGATCGGCAACAATCAACCGCTGCCCGCGCAGCTTATGCGACCGCTTGACCCTGGTCGCCAGCACCGGATGGCTCTCCGAAGTATTCGAGCCCACGATCAGCACCAGCCCCGCCTTCTCGATATCCGCGATCGACCCCGCGTCGCCCCCATACTTCACCGTCCGCTGCAGTCCCATCGTCGCCGGCGTCTGGCAATAGCGCGAACAGTTGTCCACGTTGTTAGTTCCCACCACGGCGCGAGCCAGCTTCTGCATCAGATAGCTCTCTTCATTCGTGCACTTCGACGAAGCAATAAACGCCAGCGCATCGGCCCCATGCGCAGCCTTGATCTCGCCAAACTTCGTCGCAATCAGCTCCAGCGCTTCATCCCACGTCGCCTCGACAAAATCGTCCCCGCGCCGAATCAGCGGCTTGGTCAGCCGATCCTCCGCGTTGATGTAGTCCCACGCAAACTTCCCCTTGATGCACGTCGAAATCCCATTCGCCGGCCCCGGTCCCGGCTCGATCTTCAAGATATGCCGATCCCTCGTCCACACATCGAAGCTGCACCCAACCCCGCAATACGTGCACACCGTCTTGGTCTTCTTCACCCGCAGCTCCCGCATATCCGCTTCAATCTCCGACAGCGCAAGTATCGGCCCATACCCCGTCTGCGGTTCCACATCCTTCACCACTTCAATCATGTCGTCGAGCGTTCCCGGCGCAAGATCGGTGAAGTACCCCGCCCTCCCGATCATCGACTTCTCCATCAGCGCATTGCACGGACAAACGCTGACGCAGTGCCCGCACGACACGCAGCTCGACCCCGCAATCTCATGGCCGCCATCCCACAACACGCGCGGATGCGCCGACATCCAGTTGATCGTCAGCGTCTCATTCACCTGGACGTTCTGGCACGCCTCCACGCACCGCCCGCACAGAATGCATTGATCCGGATCATAGCGATAGAACGGATTGCTCCGGTCCTGTTCGTACGGTTTCGCCTTGTACGGCCGCGCCTGGTGCTTCACATCCAGGTCCGCCGTCGTGTTATGCACCGTACAGTTCTGGTTGTTGTTATCGCACACCGTGCAGTACAGCTGATGGTTCTCCAGGATCCGATCAAACGCCTCGCGCTGCGCCGCATCCACCTGCCTGGTCTGCGTTCGAACCGAAACTCCCGCGCTCACTTCAAATGCGCACGCCCGCTCCAGCCTGCCCTCCACCTCGACCATGCACGTATCGCATGTGCCGATCGGGCCAAGCTGCGGGTGATAACAAACCTGCGGCACCCTGGCTGCCGTGCGATTCAATACATCGATCAGCAGCGAGCCTTCCGGCGCTTCCGTCTCGACGTCATCAATTGTCAGTTGCACCAGCGAGGCGGCGTGAGCAGGCGAGTTCAGGAGGCGGTTCACAAGAGCCATGAGGACTCAGATGGTTGGCCTCCGCCTCCGGTTGTTTGCCCCGGAATCTCTCCGCCAGCCTCACGCACTCGCCTTCAGCTTGCTCACAATATTCGTCGTAGAAAATCCCTCCACCGTCGGCACAATCTCCACCCGTCCACCGGCGGCGATCACCTCTTCGTGCCCCACCACCGTCTCCATGCGAATAGTCCCCGCCCTTCACCAGCACATCCGGCTTCACCGCCCGAATCAGCTCCAGCGGCGTGTCCTCCTCGAACACCACCACCGCATCCACCGCCGCCAGCGCCGCCATCACCCGCGCCCGCTCGCTCTCGCCCACCACCGGCCGCGTCGGCCCCTTCAGCCGGCACACACTCGCATCCGAGTTCAATCCCAGCACCAGCTTCGACCCAAACCGATGGCACTCCTCCAGCAGCGTCACATGCCCCACATGCAGCAGGTCGAAGCACCCATTCGTAAACACAATCGTCTCGCCCGCAGCTCGCCACTCCGCCACGCGCCTGCGCCAGCCGCTCGCCATCCAGCACCTTCTCTCCGCCGCGAATCCCGCTCGACGGCGTCATCGCCGCCACCAGCTCATGCCGCGCAATCGGCACCGTGCCCATCTTCCCCACCACGATCCCCGCCGCCAGGTTCGCCAGCTCCACCGCCGTCTCAATCTTCAGCCCGCCCGCCAGCGCCGCCGGCCAGCGTCGCAATCACCGTATCGCCCGCGCCCGACACATCGAACACCTCGCGCGCCCGCGCCGGCGAATGATACGTGCCCCCCTCCCACAGCACGCGAATCCCCTTCTCGCTCATCGTCACCGTCAGATACTTCAGCCCATGCCTCTCGCGCTGCGCCTCGCCCGCCGCCAGCAGCGCCTCCAGCCTGATGCGCCCCCACCCCCGTCGCCGCCGCCAGCTCCTGCAGGTTCGGACACACCATCGTCGCTCCCGCATACTTGCCAAAGTCCGCCGTCTTCGGATCCACCAACACCGGCACCCCGGCCGCCTTCGCCGCCGCAATCACCGCCGCGCACAACTCCGCCGTCACCGCACCCTTCGCATAATCCGACAGCACCACCGCGTGCACCTTCGCCACCAACTGCTCCGCACGCTCCCGCAGCCGCTGCTGGTCCTCCGCGCCCGGCGCGTCCTTGCTCTCGATATCCAGCCGCAGCAACTGCTGCTGCCGCCCCACAATCCTCGTCTTCGAAATCGTCGGCAGCTTCGTCGTCACCACCCCCACCGTGTCGATCCCCGCAGCCTCCAGCAGCGCCGCCAGCTCGTCCTTATCCTTGTCCTCGCCCCAGAACCCCGCCAGCACCGCCTGGCATCCCAGCCCCGCCAGGTTCATCGCCACATTCGCCGCACCGCCCGCGCGCTCATAGTGCTGCGCATGCCGCAGCACCGGCACCGGAGCCTCCGGCGAGATCCGCTCCACATCCCCATGGATGTACCGGTCCAGCATCAGATCCCCAACCACCAGCACCTTCAGGTGTCCAAACCCACCCTCCAGCAATCCCAGAACCGCATGTGTCTCCGGCAGCATCGTCGTCTCAGTTCTCCCCGTCCATCATCGCACTCGCAGTTCCCAGTCTCAGTTCTCAGTTGTCAGATGCGCCTTACCTGAGAACTGACAGCATCTGAGAACGCACCACCTCCATCACCTCGTCCACCGTAATCGACATCAAGCACTTCTTCTGCTGTTCGATGCACGTCTCCAGCCCGCACCCCCAGCACTCCACCCGGTGATACACCACCCGATGCTGCTTCCCGAACGGAAACCACTGCCGCGGAATATTCCTCGCCGCAAAGATCGCCACCACCGGCGTCCCCACCGCCGCCGCCAGGTGCATCGGCCCGCTGTCATGCCCCACAAACAACCTCGCCCGCGCAATCGCCGCCGCACTCTCCCGCGGCGTCAGCCTCCCGCACAGATTCACCACCACCCCGCCGCCCATTCGCCCGCCAACCCTCCGCCGCAAACTCACTCGCCTCGCTCTCCTCCGCCGCTCCCAGCAGCAGCAGCGCCCGCCCCGGAAACTCCTCCGCCATCTTCCCCAGCAGCGCCCGCCAGTTCTCCCTGCCCCAATCCTTCGCCTGCACCTTCGTCCCCACGCTCACCGCAATCGACTCCACGCCCAGCGCCTGCGCCCCAATCGCCCGCGCCGCGCTCTCCCGCTCCTCCGCGCTCAGATGCAGATCCCAGCTCGCCGGATCATGCAGCCTCCCCGGATCGGCAATATCCCCCGCCGCCGCCAGCTCCCCGATACACCGCGCCAGCCGCGCCGCCTCCGGCTCCAGGTGGCCATCGCCCATCGCATGATCTTTCCCGCCCGTCGCCGCGCCATAATAGTTCCGCTGCATCCCCTCCGTCAGCGGAACCCCCACCATCCGCTGCACCCCGCACAGCCGAAAGAACGCCTCATCCCTCTGCGCCGCCTTCACCCCACGCGCCGCCGCCAGATACACCACCACCTCCGGCCGCCAGCGCACAATCGTCCCACCACACTCCCAGCAGCTCCCGCACGCTCCGCGTCCCCACCGCGTAGCGCATGTACCCCTGCACCAGCCCCGTCCCCTCCAGGATCGCCGCCGCCGCCGGAGCCTTCGCGCTCACCGGAACGTTGGTCAGCATCCGCCGCTCCGCCTCCGGAAACGCCCTCGCCACCAGGTGCAGCGCCGGCAGCGCCACCAGCATATCCCCCAGGCTTCCCAGCCGATACACCAACACCCGCCGCGTAGCCTCTTTCCCATGCCTCCAGTGTCGCATCTGCAATTCGCCTCGCACCAGCACCCCGCGCCACCCCTCCCTCTACCATCCCAGCCCCCACTCCGTTATCCTTGCACTCGCGCCTCATGCTTGACGCCTCCCACATCCTCGCGCTTCACGATCACATCCACCGCGCACGGCCACGACCCCGCGTCCCCCGCCCCGGTCGCCGTCCTCGCCCTTCGCACCAGCTCGTCCTCGACCAGCACCGCGCCAACTACGACCTCTGGCACCGCGAAGACGAAGCCCGCGATCCCCACGCCTCCGACGCCACCATCGTCCAGGTCAAGCACGACATCGATCGCCTCAACCAGCGCCGCAACGACCTCGCCGAGCAGATCGACATCGCCCTCCTCGCAGCTCTCCCCCGACAACCCCTCCGCCCCCCTCCACTCCGAGTCCCCCGGCCTCATCATCGACCGCCTCTCCATCCTCGCCCTCAAGATCTTCCACACCGGCGAGCAGCTCCACCGCTCCACCCCCGAGCACCAGCACCGCAACCAATCCCGCCTCGCCGTGTTGAACGAACAGCGTACCGATCTCGCCGCCTGCCTCGACGCCCTCTGGTCCGACGTCCTCGCCGGCCGCCGCCGTTTCAAGCTCTACCGCCAGCTCAAGATGTACAACGACCCCACCCTCAACCCCGTTCTCTATGCCCGCTCCCCTCGCCTGACGATCAATCCGGTACACTCGCAGTTGACCTTAACCCGGTCTAGCCTCGTATAACCCCAAATACGTACCACCCCAACCCATCGACGTACTTATCCCGAGAACTTACGCTAATCCAACCCGAGAACAATCATGGCCACGAAGCCGGCAACATCCACCTCAGATCCAAATCAAGCAAGGCCCCACGCCAAGGCCCCGCGTACCCTCGCCGGGAACGCACAGCACGCCAGCGACGCCGCCCGCAAGTCCACCCTCGCCCTCTATGAGAGCGCCCTCAAGCTCATGCAGGCCGGCAAGTACGAGAAGGCCCACGAGGCCTTCACCAAGATGCTCGAGTCCGCACCCCAGGACCTCGCCGACCGCATCCGCATGTACATCTCCGCCTGCGTCGCCCAGATCGATAAGGGCACTACCAACTTCCAGACCCACGAAGAGCGCTACGACTACGCCATCTCCCTGCTCAACCAGGGCAACTACGAGGACGCCCGCCAGCACCTCCAGGAGATCCTCCTCAAGCAGGAGTCCGCCGACTACGCCTTCTACGGCCTCGCTCTCCTCGCCTGCCTCACCGGCGACCACGACAGCTGCATCGAGCACCTCACCGAGGCCATCCGCCTCAACGGCCAGAACCGCCTCCAGGCCCGCCTCGACTCCGACTTCGACGGCGTAGCCGAAGATCCCCGCTTCACCGAACTCCTCTACCCCGAAGTCTGAGCGTGCGGTAGTTACCCACAGCCAAAGTCAGCGAACCCCTGCCGGAACCCTCCTCGTCCGACTAAACTAGTGAGCGGACGAATGAGCACACCTCGCCAGCTTCGAGTCGTCGCCATCGGCGGCGGAACCGGCCTCTCTACGCTCCTGCGCGGCCTCAAGGCCTTCGTCGCCGCCCCCGCGGGCGCTCGCCGCCTCGGCGACCCCGCCGCGCAAAACCTCCCCTCCCTCATCCGCGACCTCTCCGCCATCGTCACCGTCACCGACGACGGCGGCTCCTCGGGTCGTCTCCGCGAAGACCTCCAGATGCTTCCCCCCGGCGACATCCGCAACTGCCTCGTCGCCCTCTCCCAGGACGAAGCCCTCCTCTCCCGCCTCTTCCAGTACCGCTTCACCACCGGCGACCTCGAAGGCCACAGCTTCGGCAACCTCTTCCTCGCCGCCCTCACCGGCATCACCGGAGACTTCGCCCAGGCCGTCCAGACCAGCTCCCAGATCCTCGCCACCCGCGGCCGCATCTACCCCTGCACCACCGCCAACGCCACCATCTCCGCCCGCATGGACGACGGCTCCACCGTCCACGGCGAAACCAGCATCACCGCCTCCCACCGCTCCATCACCGAGCTCATGCTCTCCCCCGCCGACGCCTCCCCCCTCCCCGAGGCCCTCGAAGCCATCGCCGCCGCCGACCTCATCACCCTCGGCCCCGGCTCCCTCTACACCTCCCTGATCACCAATCTGCTCGTCCGCGGCATCCCCGAAGCCATCGGCCGCTCCAGCGCCACCCGCGTCTACATCTGCAACCTCATGACCCAGGCCAACGAGAGCCTCGGCCTCTCCGCCTCGCAGCACATCGAGAAGATCCTCGACCACGCCGGCACCCAGATCTTCGACTACGCCCTCATCAACACCGCCCCCATCCGCGCCGACACCCTCGCCCGCTACGCCCGCGAAGGCCAGGCCCCCATCCTCGCCGACCTCGAGCGCATCCGCTCCCTCGGCGTCGAGCCCATCACCGGCAACTTCGTCCACGAAGGCGACGTCCTCCGCCACAGCTACGACGTCCTGGCCGAAACGATCCTGCAACTAGCCCTCACCCAAGCCCCCACCGCCTTCTCCTCCTAAACACCCCCTGACCTCTTCACCCTGCCATGCTTCGCATCTGCATTTGCTCTTGCCTTTGCCTTTGCGCCGTTGCCCTTCGTTCTTTCTGTCATTCCCTCCGGAAATCTGCTTCTTCCTTTGCCGTTGCCACCCCCCTCCGCCGCCAACGTAAAATCAACCCAATGCCCAAGTCGTCCTCTGCCCTCACCACCCTCGGCCGCGTCTTCTACGCCCTCGCCCTGCTCGGCTTCGGCATCCAGTACGCCCTCTCCGGACATCTCCGCCGCGGCCTCCCCCTCTGCCCCACCTGGCTGCATCCCAACCACATCCTCGCCTACGCGCTCGCCGCCCTCTGCATCGCCGCCGGCCTCGCTCTCCTCAGCCACCTGGCGCCTGCTCACCGTCAGCCTCCTCCTCGGCCTCCTCCTCCTCGGCTCCTCCTTCCTCTACCTCATGCACGTCCACTACGTCCTCTACGACGGCGACGGCCGCACCCTCTTCCTCGAGTGCCTCTCCCTCGCCTCCACCGCCCTCATCCTCCACGGCATCTCCGCCGGCAGCCAGTACTCCCTCATGCCCGGCCGCCTCTTCTTCGCCATCGCCCTGGTCGTCTTCGGCATCCAGCACTTCCTCTACGTCCGCTTCCTCGCCACGCTGGTCCCGCACTACCTCCCCGGCCATCACCTCTGGGTCCTCGGAACCGGCTTCGCCCTCATCGCCGCCGGCCTCTCCATCGCCACCACCATCGAAGACCACTACGCCTCCTACGGCCTCTTTATCCTCTTCTTCGGATGGCTCGTCCTCCTCCACATCCCCCGCATCCTCCACGCCCTCCACAACCCCGACGAGTGGTCCAGCGGCTTCGTCGTCCTCGCCTTCAGCGGGACCTCCCTCCTCCTCGCCGCCTCCTCCTCCGGCGCCCCAGCAAGCCAGCGCGAGCCCCAAGAAAAGAACGCCCCTGGCGCCCCTAACCCTATGACCCAAACCCCCACCCTCGAAGGCCCCCACGTCCGCCTCGAACCCCTCACCCTCGCGCACCTCCCCGCCCTCGAAGCCATCGCCTTCGACCCCTCCATCTGGCGCTACATGCTCGCGTCGATCAACACCCCCGCCGACCTCCGCGCCTGGGCCACCTCCGCCCTCGCTACTCCCAACACTCTCCCCTGGGTCACCATCAAAAAATCTCCCGACCACACCCCCGACCAACTCATCGGCTCCACCCGCTTCATCGACCTCGACCTCCACCACCGCACCACCGAGCTAGGCCACACCTGGCTCGCCGCCCCCGCGCGCGGCACCCTCCTCAACGCCGAAGCCAAGCTCCTCCAGCTCACCTACGCCTTCGAAACCCTCCACCTCAACCGCGTCGCCTTCAAGACCCACCATGAAAACCTCCGCTCCCAGAACGCCATGAAGTCCATCGGCTGCGTCTACGAAGGAACCTTCCGCAACCACTACCTCATGCCCGACGGCACCCCCCGCCACAGCGTCTGGTTCAGCATCATCCGCTCCGACTGGCCCACCACCAAAGCCCGCCTGCAATCCCGTCTCAACGCCTCCCGGCGCTCAAGCTCCTGAAGGCTCAAACGACAGCGGCCAATCCTGTCCACCATGAATCAACCGCAACACCCGCACCTGCTCCTCCTGCACCCGATAAACCACCACGCAGCGGTCATGCGGAAGGATCAGCTCCAGCGTCCCCTCAAATCGCCCAGCCCTTCCCAGTTCCGGGAACTCGGATAACATCCGAACCCGGTCACGCACTCGCGCATCGAACGCCACCGCATTCGAAACACTTTCATCCGCAATATACGAAACGATCGCGTCCAGATCCGCTTCCGCAATCTCCGTCCACACCACCGGCATCACGACTGCGACTTCGCAACCAGCCTGGCCCGCCGGGCAGCCGCCCGCCGATCAACCTCTTCCATCGAGACCACCGGCCGAGCATCATCCAGCGCCTCCTGCACCTTCGCCCGAAACCAGGCGTCATACGCCGCATCGTTCACCGGAGTAAACGGCAAAGCCCCCTCATTCGCCGTCCGCGTCAATAAAATCCGCACCGCCTCCGAGACCGTCAGCCCCTGCCCCTCCAGCACCGCCGTCGCCCGCTCCTTCACATCCGCATCGATCCGTGCCTGCACCAACGCATTCGCGCCCATACCTCACCTCACCTCATTGTAATGCATCTGTATGACAACTCGCTACTACCCCCCGATCGCCACCAGCCCCTGCACTCCCGACTCCTCCGCCACCGTCCGCTTCAACTGCCCGCACGCCGCATAGATATCCCTCCCCCGCGGCCGCCGGATATACGTCGCAATCCCACCCTCAATCAGCATCCCCTGGAACACCGCGACATCCTCCGGCGTCGGCTGGTGATACGCAATCCCCGGCCCCGGATTCCACACAATCAGATTCACCTTCGCCCGCATCCCCGCCAGCAGCGCCAGCACCTCACGCGCATGCACCGGCTGATCGTTCACCCCACCCAGCAGCACATACTCAAACGTCACCCACTCCCTGCGTCCGCAGCGGAATCTTCCCCACCGCCTCCAGCAGCGCGGCAATATTCCACTTGCGCGTAATCGGCATAATCTCTTCGCGCACCCCATCATTCGAAGCGTTCAACGACAGCGCCAGCTTCGGCCGCACCGTCTCCTTCGCAAACGCCTCGATCCCCGGCAGTATCCCGCTGGTCGACACCGTCATCCGCGACTCCGGAATCCCCACTCCCTCGACCAGCAGCCGCACGCTCTTCATAAACTCGTCGTAGTTCAGAAACGGCTCGCCCATCCCCATAAACACCAGGTTGATCCGATCCTTCCCAATCTGAATCCCATGCCGATTCAACACCGCCGCCACCTGCCCGGCAATCTCCCCCGCCGTCAGATTCCGCCGAATCCCCAGCTTCGCCGTCAGACAAAACTGGCAGTTCACCGCACACCCCACCTGGCTCGAGATGCAGATCGTCGCCCTCCGAAACCCCTTCTCCGCCAGCGCCCCAAAGTTCGCCCGATCCCGCCCATTCCCCCGCCGCGACCAGTACCCCCCATCCCCCAGGGAATTGTCATCCTCTTTACGATTGTCATCCTTCGCGGAGCGAAGGCCCTGCTTCTCGCCGTTGCTGTGGCCTTTCCTGTTGTCATTCCCTCCGGGAATCTGCTGTCCCCCTGCCACCGCCTCCTCCGCGGTCTCCACCTCCCCAGCCTCTTCCTCAGCAGCCTCCGACCCATCCCCCCGCTCGCCGCCATCCCCATCCGGCATCCACACGGTCTCGACGGTCTCCCCATCCCCCATCCGCATCAGATACCGCTCCGTCCCATCCACGCTCACCGCGGTCTGCGCCATCACCGGCAGCCCCACCTGCCAGCCCGCACTCGCCAGATCTTCTCTCAGCGACACCGGCAGCGTCGTCATGGCACTCACCGACGCCACCCGCTGCTTATACAGCGCCTCCCAAACCTGCCGCGCACGATACGGCTTCTGACCGAGCCCCGCCATCAGCTCCGTCAGCTCCGCCAGACTCATCCCAAAAAGCGTCTTCACACTTCCAGTCTAAGCGCTTGCCAGCAGTCTAGGCGCTTGCGAGTACGGCGACATGCCGGTCGGCTTCCGCCACCCCGTCCGCAACGCCCGCATCCACATACAGCGCCCGCGCCTCGCTCCAGTGCTCTTTCGCGCTGGCCGTTGCGCCCATCGCGGCCTCCGCCATCGCCTCCACACGCAGCGCGTTGGCCATCTCCAGCGTGGTGGGCGGAGAGCTCCTGTAGTACGCCACCACCGCCTGCGCATCCCGCAGCCCCGCCGCCGTGTCGCCGGCCTTCACCGCCAGCTCCGCCGCGTGTCGCAGAGCATGCGCCCAGCGTGTCGTCTCATGTTCTGCACGGAAGGATTCAGCCGCTTCCACATACAGCGCCGTCGCATCGACCAGCCGACCTTGGCGCCGCGCCGCCTTTGCTTCGATCACGCAGTCATCGCCACTCATGCGCAACAATCTACGCCCGTCGGCCCACCCTTGAAAACCCCCACCTCGAAAATCGGTCCCTGCACCCCCGGCAGGCCGGATCAGCGCCTCGGCTTCTTCAATCGCCGCACGCCGAAGGCATCCAGCCTGGCATCGGTACTCAGCAGCGGCAGGTTGTTCTGGATCGCCTGCGCAGCGATCATCCGATCAAACGGATCAGCATGCGCATCGTCGAAGCGGGCCGCCCGCATCATCGTCTCCGGCTCCAGGGGAAGAACCGTATAGCCAAGTCGATCCTCGATATTGACCACCAGGTCGCTCTCGAACCCCACCGCCTCCGGCAGCCGGCCATACCGCACCTTCAGGCTGATCTCGTAGACCGACGCCGCCGACACCAGGATCTCGTTATCCAGGTCCGCCATCAGCTTCCTCGCCCACGGCTCCATGCGACTCGAGTGGATCGCCGCCCACAGCACATAGTGCGTGTCGATGAGCACTCTCACGCACTCTCCCCGCGCCAGGCCCTTCGCTCAGCCTCAGGAAGCTCATCAAAATCAGCAGGGATGTCGAAACCCGGATCATGAAACAAGTCGAACGCCCGCTCCTTCACCGGCTTCAGGGCGACGATCATGGCCACCGGCGTCCGCTTCCGCCCCGTGGTCAGAACAATCTTCTCCCCCCGCAGCGCCCGCTTCACCAGCTCGGAAAGCCGGGTCTTGGCCTCGAACATCGTGGCTTCAGTCATCCAACCCCTCCAAACTGCTAGGAATAGCTTAGCTAAGTGACTGCGCCTTCGCAAGGCATCTCATGTCACCGGCAACCCACCGGCATCCAGCCCCCCAGCCCCTACAATCTCCCCATGGCGTCCCGCAAACCCTTCTTCACCACCGACCCCACCCTCCTCCCCATCCTCGACGAGCTCCGCCCCCTCGAACCCATCTTCCACACTCCCGCCTTCGGCCTCGAGCCCGCCGACTTCGACCGCCGCACCGCCCCCGACTACTGGGAGGTCGGAGCCTCCGGCCGCCGCTACTCCCGCGACTTCATCCTCCAAACCCTCGCCGACAGCCCACCCGCCAACGCCATCACCCTCCGCTGGCGCACCTCCGGCCACGCCCTCCGCCAACTAGGCCCCGACACATACTTACTCACCTACAGCCTCCGCCAGGAATCCCGCCTCACCCGCCGCTCCACCCTCTGGCAACGCACCCCCACCGGCTGGCAGATCCTCTACCACCAGGGCACCCTCGTCTCCGCCAACGAAGACGACCTCGCCCCCTGATCCAAAATCCAACTCTCCCCATGTGACACTCGCCGCTCCCCTCCGTCTGACTCTCAGCGCCTCACCCAACTCAGAGCATGACACCCATCCGATCGACCCTTGCCGCTCTCCCCCTCGTCCTCTGCACCCTCCTCACCAGCTGCAGTAACCACGCCATCCCCGACGTCCCCACCATCACCACAACCGCCAGCGGCAACTGGTTCCTCTACGGCCAATACACGCCCTCCCCGGGATCCCCCTTTAC
Organism: uncultured Acidobacteriaceae bacterium; assembly: GCA_963762375.1. Classification (GTDB taxonomy): domain Bacteria; phylum Acidobacteriota; class Terriglobia; order Terriglobales; family Acidobacteriaceae; genus Granulicella. Next base: position 67,062 of record CAVXKP010000004.1, read on the forward strand.
CGGCGGCGAACTCTCCTTCGGAGGCTCCCTCCTCCAGGCCAATACCCAGGTCTCCGGCGTTCTCCACATCGATTCCCCCTGCTTCGGCAACAACACCACCGACATCCCGTACACCGGCACGCTCATCAACAACACCATCAGCATCACCTCGTCGCCCGTCGCCGGACAAACCCTCACCCTCCAGGGCACACTCTCGCAGAACGACACCGTCCTCTCCACCGCCGAGTTCGAGATCAACGGCGGCTGCTCCGTCAACCTCTACAGTCCCGAGCTCACCTTCACCGATAACTCCTACCTCAACCAGAAGGGCGAGCGCATCCCCTCCCTCACCGGCTCCTGGACGACGTCCATCAACATCTCCGGCCCATCCCTCACCGAGCAACTCACCCAATCCTCCACCCCGGACACCCACGGCGACTTCGCCCTCACCGGTACCGTCACCGCCACCGGCTCCCCCTGCTTCACCTCCGGTACCGTACAGCCCACCAGCTTCGTCAGCGGCGAACTCGGCCAGCAGATCATCCTCATGAACGACGGCTCGACCTTCACCGCAACCCTGCAACTCGCCCCTCAGAAGACCTTCGCCAAACCACTCCTGGGCCTCAATGGCACCATTACCGGAGGGAACTGCAACGGCCCCTTCGACGTCCAACTCCAATAGCCCTCCGCCATGAAACAATAACCCCAATGCCAGTCTCCGTCCCCGTCGCCGAAAACGCGACCCTCTCCGCCTCCGCCCCGCACCTCCGCGACATCCGCACCACCACCCTGCCCAACGGCCTCCTCGTCCTCACCGAGCGCATGCCCCACCTCCGCTCCGTTGCCATGGGCGTCTGGATCGACTGCGGCTCCCGCGACGAGACCCCCGAAGTCAACGGCATCTCCCACTTCATCGAGCACATGGTCTTCAAGGGCACCACCACCCGCTCCGCCCAGCAGTTCGCCCGCGAAGTCGACGCCATCGGCGGCAACCTCGACGCCTTCACCGGCAAAGAAACCATCTGCTTCAACCTCAAGGTCCTCGACGAAAACATCCCCTCTGCCCTCGACCTCCTCACCGACCTCGTCCTCCACCCCACCTTCTCCCCCGACGACATCGCCAAGGAACAAGGCGTCATCCTCGAAGAGATCAAGATGGACGAAGACAACCCCGACTACCTCGTCCACGAGCTCTTCACCCAGAACTTCTGGCCCAACGACGCCCTCGGCCGCCCCATCCTCGGCACCGCCAACTCCGTCTCCTCCTTCACCCAGGACATCGTCCTCGCCGAGTACGCCCGCCGCTTCACCCCCGCCAACATGGTCTTCACCGCCGCCGGCAACCTCGACCACGAAGACTTCGTCGCCCAGGTAGCCGCCGCCTTCACCTCCCTCTCCGCCTCCTCCAGCGAAAAAATCGCCCGCCCCAACCCGCCCCAGACCAGGCCCCACATCACCCTCAAGAAGAAAAAATCCCTCGAGCAGGTCCAGTTCTGCCTCGCCGTCCCAGCGCCCCCCGTAGCCTCGCCCCAGCGCTACACCGCCTACCTGCTCAACTCCATCCTCGGCGGAGGCATGAGCTCCCGCCTCTTCCAGTCCATCCGCGAAGACCGTGGCCTCGCCTACAGCATCTACTCCGAGCTCAACCCCTTCCGCGACACCGGCTCGCTCGCCATCTACGCCGGCTGCTCTGCGGATAACACCCGCCAGGTCCTCGACCTCACCCTGGCCGAGCTCACCCGCCTCAAGCAGCACCCCGTCACCGACGAAGAACTCCACCGCGCCAAGTCCCAGATCAAGGGCAACATGGTCCTCGGCCTCGAGACCTCCGGCTCCCGCATGTCCTCCCTCGCCCGCCAGCAGATGTACTGGGGCCGCTTCTTCTCCCTCGACGAGATCACCGCCGAGATCGACCGCGTCACCGCCCCCGACATCCAGCACCTCGCCAACGACCTCTTCCGCTCCGACCTCCTCGCCCTCACCCTCCTCGGCAACCTCGGCCCCCTCAAGCTCACCCGCCCCGACCTCACCTGCTAGGTCCGTCCTCCCAAACACGCTGTCACTCCCTGAGCGCAGCAGCCTCGCGCCTCTTGCGAGCTGCGCATGCCCTAGGATCCCCGACAGATCTCCACCTCGCCCATACTGTTCTGAACCATTCCGCCCCGCCCACGCTCCCCCTCCCGCCTCCCAAACGTCTATACTCTGAATCTGGAAATCCGAGCGCACCTTCCGCTCTTCCGAGGAGTCCATGAACACCCATCCACGCACGCGCGAATCCGGCTTCACTCTCGTCGAGCTGCTCATCGTCATGTCGGTCATCCTGATCCTCCTGACCCTCGCCATCCCCGCCATGCAATCGGTCATCCGCCGCGGCAACGAGACCTCCGCCATCGCCTCCCTGCGCATGCTCAACGAGATGGAAGGCCAGTACAACTCCACCTACCCGCAGCACGGCTTCGCCTGCTCGCTCACCGCCCTCGGCGGCAAGGTCGGCTCCGGCCCACCCACAGCCGAGTCCGCCCAGCTCATCCCCGATGACCTCGCCACCGGCAACAAGGCCGGCTACACCTTCACCATCAGCGGCTGCGCCAAGAGCACCATCAACAACGTCGACCAGTACAACAGCTACACCATCACCGCCGTCCCCAACTCCGTCGGCCACTCCGGCAACCGCGGCTTCTGCACCGACGAGAACGCCCAGATCCGCTACGACCCCAAGGGCGGCACCAACTGCACCGAGCTCCTCCAGTAGCCGCCCGCTCTCGACTGCCCAACCAAAGGCCGCCCACCCGGGCGGCCTTCGCTGCAGTTGCCGTGCTCGCCTCACCCTGGGCGTGCCGAATTTGCCCCCGCATTGCTCTTGCCTGTTCTTTCTGTCATTCCCCCCGGAAATCTGCTTCTTCAACCCGCTCGCTTCCCGCTCTTCCCTTCCCCACCCCATTCACCGCCACCGCCTCCCGCACCAGCCCCTGGAACGCCGCCGCGTCCACCACCTCCCCCTCATGAATATCCAGCGCCCGCCGCACCCGTCCCTCCAGGCTCGAATTAAACAGCCCCTGCGGATCCCCCAGCGACGCTCCCTTCGCGAACGTCAGCTTCACCACCTTCTTGTACGTCTCGCCGGTGCAAACAATCCCGTCATGCGACCACACGGGAATCCCCCACTTCCACTCTTCCACCACTTCCGGGTCCGCCTTCCGGATCAGCGCCCGCATCCTCTCCAGCGTCTTCCCCCGCCAGTCCCCGAGCTCCTCAATCCGCTCCGAGATCAGCTCCCCCGCCGGCCGCCCATCCGCGTTCGATCGCTTCACCTCAACCTCCCCGAAGCCCGCTCATCCCCCGAACCCCGCTAGTCCTTCCGCTTCGGCTCCGTCTCCTTCGCCATCAGCACCACCAGCTCCTGGTTGTTCGCCACCCCACTCGGATGATGCGTGATCAGCTTCACCCGATACCCCTTCGCGGCAGCGTCGGTCAGCCGCGTCTCATGGGCCAGATCGCCACAGCCCGACACAAACTTGTACTCCGGATCCGGCAAAAATTCAGAGCTCATACGTTCCCATCCCTCGCTCAACCACTCATGGGATGACCAATCGCCTCCCCGGGTTGGCGACCCTCAGCCCGCCAGCTCCTTCACAAACCCCGCAATCGCCTCGCCCGCCACCTTCGCCTCGCACTGCAGCAGCAGGTGCGGAGAATCGATCATCACCGTCCGCCCCGGCTTCACCGCCTGCATCTCTCCCAGGCACGCCGGATCCACCAGCCGGTCCCGCGTCGGCTGCAGATACAGAATCGGCACCTTCACCAGCGCCAGCTCCGCCCGCGCCTCGGTATTCAGCATCTCCCGCACCCGCGAGCTCCACACCTTCGGCGTCAGCCACGAGAGCGTTCCCGTCACCAGCTCCACCAGCGCCCGCGGAGCCTCCTGCCCCACCATCATGTACCGCGCCACCAGCCCCGGCAGCGTCACACGCGCCAGCAGCGGCGCCAGGTCCCACAGCAGCGTCCTCCGCAGCCCCCGCACCGGACTGGTCGCAAATCCCGCGCTCAGCACAATCCCCTTCAGATTCGGCGGCTCCAGCGACGCAATCCATATCGCCAGCGGCGTTCCATACGACTCCGCCACCAGCACAAACGGCTCATCCACCGGAATCGCCCCCCGCAGCGTCCCCGCCAGCTCCCCGTAGTTCATATAGCGGTCCGCCGGATACCACAACGTCTCGGTCTCCAGCCCCTCCGGCAGCACCGCCTCCAGACCGCGGAACAACTCTCCACTTCCATCCATCCCGGGAAGCAATACAAGTTTCTTCAATGACTTATTCATACTTTTGTCGATCAGGAATTCATTACCAGACAAGTCATCCTACGACACCCAGCCCCCTCAGACCACCCCCACCCCAACCACCCCTCCGATAATCACCCCAAACCCCCAGCCCTCCCGCCTGAATCCATCGCCAACCACACCTCCGCTCACCCGTCTTTCCCCAACATCCGCCGTCATCCGCTGGCCATCCCCGCGTCACCCACCTGAAGCCCAGCGACGATCCCCCCAGCTACAACCTTCCCATCACCTTCAGCGACCTCGGCGAGATGCACGGCACCCGCGTCCCCATGCCCTGCCTCTGCTGGATGCTCAGCCAGCTCCTCCAGGGTGACGAGCGCCCGGTCGCGGACATGACCGGCCACACCGGCTTCTACAACGTCAACCTGTCCTTCCTCCCGTCCGACCTCTCCCCGCAGCAGATCGACCAGCTCCCCGCAGCCATGCGCGACCGCCCCTCCCTCTTCGACGCCTTCAAAGAACAGCTCGGCCTCAAGCGAACCGCCGGAAAGGGCCCCGGCCGCTACTTCGTCATCGACCACATCGAGCGCCCCTCCGCAAATTGAGCGCGCCCGCCCCGCCCCGTCTCAAGCGCTAGTGAGGATCGCGCCGCGCAAACGCCGCCGACGGACCCTCCCCCTCATCCCCAACGTCTCCCAGTTCCATCGCCGCGATCAGGCCGCCCCTCACCGTGAACACATGCACCACCTCGCCATCCGCAAGAACCTCCCCCTCCAGACTCTTCACCACCTGGTGCACCCGCACGCGAACCTTCCCTCCCTCGACCTCGGTCACGGCCACGGGCGCCACCCGCGGATCGAACGCTCCCCACTGCCGCGTCCAATAGCCGCGAATCTCGTCCTTCCCTACCACCTTGCCCCCCTCCGAAGCCTTCGGCCAGCTCACGTCCTCGGTCATCAGCGCCAACGCACCGTCGATATCCCGCCGGTTGAACGCCGCATACGCCTGCTCCATCAAGCTCTTCGTCTCTGCCATCGATCCTCCAGCCCGCTGCATCGATATTCCCCCAACCCCACCTCCTCCGCAA
>CAVXKP010000005.1:0-77048 GCA_963762375.1 uncultured Acidobacteriaceae bacterium
CGCCAAAGCTGGGACGCAGGTATTGGCGGCCATATTGTTTTTCGAAGTCGGTGCGGCGGAGGCGGTAGATGAACTCGTGCTTCGCCCTGCTGGGGTTGGCCTTCTGAATCTGCTCGCCGTACCCGGCCAGCGCGACGCGGGTCATCTTGGGGATCAGCTTCGAGACGGAGTAGCGATAGGAGCTGATGGAGAGGTCTTCATGGGAGAGGACGTCTGCGATGGGCAGGCCGTAGGTATCCTGGAAGGCGCGGTTGAGCAGCGGTTCGGCTACCTGGAAGCCGATGAAGTCGCGGTAGTTGTCCTGGGAGTAGGCGCCGTGCGCGACCTCGACGACGTCGAAGCCGAACTCGTTGCGGAGGTGGGCGGTGGTGTTGTCGTCGTAGGTGACGAAGCGGCCGAAGCGGTGGCGGAGGTGCGGGTACTCCTCGCCGGTAATGACGTTGACGGTCTGGTGGCCGATGGTGTCGCCGTAGTAGTGGGCGAGGGCGCCGAGGGCGAAGGCGTACTCGTCGGGCGTGGTGGAATCGCTGAGCAGAGCGTCGACGAAGCTGCCGGAACGGACGTAGTGCAGGAGGTTGGAGAACTCCTTGCTGCCGAAGGGGTAGTAGCCCATGTCCTGGATGACGGAGCCGCCATAGGCATAGGCATGGCACTCAGTAAGCTGCGCGGGGGTGAGGCCTGGGTAGCGCTTTTCGAGCAGCGGCACCAGGTACTTTGGCCACGCCATGTCGACGACTTCTTCGTGAGACAGGAGGGAGTAGGCGTGGGCGGACGAAGGGGCGGTGAGCAGGAGTGCGGCAGGCAGCAACAGGGCGGCGGCGGGCAACAGGCGAAGTGCGGTTCGAAGAAGAGTCACAGGTCTATGCACTACTTTCCAAAGGAGCTTCGATACGGCGTAGCCCGAAATCCAGAGTGGAGCAACTAACTAGGATGCGCCGGCGAGGATCGGGGACATCCCCTATACTGAAATCTCCATGGACGACAACTTGCCAGACGCCACGCGCCAGCCCAGGGCTGCGACCCCGTGGAACTATCAGTTGGATCATGCGTTCGACGAGATGTTCGCCGGCCAGAATGAGCTGCGCGAGCACTACGGGCCGCTGCTCGAGCACTTCTCCGCCCTGCCCCAGGATGAGGTGCAGCGGCGCAAGCAGGCCGCCGACCTGAGCTTTCTGAACCAGGGCATCACGTTCACGGTGTACGGCCGCGAAGAAGGCACGGAAAAGATCTTCCCCTACGATCTGCTGCCGCGCATCATTACCAGCGCGGAGTGGGCCAAGGTGGAGCGCGGCCTGACCCAGCGCATCACCGCGCTCAACCTCTTTCTGCGCGACATCTACAACGAGGGCCGCATCCTGAAGGACGGCATCGTGCCGCGCGAGATCGTGTACTCCTGCCAGCACTTCCGCCGCCAGATGAGCGGCCTGCAGGTTCCGCGCAACGTCTACATTGCGGTCTGCGGGACGGACCTGATCCGGCTGGAGAACGGCGACTTCGTGGTGCTCGAAGACAATCTGCGCGTGCCCTCCGGCGTGAGCTACATGCTGACCAACCGGCGCGTGATGAAGCGCATCTTCCCGCAGCTCTTCCGCAACTACAACGTGCGGCCCATTGAGCAGTACACGCAGCTGCTGCTGAGCACGCTGCGATCGCTGGCGCCGGAGGGCCGGCCGGAGCCGAACATCGTGCTGCTCTCGCCGGGCGTCTTCAACTCCGCTTACTTCGAGCACGCCTATCTCGCGCGCCAGATGGGCATCGAGCTGGTCGAAGGCCGCGACCTGGTGGTCCACGACAACGTCTGCTACATGCGCACGACCAGCGGCCTGCGCCGGGTCGATGTGATTTATCGGCGAGTGGACGACGACTTCATCGACCCGCTCAGCTTCCGCTCGGACTCGATCCTGGGCGCCGCGGGGCTCTTCAATGCGTACCGCGCCGGCAACGTCACCCTGGCCAACGCGTTCGGCACCGGCGTCGCCGACGACAAGGCGCTGTACGCCTATGTCCCCGACATCATCCGCTACTACCTCAGCGAAGAGCCCGTGCTGCAACAACGTGGAGACGTTTCTCTGCACGCGCGAGAAGGAGCGCAACTATGTGCTCGCGAACCTGGACAAGCTGGTGGTGAAGGCGGTGGGCGAGTCGCGGCGGCTACGGCATGTTGATCGGGACCCAGTCCACGCCCAAAGAGCGCGAAGTCTTCGCCGAAAAGATCAAGGCCAACCCGCGCAACTATATTGCGCAGCCCACGATCAGTTTTTCGCGCGCGCCCTGCCTCATCGGCGACGAATTGGAGCCTCGCCACGTCGACCTGCGGCCGTATGTGCTCTATGGCGATAAAGTCACGATCGTCCCTGGCGGGCTTACGCGCGTGGCGCTCAAGCGCGGCTCGCTGGTCGTCAACAGCTCGCAGGGCGGGGGCAGCAAAGATACCTGGGTGTTGAGTTAGAGGAGTTCGATAAACTCATCGACCGACATCCCGGCGGAGCGGATGAGCGAGCGCAGGGTGCCTATCGAAAGTTCTTTGTGCTGGGGAATAGAGAGATTGGCTCGCTCGCCAGGTTTTGTCATCACGAGATGGCTACCGACCTGCCCCATCGTCTGCCAGCCAGCCTTGGCGAAGGCCTTGACGGCTTCCTTACCCGAGACGTTGCCAAGCTTGCCCATGACCTTCCCCGAAACGAACGCGGTTCTCGCCCCTTTGATACGAGGCTAGGATAGCGCGCAAATGAAGAGCGTTTGCCGACAAATCGACAATTGTTAGGGTAAGGTTGGGGAATTAAATCACGACGACGACGGGCGTGCTTTGAGGTGGCATCGATTTCATCGCTTTCTGGTCTTCCGCCCATAGCCACGCCGAAATTGCTTCCTTGACGTTATCAAGGGCCTCTTTTTCGTCACGCCCCTGCGACACACACCCAGGGAGAGCCGGGACCTCGGCTACGATCCAGCCGTCTTCGGCCTCTTCCAACGAAACATGAAAGATCATAGAGAACTCCCTTGTAATCACATTCTATCGTCCGGCGTGGTACTCGGCTAGAATAAGCGCAATCCAATTAAGATTGCTTGATCGAGGCGCTTTGGCAAAGATTCGTATTATAAAAAGGGTTCTCTTAGCAATTGCGACTCTCTGCTCCATCGCGTCTGCGCAATCGCCGCGGCTGGTGCTGATCGACCAGGACGGCTCCGGGCCGGGCGGCTCGAACCAGATGGCGATGATGGTTCTGCTGCAATCGCCGCAGGTGAAGGTTCTCGGCATCACCATGGTCAGCGGCAACGCGTGGGAGCCCGAAGAGGTCCAGCACACGCTGAGAATGCTGGAGCTCATCCATCGGAGCGACGTGCCCGTCGTCCCCGGCGCTGTCTTCCCGCTGCTCCGGACGCAAGCCGAATCGATGAACGACACTCGCTGCCATCGGCAGCTTCGACTGGTACGGCGCCTGGGGCGATCTCGCCCACCACACCAGCGCGCAGCCCTACCACGGGCCGTTCGTCCTGCCGCCGCTTGAAGAAGGCGAGCCCACCACCAAGCCGCTCGACGAGGACGCCGCCCACTTCCTCATTCGCGAGGTGCACGCGCATCCGCATGCGGTGACGATCTACGCCGCCGGGCCGCTCACCAACATCGCTCTGGCCATCTCCATCGACCCCCACTTCGCCGAGCTCACCCAGGGCATCGTCATCATGGGCGGAAGCCTGAACCCACACACCAACGACCCCGAGTTCGCGACCCATCCTCGCCACGAGTTCAACTTCTGGTTCGATCCCGAGGCCGCGCACATCACCCTCCGCGCCCACTGGCCGCGCATCGATCTCACCGACGTCGACATCTCCATCAAGACGATGTTCACCAAGGAGATGCTGCACCAGATCGCGCAGTCGAATTCGCCCGCCGCGCAGTACATCGCCCACTACACCCACGAGTTCTACTACCTGTGGGATGAGCTCGCCGCCGCCGCCTGGATCGATCCGAAGATCATCACGAAGGAGAGCTTGCTCTATGTCGATGTCGACACCTCCCACGGCCCCGACTACGGCGATACGCTCACCTGGACCGCGGCGAACAAGCCCACGCTTCCCGGCCCGGAGGGGGAGATGCAGCCGGTGCACGTGCAGGAAGACCTCGACGTGGCGCGCTTTGACCGCATGTTTCTTGATTTAATGAAGGCTGGACCCGCAGCACCGTAAACCCGCATCGAAAGTCAGTGTAGAGTGAAGATCAACCAGCAAGACAAATTCAGGAGAGGAACCGACCGCATGCTCTCACGCGTCGCCGATTCACTGTACTGGATGAGCCGCTATCTTGAGCGCGCCGAACACGCGACGCGCCTGCTGGATGTAAACCTCAACCTGATGCTCGATGAGAGCCCAACCAGCTCCGATCACCGCTGGCTGCGCATGCTCCACGCGCTGGGCAATCCGAAGCGCTTGAAGTGGAACGGCAATCCCTACGAACTGGCCCGCAACCTGACCTTCGACACCTCCAACAAATCCTCCGTCGTCTCCTGCATCATTGCCGCGCGCGAGAACGCGCGCCAGGTCCGCGAGCAGATCTCCACCGAGCAGTGGCAGAAGCTGAACTCGCTGTACCTCGAGGTCACCCGCCCCGAGGTGAAGCACGCCATGCAGGTCGAGGCGACCGCGGACTCGGGCGAGGGCCCCACCGCCTTCCTGCAGCAGATGATGGAGGCCGTGCACCAGTTCCAGGGGGTCACCGACTCCACCATGTCGCATGGGGAAGGCTGGCAGTTCATCCAGGTGGGCCGCTACCTGGAGCGGGCCTCCGCTACGCGCCTGCTGCTCGAGGCGTATCACGAAGACGTCTGGGCTCATCCCGATCGCGTTCCCGAAGGCAATGAGTATCTCGACTGGATGGGACTGCTCCGCTCCGCCACCGCGTTCGAAGCCTACTGCAAGGTCTACACCGCCGACCTCACGCCCGAACGGATCCTCGAGTTCCTTCTGCTCGATGCCGGAGTTCCCGCACTCGCTGCGCTTCTCCATCGACAGCCTGCAGTGCGCGCTGCAGGCCATCCAGCATCGCTCCGGCAAGACGCGCGCCGAAGAACTCAACCGCATCGCCGGCAGACTCAGCGCCTCGCTGGGATTTGCCAGCGTCGACGAAATTCTGATGGGCGACCTCATCGAATATCTGCATGGGATTCAACAGCAGTGCAAGGGAATCCACGAGACGATCTACCACTTATATGTGGACTACTCGATCCAGGCGGCGTTGGCAGGATAGATGACCGAACGAGTGCTGACTCCGCCGATCGACCCCATCACCGCCCCCGTGAGATCGAACGCGGTAGACATCGTCAAGGGCCTCGCCATTCTGCTCGTTACGTATGAGCACACCGGCCAGGGCATGTCGGCGCGCGGCTGGTGGACGGGGCCCTCTCGTGATTTTTCCTACCACTACGTCTATAGCTTCCACATGCCGGCCTTCTTCTTCGTGGCTGGACTCTTTGTCGCCGGCAGCATTCGCCGCCGCGGAGCGAAGGACTTCGTTCTCGAGAAGATGAAGACGCTTCTCTATCTCTACGTGGGTTGGGCGATCCTGCTCACCGCCATCGAGCCGCTGATCAGCCGCTTCAAGCAGAGCCCGGCCCCGGTCCATTGGGCGAGCTTTCCTATCTCGCTGATCGATGGCGGCGCCGGCTGGTTCTTCCCGGTCCTTTTTCTCTGCCTCCTCCTCGCCTTGTTCACCATCAAGATGCCGGCGTGGCTGCGGCTCGTGCTCGCGGTCATCGCCGCGGCGCTGATGCCCGTCTATGGCTACGAGGTCTTTTACAAGACGGTGTGGCACTTCTCCTTTCTCGCGGGAGGCATGCTGGTGGGGAGATCCATCTTCAAGCTCAGCGCTGTTCCCCGCTGGACAGCCGCGCTGGCAGCGGTCGTCGTCTTTGCGCTGCAGGCCGGCCGTCGTCTATCACTACGGGGGACGCGTCGACTTCGGCTATTCCCCGGATTGGCTGGCCGTAGGCCTCGGGTTTACCGGCACGGCAGGGCTCTTTCTTATCGCCAGGACGATCGAAAACACGCCGCTGGGCGACGCTATGGGCGTGGATCGGCCAAGCGTCGCTCGGCATCTTTCTCATGGCGCAGTTCCCGCAGGGTGCAACGCGCCAATTCCTGCTGAGCGTGGCGCACACCCATGAGTTCTGGCTGCAATTGCTGGTGCCCACGCATTCTGTCCACGCTCCTGCCTGCGATCGTCTGGCACCAGCAGGAGCGCTGGCACCTGGGATGGCTCTTCCGCTGGCCTTTCAGCTGAGTGCACCACGCACTTGCGGTATGCAGCGACCACGAAGAGAATTGGAGATATCGATGTATTACTCGATCCGCCATCTGACGAAGTTTCTCTACAAGACCCCGGTGAGCGAAAGCATCATGGAGACGCGCATGCACCCGCGCTCCGATGTGCAGCAGCGCTGCCTGACCTTTCACCTCTCCGTCAGCCCCCGCTGCCGCGTCTTCAGCTATCGCGACCATCTCGCGAATCACGTGCATCACTTCGACATCCCCGGCCTGCACGGCCAGCTCGTCATCGTGGCGGAGTCGCTGGTCGAGATGGCCGCGCATGACGAGGTGCCTGAGTCTCTGCCGGCCGGCTCGTGGGACGAGCTCGACCGCCTGGTCCACGAGGGCGACTTCTGGGAGATGCTGCTGCCCAGCGAATTCGCACGCTTCACTCCCGAGCTCGAGGACCTCGGCAAACATCTGGGCCTGCGCCGCAACGGCGATCCCCTCAGCGCCCTGCACAAGCTGAACTCCCAGCTCTACGAATACTTCGACTACAAACCGAAGACCACCAAGGCCGACTCGCCCATCGAACACGCCCTCTCCACCAAGGCCGGCGTGTGCCAGGACTTCTCGCACATCATGATCTCGCTGGTGCGCTCGCAGCTGGAGATTCCCTGCCGCTACGTCAGCGGCTACCTGTACCACGGCGACGCCCACAAGGACCGCTCCGAGAGCTCCGCAACGCATGCGTGGGTCGAGGCATTTCTGCCGGAGCTCGGCTGGATCGGCTTCGATCCCACCAACGATCTCGTCGCCGGCGACCGCCACATTCGCACCGCCATCGGCCGCGACTACTCCGACGTCCCACCCACCCACGGCATCTACCGCGGACGAACCAAGAGCGAGCTCAGCGTCGCCGTGCGCGTGGAACCCAGCGAAGGGACTCCGCCGCTCGACCGCGAGCTGCCGGTGCCGGAAGACTGGTCGGTGCTGGTCGAAAAGGCGCAGGCGCTGCCGGAACAGCCGCCGCCGATGTCGCGCCACGCGCAGCAGGCGCAGCAGCAGCAGCAACGCCGCAGCCTAGAGATTCAGCTTCTTGAAGATGCTCTCCGGGATGGCGCGGATCACCGCCATGATCACGCGCCAGATGCCCGGCACGTAGACGATGTCGCTGCCCTTGTCGATGGCCTTGACGAGCGACGCCGCCACCGTCTCGACGTCCGCGAACTTCGCGCTGCCCTTCATGCCTTCGGTCATCGCGGTCTTCACCGGCCCGGGCTTGATGGTCATCACGCGCACGCCCTCGCGATCGATGCGGTTGCGCAGCCCATCGACAAACGCGGTGAGCCCGGCCTTCGAGCTGCCATAGACGTAGTTCGACTTGCGGCCGCGCTCGCCGGCAACCGACGACAGCACCGCCAGCGTTCCCGCACGCCGCTGCGCCGTATAGTTCGCCAGCCACGTCAGCAGGCTCACGGGAGCCGTAAAGTTCGTGTGCAGGATCTGGTCGGCCGCGGCGAAGTTCCGCTCGGCCTCACCCTGATCTCCCAGCACGCCGAGCGCGAGGAAGGCGACATCCAAGCCGCCCAGCGAGTTGATGGCATGCGCCAGCACCTCGGGATGCGCGGCCGTGTCGTCGAGGTTGGCTACGGCGGTGCCGATGTGCGAAGCTCCGCGCGTACGCGCATCGGCGGCGACCACGGCGAGTTTGTCCGCATTGCGCGCGACCAGGTAGAGCGCATCGCCGCGATCCGCCCACAGACGAATGCAGGCCTCCGCAATGCCCGAGGTCGCGCCCAGCACGAGAATCCTGCGCGGTGCGTACGGGTCCGCGGGTCGCCGGCCTCGCGCGGCGTGCGCAGGGCCAGCGGTTGTTCGGAACGCACAGGCGTCGTCTCGGTGCTCATTTGCCCACTCCCCGCACGCCGAGTTGCCCGCCCACCACACGCTCCCAGAATCCCGAGGTCAATGCCGGATCCTTGTAGCGCGCAAACTTCTCCCACTGCGGATAGAACGCCTGAAACTGCGGCGAGGTCATGCGCGCGTCTTTCGCTGGATAGAGGCGGCCACCGAACTCGTTCGTCATCTCGGCGAGGCGGTCGAAGAGCGCAAAACTCTTCTCCGGCTTGATCGGAAAATCGAGCGCCAGCGTGATGCCCGGCTTCGGGAAGCTCATCATGCCGGGCGACGGCACATCGCCAAACGCCTTGAGCACCGCGAGGAAACTCGCGAGGCCGGACTTTGCGACCGCCTGCAGAATCGCGACCGTGCCCTCGCGCGCATGCTCCCACGGAATCGCGTACTGGAACTGCAGCAGGCCGCGCTTGCCGTACATCCGGTTCCACTTCAGCACCGCATCGAGCGGATAGAAGAACGGCTCGTAATCCTGCAGCGTGTTCACGCGCTTCTTCATCTGCTTATGGAAGAAGACGGAGTTGAAGGCGCCCACGGTCGCACCGTTCAGCACAAAGCCCGGGAGCTCCATGGGGAAGGTAAGCTTGGGCTTGCCTGAAACCTTCAGCGGCGCGGGAACCTGCGAGTGGTCGCCCTGCATGAAGACGCCGCGGCAGAAGTTCTTGCCGGTCGAGGTGACATCGACCCAGCTCACCGTGTACTCGATGTTCGCGGCCTGGCGGGTGAGATCGAGGAACTCGTCGATGCCATGAAACTGGATTCCCTGGTAGTCGATCATGCGGCTGACGATGGGCTTGAGCCGCACCTGCGCCCACGTGATCACGCCGGTGAGCCCCATGCCGGCGATGGTCGCGCCATAGTAGTCGGGGTTGCTGGAGGGCGAGCAGTGCATCCGATCGCCATTCGAACGCACCAGCTCAAACTGCGTCACATGGCAGCCAAACGTTCCGGCGTGATGATGGTTCTTGCCGTGGATATCGTTGGCGATCGCTCCGCCCAGCGTCACGTACTTCGTGCCGGGCGTTACGGGCAGAAAGTAGCCGCGCGGCACGGCGAAGTCCAGAATCTGTGCGAGCGTAATGCCGGCTTCGGCGGTCAGCAGGCCAGTCAGCCGGATCGAAGTCCAGCAGCCGGTTCATCGACGTCGTCTGCACCAGCGTCCCATCCTTGAGCAGGCAGACGTCGCCATAGCTCCTGCCCATGCCCACCGCGAGCGCGCCATGATGCACGCCATCGATCGCCCGCGGATAGTCGCCCTGCCAGTGCAGTTGCTTGAGCTCTGCGTGGTATTCAGGATAGCGACCCCACGATTCGAACGGTGGCGGCCCAGCCGGCTTGTCGCCAGCCTCTGTGGGTTGCGGGGTGTTAAAGTCCAGTTCTGCGGACGAGGGCATGGCTATAGGATAGTCGATGCCCTCCGGTCCGAGGAAAGACTCTTCGTGATTACCGGACAGCTCAGTGATTGCCGGAAAAAGCGTCGTTCAGTCCCTTGAAAACCGCATCAAACCTTCCGCCGGCCTCCGCGAATCGCAGCCCGTGTACGTTCTTGACACAGTTTTCCAAGGGCGTGGGCTGCGTGGTCAGGATCTCCATCGTCTGCTCGATGAAGTCCTTCAGCGGCATGGCGCGAGGATCCTCCGCACCGCCCAACAGGTCCGTCTGCACGTACGGCGGGATGATCTCCAGGACTTCGGTTGTGGTGTCCTTCAGTTGATAGCGCAGCGAGCAGGTGTAGGAGTGGATGGCGGCCTTGGTCGCGCTGTAGGTGGGCGTGAGCGCGAGAGGAACGAAGGCCAGGCCCGAGGATACGTTGATGATCGTCGAGTGCTGCTGCCTGCGCAGAAGCGGCAACAACGCCGCGGTGAGGCGGATGGGGCCGAGCAGGTTCGTCGTCACAATGGCCTCTGCGTCCGACAGGTTCTGCGGCTCCAGCACATTCTCGGCGCGCATGATGCCCGCGTTGTTCACCAGCACATTCAAGGACGGGAACTGCTCCGCGACCTGGGTTGCGAACGCCTGGATCGCCGCCGGGTCTTCGATGTCGAGCGTGAGAAACTTCATGCCGGGATTGGCCGCGACCGTGGCTTCGAGCGCAGACTTGCGGCGTCCGGCGATGATCACCTGGTTGCCACGGGCGTGCAGTGCTTCGGCGAGGCCGCGACCGATACCCGAGCCGCCGCCAGTGATGAGAATCGTGTTGCCTGTGATGTTCATGGTTGCATCTCCTGTGGGTATGGTAGGGGTGTACGATCTTGCTGGGAAGTAGGCACTTGAAAGTTCTGTACGCACCGAACAGAAACCGAGGCCATCATGATGAAGAAAGACAAGAAGAGCAAGAAGACAAAGAAGAGCGAGCATCCGGCGATCGCCGCCGAGGCCGCGAGCCGGCATCCGCAGACGGAGACGAAACCCGTATCCAAAGCCTCCGCGAAGTCCGATGCCAAGGTGGATGCGCTGGTGCGCGAGATCATCGAACGCATCGCCGACAAGTGGACGATGGTGGTGCTGGACGTACTGGCGGAGCATGGCACGGTGCGATTTACCCAGCTCGGCAAACTGGCGGGCGGGCGTGAGCCAGAAGATGCTGACCAAGACGGTTCGCCAGATGGAGAGCGACGGCCTGGTCAAGCGAACCGTCCATCCCGTGGTTCCTCCGCGGGTGGAGTACGCACTCACCGAGCTTGGCAAGGGGCTTGGCGAGGCGTTCTGCGGCGTCTGGATATGGGCGGAGAAGCACTACGACGCGGTGGAGCGATCGCGCGCTGCGTTTCGTGACAAGGCCCCGGCTTAGCGGCGGACGCTTAGCGGCGGGCCTTAGCGGCACATCGCTTCGAGCTGCGCCTCGGGCTCCGTCGCGTTGGGAAGAGCGACGTTGCGCGTGGTCGCGGCGAGCTCCATCAGGAGGCCGCCGCCGGGGTAAGCAACCTTCGGATCGACGCTGTACGCGGGGTCGGACTCGGCCTGCGGGAGGGTGACGAAGGTGAAGCCGCGCTTGCGGAAGAGCGCGATGAGGTCGGGCAGCATCTTCGCGTCGAAGGCGCCGACATGCAGCAGCAGAACGTAGGGGATGTCGCGGCCGTAGAGGCGCTGCGAGAGGGTGCGGGAGTAGGTGATGTACTCGTCGGCCGTGGCGAGATAGCTCGTGTGGAGGGAGGCGACGGCGGCGTCATCGCGCCTGGCGGCGCAGCGGGCGTAGGCGTCGTTCCACATATAGTCCTCGAAATCGAGCGTAACTTCGGCGATCTTGTAGTGGTGGTCGAGGAGATAGCTGCGCACGGCTTCCCGCTTGGCGAGGGTGTTCCCTTCTTCCAGGTAGGGGTAGCGGAACCAGTGCCAGTCGCCGAGGGGGTCGAGCTTCTGGAGCAGGGGCTCGTCTTCGGCGATGTTGTGGATGTACTTCTGGGCCGAACTTTTGTCGAGTTCGGGATGGGACCAGGTGTGATTGCCGAGGGGGTTGCCGGAGGCCAGCCACTCGCGGAGAAGCTCGGCCTGGTAGGGGTATTGGGCGGTGCGGAAGCCGTTGACGAAGCCGTAGGTTGGCGGCATGTGCTCTGTTTTCAGCACCTTGATGATGGTGCGGATGGGCTCGGGGCGGAACTCGCCGGGGGGCAGGGGGCCGTGGGCGGGGAGGTCGTCGAAGGTAAAGGCGACTTGCAGAGGGGGCTGCTGGGCGGGGAGGCGGGGGGTGGCGCAGACCAGGAGCGCGAGCGGCGCCAGGAGACGAGCGAACTTCATGGATCCAGTGTAGCGTTTGGCCGGAACGCAGGAAGGGCGCGGCCGAGGCCGCGCCCTTCGTGTTGATTCGGGGTGAGTTACGCGGTGGCGCGAGCCTTCTTGGCGGCGTCGAGCGCGCCACGGGCCGAGACGGCGAGGGCGGCAAAGCCGGCGGCGTCGTTGGCGGCGATGTCGGCAAGGATCTTGCGATCGAGGCCGATGCCCGCCTTCTTGAGGCCGTTGATGAAGGTGGAGTAGCTCATTCCATTGATCTTAGCGGCGGCATTGATGCGCACGATCCAGAGCGAACGGAACTGGCGCTTCTTCTGCTTACGGCCGATGTAGGCGAACTTGAGACCGCGCTCGACGGCCTCCTGGGCTGCCTGGTAGAGCTTGGATTTGGTGAGGAAGTAGCCGCTGGCGCGCTTGAGGATCTTTTTGCGGCGGTCGTTGCGCTTGGTACTCCGTTTGACACGGGGCATGGTGTTCTCCTTTTGCGTGGTTCGATTAAGCGGCTGGAGGTAAGGGTGGCCTCTTCACTCGCTTGCTGCTTCGAATCTCAGTGGATCTCCTGCGGAGATCCAGGGGCCTTTACGCTTTGCGGCCCGTCGCTTTTCAAGCGGCTCGATCCAAATAACTTCTTGCAGTTGCTACGCTTTAGGCGTAGGGCAACATGCGTGCGACCTTCGGGGTATCCTGCTTCGAAACCAACACGATGCGGCCCAGCTTGGACTTGGTCTGGTTGGTTTTGGAGGTGAGGATGTGGCGCATCTTCGTCTGACCGCGCTTGAACTTGCCGGTGCCGGTCTTCTTGAAGCGCTTGGCTGCGCCCGAGTGGGTTTTTAACTTTGGCATGGTGATTCCTGAATGGAAACGTACTATTTGGACAACGTCATTCAGAATAGCATGTTTTGGGCAAAATCTGGGAGTTTCAGGCTAGCCTCTGCCCCGGTTGGTGTTGCAAACCGGCAGCCTCAGCCCCGTTTTCAGGCGTACGCGCGCGAAACGGCGGCCGCCGGCCGTTCGTGGGGCTGCAAGATCCGGACCGAGGCCATGCCGGCGGCGGTGGCGGACTGGATGCCGATGTCGGCGTCCTCGAAGACGAGGCAGGCGGAGGGGTCGACGCCGAGGCGCTGGGCGGCGAGGAGGAAGGGGTCGGGGGCGGGCTTGGGGTGGGCGTAGTCGCCGGCGCAGACCAGGGTGTCGAAGAGGTGGAGGATGCCGAGGGTTTCGAGGGAGCGGACGACGGACTCGCGGGTGCTGCCGGAGACGACGGCGAAGGGGATGTTGCCGTGCTGGAGGTGGATCTGCTCGAGGACCTCGGGAACGGGCTGGAGCTGGTGGATGAGGTCGTAGTAGAGGCTCTCTTTGCGGTGGGCGAACTCGGCGAGGGGGATGTTGAGGTTGTCGCGGCGGTTGAGCTCGGAGACGACGGCGTCGACGGGGCGGCCGCCCCAGGCGTAGAAGAGCTGCTCGGTGAAGGAGGTGCAGCCGTACTCGCGGAGGGCCTGGGTCCAGGCGATGAAGTGGATGGGCATGGAGTCGGCGATGGTGCCGTCGCAGTCGAAGAGGTAGGCCTTGAAGTCGCCTTCGGGGAGGGTCAGCGTCATAGGTCTAGTTTACCGGGTGGGAGTGCGATCATTGGTGAGGGCCGTTTGGCTGCGGATACAATCATCCTCACAAAAAAAGTGAGGGTGGCGCGGGATGGATAAGCGGGAGTTTCTGAAGGGGTCGGCGGCGGCGGTGTTGATGACGACGTTGGGACAGGGCGAGGGGTTTGCAGGGGGGCTGGCGCCGCGAGAGGATGTGGTGCCGCGAACGAATTGGTCGGGCAACTATCACTACTCGACCGACAAGGTGTTTCAGCCGGCGACGGTGGCCGAGGTGCAGGATGCGGTGCGCAGCGTGGCGGGAGTGCGGGCGCTGGGGACGCGGCACTCGTTCAATGGGATTGCGGATTCGCAGGTGGCGCAGATCTCCACGCTGAAGCTGCGGGATGTGGTGGTGGATGCGAAGGCGCGGACGGCTACGGTGGGCGCGGGGATTCGCTATGGCGACCTGGCGCTGATTCTGGATCGGCAGGGATTTGCGCTGCATAATATGGCGTCGCTGCCGCATATCTCGGTGGGCGGGGCGTGCGCTACGGCGACGCATGGGTCGGGCAGAGGCAATGGGAACCTGAGCACGGCGGTGCGGGCGATCGAGTTCGTGGGAGCGGATGGGGCGGTGCATACGCTGTCGCGGGATAAAGATGGCGAGCGGTTTGCGGGGGCGGTGGTGGGGCTGGGGGCGCTGGGGATTGTGACGCATATGACGCTCGACGTGCAGCCGCGCTATGACATGACGCAGGTGGTGTACCAGGATCTTCCGTTCCGCGAGCTGGAGCATCATTTCGGCGAGATCATGGGCGCGGGCTATAGCGTTTCGCTGTTTACGGACTGGCAGAGTGGGAAGGCCGGCGAGGTTTGGATCAAGCGGAGAGTGGACCAGGGAGGGGCGGCGGCACCGGCTGCGACATTCTTATGGAGCGACGCTGGCGACCAAGAAGCTGCATCCGATTCCTGGACATCCGGCGGACGCTTGCACCGAGCAGATGAACATTGTGGGGCCGTGGTATGAGCGGCTGCCGCACTTTGAGCTGGCGTTTACGCCTTCGAGCGGGCAGGAGTTGCAGACGGAGTTCTTCGTTCCGTTTGAGCGAGGGTATGAGGCGGTGCGGGCGGTGGAGACGCTGCGGGATCGGATTACGCCGCATCTGTATGTGACCGAGCTGCGGGCGATTGCGGCGGATGATTTGTGGATGAGCATGGCGTATCAGCGGCCGTCGCTGGCGATTCACTTTACGTGGAAGCTGGAGCCGGAGGCGGTGATGGCGTTGCTGCCGGAGATTGAGGCGAAGCTGGCGCCGTTTGGGGCGCGGCCGCATTGGGCGAAGGTGTATACGATGAAGACGCGCGGAGATTGCGCCGCTGTATCCGCGGATGGGGGAGTTTCGGGAGCTGGTGCGGGGGTTCGATGCGAAGGGGAAGTTTGGGAACCGGTATCTGCGGGAGCATGTGGACGCGGTGTGAGACATCCTGCGAACCCATGTCTCAGAAGCGAGACCCTTCGGCGGGCTCAGGGCAGGCTATGGGGCACCCATTGTGGTGGTGGTTCGCGAACCTCGGACCCATTGTGGTGGTGGTTCCCGAGCGCTAGTCTTCGGGGTCTTCGGTGGGGCGCTTGCTGGTGGAGACGATCTTGTCGGCGATGGCGGTGGGGACGTAAGTCGTAGTGGTCCATCTCCATGCGGAAGCTGCCCTGGCCGTGGGTCATGGAGGTGAGGGTGGTGCCGTAGGTGAGCATCTCGGCTAGGGGGACCTGGGCGCTGACGATGGCGCGGCGGCCGCGGGTTTCCATGCCCTGGACGCGGCCGCGGCGGCTGTTGAGGTCGCCGACGACGGCTCCGGCGGTGTCGTCGGGGATGTCGATTTCGACGCGCATGATGGGTTCGAGGAGGGACGGCTTGGCTGCCTCCATGCAGGCGCGGAAGGCGAGGCGGCCGGCGATCTTGAAGGCCATCTCGCTGGAGTCGACGTCGTGGAAGCTGCCGTCGAAGACCGTGGCGCGGAAGTCGACCATGGGGTAGCCGGCGAGGTGGCCGCGGACGGCGGTTTCGACGATGCCCTTCTCGATGGCGGGGACGAACTGGCGGGGGATGGCTCCGCCGAAGATGTCGTTGACAAATTGGAAGCCGGTGCCGCGCGGGAGGGGTTCGATGCGGATCTTGCAGTCGCCGAACTGGCCGTGGCCTCCGCTCTGCTTCTTGTGGCGGCCGTGGCCGGTGGCGGCGGAGCGGATGGTCTCGCGGTAGGGGACCTTGGGGGATTTGAGCGTGACTTCGGTGTGGTAGCGGCGGCGGAGCTTGGAGACGACGGCTTCGATGTGGAGCTGGCCGGCGCCGGCGAGGAGGAAGTCGTTGGTCTGGGGGTCGCGGTAGAAGCGGAGCTGGAGGTCTTCTTCCATGAGCTTGTGGAGGGCGGGGGCGAGCTTGTCTTCGTCGGCGCGGGATTTGGGCTCGATGGCGTAGGTCATGGCGGGCTCGGGCGTGGGGATGGGGTCGATGCGGACGTCGTGGCCGCGGGCGCCGAGGGTGTCGCCGGTCTGGGTGACGCGCAGCTTGGCGACGACGCCGAGGTCGCCGGCGTGGAGCTCGGGGACTTCGACGAGCTTGCGGCCTTGCATGATGCCGATGTGGGTGAGGCGCTCGGTCTCGGAGCGGGCGTAGTTTTCGAGCGAGGCCTCGTTGCGGATGCAGCCGCTGATGACTTTGAAGAAGGAGATGCGGCCGGCGAAGGGGTCGACGAGGGTTTTGTAGACGTAGAGGGTGGCGGGCTCGGTTGTCGGCGACGGGGCAGAGGATGGTGGCTGGGTCGGTGGAGGTAGAGGGGGCGGCCGCGCTGCCGTTGCCGTTGGATCTGGCAGCGGTGGCGGAGCCGCGCGCGGCAATGGGAGGGCGTTCCTGGGGCGAGGGAACGTAGAGCTTGAGGAAGTCGAGGAGGTGGTCGGTGGCGACGTTGCCGAGGGCGCTGGTGTAGAGGATGGGGAAGATGCGGTCTTCGCGGATGGCGTCGTGGATGGCCTGGATGAGGTGCTCTTCCGGGAGGGTGCCCTGGGCGAAGAACTCTTCCATGAGCTCGTCTTTTTCTCCGGCGACGAGCTCGACGAGAGCTTCGTGCGCGGCCTTGGCTTCGGCTTCGAGCGTCGGCGGGGATGGGGCCTCGCGTTCCACTGCCCTCGCTGGTGGGGGTGTAGAGGAAGGCTTCCATGGTGACCAGGTCGACGACGCCGTGGAAGCCCTGGTCGTCGATGATGGGGAGCTGGACGGGGATGACGTGGCGGCCGAAGCGGTCGCGCAGGGCTTCGACGAGCTGGGCGCGGTCGGCGGTGGAGTTGGCCTTGGCGCTGTCGGAGTGGTTGATGACCAGGATGCGCGGGAGGTTGAGGTCGGCGGCGAAGTTCCAGACGGTGGTGGTGACGGACTCGATGCCGGATTGGGCGTTGATGAGGAGGACGGCGGCTTCGGCCGGGAGCATGGCGGCGCGGGCTTCGTGGACGAACATGTGGAAGCCGGGGGTGTCGATGAGGTTGATGCGGATGCCGTTCCACTCGGCGAAGGCGACGGCGTTGGACATGGTGATGCCGCGGGCGATCTCTTCTTCGTCGTAGGCGGTGACGGCGTTGCCGTTTTCGGTTGGCATGTGGGCGGTCTTGAGCATGGCGGTGATGAGGGCGGTTTTGCCGCTGTGCGAGTGACCGGTGAGCGCGATGTTGCGAATGTCGGTGTTGGCGTAGCTCTTCATCCTCATCTCCTTGGGTACGGAAGGACGAGGCGCAGGTGCGTTGTCAGACGAAAGAGCAGCGGAGGTAGGTCGCTGCCGACAGCGACAGAAGGCCTGTCTTCAACGTGGTCATTCTAGACCGCATTGCGGGCCGCTGGCAGTGAGATTTTGCTGGTTTGTGCGGGGAGCGGCGAAAGGGTGCGGTTACAGGCTGCGCTGGACACGCTGGGAGAGGCGGAGGAAGGCGCGGATGGCCAGGGTGGTGAGGATGAGCAGGAGCGTGCCGCCGGTCAGGCTGAGGGGGACGATCCACCAGCCGAGGACGTCGTGCGGTGGGCCAGGTGTTGCGTTGACGAAGTAGCCGACGTGGCTGGGAGCGAAGGGCTTGACCAGGGCTGCGATGACGAGGAGGCCGCCGGTGAAGTAGCCGAAGAGGGCGCAGAAGAAGACGAGGATGCCAGTGATGCCCTTGGTGGCGAGGCGGAGCGTGGCGCGGAGCAGGGTGAGGGGCGAGAGGCTGCGGCTGGCGGCGCGGATGAGTTGGCCGTCGCGATACTCGGCGGCGAGCTGGGCGGGCGGGCCGAGGCGGGCGAGGACGATGTCGATGGGCGTGCCGGCTTCGTAGGCGTCGCGGATGTGCGCGGCGATCTCGCGCAGGATCTCTTCGCGCTCGGAGAGGGTGATGGGGGCGAGCTGGGCGCGGAGGGCGGCGAGGTAGGCGGCGATGGACTGGGTGGCTGCGGTGGCTTCGGCGGCGGGCTGCTGGGCGAAGGTCATTGGGCTTGCTCCTGCTGGGTGGGGATGGGCGGGGTGGGAATGGGCTGGGAGAGGACGGGTTGGAGGAGGTTGTCGACGCCGCGGGCGAAGTCAGTCCAGGCGGAGGCCATGAGGCGGAGGCGCTGGCGGCCGGCGTCGGTGAGGGAGTAGTACTTGCGGGGGTGGCCGGCGTCGGCCTCGACCCACTCGGAGGTGAGCATGGCCTCGGTCTTAAGGCGGTTGAGGATGGGGTAGATGGTGCCCTCGGCGAGGACGAGCTGGGAGTGCTGCTCGAGGAAGCGGATGATCTCGAGGCCGTAGAGGCGGCCGTTCCAGAGGGCGGCGAGCGCGGCCATCTCGAGCGCACCCTTGCGCAGCTGGGCCTCCCAAGGACCTGGTCCTGCGCGGAGTCCTTCGCGGACGGCGAGAGTTTCATCAGCAGCTTCGTCAGGTTTAGGTTTACTGCGTGCCATGCAAGATACCTCGGATAACTATGTATATGGCTTGGCATGGGCATTGTCAAGGGGGAATTTCAGGGAGGGCTCCGTTCAACCCATGTCTCAGAGGCGAGACATAGGGCACCCATGATGTGGTGGGGTGGGGTGGGGGTGGACGATGCAGTTCAACCCATGTCTCAGAGGCGAGACATGGGGCACCCGTGATGTGGTAGCTGGGGTGGGGTGGGGGTGGACGATGCTGTTCAACCCATGTCTCAGAGGCGAGACATGGGGCACCCGGCCCGCATGCGGAACTGGGTGAGGCTTCGGAGCGTAGCAGAGGGCACGCGAGGTGATTTGGCATGAAGAGGAGATGGTTGGTGGCGGCGGTTTGTTTGCTGGCGGGAATGGCAGTTCCCTGCTGGGTGCGGGCGCAGCAGCCGGTGCCGGCGGGGGAGCAGGCGGAGTTGACGCGGACGGTGACGGAACTGGATGCGAAGCTCTTCAACGCGTACAACCACTGCGACCTGAAGACGCTGGGGTCGATGGTCTCCGATGACCTGGAGTTTTATCACGACCAGACGGGGCTGATGGTGGGCAAGGCGGCGTTTCTGGCGGCGATACAGAACAACATCTGCGGGAAGGTGGAACGGGTGCTGGTGCCGGGCACGCTGGAGGTGCACCGGTTGAAGGGCTATGGGGCGGTGGAGATCGGGGTGCATCGCTTCCACCGGGCGGGGGATGCGCAGGATCCGGGCGGCGAGGCGAAGTTCGTGCACGTGTGGCAGAACAAGGACGGCGTGTGGAGGGTGACGCGGGTGATCAGCTACGACCACGAATCGCTGCCGCAGTAGCCGGCGGGATGCACGAAAGGTGTACGCCTGGCGGGATGATTCGCGGGGCAAAAAGAATTCAACTCTTATTCTTTTGTTCTTCACCAACGACCCGCCCGGGGCCATGTAGTTTTTCGTCTCGGAGGATCTCCCATGAAAATGTATTGGCTTACGGCTCCGGTGCTACTCGGAGCGGTTGTGATTGCATCGCCAACCAGCTTGAAGGCGCAGTGGAACCAGCAGCAGGGGCATGGACAGGACGACCATGCGCAGGGATGGAATGGCCGGGGCGACCATGGCAAGGATGGTCAGCGGAACTTCCGGTTCCTGCCGGGGACGCTGGTGCTGAGCCGCAGCGTGTATGTGGGGAAGGCTTCGACGGTGACGATCGGTGAGAGCCTGCCGCTGGGATGCGAAGGTGGGCTGACGGGGTTGACGGTCAACGTACCGCTGATCGCGGGAGGGACGACGCCGGTGGCTGTGCCGTGCGGAACGGCGTCGGACAATGGAGAGTTTCCGAACCTGAACGATGCGCACAATGTGTGGAACAACGCGAACTCCGACCCGAGCTTTGGTGTCACGTCGCCGATCTTCCTGGACGACCTGACGCCGGACGGGCAGGTGGTGGGGACGCTGCCGATTCCGGACGATCAGATTGTGACGAGCTTCAGCTCGAAGTCGGAGCTGGCGCTGAATCGCTCGGTGGATGGGAGGTCGCTGACGTTCATGGGGTACAGGGGCGGCGTTGGCTGCGGAGCGTCGACGGTATCGCCGACACGGCCGAACCTGCTGGATGCGTCGGCTTCGAATACGCCGGGGGTGTGCGATCCGACCGATCCTGTGATCTCGACGTTTGTGAGCAGCCCGGTGATTCCGGCGGCCTACTACCGTGCGGTGGCCGAGGTGAACGAGGATGGACAGATCACCTACACCGACGGCAATGCCTACAGCGGAGACAACGGCCGCGCGGCGATCAAGGGCGGCAACGGGCTCTATTACATGGTGGGGAACGACAACGATGGCAACCTGTCGAAGAAGCAGTTGACGACGACGCAGGATGGCGTTGACCTGGCCAATGCGACGGGAGCGGAGCTGCTGTACCCGGGCGGGTCGGCGCCGCTGCCTCCGAACATCGGCATGATCGGACGGCTGGACTATGGCACGGACAAGCCGGGCAAGGATACGAACTTCCGCGGGCTGACGATCTTCAACAACACGCTGTATGTGAGCAAGGGCAGCGGCAGCAACGGGTACAACACCGTCTACCAGGCGGGCACGGCGGGAACGCTGCCGACGGGTTCGGCGACCGCTCTGGCAGCGGTCCCGCTGACGCCGCTGCCGGGATTCCCGGACACCACGGCAAGCACCTCGACGGCGTTTCCCTTCGGGCTGTATTTTGCGAATCCCACGACGCTGTACGTTTGCGATGAGGGTGACGGAACGCTGGTGACGCCGGCGGTGAACGGCAACGTGGCGGACACGCAGTCGCAGCAGACGGCTGGATTGCAGAAGTGGGTGCTGGTTGGCGGCACCTGGACGCGCGAGTACATTCTGCAGAACGGATTGAATATCGGCGTGCCGTATGGCGTGGCGCGGTATCCCTCGTCGCTGGATCCGGCGACGGGCGGGTGCCGCAACATCGCGGGGCAGAACAATGGCGATGGGACGGTGACCATCTTCGCGATCACGTCCACGATCAGCAGCAATGGCGACACGGGCGCCGATCCGAACAAGCTGGTGAAGGTGACCGATCGCATCAGCGATACG
The DNA here is from genome assembly GCA_963762375.1 of uncultured Acidobacteriaceae bacterium. Taxonomy (GTDB): domain Bacteria; phylum Acidobacteriota; class Terriglobia; order Terriglobales; family Acidobacteriaceae; genus Granulicella. The sequence continues at coordinate 20,989 of CAVXKP010000005.1, forward strand.
ACCTTGCCGACGGGCAAGGATGGCCTGGGACGCTTCACCGTGGTGCGCAGCGCACAGGCGGGCGAGGTGTTCCGCGGCATCGCGCTGGCGCCGACGGGGTCTGACGGCGGCTGGTAGAAGGGCAGGCGGTCGAAGGCCCGGGCTGCGAGGATCTCGCGGCCCGGGCTTTTTGTTGATGGGGTGGTGGGGCGGTGCCGTTCAACCCATGTCTCAGAGGCGAGACATGGGGCACCCAGGATGTGGGGCGACGCGGCTTAGTGCAGGACGCCGAAGTGATCGAGAAGGGCGATGACGAGGAGGGCCAGGACCATGAGGCCCAGGGCGATGCGGACGCCCATGCGGCGCTGCGCGGGAGTGGGGGGAAGGCGGCGCTGAGTTGGGGGAGTGCCGGGGTTCGGCCAACGCACATCGGGAGATCTGGACATCGCTGCCTCCAAAATTCCGAACCAGCATACTCCGGATGAGGCGTGGCTGGCACGTTCGGGCGCTGGCGGCGGGAGCTTCAAGCGCGCGCGGGAGCTTCAGGCATAGATGGCGGCTTCGAACTGCTGGAGGGCGGCGTCGTCCCAGGCGTGGGAGGATTTGCGCCAGGTGTCGCCCTGCTCCTGGAGGTAGTTGGGGAAGTTGGTGCGGCAGAAGCTGGTGCGGGTGGCGAAGTCGATGAAGGCCTGGGCGCTGCCGTCGAGGTAGAGGACGCACTGCTGGCCGTCGCGGGACCATTGGATGCTGGCGAGGCGCTCCTTGTCGGGGTCGGCGAGGGAGGTGCGGTTGTAGATGAGCATGGCATCCATGATGCTGTGCTCCTGGGTCTCCTGGGAGCGGTCGCAGGCGTAGAAGTAGCCGGCGGGACCTTCGTCCTCAAAGACCGCGGTCCAGGGAACGGCGGGGGAGTTGGAGGAGAGAAAGGCGCGGCCGGGAGTGAAGGTGAGCGAGTCCATGGTGCTTCTAGGGTACTAGGGGTTGGTGGTGGTTAGTTGTTCGTTGTCAGTTCTCAGTTGTTGGTTGTTAGTTGTTCGTTGTGGGTGACGGCGTTGGCGCCCTTCCGACGGAGATCTGACAACGAACCACTGAGAACTTTTGGCTGGAAGATCGTCCGATACACTGATGACTGACATGAGATTGCGCGGGTTTTATATTGGGCGGGCACAGCGGGTTGCGGCGCTGCTGCTGCTGATCCTGTTCGGCGAGTGTCTATGGACCATCGGCCACCAGCCGCTGGATGCGAACGACTACCGGTATGCGCACTGCGGGCGGGAGATGTGGGAGAGCCCGTCGGTGCTGCAGGGATACTTTACGACCTGCGGAAATTTGAATGGCGATGGCACGCTGGCGTATCGGCTGGCGGGGTTTCCGCTGACCGCGCAGCGAGCGGTGCTGCTCACGATCGACCACTTTCGCAAGCCCGCAGAACCGGCTGTATGCGAATGGCAGCCTGAATGGGACGACGTGGGAGGCGCGGCACGAGCTGGGGTTTGTGAAGTACCTGCTGCGGCTGCCGTTTGTGCTGTTTGCGGTGTGGCTGGGCGGTGGGTTGTGGTGGGTGTCGAAGCGATTGTTCGGGCCGGAGGGTGGGGCGTTTGCGCTGGCGCTGTATGTGTTCTGCCCGGCGATTGTGAAGTATGCGACGCATCCGAACAATGAGATTCTGGCGATGTGGGGGCTGTACGGGCTGATCTATACGGCGATGGGCGTGGCGCATGCGCTGCAGGGGCCGCGGCAGAAGTGGAAGCCGCGGATCATTCTGCTGACGGTGGCGCTGGGGTTGACGGCGACGGCGCATGTGCTGGCGGCGATCGTTGGATTTGTGGCGGGGATGGTGTTCTTCTTTTATCTGGCCGAGCGGCGGCGGGCGTATGTGGCGCAGATCATGGTGTATGCCGCGCTGGGCGCGATGGTGATCGTGTTTGCCGGCTTCAGCTTTAAGATCACGGCGTTTCTGTATGTGTTTACCGGCGGCAGCGCGCGGAGCTGGTTTTCGCTGGATGCGGTGCGGCGGTTTGCGACGAGGCCGGCGAATGCGGGGATCGTGGTGGCGGCGGCGGTGGCGCTGGTGGTGTACTGCTGGAGCAGGCGCAGCCGCTACTTTGGCAACACGGCTCCGCTGCTGATGTTGCTGCTGCTGTTTCCGCTGTATACGACGCAGGTGGTGAGCGCGCCGTGGATCTGGGCGCTGCCGTTCCTGTTTACGTTTGTGGGCGGGGTGTTCGCGGATGCTGACTGCGAAGACGCAAGGCAGCGGAAGATGTTCTGGTGTTGACGGTGGGGGTGGTGGTGACGCAGGCGGTGCTGTGCTGGGTGTCGATGGCGGGGTGTTGCCGGGGTAGGTGCTGGCAGCACAGCGCGTGAGTGGCGAAGATGGGTATGCGGCATCTTACGGGAGTGAGCAACTCGGCGAGGTACGAGCGAGAGTTAACATCCTCAGGGCTGACTCCGTATAGGCTCTAGGTACATTCCTTCGAGGCCGCGTCGCGTTATGAAGTTTCGTGCAACCGCTGTTCGTTCCACACTCGCAGTCGTGGTGTGTGGCTGCGTGCTGGCTGTGGATGAGTGGGTGCAAGGCGGCATCGGCGCAAGGCGACATCGCCGCCGAATACGACCGATTATGCGGCCAATGTGGAGCGGCTGGACAGGTCTTCGACGCTGCCGGGGCATGCGCTGGCCGAACTATGCGGATGACCAGGCCAACGTGCAGAAGTTTTATAACGATCGCGACGATGAGCTGGCGTGGACGCGCGATGGCAAGCCGACCGATGCGGCGATGGCGCTGCTGAAGCTGTTTCAGGATGCGGCGCAGAAGGGGTTGAATCCCGAGGACTATGACGCCGATGCGGCGGGCGAAGGGCGGTGGGCGGCGCGGCTGAAGCGGCTGGCGGCGATTGCGAAGAAGAAGGATGATTCGGAGGCGGCGCAGGATGCGGTGGCGCAGTTCGATGTGGCGATGACCATCTCGGCGATGCGGTACCTGGAGGACCTGCATGTGGGGCGGATGAATCCGCAGGCGCTGAACTTCGATATCGATATGCCGCAGAAGCGCGCGGCGTTCGATGTGGCGACGCTGCTGAACGATCAGCGTGGTGGATGCCGAGGATGTGCCGCAGGTGGCCGAGAGCGTGGAGCCGCAGAGCCCGATCTACGAGCAGACGGAGCAGGCGCTGGCGGCGTATCGGGTGCTGGCGATGGAGCAGGGTGCGGCGCCGTGGCCTCCGCTGCCGGCGCTGCCGAGCGGGGCGAAGCCGGTGGGCGTGGGCGGAGGGTATGCGGCGGTGCCGCAGCTTTGGGCCCGGCTGCAGTTTGAGGGCGATGCTCCGGCGCAGGCGGCGGGCGATGAGGCGACGAAGATTCCGCAGAGCTATACCGCGCAGGTTGCGGCGGCGGTGAAGCACTACCAGGAGCGGCATGGGTTGCAGGACGATGGCAGGCTGGGGCAGGCGACCATCGATAGCCTGAATGTGCCGATGAGCGTGCGGGTGCAGCAACTGGATGATGCGCTGGAGCGCTGGCGGTGGATGCCGGACAACTATATTCAGCCGCGGGTGCTGGCGAATCTGCCGGAGTTCATGCTGCGCGCGTACGATGCCGGACCATACGCTGGCGTTCACGATGAAGGTGGTGGACGGCGAGGCGAAGGGCAACCACGACACGCCGATGTTTGTGCGGCTGATGCGGTACGTGGTGTTTCGGCCGTACTGGAATCTGCCGCCGTCGATCATCAAGAAGGAGATTGTTCCGCACCTGGAGAAGAGCGGGCTGGGATATCTCGCGGCCAACGATTACCAGGTGTACAAGAACGATGGCACGGTGGTGACGAACTTTACGGTGCATGACCTGGAGCATCTGCGCTACAACGTGCGGCAGATGCCGGGACCGAAGAACTCGCTGGGGCTGGTGAAGTTTCTGTTTCCGAATGCGTATGACGTGTACATGCACTCGACGCCGGAGCTGTACTTGTTTGGGCTGACGCGCAGAGACCGGTCGCATGGATGCGTGCGGCTGCAGCATGCGGACCAGATGGCGCTGTGGGTGCTGCACGGGGACCAGAGCGATCCGGATGCGGAGAACGGCTGGGACGCGGACAAGATCGACGTGGCGATGACCGGCAATCTGAATAATCGCACGGTGAACCTGAAGACGCCGCTGCCGGTGGTGATTGGGTACTTTACGGCGATGCCGAATGAGGATGGAACGACGCACTTCTTCAACGACCTCTACGGCTACGACAAGGACCTGGAGGCGGCGCTGGCCAAGGGGCGGCCGTATGAGCGGGCAGAGATGAAGATCAATCCGAAGCTGGTGCCGGGGGAGACGGAGTAGCGGATTCGCCGGCGGCGAGGCGCGCTTGGACGGCTTCGAACTCGAGCGTGCATGCGCTTGAGGTCGTCCTTGAGTCGCTGGCCGCGGCGCTGCTCGAAGGTGCGATCGAGCAGCTCGCACTGGGCGATGCGATCGAGGCGGAAGACGCGGAAGTCTTCGCGCATCTCGCACCAGGCGACGAGGGTCCAGGTACCGCTCCAGCAGTAGAGCGCGAGCGGGCGGACGGTGCGGACGGAGGGTTCTCCGTTGAGGCGGGTGTAGGCGAAGCCGAGGACGCGGCGGGCGGCGCAGGCGGCGTGCACCTGATCGAGCAGGCGGCGCAGGGCTTGCGACATCTGGAAGCCGGGGACGTACATGAGGATGGCAGGAGGGGCGAAGGATTTCGTGTTTCGCCGGCATTGCGCCCGTGTGAATACGGGAGGGTTTTCAACGGCCATTTGGCCGCGGTTTTCCCCTGGGATGCTCGAAGATGGTACCTTGAGGACGAACCTCCTCCATTACCGCGCACGATCCCAGAGACGTTTTGGCCCATTTGAGTATGTTCGGCTCCCCCGCACCCGATGTGAACGCGTCCGCTGCGCCTCGCAGTGGAGCAGCCGAGCGTGCACGTGGTGAAGGGCCATGCGAAGGTGCTGCGCTGGCGAAGTTTCTGAGAGAGTTTGGCGAGTGGTGCGGTCATCCAGGGGCGATGCACGACCTGGGATTTTTTCTCTCCAAGCCGGGCGCGATGGCGCGGATGCCTTACCTGCTGCTGGTGGCGCGCGGGAGAGCGTTGGATGTCAGCCGAGCCGAAGCTCGAGGACTTGCTGGGGGCGCTGCTGATCTTCGAGTACCGCTTCATGGGGAGTGCCACGGGAGGGTTTGCGACCAACGATCGTTCCGGCCGGAGCACGCTGGTGGCGCTGCCGGGACGCGAACAGCAGGTGGTGGCGCTGGCGGTGCGGGAGCTGGTGAAGCGCAGGGCGCGGGTGATTCTGGTGTCGTACCGCAATGAGACCAGGTGGGCGGAGCGGCTCTGCGGGCGCTGGATCAACCGCTGCTGCGCGGGGAGGCGGGGCACGCGAGCTCGGCGCGATGGGCGACGCGTGAACGCACCATCCCCGGATATCTTCCGCTCGAGATGACGTTCGATGCGACGCTGGCCAACATTGGACAGCGGACGCGCAGCAACCTGCGCTACTACCGGCGGCGCGCGGAGAAGCAGCTGGGCTGCACCTTTCTGCCGGAGATCCAGATCACGCGCGAGGAGCTGCTGGCGTTCAATGAGCAGTGCATGTACGCGGTGCCGGCGTCGGTGGCGGGGTGGCGATACGACTCGCTCAAGGAGCTGGCGGTGCCGCTGATGATGGGCTTGAAGGATGGCGAGGGGCGATGGCTGAGCATGCTGGGAGGCCGGCGCTATGGGGGACGATCGGAGATCCTGTGGCAGCTGAACCGGGATGGGTACGCGACGGATTCGCTGAGCACGGTGATGCGCTCGTACTTTATCGAGCATGAGATCGGGCAGGGCTCGACGCGGCTGTATATCGAGGGGGGAACACCGCAGCCGATTCGGTTTTCGTTTGTGGAAGAGAAGCTGATCGACCTGGCGGTGGTGCGGCACTCGCCGCTGGGAGAGATGATGGCGCGGCTGGCGCGCTACTACATCTCGCCGGATAACGAGCTGGCGAATATGCTGGATGCGCAGGATCTTTGCTGGCAGGAGTGCTAGCGGCGGCGCTGCGGGCAGGTGAGGCGGGGCCTAGTAAGCGTCGCTGTAGGTAGGTGAGGCGGCGCCTAGTAGGCGTCGCTGTAGGTAGGTGAGGCGCCGCCTAGTAGGCGTCGCCGCCGGAGTCGCCGCTGTGGCTGAGGTCGAGGTTTTCGAAGCGCGTGAAGTCGCTGAGGTAGGCCAGCTTTACGGTTCCGGTGGGACCGTTGCGCTGCTTGGCGATGATGATCTCGGCCTGGCCCTTGATGTCTTCGTTCTCGCGATCGTAGTACTCTTCGCGATGGATGAAGGCGACGACGTCGGCGTCCTGCTCGATGGAACCGGATTCGCGGAGGTCGGAGAGCAGGGGCTTCTTGTCGCCGGTGCGCTGTTCGCTGCCACGCGAGAGCTGCGAGAGGGCGATGACGGGGACGCCGAGTTCCTTGGCGAGGGCCTTGAGGCCGCGGGAGATGGCGCTGACCTCCTGGGTGCGGTTCTCGGTGGCTTTGCCGGATTTCGGGCCGGTCATGAGCTGCAGGTAGTCGATGACGATGAGGTCGAGGGCGCCCTCCTGCTGGCGGAGGCGGCGGGCTTTGGCGCGCATCTCGGCGAGGGTGATGCCGGGCGTGTCGTCGATGAACATCTTGGAGTTCATGAGGCGGTCGAGCGCGGCGATGAGCTTGCCTTTGTCTTCGCGGGGGATGAAGCCGGTCTGTAATTTTCGAGAGCCGACCATGGCTTCGGAGGCGAGCATACGGCGGAGGAGGGACTCCTTGCTCATTTCGAGCGAGAAGACGGCGACGACCTTCTGATCTTTGACGGCGCAGTTCTGGGCGATGTTGATGGCCCACGCGGTCTTCCCCATGGAGGGACGTGCGGCGATGATGATCAGCTCGGAGTTCTGGAGGCCGCTGGTCATCTTGTCGAACTCGATGTAGTGGGTGGCGAGGCCGGTGACTTCGCGGCCCTGCTCGTAGAGGGCGTCGATGGAGCCGAAGGAGCTGGCGACGATCTCGGGAATATTGGAGAAGCCGCGCTGGATGGCGCTGTCGGCGACTTCGGCGAGGCGGACTTCGATGTCGTTGAGGACCTTGGTGGCGTCCTCGGTCTGATCGGAGGCGGCGGCCATGCCCTCGTTGAAGATGCCGAGCAGCTGGCGGAGGAGGCTCTTGTCCTTGACGATGCGGACGTAGGACTCGATGTTGGGGTTGCGCGGGATGCCCTCGGTGAGGAAGGCGAGGTAGGCCGCTCCGCCGATGGCGTCGAGCTCGCGGCGCTTGGTGAGCGCGTCCATGACGGTGATGAGGTCGACGGCGTGGCCGAGGGCGAGCAGGTCGACCATGACGCGGTAGATGCGCTGGTGGGAGTCGAGGGCGAAGTCTTCGGGGCGGAGCTTGGCGGTGGCGTCGGTGATGGCGACGGCGTCGAGCAGCATGGCGCCGAGGACGGTGACCTCGGTCTGGATGGAGGACGGAAGGCCGTCGTTCGGGTTCGGCATTGCGAGAGCGGCCATAGAGTTACCAGTTTACGAGGGTGTGCGGTGGGTTGGGCGGGGTCGCGCGGTGGATGTTCGGTGGAGAACGGGGCCCCTATGTGGACCCTGGGCATGGACAGGCCTCTCGCCCACTCCTGACAATGAATCCATGATGAAGGGGCACCCCGAGGTGTGGGCCTGGGGTAGATCCCATGTCTCAAAAGCGAGACATGGGGCACCCGGTATGGTGGCGAGTTGCTACTTGGCGGCGGCGTGCTGGAGGGAGCAGTGGCTGGCTTCGCGGCCGCAGAGGCACTTGTTGCCGGCGGCCGCGGTGGGCGTGCGCTCGGCGTAGAGCTTCTGCGCGGCGATGAGGCCGTCGCCGAACTTGGCGCCTAGCTGCGGGAGGGATTTGACGACGACCTGTTCCAGCGCGCCGATGAGGGCGATGGTGTCCATGTAATCGAAGAAGCCGAGGTGGGCGATGCGGAAGATCTGGCCCTTCATCTCGCCCTGGCCGTTGGTGATGATGGCGGCGAAGCGGGACTTGAGCTCCTTGACGAAGAGGCCGGAGTCGACGCCCTCGGGTGCGAGGACGGCGGTGGCGGCGGCTCCCGAGGCATCGGGCGCGAAGAGCTTGAGGCCGAGCGCGAGGACGGCGGCGCGGGTCATGGCGGCGACGGTCTCGGCGTTTTCGATGAGTTTTGATCGCCTTGCGAGGCTTCCACGAGGATTCTCGGGTCGCAGCTTGCGCGGCGATCCAGTCAAACGCTGCGCCGAGAGCGGCGATGAGCGCGACGGCGGGGGTGTAGGCGGACTCGCCGTTCTTGGCGTTCTTGCGCTCCTTGCGGAGGTCGAAGTAGTAGCGCGGGTTGTAGGTGGCCTCCATGCGATCCCAGGCGCGATCGCTGATGGCGAGGTAGCTGAGGCCGGGAGGAATCATGACGGCCTTCTGCGAGCCGCCGACGAGGACATCGACACCCCAGGCGTCCATGTCGAGGTGCGTGGTGCCGAGGCCGGTGATGGCGTCGACGACGAGGAGGGCTTCGGAGTGGGTGTCCTTGAGCAGCTTGGCGATGGCCGGGACGCAGTGGCGGACGCCGGTCGAGGTCTCGGTGGCCTGCATGAAGACGGCGCGGGTTTCGAGGTGCAGCGAGGCCTTGACTTCGTCGAGCGAGAAGGTCTGGCCGTAGGGGGCGCTGACGACGTCGACGTGACAGCCGAAGGCCTTGCAGATGCCGGACCAGCGCTCGCCGAACTTGCCGGCGGTGAGGACCAGGACGCGATCGCCGGGCGAGGTGAGGTTGGAGACCGAGGCCTCCATGGCGCCGGTGCCGGAGCTGGAGAGCAGGATGACGTCGTTGGTGGTGCCGACGAACTCCTTGAGCTGGGCGAGGACGCGGGTGTAGAGGGCGCGAAACTCGGCGGTGCGGTGATGGATGTCGGCCGCGGCCATGGCGAACTGGGCGGCGGGAAGCAAGGGCGTTGGACCGGGCGTGAAGAGTCGCGTCTTGCGGATCATGCCTTCTATTTTAGCGGCTGGCGCGGGATGACAAATGTCAGGGGATTTGGGTGGCGTTTATCGCTTGTTCGCCGGGGGCGGGTGGGCGAGACTTTCAGCATGACGATCCACTTGATCTGGAAGCTGCTGTACTGGGCATGGATTTTGACCGAGGTGTGGGTGCTGCTGGTGACGCGGACGCGGCGCGGCGGCGGCGAGGTGCACGATCGCGGGTCGCTGATCGTGCTATGGTTTACGATCTTTGGCGCGATGTTTGTGGGGTCGTGGGTGGGTGCGGTGTACCAGCCGGCGATGTTTCATGCCGGACGTTGGCTACGGTATGTGTGCCTGGGATTGCTGGCGGCTGGGACTGGCGATTCGGTGGAGCGCGATCGTATACGCTGGGCCGAGTCGTTCAGCGCGAATGTGGCGATTCACGCGACGCAGACGGCTGAACCGGATCGGGACTGTTCCGGTGGATGCGGCATCCGTCGTACACGGGGATCCTGTTGATCTTTGTGGCGATGGGGCTGGCCACGCGCAACTGGCTGGGGCTGGGGATCATTGTGCTGCTGCCGACGGCGGCGCTGCTGTACCGCATCCATGTGGAAGAGGCCGCGCTGACGGGAGCGTTTGGCAAGGAGTATGCCGAGTATAGCCAGAGGACGAAGCGGCTGATTCCGGGGATCTACTAGGCGGGGCGGGTAGGCGGGCCGGGTAGACTGGTGGATGGAGAGGTGAACGAATGGCTGCGATTGGCGAGAAGCTGGGCAAGGATATTGTGACGGCGATGAAGGCGCGCGAGCAGGAGACGCTGACGACGCTGCGGATGGTGAAGTCGGCGCTGAAGAATAAGGAGATCGACAAGCGCGAGCCGCTGACCGATGCCGAGGAGCAGGCGATTTTGACGACGCTGCTGAAGCAACGGCGGGAGTCCGTGGAGCAGTTTACGAAGGGTGGACGGCCGGAGCTGGCGGCGAAGGAGCAGGTGGAGATTGCGCTGATCGAGGCCTATATGCCGCAAGGCCGCAAGCGAAGAGGATCTGCGGGCGCTGGTCGCTAGCCGCGGTGGAGCAGGTGACGGCGGACAACGGCGGCACCAGGCCCGGGCCGAAGGAGATGGGCCTGGTGATGAAGGCGGCGCAGCAGAAGATTGCGGCAAGCGGGGTGCGGGCGGATGGGAAGCTGGTGAGTGAGCTGGTGAAGGCGGAGCTGGCGAAGGGTTAGCGCAGGCGGAAGCGTAGTTGCAGCGGAGATTCGGCGTTGGAGATGTGTCGGTGTTGGTGGGGTTCAGGAGTTCTTGGGTGTGGTAGAAAGCGAACTGTCCCGGGGTAGGGCAGCTTGGGATGCAGCAGGTGGAAGCCTGTCTTCAGCTGATAGGCGTGGGCGAGGGCAACGGCCTTGGCGTCCTGGTAGAGCGGCGCGAGGAAGGTGATGGAGACCGGGGTGCCGGGGCCTGCCGCGTTGTTGACGGCGCCATCTTCCGGGTGAGGGTGAGGGTGGCGCGTCGTCGCCGCGGATGCCGTTGGGAACGATGACGGCGGGCTGTCCGCAGAGGTTGGTCGCCGCCAGTTGCTCGCCTTCGCTGGGCGTGACGATCACGTCGAAGGGAGCGAAGGTTTCGGTCATCTTGTGCAGGGCGAGGGTGCGGGCGCGGGCGGCGTTGATGTAGTCGACGGCGGAGTAGAGGCGCGCGGTGCGGAAGGTGTTGGGCCAGTCGTAGGGGGCCTGGCCGCTGAGCAGCGCGTCGCGGCCGGAGCGGGTGAGGTCGTCGAAGGCCGCGGCGGCTTCGGCTTCGAGCATGGGAGTGATGGAGCCGAAGGGGAACGTCCGGAAGGCTGACGGGGGTGAGCGAAACGCCCATGCTGCGCAGGGTTTCGAGAGCTGCTGGTGTTGAACTTCGCGTCATAGACCTGCATGGCGAAGTTGGCCTTGCGCTGCGCGACGCGCTGGTTGTAGGCGTCGAGCTCCTTGCCGCTGAGGGCTGTGGCTGGGCGGCTTGGGGGGGGTGAACGTGGGAGCGTCGAAGGCGGACTTGATGTAGCCGACGCGGAGCTTGCGGATGTCGATTGTGAGGTCGGGATTGAAGGCCGCGGGTTGCACGCTGAGATCGTGGCCGTCGGGGCCATAGATGGCGCTGAGCACGAGGGCGCAGTCTTCGACCGAGCGCGTGATGGGGCCGATCTTGTCCATGGACCAGCTGAGCGCCATGGCGCCGGTGCGCGGGACGAGGCCGAAGGACGGGCGAAGGCCGGTGACGCCGCAGCGTGTGGAAGGCGACGAGATGGAGCCGAGGGTTTCCGTGCCGATGGCGAAGCCGACACAGCCCGCGGAGACGGCCGAGGCGCTGCCGGCCGAGCTGCCGCTGCTTCCCTGCTTCGGGTTCCACGGGTTGCGGGTGCGTGCGCCGCGCTTGCCGGTGCCCGCGGCGTAACCCCACAGATCGCCCTGCGCGAGCGCGCCCATGGTGAGCTTGGCGATGAGCACCGCGCCGGCGGCGTCGAGCCGCTTGACGACCTCGGCATCGTAGTCGAAGTGCTGATCTTCAAAGCCTGCCGCGCCCCACGTGGTGGGATAGCCGGCGACGGCGAGCAGATCCTTTCCGCCCCAGGGAATGCCGTGCAGCGGGCCGCGATGCTTGCCGGCTGAGAGTTCGGCGTCGGCTGCGGCGGCTTGTTTGAGGGCGCGATCTTCGGTGAGCGTGATGACGAAGTGCAGCGTGGGATCGTAGCGTTTGAGGCGGGCGAGGTAGAGCTTGGTGAACTCGATGGAGGTGACTTTGCGCGTGCGGAGAAGCTCGCTGAGCTGGCGCACGGAAGCGAAGGCAAGCTGGTCTTCGTTGGATACGGAGATGCTGGCGATGCTGGGCGCGGGACCGAGTCTGGCGGGCTTGCGGGCGGTGTCGAGCACCGTGCCGCCGGGGACGGGATCGAAGACCAGCGAGGGCGCGACGGCGTTGGGAAGGTTCGAGCTTGCGGATCGTAACGATATCTTCGCGGACGCCGGTGAGACCTTCGATCATCAGCTGGCGCTGCTCTTCGGTGAAGGTGAGGCCGGCGATCGCTGCGGCCTGCTCGATCATCTCGGGCGTGATGGCGGGCTCGCTGGGGACTGTCGGCTGGATGTGGAAGATTGCGCCGCCGCGGAGTTGCTGGCGAGCGCGAGCAGCGCTCCGGGAAAGAGCGTGCTGCCGAGGCCGGCGGCGGTGGAGACGGCGAGGAAGCGGCGACGAGTGGCGTCAAGCAGTTCGGCGGGCGGGAGAGAAGGCTGCGCGTCAAGGCTCATTTTGGGATAGTACATCGGAAGCGCCGCAAGGCCGAAGCCGCCGTGCTATCGGGTCAGGCGGCCTCGGGCTCGGCGTGCAGGTGGTCGTTGCGGGTGAGGAGGTAGTAGACGATGGGCGTGACGACCAGGCTGAGCAGCATGGAGAGCAGCAGGCCGCCGATGACCGCGATGGCGAGCGGCTGCAGCATCTGCGAGCCGGCACCAAAGGCGAAGGCCAGCGGCAGCATGCCGAAGATCGCGGCGACGGCGGTCATGAGGATGGGGCGGAGACGGCGTTGCGCTGCGAGCAGCATGGCCTCGCGCGGTGCGACGCCCTCGTTGCGATAGCGGTCGTCGGCGTCGAGGAGACAGGATGCCGTTCTTCGCGACGATGCCGATGACCATGATGAGGCCCATGAAGGAGGCGACGTTGAAGGTGGTTCCGGTGAGCAGGAGACGCGAAGACGACGCCGCCGATCGAGAGCACGGACGACGCGAGGATGGCGATGGGCGCGGAGAGATTGCGGAACTCCGCGAGCAGCACGCCGAAGACCAGCACCAGTGCGAGCAGAAGCACGCGCAGCAGATCGGCGAAGGACTTTTGCTGCTCCTGGTAGGTGCCACCGTACTCGACGCGCACGCTGGGCGGGAGGTGCATGGAGGCGACCACCTTCTGCACCTGGGCGACGGCGGTGCCGAGATTTGTGCCTTCGAGCGTGCCGGTGACGACGACGAGCTGTTGCAGGTTCTCGCGATGGATCTCGTTCTGCGGCGGCAGCTGCGTGATGTGCGTCATGGAGCCGAGCGTGGCGAGATGGCCGGTGCTGCTGTTGAAGACGGTGTTCTCCATGGCATCGAGCGAGGCGCGCGTGTTGTCGGCGAGGCGGATGCGGATGGTGTACGGCCGGCCGTTGGCGATCACGGGAGCGTTGGCGGTGACGCCGTCGAGGATGGAGGTTGCATCTTCCGCGACCTCGGTGGAGGTGAAGCCCATGCGCGCGGCGAGCATGGGGTCGACCTGGAAGTTCGTGGCCGGGCCGCTGATGGTGTTGTCGACGCCGTTCTCGACGTCGACGACGCCGTTGACCTTGCTGATCGCGTCGGCGACGCGGGGACGCGAGTTGGTAGAGCAGCTGCGGATCGTTGCCGGAGAGCTTGATCTGGATCGGCTCGGGCGCGTTGGAGAGATCGCCGATCATGTCCTGCAGGACCTGCGTGAACTCTACGTCGAGCTCGGGTTCGGTGGACTTGATCTGGTTGCGGACGTCCTCCATCACCTCGTCGATGCTGCGGCTGCGATGCGATTTGAGCTTGACGGTGAAGTCGCCGGTGTTGGCCTCGGTGACGGCGGCGAGGCCGAGCTGCAGGCCGGTGCGGCGCGAGGTGTTCTCGACTTCGGGCGTGTTGCGCAGGATCTGCTCGACGTGCTCGAGGACGCGATTGGTCTCGGCGAGCGAACTGCCGGCGGGCATGATGTAGTCGAGCACGAAGCCGCCTTCGTCCATCTCGGGCAGAAGGTCGGAGCCGAGCGACTGGTAGGCGAAGAACGATCCGGCAACGAGCACGAGGCACGCGACGCCGAGGAGGACTGGCTTGCGCAGCGACCATTCCAGCGCGGTGCGATGCCAGTTCATGATGCGCTGAAGGATGGGCCCGGCTTCGTGGCGCTCGTTCGGGCTCTTCGTGCTCGGCTGCAGGGTGATGCGCGCGCAGAAGAACCAGGCCCAGGCTGGGCGTCCAGGTGAGCGCGAGCACGAGCGAGGTGAGCAGCGAGGCCGTCATGGTGAGGGCGAGCGCGCGGAAGAAGCTGCCGGTAACTCCGGTGACGGCGATGAGCGGAAGGAAGACGACGACGGGCGTGATGGTGGAGCCGATGAGCGGCGTGGTGATCTCGTGCAGCGCCTTGCGCACCGCTTCGATGCGGCCTTCGCCGGCTTCACGATGCAGGACGATGTTCTCGACGACGACGATGGCGTCGTCGATGACGAGGCCGATGGCGGCGGCGAGACCGCCGAGCGTCATGAGATTGAAGCTCTCGCCGAGCAGCCACATGAAGAGCACGGTGACCGCGACCGTGACCGGAATGACGAGGCCCGCGATGATCGACGAACGCCAGTCGCGCAGGAAGAGGAAGAGAATCACGCAGGCGAGAACGAGGCCGATGAGGATGGCATCGCGCACGCTGGCGATGCTCTCGCGCACCAGCTGCGACTGGTCGTAAAAGGGTTGGAGGTTGACGCCCGCGGGAAGCTTCTTGCGCAGCTGATCGAGCTCGGCGGCGACCCCATCGGCAACAGCGACCGTGTTGCCGGAGGGCTGGCGCGTAATGTTGAGCAGCACCGCCGGCTTTCCGTTGGCCGTGACCATGGTGTAGACGGGCATGGTCGCGCGCTCGACCTGCGCGACATCGCCGACGCGCACCGGAGCGCCGTTGGCGGTGGTCTTGACGACGAGGTTGCGCAGGCCGTCGAGGTCATGCACCTGGCCGCCCACCAGCGCGAGGATCAGCTGATGGTTCTGCTGGTAGAGGCCGGGCGAGTCGATGATGTTGGACGCGTCGATGGCGTTGGCGAGGTCGAGGATGGTGACGCCGGCGGTCTGCAGCTTGGCGAGGTTGGGGATGATGTGGAACTCGGGAACAGCGCCGCCCTGCACCGTAACCGTGCTCACGCCGTCGACGCGATTGAGCGGCGGCTTCAGATCATAGGTGGCGATCTCCCACAGGCTGCGTCTGCGAGACCGTGTTCGAGGTGAGGCTGTAGCCGAGGACCGGGAAGGTCGCAAAGGTGAGACGGTTGGTGGTGATCTTCACCGTCGGCGGAAGTTCCTGCTGCACCTTGCTCAGCGCCGAGTCCACCTGCTGCAGCGTCTGGAACATGTTGACCGACCAGTTGAAGAAGAGGCTGATCTCGGCCGAGCCGCGGCTGGTGTTGGAACGCACGGTGACCAGGCCGGGAACGCTGTTGACCGCATTTTCAATGGGCTTGGTGATCGTGACTTCCATCTGGCCGACGGGCATCACGCCGTTGTCGACGCCGATGACGACGCGCGGAAAGTTGGTCTCCGGAAAGACGGAGATGGGCACGTGGAAGGCCGCGTACGCTCCGGCAAGCGTGAGCGCCAGCGACGAAGAAGAAGATGGTGCGCATGGAGTGCGCAAGCCAGAAGGGCTTCTGCGGGCTGCGGGCTTACGGGGTCGGGAGAAGCCATCAGTCCTTGCCCTCGTCCGCGCTTTTGTCGTCGCCAGCCGCGCCGATCTTTACCTTGGTGCCGTCCTGCAGACCATAGCCGCCGGTGTCGATCACGACGATCGTCCGGTGCCGATGCCGCTGAGGATCTGCACGGTGTCCGGAAGGCGAATGCCTACCGTTACAGGCTTCATGTGCGCGGTGCCATCGCTGCCGACGACCATCACGCCGAGCGTTCCATCGTCGTTGGTGATGCAGCGCGGAAGACGGCACCTGCAAGGCGTTCGGCACCGTGCGGCCGACGATGGCGACATGCACGGGAGTTCCCGCCTTGAGCTGGCCGTCAGGATTCTTGAGCTTGACCCACACCTCCACCGTCGTCGAGCCGGGATCGAGCGCGGGGCTGATCAGCGAGACGGAGCCTTCGATCGGGTCGCTCATTCCGGGAACCGTGACCTCGGCCTTGTCGCCTACCTTCATCCGCTGCGTTACGGCTTGCGAGAGATGCAGCTTCGCGATGAGGGATGTGGTGTCCATCACGGTGATGAGCGGCGTGCCGGCGGGCGCCATCTCGCCGGCAAAGAGCGGGCGATCGGTCACAACGCCGTCGATCGGGCTATGCAGCGAGGCGTAGCTGGCGAGCGCCTCCGCATTGAGATACTTCCCCTTCGCGGAGGTGAGATCGCCCTGCGCGACCTGGCCGCTGGCGGCGCTGCCCACGCTCTTCAAGCGCGTGCAGATGCTGCTGCGGCGGTGTCGTAGGCGGCCTGCGCCTGCACCAGCGCGGCCTTCGCGGTGTCGAGATCGCGGCCCGGAATCGCGCCCTGCTGAAAGAGCTGGGTGCGGCCCTTCACGATGCTCTGATTGAGCTCGAGATTTGCCTTGGCCTGCGCGAGATCGAGCTGCGCCGCCTGGGTCGCTGCGGGCAGCTGCATGCCCGGTCGCCTGCTGGTAGGTTGCCTGCGCGGCGGTGTACGCTCCCTGGTTGTCGAGTGCCGCTGCCTGCAGGTCGCGGTCCTCCAGCGTGACCAGCAACTGCCCCGCGCGCACGTGAGCTCCGCGCTGCACGTAGAACTTCTTCACCGGCGCGCTGATCTTCGGAGAGAGCGCTGCCTCGGCGAGCGGCGACAGAATCGCATCGCCCTGGATCTGTTCCGAGATCGGCGCGACCACAGGCTTCGCGGCCTGCACGGTGACGACCACCTGCGGCGTGGTGTCCGCCTGCTTGCATCCGGCAAGCATGAGGCCGCAGGCGAGCGCAGCGGCGGCGCACTTCAAGCGATTGCGTGACATCCTCGTCATCAAAACCTTCCCGTCAGTGTCTGAAGATTGGCCAGCGCAAGCTGATAGCGAACGACGCCATCGGCCTGCGCGGTCTCTGCGGCGAGCAGGGTGTTCTGTGCATCGACGACTTCGAGCACCGAGCCTTCGCCGCCGGTATAGCGCAGCTCGGTGAGACGAAGACTCTCCTGCGCCGCGGTCGACGCTGGCGTCGAGCGAAGCCAGTTGATCGCGCGCCGTCGCGGCCTCATCGTAGAACTCGGAGAGGTTGGCAATCAATCGCCGCTGCGCGGTGGTGAGTGCCACCTTGGCAAGGTCGCGATGGATCTCGCTCTGCTTGACCTTGTGCTCGGTGGAGAGCCAGTCCCAGACCGGAATATCGAGCGTGGCGCTGGCGGAGTAGCCGAGGTTGCGCGAGGCGTCGGGGCCGTTCACGGCAAGCTGCGGAGCATCGACGCCGTAAGTGAAGTTCAGTCCGAGATCGGGCAGATACGCGGCGCGCGCGGAGACGACCTCTGCCTCACTGGCATGCAGCGCGGCGAGAGCGCTCTTCAGCTCGGCGTTGTTCTTGCTCGCATCCGCCTCCACTTCCGCGCGGTCAGGCAAGACGGCAGGCGCGGTGGACTCGGTATGAAACGTCGGTGCGCGGATCGGCGAACAGGAGGACGCCGAGTTCAAGGTGCGCCTTCGACGGCGGCAAGCTTTGCGTCCTCGACGTCGCGGGTGCGCTGCTGCTGCGTCAGCTCGGCTTTGATGACATCAGCATGCGCTGCCTCGCGAGCTTGCTCACGCTGCTGGGTGAGGTTGAAGAAGTGATCGGCTTCCGCGGAGGCGCGCTCGCATGACGGCGAGCTTGGTGTCGGCCGCGGCCACGCCATAGTAGAGGCTAACGACGGCGGCGAACAGGCCGCGCCGCGCGATCTCCGCCTCCGCCGCAGCCTGCGCCTCCTGCGCGCCGGCGCGCGTCACGGCGCTGAACTGTTGCAGGCCGATGGTCTCGTTGACGACGGCCTTCGCTGGCGTACTCGTGGATCGCATTGTTGGCGATAAAGCGCGGAGCCGAGGAGGTGGTCGTTTGCCCGATGCGGTCGTTGGAGCCGTTGCCCTGGGTGAAGAGATATTGATTGTGATAGGTCACCGAGGGAAGCAGGCCGGCGACGGCGACGGAGTGGTCCAGGCTGGCGAATTTCGCCTGCGCCTGCGCCGCTGCAAAGTTTGGCTCGTTCTTCTCCGCGAGCTGTACGGCCTCATCCAGCGTGATGACCGGAGCAGCCGCGGGCGCGGTTGCGGATAGCGACGCGGCTGATTGCGCCGAACGAGGCTGGCCCGATGGAGATCACGGACGCGCACAGGGCCTTCGCCATCGATCGCACAAGGATGGATTCAGAAAAGCTCATTGGGTTATTACACTACACAATGAACCTTAATCTTTTCTGAACCGCGCCTGACGTTACCTGTCCTTCGAGGCATCGACGCGGGGGCTGTCGAAGGGTCCTGAGCGCAGCGGGGTGATGGAAACGTCGCGGTGCAGGGTGTTGCAAGGGAGGCGGCGCTCTACGCCCTGCCCGCCAATGCCTGCAGAAACTGATGCCCATCCATGTGATATTTGAATGCTTTGCGGCCATCGATGAAGACCACGGGGATCTCGTCGTTGTACTGCTGGCGCAACTGAGGATCGGTGTCGATGTCCACTTCGCGCCATTGGAAGTGAGCCTCGCCCTGGAGCCGGGTGAGCGTCTCCTTCACCACATCACAGAGATGACATCCGTTACGCGCATACACTACGACTTCGTGCATACGACGATTGTAAATGGAGGAATCGCAACTCTCGAGCGCCGCGCGAGGATCAGGCAATGAGCTTGTCCAGGCTGGGGAGGGTCGCAGTGCGGGGGAGGAAGATGGAGTCGTCCTTGCCGTAGAGCGCAAGGTCCTCGAGCGCATCGATGAGGAGGCTGGAGTCGTTGAGGCTCTCGGCGCGAATCAACTTCAGTCCCAGGCTGGCTGCCCGCTGTTGGAAGGCGATGTCGATGTCGTAGAGGACTTCGACGTGGTCGCAGAGAAAGCCGATGGGTTGGATGACAATGGTGTCATAATCCGCGGCCTTGAGCTGCGACAAGGTGTCCTCGACAGTTGGGCCGATCCAGGGGCCACCGCTCATGCCCTGGCTCTGGAACGCGAAGTAACAGTCGGCGGGGTCGAGGATCACGTGCAACGCCTCGGCGACCAGGCGTGCGGTTTCCCTGCAGTCATCCGCATAGCTGTCGGGACCGTTGGCGAGGATCATGCCGTGGTATTCCGTCGGGAGGTGGGTGGGAATGATGGTGCGGGTCGGAACTGAGTGCGCGGTGAACAAGACGGCGACGCGGCCATTGCGATGCCAGCGGGAGGCGCTCAACGCCGTCTGCAGCCTTTGCGCGAAGGCCTGGATGAGCATGGGATGGTCGGACCAGCCGGTGACGAAGTCGACGCAGAAGGAACCGGCAACGGCATTCTCGACGGCGCGCTTGAACAGGCCAACGCTGGTTCGGGAGTTCTGAGGCGCGAGGCAGATCGCCCGCACCTTCTCGATCCCGGCCGACCGCATGTCCTCGACCACGTCGCGGATGAACGGGTTCCAATTCCGCATGCCGGCATAGACCGGGCAGTGGAGGCGCTCACGCAAACGGTCTGCCTGGCGCAAGGTCCAGCGCGTAAAATGCGGACCTTGCGCCGATGGCGTGTCCGAGAGTCCGATCGCGGCGTATCGCTCCTGAAGTTCGTCCACCACGTGCGGCGCAACGCCGCGTCCACCGGTGACCAGCTTGAGATACTCATCCATCTCTCCGAGCACGTCCGGGGTTCCGTGGGCGAGCAACAGGACAGCTTCTTTCGCATTCGCTTCGATTACCTTCGCCATCTCCACTCCCTCAACACGAGATCGCTCGATCCCGTTCACTGCGGCCGGATATTCAGGCGGCCTTTGCAACCTGTTTCAACATGCCAAGGATGGTTGGATCTTCCAGCTGCTCCGCGAGATAGAAGGCGTCGAAGCCTCTCTTATCCTTGATGTATGGGTCGGCGTGCCTCGCAATCAAGAGCTTGACCGCGGCGGTGCGTCCAAACTCCACGGCATACATCAGCGCGGTAGCACCGTTCACGTCGCCGCTGTTGATTTTCGCGCCATGGTCGAGCAGGAGGGCGATGCACTGGTCGTCGCCCTGGAACGCGGCGCCCATGAGAGCGGTGCGGCCGGTCGGATCGACGCTCTCGGTGTCGGCACCATGTTGCAGCAGCAGCCTGGCTACGTCGGGACTCTGGTTGTAGGTCGCGAGGGTGAGGGCCGTGTAGCCGCGGTCGTCCTTGCGGTTGATATCGACCTTGTGATCGATCAACTCCTCGGCCAGGTTAACGTTGTTGGTCCTCGCCGCCAGGAAGAGATCCGGCAACTGCCCCTGCATGACCCAGGGGAAGGCAAACGCGGCTAATGCGATAGCGATCAATTCGATTTTCATGGTGAGACTCTCCTCCGGCTTTGATGTTTATTGGCCGCCGGCCAGTTGTGCGGTGGTCGACGTGCCGGCTTTCTCCGAACGCATCACGCGAATGATCGACATTCTCCCGGACAGCACCGCATACATCGTGCAGTTGATCCCCTTGGCATCGACTGCGCGGACGTTGGCTCCGTTATCGAGAAGGAGTTTGACCTCTCTCTCGTGTCCCTTGTAGGCCGCTCCCATCAAGGCGGTTCGCCCGGAGTGATCTTTGACTTCGGTGTTCGCGCCATCCTTCAGCAGCAGGTTGGCGACCTCGAAGTTGTCATCGTAGGTGGCAATGATGAGAGGGGTGTAGCCGCTCTCATCCTGCTGATTGATGTTGGCCTTGGCGGCGAGCAGTTTCTTCGCCAGGGTGACGTCGTTGCTGCGCGCGGCGGTGAAGAGGTTGGTGGTCTGTGCGGAGGCAGCGCTCAATGCGCTGGCCAGGGCAGTAAGAAAAATCAGGAATTGCATCTTCATCGAAAACTCCGGAGGCAGGGTGCGGGTTTCGGTGGAAACCCGCACCACCTGGGCTACAGCGTGGCTGCGTGCGCGGCAACCTGCTGGACATCCATGTGCAGGCCTTCAGCAACGCGGGTGCCGTACTCCTTGTCCGCCTTGTAGAAGTGGCTCACCATCTCGAGCGTGATGTCCGGGTTGGTGACCTGCGAGAGGTCGTGCACGAGGTTGGTGATGAGATCGTCCTGATCCTGCTTGCTGACGGAGCGGTACAGCTCGCCCGCCTGACGATACTCATCCTTGATGCGGATGGGGTGATGGACTGGTGGTTCCGCTGAGCGCGATGGGCGAGGCCTCGAAGGACTGGGTCCTCGGTCATCGTGTTCTGCCGCGCGATTGGGCTGGTAGTTGGCGTCGCCGTGAGTCTCGCGGCTGTCCATCGGTCCATTCTGGCTGTAGTTGTTGACACCGGAGATGGGGCGGTTGATGGGCAACTGCTCGAAGTTCGGACCGATGCGGTAACGCTGGGTGTCGAGGTAGGCGAAGAGGCGTCCCTGCAGCATGCGGTCGGGCGAGGGCTCGATACCGGGGACCAGGTTGCCGGGTGCGAAGGCGGCCTCCTCGGTGTCCTGGAAGTAGTTGTCGGGCATCTTGTTGAGGGTCATCTTGCCGATCTTGTGCTGGGGGAAGATGGACTCGGGCCAGATCTTGGTGTCGTCAAAGGGATCGAAGTCCAGCTTGTCCAACTGCTCCTGCGTCGCCATCTGGACGCTCAGCTCCCACGAGGGGAAGTTGCCCTTGTCGACCTCGCGATAGAGATCGTCGGTGGCTTCCTGGGGGTCCTTCAGAAACGCGGCGGCAAGAGTTGCGCGGGTTGGTGTTGAGGTAGCCCTGCATCGAGGTCCACTTGTACTTGACGTAGATGACCTTGCCCTGCGCATTGACCCAGCGGAACGCATGCACGCCCCAGCCGTCCATCTGGCGGTAGTTCAGCGGCGTGCCGCTGTCGAGGTACATGTAGGTCATCATGTTGGTGGATTCCTTATCGAGCGAGAGGAAGTCCCACTGGCGGGTCGGATCCTGGCGGTTGGTGACCGGCGAGGGCTTCATGGCGTGCACGAAGTCGGGGAACTTGATGGCATCGCGGATGAAGAAGACCGGCTGATTGATGCCGACGATATCGTAGTTACCCTGCTGGGTGTAGAACTTGACCGCGAAGCCGCGGGGATCGCGCGATGCCGGTCTCGGGCGAGCCGGTGGGCGGCATGACGGTGGAGAAGCGAACGAAGACCGGGGTCGCGCTTTCCCTTGGCGTTGAGGAAGTCGGCCTTGGTGTACTGCGGACTCGTCGCCGTAGGAGACGAAGAAGCCGTGTGCTCCGACGCCGCGCGCATGGACGACGCGCTCCGGAATGCGCTCGCGATCGAAGGACTGGAGCTTGTCGATCAGATGGAGGTCCTGCAACAAGACCGGGCCGTCTTCACCGGCGGTGAGGGAATCCTGGTTATTCGATACCGGTGCCCCTGCATTGGTAGTGAGAGTTTTCGTCTGCTGCTGCCCGTACATCAGGCCGCCAGACAAAAGAAGAGCGACTGCTAACTTTGAGTTCATTGATATTCTCCACGTTCGCGCCGGCTGTGCGCCAGTTGTTCATCGAAACAACTTTGAGCGTAGCGGGGGCGCAGGCGTGGAGGTAGAGCGGTGGGGCTATAGGTGATATTGCGTTTTCCGAATAGGTGCGAATGCTCAATATTGACGAGCCTTTGCGAGGCCTATGCGATGGACCTTGCGGCGGATTCTGTTACGGTGCGCAACCACTTGGTGAACGCGGTGAGCGTCTTGAACTTCGCGCCGCTCTTGAGACGCGCATACCCAATGCGCCGGGATTGCTCCCTGGGCAGAGGGATGACCACACAGCCGGCAGCCTGAATCGTCGCCATGCGCGGCGCAATCGTGATGCCGGCTCCTGAAGCGACGAGGGGGAAGATGGATCCAAAGTGATCGGACTCGAAGGCGGGCGCCATCTCGGCGCTGCCTCGTCTGCACGCCGTGAGCATGTCGTCCCGGAAGCAATGACCTTCCTTCAGGAGAAGCAGCCGCTCTCCGGAGAGATCGAGTTTGACGGCTTGCGTCTGACAAAGCGTGTGGTCCTTTGGAGCCACAAGGACCAGGGGTTCGCGCAATAATTCGCTGCAGACCAAGTCCGGTTGACGCAGAGGCAGGCTCGCGATGATCACGTCCAGATCGCCTGCACGCAGCTTATCGACCAGGTTCGTGGTGACGTCTTCCGTCAGAACAAGGTCGACCTCTGGATACAGACGTGAGAATTCGGGAAGGCGTGGCGCGAGCAGATAAGGAAGCACCGTCGGAATCGCACCGATGCGCAGCGGCCCGCGGATGCCGTCTTCCAGCTGCCGGACCTGCGACTCGGCAAGTTTGGATCGGCTGAGGATGTCCTTGGCGTGGGAGTAAAAGATTTCGCCGGCATGGGTCAAGCGTACCGATCGGGCGAGCCGCACGAAGAGGGTCGAGCCAACAGATTTTTCCAGTCGGCGAATCTGCAGGGAGAGTGTCGGCTGCGCGATGCCTTCCTGCTCGGCAGCCTTGGTGAAGCTGCCGAATCGGACGACGGAACAAAAATACCTGAGCTGTTGAAGTTCCATGCCCTCTCTATGATAGCTGGATTTGGAGAACTGGATTCGCAAGCAGAGACGTTCCGTCCGGGAAGCCACCAAGGTTTCGCGAGGAGAGGGGATGCTGCGGCGGGTCCGGGCGGCCGGGGACCAAGACCCTGCCTGTTTATCGAAGAAGGTCAAGAAGATCTGTGCCAGGCGTGGGCGCTCACTGTTTTTGATCTTCACCATTCAACTGCTGTGGAGTTACCGAATCCGTGCCTCGTGGGGTGAGGGCGGAGTTCAGGGCCGAACTTGACCTTGCATGCAGTTCTTTGAAACGGGCAAGGGAGTGCGCCTGCGCTGGAAGATTGCCAAGCCTTCGCTGCGCCTGCGCGAGCCGGTACCATGCCACTTCGTCGTCGGGACGCAAGACCGTGGCCCGCTGAAGATGAGCAAGAGCGAGCGTGGGCTTATCTTCCTCCAGCAATACGCGGCCGAGCCCAACTTCGGCCTCCTCGAAGTTCGGGTAAAACTTCACTGCCGATTCGTAGAGTTGCTGGGCCGCCGCCGTGTTGCCTTCGGTGCGACGCAGATCCGCAAGTTCATAGGCGGCGTTGGCGTTGCCGGGATTGACGTCAAGCTCCTTGGAAAACTCTGCTTCCGCGCTCTTGAGGTCGCTGTCGTCATGCGAGAGCTCCCAATGTGACAGGTAGGTTCTTCCCATCCGGTAGTGAATGTTTACCTGATGAGGATCCATGGCAAGCACGGCGTTATAGGCCTGGATCGCATTCGTCACCTGGCCCTGGCTCTCATAAGCTTCTGCCTCTGCAAGCTGAGCCCACAGGGAACCACCGGCGCCATGAAACAGATCCTGCATGGTCAGGTAGGCGGAGTTGCCCAGAATCTTGCCTGCGTTGTAGAGGACCTCGGGATCGTTCGCGTACCGATCCCGCATGTCGAGTGCCGTCTCGACTGCCTGGCGATCCATCTGCAGGATGGAATACACGTGAGCGAGCTCCAGGCCTGCCTGCCGCTTGAGGGCAGGATCGGACGAGGTGCGGAATGCTTTCTCCAATCCCGGGAGCGACTCTTTGTACTGGCCGCTCTCCGCGAGCGACAAGGCGAACAAGGTATCCAATCCAGGCAGGCCCGGCTTGAGCTTGCGCGCGGTGTGGATCTCTTCGATCGCGCGATCGAAGGCTCCCGACTTGTAGTAGAGAACGCCGAGCGTGGCATGCACTTCGGCGACGCTCGGGTCCATGCGTTGCAGTTGCTTGAAGTCATTCAACGCGTCTTCATACTGACCGGCTGCCATGGCGGCTTCACCCGCGTTATAGAGCCGCTCGAAGTCCGTGTCCGCGTTGGAGGCCTGCGCAATGGCGACGAGGGGAACACCCATGCCGACCAGTAGGATGATGGAGATTCTTGATAGCCATTTGCTTTGCAAGGCGCACCCATCCTGTTGAATCCATCGGAGATCCAACCGCAGCGGCTGGAGTCGCAGCACCGGCCTCGCGGCGAAGACGGTTGGGAGACTCCGAAGGCTGCTCCAGGTGCCGCGAGCAGCCGGCACCTGGATTTGGACTATTGGAACATGATTGGGACGGCGACGTCAGAAGGTGATCTTGCCGCCCAGTTGGATGACGCGTGGTGGTCGGGCCGACGAGAGCTCGCCGAAGGTGCTGGTTGCATCGACGCTGTTGACTTCGGCACTGGTACCCGGTCCACTGGCGCCCTGGGTCGTCGGATCGACTCCCCATTGAGTGTGGTTGAAGGTATTGAACGTTTCCACCCGCAACTGCAGCTTGATTCGTGACGTCAGGTTGAAGAATTTCACGAGGCCCATATCCCAGTTGCTGATGCCGGGCTCATTCAGGATGTTCCGTCCACTATTGCCGAAGACACCGGCGAGCGGTTGCGAAAAGACTGAGGTATTGAACCATTCGGCAGGGCCCTTATGGAAACCGGTACGAGGGTTACCGTTGATATTGGCGCGCTGGTTGGGAGTACCGAGAAGGCCGTCCACATCGTTGGCAAGAACCGAGAAGGGGAAGCCCTGCTGGAAGGTGCCGATCCCCGTAAGCTCCCATCCGCCGATCGCGGTATCGGCAAGCCGGCTGACGTTTCCACCGACCTTCTTGCCGCGGCCGAAGGGCAGACGATACGCGTAGCTGGCGACAAACCGCTGGCCGACATTGAAATCCGACCGGGCATAGTCGAGGTGAGGATCCGCTGAATCCATCGGACCTGCAAAGCTGTTGGTAGCTCCAATGCCGGCGGCCGCCGATTTGCTATCCATACTCTTCGCCCACGTGTAGACGAGCAGGACGACCCCGTCTTCCGCGCGATGTTCGAGCTTCACGTTCCCTGAGTTGTAGTTGGAATAGCCGATCCATTTGCTGTCGAGGAAACCATTGCTGCTGGTGAAGTTCGGCAGCGGGAGGCGCTGCGTATAGGGGCAGTTATGCGTGGTATCCGCCGGATTGGCGTTGCAGGGACCCACATCCGCGGCAGGCAATGCACCGGGCTGATCCACGTTGAATCGCTCCAGCAGGTGAGTTCCCTTGTTGCCGATGTAGTTGATTTCGAGCGTGGTGTTCTGGGAGAGTTGCCTCTCAACGGAGAGGGTGTATTGCTGGACATAGGGGTTCTGCGGATACTCCGACAGGATGACTGCCGTGAACGCGCCGCCGTTTGCTGCAGCCGACACCGGGGCGACGGCGGTCAAGGGAGTAAACAGCTGGTTGGTTGACTTCAGCGTATTGCCTGCAGCATACGCCGTGAGACTGGTGCGGATCAGGAACGGATATTGATCACCGGAGTTGTCCATCTCGCGAGTCTCAGACGAGTCAAAGAAAACACCATAGCCGCCACGGAGTATCGTCTTGGTGTCGACGCTGTAGGCGAAGCCAAAGCGTGGAGCGAAGGGGGTCTTGGAGGACGATCTGGGCGTCTTCCCGCAGTAACGGTAGAAGCCGTTGCCGGCGGGAGCGATGCCGTCGGTGAGGAGCTCTGGATCAGCGAAGCAAAGTCCTCCCAGGGAATTCTGAGGGTCGAGCCAGAAGAGTTGATTGCTGCCGACATTGGCGGGTGCATTGTCGTTTGCGTACGGAATGGTCCGGAAATCCCAGCGGATGCCCAGGTTCAGCGTCAGCTTGGACGTTACCTTCCAGTCGTCCTCAAAGTAGGGCGCGAAATACTTGAAGACATATTGATTCAGGTGCCCCGGCGCTGCACCGGTGGCAGAGAAGGGCCCAGGCTGGAAGGTGGACGCTCCGTTGTAGTAGCCGAGGAGATAGTCGGCGTAGAAGTTGCCTGTTCCGCAGGTTACGGTTGGACAGGCGGTCGTTCCGCCGGCTCCATACTGTGTAATGAGATTGCTGGCGTAGCTGAAGTTGCCCGTAAAGTTGGTAGCCAGGTTTCGCTTTTGCACCCAGGAGCGGTAGTCCGCGCCGAAGCTGAGGGAGTGGGCGCCGTGCTGCTTGACGACGGAGTCGGTGAACTCCCATACCGGAATATCACTGGTGGTGGGATCATTGCCGGGGCTGCCACCGTTGACAGAGTTGGGTCCGCTGAACGTTAGATTGGGATAGCCCGCGGCATAGGACGGCAGGTTTGTGAAGACGCCCGTCAAGCCAAGGGCGGTGATGTCTGCCTGACTTGCAGCGCTGTCGCCCTGGATGGAGATCGCCTCCAGCTTGCCGAAGCGGAAGTCGTTGATGAATCCGTTCGGAAGTGGGAGTGTGTAGCCGCCGGTCCAGCTGGTCGAATTTTCCGTGAAGATGTTCGCTCCGGCATTCAGGTTGAGCGAGTCGGTTCCGTAGTTCTGATTGGCGTAATCCGCCTTGGTGTAACGGAAGAAGATCTGGCCGAAGCGCTGGAAGTTCTGGTCGCCGCGATAGGTCTGCTGGTCGGTGTCGGTGGTAGCGTTGGCGGTCGCAAACCAATTGTATGGACCCGCATCATTCGAGTCGGTTGTGCCGGTAGGAAGAATTTTGGAGGTCACGTTCGCTATTCTCGAAAACCGAGAGGTCGGAATCTGATTGCCGAGGAACGGCAGACCGGTGAGTGGGTCGACGGGCAGGCAGTTGTTGCCAAGGTTCAATTGGGCCGTACAAGCGGCTGTTCCGTAGGCAGGCAGTGTTCCCACTTCGGCGGCGAAGTTGCCGCCAAGCTCGGCCGCGGTGGGGGCATAGCCATGGAGGTGTCCGCCCTGGATGATCCTCCATCCCTCGTAGTTGGCAAGCCAGAAGGTCTTATCCTTGCCGTTGTATACCTTGGGAATGACGACCGGCCCACTCAGAACGAATCCGAATTGATTCTGGCGCAGCTCAGGATTCGTCGTTTGGTTGTTCGCGATGGTCTGGTGAGGGACGGCATCAA
Organism: uncultured Acidobacteriaceae bacterium; assembly: GCA_963762375.1. GTDB lineage: Bacteria > Acidobacteriota > Terriglobia > Terriglobales > Acidobacteriaceae > Granulicella. The sequence continues at coordinate 48,664 of CAVXKP010000005.1, forward strand.
AGGCGTCATTGCGGTCGAACTCGAAGACCGACCCGTGCAGTTGATTTGTTCCGCTCTTGCTGATGATGTTTACCTGGTTGGCGCTGAAACCGTATGCCGCGGAGTAGGTCGCGCTCTGAACTTTGAACTCCTGGATGGCATCCTGCGACAGGATGACCGCGGGAGTATTGAGAGCGGTATCGGTGTTGGTCAGGCCGTCCAGGGTGTAGTTGTTGGACTCCGGCCGCGACCCGTTGATGCTGATCGCGTCGCCCTCACTCTGACGCATCTGGCCTTGTTCGCCGACCGTCTGCACGGCGCCCGCCCCAATGAAGAGCAGGTCGGTAAAATTCCGGCCATTGAGGGGGAGCTGCGAGATCTGGTGCTCGGTAACGATCTGCGAGACGGCGGACGAGTCCGTATCCAATGCCACGGCGCTGGCGTTTACCTGGACCGTATCACTCGCCGCTCCAGGCTTCAGTTGGAAGTCAATGCGAGCGTCCTGTGCGACGACAAGCGGAATGCCGCTGACGACCGACTTCGAGAATCCCGGCATCTGGACCGAGACCGTATAGCTGCCGGGAATCAGGTTGGAGGCCGTGTAATCGCCCGTTCCGCTCGTGGTCACCTTGATGGTTACGCCGGTCGCAAGGTTGGTCACCTCTACGGGCGCTGCAGGAATAACGGCACCGGTGCTGTCGCTGACCCTGCCGAGGATCGTACCCGTCGTTCCAGCCTGCGCCCAGACCTGTTGAGCGATCCCCAGCAGAAAGACCAGAATCAATTGTTGCTTGAAAATTCTCACTATATGTTGCCTCCATTCATGCCGTGCTGCCTTGCAGGATCCTTCACTGACCGTGACTCCGAAGCGTCTGAATCGTGGTTCAGTTGGGCAACACCGACGTCAGAACGCCATCTGCCAGTGCTGTGCTGAATTCCTCCTAAAAAATTCGAAAGTTTCAAGGAGAAAACTTGTTCTGCTTTGAAGACAGGGGGAAACCTATACCTCGAATCTGACATTTGTCAAGCAACTTCGCAGGGGGGACGTTTTTCGCTTCGCGTGCAGGGAAGAACAATCAACTCCGTCACTTGGCTTCGTGCGGCGGCCACCGGCGCTGCGCCTTTGCGCGGCGCTTCGATCCGGAGAGTCACCGTCGAAGGCCGCTCCACCAGGGGGCGATGGGACGGTTGGCCGGCGCCGCCGCGCAGATCGGCCGCCCACTGGACAGGGAGTGCGTGGACTTCACGCGTGGGCGCTGGTGGGATTTGGGCGGACGCCCGTCAGGACGTGGCTTGCTGCGCGAGCGCAGCAACAAACAGGCGCGCCCACTGCGCAATGTCTTCGGCGGAGGGGCCGGTCGCAGGATGGCCTGTTGATTCAGGCTGGCTTGTTGATTCCAGGGCGGCCAACTGAATCGCGAAGTTTCCTACGGTCGAGCTCTCGGGCGATCCGCGATGGAGCTCGAGGCCTGTCGACTGCTGGGTGAGGCGATTGAGGAGATCGTTCTGGCTGGCTCCTCCGACAACGAAGAGACGCTTCAGCTGCTTGCCGCTGTGCAGCGCGACGCGATCGAGGACCTTCGCATACCGCGCGGCGAGACTGTGAAAGATGAGGCTCGCAACAAGGGGAGCAGCTTCGGGGCGCTCATCCAGCGGAGGAAGACCGTTGCGCAGGCGTTGAGCGTTGATGCGGTGCGGCATGTTTCCGGCGAGCAGGAGCTCGGGATCGTCCACCTCAAGGACATCCTGCGGTGGAGGAATTCTCTCTGCTGCCGCAACGAGGTCCGGGATCGTCCAGGCATGACCTTGAGCCGACCAGGCGTCCATGCACTGCCGCAGCAGCCACATGCCGTTCACGTTTTTGTGAAAACAGATCTGGCCTCCGGCTGCGCCTAGATTGGTGAAGTTCTCGGCTGCAGCTTCGGCTCCATTTTGTGGTTGATCGAGTAGCGTTCCGACCAGTGACCACGTGCCCGAACTGATGTAGGCCCAGTCGTTGCCGGTGGCGGGAATTCCTGCGATGGCGGAGGCAGTGTCGTGGCAGGCCGGGGCGATGAGCAGGGTGTCGCGGAAGGCTGGCAGCTCGGCGAGCGGCCCGCGCAGTTTGCCAAGCAGGGTGCCGGGAGGAACGAGCTTCGGCGCCGAGGCGAGGTCGAGCTGGGCGGCCTGAAAGATCTCGCTGCACCATTGGCGAGTGGAGAGATCGACGAGATGGGTGTGGGTCGCATTGGTGTATTCGGCGACCGGGGCTGCTCCCCAGCGCGAGAGGATGTATTCGGGAAGATTGAGCCAGGGCGGGTCCGGCAGGCCGGCTAATATCTCGGCATAGAGCTGATAGAGGGTGTCGATGCGCAGCACTTGAATGCCGGTCAGCTCGCGCAGTCTTGCGGGGCTGATCTTCTGATGGAGAGCGTGTTCGGCGTGGATGGTGCGCTCGTCGCGGTAGCAGAACGGATCGGCGAGAGGCTGGTTGGCGGGGCCAAGGCGAACGTAGTCGACGGCCCAGCCATCGACGGCGATGGAGCGGACACCCTCGGCGGCGATGGCGGCGCACGTGCGGAGGCCTTCATCGAGGCCGGCCTCGATCATCGCGAGATCCCAGCGCAGACTCCCGGCGAGCTCGCGCGGGGCATTCGCGAATCGATGGACCAGCGTGATGGCGGGCTGACCGCCGAACCAGCGCAGCAACGAGACGCGACAACTCTCCGCACCCAGGTCCACGGCAATGGACGCCCGCGCATCGTGCGGAGGCGATGCGCACCTGGGAGGCTCGCTCATCGCAGATAGGCCTCCGTCAAGCCACCGTCGACTGGAATGAGATGGCCGGTGGTGCAACGCGCGAGCGGGCCGGCGAGAAAGAGGATGGCCTGCGCGCAATCCTTTGGATCGATCGGCTGATGCGTGAGTGTACGGGTGGCGTAGAAGTGGGCCAGGACGTTCCGCAGACCCTCGTCGGTGTCTGACTCATCGAAGGGCAGCTTGTACTTCTTCAGTGAGGCGATGACGCGGTCGCGGGGGAACATGGTGGAGCCTTTGACGACGGTGGCCGGCGAGATGCCGTTGACGCGGACCTTCGGGGACAGGCCGACGGCCAGCTCGCGAACGAGGTGGCTGAGGGCCGCCTTGCTGACGTCGTAGGCTTCGCTGCCGCGCTTGGAGACGACGGCGTTCGCCGAGCTGGTGAGGACGATGCTGGCGTCGATTCCCTGCTCCGCGAAGATCTTCGCTGTCTCGTCGGCGAGCAGATAGTTGGCGGTGACATTGACTTCGAGCGTGAGCGCCCACTGTGCGTCGCTGATGATGCCGTCCGGCGAGGAGGGAAAGAGCGCGGCGGTGTTGATCAGAATATCGATGCCGCCAAACTCGCGGATGGTCGCATTCGAGGGCTGATTGGATGGCCTTGCGATCGCGAATGTCGATGCTAGTCCAGGTGACGAATTCTTTGCCCCAGAGTGCGGCAGCTTCTTTGGCGACAGCCTCGGCACCCTGCACGTCGCGGTCCGCGACGATGACGTGGGCGCCTCGCTCCGCGGCAAGAAGGACGACCTCGCGACCGATCCCACTGCCTCCTCCAACGATCAGCGCGACCCTGCGGCTGAGCTCTTTCTCCGGAGGCTGGCGACGAATCTTCGCCTCTTCGAGCTTCCAATACTCGATGCGGAAGGCCTCGCTCGGCGGCAGCGCAACGTAGTTCGAGTACATGGTGAACTGGTCAGCGGACGCGGCTGGGCCAGCCTGCGGAATGTCGCTGCACACTTCGTTCGCACCGAGAGCCCCGGCGCCTTGCATCACGCCGATGGCGTTGATGTAGAACTCTCCGGTGATGCGCGCTTCGGTTTTATTTTTTCCGAAGCTGAACATGCCGATGCCCGGCACCAGCACGACGGTTGGACTGGCGTCGCGCAGTGCGGGCGAATCCTTGAGGGCATGCTTTTTGTAGTACTCGGCATACTCGGCGCGGTAGGTTTCGAGCGCCGTTTCAATCAACTCCTTCAACTGCGCGGGATCAGAAGAGGGATCCCACTTGATGAACATGGGGCGAATCTTGGTGCGGATAAAGTGGTCCGGGCAGCTGGTTCCGAGATGCGCCAACTTCTCCGCCTGCGCAGAGTTCACAAACTGGAGGACCTGCGGCAGGTCGGAAAAGCTGCCAATCCAGCGCTGCTTACGCGAGACCACTCCGCGCAGATAGGGCAGGATGGACAACGCAATCTCTGCGCGGTCGGCGCGGCTCTCCACCAGGCCGCCGCCGAAGTGCTTATGCCCGGCGGCAGAACCGTGGCGCTCAATAAACTGCCCAAGCTGATCGATGATCGTGATGGTATTCCGATAGCTTTCACGCTGGGTGTCTCCCCAGGTGAAGAGGCCGTGTCCGCCAAGGACGACGCCGTCGCAGCCGGGGGTCTCTGCGACGATCTTCTTCAACATCATGCCAAGCTCAAAGCCCGGGCGCTGCCAGGGCAGCCAGGCCAGGTTGTGCCCAAACTCTTTGTTGAACTCCTGCATTTTGATCTTGCCGTTGGCAGAGGCCGCCAGGGCAATACCCCAGTCGGGATGCAGGTGGTCGACATGCGCAAACGGCAGAAAGCCATGCAGCGGCGTGTCAATCGAAGCGGCGACAGGGTTGTTGCCAAAGGTGCACAGAGGGTACAGGTCCACCATCTCGTCTTCGAGATCCACGCCGCGGTAGGCTTGCTCGAGCGCGAGCAGCTTCTCCATATAGAGCGTCGCAAATCCAGAACGCTTGATGCTGCCGAGGTCACCGCCGCTTCCCTTGACCCAAAGGATCTGCTTTTTCTTTCCGTCGAGCGGATCGATCTGCTCGAGCTTCGAGCTGGTATTGCCGCCGCCGAAGTTGGTAATGCGCAGGTCCGAGCCTAAAAGGTTTGAGCGATAGCGCAGCAACTCTGGGCCATCCAACTTCGCGGCAACCGCCTCGTCCCAACGATCCTCAAGAAACTGCAAAGTACTCTTTGTCGTCATGCGTAACCACCCTATCTCCGTGCGCCGCTCCTATCATTCCACAACCTTCACCAATACAGCAATCATTTCGAATAGGAAAAACGAACGCGCGAACGGCACGATTCCCACTCGCTGACGCATGCACCGGCGCGTAGGGAACTTCATGGCTGTGCGGTGGGCCGGACGATTGGACAGCGCGGTCGGGAGCGCCGACGCAGCGCGAGTGGACGTGCCGGATGTTGTTGCATCGTGACAGCGTGATGCCGTCGTCTTGCCGTCGTCGCTTACGGCTGCAGCGACTCGCGCGTAACCAGTTTATGTTCCACATAGTTGTAGGGCGGCACGGTCTGCCCGCGCAGGATGAGCAGGCCGAGATGAATCAGGCTCGGGCCATACGAACTGGTCTCGTGCGAGACCGAAGCAATCAGCGGCGAGCGGGGCTTCCGCATCTCCGCAATCGCTTCAGCAATGCAGTCCTGTCCGACGATCGCGACATGCCTGGCACGCTTCAATTCATTGACCGCATCGACTGCGCCGAGTGCGCTCGAGTCGGTGGCCGTAGCGATGAGGATGTGCTTGTCCTTGGCATGGCGGAGGAGAAAATCCGAGACCAGCTTCTTGCTCGGAGTCGCGCATACCGCGACCGTCCATGCGGACAAAGGACTCGACGGGCAGGTCGGGAATTTCACTGCGAATGCCTTCGAAGGCGCCCGTGATCCGGCTCTGCACCAGTTGCCCGGCCTCCTGCAGATCCAAGCCGAGCACCCAATCCACCTTGCCGCCCCAGTTCTTCGTGGCATACGCAGCAAGCGTCTTGCCGGCCTCCACCCCTACCCGATAGTTATCCACGCCGAAGTACGTGGCGTGCGGATGCGGAATGTCGACCGCGATGAGCGGGATGTTGGCTGCAGCAATCTTGTCCGCGATCATGGGAGCGACGTGCTCGTCCACCTGAAATTCGATGACGACGTCGACCTTGCTGCGAACGAACTCTTCCGCATTCTGGAGAGCCGTCGCCGCGTCGTACTTGTTGTCGAGGACCAGGAGGTCGACACCGACCGAGACGGCCGCGTCCTTGAGACTCTCCGTGACCTCGTTGGAAAACGGCATGTCCGCACTCTGGCCGGCAAAGCCGAAGCGCATCTTCTTGGTGCGGGTTACCTGGCGATAGGTACCATCCGGGGATTGCGAGAGATAGCCTCGATGCACGAAGGTCTTCAGAACCCGGTAGACCGTTGTCTTCGAAATCCGTGTCTGGCGATGGATCGCCTCGAGCGTCATCGGCTGGCTTTCCGTCTGCAAAAGCTCGAGGATATCCAGTGCCTTGGACAGCACGGGGATCAGGTAGAGACGCTTCGATGTCTTGCGTACTGGCATAGTCTCCCGGCGAGGAACACGCACTCAACCGTCCCATTATCCTATAAAGAAGCGACGTTTCCTTAATGGAATGTTGGTCCGTGCGCGTTTCAGCTCAGCTTGCCCACCGTTCGGCCTAGGTCGGCTTCTGAGGCAGAGCGCGTTACGCGTAGCTGGAGAGGCTGCGGGCATTTTTGCCAGCGCGCTCCTGCGAGATCCGCTGGACGTAGCCGCTGTCCGCAAGAGCGCGCAGGGGGTCGGCGGGCAGGCCTCGCGCCTCGCGCCACTCTCGGACCATGGGGCGGACATCCTGCCAGAACGCAGCGCGGAAGCACTCCTCCGCTTCGACCAGCCGGCATTGCTGCTGCAACTCCGCAAGCGTCGCGCGATCGACCAGCGCGGCCTTGGCATACAGCTCCTGCGCCGTGACGACGGACTGAATCATCGCCTCGACTTTGCCCTTGAGGTTGTGGCTCTGGTCGATCATGAAGGCGATTCCTGCCTGCTCGTCGGTTCCTGCGCCGAAGATTTCGTGGAAGATCCGGAACACCTGGTAGGGATCGATCGAGCCCAGGGTGAGATCGTCATCCGCATATTTCCGGTCGTTGAAGTGGAAGCCGCCCAGGGCTCCCAGGTGGAGGAGCCACGCAACAATCTGCTCGATGTTCGTGCCCTGGTAGTGGTGCCCGGTATCCACCAGCACCTTGGCCTTCGGTCCGGCGCGGCGCGAGAGCTCGAGGGCCATGCCCCAGTCGGCAATATCGGTGTGATAAAAAGCCGGCTCGAAGGGCTTGTACTCGACCAGCATGCGCTGATCGTCGCCCAGGGCGGCATGGGTTGCGCCGAGCACCTCTTCCATCCAACCAATCCGCTTGCGAATGCTTTGGGTGCCTGGATAGTTCGATCCGTCGGCGATCCAGAGGGAAACATCCTTGGAGCCCAGCTGCTTGCCAATCTCTACCGAGTCGAGCAGATGGCCAAGGGCGAGCGCACGAATCTCCGGGCTCGGATTCGCAATCGAGCCATACTTGTACTCCGCGTCCTGAAACAGGTTTGGATTGATGGAGCCTGACTTCACGCCATGCTTTTTCTCCAGCGCCTGGATCGCGGGAACGTCCGCCACGCCGTTCGGGAGATCCCACAGGACGTGCAGTGCCACCGTGGGGCTGGCGCCGGTCAAGGCGTTGACCTGGGCCGCATCGGCAAACTTCTCGTCGATGGTGGTTGCTGCTCCACTCTGCACAAACTTCCCAAAGCGGGTTCCGGTATTCGCGAAGCCCCACGAGGGAACTTCAATCTGAAAACCATCCAAGGCCGTCCATACCCGTTCCGCGTCGCGCACCATATTTGCAGGCATCGATAGAGTCTCCACAGCAACCGCTCATTACTATATAGACATTTACTCTCTATTGGAATACGTGGTCTGATCACGTATTTTTACCGGCCCGACCACGAAGTCGCCGGAGAAAGAGCATAGAGTGTCGGTGTAGCCGGTGACGACAACACAATCGCATGACGGCTCTCGCAGCAGGATTCGCTCGACAGGGTAATTCAATAGAGAGTATATTCTCCATACGCAATTTCAGCCTTCGAATACTTCATGCGCCAAGCATCTATCCTGCAACCATCATGAGGCAAGAGTGGGACCTAATCCGTTTGTCGGCGTAATGTATCACTGGATCGGCGGTTTTGCCTCTGCCACGAACTTCATACCCTTTCGCGGTATTAAACGCTGGTCGTGGGAGATTTACTGGCTGATCCAGGGATTCGCTGCCTGGATTGTCGCGCCGCTCGTGCTTGCGTCTATCTTCGTGCCCAACGTCGCGGGCATCCTGCAGGCTGCGCCGGCTTCAAGTATCGCCTATGCGCTGCTGTGGGGTTCGCTTTGGGGCATCGGGGGCCTGACCTTCGGGCTGGCGATCCGGTATCTCGGCATTGCGCTGGGCTATGCCATTGCGCTGGGCCTTTGCACCGCGTTCGGGACGCTCATCCCTCCGATCTATGACGGATCGATCCATACGATTCTGCACGAGGCTTCCGGTCAGATCATTCTCGCGGGCGTGGCGTTGTGCCTGGTCGCGGTGGCGGTCAACGGGGCGGCGGGACTATCGAAGGAACGGGAGATCACTCCGGAAGAGAAGATTGAGGCGGGAGAGGCGGACTTCTCGTTCGGCAAAGGGATTGCGGTGGCGATCTTTGCGGGCATCATGAGCAGCTTCTTCGCGTTCGGGCTGGATGCGGGAGCTCCCATCGGCAAGATCGCGAAGGCGGAGCTGATGGCGCATCATCGTCTCGACCTGTGGCAGAATCTGCCGATCCTGATCGTCGTGTTGTGGGGAGGGTTTGCGACGAATTTTATCTGGTCGGTGTTTCTGATTATCAAGAACCATTCGATTCGGCAGTTCGCAGGAGAGGCCGGGCATAACCCGATGCGCGCTGGCCATGCCTCGGGGGACACGCTGGTGGACTTCGACCCACGCGACGCGTCGGCGCCGGGGCGCATTGCACCGGGGGCGCTGGTCGCCAACTACCTGTTCGCGGCGATGGCAGGCGTGATCTGGTACTTCCAGTTCTTCTTCTACTCGATGGGGCAGACGAAGATGGGCAAGTACGACTTCTCGAGCTGGACGCTGCACATGGCGAGCATCATTATCTTCGCAACGCTTTGGGGCCTGGCGCTGCGGGAGTGGCGAGGTACCAGCCGGCGGACGAAGACGCTGGTAGCGCTGGGGCTGTTCCTTCTGGTCGGCTCGACGGTGGTGGTGGGCTATGGCAATTATCTGAAAGCCATTCAGCCCGCGCCGGCGCAAAGCGCGAGCCATACCGCGAGCTAACCTCGCTTGCACGCAGCGTGAGCGTGCGGGTTACGGCGCGGTGTCGGTGATGAGTTCGACCTTGCCCAACAGGCCGGAGGGCAGCGGCTGCAGATGATCCATATCCTGCGGCGTGAAGCGAGGCCCATACCGTTCCCAGAGAAGCCGGTAGTCGGGCAGGGATTCTCCAGCGAGGAGATTGATCGCGGTATTCGCCACGCGCACCTCCAGATCGTTGTTACCCGCTTTGACGAGCGACGTGATGTCCAGCGAGTAGGGCGGATGCCAGAGCGATCCAGCACGTTTGCCGTTCACATAAATCACCGCCGCCTCGCGGATCGGCGGTTCGAAGCGTGCCTGCATGCCAGGGTGGTCGTGGCTCCCGGGCAGCTCGGGGAGTGGCTTCCCGGCTCCGAAGTTGAGCGCGACACGCGAGCTGCGAGCTCCGTCGATCGAGAGATGGAATGTCGTGCGATACGTCGCAACGCCCGAGTAGTACAGCGTGTCCGGCGCATCGGTCCAGGAGACCAGCGAGGACATCGTACGATCTGGAATGTTGCCATGGAAATGTACCTGCCAAGCGCCGGTGAGTTCGGTGACATGGCCGGCAGCGGGCGATTCACTTGCAGGACTCTTCGGGCCGCCCAGGCTCTCGCCATCATGGAGTAGCAGGATACGCGATTCATACGGAGCAAGCTGCAAGGGAATCCCGGAAGCTTCCATGCGTAGCCGCTCGAACCTCTCCAGTATCCGCGTCGAGCCATTCACCCACATGGTGAGAGCTGCGGAAACGGACGCGCGTGTCGACGGGTTGATTGCCGGTATTCGCAACAAAATAAATGTCGCTCGCGGGGAGCTTGCGATGAATGAACCCTACTTCCGGCGCGGGCGTGGCGAGATGCATATCCTCTGGAAGCATGGCTCTGAGTGTCTGCTCCAGTTGCGATACATCGCGGATACTACGCACATGGGCGTTTGAGTCAGTGGGGCCGAAGAACGTTTGCACCTCGGATGCGAGACGGCTCGAAGCTTCCGCATCGGTCTGCAGACCCGGAATGTGGGAAGGAAGACGCCCAAGAGCGATGACCTTGCCGCCAAGCTTCACGTACTGCTGAATCTGCTGGAAGGTTGATGGAGAGAGGCGGTCCACATCCGGCAGGATCAGCAAAGGATAGTGAATGCCGCGCGCAGCGATGGCCGCGCTATCGATGTAGTCGAAGTTATAGCCGCCGTCCTCAACCGCCTGCGTGAGCGCGGGCGTAATCCAGCGAGGCATCAGGTCAGACAGCGACACTTTTCCAGGAAGGAATGCAGCGTACGCATCTTCTTCCGGCAGATAAATTGCGATGTCGTTGGCAGGACTTCCCTGCCGCAATATCCAGCTGACACGTTGCAGATAGCTGGTGATATCCGGCATGACCATCCACCAGGGATTGTGCGCGTTGAAGACGCCAGCCGCGTAGAATCGCCAGCCCGGCTCGGCGACGGTTGGCGGCGAATAGGGCCAGCCATGCCCCATCAACTGATTCACTCCCTGGAGAAAGAATCGGTCCGCCTCTGCTTTCATATCCAGCGGCGTAGCGCGAAAGGCTGGGGAATGAAGCCACGTCCAGGTCTCCGCCGAAGTGATGGGACGCCCGTAGACATGGCTGGCCGACGTCGCCCAGCGGGTGTAGGAGAACTGTCGCCACTGGGGCCCCTCTCCTTCCGGAAGATCCACCAGCGCATTGCTTGAGAGTGAGACAGCCGGGTCCCCATAGCTCTGCGATCGGAAGAGCGTGTGATGCGCCGCGGCCCAGGCGTTGATTGGCTTGAGATAGTTGTCGTCGATCAACTCGGTGAGCGTTTGGCCCCAGTCATGGCGCACGGCCAATGCCTCTTCGGTTGGGCTGGCGGAGAATAGTTCGGGTAGGTGGGGAAGAAGATCATAGCCGCGACGCTGGCGAAATTGCTCTGGCAAATCCGGCGTCCAATCCGCGCCATAGACTTCCAGCGAATCACTGAAGACCGAATACGGCGGATGGTCACCGAAGGCCGTGATCAACTTGTCCGCAACAGTGTGCAGGTGATGATCGACGGCCTCGCGCGAAAAATGATCCAGCACAAAACCGTCGGCTCCGACCGCTGACCGTTTGACCTGCTGGCCTGTCCGCGTGGAGATAAACCACAGCAGGGCATGGTCACCGTTCGCAGCGTCCGGAGCAATGGAGAACCGCACCGCGCCGCTGGCAGGAAGCGGCAGCAGGATGGGCGCTTGCGCTGCATGGCCGGAGATCCAGCCGGCGTCGGCAAGGAATACTGCGATGAGCGATTCACCATTGCCGAGAGCTGGCACCGGAAGCGAGTTGACGCCCTTCGCGACAGGTGTCTCGATCATCTGCAGCTTTGCGGCCGCCTCCGTAATCGGCGTGTTGGGGCCGCCGTACGGCCAGCCGCTGGATAAGGTGAGGCTGGCGCGCATGCCGAGCCGTTGCGCCGTGTCGTTGGCATAGCGAACGTCGTCGAGGAACTCATCCGAGAGGTAGGGCAGGTTGCGAAAGCCACTCTTCGGATCGTCGAGAGCGAGCGCATACACCGGCTGAATTTCAAAGCCGCCAAAGCCTCCCGCCTTCATCTGCTCGATCTCGCGACCGAGTTCCGGCTTGGTGACCGCCGGTCCAAACCACCACCAGCGCATCATGACGCGCGCATCGTCCGGTGGGGCCGCGAACGTCTTTTCCAAACGCTGAACATCGGTCTGCGCCTGCACCGGGACGGCACAACAGAGCAGCGCGGCCAGCCATAGAGCGGGGATAGAGTTTCTATGCAAGCGGATCACCCTTCGGATATCACGTCATGGTAGCCGCTTCGGATGCCTGCGACCAAAGCTTTCATTCAACAGACACGCATGCAGTGGAGCCGAAGCAGGCGCGCCAGCTTGTCGATCTGGCTGGCGACGTGGCCTGTGCCGATGGCGCAATGATGGGCGGGGCCATGGGCATTCCATTGTTCCACGAAGCCTCGCGCACCGAGTGGAAATCGATAGCGACTGTTGGTGTTGCCAATCTCGAGAATTGCTCCGGGAACGCTCTCTCCTTCGGCGACCAACAGCATGAACCCGTGCTGCTTATCTTCGACGACGGAGAGTAACGTGACGGGCCCATGCTTCACGGACATCTCGACCGAGAGCCCCCTGCCGACTTTGCCGTGGTAGACCTTCATGGGCCTCACCTTGATTCCGTCCTGCGCGATGCCGATGTGACAGGGGCCATCGTGGCCCATGAGGACACAATCGGCAGCGTAGTCCATGGCGTAGTACTCGGTGAAGGAACCGCCGACGCCGAGTAGATCGAGAATCTTCATGGCGATGACGTTCTTCACCTCATATTCACCGGCGACCGGAATGCCGCGCCCCGTCAGCATCGATGTGCCGAGAATGATGGAACTCATCGTCGACTCGTTCTCGGGGACGCCCGTTCCCTTGTAGTAGTAGGCGAGCATGTCGAGATCGTGGACGGAAACAAACTGGTCGAGTGCGGCGGCGGTAACGGCGGCACGCGTCAACTCTGCTGCGGGACAATCGTTGCCGACGTCAAAAAACTCGGTGAACGCGCGTAATTTCTCCGCGATGGCGTCATCGGTTATCTCGCGACGCAAGCTGCTGAGTTCGTCTACTTCGACGATCTCGATGTGAAGGCCGAAGCGGCCGCTCACCTGCGTGAGATCCGTCGCAACGTCGAGCATGCCGCTGTAGTAGTGGCCCATGAGGCCCAGGCGAGCATGAGCGAGATGATGCGCGACCGCGGCGGCACGTAGCCACTCTTCGATAGAGTCCCAACAGATGGGGTCGTCGTGGAGCATGCCCGTGACCTGGTGGAAGGGAATGTCCAAGCGCCGAAAGACATTCGCGATCTCGGGAATGGGACAGGCACTGCAATGAGCGAGCCACTCGCCGGTCATCTCCGTGCCACTCCCCAATCGATTGAAAGCTTTCGTAATCGATCGCGGCAGCCGGCTGCAGATTCAATAGAATAATCGGCACGCCGGCACGCAACGCCAGAGGCAGCACCGTCGACGACAGGGCATACGTTGTGACGTAGACGAGGAGGATGTCGATGTCCTTGCGACGGAAGAAGTGCGCTGCGTCGATGGCCTTCTGGGGCGTATCGACGAGCCCGACGTTGCAGACGATGCGTTCCGGAGATTCAATCGTTCGCTCGACTTCCGCAAGATAGCCGAGCAGCCGCTCTTCGAGTCCATCGAACTGCGCCCAGTAGGTATCGAGCCCCACTCCGGCAAGGCCAACACGAAGATGCTTATAGTTGGAGTTCACGCGGATCGTCCTTTGTCGAGTGGGTCGAATCTCTCCACAGAAGATTTGCCGGGCATAAAGAACACCTCCTGCATCATCGCGACGGGCTCATTCGCAGCGAGATCCGGCACCGGCTCAAAGAGCGGAGCCATCTCGCGCTGCCAACGCTGGTTCACGTCGCTGGCGGCAAGATGCTTAAGAAGTTGATCGAAGTCCGGCACGCGCATATAGAGAAAGAGTTGTTGCCCACGACGAAAGATGGAGTAGTCGCTGACCTCCAAGCGCTCCAACTCCTGCAGAAGCTCAGGCCACACGTGGCGATGAGCTTCTTCATACTCTTCCTCTTTACCCTGTCGAATCCGAAGTTGAAAGGCAACTCTCTGCAAGCTGAATCTCCCAGGATAGAAAGTTTATTTGAATTGCACGACTGCGACTTCAAAGGGCTCGACCGAGAGAGTTCGCCCAGCCAATGTGCTTGTGGCTGCCGCATGGTCGTTCGTTGACGGAGCGACAAACGACAAGGAAGCGCCATCGGCATCCGCTGGCAGTGTAACTTGCTGCGCGTGGTTGCGCTTATTGACGATGAGCAATGCCTTCCCGCGTTTGGTGTGAAACGCCTGTGCGTAGAGTCCATCGTTTTCGACCGTCGTCGGGGACAACTGATCGCCGGGGCTGAAGCTGCGCTTGAGCAAATCGAGTGTCCAGAAGCGGGCATTCGGCTGGGTCGTGTCATAGTCCATCATGGTTACGCTTGGAAACTGGGAAGGGTATCCGACCAGTTGCGATTCACCGACGACGTCGATGCCCAGCTTCGCCGCTTCAGCATAAAGATAGGCGTACATCGCTCCAGCAAGGTTCCAGTAGGCTGCCGGCGGAGCCTTGGCAACATAACCGGGGTTGCGAATCTCCTTTTCATCTTCCGGAAGAATCACGCCTAACTCATCGAGGTCGGTCTTGGTGGAGGGAGAATACCTCTTGCGAATTTCCTCCACGTAGCGAACCGTGTTGAGAAATCCCTCGGCCTGATCGAAGAAGGTGTATTGCCAGTTGTCGATGGTTTGATCCGGCGTTGGATGAGCGTAGAAATGATACGAGATGAAGTCCAACGGCACACCAGGCTGGTGATGAGCGGGATTGAGGAAGTACTCGAACATTTCAGGATGCTGACTTGGCTGGGCGAGCGCAAGCCCGATGAACTTAAGCTGGGGATCGACCTTGCGCATGGCAACGGTCACGGCATCGTAGAACTTTGTGTATTGCTCTGGAGTCCAGTGATGCTCAAATTCAATTTCATTGAGCACCTCCCAGTAGGGAACGTTATAGTGATGCCCGGAGTTCCAACGCTTGCCGTACTCGTCGGTGAAGCCTCCCTTGGTGTACCAGGAGAGGAGGCGCGCGAGGTAGTCGGCGGCCTCCTGCATGGAAGGATCACGCAGCTCGGTTCCCTGCGTATAGTTCCAGAACACCTGATTGGGGTCGTCGGGATAGGTGACCGGCTTGTCCGTCTTGAACATCCAGGCAGGCAGGGTGCTGAAGTTGAGAATGACGGAGTGGCCTTCGGTGGCCTTCATAAAGTCGTCGAGGGTCGGATCGATGTGGGAGAAATCCCAGGAGGTCTTGCCGTCGGCCGGTGCAGCGAGTTCCGCAACGGCCTGGCGCGGATAGGGCAACCAGGGAACATAGCGCACGTAGTCTGCACCGAGGGCGTGCAGCGCAGCGAAAGACGAATCGTGCAACCTAGCTCCTCGCAATAATTGAGGGTTCACCACGACCTGGAGCGTTGGTGTGGACTTGGAGACGGCCACGGTCTGGGTCCAGTCGATCTTGATTTCGTTGCTGGCTGGGCTCTGCTGCGCCTGCACGATGGGGCCGCATAGGAGAGCACTGATCGTCGCAGCGAAGATGCGGGTCGTGGAACGTTTCATGAAGGTCCTTTCCAGGTATTTCGATACGTAGGGAGTGCGACCGGCATCGAGCGTCCAAGCAGGTCAAAAGTGCCGCGAGAAGTCACCGAACCGAAGCTTTTGGATCTCTATGCGGACCAGCGGCTTCCATTAGAAGATGCCATGATGGATCGTCCCGATTTCACCGAGGCGCCCATCGATCGTGCCGTGGCATAAACCAACAACGGGCAGATGGCTAACGGTCTTTTCGTGATCATGTGGCCTCACTGGCGATATGGGGAAAACGTTCTGCGCTGTTGAGGAAACCAGAATACATACTGCTTCGCGTTCGGGAACAGTACAAGCGGCGGGGCGCGATTGTCAATGGATAGATATTATTTCCCTATTGGTGCTGACGTGGCCTTGCGAGGGACGATGGCCGCTGCCGTACGAAGGCAATCAACAGCGCGTTGAGCAGTGTGAGGATTGCGAGGAGGTAGAGCCCCGCACGCGTGGAGCCGAAGTGGACGTCGGCCCAGACCTTGGCATTCGGTGCAACAAATCCTCCCAGGGCACCCGCTGCGTTAATGAAGGCGATGGCTCCCGCCGCTGCGGTTCCGGATAGGTCGTTCGTTGGGAATGTCCAGAACAGAGGCTGCACGGCAATCAGTCCGGAGGCCGCAAGGCAAAGAGCGATGAGGGCAAGCGCAGGACCGCTGGTCGGAAAGAGGACACTTGCGCAGCCTGAGGCGAGCAGGCAGTACGCGGCAAGCGAGCGATGATTCGCATGGCGGTCGGCCGCGCGGGAGAGATAGAACGTCGCGATGAGAGCGCAGACCCACGGAATTGCGGACACCAATCCGACCTCGATGCCGGCGGACTTGTGCAAGAGCACCGCGATCTCGGTGGGGAGATAGAAGACGATTCCATACACGCTCATTTGCAGCAGGAAGTAAATTGCGAGGGAATGCAGAACTCGTCCGTCGCTGAGTATGCCGGGAAACAACGAGGAGCCATAGCGGCGGCGAGCTTCTTCTTCATCGCGGAGGACCGATAGAAGCGACTGCTTCTCTGCTTCGGGGAGCCATCTCGCATCGTTCGGTTTGTCGTCCAGATAGGTATAGGCCCAGATGCCGACGGTGACCGCCATGAGCCCTTCGACGAGAAACATCCACTGCCAACCATGCAGGCCGAGCGTGGTGGGCATCTGCAGAAGAAGGCCGGAGAGCGGGCCGCCGACGATGAAGGCCAGGGGAGCTCCGAAATAAAACAGGCCGAGGATATGGCCCTTGACGCGATTGGGAAACCAATAACTGAGATAGAGAATGACTCCAGGGAAGAAGCCCGCCTCCGCGACGCCGAGCAAGAGACGCAGGGTATAGAACGAGCGCGGGCCCACAACGCACATGGTTCCCATGGATACCAGCCCCCAACTCACCATGATCCGGCACATCCATAGCCGCGCTCCCACGCGATGCAGGATGAGGTTGCTGGGACTTCGAAAAGAGCATAGGTGAGAAAGAAGAGCCCTGCACCCATCGCATAGGTGGCATTCGAGATGCCAACGGACGTGTGCAGGGCTTGCTTGGCAAAGCCGATGTTGGCGCGGTCCAGAAAGGCGACCACGTACATCAGGAGGAGGAATGGAACCAGCCTCCGGCGTGCGCGAGCGGTAGCGCGATCGAGCGAACTGTTGACCTCCGTCACGCTACGGCTGCGTTATTGTGGACAGGATCTGGACGGGCCCGAGCAGACCCGATGGCAGCAAGGGAGAATCCGCACTGTACGGTTTGACATCAGCCGACGTATATTTCGTTGTGGCGTTCGGTTGCTGGTCGCCGATCAACCGGTTCACCCAGGCGTTGGTCACCGTGATGCTCACTTCATTGTCTCCGGGCTTCAGGGCGCCAGTAGCATCGACGCGGTAGGGAGTGTGCCACACGGTGCCGAGATTTTTTCCGTTGACCGTGACATCCGCAAGGTTCATCACAGCACCAAGGTCAATCCAGAGTTGGGCATTCTTCTTGAAGAGGCCTTGGGGGACGTGAATTGTTTTGGTGTAGGTTCCGCTGCCGGAGAAATATTTCACGCCAGCATCCGCGCTGTCGATCCATGAGATCAGCTCCGGCAGAGTGATGGATGGGGGCGCACCCATATCAGGCGTAAAGCTGACGGTCCAGGGACCGTGCACGGTGACGGATCCGGCTGAAACCGGGGCTGGGAGCGTGCGCGTGAGCTGCGTCGTTGGCTTACGGAAGACGACGAACACGGTTCCCCACGGCTCCATCTGCAGAGGCACCGTTGTGCGGCCATCCGCGATCTTGTAAGAGACAGGTTGCGACTTACCCGTTTCGGCATGCCAGAGCATCGGCGTCTTGCCGGTCACGCGGAAGCTTGCGTCGACGGTTTGATCATGATCGCTGCGATTGTCGACGAAGTAGATGTCGCCATCTGGCAGCTTTCGATGAGCGAACAGGATGCGCGTATCCTTCTCCGGTTTCGTGTAGTCGAAGTCCGGAGCAACCCCGAGAGCCTGGAAAACCTCCGCCAGGTCCTGACCGGCGTACACCGTTCCTTTGCCGACATGATGAACTCCTGTTCCATCGCCAAACAGCTCTGCGTTCAGCTTTCGAAACTCCGCGTGATCGTCGGCCGTGCTTGGATCGTCAAGCGGCCGCGGGCCGGCCACAACCGCGCCGACTTCCACCAGCCCGTGAATCGCGCGGAGCACCGGGAGAGACATGTGTTCGCTGTAGGGATCGAGTCCGAGCACCCGATAGCTCATACCGCTTCTGGTGGTGATTCGACCATTGCTCACGCTCAATGCGTGAATCAAGCCATCGGCGTTGATGTAGTCGAAGCCATATCCGGCCGGAATATTGGGTGCCTTGGTATTGAAGATGGCGGTGAGATTTGAATCTTCGCCGTAGAAATAAACCAGGTCGGCAGCAAAGCGTCCCTGCTGCAGCATATAGCTGCTGCGCGCGAGGTAGTTCACCCAGGGACCCGCATCTTCCGCCCAGGTTTCATTGCGGTTGAACCACTGGCCGAACGGTCCGAGCGTGAGACCTGGCTTGGTGCCTTTGCCAACGAGCGGCTGATGCGCAGACTCGTGAATGACGAAGCGGTTGATGCCGTTCAGCAACTCCTGATCGGCCGTCGGCTTGAGGGTTGCGGGCGACCAGGCCCAGGGTGCGGCAGCCGCTGTCATGGACTCCGCCGCCGCAATGTTCTGGCCGTAGATATGAGCTACGGATGCGGATTCGCGATCGTCGGCGTTGTAGTCATATTCAATCTCGTTGACTCCGGGTATCTGTGTCCACATGGCTCCCATGGGGATGTCATCCAGCTTTTTGACTTCCATGCCATCCGCGATGAAGGCTCGGCCCGACTCGTGCGACTCGCCATAGTGGCCCATGCCGCGTTCTTTGAGAGAGGCCTCCACCTGGCCATAATGCTCGTCCGCGGTGAGGTCGGCGATGGTCTTGCGAAAATCCCAGAGGAAGCCGTCGCTCGCCGCGGAGCTCTCGACGATGTGGCCGGCCAGCACCGGCATCCAGGGGATTGGATCGTAGCCGCGACGCGCCTTGAACTCGGCGATCATGTCGTCCGTCCAGTTTTGTGCGCCAGCTTCCCAGCTATCCGTGATGACGTACTTGATGCCCTGCGCGCCCATCTTATCCGCGCCGACCGTATCTTTATAGCTGTCGAGATACTGGTTCATGTAGCTCTTCACATAAGCCCGATTGAGCTTGTCGACCTCCAACCCGGTGGCCTCAGCCGTTGCGGGATGGTTGGTGATGCCAAGCAGCGAATAGCCGAAGCGAAGGATGACCCAATCTCCAGGGGGAGGCGTCCAGTCCAGCGTTCCGTCGGGACGCATCTTGCTGGTCAGATCGAGGACGTCACGCTTCTGGATGACAGCGTTCGGGCCAACCGGGGGAGTTGCAAATTCGTACAGGTCCGGGACGGGGACGAACGCAGCCTTCTCTTCAAACCTGTCCACCCGGGCGCCGGGATGCAGTTCGAGTTCGGCAATCTTGTAGTCCGTTGGAGGAGGCCCCACTTTGATGCCGAGCGTCTTGGGGTCCATGTTCTTCGCCCACGCGGGGAGCGGAGGAGGTGGCGTCTTCGCAAACACCACGCGGAAATACTTCGCCGTCACGGCCGGAAAGGAGACAGTCTGCTCAGGCGCTCCGCCATTCGGAATCTCTTTCACCGTGCGGAAGGTCTGGCCATCGTCGCTTGCCTGCAGCGACTTCCTGGGGTTCGACAGACCGGCTAACGCCGCGGTAAATCCACGCACATCCTTGGTGACGATCGTGATCGCGCGCATCGTCTCGGGCCGCGGAAACTCATACTGAATCCAGGCGTCCGATCCATCGGCGGGGATGGCGAGATCGGTTGTCTTGAGCAGGTCGCCATCGGTCAGGATCGCGGGATCGAGCGCGCCTCCACTTGAGGTGATCGTTGGATGGAGGGATTCGAACGGCGCATCGAGCGCTGGCCGGCGATACGCAATCACGACGGAGTCGGCATAGAAATGCGGAATGGGCTTGGTGCCGTCTGGAGCTTCCAATTCATCATGGATGGGAAGGTTTTGAAACGCGCCCGTGGTGGCGGGTGGATGGGGCAACACAATGGTGGACGACTTGCCTCCCTCCACATCCGTCTCGCTCCAGACATATTTTTTCATTCCCTGCGAGGCCGGAACCCACGGGCCGCCAGTTTCGCTCCAGCCGGGCGAGCCCGCAATTGCCTCTTCCATGCCGAGTTGGCCGGCGAGCGTTGTCGCATAACGGAAGGCGTCCTTCCACTCCGGCGACATGTACACCAGGCGGTGCGGCACCACCTGGGGCGTCGCCAGGGCAGCGTCGAAGGTCTGGAAGCCGGCGATTCCTTCGCGGTGCATCCACTCCAGATCCAGCTTGATTCCGGGTTTGGAGATATTGCCATTCATCCAATGCCACCAGACCCTTGGTCTCGCGCTGCTTGGCGGATGCTCAAAGCCACGCAGCAACGAGTCCGTCGTGGTTTGTACCTGCGCTCCGAGGCCTCCGCCGAAGCAGAGAAGCGAGACAGTCAGCACTGCGGTCGTATAGCGTTTCGTCATCGGAAATCCCCTTCAACCTATCTGTCTTCGCGTCGGTCACGACGCGGCCAGCAACTACGCGCCGCAATTACCTGCTCCGGAAACACACACTCTCATATCACACTGAGAACCAATAGAGCAAATATGTCATTAGAGACACCACTCCAAAAACCAGGCGCGCGGGCTGAGGGAACACCGCCGCGACGCTCCATCCAGCACGGCTGCATTGCTTGACAGCGGATTCAGCGCTTGCGTATGCTTTTGCCCGAATAGAAATAGTTTTTCCTTTGGATTTTGCGATCATCGAGTTCCACGGCATTGGAGGCTTCATGCATCGGCGGCACGTCCTGCAGCTTGCAGCATCGTCAGCATTCGCCTGGGCAGCTCGGCCCTTCGCCTCTATCCTCCCAGCCTCGATCCCGATCCTCGACGCTCATATCCACTTGTTCGATACGAGCCGCCCAGGCGGAGTTCCGTGGCCCGAAAAAAGCGATCCTATCCTCTACAAGCCAGCGCTGCCAGAGCGCTATGCCAAGGTGGCGAAGCCCCTCGGCGTTGTTGGCGCCATCGCCATTGAAGCCAGTCCCCTCGCCAGCGATAACGACTGGGTGCTTGGCGTGGCGGAAAAGAATCCGCTGATCGTGGGGATGGTCGGCGACCTGATTCCGGGATCGCCTTCTTACCTCCGCGAGCTGGAGCGGTTGCATGCCAATCCTCTGTTCCTGGGCATTCGCTATGGGAATCTTTGGAATCGCGATTTGGGAGTCGATAGCCAGAGGCCGGAATTTATCGCTGGCCTCCAGAGGCTTGCCGAATTCGGACTCGAGTTGGATACTGCCAATCCAAATGCTGCGTTGATCCGTGCGATCGCCGATGTGGCGGAGCGAGTACCCAATCTAAGGATCGTGATCGATCATCTGCCGTCATCGCCCATACCGGCCGCGATGCCTGACCGCAAGGAGTATTGGTCGAGGTTGCGCGACCTGAGCCAGAATCCTCGTGTGTTCATCAAGCTCTCGGAGATTCCAGTGCGCGTCGATGGGGTAGTTCCCCACGATCCTGCGTTCTATAAGGCGAGGCTCGATGCCATCTGGGATGTGTTTGGAGAAGACCACATCCTGTATGGGAGCGACTGGCCGAATAGTGATCACCTGGCAACCTATGCCGAGACGCTCGCGATCGTGCGCGACTACGTTGCGCCCAAAGGACAGAGCGTCTGCGAGAAGTTCTTCTGGAAGAATTCCATCGCAGCCTACAAGTGGCATCGGCGACCGCCGGAAGTGGAAGCTTGGAGCCCCCCAGCGCTGTCAGATGCACTTCACCCGCACGCCGACCTACGATGGAAGGAATGAACTACCCACATGTAGGTTAGCGGAATTGTTATTCCGGATTTGCAAAATAGTGTCCACATCAACACTGATTCCAAAGGGGTTACAAAACGATATTTGGGCTGTAAGTAGAATCTGGAGGAACCTGTAAACGACCGCTTCTGCTGCATTTGGTCCGGAGATCCGTGGATTTACGCTAAGATCTGTTGCCACTATATTGCAGCGTGCTGACATTGTTCCGTTGAACGGAGAGTCGCGAATCCGCGGCGGCTAGAAGGCGCCGGTAACTTTGAAGTCGTGGCTGATAAAGATGTGATGCGGCCACTTTACCCCGACATTGTGAACCTCGTATTCGCCGTCACTCAGCTTCACCACCCGGTTGACAATGCCCCCGGGGTAATTTGCCAACGCAGCGACGGTTGCCTTGTTCGCTTCCACTCCGCTGGCGATCATTCCGGACCCTTGAGTGTAATCGGCTGGGATCTGACCGACCTGCTTTTCCGCGGACGGAGCTCCGCGCTGGAAGGGGACCACTCCTGCTGCCGAGGAAGTCGCGGATCCACCCTTGTCATCCCTTTGCACGATCACCTGGCTGGCGGTGATGGCCGGTCCGTCGACGATCCCGAGTACGAGAACGCTTTCGCCTTTGGCCAGGCTACTCGCCGGCGCCGAGCGGGTTCCCTGCCGGTATTCCGTAGAGGACGCCTCGTGAACGATCACCTGCAGACCTGTCGCTGTAGAGACGGCGAAGCTCGAGGTGGACAAGCTATAGACCGTGCCGGCGACGCCTCCTGCGGCCGGCCCAGAGCGAGCGTTGGGTCCCCTGCCGCCGAACGGGCCTTGCGCCGATAGTGCCGCAGGAAATGCGACGACTGCCATGACCGCGATGACCGTGGCGCCGATAACATGAACCTGGTGAACAGCCGCGTGAACATAGGGTGATCCATTCCGTTGTTGATTGATCCCACGCGATTCGAGATCTCACGCTGGGGCAACGTGGTTTGATTTCTATGCTCTGTCATTTTGAAGCGTCGAATGTTGAGAAATGTCTTGAGGCCGGGACAGTAGTCAGGGGATCGTCTATCCCCCATGACGGCGATCGAACGATTCCATGAATGAGCACGATGGTTGAACTGCGTCCGAGTTCAAGTGGTACGTACCTTCTCATCATGGCGCAGGCATGCTTGTTTCGCTGCGCCCATCGGTAAGGTCGATCGGAATCTCGATGGTCACGCTCAGCCCACCCGCTGGGGAGTTTTCAGCGTAGATTCGTCCGCGGTGGGCAAGCACCGCCTGACGCGCGATAGCCAGTCCAAGCCCCGACCCTGCCGCCCGTTCGGAAGAGCCAGCGTCCAGGGTGACGAAGGCCTCAAAGATGCTTTCTTCTTTGCCGGCCGGCACTCCATCGCCATCATCGTTGACCCGGATCAGCCCGATCGTTCCTCCCTGGCTCTGGAAAGAAGGAGACCTGGACACAGCCCTTCGGCGCGACAGAACCGGACAGCATTCCTGAGTACATTGTCGAGAGCACGCTGCAGCAGATCGGGATATCCGACGAGTGGATAGTCCTCGCGGGTGCATACGAACACAGACTTGCCATGTTCGCCTGCCTCGAAACTGGCATTGGCGCAAGCTTCATCGACAATCGAGGCGACATTGAACGCAACGGCCGTGCGGGCCAATTCGTTGCCACTCTCCAATCGAGCGAGAAGCAGGAGCTCCTGCACGAGACTGTTCAGGTTGTCTGCCTCGCGGCCGATACGACTGAGAGCCGGATGAATCTCTGGACCTGCGCTGCGCTTGGCCAGGGCCAACGCGATGTTCAATCGTGTGAGCGGCGATCCGAGTTCATGCGATGCCTGCGCCAAAAAAACCTTGTAGCGCGCCACGAGAGATTCTATCCGGGTTGCCATCTCATTGAAGGCGCGGCCAAGCTCTCCAAATTCATCGGTCCGAAGCGATGTACGGTCCGGAACCCTCGCCTTGAGATCTCCTGCGCCAAACTGTTCTGCGACGTGGCTAAGCGCAGTGATCGGCCTGATGAAGAAAATCGTCAACAGATAGCAGAATGCTCCGCCAACGAGCACGAGTCTCATCACGTTACTGAGAATCACCGCCGCAAACGAATGCCCCCGGACACGGATCGTTGCCAGGTAGATGAAGGGTCCCAGCGGCTCCGAACCCAATCGCATCGCAACGGTCGTCTCGCGGGGCGAGGTTCGAACCGTCAGATTTCCTCCGTCCGCTACCTCCGTTGCCAGGCGCGCATCCTCTCGCGATAGCTTCGCTCCGGAGAGTGGAATTCCGTCCCGGGAGAGGAGAACTCCATCTTCACAACCTTGGATCACTCCCTGCAGCGCACTCGTTCCTCTGGTCTGATACAGCGTGAGTTCATGTTCCGCGCAGCTTCGGAAGCCACCGAGCGGAATGGTTCTCATTCGATTGGTCCCGAAGGAGGGTGAGGACGTAACGGCCACGGCCGTGAGTGCCACCATCGCGATGACGGCGATCCAGTAGACGAAAAAGACCCTGGCAAATATCTTCACGGTCACCCTTGCCGAGTGGGCGCCACGACATAGGCATAGCCAACGTTTCGGACGCTCTTGATTCGTTCGGTGCCATTCGCGTGACTGCCAAGTTTCTTGCGAATGTTATGGGCCAGATTGTCGATGCTGCGGTCGAGCAGGTTCACCTCACGACCGAAGATGCGAGAGACGAGCACCTCCCGCTCCAACGGAATGCCAGGCTGGCTCAGCAGCAATTTGAGAAGATGGAACTCGGCTCCGGTCAACTCGACCGGCCGTTCCAGTACCGTCACGGATCGCGCCATCTCATTCAAGGTGACATCGCCGACGATGAGCTGCACCGGTTCGCGCTTAGGTCGCGTCCTCCTGTAGAATGGAGCGCATCCGGGCGAGGAGTTCTTCTGGTTTGAAGGGCTTGGGCAGATAATCGTCGGCGCCGCTCTCCAGCCCCAGGATCCGATCCTCCGAGGCGCCGCGTGTCGTCAGCATTAAAACAGGAGTATCGAATGACTGCCGTATCCGTTTGAGTGCCTCAAATCCATCCATTCCGGGGAGCATGACGTCCAGGATAATCAGCGCGAAATACTGGTTGCGTACCAACTCCAGGCCGTCTTCCGCCGCCTTGTGCCGTGGTGATGGAAAACCCATCCGGGATGCAATATTCAGAGATGAGCGTCCCCAGCGACCGGTCGTCGTCGATCAGGAGAATGGGCAGCTGTGCATATGGACGTCTGGATCGTAGGACTTGTCACGGATTAATTGTCCTCGATTCACCCAAAACATTTGTTGAGAACTGTCGTGCGGTCTTTGCCGACGTCTCTGCTTGCCGAAGGCACGGATGAAATCTCTCCGCGGAATGCTGCTCAATCGATCGGGCGGAATCCGTTCGCATGCCTGCGGGCTCACCGGTATGCGGCCTACGATCAGCTGCTACGGCTCCGGGAAGAAACTGCCGCCCATGCCGCCGCGGCGTCCGCGGTATCCCGATGGCCGCTGCTGGTGCGACTGCGAGATCTTCACCACGCGATTGTTCTGCGTGTCCGCTATGTAGAGGGTCCCGGCTGCGTCGACCGCGACATCCTTGGGGCCGCTTAGATCGTTACCCACGGCGATCTGCTTTCCGTAGGTGCTCGTGCTGCGACTCCATGGAAGTTCGATCACCTGATCGCTTCCTCCCTGCGTGATGTACAGATTTCCGCTTCCTGCAACGGCGAGACTGTTCGGGCTCGACAGATCGTTGTTGGACTGGTCCGCCAGGGTTGTCTGCGTCGTACACGATTTCAACGCGTTGCAGCCTGCCGGGACTTCGACCACACTGCTGCCGTCGGTATTGGCGATGTACAGCTTGCCGTTGGCAAACGCAACTGCTTCCGGGCTCGACAGGTTGACGCCTGTCGTGGTCTGTTGTCCAAACGCTTTGGTGCTGCGGTTCCACGGAACCTCGACCACACGGCTGTTGCCCGCGTCGGCGATGTAGACGCTTCCGTCAGGAGCCACAGCGATTCCGGCTGGGTTATTCAAGCCGCTGCCTACGGTCTTCTCTGGCCCATACGTTCCGGTGCTCTTGTTCCATGGGAGTTCAACGACCCGATTATTGCCCGTGTCGACGACAAAGACCGTTCCGTTCGCGCCCAACGCGATGCCGCCAGGACTGGATAAATCGCTGACCACTGTCGTCTGAGCGGAATACGTTTTGGTGCTGCTGTTCCACGGTTCTTCCACCACGCGATTGTTGCCGGTATCGACGATGAAGACATTCCCATTCTGGCTGACCGCCACCGCTCCGGGGAGTGCAAGGCCATCGCTCTCGGAGTCTGCCACGACGGTCTGAGAACCGATCGGGGTGCTGGATTGAGCAAGTGCTCCGGTGGAGAGCGCTGCGACCAAACTCAGTGTGGAGCAAACAGCAAACATATCAAGACGATGGGATACGGACCGAACGGTAACCGCGGTGAAAGACATGGCGAGGCCTCAACTGAGATCGGATTTGGGTGGGCAGAGATGACCGCTGCTTCTGGGATCAGACTCAGGAAACGCTGATTGGTCGTCCGTTTTAACGGAACGGAATTGTCGAGAAATGTCGTCCGGGCTCAGCAAACAACCGAGCGACATTTCTCGACATACGGATCTGGCGACAGGAGGGCATAATCGGAAAACTGAACGATCGCCGGGAAGCTCATCCCCGCGCGCAACGGCAACGCCCTTCTCGAAGGTAGAAACCTAAGCTTCACCAAGGAGTCCTTGAATGCAGAAAAACCTCGCCACAGCGCTACTTGTACCTTGCCTCATGATCGCGTGCATTGACGCGGGAGCGCAGAGAGGAGGAGGAGGAAAGTCGCCGATCAGGACCCTCCTTACCGATCTGCAGCAGGCGATCCCCAGAGCGACACTCAGCGCCGACCAAAACACCAAGATCCAGACGGATGTCGCTTCCATCACCCAGGCGATGCATGCGAGACGGCAGGGGCAGTCGATGGATCAAGACCAGCTCAAAGCAACGATCGACGATCTCCACCAGGTTGTCGATAGCGGGGCATTCCAGGACGGCGATCAAAAGCAACTCGACCAGGACTTCGCAGCTCTTCAGGCTCAGTGAGTTGGATCGCCATCTGCGATCGGCGCCACTGGCGGATGAATTCGTCGTCCCGCGGTACACGAAACCATTCGCAGGTACGTCAAAGATTGAAGAGAGTCCTGCGATCGGCGCAGATGTGTCAGTCCTCTGACATTTTCAACTGGAGCTTTTTGGAAAGGTCATTGAGGATAACGATTGTTGAGCCGCCGTTTTGCTGTGCTGGATTTGAATGTGTCTCTCGAAGTCGCGGAGGTCACTCTCCGGAAACCGGTCTTCGCAGAGACGAACTGGCTGCGCGTTCCGGCCGCTTTCACGTATGTCTCGCTCTTGCTGCTAGCGATGGCCGCTACGAACGGCGCGTGCCCAGCAACAAACTCCCTCACTCGCGATGAGCGCCAGTTCGCTTCCGGATGCGCCCCTGCCTCAAGCGGGGGTTGAGAACGATGCCGGACAAAGCACACCTGCCGGAGGGTTCGGCGACGGTTTCCGGTGTCGTACTGGATACAACCGGAGCCGCAATCCCGGGAGCACAGGTCATCCTGACCCGCAGCGATGGAACCCAGGTACGCTCCATGACGTCCGGGGGAACCGGCGAATTCACGTTTGCGAATCTTCCGGCAGGCTCGTATCTGGTGCTCATCAATGCCAAGGGCTTTGCGGCGTTTCACTCGGCAGAGTTCGACGTATCGGCTCAGCAGACCTACGAAGTTCCCAATATCTCTTTGCCCGTGACTTCGGCAGACACGATCACCGTGCGCCCCACCGAGGAGATTGCGGCGGAGCAGATCAAGGCAGAAGAGAAACAGCGCCTCTTCGGGATCGTGCCAAACTTTTATGTGAGTTACGCCAAGAACCCCGCGCCTCTCACTTCGAGACAGAAGCTTTCCCTGGCGACGCACGATACCCTTGATTGGACCTCCTGGATTGGCATCAGCGCCACAGCGGGCATCGAGCAGGCCCAGAATACCTATGCCGGGTACGGCCAAGGGCGCCGCAGGATACGGCAAGCGTTGGGCTGCACAGTTTGGGGATGGGCGTTCCAGTGACTACCTGAGCCACTATGTCTTTGCCTCGCTCTTTCATGAAGATCCGCGCTACTTCTACCAGGGCACCGGAACGTTCAAGTCGCGCCTCTATCACGCCGTGAGCAATGCGTGGATCGCACGCGGTGACAACGGACAAAACGTGACGAACTACGCCTATATTCTTGGGGCCATGGGTTCCGGTGCGCTCTCCAATGCGTACTATCCCCATGCGGATCGGGGGGTGAGTCTGGTCTTTGACAACGCTCTCCTCAGCGCCGCAGGCCTCGTCGGCGGCAATATCTTCCAGGAGTTCTTTGGTAAGCGCTTGACGAAGAACGCGTCGAAGTCGGCCAATGCTCAACCATGAATATTTCAAGGGTCTGGCGCTGCATCGGTTGCTGCAAAGACGATACGGATAAACGCGCCTTCGTCGTCGCCGAGAGGCATCCTGAGGACCGTACGCGGTAGAAGACGGAATCGGTCACTAGGAAAATTTGCTGATAGCGAAGGGGACATGGGTTCTTCCATGTGATTGTTGCCGTGCGACGGGGGGAGT
>CAVXKP010000006.1:0-88548 GCA_963762375.1 uncultured Acidobacteriaceae bacterium
AGGACTGCTCGATGCCGAAGGGTAAGCAAGCTCAGCGCGGCATCCCCGAACCAACAATTCCAGACAGGCAGTTACAAATTTCTTTCAAGCATCTCGAGTGCGAAGATGAAAGATACCCATTAGACACTTGCACTCTCGGAGTACTGGGTACTTCTAGTTCAAGAGCTAAAGCGATATGCATCTTTTAGTGTCAGTCAGTTCGAAGACTCCGACGACACATATGCGCGGCATCTTATCGACCCCGAGGACGAACGCGTAGATAGTGCCGATTTCCTTAGAGCTAATGGATGAGTTTGAGTGGTCTGCCGTTTGGCAGTTCGGCTTAGGGCAAAAAAGTAAAGGGTTTAGAGTAATAGGCATCCTTGTAGATCCAATCTTTTTTGTAATTCGTTTGGACCCGAATCACCAGACTTACGTGAGAAAAGAAGGGGCAGGCTGCAAATGGTAACGCCTACAAGAAGGCTCGTAGTCACCCAGCCAAATTACCGCCTCGGAGAAGACGATGCGCACGGGAGATTGCGCGCCAGATGACTAAACTTCCGAATGAATAAGACGGCATCCCCGATTCAGTCGGCCCACAACCCCGAACCCCCGCCGTCTGCGCAAGACCGCCGTCCGCGCAGCCCCTCTTCTTCGGCCTAGCGCCCGTCGCCCGCAAAGAGTTCACCCACATCCTCCGCGACCCCTCCACCCTCTTCTTCGCTCTCCTCATCCCCATCCTCCAGCTCTTCCTCTTCGGCTACGCCGTCGACACCAACGTCCGCCAGGTCCCCACCGTTATCTTCGACGAATCCCACACCCAGCAAAGCCGCTCCCTCATCCAGGCCTTCGCCGCCTCCGACATCTTCCAGATCTCCTCCTACGTCACCTCCGAAGCCGCCATGTACCGCACCATGCGCTCCGGCCGCGCCCGCGTCGCCATCCGCATCCCCTTCGACTACGCCCGCAACCTCCAGCTCGGCCGCACCGCCTCCGTCCTCGTCCTGGTCGACGGCTCCGACTCCTCCGTCGCCGGCATCACCGTCGACACCGCCACCGGCATCGCCTTCGAGCAATCCAACCTGCTCGCCCCCACCTCCGCCACCCCCGCCATCGAAGTCCGCCCCTCCGTCCTCTACAACCCCGCCACCCGCTCCGCCAACTTCTTCATCCCCGGCCTCATTGCCATTCTTCTCCAGGTCATGATCATCCTCCTCATCGCCCTCTCCCTCGTCCGCGAGCGCGAGCGCGGCACCCTCGAGCAGCTCAAGATGACCCCCATCGCCCCCCTCGGCCTCATGGTCGGCAAGATGATCCCCTACGGCGCCCTCGCCTTCTCCGAGCTCTGCCTCATCCTCGCCATCATGCGCTTCATCTTCCAGGTCCCCATCCACGGCAGCGTCCTCGTCCTTCTCCTCCTCTCGCTGCCCTTCCTGCTCACCGTCCTCGGCATCGGCCTCTTCATCTCCACCCGCGCCCACACCCAGGCCGAAGCCTTTCAGCTCGCCATGGGCACCATCCTCCCCTCCGTCTTCCTCTCCGGCTACATCTTCCAGATCTCCACCATGCCCGGCTTCTTCCGCGCCGTCAGCGCCCTCATCCCCGCCACCTACTACATCCAGATCATCCGCGGCATCGTCCTGCGCGGCTCCGACGTCGCCGACCTCTGGCCGAACGCCCTCATCCTCACCCTCATGGGCTCCGGCGCCATCCTCCTCGCCGCCTACGCCTTCGTCAAACAAAACGCCGTCTAGCAACCTACCCCTCTCCCTACACCCCCTTCCCACATACCTCGCCTCCCGATCCTCGCCTCCCGATCAACAATTCGCCGTATTGTGATCCAAATCACACACACGAAATCCTTTTGCCTCCTACACTTGGACCCATATCCCACAGCCACCGAGATGCCCATCGCTGCCACGTTCCCGGAGCGCTGCGCATGTTCACCCCCACGGCTTCCCCCCACATCCTCCGCCTGCTCCGCGCACTCGGCCTCGCGCTCGCCGCGCCCTTCCTCCTCGTCGCCTTGCTCGCCGCCCTCGTCGCCGTGCTCGCCGACTTCGCCTGCTTCCGCCTCCACGCCCTCCTCACCCGGGACCGCCTCCACCCCAAAGGCCTCTGGGAGTTCTAACCCCGCCCCAGCCGCTCCACCGCCTTCCTCCGAAAACATTCCACCGCATGGTCATTCACCATCCCCGCGGCCTGCATCCACGAGTACACAATCACCGGCCCCACAAACTTGAACCCCCGCTTCTTCAGCTCCTTCGACACCCTCTCCGACACCTCCGTCGACGCCGGAATCTTCCCCCGCGTCTCCGCCCCTCCTCTCTGATCCCAGCCTTTCTGGTTCCAAGAATCCTGCACCGGCCGCCCGCCCACCATCCCCCACGCCCACTCCCCAAACCCCTCGCCCGCCCGCTCCATCTCGTTGTAGATCCGCGCCCCCGCAATCGTCGCCTCAATCTTCGCCCGCGCCCTCACAATCCCCTCGTCGGACATCAACCGGACAATATCCGCCTCCCCAAACCGCCCCACCTTCTGCGGATCGAACCCCTTAAACGCCCGCCGAAACCCCTCCCGCTTGCGCAAGATAATCTGCCACGACAGCCCCGCCTGGAACCCCTCCAGCATCAGCAGCTCCCACAGCGCTCGCCCATCCCGCTCCGGAACGCCCCACTCCTCATCGTGATACGCCCGCATCCCCGCATCCCCCTCCGCCCATCCGCACCGCTGCACCATCGCTATCTTCGCCATAGCGACCATTCTCCACCATCGCGCCCGGCAAACTTTCCCCGATTTATGTCGTCATACCCTTGTATGGGCACCGAACGATCGTGCCACTGGAGTATCAGCCGAGATTCCCTTAAAACCATTCCATCCCTCTTATTTCCAACAAGATCCCATTTCGGGAATAAAGTAGGGGAGATCGAGGCCGATAGATATGAGTGCGATGACTCCACAACTGCAAATCGGTGAAAACATAGTGTCTATCCCTGAAATTGACCCCGTAGTCGACGACTGTCCCTCCCACCCCCTCAAGACCGCCCTCAAGGTTGCCGCGACCCTGCTCCTCACCCCCGTGATCCTCGTCGTCGGCCTGGCCGGCTTCGCGATCGTCCTCGCCGACTTCGCCTGGTTTCGCCTCAAGGAACTCCGCTACGGCCACCCCCAACCCAAGGGCCTCTGGGAGTTCTAACCCCACCCAACCCACCGCCGCACCTACCCTTCGCGCGCCACGCACCCGACGCGCCGCCGATCACGTCCGGCACTTGCACCCTGAGCCAGCGGCACCCTGAACCCTGCATCCCCGCCTAGCGCGTCTCCAGCTCCTTCTCCAGCTTCGCTACCTCTTCCGACAGCCGATGCGCCTCCCGCCCATGTTCGATCGCCAGTCGCGACTGCTCATGCGCTCCCAGGTGATCGTTCTTGTGATGCGACGCAGCCGCCGCCTCATGCGCATGCGCAGCCTGTAAATGACGTTCCGCCGCAGCCGAATGATGTGTCGTAGGCATTGCGATATCCTCTGCTCCCTAGGATGCCTCCCCCACCCGCGAGGAAGCCCAACGCCTCTACCTCTCCGCACGCACCACCGCATCGGCGCGCCCCAGGCCGCTTCACTTGGCCCACGGCGCCACCCGCTCCTCATACTCCATCGGATCGCCAAACCCCTCGGTCTGCACGCCCAGCTGCCGCAGAGCATCCAGCGCCATCAAGCGCCGGTGCGCATTGAACGTCATCATGTGCGCGAACACCCCTCCATACGTGAACGTCTCCGCCGGCTCGCACAGCGCGTCCACAAACGTGTCATCCCACCTGGAGCGGTTGCGCACGTCGCACAGAATCCGATGCAGCTCCGCATCCGCCGTCTCCAGCCGGCGCAGCATCGCCTGCGGCGACCGCCCCTCCGGCGGAGGTCCGTCCATATCCATCGCAGCTCCCGTCAGCGCCGCCGTCCACACCTCCTTGGTAAAGACAATGTTCTCCAGCAACTGCCGCAGCGTCTTGTTCGACTCACGCCACGGCAGCAGCTCCACCACCGTCGCCAGCGGCCGATCCAACTGCTCGTCTGTCAAAGCTCCCGCATACTCCAGCAGACGCCGCGTGTGCCAGCTGTCATTGCCTGCAAAACGATCGAATAGATCCATCTCTCTCCCTCCTTCGTCTGAACCGCCCAGCGCCAAAAAGTGAATGTTGTTCGGCGCCGGCAGATGAAAGTGCAGGTCCCGCCTGCGCCGGTAGAGGCTCGGCGACGTCCGGAACGCTCGTCGAAACGCGCGCGTGAACGCCTCCAGCGACCCATAGTTGGCCTCCAGGGCAATCTCCGTCACCGGCGTCCCGGCGTGCCCCAGTTGGTACGCTGCCCTCTCCAGCAGCAGCCGCCGCCGCATCGCCGCCGGCGTCTCTTCCACCACCGTGCGGAACAACCGGTGAAACTGCGTCCGGCTCTGATACGCCCGCCGCGCC
This sequence comes from uncultured Acidobacteriaceae bacterium, assembly GCA_963762375.1. Lineage (GTDB taxonomy): Bacteria > Acidobacteriota > Terriglobia > Terriglobales > Acidobacteriaceae > Granulicella. The sequence continues at coordinate 4,444 of CAVXKP010000006.1, forward strand.
AGCTCCTCGGTCTGTCCCGGCCCGTCCAGCGAGCTCGCCACGATGCCGGAGAGCCGCTCTGCCGTCTCCCGAACCTCCGCCGCATGCTCCCGACCGGTCTTCATGTTGCACGCATCATAGCCAACCAGAGCCATCTCCCGCCTGATCCCGCGTACCGATTTTGTGCCCCCGGAACCGCTGGGCCAAGTTTGCCACCCTAACTCCCAACAGCACCCCTGACTCCGGCGCCACCACGCGAAGCCCTTCGCCGTCCGCGCAGGACCCCTCGCCGTCTGCGCAGGACCCCTCGCCGTCCGCTCGAGGACCCTGTCAAGCCCCCCAACCCTCCAGAAACCCCCAAACCCACGATGAACACTGGCGATTTATATTCTCGAAACCTGGCATAGTTCCCCCCTCCAACCCGGTACAATTTAACTAAGCCCTCAGTTCTCTCCACCAATCCCCTTCCGCACCGACGATCGATGCGGAAGGCAAGTTTCCCAGCATCCCATCGCCCGCAACCCCGGCAAGCGAGGGATACTTTGCCCCATAAGTCATCTGGTTGGAATAGTTTACAGCGAGAACGGGTAGGACTGCACACCCTAAATCGAACCCTATGAGTCACTTACAAGCAAAAAAGGGTAACCAGGGGGGAGGGGGGACCCCATCAACCCACAAAAAAAAGGCGCCCGATCCCCGGCAAACCTCGCCAGCGACCAAGCGCCCTTCCTAATCTCTAACCCCTGCTCTTAGCAGTTGAAGTTGACTTCTTCTTCCTCTTCCACGCCATAGCGCCGCAGCAGGTTCGGCAGGTTCTGCGAGAACGCCGCGCGCGGCATCACCACGTCGCAACCCGCCTCCACGGCCTTGGCCTTCAGGTCGCCCTGCAGGTGCGAGAGGAACCCGATGATCGACGCCGACCGCTTCAGCTTGGTCTTCAGCTTCGGAATCAGCGTCAGCGGCTTCGCATTCGCATTGTTCAGGTCGAAGACGATCAGCGCCGGCTTGTTCTCCTCGCTCTCGGTCAGAGCCGCTACAGCGTCCTTCTCGTTCTTGATGAACGCCACCTTCACGCCCAGCTTCTTGGCCGTCTCCTGGATCTTGGCCTGGAAGAACAGCTCCTCAATAAAGAAGTAGATGTGGGTCTGCGCTCCCTCGGGGATCGGAATCGGCCGCGGCATCGAGCGGTCGATCGGCTGCGAATCGCCGGTATGGCGATGCCCGTTCCTGCGCCCCGACATCTGGATCGTCGACGGCGGTGCATCGCCGAACTCGCTCGTCGCCCGGTAGCTGTGGTCCATCGGCCCAACAAAGCCGCGCTCCCGCGGCTGTCCGCCGCCGCCCTTGCCCTTGCGCTTGAACCCGCCCGCCTGGTTGCCGAAGTTGTCCGGACGATAGCCTCCGCCACCGCCGAACCCGCTCCCATTCGACGAGCTCGCCTCGGCGCGGAAGTCGTTGCCCGGATTCTCGCTCCGGCCACCGCCGCCGCCGCCCGGCCGCCGCTCCCGGTCCCGGAACTTCTTCTTCCAGCGCTTGCCGCCCTGGCCCTGGCCCTGCGGCTGACCCTGGCCGTGCGCCTGCGCACTCGCGGCCTGCGGCCGGCGAGCCTGCTGGGGCGCAGCCGAGGCAGCCAGTGCCAGGCTCTCGCCCTCCATCACCAGCGGCAGCTGCGGGCTCGCCTCGCCGTCGCCGCCAGCGACAGCCGGGCCATCCCCCGCCACCTTGTTCTTCCGCTTGCGGCGCCGACGCCGGCTGCTCTTGCTCTGCCCCATACCCGGGCCGGGCTGTCCACCGTCATTGGCCTCCCCAGACTCCGAGGATTCGAAGTCTGCGTCACCAAAATTTCCGCCGCTATACTCCTCCGTCTCGTACGACGAAGTATCTACTGCATTCTGCTCTGACATGGTGCTGTGGTTTCCCCTTGCAATTGGGTGCTTGAGGCGTATCGGACATGTCTCTGTCTTGGCCCTGCGGTCCGAAATGGACTCGACCGGGACTGTCTCCGAAACGGGTCAATCGTAGTCTCTCTCAAGCGTTGACTCGAAGATGATCTGTCATCGTACTCTGCCGGCAAGCGATACCAGTCGGACGCCTGCGCCCCTACACCATTCCGGCCCGACTGCCGCACCCGGCAAACGGCTTGCTGCTCTTGAAGGACGCATTCATTTCAATTCACTGGAGGATAACCAAAACGTTCGTCTTGCATGACCACCCCAATCTCAGCTCAGCTCTCATTCGTTCGCACCGGCTCAGCTTCTTTACTGCATTCCTGTACTTCTACTACATTCCAGGAGTGACTCTACTGTTCGTTCGCTAAATTTGATTGAACCTCATGTTGGTCCAGATCTCCGTAGCACGCTACCGGTCGATCCTGGAGCTATGATCCTGAAGCGGCGATCCAGAACGGCCGGCTACGATCCTCGCAGCCTGTACGCCTCGCCTTGTTCCATCGGCATGTGCGCGAACCCACGCTGTTGTTCTACAGGCTTGGCGGGTAAGTGAAACCACCGGTCGACCCACGGCGCCATAGTAGCCCCTAAGCCTGCGGAACAACACAATCCTACGCTCGACACCGCAGATGTGCAACTATTTTAAGTCAATCCCCTAACTCTCAGCGCAGCAGCACTTAGCCCTTGCCTGCAGGGTCCGTCCAGCACGCTGTCCACCACAAAGCCTTTGGGCCATCTCCCCTCCCCGGAAGATGGCCCAAGCCCCTAACAGCCAGTCACTGGCCTCCAGAATGGCTCTTTAGAAGCCGCAGCTCCTATTGAACCTCGCTTGGCGGGGGAACTCCCTCTATATGGGGAATTCTGCATCCCTTGACCTGCATACCTCTCAGGTTCCAAGCATCCGTCGGTCAAGCACCCTGGTCTGCGACTTGATCTCGAACACTGGTGATATAAGCAATCACCATACCAAACGCAAAGCGTTCCTTTTCTTAGCAATGTCTGAAAACCTCCTACCAGAAACCACCAAAAACCGGAAATACCGCTCGCCAGCCTCCGTTTTTCGGAAGAGTTCGCCTCTCATCTCTCCAGGAGCACCCCTCCGTTGATTGACCGGACCCATACTGTCTCCTATAATTGCGGTCAGCCGACTGTCCTCTCGCGCCCGCGACCCTCTCCTTCATTCTTTGATGATGAGATAGAGCAAGCTGGCAACACTTTCGAGTGTTCCAACGGGCGGAGTAAGGTTGGGCAGCCTTTCCCTGCGGCGCTTTGCCCCAGGAATAACCCAGCGAGTAACCCGGCTCAAATCTCCAGTATCCGGATCCTTTAAGGAGTCTCAAACACCGCATGAACCGTACCTTTGTCTTTGCTACTGCGCTGGCAACTGGCCTCGCAGCCTCCTCCCTCCTGGCACAAACCACAAAAGCACCGGCTACCACCCATGCTGCGGCACCTACCGCCGAGGCTGAGGTTAAGCCGGAGGCGATTCCCGCAAAGGTCGCCGTCATCGCGTTTGAGCAGGGTGTCGTCGCCACCAACGAAGGCCAACGCGCCGTAGCCGATATCCAGAAGAAGTACGAACCCAAGAAGACCTCCATCGACGCCGAGTCTGCCGAAGTCGACTCCTTGAAGAAGCAGTACCAGGCCCTCCCCGCCACCATCTCGGACGAGGAGCGCGCTGCCCGCCTCAAGACCATCGACGATAAGACCAAGGCTCTCCAGCGTGACGTCGAAGATGCTCAGAACTCCTACAACACCGATGTCCAGGAAGCGTATGGCAAGGTCGCCCAGAAGTTCGGCGGCACCGCCGTCAAGTACGCCCAGGAGCACGGCTTCACCCTGCTCCTGAACATCGGCGGACAGCAGCAGCTTCCCACCGTCCTCTGGTGGCAGCGTGAAACCGACATCACCCAGGCCGTCATCGATGCCTACAACGTAGCCTCCGGCGTCGCCGCACCCCCACCGCAGGCTCCTGCCCCGCACCGCACACCCACGGCTGCTCCCCGGCAGTAACGCGCAGCAGTAGCAAAGCAAATCGAGCAAAGAAGAATGGAGGCCCTCGGGCCTCCATTCTTCTTTGCTCACGCTAAATGCTACTCACGCTTCCACTGCTATTGGATATCCTTCCAACCGTGCAACCCGCTACTCTTCGCCCACCTTCAACACCGCCAGGAACGCCTCCTGCGGAATATCCACTTTGCCAATCCGCTTCATCCGCTTCTTGCCTTCCTTCTGCTTCTCCAGCAGCTTGCGCTTGCGGCTGATATCGCCGCCATAGCACTTCGCAATCACATTCTTTCGAATCGCCGTCACCGTCGATCGCGCAATAATCTTCGACCCGATCGCCGCCTGGATCGCCACCTCGAACATCTGCCGCGGAATCAGCTCGCGCATCTTCTCCACCAGCACCTTGCCGCGATCGTACGCAGCATCCCGGTGCACGATGATCGAAAGCGCGTCTACCGGATCGCCGCCAATCAGAATATCCATCTTCACCATCGGCGAAATCCACGTGCCCGACAGGTGATAGTCCAGCGACGCATACCCGCGCGACACCGACTTCAGCCGGTCATAGAAATCCAGCACAATCTCGTTCAGCGGAAGCTCATACGTCAGCATCACGCGCGTCTCGGACACGTACTCGATATTCTGCTGCCGCCCGCGCTTGTCTTCCACCAGCTTCAGAATGTTGCCGACATACTCTTCGTTCGTCAGAATCTTCGCCGTGATCACCGGCTCTTCAATCTCTTCGATCTCCGTCGGATCCGGCCAGCGCGAGGGATTATCCACGCTCAACACCGTCCCATCCGTCATCGTGATCTTGTACTGCACGCCCGGCGCCGTAATGATCAGGTCAAGATCGTACTCACGCTCCAGCCGCTCCTGAATAATCTCCAGATGCAGCAGCCCCAGGAACCCGCAGCGAAATCCAAAGCCCAGCGCCACGGAACTCTCCGGCTCAAAATTAAAGCTCGCATCGTTGAGCCTTAATTTCTCCAGCGCATCCCGCAGCATCCCGTGCTCATGCGAGTCCACCGTGTACAGCCCGGCGAACACCATGCTCTTGATGTCTTCAAACCCTGGCAGCGCCTCGGCGCACGGCCGGTCGACGTGCGTAATCGTGTCGCCCACCTTGGTATCGGCTACATTCTTGATCGTCGCTACAAAAAATCCGACCTCGCCCGCGCTCAGTTCGTTCAGCACCACCGGCTTGGGCGTCATCACGCCCATCGACTCCACATCGAACTGCCTCCCGTTCGACATGATCTTGATGCGATCGCCCTTGCGCAGCCGCCCATTGATAATGCGTGCCAGCACAATCACGCCGCGATACGCGTCAAACCACGAATCGAAGATCAGCGCCTGCAGCGGCGCCTCCGCATCGCCCTTCGGCGAAGGCAGCAGCATCACCACCGCCTCCAGAATGTCCGCGACGTTCAGCCCCGTCTTCGCACTCACGCACACCGCATCGTCCGCGGGCAGACCGACGGACTTCTCAATCATCGCCTTCGTGCGCTCAATGTCCGCGCTCGGCAGATCGATCTTGTTGATGACCGGAATGATCTCCAACCCGTTCGAGATCGCGAGGTACGCATTCGCCAGCGTCTGCGCCTCGACGCCCTGCGACGCATCCACCACCAGCAGCGCGCCCTCGCACGAAGCCAGCGAGCGCGAAACTTCATAGCTGAAGTCCACATGCCCCGGTGTGTCGATCAGGTTGAGCTGGTACGTCTCGCCATCGGACGCGGTATACATCATGCGCACCGTGTGCGCCTTGATCGTGATCCCGCGCTCGCGTTCCAGGTCCATCGCGTCGAGCACCTGCGCCTGCATCTCGCGCGAGGTCAAACTCCCGGTCAGCTCCAGCAGCCGGTCCGAAAGGGTTGATTTGCCGTGGTCAATGTGCGCGATGATCGCGAAGTTACGGATGTGCTTTGGATCCATTAGGAGTGCAATAAGCCTTAGTCTCCATCTTAACACCCGCGTTCCCCCGCAGACGCTGCCGCCCCTTGCCGCCCCAAAAGATGATGGTCGTCGCAATCGCCTCCCCGCCATTCCCCGCCGACCGCCCTCCCCATGCCAGACCACAAAGAACCGGCCGGCCCGTCCAACCCTTACAATGTGTAGGTTGATGGTGAACCTGAAAACTACCTCCCTCGTCGGGCGCCGCACGCTCGCCGCGACCAGTTCGCTGCTGCTGTTGATGACGCTCACCGGTTGCCCGGGAAACGTCCCCAGCGGCACCGCCTCACCGGGTAAAGCGCCGGCAAACACCACAGCCCCCTCGCTGCAGCAGCAAAACACGAACTCCGCGCAGACGCAGGCCCAGCAGTCCGCAAATCAGATCGTGGCCGCCCAGCATGCCCAGAAGGTGCAGGCCCTCATCGCCAAGGCCGAGGCCAGCTATCAATCCGGTGTCGCCAACTACAACGCCAACCGCCTCGACGCCGCGCGCCAGGACTTCGACTTTGCCGTCGATACCATGCTCTCCAGCGGCATGGACCTCAAAGACGATCCGCAACTCTCCGACGAGTTTGACCAACTCCTCTCCGCCATCAACTCCCTCGAGATGATCGCCCTCCGCCAGGGCAACGGCCTCTCGCCCACCCTCGAAGCCGCGCCCGCCGACGCCGCGGATGAAGTCACCTTCGCCCCGGATCCCCTCCTCATCGGCAAGGTCACCGCCGAGTTGAAGACCACCAACTCCGATCTCCCCCTCGTCATCAACGACTACGTCGCAGGCTGGATCAACGCCTTCACCAACAAGCCCGCTCTGCACGCCCACCTCGTCAGCAGCCTCCGGCGCGCCGGCAAATATAAGGCCATGATCGAGAGAATCCTTCGCGAGCAGGGCGTCCCGCAGGACCTCATCTACCAGGCCGTCACCGAAACCGGCTTCCAGCCGCAATCCGTCAACCGCAAGTCCGGAGCCGCTGGCATGTGGCAGTTCATGCGCTCCAACGACTACCTGCAATCGAACGGCTACTTCGACGAGCGCTTCGATCCCGAGAAGTCCACCATCGCCTATGCCAAGTACATGAAGTTCCTCTACAGCCAGACCGGCGACTGGTACCTCGCGATGGCCGCGTACGACTGGGGTCTCGGTCGCGTGCAGCACGTCGTCAGCCGCACCGGCTATGCGGATTATTGGCAGATCTATCGCCTCGGCGGCCTGCCTGCCGAAACCAAGGCGTATATCCCCAGCACCATCGCTGCCATCATCATGGCGAAGAACCCACAGCAGTACGGCCTCACCGACGTCGTACCCGACCCTCCCGTTCTCTCCGACGACGTCACCACCAACTACGCCATCGACATGCGCCTCGTGGCCGACCTCACCAACACCACGCTTCCCGAGATCGTCGCCCTCAATCCGGCTCTCCTGCGGCTCTCCACGCCCAACGACATCCCCTACGATCTTCACCTCCCCGCCGGCACGCGCCAGATGTACCTCACCCGCCTCAAGAACATTCCCGAAGAAGACCGCACCACCTGGCGCTTCCACGTCGTGCAGAACGGAGAGACGCTCGACCAGATCGCCGAGTCGCTGCACGCTCACGCCGCCGAGATCACTTCGGTCAATGATCTGACCGACCCCATCCAGACCGGCGACGAGCTCGTCATCCCCATTGAGGCCAGCCGTCGCCTCACCCCAGGCGAACGCTACACCATGCACCGCAGAGATACCCTGGTCACCGTCGCCGATCGATTCGGCGTCACCGTCGAGCAGCTGCGCGAATGGAATCACCTCTCATCCAATCGCGTCGCGCCGGGCCGTTCGCTCTACGTCGTCGAACCCATCCGCCTCGCTCCAACGGCTCGCGGACACCGCCGTCATGGCGGCCGCGCAGCGTCAGACAAGCCGAGCAGAACGTCACGCAAATCTCTCGGACGCAAGTCTTCGACTCGTTCCGAGAGCCGGACCCATGCCGCAAAGGCCGGGAGAAAACAGGCGAAAAAGAAGCAGCGCTCGCGATGATTCCCGTCACAACGAGGAGACCTCCCGGGATTGCGGGTAGAAAAATATGCACTGCCCTAAAAAAGGTGCTTGCTATTTCATAGCTCCACGCGTAATCCTGTTGACATCATGATGTGACGCATCTGTGTCGCATGCAGCAAGATAGGGCTTTCAAAGTTGCAAGAGAACGAAGATTGATTCAACGCAACGCAAGGAATTCGGAGTTGGGGGAGAACGTTATGTTGCAAGACGAAGAAACAATCAAGCTCTACGCAGCAGGCTACGACGAAGACGACACCGATGAGGTGATCGATCTCGACTCACTCGACGAGGAAGATGAAGAAGAGGAGTTCGACGTCGTTTCCGTAGGTCACGTCGAGGAGGCCGAGATCTTCGCTCCACCTCCCACGCCCGTCGCTCCCTACGAGCCTCCCACACGGCTCTCGATTGAGCCCACACCCAGCGCCCCTCCACCACCACCCGCGGCTCCCAGGAAAGCTGCCGCCAAGAAAGCGGTGAAGAAGGCTCCGGCGAAGAAAGCCTTGGCAAAGAAGGCTCCCGCAACCAAAGCTCCTGCAAAGAAGGCCATCAAGGCAGTGGCGAAGGCTCCAGCCAAGAAAGCCGCCAAGAAGGCTCCTGCAAAGAAGACTCCCGCGAAGAAGGCCGCGGGCAAAAAGATTTCAAGTTCTGCCGCGAAGTCAACACGTGCTCTGCGCGGCGGTAAGTCTGCCCCTAAAAAGGCAGTCGGCAACAAGAGCACAAGCACCAAAAAATCGACTATGAGAGGTAAGACCTTGGCAACGAAGAAAGCTGCAAAGAAAGCCGTAAAGAAGGCCGTCAAGAAGGCCCCCGCGAAGAAGGCCGTCAAGAAGGCTGTTAAGAAGGCCGTCAAGAAGGCTGTCAAGAAGGCTGCGCCGAAGAAGTAACTCGGCTGCCACAACCGCAGTAAAAGGCAAGCAAAAGCGCCCGGTCCCTCTTCGGAGGCCCGGGCGTTTTTGCGTCTGCTGGAATCCTTCCAGCCGCTACTTGCTCATCGACGCAATCGCCGCCAGCACCTCTCCGCTGTGTGCCTGGATATCCTTTACCTGCCACTCCTGCACAATCCTGCCCTTCGGCGAGATCAGGAACGTGTCCCGCTCCGCGTAATGCATCGGACCGAACGACTTCACCGGCACGCCATACTCGTCCACCACCTTGTGCTCAGGATCCGCCAGCAGCTTGAACGTAAGCGAGTCCTTCGTGCAGAACGATTTGTGACTGTCGACCGTGTCCAGCGATACGCCCAGCACCACGGCATTCAGGGCTTCGTACTTCTGCAGGTCGCGCTGAAAGTTGTGCGCCTCAATCGTGCATCCCGCGGTCTGGTCCTTCGGGTAGAAGTACAGCACCACCCACTTGCCCCTATAGTCGTTCAGGGACACCGGCAGGTTCTCCTGCGAGGGCAGCGTAAAATTCGGCGCCGCACTTCCTACCTGCGCCATATCCCCGGCCGCCGACACACTCTTCGTCAGCGCGAAGCTGCCTGCCAACGCCACCGCACATCCTGTTGCAATCCACCGTTTCCGAAGCATGGGAGATCTCCTGGGCGCGGCTTCTAATCGCAAGTTCCGCGTCGACTGCCATCTTATCCCACCGCCTTTACCCCTCGCCTTTACCCCTCACTGATCCACCCAGCCGATACACCCGCCGAACTGCGTTCAGTTCTGCTTACTATCCGCAGCGTCGCCAACCATCGCAATCCCCGCCGCGTCCGCCGCTGCCGTCATCGCCTCCCGGTCGAACACCAACGTCCGCCCCGCCTCCACGCACAGACACGTCGCTCCCGCCGCAATCATCGCCTCGATCGTCGGAACCCCCACCACCGGCACATCGAACCGCATATCCTGATTCGGCTTCGCGACCTTCACCACCGTCAGCCGCCGCTGCAACGTGCTCGCCTCCGCACCCAGATCGAGCCCGCGAAAGATCTCTCCCGCCCGCGCGATCGTCGCATCGGTTCCCTCCATCGCCTCCACCGCAACGCACGCCCCGGCTGCAATCACCACCGTCTGCCCCAGGTCGAATCCCGCAATCCCGCGCGCCACCTTCAGCCCGTACGCGATGTCTCCTCGCTCCGTCTCATCCGGAGCCCGTTGCGTCAGCACGCCCGCCGGCGCCAGCATCGGCTCCAGGAATGCCGTCGACGACATCAGCGTGATGCCCTCGTCCTCCAGCACCTTCGCCACCGCGCCCAGCAGCATGTCCGTATTGCGCGTGCGCAGATTCAGCAGCAGCTTTGCCAGCCGCCAGTCCGGCCGGATGCTCGAAAAAATCTGCTTGTGCTTCACCTGCCCCGCCATCACCGCCCGCGTCACGCCTTCGCTCTGAAACATCTCGATCAGTCGCGACAGCTCTCCCAGCGAAAGCCAGTGCACGCGCACCCCCTCGGGATCGCGCGCCGCCCGCGCGTTCATCTCCGCATCGGTCTCTTCCTTGATCGCCGCGACCACCACCCGCAGCCCCTGCGCCCGCGCCGCATCCAGCAGCAGAAACGGAAACCGCCCGTTCCCCGCAATCAATCCCAGCGTCGACCCTCGTCCGCCGGCGTCCATACCTACTTGATCACTCCGCGCTCGCTCGACTCCACAAACTCCGCAAGATACTTCACATGCTCGCCGCCCGCGCCCTGCGCAATCATCTCGTGAATGATCTCCAGCGCCTGCGTCGTGTTGTGCTTTCCGCTCACCAGCGCCCGCATCGCCGTCGACAGCTCGCGTAGCTGCTCGGCCGTGAACCCGCGCCGCTGCAGCCCCACCTTGTTCAATCCATACGCATGATTGTTCCGCTCAATCGACGTCAGCGAGTACGGCATCACATCCTGCGTGATCGTCGTCCCGCCGCCGACATACGCGTACCGCCCCACCCTGCAGAACTGGTGCACCGGCGCATTCGCGCTCAGCGTCACATAATCCTCCACCGTCACATGCCCCGCCAGCGTCGCTCCATTCGGCAGGATGCATCCATTCCCCACCACCGAATCATGCCCAATGTGCACGTACGCCATAATCAAATTCCCCGACCCGATCCGCGTCGTGCCTCCGCCGCCCACCGTCCCGCGCGACACCGTCACATACTCCCGAATCGTGTTGTCATCCCCGAACGTCGCGCCCGTCGGCTCCCCCGCATACTTCAGATCCTGCGGAGCAATCCCCAGGCACGCAAACGAAAAAATCTTGTTGCGCGCACCAAACGTGGTATGTCCATCCAGCACCACGTGCGACACCAGCTCGCACTGCTCCCCCAGCACCACGTGCGGCCCGATCGTGCAGAACGGCCCCACCGCGCAGCTGGCCGGAATCACCGCGCCCTCGGCCACGATCGCCGTGGGATGAATGCTCGCCGTCGGATGAATGCTCACTGCCCCTCGGCCTCCGCGGCCGGCTTCTTCCCGGGGCGCGACACCAGCATGCACATGATCGTCGCCTCGCACGCAATCGCGCCATCCACCGTCACCTTACCCTGCAGCTTCACCGCCGTGCGCCGCCAGTTCAGCACCGTCACCTCGATCCGCATCTGGTCGCCCGGCACCACCGGACGCCGGAACTTTGCTCCCTCGATGCCAGCGAAGACCATCAGCTTGTTGTCGCGATCATCAATCTCGGTGAGCAGCAGAGCTCCGCCCGCCTGCGCCATCGCCTCCACCTGCAGCACGGCCGGCATGATCGGATAATCCGGAAAGTGCCCCACAAAGTGCGGCTCATTCGCCGTCACATTCTTGATCGCCACAATGCGCGTCTTGCGCTCCATCTCGATCACGCGATCGATCAGCAGCAGCGGATAGCGATGCGGCAGAATCGCCATGATCTCAACAATGTCCAGCGAGGTCTTTACCGGCTCGGCGACAGTTTCGGACTCAGCCTTCTCGGCTGCAGAGGTCAAAATCGAATCACTCATAACGAGGCTCAGAATACCACTGCAGGCACTCCATCGCGTTACTTGCGCTTGGGTTCCAACGCCTGGTGTGGATCAAAAACCTCCGCCCCCAGCGCCACGTTGTAGACCACCTTCGTCAAGAACCTCTCACCCGTCATCTCGCCGTTCCGCATCGTGATCACGGAATACGGCGTCATGATTCCCTGCACTTCGTGATAATCCGCAAACTCCACCACCTCCGTATTCCAGTCCTTGTACACCGGATCGCGCCATTGAAAGCTGAGGCTCAACGGCAGGTGCGTGCTCTGATCGAGTGCCACCGTCACCGCATCGTTGCTCGCACTCAGCACACGCACCTCATCCGCCAGGTGCCGCTCCACCATCTTCGCCCCCTCATCCATCACCGCCGCCCCCGCCTGCTGCAGCCAATCCTTCACCACCACGTCCAGCGAATGCTCGCGCAGCCGCTCGAAGTCCGCGACCTCCTTCGCCGGCAGCGCCGACGTCCCCTTGTACGTAATCTCGTACCCCTGATCGCTCGTCCACACATCCGCAACATCGCTGTGATTCGTCGCGATGACCGGCCCAAAGTGCGACACCATCACCAGCCGCTCCCCAAACGGACTCACCCTGCCGTACTCCTCAAACGCTGGCGCCGCCGCGTCCGGTTGCCCTTTATAAAAGGTCGCCGCCCTCCCATAGAAGATCCACGTCTGCCGATCCAGCCACGCCTCGCCCCCCAGCGCCGCCACCATCGCATCCAGCAGCCTCCGGCCGCGCTCTGCTTCCGCCTTCCCGCCTTCGCCCTGCGCCACCTGCATACTCGGCACCGCCGAAGCCTGCGCCCCCGCACCGCAAACACCCGCCGAGCACGACCCCCGCCCACACCAACCCTCGCCAGCCGCGCAGGATCTTCATCGTTCCCTCACCCCACCAGCACAGCGCCCCCATTGACGTTGAATATTTCGCCCGACACAAACCCAGCCCACTTCGTGCACAGAAACACCACCGGCCCGGCAATCTCCTCCGGCTCCCCCGCTCGTCCCAGCGGTATCAACCCCAGCGCCTTCTTCGACGCCACCGGATCATTCAGCGTGCCCTCCGACATCTCCGTCCGCACCCATCCCGGCGCCACGCAGTTGCAAAGAATCCCCTGCGGCGCCAGCTCGCTCGACAAGCTCTTGGTCAACGAGATCAGCGCTCCCTTGCTCGCCGCATAGTCCGCATGGAACGCCTCTCCCCGCTGCGCCGCCGTCGACGCAATCAACACAATATGACCCTTCGCCCCTTCGCCCGCCGGCTGTCGCCAGCATCTGCGCCACCGCCGCCTGCACCAGCCCAAACACGCTGTCCAGGTTCACTCCCAGCGTCCCTCGCCACTGCGTCGCGCTCATCGTCGCAATCGGCTGATCATGCGGCGGCCAGATTCCATGGTTCACCACCAGGCCATCCAGCCGCCCAAACACCTTCACCGCCGCTGCCACCAGCGCCTGCCCATCCTCCACCGTCGCCAGCTCCTGCCGCAACCCGCGGCAAACCGCCTCGCCGCCGCAAGCCTCCACCAGCTCCTTCGCCTGCCGCTCTGCGCTCCGATAGCTGAACACCACCCGCGCGCCAGCCTGCCGCAGCAGCCGCACCGTCGCCGCGCCAATCCCTCGCGACCCGCCTGTCACCAATACCACGCTGCCCTCCAGCGACAGCGACAATCCCTGCACCTTTGCTTCCAATGTCATACCCAGAAACTATCGTTTGCGCGCGCCGTATGCAAATCATGCGCCTCTTTCTTCCTTCCGCGAGTATCTAATTTTCTATCGCCGGTCCCGCTGCAACGAGGTACGCTGACAGCGTATGATTTCAGCGCTCCACCCACCCCATGTAAGGAGTGTCTCCACCCCATGAAATATCTTTATCTGCTCTGCCGCATCCTGCTGGGCCTGATGTTCCTCGTCTTCGGTGCCAATCTCCTCCATCCCTTCCTGCCCATGGAGGCGCCTCCCGCCGGCTCGCTACCCGCCCAGTTCATGGGCGTCATGTTCCCCAGCGGCTGGATGCATGAGATCGGCCTCTTGCAAATCCTCGGCGGCCTGTTCGTCCTCATCGGAGGCACCGCCCCTCTCGGTCTCGTGATCCTCGGCCCCCTCATCGTCAACATCCTCACCTTCCACATCCTCCTCGCAGGCGGCCACGGCATCGCCCCAGGGCTCTTCGCCACGGTGCTCGAGATCATCCTCATCTACGGCTACCGCGCCAACTTCGCTGGCATCTTCACCTACCGGGCAACGCCCACGCTCTAACCACGGCCCCTCCGGGAAGCGCGATTATCCTTCGCGCTTCCCGTTCGCTTTGGGCTTTCCTCCGCTCGACTTCGCCGCGGCCTTCTCCTCCGCCTTCTTCGCCAGCACCTTCCTTCGCTCCGCAATCAACTTTCCCTGCGCCCGCTCCGGCATCGCCAGCACCTCCCGAACCCCCTTCGGCAGCTTCGCCAGCGTGATCGCATGCGCCGCGCGCAACTCACTCTCCCACTCCGCATTCCGCAACACATCCCACCGCTCCACCGCCACCCAATGGATCCGCGCCATGTACGGCGCCGGCACAATCCCCTCCTGCTCCACCAGCTCCGCAAACCTCTCCGGGCCCGCCGAGTAACTGATCACCCCATGCGCCCCCGCATCCAGGTTCAGCAGGCAGAACATCTTTCCGCCAATCGCCTTGTCCCCCACCCAGAAGACGAGATTGTCGCCCCACTGCATCGTCTCCACCGCATGCGGCAACCCCAGCAAGAACGCGCGAGCTCTCTCCACATCCATGCGCGCCAGTATAAGCCCGTCCCGTTACCACCCCGCAACCCAACCCTCGCCGACCGCGCAGGACCTCATCACGACTTCGGGTGCCCCATATCTCGATTCTGAGATGTGGGCATCGTGCGAGCAGCGCGACCGCACCCGCCCACCTCCACCCCCGCAACCCAACGCTCGCCGACCGCGCAGCACCCGTCCGCGCAGGACTTATACTTCAATCTGACCCATGCCGACCGAATCGCAAACCTCCTTCGCCCCCGTCGCCGACCAGCTCGACCTCATCACCAAGGGCGCCGCCGAGATCATCCCTCCCGCTTCCTCGAACGATCCAGCTGCCCTCGCCGCGCGTCTCGAAGAGTCGCGCAAGACCGGCGTCCCCCTCCGCATCAAAGCCGGCTTCGACCCCACCGCCCCCGACCTCCACCTCGGCCACACCGTGCTCATGCGCAAGCTCAAGCACTTCCAGCAGCTCGGCCACACCGTCATCTTCCTCATCGGCGACGGCACCGCCCTCATCGGCGATCCCACCGGCAAAGACGTCACCCGCAAGCCCCTCACCCGCGAAGAGATCGCCGCCAACGCCAAGACCTACCAGGACCAGGTCTTCAAGATCCTCGACCGCGACAAGACCGAAGTCCGCTTCAACTCCGAGTGGCTCGACAAGCTTTCCTACTACGACCTCGTCAAGCTGATGGCCCAGTTCACCGTCTCGCAGATGCTCGAGCGCGAGATGTTCCACAAGCGCTTCCAGGACGAGCAGCCCATCGCCCTCCACGAGTTCGTCTACCCCATCGCCCAGGGCTACGACTCCGTCGCCCTCGAGTGCGACGTCGAACTCGGCGGCACCGACCAGAAGTTCAACCTGATGCGCGGCCGCGACCTGCAGAAACACTTCAACCAGAAACCCCAGGTCATCCTCATGACGCCGATCCTCGAAGGCCTCGACGGCGTCCAGAAGATGTCCAAGTCCCTCAACAACGCCATCGGCGTCAACGATCCCGCGCCCGACATGTACGGCAAGCTCATGAGCATCAACGACGAGCTCATGTGGAAGTACTACACCTTCCTCACCGACCTCCCGCAATCGCAGATCGACGCCATGCAAGCCGAAGTCGCCGCCGGCAAGCTCCACCCCATGCAAGCCAAGAAGAACCTGGCCCACTCCATCACCGCCGACTTCCACTCCCCCTCTGAAGCCGACGCCGCCGCCGAATCCTGGGCCACCCAGTTCCAGCAAAAAGGCGTCGCCGAGGACCTTCCTATCGTAGAAATCAGCCTCACTGCTGAAGGCCTGCTCGCCACCGAAACCTCCGAACCAACCTTCCGCATTCCCAAGCTGCTCCAACTCGCTGGCCTCGCAGCCTCCGCCGGCGAAGCCACCCGCAAGCTCGCAGAAAACGCCGTCTCCATCAACGGCGAAAAGTTCACCGGCAGAACCCTCTCCCGCGAAGCCCTCGGCGACACCCCCACCCTCCGCCTCGGCAAGAAATCCGTCCGCATCCACTGGACCTCCTAACCCGGCCTCCCTCGCGAACCGTTGCGCCTCTCTTCGCGACCGTTGCGTCAAAGCCCTTCGCCTGTTCCGGAAGAGACCCATCCCTTCACGGCTGGGACACCTCCCCGCGCCGCACCCCCGCGTGACCCCAGTCACATCGATCTGCATGGGTATCTGCAATGATTCATCCATGCAGCCCTCGCGGCAGTGGCTTCCCCGTTCCATCCAGTGCCTGCGCGGCTATACCCTGAACGACCTCTCCCACGACCTCATCGCCGGCGTCACCGTCGGCCTCATCGCCCTTCCCCTCGCCATGGCCTTCGCCATCGCCTCGGGCGTGCCCCCGCAGGTCGGCCTCTACACCGCCGTCATCGCCGGCTTCCTCATCTCCGCGCTCGGCGGCTCGCGCACCCAGATCGGCGGCCCCACCGGCGCCTTCGTTATCATCGTCGCCGGTATCGTCGTCAAGTTCGGCATGGGCGGCCTCGCCCTGGTCGGCATCATGGCCGGCATCCTCCTGCTCGTCATGGGTCTCACCGGCCTCGGCTCCGCCGTCAAATACATCCCGCGCCCCGTCACCATCGGCTTCACCAACGGCATCGCCCTGCTCATCGCCTCCACCCAGGTCAAAGACTTCCTCGGCCTCAGGACCCCGCCCGTCCCCAGCGACTTCCTCTCCCGCACCGAGATGCTCCTCCACGACGCCGCCACCGCGCGCTGGGAGACCGTCGCCGTCGGCGCCGCCTCGCTCGCCATCATCCTCCTCTGGCCCCGCTTCACCCGCCGCATCCCCGGCGCCATCGTCGCGCTGGTCCTCGCCACCGCCATAGCCGCTGCCTTCCATCTCCATCTCGAAACCATCGGCACCAAGTTCGGGGGAATCCCTCGCGGCCTTCCCCACATCGCTCTCCCCAGCTTCCGCGGCGTCCACTTCCTCCCGCTGCTGCCCTCGGCCTTCACCGTCGCCATGCTCGCCGCCGTCGAAAGCCTCCTCTCCGCCGTGGTCGCCGACGGCATGAGCGGCGATCATCACGACTCCAACATGGAGCTCATCGCCCAGGGCATCGCCAACATCGTCTCTCCCCTCTTCGGAGGCATGCCCGCCACCGGCGCCGTCGCCCGCACCGCCACCAACATCCGCTCCGGAGCCCACACCCCGGTCGCCGGCATCGTCCACGCCGCCACGCTGCTGCTCATCCTCCTCTTCGCCGCTCCCCTCGCCAGCTACGTCCCCCTCACCACCCTCGCCGCCGTGCTCTTCGTCGTCGCCTACAACATGGGAGAGTGGCGCGAGATCGCCACCATCTTCCGCCTCTCCAAAACCGAGATCGCCGTCTGGTTCACCACCTTCTCGCTCACCGTCTTCGCCGACCTCACCGTTGCCGTCGGCGTCGGCATGTCGCTCGCCGCGCTGCTCTACATCTATCGCGTCGCCGCCACCACCACCGTCGCTCCCGTCACCCGCGAATATCTCCGCGACGGCCAGGCGCACATCCTCCAGGACAAGGAGATCCCCGCCAACGTCACCATCCTCCGCATCCACGGCCCCTTCCTCTTCGGCACCACCGAGAAGCTCGCCGAGGCCACCCGCGACCTCAAGCCGCTCGGCGACATCGTCATCCTCCGCCTGCGCAACATGACCGCACTCGATGCCACCGGCATCCACGCCTTCGAGCAGTTTCTGGCGCGCCTGCAAAAAACCCGCCGAACCCTCCTTCTCTGCGGAGCCCGCGACCAGCCCCGTCACATCATCTCCGGGTCCGACTTCCTCAAGCACATCGGCCCCGAAAACGTCCTGCCCAACGTGCAGGCCGCCCTTGCCCGCGCCCGCGAGCTCCAGGGAAACTTCGAAGGCGTCGGCCCCGAAATCGCCCTCGAATTAGCCCGGCACTCCACCTAGCCGCCCACACCACCCCGTTCTCCGTCGCCGAACGCGGTAGCATCACAGGTACCATGCCGCTCCAGACCGCCAACGTCATCGGCTCCGGCCCCAACGGCCTCTCCGCCGCCATCACCCTCGCGCAGCGCGGCGTCGCCGTCACCGTCTACGAGCGCAACGCCATCCCCGGCGGAGCCTGCTCCACCGCCGAGGTCACCCTCCCCGGCTTCCACCACGACCTCGGCTCCTCCTGCTACCCCATCGGCGTCGCTTCGCCCTTCTTCCGCAGCCTTCCCCTCGCCGACCACGGCCTGCGCTGGATCGAGCCGCCCACCCCCCTCGCCCATCCACTCGACGACGGCACCGCCGTCACGCTTGAACACGCATCCCAGACCCACGCCCTCGAAGCCACCACCTCCCAGCTCACCCCGCACGACGCCGCCGCCTGGCGCTCGCTCTTCGGCGCCTCCGTGCGCAACTGGCCGCAGCTCGTCGAAGACTTCACCCAACCCCTGCTCCGCTTCCCCACCCATCCCGCCGCCATGGCCCTCTTCGGCCCTCCCGCGCTCATGCCCGCACAACTGCTGGCCACCACCGTCTTCCAGGACGAGCGCGCCCGCGCCCTCTTCGCCGGCTGTGCCGCCCACTCCGTCCTTCCCCTCACCCACCTTGCCAGCGCGGCCACCGGCATCGTCTTCGTCGCCGCCGGCCACACCACCGGCTGGCCCATCGCCGCCGGAGGAGCGCAGTCCCTCACCAACGCCCTCGCCAGCTATCTCCACTCCCTCGGCGGCCGCATCCTCCTCAACGCCGACATCCAACACCTCACCGACCTCCCCGCCGCCGACGCCACCCTCTTCGACACCAGCGTCTCCTCGCTCATGCGCATCGCCAACACCGCCCTCACCCTCAGCTACCTCCAGAACCTCAGCAGCTTCCAGCGCGGCCCCGGCATCTTCAAGCTCGACTACGCGCTCAGCCAGCCCATCCCCTGGCGCTCCCCCGCCTGCTCCCGCGCCGCCACCGTCCACCTCGGCGGCACCCTCGCCGAAATCTCCCGCTCCGAGCACGACGCCTTCTACGGCCGCCTCAACGACCGTCCCTACGTCCTGCTCGTCCAGCCCAGCCTCTTCGACCCATCCCGTGCCCCGCAAGGCCAACACACTGCCTGGGCCTACTGCCACGTCCCCAACGGCTCCATCGTCGACCGCACCGCCGTCATCGAAGCGCAAATCGAACGCTTTGCCCCCGGCTTCCGCGACTGCGTCCTCGCCCGCCGCGCCAGCAACGCCGAAGCCCTCGCCGACTGGAATCCCAACCTCACCGGCGGCGACATCTCCGGAGGCGCCATGACGCTCTCCCAACTTCTCTTCCGCCCCACCTCCCGCGGCTATCGCACCAGCAATCCCAGCGTCTATCTCTGCAGCTCCTCCACCCCTCCCGGCGGAGGAGTCCACGGCATGTGCGGCCACCTCGCCGCCCTCGCCGCCTATCGCGACCTCGGGCCCCGCTGATCTGCCGTTGACGGCGTCTCCGCCGCAAGCAACAATCGCTCTACCCATCTCCCGCAACAGGAAAGGCAGCCCCTTGTCCGAGTTGACGCCCGATCTCTCCCCCGCTTCGATCGACGACCCGCCCTCCGCTCCCGCTCCACCCACCACTCCTGAATCCCCCCATCTCGCAGCAACCCATCTCGCCGCCCCCAGCCCCCGCCGCTGGTCCTTCGCCACCCGCCTCGCCTTCCGCTTCTCCTTCTGCTACCTCCTGATCTACGCGCTCTGCTGCGGCAACGCGACCCTCTGGGAGGTCATCCCCTTCCACGTCGGCGAGTCCATCAACCGGTGGCTCTCCCGCCCCTTCTTCCTCTCCGCCCAGTGGCTCGGCCAACACCTCTTCCATCTCACCGGCGTCGGCGCCAGGCTCCACCGCACCGGCTCCGGCGATACCATCCTCTACTGGATCGCCACCGGCATCATGCTCGCCGTCGCCATCCTCATCACCCTCCTCTGGACCGCCTCCGCCGAGCTCCGCAGCCCCGCTCGCCGCAGCCTCGCCTACCCCCGCCTCTTCTTCTGGTTCCGCCTCATCCTCCGCCTCACCCTCGGCGTCGCCATGATCAACTACGGCCTCGCCAAGCTCTTCCCCCTCCAGATGCCCCCTCCCTCCCTCGCCGTGCTCAACGAGCCCCTCGGCAACACCTCCCCGATGACCATGCTCTGGACCCTCATCGGCCTCAACCCCGTCTACGAGATGATCTGCGGCGCCGCCGAACTCAGCGCCGGCCTCCTCATCCTCTTCCGCCGCACCGGCCTTCTCGGCGAGCTCCTCACCGCCTTCCTCGCCACCAACATCGTCCTCTATAACTTCTGCTTCGACGTCCCCGTCAAGCTCTACGCCGCGCACCTCGTCCTCATGTCCATCGCGCTCATCGTTCCCGACATGCCCACCCTCTTCAACTTCTTCTTCCTCCACCGCCCCTCCAAGCCCATCGACGGCTGGGTCAAGCCCGCCCGCCGCTACGGCCTTCGCGCCGAAACCATCTGCGTCATCGTCACCCTGCTCCTGGCGATCGTGCCGCCAGCCTTCCAACTGCAGGATGCCTACGCGCAGCAGCTCGCCAGCCAGCGCCACCCTCCCCCGCTCACCGGCCAGTGGCATCTCACCTCGGCCACCAAACCCTACCTCACCGGCGACGGCCTGCCCCTGACCGACATCTTCCTCGAGCCCACCGGACGCACCATGCTGCGCGACTCCGCCACCGTCCTCTGGCGCGCTCACGCCGAACCCGACGACAAGAAGCACACCTTCTTCCTCGTCACCGCGGTGAACGATCCCATCACCTACGCCATGACCCAGCCCGACCCCGCCCACCTCGTCCTCAAACCCACCGGCGACGCCGCCAAGACCGCCGGCACCCTCACCCTCGCCCGCGTCCCACTCCCCTCCCACTACCCCCTGCTCGACCGCGGCTTCCACTTCGTCAACGAGTGGGGCCTCGAACGCTGATCCACCCCCACGCCCCCCCTGAAGCCTCAAACCTCAAACAAAAACGCCCGCGAGATCTCTCGCGGGCGTCCTCTTCGTTCTTCGAAATCCTAAGCGCTCGGTGCCTCGGTGGGAGCCGCTGGAGCCTTCACCTTCGGCGCTGCCGGAGGCTGCTGCACCTCTGCCTTCTTCGCCGGAGCCAGGATCGCATGCAGCGTCGTTCCTTCCATGCGCGGCATGAACTCCACCGTGCCCGCATCGCCGATGTCCATAATCAACCGGTTGATGATCTTGTACCCGAGATCGCGGTGCGCCATCTGCCGGCCCTTGAACCGCAGGCTGGCCTTTACCTTGTCGCCATCGCCAAGAAACCGCACTGCCTGGTTCTTCTTGGTCTGGTAGTCATGCTCATCGACCGTAACCGAGAACTTGACCTCTTTGATGACAATAACCTTCTGCTTCTTGCGCGCCGCGCGCTCGCTCTTGTCTTTCTCGTACAGATACTTGCCGTAGTCCTGGATCTTGCACACCGGAGGTACGGCATTGGGCGAGATCTCCACCAGGTCAAGCGAGCGCTCGCGGGCCATCTTCAAGGCCTCAAACGGAGCCATCACTCCCAGTTGTTCGCCGTTCTCATCAATGACGCGTACTTCGCGCGCGCGGATGCGTTCGTTGGTGCGGATAAAGGATTTAGCGGAGCGTTTATCTAACGGTGGAATATTTAGCCTCCACGGCTCGCAGTCTCTGCAGCCATGTTTTGAGAAATTGGTTTGGGCTTCCGCTCAATGCGGCAGAAACCGGAGCACTCGCGAGTATAGCATTCGCGCAGTGCGGTTTATGTGCCGGGGGACATGCTGGCAGCGGGCACACATGACGGCGATCGCTGATCCCGTACTCCATGATACAGCGCACGCCTCAGAAATGCTCCAGTGAAACGACTTAGTTGGAGAAATTCGAGCTTCTGGCCCCGTCGCGCGCTTCTATGGCTCTGAACGTCCTCCCGCAACCCCATGGATGCACCGCAGTCCCTCCCGACCACCCCCTCGCCAGGGATTCCAGCTTCCGTGACCCCCGGCGCTCAGCGTTTCTGACGAATTTGTCATGGATATAGCACACCCGCCGTGGGTCGTCTAATTACTTTTGTTAATCGGAGATAAAACGTGGCGCATCTAAATTTTCGTTCCTGTTCGGTTTTTGTTGGGCTCCAATTCATGCTTTGCCCTCCCCAAGCCATGTGAGCAGGTTCGAGCTGAAAGGGGTTTAAATGTTTTTGGTAAGCAACAGGGCCAAGTCGAGCAGTAACAGGATGTGTTTCACAACAGGACGAGTATTCGCAGGACTGGGGCTGGCAGCAACCCTGCTGCTGAGCTCAAACGCCAGGGCCCAAATGTCAGGAGATAACCCCCGGGCCGTCACCTATACCGACTATCCCGGAATTCGCGGCAAAGTAGCTCCGCTGCAGTGGTCCAAGCTGCCCAGCTGGATGACCGTGGATTTCTACCTGCGCGGTCGTTTGGAGAGCCAAAGCTCCGACGACTACGTCTCCGGCAACGAGCAAACCTACGTCCTCACCCGCGTCTGGGGAGGCCTCCAGATCCGTCCCACCCCGTGGCTGACCGGCTACATCCAGTTCATGGACACCCACGCCCCCGGTGAGCCCGCAAAGTACGCCGCGTCCAACATGCGCGACACCTTCGACGACCGCCAGGCCTTCCTCGAGTTTCACAAGACCTTCGACAGGGTTCCCGTGAAGATCATCGCCGGACGCCAGGAGCTGCGCTACGGCAACGAGCGCCTCGTCGGTATCAGCGACTGGACCAACAACAGCCGCACCTGGGATGGTTTCCTCGGCCGCATCGGCGATAAGAACCGCATCGACTTCTTCAGCACCTCCGTCGTGACCGTCCACCCAACCTCGCTCGATACCCATGGCGCCGGCCTTAACTTCGACGGCGCCGTCGGTACCATCACCACCTGGGTCCCCCACACGGTCCTCATGCCCTTCGTCTACGTCAAGGCATTGCCCAGGGTCGAAGGCCTGCAATCCACCTACGGCACCGAGACTGAAGTGACCCCGGGAGGAGAGGTCTCCGGCAGGTATCCTGGCGGCTTCAACTTCGACGTCCTCGGAGCCCTCCAGCGCGGCAGCTATGCCAACGATTCGATCAGCGCCGCTGCCGGCATCGTGAAAGCCGGGTACACCTCGCAGAAGCTCTACTGGAAGCCCCGCCTGCTCGGCGAGTACGACTACGCCTCCGGCAACCCCCACACCAACCCGACCCGCTGGGGGACCTTCGACCAGCAGTACCCCAGCAATCACAATGCCTTCGGATTGGTCGATTTGTTCGGCCTCCAGAACATCAAGCAGGAGCGCGTCAACCTCGACCTGACCCCCACCAAGCCCCTCACCCTCCTCATCCAGCAGGAGTGGCTGCAGGCCTCGTCCACTATGGATAACATCTACGCGGGCGCCGGCACCGTCGCCGTCGCCGCACCCGTCGGCGGCTTCCACAGCGACGACATCGGCCGTGAGTTCGATATCTCGGGTAAATATGTCATCCATGACGACTGGGTCATCAACGCCGGCGTCGGCCACTTCTCCACCGGAGCCCTGATGAGGGAAAACGCCCACGGAGCTCCGCTGACCATCTCCTACCTGTCCCTCACCTACCGTTTCAAGGTGAACCACTCCAACGCAACCACCTCCGACTCAGACCAATAGCCAGGACAACCCCACCAGCCCTTGCATGGCCAGCCGCAAGCTGCGACCATAACTGGGCTGGTGTCTGACTTGTGCATCGAAACCAGGATCACGCTCCAGCGCGGACGCCGAAGGCAACAAAACCTTCGCTGTCCGCGCTGGACCTTTAGGAGAGACTCCCTTGGCGAAGCGCCGCGTTCTACTCGTCGACGATGAAGTAACCGTTCTGCTTACCCTGAAAACTGTCCTCGAGATCAGCGGATTTGAAGTGGACACCGCCGCCAGCGCTCGCGAAGCGCGCTCCCGGATCAAGCTCCGCGAGTACCAGATGGTCATCACCGACATGCGCATGGAGAGCGACGCCGCCGGCCGCGAGGTCATCCAGGCCGCCCGCACCGCTCCCTATCACCCCGCCGTCGCCCTCCTCACCGCCTTCCCCGACGACGACTGGGCCGACATCGGCGCCGACAAGATGCTCGTCAAGCCCATGCAGACCGCCGTCCTCATCCGCCAGATCGAGAAGATGATGGATGCCCATGCCGCCAAGCTGCAGCGTCTCGCCAACAGCGCCGCCGCCCCCTCTGCGGCGGATGCCAAGGCCGCCCGCACCGCCGCCCCCGCGAAGAAAAAGTCCGCGGCCAAGCGCCTCGCCAGCAAGAAACTCCCCGCCAAGACCCCGATCGCCCGCAAGAAGGTCGCCACCAAAAAGCGCAAGCGCTAGCCTCCTGGTCAGGAAGCGCTGGCGCAGCCTCAGGCCGGGTACCCCATGTCTCGCCTCTGCGACATGGGTTCGCGGACTCTCCGCGCCGCGCCGTCCGCGCAGGACTCACCCAAGCGCCGGATAGTGCACCCCTGTCAGCTCCTCCGATACCGCCCACAGCCGCTCACCCACCGCCACATCCAGCGCCTGCGGACGAGGCTGCACCACCACCGGCGCACCCTTCAGCTCCCCGAATCCATCCGGCCCAATGTACTCGCCGCCCCGCGCGTCCGGCGACGTGGCCGCGTACAGCGTCGGCAGCGCGCCCGCATCGTCCTTCTGCATCAGCACCGGCGCCAGCACCTTCACCGCAATCGCCTTCAGATTGTTCTCGCCTGGCCCGTTCGCAAAGATGCTGGTCGTCGACACCCCCGGATGCACCGCCAGACTCAACAGCCGGCTGTGCGCCGCCCTCGCCCTCCGGTCCAGCTCCTTCGCAAACAGAATATTCGCCAGCTTGGACGCCCCGTACGCGTCCCAACCCTTCCCTTTGTAGCTGCGCTCGCTCTGCAGGTTGTCAAACGCAATCTTTCCGTTGCGGTGTGCCAGCGACGCCACCGTCACCACCCGCGGCGCCGGCGCAGCCAACAGCGCAGGCAGCAGCAGCCCGGTCAGCGCAAAGTGCCCCAGGTGATTGGTGCCGAACTGGCGCTCAAAGCCGTCTTCCGTGAGCTCACGCTCCGGCAGAGCCATCACGCCCGCGTTGTTGATCAGCAGATCCAGTGCGATCCCCCGCGCCAGAAACGCCGCAGCGAACGCGCGGATCGACGCCAGCGACGCCATATCCAGCGCTACCACCTCCGCGCTCGCCCCCGGCACCTCCCGCTGCAGCCGCTCCAGCGCCGCTCGGCCCTTCGCCTCATTGCGGCATCCCAGCAGCACATGCGCTCCGTGGCGCGCCAGCTCCAGCGCCGCCTGGTACCCGATACCGCTGTTCGCACCCGTCACCAGCGCCGTCCTTCCCGCCTGCGACGGAATCTGCTGCGCAGTCCACTTTCCCTGTGCCATACTGTTGCCTCCACTTGGACCGGCGCTGCGCCGGTGCTCCCAAGATGCTACCAGCCGCCTTCGTCCTGCACGACTCGCTTGTCTCGCATCCAAACCACTTAGACTGTTCGTTGTAATACCAATTTGCATACGAATTTGAGGGCGCTGGTAAACCTTATTGACTGCCTTTACAATCAAAGGGGCGTGTTCTCAGGTAGTATCTTGATTGCTGAGCCTTTCGTGGGCCAAGGGCGATTTTGTTAAATAATTGGGAAGGGTTCACTGATGAAACTTAGTGCACGAATGACCGCAAGTGCAGCGCTGCTACTGGTTCTGGGCAGTACAGTGGGATGCACCAAACTCAAGGCACGCGACCAGCTCGTCAAGGGCGTTCAGGCCTTCAAGTCGGGCAAGTACGAGGAAGCTGTCGATTACTTCCAAAAGTCGGTGGCACTGGATCCGACGAGCGCCGAAAGCCATCTCTACCTGGCCACCGCGTATAGCTACCAGGTAGTTCCCGATCTCACCACGCCCGAGAATCTCGCGATCGCGCAAAAGGCACTCGACGGCTTCAACGCCGTGCTCGCCCAGAACCCCAACGACCTCGATGCCCTCCGTCAGATCGCCTCCATCGATCGCAACATCCACAAGTACGACAAGGCCAAGCAGGACGAGCTGAAGATCATCGCCCTCGATCCCCATGATGCCGACGCCAACTACACCATCGGTGTGATCGACTGGACCGAGGCCTACAAGAACGCTACCGACACCCTCGGTGCCGCCGGCCTCCAGGATGACGGCGAAGGCAACGTCAAGAAGTCCAAGGCCGTCTGCGAGAAACTCGTCTCGCAGAACACCGACCTCGTCAATGACGCCCTCAAGTACCTGCAACAGGCCGTCAACATCAATCCCAACTACGACGCCGCCATGTCCTTCCTCAACCTCACCTACCGTCGCAAGGCCGATATGGAGTGCGGCGACGATGCCGCCCGCAAGGCCGACCTTGCCCAGGCAGATGAGTGGGTCCAGAGAGCGATGGGCGCTCGCAAGGCCAACGAGGCAGCCAAAGAGAAAGCCGCTGCGCACGGCGGAATCACTCCTCAGTAAGCTCCTCCTTCCATCGAGCCTTCGCTCAAGCCAAACCAAAGAGGCCTCCCCCACGGGAGGCCTTCTTGTTTCTGCCGGCATCCCCATCGGCGCGGCTGTTCTTTCACGCGCTGTTAACCTAAGCCCCCACCAGAATTTCTATGCTTGGGGGATGTCCAAGGATCAGCTCGAATACTCCTTCCAGCCCACCAGCAATCCCCGCTGCACCGTGCTCACCCTGCAGGGCGGCCTCACCTTGGCCCACATCTTCGAACTTCAAAACCAGCTCCGGGACCTCGATGCCGACCTCTTGATCGTCGACTGCACGGCGCTCGAGTATATGGACTCCGCCGGCCTGGGCGTCATCGTCAACTTCTATGTCTCGCAGTCGGACAAAGGTCGCAAGGTGGCCATCGTCGGCATCTCCGATCGCGTCTGGGCGCTCTTCACCTCCACCCGCGTCGATCAGTTCTTCTCCCGCTTCCCATCCGTCGAAGCGGCCGTCAGCAGCCTCTAGCTAGCCACGTCTGCCGCCCCGCACCCAGGCCACCCCGCGGCGTGGGCCGCCGTGCGTTTAAGCAGCCCCGCCGCGCACCCTCTCATCCCAAACGCAAAAGCGCCCCACCCAGCGGCAATCAATCTGCCGCGAGGATGGAGCGCCTCACGCTTGCTACCTGCCTGCAAAGCCTGACTGCGGCCGAGGCTAGCTGCCGTTCTCAACGCCCGGCGTGATGATCGCGATGTTCGTCACATCCGCCTGCTTGCCGAAACCAACCGCGTCGGCAATCGCGCCGAAGTTCAGTCCCGGATCGCCCTTGATGAACATGATCTTCTCATTGCGCGTCTCGAAGATCTTCGTCAGCTCCGAGGCGACCTGGTCCCGGGGGAAGGTCTGCTCATTGATCTTGTAGGTCGGCACCGAGCCCGTGTTCAGCACCTGGACAACGATCGTCCGGGTATCGGTCTGCGGCGTATTCTTGTCCTTCGGCGGCTGCGGTACCACCGTGTCCAGGCCCTTCGGCGTGGTCGGCTGAATGACCATGAAGATGATCAGAAGCACCAAGAGAACGTCGATCAACGGCGTGACGTTCATATCCGATACTGCACCACCTGTTGAACCACCACCCATTGCCATAGTGAGACTCCTTTGTTCCTGTACTTACGTCCTTGCGTGCCGGCCACGCTCCTGCCTGAAGTCCGGAGCTGCCATTGCCCCTACTGCTGGGCGTTGTAGGTCTTGTCCGTCATCAGGTTGAGCGTGTTCACGCCGGCCGCGCGCAAGGCGTCGATCGCATCCTCAACCTTGCCGAAGTTCGACCGTTGATCGGCACTCAGATACACCGACTTGTCGTCACCCGGATTGGTCTTCAGCGCCTCCAGGCTCTGCACCCGGGCCGTCAGATCGCCAGTGGACGAAACCTTGTCGCCGCGCACGAACATCGATCCGTCTCGTGTCACCGCCACCGTGATCGCGTCTTCCTTGTTCGCCGCATCCAGAATGATTGCCGCACTCACCTTGGGGAGATCGACCGTGATCTTGTCCCCCAGCATCGGAGTGATGACCATGAAGATGATCAACAGCACGAGCATCACGTCCACCATGGGAGTTACGTTGATGTTCGAGTTGACCTTCTTGCCCTCGTCCCGCTTTGCTATCGACATAAAAATGCGCTCCGTTCGGGTCGAGGTCGCCGTTCGCGGCTACCTGCCCTGGCTGTTGTTGCGAGGAGGCTGAGAGTCCGGACGCCGTTCGCTTCGGCGTCCGGAGATCTCCAGCATGATTCTCGCAAGGTCGTGCTTCGTTACTACGGGCCAGACCTCTACCCACCGGCTCCATCAGGAACCGGCCAGCAGGGTTTAGCGGTGCGACTGCTTGATGAAGTAGTCCACCAGCTCCGACGAGCTGTTGTCCATCTCCACGTCGAACGACTCAACCTTGCCCGTGAAGTAGTTGAACGTCATAACCGCCGGGATAGCGACCAGCAGGCCGAACGCCGTCGTGACCAGAGCTTCCGAGATACCGCCGGCGACTGCCGCCAGACCCTGGCTCTTGGTGGTTGCGATCGCCTTGAAGGCGTTAAGAATACCGACGACCGTTCCGAACAGACCGATGAACGGTGCCGTCGATCCGATGGTGGCCAGACCGCCCAGGCCCTTCTTCAGCTTGGCGTGAACGATCGCTTCCGAGCGCTCCAGTGCGCGCTTGGAGCTCTCAATCTGCTCCTCCGAGATCGCGCCGCCCGAACCGAACGAACGGAACTCCGTCAGACCAGCCGTCACCACCTCAGCAAGGTGAGACTTCTTGGAACGATCGGCAACCTTGATCGCCTCGTCCAGACGACCTTCCTTCAAAGCGCCGGCGACCTTCGGAGCAAACTCGCGCGACTGCTTGCGCGCTGCCGAGAAGTACAGAGCGCGGTCGATCATCACGGCCAGCGACCAGATCGACATGATGAACAGCAGGATGACGACGAGCTTGGCAGGGACGCCCATCTGGGCCCAGAGGGCCGCAGGTCCGAAGCCTACTTCGGCAGGTGCGTCTTGGAGATACATGGCGAGCGGTGCGTGAGCGAGGTTTGCGAGATGAACGAGAATCACGAAGTCTTTCCTCCTGGTGGATGGACGTGCAAATTACGGGTGGAGCGTACACGTGGTGCACTGGTTGCTTGAGGCCGTGGTTTGGATCGAGCGGTGAAGCTCGATCAGGGAAGCTGGCGGGGAGGTACAGGAGGATTCGCCTGTTCTCGCCCAGGATGTCGTCGAGATTCTTACAATACCTCAGGTTGGACGTCGTGGCGCGCTGTTGATCAAGCGGTTAATAATCAACAGATTTCCGCGCCACCCCGCCTCAGATGTCTAGTCTCCGCCGTTCAGCGCGAAGTTTACCGTGATGGTGGTATCCACCTCGGTCGGATCGCCATTGAGCAGGTACGGCCGGTATCTCCACTGCTTCACTGCTTCCATGGCGTAGTTGTTGAACATCGGATTGCTGCTCGACTGTACCGTCAGGTTGACGACGCTGCCCGTCTTGGAGATGATGGCGTGCAGCACCACCGTTCCGCTCATGTGAGCGAT
Organism: uncultured Acidobacteriaceae bacterium; assembly: GCA_963762375.1. Classification (GTDB taxonomy): domain Bacteria; phylum Acidobacteriota; class Terriglobia; order Terriglobales; family Acidobacteriaceae; genus Granulicella. Next base: position 34,009 of record CAVXKP010000006.1, read on the forward strand.
CTTCGCAATCGGCGGATACTGCGGCTCCACAAACGCGATGCGGTTACCCGCGATCACGCCGGCCGAGATGCGCGCCGGTCCCGTCGGCTTGGGCGGCGTTACGTGAATCGCCGGCCCCGTGCCGCCCATCATGCCGCCCATGATCCCGCCAGGAGCTCCGCCCGCCATGCCTTCCATGCCGGCTACTCCAGCGCCAGCCGGTGGAGGCGGCGCGTCTTCATGGACCATCTTGATGTCCTTGGGAATCTTGGTCGGCGCATGCAGGCCGTTGTCTACGTCCACAACCTTCGGCATCACCTTGGGTGCGGGTGGCGGAGGTGGCGGCGGCGGTGGTGGCGGCGGCGGCGGAGCCGTCAGCGATGCCGTCAACGAGTTGTGCGGCAGAGCTTCCGGGTACAGGAGCGGAATCAAAATCATCAGTCCCACGATGAGGCCATTGAATACAAACGTGGCGATCATCCAGTACTTGGATCTGGTCTTGAGCTTACCGCCGGATTCCATCAGAGCGTCTTCGAACATTTAAGCGACCTCCTTCCCGTAAGGGAAAGCATAAGAGCTTTAGACACCGCACCAACTCGAATTGTTCCCGGCTATTGCAACCTTTTTTCCCGGGGAGGAAAACTCCGCCCCGCGGCGTTGGCTGCCCGCCGTACCTTGGGATGAATGGAACCGGAGTTTGAGATGCCGCGTCTTGCAGGTCATCCTATCTCAAATCTCCCTGAATACAAAAATGCATGAAATGTAGTGCACTTCCTACCGCGTTACCGCCGCACAACCTTGGCCGCCGGCAGCGCCACCCGCTTGCCCGCCGGCGCCCGCTTCGCCCGCCAGTCCTGGTAGGCCACCAGCATCGGCGCCGCCACCGCAATCGACGAGTACGTTCCGATCGTAATACCGACCACCAGCGCAAACGAGAAGCCGCGCAGCACCTCGCCGCCGAACACAAACAGGCACAGCACTGTCATGAACGTCAGCCCCGAGGCGATCACCGTCCGGCTCAGCGTCTGGTTGATGCTGCGGTTCACCAGGTCGGCGAGCTTGTCGCGCCGGTTCAACGCCAGGTTCTCGCGTATGCGATCGAAGACCACGATCGTGTCGTTCATCGAGTAGCCCACCAGCGTCAGGATCGCCGCCACCACCGTCAGCGTGATCTCCTGGTTGGTCAGCGAGAAGAAGCCGATCGTGATCAGCGTGTCATGGAAGACCGCGACCACGGCCGCCACGCCATAGATCAGCTCAAACCGGAACCACAGGTAGATCAGCATCCCCAGCAGCGAGTACAGCGTCGCCAGCTCCGCCTCGTGCGTCAGCTGCTTGCCCGCCGTCGGGCCCACAATGTCCACCTGCTGCACGCTGAAGCCGGAGTCGTGATACCCCGCCGTCAACGCACTCTCGACCTCGGAACGCCCCTCGTCGTGCGCCGTATCCTGCGCCGTCGACAGCGGCAGCGAGATGATCTCCTTGTTGCCCAGAGCGCCGCCGCCCACATCCGAGATGCGCTGCGTCGTCGCGTCCTTGATGTTCGCCGCAGCCAGCGCCTTGCGGATGTCATCCTCGTGCGGCGCGCTGTCGAACTGAACCGTGATCGCCGTTCCGCCCTTGAAGTCCACGCCCGTCGGAATCCCATGCCAGAAGAAGATGCTGATCAGGCCGGCAACCGAGAAGATCAAGCTGAAGCCGAGGAAGTACCATTTCTTCCCCAGCCAATCGATATTTGCGCTCCGAAACAGTTCCACGTTTTTCTTTCCTCAGAACGCAGGTCGAGATGCGAGCTCTTCCATGCGAGATCTACGCCGCATCTCGGGATGAACGGAACGAGCAGCGCCTTAGTCAATCTCGAATCTCGCCGCTGAATCTGCTCTTAGATCGAAAGCTCTGCTGTCCCGCGTTCCTTCTTGGTCAGCAGGTAATCAAAGATCGTGCGCGACACGAACACCGCGGTAAACACGTTGGCAATCAAACCGATCGTCAGCGTCACCGCGAAGCCCTTCACCGGTCCCGATCCGAACAGGAACAGAATCGCCGCCGAAACAACCGTCGTGACGTGAGTATCGAAGATCGTCGTCCACGCATGCGCGAATCCATCCTGCACCGCCGCCGCCGCCGTCTTGCCCAGCCTCAGCTCTTCCCGGATGCGCTCGAAGATCAGCACGTTCGAATCCACGCCCATACCAATCGTCAGGATCACGCCCGCAATGCCCGGCAGCGTCAGCGTAGCGCCCGAGTAGCCCATGAAGCCCAGCAGGATCACCAGGTTCAGAATCAGCGCCAGGTCCGCGTTGATGCCCGCGCCCTTGTAGTAGATCAGCATGAAGATCAGCACCACCACCAGCCCGGCAATCGATGCCACCACGCCCTGGTGAATGCTCGCCGCGCCCAGCGTCGGTCCCACCGTGCGCGTCTCCAGGTACGAGATCGATGCCGGCAGCGAACCCGTCCGCAGCATCAGGCTCAGATCCGCCGCCTGGTCCTGCGAGAAGCCGCCCGTAATGCGTCCCTGGTCGCGAATCGCGCTCTCAATGCCCGCCACCTCGCGCACCTGGTTGTCCAGCACGATCGCCATCTGGCCCGTGCCCTTGTTCGCGTCCGTGTACTTGTAGAAGCGGTCGCCCGCCTCGGTCGTCAGGTCGAACGTGATGTCCGGCCGTCCGTTCTCGTCGGTCGAAGGCTGCGCATCGCGGAAGTCCGTACCCGACACAATCGCCAGCCGCTTCAGCAGGTAGTACTCATCCGGACCGCCTGCGCCGTTGTTTCCCTTCAGCAGCTCGTCGTCCGCAGGGATTCCACCCGGATTCGCCTGCTGCGCCTCGGCCACGCTGCCGTACGCTCCCACCACCTGGTGAATCTCCAGCTTCGCCGTCGACTGGATGATGTTCTCCACCCGGCCCGGATCCGACACGCCCGGCAGCTGCACCAGGATCTCGTTATCGCCCAGGCCATACTTCTCGATCAGCGGCTCGCTCACGCCCAGCGTGTTCACGCGCTCGCGGATCGTATCGATCGACGTATCCAGCGCCCGATCCTCGATCGCCCGGATCTCCGACACCTTCAGCGTCATCTTGTAGCCGCCGTTGCCCGACGACGCCACGTCATAGCCCGCATACTCCGTGCCCGTCAGAATGTCGTGAATCGCGCTCTGCTGCGTCGGCGACCCGCCCGAGATCGTAATCGTCTCCGGATGCGCCGGATCCAGCTTCGTCGCCGTCGCTCCCGTCGCCGCCAGCGCCGTATTCAGCGCCTGCACGTCCCGGTCCGTCGACGAGTTCACCGCCTCCGCCACATGCACCTGCAATACCAGGTGCGTCCCACCCTTGAGATCCAGTCCCAGGTTGATGCGGTCCTTGAGCGACTGCACCAATCCACCATGCGGAATGCCGAAGATTCCGTAGGTGCAGATCAAAAGAACTGCGACGATAAAGAGAGCTCTACTGGCCAGATTCTTGCCCATTGTTGTCTTGTTTCCTTGAATACCACTGTCGAGAACGTGTGTTGGTTCTTTCCAGAACGTAGGTTGGTTCTTTCCAGAACGCGGTGCCTTTAGCGAGAACCTGCGTCACTCCGCCGCGTAGCCTGTCTTACGCCGACTTGCTGTTGTCTTCTTCCGTGGTCACCGCCGCCACAGCGCTCTTCACAAACTCCAGCTTCACACCATCCGGAGCCGTGCGCACCACCAGCAGATCGTCCTTCACGCTGACAATCACGCCGCGAATGCCGCCGTTGGTCGTCACCCGATCGCCCGGCTTCAACGCCGCCAGCATCGCCGCCCACGTCTTCTGCTTTCGCTGGTTCGGTGCAATCAGCAGAAAATACATGGCCACGAACATCAACAGCAGCAGCGGAATCCCGCCAAATTGACCGAAGATCGATCCGCCGCCGCCAGCCAGCATTGCAAAACCCAAAGCGTTCACTGCCACGTCCTGCTTGCGCGCCGAACACACGAAACTTCTTCGCCGGTCGCGTCTTCCTTGGAAATTTGGGGATTTTCGCTCGCCCGTTCCGCAAGCGCTGGAACTGTGCCGTGCTCCCGAAGTTCCCTCCGGACACACGCCCACGAAAGCCAGCCAATCGCACCTGAGGGTTAAGCATCGCGGAAGGACCGCGTGATGTCAAGGAAATCGCGGGTTTCCGCCGGCTCCAGCCTCATTGGGTCGCGAATCAGCCCGCACCGGTCGACCCAAAACCACCAGTCGCCCGTCAAACTCCGTCCGCCCCAAACCCCGCAACCCGGGAATTCCCGGAACGGACCGCCCGCAGTTGCTCCCGCATGCAAAACTTTGCAGCCATTCCGCCCCCATCTCGTTGAGCGCATTGAATGTTTCCTGAATATAATTTCAAGAAATCCGCGTCTACATAGAAAAAGGCCCCCTCAAATCCATCGCGAAGGCCTAGCGTTAACCCAGTCAATCCATCACGCCTCGTCTCCCGGAAAGGTACTCCCATGGCCACACCCATCAACTCGTCCCCCACCGAGTCCGTATGGGACTATCCCAGTCCACCTCGTCTCGAACTCGTCCACAACTACATCCGCATCGTCCACTGCGGCATCCTCCTCGCCGAAACCGCGCGCTCCATCCGCGTCCTCGAGACCAGCCACCCGCCCGTCTACTACATCCCTCACCCCAACATCGCCATGCACCTCCTCAAGCCCTCCGCCCAACCCGCCAGCCTCTGCGAGTTCAAAGGCCTCGCCACCTACTGGTCCATCGACCTCACCCTCGACCCGCTCCTCAACCTCGCCGAATCTCCCTGCGCCATCAGCATCAACGCCGCCTGGAGCTACGTCCAACCCTCCCCCGGCTACGAGGACCTGCGCAATCACGTTGCCTTCTACGCCAATCGCGTCGACGAGTGCACCATCGACGGCGAACGCGTCACTCCCCAGCCCGGCGATTACTATGGAGGCTGGATCACCTCCCACATCACCGGCCCCTTCAAAGCCTTGAACGACACCGAGAGGCCTTGAACGACACCCAGAGGCCTTGAACGACACCCAGCGCCTTTAGTTCGCCACGCACCACCTCTCACACGGCTGCGGTACCCTCCTTCCATGCCATCCCCCGTGCCGCCGCCCAGGCAACCGCCCGTGCAACCGCCCGTGCAACCCCAAAGCACCGCGCCGGCCTGGATCGAGATCCTCCTCGTCTTCCTCCGCCTCGGCTGCACCAGCTTCGGCGGACCCATCGCCCACCTCGGCTACTTCCAGCGCGAGCTCATCGATCGCCGCGCCTGGTGCACCCAGGACACCTACGCCGAAGTCATCGCCCTCGCCCAATCCCTCCCCGGCCCCGCCAGCAGCCAGACCGGCTTCGCCCTCGGCCTTCTGCGCGGCGGCCTTCCCGGAGCCTTCGCCGCGTGGCTCGGCTTCACCCTCCCCTCTGCTCTCCTCATGTTCGCCTTCGCCTTCGGCCACACCCTCTTCACCGGACCCATCGCCCTCCGCGCCCTGCATGGCCTCGAGCTCGTCGCCGTCGCCATCGTCGCGCAGGCCGTCCTCTCCATGCAGCGCTCGCTCGCTCCCAACCTCATCCGCATCGCCATCGCCATCGCCGCGGCCGCCCTCACCCTCTGCCTCCCCACACCCTTCGCCACCCTCATCGCCATCGCCACCGGCCTCCTCGCCGGCCTCATCCTCTGCCGCACACCCGACACCTCCCAGTCCCTCGAAGCCCCACCCTCCCCCATCTCCCGCCGCACCGCCTTCCTCGCCGCCACCCTCTTCCTCCTTCTCCTGATCCTCTCCGAGCTCCCCGCCCGCACCCTCCCCGCCCCCTCGCCGCCGCCTTCTACCGCAGCGGAGCCCTCGTCTTCGGCGGTGGCCACGTCGTTCTCCCCCTCCTCGAAGCCGCCGTCGTCTCGCCCGGATGGCTCACCCAGCCCACCTTCCTCGCCGGCTACGGAGCGGCGCAGGCCCTCCCCGGACCGCTCTTCACCTTCAGCGCCTACCTCGGCGCCTCCATCGGCATCGCCACCCACCACGCCACGTGCTACAGCCTGGCCGCGAGCCTCACCGCCCTCCTCGGCATCTTCCTCCCCGGCCTGCTCCTCATGCTCGCCATCCTCCCCTTCTGGAGCACCCTCCGCACCCGCCCCGCCCTTCGCTCCGCCCTCCGCGGCATCAACGCCAGCGTCGTCGGCGTCCTCTTCGCCGCCCTCATTCGCCCCCTCGCCACCACCGCGCTCCACTCCCTCGCGGACATCCTCTTCGCCCTCGCCACCCTCGCGCTTCTCCTCTTCGCCAAAGCTCCCACCTGGGCCATCGTCCTCGCCGGAGCCCTGCTCTGCGCCCTCATCCCCGCACTCTAGAATCCCCCTGCCCGCGCAGCACACCGTTTTTACCCCTCGCCGTCCGCGCAGAGCGACCCGCGATACCCTTACGTATGCGCATCAAGCCAAGCGACATCCGCGCCGAGCTGCCCCCGCTCGTTCACCTCGCCCTGCCCCTCATCGCCGGCGAGCTCGGCTGGGTCTCCATGTCGCTGGTCGACACCATCATGCTCGGCCACCTGCCCAACTCCGCCCTCGCCATGAGCGCCGCCGCCCTCGCCCAGGTCCTCTTCAACACCTTCTGCTTCGGCGTCGGCGGCGTCCTGCTCGGCCTCGACACCCTCATCTCCCAGGCCCTCGGCGCCAAAGAGCAGCACGAGGCCAACCGCTGGCTCCTCCACGGCCTCGTCATGGCCCTCGCTCTCTCCGCCCTGCTCATCGCCCTCTTCGCCGTCACCCCCGTCCTTCTCCTCCACCTCCCCGTCGACCACGCCATCCTCGCCCAGGCCGTCCCCGCCATGCAGGGCCTCAACTACGGCACCCTCCCCCTGCTGCTCTACTTCACCTTCCGCCGCTACCTGCAGGCCCACCACCACGGCCGCCCCATCGCCTTCGCCCTCATCTCCGCCAACCTGGTCAACGCCGCCGGCGACTGGCTCCTCATCTTCGGCCACCGCTTCCACCTCGCCGCCCACACCTACGGCATCCCCGCCTTCGGCGTCACCGGCTCCTCCTGGTCCACCAGCTTCGCCCGCCTCTACCTCATGGCCGTCCTGGTCTTCGCCGTCTGGCGCGCCGACCGCCACCACCACTACGGCCTCCTCGCCAGCCTTCACCAGCGAGCGTGGCTTCGCATCGAGTACCAGCACCTCCGCCGCCTCTTCCTCCTCGGCGCCCCCGCCGGAGCCTCCATCTTCGTCGAGATCGCCATCTTCGCCCTGGTCACCTCGCTCATCGCCACCTTCGGCCGCCTCCCGCTCGCCGGCCACGAAGTCGCCCTGCAGTGCGCCAGCACCACCTTCATGGTGCCCTTCGCCATCTCCGCGGCCACCTCCGTCCGCGTCGGCCACGCCATCGGCCGCCTGCGCATCGGCCTCGGCACCACGGCCAACGTCATCGCCGCCGGTTGGAGCGGCATCGGCACCGGCGCCGCCTTCATGCTCTGCGCCTCTGTTCTGTTGCTCTCCATCCCCAGCCAGATCGCGCGCATCTTCACGCCCGACCCCGGCGTCATCGCCGCCGCCGTCCCCCTTCTGCTCATCGCCGCCGGCTTCCAGTTCTTCGACGGCGTCCAGATCACCGCCACCGGAGCCCTCCGCGGTTCCGGCAACACCCACGCCCCCTTCCTCACCCAGCTCATCGCCTACTGGATCATCGGCATGCCGCTCGGCATCCTGCTCGGCTTCCACGAAAAACTAGGCGCTGCCGGCCTCTGGTGGGGCCTGCTCATCGCCCTCACCTGCGGAGCCTTCGCCATGTGCTACTTCTGGCGCCGCACCACCCACGCCCTCCCCGCCTGAAGATCCACCAGCCAAGGCAACCCTCTCCATCCACTGAGAACTGAGAACTGAGAACTGACAACTGACAACTGACAACCAAAAACCTTCGCCGTCCGCGCAGGACCGCAGGACGCAGGACCTACGCCCGCCCCTCCCGCCGCTGCGCCACCACCAGCCCCCGTGGCGTCGGCAGAAACACGCACGACAACAACCCCTCCGCCTCCAGCTTGATCGCCGCCTCCCGCACCGTCTTCAGATGCGAGCTCGCATCATGCATCAGCACCAGCCCCGTCGGCCGCACCTGCGGCAGAAACCTTCGCACCTCCGCCTCCCGTATCTCCGGATCGGAGTCCACAAACAAAATATCAATCGTCCCCTCCACCGTCATCTCCAGCGACGACTCATTCCTCAGCTCAATCAACCCCGCCAGCGCATGCCCCTCGATCTTCTCCTTCGCCGCCGCAAACACCTTCGGGTCGAACTCGCACGAGATGATCTTCCCAAACCCATTCGCCTTCATCCCCTCCGCCATCCACAGCGTCGACACGCCCAGAAACGATCCCGTCTCCACCACCAGCTCCGGCTTCACCGTCGTCACCAGCGTGCGCAGAAACTCCAGCACCTCCGCCTCCGCCGTCATCGAGTCATACATGCTCCACCGCTCCGGATGCCGGCACTCCGGCGTCGCCCGGTGATACTCCGGCAGCAGCTTCCCGCCCGCCCGCTCCGCCTGCAGCATGATCTTGTGTTCCTGCTTGATCTTCTTCCTGAACAATCCCATCTCGCCCTTCTACACTCCCATCCATCTCGCTCGATTCAACTCGATCAACGCCCCGCCAGCGCATCCTCCACCACCTGCGCCGCCCGCTCCACATCCGCCGCATGCACCCAGATCGCGACCGTCTCCTCATCCGGCAGCTCGCTCCCCGCGTCGCGTCCATCGCGCCACAGATACGTCATGCCCGCCTCTCCCAACGCCCTCGCCGCATCCAGCGCATCCCCGCGCTCATACATCGACAGCACCACCATCCCCTCGCCAACCTCCGGCGCATCCTCCCCCTCCGCCTCCGGATACAGTCCCAGCTTCTCCTTCAGCACCTCATTCGCCGCCGCCAGATCCGCCCGCGCCACCACCAATCCCAAATCCAGTCCCAGCGGATGCGGCGGCCTCTCCGGCTGCACCACATGCCAGTCCAGCATCCGATGCTCAATCCCCGCCTCGGTCATCGTCCGCATCGCCTCGCGCGCCTGGAACGCATCATGGAACAGATACGCCAGCACCTCACCCGTGCCCACCGCATCGTCCCCCTCGTCCCCCTCGTCATCGCTCACCGCAAACTCCGGCTGCTGCGCCCCGAACGCAGGCTGCGGATGCAGCCCCCGCGCACGCATCACCCCCGCCAGCGCCTGCTGCGCCAGCTCCGTCAACCCATCGCGCCGGTCATAAAGATCCAGCAGCTCCCCATCGCTCTTCTCTGCATAGAGCGCGCCTAGCTTCTCCAGTTGTCCATCAAGACTCATCAGCGTGAGCCTACCACCCACACACCCGCGCGCCCAAACTCCCCCCCAACAGCAACGGGCTCCCGGAATCTCCGGAAGCCCGCTCCACAAACACGATCGCTTACGCCGCCTCGTGCTTGTGCTGGAAGATATGCTCAAACGCCGCGCGATAGCTCCAGAACGTCAGCAGCCAAAGGATCACCACCACCGAAGCGATCGGCAATCCGCTCGGCTCCATCGTCGCGTGAAACAGCGCGATGTTCACCACCAGCGGCCCCAGCAGCACCAGCGCCAGCGGAACATACCGTCCCACCAGCAGCAGGATCCCCGGAATCAGCTCCAGCAGAAACACCACCACCAGGATGTGCGACACAAACAGCGCGCCCATGAACTGTCCAGCAATGCCCGCAGGCGGCGGCATCGGAATAAAGTGCAGGAAGCCATTGGCTCCAAACACCACGAAGATCAACCCTAACAAGTACCGCGCAATCAAACCAACAACTCGCATCGAAGTTTCCTTTCCAATCGAAGATTCACGCGAGCCCCAACAGCGCTCGCGTTCACAGCAACTACGCCCGCGCCGCAACCAGCGCCGCAACCGCTTCCTCGTGCGGCTGCAGAAACTCCGCCCGGTCCGCGCCGTAATTCAGCACCGCCGCTCCGCCCGCCGTGTGGAACACCACATCCGTGATCCCGATAAACCCGAACACCGTCTTCAGGTGCGGCTCAATCAAATTCAACGACTCCAGCGCCGTCCCCGGACCATACGCCCCGCCCGTCGCCACCAGGAACGTCGCCTTCTTCCCCGCCAGCAAACCCTTCGGCCGCTCATCCACGTACGCAAACGTCCTGCCCACGCGAATCACCTGGTCCAGCCACAGCCGCAGCACACTCGGAATGCTGAAGTTGTGCATCGCCACGCCAATCGCCAGCTCATCAGCCGCGTCGATCTCGGCCAGCAGCTCGTCCGACGTCGCCAGCACCGCCTTCTGCTCCGCCGTCCGCGACTCCGCCGGCGTATACGCCGCCGCTACCCACTCCGCCGTAATCGGCGTCAATCCGCTCTTGGTCACGTCGCGCGTCAGCACCGTCCCGCCCGGATGAGCCTTCTTCCAGTTCTCCACAAACGCGTTCGACAGGTGGCGGGAAACCGATGCCGCCCCCATAGGACTCGAATCGATATGTAATAGGGTAGCCATTGGGTGAATCTCCTTTGCAACAATTGATGTCTAAACAACAGGTGTAGATTCAAGAAAAACACGACACCTGTCGTTTAAGCAACAGCGCCCCGTGAATTTTTAGTACCCTCTCCTTATGGCCACCCCCTCCGCCATCCCCGAAGACCCCATCGCAGGCGCCGATCCGGCCCCCGATCCGGCCCTTCCGGCCGATCCCTCCCACCCCGCCGATGCTGCATCTTCCCCCGTAGAATCTGCGTCTTGCGAACACCAGGACCCGCGCGTCCGCCGCACCCGCCAGCTCCTCCAGCAGGCCCTCGCCGACCTCCTCCACACCCGCGACTTCGACAAGCTCTCCATCCACGAGATCACCGACGCCGCCGGCCTCAACCGCGCCACCTTCTACGCCCACTACCCCGACAAGTTCGCTCTCCTCGAGTGCATGGTCGCCGGCCGCTTCCACGCCCTCCTCGACGAGCGCGGCGTCGTCTTCAACGGCACCTGTACCAACGCCCTCCAGGGCATCGTCCTTGGCGTCTGCGACTTCCTCGCCCAAACCCTCAGCCAGCTCGCCGGAACCCCCTGCGCCGCCGCCAACCAGATGCCCCCGCACATGGAATCGGCCATCATCGCCGTCGTCCGCGGCATGCTCCTCGACGGCATCCGCAACCACCCTCCCGCCAGCCCCGCCCCGCCCGCCGCCTCACCCGAGCTGCTCGCCTCGGCCGCCAGCTGGGCCATCTACGGCGCCGCCCGCGAGTGGGTCCGCACCCCCGACCGCATCCCCTCCGAAGAGATCGCCGCCACCATCCAGCGCCTCATCGTCCCCATCCTCCACCCACCCTCCGCCTAGCCATCCACTACTTCAGCAGGTCATTCATATTCACACCCGGCTTCCCGCCCTTCGACGGCTGCAGCGCAACATTCAATCCCACCACATCGGTATCCCCCACCACCACGCTCTGCTTCCCATCCTCATAGCTGCGCACGGTCTCCGGCATCGTGAACCGCACAATCCCCGTCGGCCTGTTCTTCGACGGCTCCGTATCGGCCCCTCCCGTCACCGCCAGGTTGTACGTCCCCGCCGGAACGAACCCCACCGTAAAGTTCCCGCTCGCATCCACCGCCGCGCCCCGCACCAGGTCTTTATCGCTGGCGTCGGTCAGCTCCACGCTCCCCGAATTAATCCCGTGCCCATCCTCGGCCGACACCACCCGTCCGCTCACCGAGTGCGTTCCCGTCAGGTTGATCGTGACGTCCTCGCCGCTCTGCTCCTGGCCCGCCGCCAGGGTCAACGCCTTCGCTCCACTCTTGTGAAATGATCCTGGAGCATAGGCCACCAGCGGCTTATCCGCGCCCAGCCCTGCCATGTTCATCACCCCGCGCTGCATCGCAAAACTCGTGTGCACCGTCAGCGTCGCCTTCACCACGTACTCTCCCGGCGCCAGTCCCGCAATCCGATACTGTCCCAAATCATCCGAGAACGACATCACCCCACTCCCACCCAGCCCGCCCGCAATGCCCAGCATCGCAAACCCCGGCGGCAGCTTCTTGTCGCTCGCCTTCGTCGACACCACCGACACCATCGCTCGCGACGCCGGGCTTCCATCATCCCACAACACATGCCCCGTCACCGCGCCACCGCGCTCCACCGTAATATCCTCCTGCGCCCCACCCTCCCCCGACACATGCACCACCGGAACTCCCGGCAGCGGCTTCGTCATATCCGCTCCCGCGTCCATCGCCGCCTGCACCATCGCCGACGGCTGCACATACCCCGGCACCGACGCGAACACGTAATAGTCCCCCGGCGCTACATTCGCCGCCGTATAGCTTCCATCCATCCCCGTCTGCGTCTGCACCACGTTCACGCTGTCCATCGCGGAGTTCATCGCCGCCTTGAGCGTCGCCGCATCCGCATTCGGACTCGGCGGAGTCTGCGGCATCCCCTTCGGCACCCCCAGCAGCATCACCCCCGCAAACCTCGCCGGCCGCTGCGTATCCCCGCACGTCACATGCCCGGAGACCGACCCCGCCTGCTGCGCCGCCAAGGGTCCTGCCACCACCATCGCCGCCACCACCCACCCGCACACACCACACATTCTCTGGACGCTCATCGTGCGTCCAGTATCCTTCACAGCCCATCGCCCCGCGAACAAAAATTCCGCGAATCGCAACGGCCCCGGCCTATCGTTCCCCTCTTGCCGCCCCGCCAGGTCCCCTCGCACCCTCTCCATCGTCTCCAGATAAAACGCCAGGTTATGAATCGAGTTCAGCGTAGCCCCCAGCTGCTCCCCACTCGAAACCAAATGCCGCAGATACCCCCGCGAATACCGCTGACACACCATGCACGCGCACCCCTCATCCAACGGCCGCTGGTCTTCTGCATTCTCGAGCTTCTTCACATTCAACCGCACCACCGGGCTTCTCCGGTCCTTCGGATCCGACCGCACGAACACCAGCCCATGCCGTCCCGCCCGCGTCGGCAGCACGCAATCCATCATGTCCACACCCATCCGCGCATACTCTTCAATCTCATCCGGATACCCCACCCCCATCACATACCGCGGCTTATCCTTGGGCAGAAACTCCAGCGTCCGCGCAATCATCTCCCGCGTCACCTCGCGAGGCTCCCCCACCGCCAGCCCCCCAATCGCATACCCCGGCAGATCCATCGCCACCAGCCGCTCCGCCGACTCCCTCCGCAGGTCCGCATACATCCCACCCTGCACAATCCCAAACAGGCTCTGATGCTTCCCCGCAGACTCATCACCGGGTGCCCCAGAGCCTGCCCTGAGCCTGCCGAAGGGTCTCGCTTCTGAGACCTGGGTCTGCCACGGCACCTCCTCCCGATGCTCCACCCAATACCGCTTCGACCGCTCCGCCCACGCATGCGTCAGCGCCATCGAATCGCGCGTCCGCTCCCAGCTCGCCGGCGTCTCCACGCACTCATCGAAGACCATCATCACGTCCGCGCCCAGCGCAATCTGCACCGCCATCGAGTGCTCCGGCGAAAAGAAGTGCTTGCTCCCATCCAGGTGCGACCGGAACTCCACCCCATCCGCCGTAATCTTCCTCAGCTTCGCCAGCGAGAACACCTGGAACCCGCCCGAGTCCGTCAGCATCGGCCGCTCCCAGCTCATAAACCGATGCACGCCCCCCATCCTCCGGATCAGCTCATGCCCCGGCCGCAGATACAGGTGATACGTATTCGCCAGAATAATCTCCGCCCCCCGCCCCGCTTCGACCCCACACTCCGGGTGCCCCAGAGCCTGCCCTGAGCCTGCCGAAGGGTCTCGCTTTTGAGACATGGGTCTTGCAACGCTCCCAATCCTCTCCAGCACTCCCTGCTCGACAGCCTTCACCGTCGCCGCCGTTCCCACCGGCATAAACACCGGCGTCTGCACCACTCCATGCGGCAGCACCAGCTCCGCCCGTCGACCACCCTCCGCGCTCGTCGCGGCTACCTTAAACAAAAGAGACATCGCCCTTCATTGTAGAAGGGCGATGTCTCCACGCTCGATCTTCCCTCCCATCACCGGCCATCACTGGTGCGGATTCGACGGCGGAGGAGGAGGCGTCGGCGGGTCAGGCGGCTCCTGCATATTCATGTTGCCCATGTGCATGTGGCCCATCTTGCCCAGGTCCGCCAGCGACCCCTTCCCGCTCATGTGAATGAACGTCAGCTCCTTCGGCTCCACCGTCAGGATCACCATCTCATTGCCCTCCCCGTTCGGCAGCGGCCGGTTGCAGATATCCGTCGACTCGCCCGTCTTGCTCTCTTCCGTGTGGATGAAGCAGTTCCAGTTCCCCGCCTTCAGCTTCTGCCGATACACATCCACATCCGCCAGGTTATACATCCCCGCCCGCGGATACTCATACGTCCGCACCACCATGAAGTTCAGCTTGTGCGCCATATCGCCGCCATGCTTCCCGCTCACCATCCCCAGCATGTCCGGACCCAGGTTCACGCTCGTCACATCGCTCGCTCCCTTGGCGAACTTCTCCGTGCCATCGAACAAATCATCCTTCACCTGCGGATCGCCGATCGACACCATCCCCCCATCCTGCAGCACCACGCTCCGCGCCAGCATCTGCGCCTGCAGCGCCGCTCCCCGCGCCATCATCTCCGCCTGCAGTGGAGCCATCATCATCTCCAGCTTCGCCTCCATGGGCGCCAGCTGGGTTTGGATCTGCGCCTGCAGCGGCGCCATCTGTGCCGCCATCTGTGCCTGCTGCGCCGCCAGCTTCGCCTGCAGCGGTGCCATCTGGGCCGCCTGTGCCGCCATCTGCGGAGCCATCCGGCTCATCTCTTCCTGGATCCTCGCCGCCTGCGCCTGCGCACTCGCCGAAGCCTGCGCGGCCTGTTGCGCCGCCCGCGCTGCCTGCGCCTGGACCTGTGCCACCTGCGCCTCAACCGCCTGTGCCGCGTCCTCCCCCGCCGCCTGCGCGCCTGTCGTCTGCGCACCGGCCGCCGCCGCCGCGACCATCATCGCCGCAACGCCCGCAATCCTTCCCGCCCTCATCCATCCGCTCATCGTCTTCATCTCAATCTCCTTCCGTTCCTGTTCCTCAACTCGTGCGCAACCCTACTCCCCTAAATTCAAACCGGCCCGCTGCAACTGCTCCCGCGTCTGCGCCAGCGCATGATCGGTCACCTGCACCGCCACGGCAAACTGCTGGTCCGCCAGCTGCCGCTCCCGCCGCTGATGCAACTGCTCGGCCCCAAACATTCCCAGCGCCAGCACCGCCGCAATCGCTCCGCCGGCCCACGCCTGCATCCGCCACAACCCACGCCGTCTTCGGAATACCACCACTCCGGGTGCCCCAGGTCTCGCTTCTGAGACCTGGGTGGAACCGGCAACCCCTCCTTCAGCGCTCGCCACCCGTCCCACCACCCGCTCCGCAAACCCCTCCGGCGCCTCCACGCGCTGCATCGCCCGCGCCAGCAGCAACTCGAACTCCGCCAGCTTCACATCGGCCCCTTCCGGCACCAGCTCCGGTCCGTCCACTCGCTTCTCCTGTTCACTCATCGCACATACTCCTTCATCGTGACCGCGGCCTTCTTCCGCAACAACTGCAAGCCGCGCTGCAGATGGCTCTTCACCGTCGCCACCGGTTGTCCCAGCAGCTTCGCAATCTCATCAGGAGACATCTCCTCCTGGTACCGCAACACCACCGCCACCCGCAGCGCCTCCGGCAGCGCCTGCAGCAACTCCTCCAGCCTCGCCACCACCGCCGCATTCATCGCGCCGCCCATCCCGGCGCCATCCTCCACCATCCCCGAATGCGCCTCATCCACCCACTCCTCGGCCGCCGCCTCCGGCCGCACCGCCTTGCGCCGCAGCGCGTCGGTCGCCCGATGCACCGTCACCCGCCGCAGCCAGAAGCGCACATGATCCTCGCTCTCCAGCTGCTCCACCGCCCGATACAGCTCCAGGAACGCATCCTGCGCCACCTCTTCGGCCGTCCCATACTCGCCCGTGACGCGCAGCGCCAGCGAGAACACCATGCGTTGGTGTGTCTCCACCAGCCTTCGAAACTCCGCCGCTTCCATGGTCATCTGCGCGCTCACTCACCTATACGCACGCACAGGTCCATCGGAATGCAAAATCTTCCGCCCACCCGGAAAAATCTTCAACCCTTTCAATTGTCAGCAACTTCCGAGCACGCCCTCCCACCCAGACGCCGCTCCTACTCATGCCGCCCCGGAAGGACTCCCGCCGTCTGTGCAGGACAACGCCTCGCCGTCCGCGCAGGACTCCGCCAGCGCCACCGCCTGCGCCACCGTCATCCCCGGCTGCAGATAATGAAACTCCGACCGCGTCACCTCTGTGTGTTTCCCCACCGCCTTGAACAGCAACGCCTTCCCCTGCACATCCGTCAGCACATGCAGCGTCCGCCAGTGCCCATCCTCATCCCCCCGCTCGCTGCTGAAGTGGCTCCCCGCCTTCACCGTCGCCACCAGCCCAAACCCAATCGACACATCCTGCGGCAGCGTCCCGTCCACATGCATCAGCCGCTCCTCGCCGCGTCAATCTTCACCGTCCCGCTCATCGCCGCCAGCACCCGCTCCTCAATCCCGTGCGGCGAATACTCCGGGTTCGGATGAAACTCCATCGTCCACACCCCATCCTGCAGCCGCACATGATCGAACACGAACGCCTTCGGCAGCAGGTCCAGCATCTTCCGCGCCTGCGCCTCATCATCCTTCTGCGCCCGCTCCCGCGCCAGGAACGCCTCCGGATCGGCCACAATCGCCGCCAGCCGTCCCCGCTCCGCGCCCTCCTGCTCCGCCGTCAGCGGCTTCCCGTCCACCGCCAGCAAAAACCTCACCCTCCCAAACGACGTCTCCACCACCCGCTCCGTCCACACATGCCCACCCGTCCGCTCCGACCGCTCCTTGGACAAAAACTCATACGTGTCGCGATGCGCGTGTCGTATCATCCTCGTGCGCAATCATCGCGCTCACCACCTGCAGCGGCGTCGGCGGAGCAGCGCTCATCATCGCCGTCTGCCCCATCAGCCCGGCACCCGGAAACATCACCGCCATCACCAACAACCGCCACCCTTATGCTTCCACCAACCCGAACAGCTCCTTCGACCAAGCAGGAATCTCCTAACGTCATCTCTCATCCGATGCCGAATCGGCGCGACCACAGCCGTGTCGCCCCCTTCAGCACTCTCAATACTTAGACTACTTCCCGCCCTCCCCACGATGACACTTCGTTCATACCTCCGCACCCCCTCGCCACCCTCACCCTCTACGCCCGCCCTCCGTCCCTTATCCCTCGCCGTCCGCGCAGGACCGCCAGACCGCGGGACTGCAGGACCCCATGTCGCCGGCAGCACCCCCAACAGCCCAATCCACAATCCAAATCCCGCCACCACCCAACCCTGCGCCGCGTGCCCCGGCACCGTCCATCCCGCCACGTACCCGCACAACAGAAACACCATCATCCCCCAGATCGCCGACCCCAGCACCAACAGCGGCCACCGCAGCCTGCGCCGTCCCACCAGCCCCTCCAGCCCCAGCCCCGCCAGCCACCACGCCGGCAGCCCATACACCGGCATCGCCACCAGGCTCCCCGTCCACACATCCAGCCGCCGCGGATACCACAGCGACGGATTCGTCAGCGCAATCGCCACCGGCATCTCCACCAGCGCCCCCGGCAGCTCCATCGCCGTAATCGCGTGCGCATGCGTCACCACCGCCGCGTTCACCGCAAACGGCAGAAAATTCTCCGCCAGCACCGTCCCATGAAACGCCCCCACCGTCACCGCCGCACGCTTCCCCTGCCGCGCCACCGCCCGCAACTCCCCATACGTGCGCACCGCCGGCACCGCCACAACCACTCCCCACACCACCAGCGCCAGCACTGGCAGCAGCCCCGTAAACCGCCACGACCTGATTCGCTCCCACCGCACCCCGCCAGCTTAGCGCAAACCATCTATCCTAAGTCTCAACGCCTTTCACCACCCACTACTCACTTCTCACTACTCACTACTCACTTCTCACTTCTCACTGCCTCTATGACTCTCCGCGAAGCCCTGACCGAAGCCGCCACCACCATCGACCGCCGCGAGGCCGAGACCCTCCTCGCCCACCTCCTCTTCCGCGACCGCCCCTGGCTCATCGCCCACGCCGAGACCGAGCTCTCCGCCACCCTGCTCAACGCCTACCGCTCCCTCATCGCCCGCCGCTCCGCCAAAGAGCCCATCCAGTACCTCACCGGCCACCAGGAGTTCTACGGCCTCAACCTCCGCGTCACCCGCGACACCCTCATCCCCCGCCCCGAAACCGAGCTCCTCGTCGAAGCCGTCCTCCACTGGATCGCCGCCCGCCCCGCCCTCCGCACACCGCGCATCCTCGACATCGGCACCGGCACCGGCGCCATCGCCATCGCCCTCGCCGCCAACCTTCCCTCCGCCAACATCACCGCCACCGACCTCTACCCCGCCCCTCTCTCCGTCGCCCAGCACAACGCCGGCCGCCTCCACCTCGGCCATCGCATCACCTTCCTCCAGTCCGACCTCCTCGCCGCCCCCCAGCTCCAATCCGCCCCACCCTTCGACGTCATCGTCTCCAACCCTCCCTACGTCTCCCTCTACGACGCCGCCACCATGCCCGACGAGGTCCTCAAGCACGAACCCCACACCGCCCTCTTCGCCGGCCCGCACGGCCTCGACATCTACCGCCGCCTCCTCCCCGCCGCCCACGTCGCCCTCAAACCCGAAGGCCTCCTCGCCCTCGAGTTCGGCTTCGGCCAGCTCGAAGCCCTCAAAGCCCTCTTCGAACGCCCCCTCAACGGCCCCTGGCAGGACCTGCACTTCCTCAACGACTACGCCCAGATCCCCCGCATCGCCCTCGCCACCCGCCCCTGATCGATCTCCCCTAAAACAAATCCCCCACCGGAGGAAACGTCAGCAACACCCCCACCCCCAGCAACACCAGCGCCACCACGCAAACCCTCCCCACCGCGACGCTCCTCGTCCCCCACCGCCACTCCAGCACCCCCCAGCACCCCAGCCAGATCAAAATCGCCACCGTCGTCACCCCCGACAGCGGCCCCGTCGGCCTATAAAAAATCATCGCGCTCTTCACCGCCGGCGCTCTTGTCCCCCGCCACCGCCATCACGCCCAGCGCCATCGCCCCTATCCCCGCCGCCAGGATCGCCGCCGCCCCCGATCCGTTCGTCCTCTCCTCTACGCTCATCGACCGCCTCCATCCATCGAAATCACCGCCCCACCCCCGACCGGCGCATGCTTATTGATCATCGCGCCAAAGAACCCGGCCACCCCCGCCGCCGCAAACGACACCAGCGCAAACCCCAGCACCGCCGCCCGCAACTGTCGCTGCCTCCCCAGCTCCCTCCCATAGCGCAGAAACACAAACGCCACCATCGTGATCGAGATCGGCGTCAGCCACGCCACATGCTCCTTCCACTCCATCCCCAGCGAGTGCCACCCGCTCGTCGCCGCGCTATGCATCAACAGCCGCTGCGGATACCCCGCCAAATCCACCGTCCCCGCCGGCGCCACCGCCCGATACCACGGATACACCACATACGCCCCCGTCAGCACCGCGCCCCACGCCAGCACCACCATCACCAGCAGATACACCTTCAGAAACCTCTCCTGCCCAGCGGTCATCTCGCCCCCGTCCCACGGTGATCCGCCACAACTCCACCAGCGCCCCCGAGCAAGCCAGCAGATACAGCACCCCAAACCCCATCCCATGCACCATCGTCCAAAGCTCCCGCACCGTCACCTGCATCTTTCCCTCCGTCCCGATCCGTCGTTACCCTTGCCCTTGCCGTTGCCGTTGCGCTTGCCGTTCTTTCTGTCATTCCCTCTGGGAATCTGCTTCTTCTCTTGCCTTTGCCCTTGCTCGTTTTACGCCGTCATCCTGACCCTCGAGCGTAGCGAAGGGGAAGGACCCCTGTCTTTGTCTTTGCCGTTGCCGTTGCCGTTGCCGTTGCCTTTGCCTTTGCCTTTGCCTTTGCTAGAAGCTAGAAGCTAGAAGCTAGAAGCTAGAAGCTAGCTAACAGCGAACACCCAGCAGCGAACAACCCTACCCCCCACCCTGCACCCTCGCCCCCCCTCCACCCTCCTTCTTATCCTTCCCCCACGTCTTATACAGCCCCAAGTACCCATAGTTCTCCGTCTGCCCCGCCACCGAGTGCCCATACGCAAACAGCAGCTGCCATCCCGGCGACTTGAAGTGGTAGTACCCTCCCGCATCCACCATCGCCGACGCCTCCGTCTGCGCCGCCGCAAACCCCTCCCGCGCATGCGAGAACATCTCCACCGACAGCTCCAGCCGCTCATTCACCACCCGCTTCACCAGCACCCCGCCATACAAATAATTCCGATACCCCACCTGCGGCTGCACCGTGTACCCCATCCCCCCGCACAGGCTCCACGGACCAAACTCCTTCTCCGCCCACAGCGGCAGCTTGTACCAGACCTTCCCCACCCCCAGCCCCTTCGCATAACTCCCCGTCGGTATCTCGAACATCGTGAACGACCCAATCTGCGGCCGATGCCTGGTCTGCTTGATGAATCCCCACTTGAACCCCAGCTCCGTGTCCGTCACCCCAAACGCACTCGGCCCCGTCCCTCCCGGAAGATACGCCGGCCGATTCGACGGCCACACCCCTCCCAACGGCACAATCGCATGCAGTTGAATATTCGGCACCGCCCCCCAATTGAATTCAAACGCCGGTCCCGCCGTATCCATCTCCGCCGGCGTCCCATCCGCCGACCCAAACACATACGCCTCATAGTGCCCCAGGTCCACCGGCGTCGGATCATCGGTCTGAAACGGTGGCCCCGCCTGCCCCCACGCCCTCGCTCCGCCCGCCGCCAGCAGGCACACCACGGCGCACACGCCCACCGAACACCATCGAGCTAACCCGCCCAACCTGCGCATCCTGGGAACCGCCTGTGCTGACTGATCTCGCCAGCATATACAACTCCACCCACTCCCGCCCCACCAGCCGATAAATATTCTGGACATGGATATAGTGTTGCCATGCTCCCCTCCAGGCTCTTCCGCTGCGCCACCCTCCTCCTCGCCCTCACCACCTCCGCCGCCGCCCAAAGCCCCACCGCCCCCGCCGAGGCCGTCCTCCACCGCCTCATGCCGCGCCTCGCCCCCCAGTTCCACCTCACCCTCCACCCCTCTCAGCCCGACGCCTTCCACATCACCGGCACCCCCGGCAACATCCACGTCGACGCCAGCACCCTCCCCACCCTCCTCTACGGCGTCAACTGGTACCTCAAATACGTAGCCCACCTCCAGGTCTCCACCAACGGCCTCCAGCTCGGCCCCGCCCACCTCACCCTCCCCGCGCCGCCCTCCCCCATCACCCAGCCCGCCCTCTACAAGATCCGCTACGCCCTCAACGAAAACGCCGACGGCTACACCGCTCCCTACTGGTCCAACGACCGCTGGCAGCACGAGATCGACATCCTCGCCCTCTCCGGCACCAACGCCATCCTCATCGAGCGCGGCGCCGACCTCGTCCTCTATCAAACCTTCCGCGACGCCGGCTACTCCGACCTCGCCATCCGCCGCTGGATCACCCAGCCCGCCCACCAGAACTGGCAGCTTATGGGCAACATGTGCTGCTTCATCGAACCCATCTCCCTCGACCTCCTGCACCGCCGCGCCGCCTCCGCCCAGCGCATCATCGCCAGCCTCCGCGCCCTCGGCATCACCCCCGTCCTCCCCGGCTACTACGGCATCGTCCCCGCCGACTTCGCCACCCTCCACCCCGGAGCCCACGTCATCGCCCAGGGCGACTGGAACGGCTTCACCCGCCCCGGCTGGATCGATCCCCGCGACCCCTCCTTCGCCACCCTCGCCGCCAGCTTCTACCGCCACCAACAGGCCCTCTTCGGCGACACCTCCATCTACGACATGGAGATCTTCCAGGAAGGCGGCACCACCGGCGACGTCCCTCCCGGCCCCGCCGCCCAGCTCGTCCAATCCGCGCTCGAAGCCGCCCACCCCAACGCCCTCTGGTTCATGATGGCCTGGCAGAACAACCCCCTCCCCGCCGTCCTGCAGGCCCTCGACACCTCCCACGTCCTCATCGCCGACATCGAACAGGGCCGCATCCCCCGCGACCACCGCGACCAACAGTTCCGCGGCGCCGGCTGGCTCTTCGGCGGCCTCTGGGAGTTCGGCGGCCGCACCACCCTCGGCGCCCCGCTCTACGACTACGCCGTCCGCTTCCCCACCCTCGCCGCCCTCCCCGGCTCCCACATCACCGGCACCGCCCTCTTCACCGAAGGCCTCGACACCAACCCCTTCGCCTTCGACCTCTACACCGAGATGGCTTGGCACAAAGATCCCGTCGACCTCTCCACCTGGACCGACGCCTACGTCCTCCGCCGCTACGGCAGCCCCACCCACGACGACCAGCCCGACCCCCACGCCCAACGCGCCTGGCAGATCCTCCTCCACACCGCCTACGGCTACCGCGCCGGCGACGGCACCGCAAAGGGCACCGGCGACGCCGACGCTCCGCAAGGCTCCCTCTTCAACGCCCAACCCTCCCTCACCACCACCCACGCCGGCACCTGGGCTCCCCACGGCGCGCACTACCCCCTCGCCGACCTCGAGCCCGCCCTCACCGAACTCCTCCAGGTCGCCCCCTCCCTCCGCTCCTCCGAAACCTACCAGTACGATCTCGTCGACATCGCCCGCCAGGTCATGGCCAACGAATCCCGCATCATGCTCCCCGAGATCAACGCCGCCTACCAATCCGGACGACCGCGAAGCCTTCGTCGCCCTCACCCGCCACTGGCTCCGCCGCATGCAGCTCCTCGACAACCTCCTCGCCACCAACCAGTACTTCCTCCTCGGCCGCTGGCTCAGCTACGTTCCCCCCTGGTCCTCCTCGCCCGCCGAGCTCCGTCAGCTCAACTACGACGCCCGCTCCATCCTCACCACCTGGGGCGACCGCCACGCCTCCGAAGCCGGCCTCCACGAGTACGCCAACCGCGACTACGCCGGCCTCACCTCCACCTACTACGCCCCCCGCTGGCGCCTCTACTTCCAATCGCTCGTACATTCGCTGGACGCGCAGCAGTCCCACTCGCCGAACGCGCCGTCCCCCATCGACTGGTACGCCTTCGGCGACCGCTGGAACCGCAGCCAAACCACCTTCATCCCCAACCCCACCGGCAACCCCTACGCCGCTGCCCTGGCCATCGCCACCGACCTCAACCTAACCCCACCCCCACCCCACCCATAACCCCGTCATCCTGACCCTCGAGCGTAGCGAAGGGGAAGGACCCCTGTAGTTGTTGTTGCCCTTGCTGTTGCTGTTGCTTTGCTGAGCTAAAGCTAGAAGCTAGAAGCCAAAATGCAACACCTGACAACGAACAACTGAACAACTGACACCTGACAACTGACAACGAACAACCACCCCCCTGATATAACATCATCACCACCACCCACCATGACCGACTCCGCCATCCTCCCCACCCTCGAGCGCTCCGCCTCCATCCCCAAGTCCACCGCTGGCTCTCCGTCGACGTCCTCCGCGGCCTCACCATCGGCTTCATGATCATGGTCAACAACAACGGCGGCGGCTCCGACGCCTACTGGGCCATGAAGCACACCGACTGGAACGGCTTCACCCCCACCGACCTCGTCTTCCCCACCTTCCTCTTCCTCGTCGGCATCTCCACCGTCTTCTCCACCCAGGCCCGCCTCGCCAAAGGCGACACCAAACCCTCGCTGCTCTTCCACACCTTCCGCCGCGCCATCATCCTCTTCCTGCTCGGCCTCCTGGTCAACAGCTTCCCCTTCTTCCATCTCCACACCCTGCGCATCTACGGAGTCCTCCCCCGCATCGCCATCTGCTACCTCATCGTCGCCGTCCTCTATCTCTACAGCCCTTCGTGGAAGAACAAGGCCGTCCTCGCCGCCGCCTGTCTCATCGGCTACTGGATCCTCATGCGCTTCGTTCCCGTCCCCGGCTACGGCGTCCCCACCCACCAGATCCCGCTCCTCGACCGCGACGCCAACCTCGTCGCCTGGCTCGACCGCCACATCTTCTCCGCCTCGCATCTCTACGAACGACACCCGCGACCCCGAAGGCCTGCTCAGCACCCTCCCCGCCCTCGCCACCGCGCTCATCGGCATGTTCACCGGCATCTGGCTCCGCTCCACCCGCAGTATCGCCGCGAAGGCCCGCGGCATCGCCTACGCCGGCTGCGTTGGCCTCCTCATCGGCGGCCTCTGGAACTTCACCTTCCCCGTCAACAAGAAGCTTTGGACCAGCTCCTACGTCCTCTACGCCGCCGGCTGGAGCCTGCTCCTCCTCGCCCTCACCATCTGGCTCATCGACATCTACGGCGCCCGCAAAACCAACACCGCCCGCACCTCCGACCTCGACGCCCAGACCCGCAGCCGCTACATGCTGCTGCTCGTCTTCGGCACCAACGCCATCGCCGCCTACGTCTTATCCGAGCTCCTCCCCGGAGCCCTCAACCTCTTCCATCCCCAGCCCGGAGTCCCCTTCCTCCGCTGGTTCTACCTCGAGATCCTGCACGTCATCCCCTACGCCCCCATGGCCTCGATGGTCTTCTGCATCGTCTTCGCCGCCGTCTGCTGGCTCCCCATCTACGTCCTCTACCGCCGCCGCATCTTCCTCAAAATCTGACCGCGCCCCATCCCACTGCACCTTCAGAACTGAGAACTCACAACGGAGAACGGACAACGTTCTCCGTTACTGCCCCGCCCTCGGCAGCAGGCTGATGATGCTCACCAGCAGCACATGCAGCTGCCAGCACGTCGCCACCGCCAGCCCCAGCGCAATCGCCGACTCCAGCAGCGCCACCGGCAGATCCCGCCCCAGCGCCTTCGCCCAGTACATCCGCACCCGCACCCCGCCAAACGCTCCAATCAGCGTCCCCACCACCCCAAAGATCATCCCACCCGCCACCGGCTCAATAATCGCATGAGCCGCCAGCCCGCCCACCAGCGCCCCAAACACCATCCGCGCCGCCAGCGGTCCCGCCGACGTCCGGCTCGGCGTCGACGGCAGCGTGTCCACCACATACTCCCCCACCGCGCACACGCTGAACACAATCACCGCCACCAGGCTTCCCACCCAGAACGCCCATCCATGTTGCGGCAACAACTGCAGCCACGCAAACCAGCACAGCACCGCCATCGCCGTCATCGTCCGCAGCCCAACCGTCATCCCCAGCAACACAAACGAAAGTATCAAGCCCGGCCCCCGCGATCGTCTTGTCGTTACTCACTTCTCTACTTCTCACTCTCACTGCCTCTAATGCGTCTCCACCATCTTCTCCGCAAGCGCATGCAGCCCGCGCCATTCTCCGGACGGGTATAGAACATATGACCGCCCGGGAACTCATGCACCTGCACCTGGCTCGCCAGCTTCACCGGCAGCTCATTCTGCGTCAGCAGCGATCCCATGAACGGGCACGACAGATCATTCCATCCATGCACGATCAGCACATTCAGCTTCGGATCCGCAGCCACCGCCTCGCGCAGATCCTCCACCGCGCCCTCCCGCAGCGTCGGCCCCGACCGGTCCCAATCCCGGTTCACCTCATACGACAGCGCATAGTACTGCGCATCCGTCTTCCACCCCACCGTGCTCGTAATGAAGTTCACCATCGCCGTCGTCGTCGGAGCCACAATGCTCTCCAGGATCGGGTCGCTCGACTCCTGGTCCGGAGCAGAACGGGAACGGATCCGGCGCCGTCACATTCGAGTCATACACACTCCCGATCTCGCCCTTCTCCCGATGCACCTCGCGCAGATACGCCCCCGTCTCCAGCCGCCCGCCCGAGTACTTCACAAACTCCGGATCCAGCCCCGTCATCTCCGTCACCTTCGCGATCATCGCGTCGGTCGCCGCCTTGTCGGCCGGTCCCTTGATCAGCGCCGTCGCATACTCGCCCTCGGTGTACGCAATCACCTCCTGCATCGCCGCATCGGTGAGCTTGTGCTCGTTCTCCAGATGCGCCGCCGTAATCGACGGCAGCGTGATCATCCACGGAATCGGCGAAGATATGCCCATCCCCAAACGACGGATTCAGGTACGGGCTCACCAGCACCAGCCCATTCATCGCCACGCCCAGCTGCGACTGCATATAGTGCGTCATCCGCGGTCCGCGATACCCGCCATAGCTCTCGCCGATCAGGTACTTCTTATCCAGCATCCGGTCGTTCTTCACCAGCCACTTGTAGATCACCAGCGACAGGTACTGAATGTCCGGCGTCGGCGAATAGAACAGCTTCTTGGTCTCCGCCTCATCCACCAGCGACTTCGAAAATCCCGTCCCGATCGGGTCGATGAACACCTCATCGGTAAAGTCCAGCCACGTCCCCGGATTATCCGTCAGCGTCGCCGGATCGCTCGCCGAATCGCCCGCATTCGCAAACGAGATATGCTTCGGCCCAATCGCCCCCAGGTTCAAATACACGCTCGAAGCCCCCGGCCCGCCATTCACCGCAAACAGCACCGGCCGATCCGGAGCTCCCTTCTCGTGATCCAGCGTATAGGCCGTATACATCACATCGCCCGTCGGCTTGCCCTTCTCATCGGTCAGCCGGATCGTTCCCACCGTCGCCGTATAGTGCAGCGTCTGGCCATGCACCGTAATCGTCTGCTCCACAGACTTATCCGCGAGGCACCTCCTCCGCCTTCACCTCGCCGGCTTCGCATCCGCCGCCTTCGCCGCATCCGCCGCCGGCTTCTCCGCTCCATCGTGCGGATGTTGCGCCACCGCCGGAAGACTCAGCAAAACAGGAAGACTCAGCAGCAGGAGCGCGGGAGAAAAGCGTCGAAAGTTCATATCGATACTGTACCCTGCCAACCTATAATTCAGCCATGCGAGCCCCCTCCTGTGCCTCCCTCGCAACGGGCCCTGTCGCGATGGTTCTCCTGCTGGCTCTCCCGCTGCTCTCTACGCCCACCCCTGCCCAAACCCCAATCCCCACCAGCACCCAAGCCTCCACCAGCACGCAGACCACAACCCCCGCCTCAACCCCCGCCCCACTCCCATCGACCTCACCATCCGCATGCTCAACGGCAAATCCGGCAAGCCCCTGGGCAACCGGTTCATCGCCGTCGAGTTCCAGAACAGCCCCCAGAAGTCCATGATCTACATCAACAAACAAGGCATCGGCGATCTCGAGATCCCACCCGGCGCCACCGCCTTCTCCCTCATCGCTCCCGCCAAGAAGCTCGGCGCCAACCAGGCCGCCTACATCGTCTGCGGCCCCTTCGGCCAGCTCATCTCCGTCCAGGACGTCCTCCACCACGGCTTCGTCCCCCACGACGAATGCAACGCCAACCTGAACCTCACCGCCACCCCCGGCGAGCTCTTCTACCTCATCGAACCCCTCCCCTGGTACACCCCCGCCCTCGAATAACCCGCCCCATTGCCGCAGCCGCTCCCCTCCCCGCCCTCGCCGCCGCCCTTGCTCGCTCTGCCGTTGCCCTTGCTGTTGCCTATTGCCGTTGCCTTTCTTTCTGTCATTCCCTCTGGGAATCTGCTGTTGCCCTTGCTTTTGCTGTTGCTCGTTGCTGTTGCTTGTTGCCGTTGCCGTTGCCGTTGCCTGTTTTACGCCGTCATCCTGAGCGCAGCGAAGGACCCCTGTAGTTGCTGTTGCACTTGCACTTGCACTTGCACTTGCTCCTGCTCCTGCTCCTGCTCTTGTCTTTTGCCCTTGCCCTTGCCGTTGCCTGTTTTTCCCCGTCATCCTGAGCGCAGCGAAGGACCCCCGCATTCGTCTTTGCCCTTGCCGTTGCTTTAGCTAGAAGCTAGCAGCTAGCAGCTAAACCCACCAAACTCCCCCCGCTCCTGCTCCCCCGGCATCTCCCACCGCTCCTCCATCGCCTCAAACATCTCCCGCGTCACCGCAAACGTAAACGTAAACGTCCCACTCTCTCCGCGATTCCGCGCACACACCCGTTCCCACCGCACCGCCGCCTCCACCTCCAGCACGACCAGCGCACACCCCACCCCCGCCGCCCGCGCCCGCTCCAGCCACTCCATCCGCTGCGCCCGCGTCGTAAATCCCAAGTCCAGCACCGACGAAACCCCCACCCCCGCCAACCCCCGCGCCACCGCCTCGATCTGCGCCTCACACCGCCCTACCCGCTCCAGCGCCCACCCAAGATCATTCTTCTCCGGACAATCCATCCAGAACAGCGCATTCATCCACTCATCGATCGAGAACCGCACCCCGCCCACCCGCTCCGCAATCTCCCACGCAGCCGTCGACTTCCCCGCCCCCGTCGACCCCGCCACCACATACCACGTCGCCATCAAACCTAACGCCCGCCGTCCGCGCCGGACCGCAGCCACCCATACAGCGGAAACGCCTCCGCCAACTCCCCCACCTTCCCCCGAATCTCCGCCAGCCGTCCCGCATCACTCCGATGCTCCAGCGCCTCGGCAATCCACCCCGCAATCATCTTCATCTCCGCTTCCTTCATCCCGCGCGTCGTCAGCGCCGGCGTCCCAATCCGTATCCCGCTCGGCTTCATTGGAGGATTCGTGTCATACGGAATCGCATTCTTGTTCACCGTAATCCCCGCCGCCCCCAGCGCACTCTCCGCCTCCGACCCCAACATCCCCTTCACAAACACATCCACCAGAATCAAATGCGTGTCGGTCCCTCCGGAGATCACGCGGAAACCAGCCGCCTGCATCGCCTCCGCCAGCGCCTTGGCATTGGCCACCGTCTGCGCCGCATACGCCTTGAACTCCGGCTGCAGCGCCTCTTGGAACGCAACGGCCTTGCCCGCAATCACGTGCACCAGCGGCCCACCCTGCTGCCCCGGAAACACGCTCCGGTCAATCGACGCCGCCAGCTCCGCCTTGCACAGGATCATGCCCGCCCGCGGCCCCCGCAGCGTCTTATGCGTCGTCGTCGTCACCACATCCGCATGCGGCACCGGACTCGGATGCGCCCCGCCCGCCACCAGCCCCGCAAAGTGCGCCATGTCGATCATCAACTTCGCGCCCACCTTATCCGCAATCTCCCGCATCCGCACAAAATCGAACTGCCGCGGATACGCCGACCCTCCGCCCACAATCACCTTCGGCTGCTCCGCCAGGGCCTGCGCCTCCAGCGCGTCGTAGTCGATCACCTCGGTATCCTGCCGCACCTTGTACCCTGCAATCCGGTACAGCTTCCCCGAAAAATTCAGCTTGTGCCCATGCGTCAGATGCCCGCCATTCGCCAGGTCCAATCCCAATATCGTCTCGCCCGGCTCCAGCAGCGTCATGTACGCCGCCGCATTCGCCTGCGACCCCGAGTGCGGCTGCACGTTCGCATGCTCGGCCCCGAACAGCTCCTTCGCCCGCTCCCGCGCCAGGTTCTCCACCACATCCGCAAACTCGCAGCCGCCGTAGTACCGCTTGCCCGGATACCCCTCCGCATACTTGTTCGTAAAGACCGTTCCCACGGCCTCGAGCACCGCGCGCGAAACAAAGTTCTCGCTGGCAATCATCTCCAGCCCCTCATGCTGCCGCAGCACTTCGTTCTGTATCTGCGCAGCAATCTCGGGGTCACTCGACGTCAGGGGAGCATTCAGGTCAATCGGCATATAGCGAACATTTTACGCCGCCCGCTCCCCGCCACAAGCAACCCTCACCGCGGTTACCTCCTTGCGGAATTCCACGCGCCGTTGTTTGCGATAATGGCTGTGACATCAAGAGTCGCTGCGCACGCACCCGCGGCTCGCTCGCCAGCCTTTGACTCGCCCGTTCGGCATTCCTGGCTTGACCCCACTCCCCATGCAGGACCTGACCTATGCAGCTATGGACCGACTATGAAGGCGTCACCATCGACGGCGCCTTCCCCTTGCGCAAGCTCCTCATGCCCGAAGGCCGCAGCGCCTTCTTCTCCACCGCCGGCACCCACGGCGAACCCACCGTCGTCCGCGTCATCGAGTGCCACTTCGATGAGGAAGAGATCCTCTCCCGCTGGCGCTGCGTCGAGGCCCTGCGCCATCCCAACTTCCTCACCTTCGAGCGCTTCGGCCAGACCGAGATCGATGGCCGCCCCGTCGTCTACGCCGTCTTCGAAAAGGTCGACGGCAACCTCGCCGAGGTCCTCGACCAGGGCACCCTCAGCGTCACCGACGTCGCGCAGCTCGCCTCCAGCCTCGTCGCCGCCCTCGAAGTCCTGCACACCCATGGCTTCGTCCACGAGCACATCGAGCCGCGCAATATCTTCTCCATCCACGACGTCGTCAAGCTCCGCGGCGACTGCATCCGCGAAGCCCCCGAAGGAGACGAAGGCCGCGCCCTCAAGCAGGGCGACGTGCACGATCTCGCCACCGTCCTCCTCCAATCCCTCACCCAGCGCGCATCCCTCCGCGGCCTCTCCGACGCCGCCCTGCCCGCACCCTTCGCCCAGATCATCCGCAACGGACTCGACGGCACCTGGGGACTGGACAACATCCGCGCCGCCCTCGGCCGCCAGTTCGGCTCCAATCAACCCTCCACGCCCACACCCCCGCCTGCATCTCCGGCCACCCAATCCGTGTCCTCCCCGAAGCCTCCGAGCCCTGCCGCCAACCCGTCCGCGCGCCCCAGAAGCCCCAGCTCCCTCTCCCCAGGCAAAGCCGCACCACACCCAACCCCGCCACAAAACTCAACGACAATCGAGACCGCACGCCGAGCGCCTCAGCCCGCGCGCAGCGCAGTTCGCCCGACGCGCAGCCCAGTTCTCCCGACGAGCAAAGCTTCTCGCTCCGCTCCCGCTGGATCGGCACCGGCATCGCCGCGCTTCTCCTGCTGCTCTTCACCTGGCTCCTCGCGCACGCATGGAACGCGCACCACCACCAACCAACGCAGGCCACCGCAGTTCCGCCATCCGCCTCGCAACCCGCCCCGCGTCCAGGCCCCGCGCAGCCGGCCGCTCCCATCCCCGCCGCCGCCAATTCACCCAGCGTAAACCCGCCCGCCGGCCCCCTCGCCGATTGGCGCGTGATCGCCTTCACCTACAACCACCGTTCGGACGCAGAGAAAAAGGTCTCCGACCTCGCCCAGATCCATCCCGAGCTGCAGCCCACCGTCTTCACCCCCAACGGCCGCGCTCCCTACCTGGTCTCCATCGGCGGCCTCATGGACAGGAAAGCGGCCCGCGCCCTGGCCCACCGCTCCCGTTCCCTCGGCCTCCCGCGCGATGCCTACGCCCAGAATTACAGCCGCTAAGAGCCATCACCCGCGGCACCGCTAGCCTAAGACCTCAGTCTCTACCCGCGCCGTCCGCGTAGGACTCTACCCCGCGTTCCGCGCAGGGCCAGCCTGCGCCGGACCCTGCCGCGCCAGCACCACCGTCATATCGTCCGGCTGTTCCTGCTCCCCAATCCACGCCTTCACCACATTCAGCGTATTCGTCGCCAGCACCGTCAGCGGCTCATTCCGCCTCGCCCGCACAAACTCCATCAGCCGCTGCTCCCCAAAGTCCTCGCCATCTTTCTCCGGCTCGGTCAGCCCATCCGTATACGCGATCAACAAATCCCCCGGCTCCAGCTGCACCGTCGCCTCTTCATACTCCAGCCCATCCAGCAGCCCCACCACCGGCGCCACCCACCTCCAGCCGCTGCACGCTCCCGTCCGCCGAGATCACCAGCGGCGGCAGATGCCCGCCATTCGAATACGTCAGCCTCCGCGTCGCCGGATCATACGTCGCCAGAAACAACGTCGCATACCGCGCCGACTGCGTGCTCCGAAACAGATGCGCATTCAACAGCTTCAGCAGCAGCGCCGGCGACACCGGCGTCCCCTCCTCCCCCACCGCCGCGCTGAACGCCCTATCGGCCGAGTGCAGCGCACTCATCAGCAGCGCCGCCGAAATTCCCTTCCCGCTGATATCCCCCAGCGCCAGCGTCACATGCCCCGCCGACTGTCCCATCCGCTCCCATCCCCGGCCCAAATCCAAAGATAAAATCGAAGTAATCCCCGCCCACCGTCCGCGCCGGCAGACACGTCCCATGCACCTCCAGCGCTCCCATCACTCGCCGGCGACTGCGGAAACAGCGTCGCCTGCACCTCCTGCGCAATCGCCAGCTCATTCAGCAGCCGCTCCTTCTCCCGCTGCTGCACCAGCAGCTCGCTCACACTCGCCGCCATCCCATTAAACGACGTCGCCAGCGCCGCCAGCTGGTCCTTCCGCTTCACCGGGATCCGATGCTCCAGGTGCCCCGCATCAATCGCCCGCGTCCCCTGGTACAGCTCCGCCACCGACCGCGTAATCGTCCAGCTCAAACTCGTCGCCATCAGCCAGCGCAAACACCTCCAGCAGCGCAAAGAAGATCGCAACCCCAATCAGGATCGCCCACACCACCTTCCCCGATCTTCACCGACGAAGCAAACAGCAGCGCATACAGTAGCGTCGGCCGCGAGATCACCGCGATCATCGCCTGCACCCGTCTCCCGTCTCCCACGCCGTCACCGGCAGCTCCGCCGTAAACGCTACCGGAGGATCCAGGTACGGATGCTTCGCACTCTTCATCGGCTCGCTCGAAACCGCGTTGAACTCTCCTCCCCTTCTCCAGGTCCTTGAGCGTCTTCACGCTGCACCGGTGCTTGCCCACTGGACCTTCGTCGCGCCGTCCTTGTCCACCTGACCGTATCCGCATCGTCTCTTATCCTTGTCCGACGTCAGGCTGCGAGAACCCCTGCGACAGACATGATCCGCCCCAGCCCCTTCGCCATCACATTCAGCTCGTCCCGCGTCAGCGGCCGGCTCGCCAGCACCACCACCGGCCGCCCATACCGCGGCGCACTCACCTCCGCGCACAGATACAGCAGCCCGCATGCTCCACGATTCCCTGGAACCCCGGATGCAGCCACGCCGGCGGCGGCCCACTCGTCAGCGGATCCGCATTCGCCTTCGCCCGTCCCGCCCAGCGGCACCCACGCGTTCCCCCTCAACTCCATCAAGCGAGAGCGGCGTCCGCGTCTTCACGTCTCCCCGCCGGCCATATCTGCCCAGTCTGCGGCTGTACCTCCCGAATCGGCTGTACCGCCCTTCGCGGTCGGCTCATACGCCCGCCGCCTGCGCCATCTGCGCATCGTCCCGCGTCCCGAACACCGCCGCACTGCCCGCCTCGTCGCGTACCCGCGTCAGCCCCTGGGTTCACCTGCGACGTCCCCAGGTCCGTCGCATACTGCCCCGCCAGCAGATACGCCGCGATGGCCGCCAGCGTCACAACCATCACCACCGGCGCCAGCCCCATCAGCAGGTACGTCAGGATCAGCCGGTTGCGCACCTTCCACAACACCCGGTACGTAAACCACCGGAACAGCAAAATCAGCAGCAACGGCGTCAGCGCCATCCCGCTACAACGAGATCAGCGTGCGTATCCAGCGTCGGCAGCACATCCACCATCAACCCATCGTGCACACGAAGATCACCCCAGCAGCACCAGCGCGATCTTGCCCACACGGCTGCGCCGCTCCCACCACGCCTTCAACCGCTCCCGCCGTGTCTGGATGTCCTTACCCATCGCGCTCCGAGCCGTCCTGTATCCTATCTCTCACCTCTGCCTGCAGTAGGACGCACACGGCCTCGCTTGGAAGACGACAGCGTATCGACGTCCAACTCCCGGCGCACTCCATGGAGGAAAGGTTCTAGCCTCCGAGTGTACTGCAAAAAAATTGCGCCCTGCCCGAATCTAACCCGCCCCCACCTGTCGTATTACTCCAGGAGAGGGCCTGCGCCCTGCGGCGCCTGGCCCTCCCTCGATCCTCGGGCCGCCTCCGTGTTCCGCGCTTCACATCGTTCCACCACCAGAGACAGCTTCCACCGCAACCGTGCCGCACCCGCGCACCTGTTGCACTGACAACTCGCCTCCACTCCACCCCGAGCAGCAAAGGAGTCTCCCGTTGGACCCCGACATGTCCTCGCCTTCATCGCCTCCACCCCTCGCCACGCTCCCCCGCAACCTCTCCAGCCTGGCCGTCGACCACGCCCAGCCCGCCTTCAACCCTCCCGGCCGCCCCTACCTCTGCCAACCCACCGAAGTCGACCTCATCCACCAGTCCCTCGACCTCTCCTTCCAGGTCGACCTCGCCGTCTCCCACATCGACCGCGAGATCATCGACCAGATCAGCCGCGACCGCCACCGCCGCCTCTCCCCCAACACCTGCGGCTGCTAATCAACCCCCACCTCGCCCCACCGCCGCGCCTTCGCCTTCGCCGTTGCCGTTGCCGTTGCCTTAGCTAGCAGCTAGAAGCTAGAAGCTAGCAGCTAAAAACCACCCCGAACCCCCGCCATCCCCTCCGCACCCCGCAGCGCCTTGAACGAGCTCCACACAAACGACCCCAAATACCACCCATCCAAATACTTGTAAGGCGTCTCTCCCGTCGTATAGTGCCCGCACGGCAGCACCTTCGCCACATAAGTCCACGCCATGTTTCGCGAAGTTCGTCAGCACCTCCCGCGAGTACTTCACCACGAACGTCAGATCGTACGGCGCATACACCACCAGCGTCCGCCGCGGCCGATCCCCCTCCCAGCGCGCCTTCCCCGTCGCCGCAAACTCCTCCATAAAGCTCATCGGGCTCACCCCCGCAAACATCGCCCGCGTCTGATCCTGCGTCAGCCCCGCATGCTCAAACGCCGCCTTCACATGCCGCGTGCTCTGCCCCGTCCACACCACATCCCCAAACTGCGTGCTCGCATGGTTGAACGCGCACACCCGTATCCGCGGATCCATCGCCGCGGCAATAAATCCATACGCACTCCCCAGGCTCGTCCCCAGCACCCCAAACTGCTCATACCCCTGCGACTCCAGCCAGTCCACGCAGCTCCGAATATCCACCACCGCCTGCCGGCAAGCCGCAATCGTCCTCCCCACATTCGCACTCACCGCATAGTCCCTCCGCTCCAGCTCCGCCGGCCGCCGCACATCGTGATAAGGCTTCGACAGCCGCAAACACGAGATCCCAAACCGGTTGAACATCTCGCACAGCGCATTATGCGAAAACGCATCCGCATTCCACTGCGGCATCACAATCATCGCCTGCCGCGGCCTCCGCTCCCCGCCCCTCGCCCTTGCCTTCTCTATCCTCTATCCCTCTACGCTCTACACTCTGTCTTGCCTCATACCACCGCGCATTCACCACATCGTTCTCCGGATACCCCGACCCCACCGCCGACGTAAACCGCAGAAACGGCTCCTTCCGCAGCTCCCCCACCTCGGCCCTCCGCTTCCACTCCCGCTCCTGCTCCAGCGTCTCCGGCCGCACATTCGTCGGATACAGCGCCGGAAAGTGCATCTCCAGCCGAAAATCCGTCGGCGTCGCATACCCATAGAACCTCTGCGGCTCAGCCACAATCCGCCCGTTCAGCGCAATCATCGCCTCCAACCCATCCCGCCCCAGGCCTCCGCCGACTCGCCATCCTCCGCCCACGCCAAGCCCCTCGCCGTCCGCGCAGGACCCGTCCGCGCAGGCCCTCCCCAGCACGCCAGGTGCTCGAACCCCCACTCCAACGGCCGCTCCACCCGGTTCTCATCCCGAGTCGTCAGCGCCGTCTCCCACGCATACATCCACTTCGCATAAAGCCGTGCAAGCATCTTCCCAGTCTACCGCCCCACCCCCTAGACTTCCTTCCCCGTGCGGTTTCCGCCTACCCTCCCCTCCCCGTTCAAACTTCCCACGCCCCCGCATCGTCCCATATCCATGAGATCAAGTCTTCGGGCCTTCAGCACGCACGCAATCACCGTCGGAATCGTTGCCACGTCGGCAAGCACCCTCCGCACCCCCGCCCTCCGCACCCCCGCGCGCGCCCTCCTCGCCGCCGCCCTGCTCTTCCTCCCCTCTGCCGCCCTCGCGCAGCCAGCCGGCCCCGCCATCCCCCTCACCAGCCGCGCCACCATCCTGGTCGATTCCAGCCAGCCCATCCCCATCCAGCGCGCCGCCCAGGACCTCGCCTCCGACATGCAGAAGGTCTTCGGCCAGGCCCCCGCCATCATCACCACCCCGCAAGCCGCCGGCCCCGTCACCATCCTCCTCGGCGACGAAGCCTCCGGAGCCCCCGCCACCACGTCTCCTCCCCCGAAGCCTTCTCCATCACCACCGGCTCCGCCACCCTCCACGGCACCCAGCCCTCCCAGGTCATCCGACTCGCCGGCTCCGACATGCGCGGCACCCTCTACGCCATCTACCAGTTCTCCCAGCAATACCTCGGCGTCGACCCCATGTACTACTGGACCGACCACCTCCCCGCGCGCCACACCTCCCTCGACCATTCCCGCCGCCCTCGACCTCAACTTCCCCCCTCCCGTCTTCCGCTACCGCGGCTTCTTCATCAACGATGAAGATCTCCTCACCGGCTGGGCTCCCGGCGAAGCCAAGGACCACTCCGGCATCTCGCTCGCCGTCTGGAACAAGATCTGCGAGACCATCCTTCGCCTCAAAGGCAACATGATCGTCGCCGGCACCTGGCCCTTCCCCAACGACCCCCAGGACCGCGTCGTCGCCGAGCGCGGCCTCCTCCTCAACCAGCACCACGCCACCCCCCTCGGCGTCAACTTCTCCCGCTGGCCCCACGACGTTCCCTATAACTTCACCTCCGACCCCCAGTACATCGAGAACGCCTGGAAGCACGCCGTCGCCTCCTACCCCAAAGACGCCCAGATCCTCTGGGAGCTCGGCCTCCGCGGCCTCTCCGATCAGCCCTACTCCGCCCTCGACCCCGCCGTCCGCGGCAACGACAAGGCCCAGGCCAAACTCATCAGCAAGGCCCTCGCCGAGCAGGTCGACATCGTGCACGCCCGCTTCCCCCACGCCGTCTTCATCACCGACCTCTGGATGGAAGGAGCCAAGCTCATGCGCTCCGGCGACCTCGTCATTCCTCCCAACGTCATCACCGTCTGGCCCGACACCGGCTATGGCGACATGCAGGACGGCGGCCTCGCCCGGCCCGGCGATGGCGCCTACATCCACGTCGCCATGTACAACCTGCTCGCCAACCAGCTCTCCGAGCTCACCCCCGTCAACCGCATCTTCGACTCCCTCGGCCGCTTCCAGAAGGCCGGCGCCACCTCCTTCCTCCTCGTCAACACCAGCGACATTCGCCCCGTCACCATGGGCGCCAGCGCCGTCCTCGACTTCGGCTGGAAAGGCGCCTCCCTCGGCTCCAGCGACAAGTTCTACGACGACTGGTCCACCGAGGAGTTCGGCGCCAAGGCCGCTCCCTCCGTCGCCGCCATCTACAAGGCCTACTTCGCCGCTCCCGCCGATCGCCCCGGCACCCCGCCCGTCCCCTACGGCGACAGCTACTACCACACCATCGGCCGCCACATGCTGGAGAACGCCATGATCCAGTGGCCCATCTACTGGATGCCCGGCCAGGCCCCCTTCTGGACCCAGCCCACGCCCCGCCCGCTCCCCTACGATCCCAACGCCGCCTTCGAGCAGGCCCAGAAGGAGATCAAAGCCTGCGGCGACGCCGAGCCCCGCTGGGACGCCGTCTGGCGCCAGGCCCTCGCCGCCCAGCCCCTCGTCACCCCCGACCGCCGCGACTTCTACCAGGCCGCCGTCCTCACCATGATCGCCATCAACCGCGACAGCAACCGCATGCTCCTCGCCCTCTCGCAAGCCGTCGTCGCCCTCCATAACGGCGACCACGCCGCCGCCATCGCCCACACCAACGACGCCCTCCGCGCCATCGACGACCTCCAAATCGCCGAATCCAAAGCCGAGTACGGCAAGTGGAAGAACTGGTACCACGGCGACTGGCTCACCGGCGTCCCCCGCACCCGCACCCTGGTCGAGCAGTTCGCCACCTACCTCAAGAACCCCACCGCCCCCATGCCCCCACCCCTCGAGTGGAGCAACTGGGAAGCCTACTACCACATCCAGCACTACGAAGGCACCCGCACCGTCGACGTCCACTAGTCCGCCATCCAACCTCCACCTCCGCCCCGAATCCCTCCAGGGACAGCCACCACCACGGGTGCCCCAGGTCTCGCCTTTGAGACCTGGGTTTCCCCCCCCATCGAATCCCGCCCGGGACAGCCACCACCACGGGTGCCCCAGGTCTCGCCTTTGAGACCTGGGTTTCCCCCCACCGAATCCCGCCCGGTACAACCTCCGCCCTGGGTGCCCCAGGTCTCGCCTTTGAGACCTGGGTTCCCCCCCATTCGAATCCCGCCCGGGACAGCCACCACCATGGGTGCCCCACATCTCGCTTCTGAGATGTGGGTTCGCAGGATCCCCCTTCATCGCACCCACGCCTGCGCCATTTCACCCACATCCGCCCCACGACCCACCCACCCCCCAAATCGCGCACCCTCAAACAGGGCTAAACCTGCCATCGCGCAACCCCAACCGGGGCAGAGGCTGCACTTAAATCCGCACGAACCTCGCCCGAATCCCGCACAAAATCTCGTACGAAATCGTCCCACACCACCGCGCATGATCGTCCGCCGTCACCCCCTCCCCCAGCAACACCACCTCATCCCCCACCGCAACCCCATCAATATCAGTCACATCCACGACAACCAGGTTCATCGACACCCTCCCCACCACCGCCGCCTTCTGTCCCCTCACCATCACCCACCCATCCCCCACCCCCGACGACCCCTCCCGCCGAAATCCATCCGCATACCCCACCGGCAACAACGCCAACCGCATCAATGACTTAGCCGTAAACGTCGCCCCATACCCCACCGTCTCCCCCACCCCAATCGCCCGCACCCCAATCACCCGCGTCTTCCACGTCAACACCGGCTTCAACCGCTCCCGCAGCTCCCCATTCCTCCCCGTATCTAGTGGCAAACAATAGCCATACAGCGCAATCCCAGGCCGCACCATCACCCCCGCCCCCACCCCCGCCGCCAACTCCTGCATCCACCCCAGCGTCGACCCCTCATCCACCGCCGACGTCGCCGCCAGATGCAGCCACTCCGGCCTAACCCCTTTGGCTACAATGACTTCCATCGCAGCCACAAACCTCTCCCTCTGCCTCCGCGTCACCGCCGACCCCTCCACCTCCGCCGCCGCCAGGTGCGACATCACCCCCTCGCACCGCACCCACTTCGACCCCGCCAGTCGCTCCGCAACCTCCGCAACTCCTTCCAAATCAACCCCTTGCCGAGCCATCCCGGTATCCACCTCGAGATGCACCCGCACCACCACCCCCGCCGCCTCCGCCGCCCGCTCCAGCATCGCCACATGCTCCACCGTCCACACCACCGGCGTCAGCCCATACGCTACAACCTCTTTACAATCATCATCTTCCAACCCACACATCACCAGCAGGCGCACCCCATCCCCCACCACCCCGCGCACCCGCACCCCCTCCTCCACATCCGCAACCCCCAGCCACTTCACCCCCGCATCCACCAGCACCCGCGCCACAATCGCCGCATCATGCCCATACGCATTGGCTTTTATGACCCCCAGCGTCTCCGCACCCGCGCCAACATGGACGATCGCCTGCACCGCGCGCAGGTTCTCCACCAGCCGCGCCCCCGATATCTCTACCCAGCTCTTCACCCACCCATTATCGCCGCACCCATGCGCATTCCCGCAAAAGCAAAAGGAGCGACGCTAAGTCGCTCCTTTTGTTCCACCTATCTCAACGCAGCTAATCGTCGCCCCGCCCGGTAAACGTCCACCGCCGCACCGGCCCCACATCCACATGCACAAACTGGCTGCGCGGATAATACCCCACCCCGCCCTCATCCAAACTCAGCGCCACATCCCGCAGCGTCCGCGTCCGCACTCCCGGCACGCGGATATCAATCGCTTTCGCCTGAACATGTTGCGAGTCCTTCGCCACCCCCGTATTGCGTCCCCGCGTGCGCAAAAAGTTGTTACTCCACGGCGTCCGATACCCGCAAACAATATCGATCATCCCATCCGGCCGCCCCAGCCGCGCCATCAGGTTATGCAGCACATCGAACTCCCGCGGGTCGTACGCCTTCTCATCCTGCGTCCGGCTATCCCGCAGAAAATAATCGAGTTTCTCCATCGCCGCAGGAAGATACGTGTTGCCAATCCGATACACCACATCGATCGTCTCGCCCGAATGCAGATGATGCAGCCTCAGCTCATACTTCGCCCCATCCTCCGGCACCGCGGCCTCATCCACCGGCAGCACCCCCGGCGTCAGCAACGCCGCATGCACCAGCCTGCGTCGGCGACACCAGCCGAGCCTTCCAATGCACGCGCGGCCCACGCGCCGGCACCGCCTGGCACGCCAACAACAGCATGGCCACCGACATCCCAGCCCAAAGCCCGCGGCGCATCCGCCCCTCAGCCCAAATCGACGACACGACAGAAGCACGGTTCTTGATCAACGACAGATCTCCAAACCGAGGGAATCCCCCAGGAATTCGTGCAACAGAATGAGCTACGGTGAATCCGATTTCGCCTATGCCATTTTGTTATTCCGATTCTACCCCTACCTAAGGGCAGAATCGTCACAATTTGGTAACCAATTCGTCACACTTTGCCGCTCGGCAGTCGCGCGCCCGGTCTACCATGCCCTCAGCAGCCTCTTCCGGCTGTCAGGAAGTCTATACGGCGATGACCAGACGCTCTCGTGATCGCGCTCACCCTCTTGCTCCTCTCGCGCGTCCCCAACGCCTCCCCCGCAACAGCAGCCCCGCCCCGTACTCCTCCCGAGCTCCAGCAGACCCTCCAGCGCCTCGGCTCCGCAGCCGAAGACCTCCTCCAATCCACCCCCAGCTTCACCTGCGACGAGACCGCCACCAGCCAGGCCCTCCACGACCAAAAAGTCCTCCGCAGCGTCTCCCTCAGCGGCACCGTCCGCACCCTCCGCCAGCCCGACGGCCGCATGGTCGAAACCTACGCCTACAAGCGCGAACACATCCTCCTCTTCCTCCCCAAACTCCCTCCCCTCTTCGTCAGCGGAGGCTTCGACACCGCCCTCTCCTACTTCCTGCCCTCCGCCCAGCCCTGCTATCGCTACTCCCTCTCCCCCGGCCGCATCGACTTCGAAACCCGCTCCGGCCCGGTCAGCGGCCACATCTGCAGGGAGCAGGGCCTCAAAGGCTTCGCCCTCCTCGACGCAGCCGGCAACATCACCCACATCGAACGCACCATCCCGCCCGCCGTCGCCAAGTCCCTCAAGGACGTACCCTTCGCCGCCATCGACATCGCGCCCGTCACCCTCAACGGCCGCGTCTACCCGCTCTCCCACCACATGATCGCCACCCAGCCCCTGGACTACAACGCCACCGGCCGCTTCGAAGCCACCTACACCCACTGCCACCTCTTCACCTCCACCGTCACCATCGGCCCCTCCAGCGAGATCCCCGCACCACCCGAACCCCCAATAGCCTTACGCCTCCACCGGCGGCTTATCCGGCTGCCCCTCATAGATCGCCTCCACCCGTCTCCACCGTGTCGATCTCCTCCAGCGGCTTGTCCTCCCTCAGCCTCAGAATCCGCGGAAACCGCAGCGCAAACCCGCTCGCATGCCGCTCCGACCGCATCACGTTGTTGAACGCCACCTCGATCACCCGCAGCGGCTCCACCGTCCGAAAGTGCCCGTAGTCCTCCAGCGTGTGCGCCTTCATCCACTCCGTCAGCTCCGCAATCTCCGCATCCGTCACGCCCGAGTACGCCTTCCCCACATTCAGCAACTCGCCGTCCTCCCCCCGCACCGCAAACGTGTAGTCGCTCAGCAACCCCGCCCGCTCGCCCATGCCCAAACTCCGCGCCCGTAATCACCACATCCAGCGTCGCCAGCTCGCGCTTCAACTTCACCCACGCCAACCCCCGCCTCCCCGGCTGATACGCCGACCCCGCCGCCTTCAGCATCACTCCCTCATTCGCCTGCGCCCGCGCCTCCACATACGCCCGCTCAATCGCCTCCACACTCTCCACCAGCCTCGCCGGCGACAGCATCAGCCGCTGCCAACGGCGCCTCCGCTCTCCGCCTCGACCGCAAACAACCCCGCCTGCGCCTGCGCCTGCACCGGCTCATCCACACCCCGCGACCGTCACCGCCCCCAGCCGCTCCACCACCGCCTCCAGCCTCGCTCCGCCTCTCCCGCAGCGGCAGCGGCAGCAGCAACTCCCCACCCTCAAACAGCAGATCGAACGCCATGAACACCACCGGAATCTGCCGCCGCATCGCATTCGTCCACGCGCTTGCGCCCGATCCTCTGCCCCAGCACCGCAAACGGCAGCGCCTTGCCCTCGGCCGACATTCCACCCCAGCAATCTCCCCATCCAGAATCAGCGGCTCCGCTCCACCATCCGCGCAAACGCCTCCGCAATCTCCGGAAAGCTCTCCGTCATGTCCTCCCGGTTCCGCGAGTAGATCGCCACCCTCCCCGCCTGCTCCGGATCGCCGCAGTGCACCTGCGCCCGCATCCCGTCGTACTTGTCCTCGAGAAACGCCTCCACCCCCGCATCCACATCGTCCTTCGACGTAAACCGCTCCACCGCCTCCTCCGGCGTCTCCACCGGGCTCGCCAGCATAAATCCCAGCGGATGAAACAGCCGCATCCGCGCCTCCCCCAGCGTCCCCGCGAACGCCCTCTCCACCACCGCGCGCCAGGTCCGCCTCCAGCA
The DNA here is from genome assembly GCA_963762375.1 of uncultured Acidobacteriaceae bacterium. Taxonomy (GTDB): domain Bacteria; phylum Acidobacteriota; class Terriglobia; order Terriglobales; family Acidobacteriaceae; genus Granulicella. The sequence goes on from CAVXKP010000006.1 coordinate 76,543, forward strand.
TCACCGCATGCCGCACCGCCACCACCTCCACACCCGCCGCCACCGCAATCGCCTCCTCAATCAAACTCTGCTTCACCCCAATCCGCATGTCCCCCAGCATCAGCTTCAGCAGATACTTCGCCTCCAGCGCCCTCGCCCTCCGCAACAACCCCTCCACCAGCGCCGCCCGCACCGCCGTCGTCCTCGCCCCGGCCATCGCCGCAAACGCCTCCGCCACCTCCGCCAGCAACAAGCGGGTGCCCCGCATCTCGATTTTGAGATGTGGGATCGCACGAGGCCCATACCTCCGCCGCCGCCGCCCCCAGATCCCCATGCCGCCGATACGCCGCCGTCAACGCCGCATCCGAGCACCCCGACACCGCCTTCACCGCCCGCGACAACAGCGCCCCACCCGCATTCAGCTTCCGCGGATCCGCCTCCGCAAACGGCTGCCCCGCCAGGTACAACACAAACAGCCCCGCATCCTCCACGCCCCCACCGGTCACCGCGCCTGCCACCCTCCCCACCGCAATCTCGATCGACCCACGCTTCTTCAGCCGCCCCGCCTCCCCGGCAAGCTCCTCCGCCAACGCCGCCAGCTCCAGAAACAACGCCATCGCACCCTCGCTGCCGTCAGATGCAACCAGCATCCTCCACGAATCCCTGACATTCGCGATACCATCTAATCAGCAGATGCTTTCCCCCAGCGCAAACCCGGTGAGCCCACGTTCCTTCGCGGCCCCGTCCCACGCGACCCCCCGTCACGACTTTGCCTAGCTGCGCCCAATCTTCCCCTTCGCTCTTCCTAATCCCCTCATCCCTGTTCCCTAATCCCTGCGACTCCGCAGGAGGAGCCCCCATGTTTGACCGCCTCGACCAACTCGAAGCCCGCTACGAAGAGCTCGGCCTCCAGCTCTCCGACCCCAAGATCGTCAACGACCAGGAGAACTATCGCAAGGTCGCCAAGCAGCACCGCGACATGGAGCCCACCGTCGAAAAGTTCCGCGAGTACCGCAAGCTCCGCAACGCCATCGCCGACGCCAAGGCCATGCTCGCCGAGTCCGACCCCGACCTCCGCGAGATGGCCCAGGCCGAGCTCGCCGAGCTCGAGCCCCGCCTCGCCACCACCGAAGAAGAGCTCAAAGTCCTCCTCCTCCCCAAGGACCCCAACGACGACAAGAACATCGTCCTCGAGCTCCGCGCCGGCACCGGCGGCGACGAAGCCTCGCTCTTCGTCGCCGAGGTCTTCCGCATGTACCTCCGCTTCGCCGAGCAGCACAGCTGGAAGGTCGAGATCCTCTCCGAAACCGAGTCCGGCGTCGGCGGCCTCAAGGACGTCACCGCCATCATCGAAGGCGACAAGGTCTACTCCCAGATGAAGTACGAGTCCGGCGTCCACCGCGTGCAGCGCGTCCCCGCCACCGAAACCCAGGGCCGCGTCCACACCTCCGCCATCACCGTCGCCGTCCTCCCCGAAGCCGAAGAGGTCGACATCAAGATCGAAAACAAAGACCTCCGCATCGACACCTTCTGCTCCTCCGGTCCCGGCGGCCAGTCCGTCAACACCACCTACTCGGCCATCCGCATCACGCACCTTCCCACCAACACGGTCGTCAGCTGCCAGGACGAAAAGTCGCAGATCAAGAACCGCGAGAAGGCCATGCGCGTCCTCCGCTCCCGCCTCTACGAAGTCGAGGCCGAGCGCATCCACCAGCTCCAGGCCAAGGAGCGCAAGCAGCAGGTCGGCTCCGGCGATCGCAGCGAGAAGATCCGCACCTACAACTTCCCCCAGAACCGCCTCACCGACCACCGCATCGGCCTCACCAACCACCAGCTCGCCATGGTCATGGAAGGCATGCTCCAACCCACCATCGACGCCCTCATCGCCCACGACACCGCCGAACGCCTCAAAGCCGAAGCCACCGCTGCCTGACCCACGCTCTGCATCCACACCGCCGAACGCCTCAAAGCCGAAGCCACCGCCGCCTAAAGCTTTTGAGCTACCACCCCAACCCTGTCCTCTCGACCGAAGCATCACGCCGTTGTTTTTTGTGATGCGCAGTGGAGAGACCCGCAGGTGCCTTTGCCCTTGCCGTTCTTTCTGTCATTCCCTCTGGGAATCTGCTTCTTCTTTTGCTCTTGCCTCGCTTTCTGTCACTCCCCCTTCCCCAGCCTAATTCGCCGACGGCTGCTGAATCCCATCTACCACCAGCACCGGCTGCTCCGTCTTGCTCGGCACCAGCTTCAACCCGATCTCATACAGCGCCCCCGCGACCGAATCCTCTGGCTCGGGCGACCCGACCTCTCCCGTAGGGGCGGCGCCACTCTCCCGTGTTCGCGGCAGCTGCAGCTCATAATCGTACGTCCCTTTCAGCCCCGTCGCATCCACCACGATGCTGTTCATCTCGCCTTCCAGATGCTCCACCAGCAGACGCATCGGCACAGCTCGTCCGATCACCCGGCCATCAATCCCCGTGAACATCGCACCCGCCCCAATCGACGCATCACTCCCGTCGACATGCACCATCTTGTCATCCGCAGCCGTCGCGTCCTTGAGCGCCGAAACCCTCTTCATCAGCGTCAGCGTGTACGTCGGCAGCACCCGCTTCTCCCAATGAAACCGCAGCCCAAACCGGTCTTCCAGCACCGGCTGGAACAGCCGGAACATCTGCGGATAATACAGTTTCTGAAACGCCACAGCGTCCGGCTCGCCCACCTTCGCCGCGACATCATAGTGCGCCGACCTCGCCCACTCCGGAAGCCCCAGTACCTGGTAGTCCCGCCTGAGACCGTAGGCGGCCACAATCCACTGGAGAAGAGAAAGATCCTCCGCTTGATACCCATCGCGGATCATCCCCATATTCCCCACACGCCCGGTGAGGTTTGGCTTAATCGACACCACCTCAAACTGCATCGGCGCCGAAGCACCCTGCGGCGTCTGCCCCACCACCCCACTCGCACCCAGCCCAACCAGCCCCACCACCAGTGCCCGCCCAACCATCCCTCTCGGATCCATCTCCACTCCCGTCCTTCCCAGGATTTCGCCGCTCACCAACCCCTAACCACCACCCCCTACCCGCCCGGCAGATTCTCCTTGATCGTCTGCTGCAGATCGTCAATCGACGTCTCCTGGCTCAGCTCCCGCACCTCCGGACGATTCGCCGCCTTGTTAAGCCCCATCTCCGATGCAATCTGCCGATCCATCCCCAGCAGCGCCGTCAGCTCCTTCTCCGTCAGCAGCAATATCTGCAGCATCATGTGATCGCGCTCATCCGACCGCCGTCCCAGCCGCGCCTGCCGCATCAAAATAAAGCTCGACACCAAAATCGCCTCCATCGCCACACACGTCTGCAGCAGCCCAAACGGCTTTGGATCGAAGTGCCGCGTATGCGGCAGCACGTTCACCACAATCCACACCGCAAACACCCCCAGGTGCACCGTCACAAACGGCAGGCTGCCCACGAATCCGGCAATCCCATCAATCACCCGTTCCGCCGGCGTTCGCCGCTCCAGAAACTCCTGCTCGTGCCGCGCGATCACCTCGATCTGTTCCTGTATATGGCTCTGCGACATAGCACTCCCCGTCCACGCTCGGCGACCTTGCAGCCGTCTTGGATGAGATGCACATACCCTTCTCCATCTTGATGCACCCTGCGTCAAATCACCGCGCCACCCCTCCTCCACCCGTTATCCTCGCCCAATGAGCTTCGCTGCAACGCTTCTGATGGCCTCTCTTGCCGCGCCTGCACTGCATTCCACCGACGCCAGGCCCTTTACCCTGCAACAGGTTCTCAGCGCCCCCTACGCCACCGAGCTCACCGCCTCCCCGCGCGGCAATCTCTTCGCCTGGGTCGAAGACGTCGAAGGCCGCCACAACCTCTGGGTCTCCGGCAGCCTGCCCTCCAGCCCCTCCCAGTCCGCCCGCCAGCTCACCCACAACACCCAGGACGACGCCCAGGACATCTCCCAGCTCGCCTGGGCCCCCGACGCCTCCGCCATCGCCTACGTCTACGGCGCCCCCTCCGGAGCCAACGGCCGCCCCGCCAATCCCGCCCACCTCCAGCGCCCCACCCCCGTCGACATCATCCTCCAGCCCCTCGCCCCCGGCGCCCACCCCACCATCGTCGGCGAAGGCCACGCCCCCGTCTTCACCCACGACGGCCGCAGCCTGCTCTTCATCCACGACGGCCAGGTCTGGATCACCGACACCGCCGCCCCCTCCGCCGCCCGGCAGCTCGTCTACGACCGCGGCTCCGCCACCTCCCTCACCCTCTCGCCCGACGACCACCTGCTCGCCTTCATCAGCCATCGCAGCGAAGCCAACCAGCCCTCCCACAGCTTCCTCGCCCTCTACGACCTCAACACCCGCACCCTCCGCTTCCTCTCCCCCTCCACCAGCGACGACTCCGCTCCCGTCTTCTCCCCCGACGGCTCCCACATCGCCTGGCTGCGCTCCCCCTTCGTCCATCCCCGCGAGTTCGCCGCCGCCCGCACCTCGCCCACCCCCTGGTCCATCCAGCTCGCCGACCTCACCGGCGCGTCACCGGCAACACCACCCGCACCCTCTTCTCCCCCGCGCCCAACAAGCCCGGCAGCGTCCTTCCCCACCTCGCCGACGCGGCCCCCCGCCTCTTCTTCCCCACCAACACCTCCGTCGTCTTCTACAGCGAGGCCGACGGCTGGACCCACCTCTACCAGATCCACACCCAGGACGACCCCTGCGTCCAGTGGCTCACCCCCGGCCCCTTCGAGGTCGAAGACGCCACCCTCACCGCCGACCACCGCTACCTCCTCTATAGCTCCAATCAACCGGCCACGGCGACAAGCTCTGACTCCGACCGCCGCCACCTCTGGCGCGTCGACCTCACCCAGCTCGCCCCGCCCGTCGAGCTCACCACCGGCGCCGGCATCGAGACCCACCCCAGATCACCCCCGCCGGCACCCTCGCCGCCCTGGTCTCCGACGCCCGCGTCCCCATGCACCCCGCCCTCATCGCCGCCGACGGCAGGATCACTCCCCTCCGCCCCAACGCCCTTCCCCTCGACTACCCCGCCGCCGTCTCTCGTCACCCCCACGCAAGTCCTCTTCACCGCCATCGACGGCATCCACCTCCACGGCCAGCTCTTCACCCCCGCCACCCCCGCGCCCGCCCACGCCAAGCGCGCCGCCATCCTCTTCTTCCACGGCGGCCCCAACCGCCAGATGCTCCTCGGCTTTCCCGCCATGGACTACTACTCCAACGCCTACGCGATGAACCAGTACCTCGCCTCCCAGGGCTTCATCGTTCTCTCCGTCAACTACCGCTGCGGCATCGGCTACGGCCTCGACTTCCGCGAGTGCCAGAACGCCGGAGCCACCGGAGCCACCGAGTACAACGACGTCCTCGCCGCCGCCAGCTACCTCCGCTCCCTCCCCAGCGTCGATCCCCAGCGCATCGGCCTCTGGGGCGGCAGCTACGGAGGCTATCTCACCGCCCTCGGCCTCGCCCGCAACTCCAACCTCTTCGCCGCCGGCGTCGACTTCCACGGCGTCCACGACTGGAACTTCGAAGACAACGCCTCCGACTGGAAACAAGGCAGCTTCTCCGAGCAGGACGCCATCGCCGCCAAGGCCCGCGCCGCCTCGCCCATGGCCTCCATCGACCGCTGGCGCTCGCCCGTCCTCCTCATCCACGGCGACAACGACCCCGACGTCGCCTACGCCCAGACCCCCATCCTCGCCCAGGCCCTCCGCGCCCGCCACGTCCCCGTCCAGGAGCTCATCTTCCCCGACGAGCTCCACGGCTTCCTCCTCCACGCCGACTGGCTCTCCGCCTACCAGACCGAGGCCGCCTTCTTCCTCCGCACCCTCAAGCCCTGACCAGAGAACGTTCACCCGCCCGAGGCGCCGATCCCTCCGGGTGCCCCAGGTCTGGATTCTCAGACCTCGATTCTCAGACCTGAGTGTGCAGAGTTGTGAGCCCCTCCAACCAGCTAAAATAGACTGTGCAACTTCCGCACCAAGGATCTCCCATGAGCACAGCCACGCAATCCCCAGCGCTCGAAGCCGCAGCCCACAACGCCGGCCTCACCCTCACCGCCGCCGAGCCCGGCACCGACTTCACCGGCGCGCCCACCACCCGCGCCCTCCTCACCCTCGCCGGCGCCCCCGCCGACCCCGCCCGCCAGCAGCTCCTCGAGCTCTCTCAGGCCTTCGACGCCGCCGACCCCAAGTTCGCCGCCGCCCTCGCCGTCTTCTTCCGCGAAACCGCCCAGCGCCTCCATAACCCGCGCCCCGACGCCTACCTCTCGCTGCACGGCCTCCCCCTCAGCTTCGGCAAGTTCGCCTGGCCCTTCCACAGCTCCACCTCCGGCGCCGACACCTTCCTCGTCCACGGCGAGATCCGCCTCGAAGACGGCCGCTCCACCCAGCTCCACGCCAAGGTCTCCGCCTCCATGACCCAGACCTTCGCCACCGTCATCGCCGCCCTCGAGCAGCCCTTCGCCGAAAGCTTCATCTACAACGCCGTCCGCAAGACCCTCGACCAGGGCCAGCTCGAGCTCGTCGCCTCCGGCAACCGCCAGCCCGTCCCCGTCACCACCCGCTACTACTCCATGAAGCAGCAGGTCTTCATCTTCAACGACACGACCGAAACGCAGCGCCGCGCCTACCTCGCTGCCAAAACTTTCTGGCTCAGCCACATCCTCGGCGCCAACCAGCCCATCTGGCTCACCGACCCCCGCGACGCCCAGTACCTCAACACCAGCGTCGCCGACCTCAAGGCCACCGCCGCCGCCCTCGTCAAGGACGGCCTCATCCAGCTCGACCCCTCCGGCGACTGGTCCACCGCCACCGAAACCCTGCGCAGCCAGGAAGCCACCTTCCGCGCCCAGGTCGACGAAGCCCTCGCCTTCATCAAGCCCACCTTCAACGAAGACATGCGCCAAGGCCACACCAACATGTAGCACCGCTCCCCCCAACCGGGTGCCCCAGGTCTCGCATTTGAGACCTGGGTCTTCAATCAGGCCACCCATCCCACCCTGACCTCTACCCCTCACTACTCACTACTCACTACTCACTACTCACTGTCTTACTACACATGGGACAGCTCCAGCTCCAGCTGCACAAACGCCTCCCACGCCTCATCGTCCACCAGCACGCCCAGCTCCAGGCTCTCTCCCCGCGCCCGCAGCGCACCCTCCCCCGGATACCGCAGCGGCTTCTCCGGATCGAGCGGCTTCACCGCATGCAGCGCGTCAATCGCCTTCTGCGCCACGCTCTCCCCCTGCGCAAACCGGCGTCAGCTCCGCAATCGTCTCCACCGACGCCGGAGCAATCGCCAGAAATACCTGCGACTGCCCCACCTCCTTCGCCGGATCCGGCTGCAGATCATGCGTCGCCAGCCCGCCCGTCAGCATCGCCGCCAGCACATCCAGCACAAACGACAGCCCCGAGCCCTTCCAATATCCAATCGGCAACGCCCTCTTCGTGCGCTCGATCGTCGCCGCATCCGTCGTCAGCTCGCCCTGCTCGTCGAAACCCGCCCGGCACCGGCAGCTCCTCCTCCCGCTGCCGATACGATCGCCAGCGATCCCATACGAAAACTGGCTCATCGCCATATCCAGCACAATCGGCGCCGACTCGCCCTCGCCCCCCGTCTCCGAGATCACCCTCCGCGGAATCGCCACCACCAGCGGATTGTTCCCCAGCGCCGCCGCACTCGCTCCCCACGGCGGCAGATTCGGCATCGTGTTCGTCCAGCACATCGCCGCGAATCCCGCGTCCGCCGCCTGCCAGCCATACGTTCCCGCGCGCATCCAGTGCGACGTGTCCGCCAGCGCCACGCAGCCCAGCCCATGCTCCCGCGCCAGCTCCATCGCCCGCTGCATCGCCGAGTACGCCGCCAGGTTCCCCGGCCCCCGCCTCCCCGTCCAGCGCTCAATCGCGCCAAACCCTCCCACCTTCTCCGGCCCCGCCCGTGGATCGATCAGCCCGTTCCGCACCCACTGCGCGAACCGCGGCAGCCGCGCCACCCCATGCGACCGCACGCCATCCCGATCCGTCTCGGCCGTCAGCCGAGCTCCCAAAGCCGCCCGCGCCGGAGCAACTCCCAACGCCAGCAGTACCAGCTCAATGCGTGCCTGCAGCTCTGCGAACGCTACACGTCTCATAGGTTTCCTTGCTTCCCATGCACGTCGTCTTAGCCATCAGTCTACACATCCCCTCTCATCCAACAGCGATACACTCTCTGGAGAACGCGCGCGCTTAATCCATCCACCGCTCCCGCTTAACCCCAACCGCTCCCATCGAGGCCATCGTCCGTGAAGTCCACTCACCTCCTGCCCCTCTTCGCCCTGCTCTCCCTCGCCTCTCTCTCTGCACCCTGCCCAGCCCAAGCCCCCTCGCACCCCACCGTCCCCGCTCTCCTGCTCTCCGACATCCACCTCGATCCCTTCCACGACCCCGCCAGGTTCGACCGCCTCCGCTCCACCCCCGCCACCGGCTGGGCCGCCATCCTCTACGCCGCCCGCCTCCCCCACCCAGCCCGCCGACTTCGCCCGCCTCCAATCCACCTGCAACGCCAAGGGCATCGACACCCCTCCCGCCCTCCTCCAGTCCAGCCTCCACGCCGCCCGCCAGCAGCAGCCCCACCCGCTCTTCGTCACCGTCTCCGGCGACCTCATGGCCCACCAGTTCGACTGCCGCTTCCACACCCTCGCTCCCACGGCCACCGCCGCCGACTACTCCGCCTTCGCCGCAAAGACCGTCGCCTTCATCGCCCTCCAGCTCCGCGACACCTTCCCCCACACCCCCATCTACTTCGCCCTCGGCAACAACGACTCCGGCTGCAAGGACTACCGCGAAGACCCCAACAGCGCCTTCCTCCAGGCCGACGCCGCCAGCTTCTCCGCTGACGCACTGTCGCCCGCCAACCGCTCTGCCATCCTCCACGACTTTCCCCAACTCGGCGACTACACCATCACCCTCCCCGCGCCCATCCGCGACACCCGCCTCATCGTCCTCCAGGACATCTTCGAGTCCAAGCGCTACACCACCTGCAGCGGCGCCTCCACCGGCGACGCCGCCGCCCAGCAGATCGCCTGGCTCCGCGCCCAGCTCACCGCCGCCCGCTCTGCCCACGACCACGTCTGGGTCATGGCCCACATTCCTCCCGGCATCGACGCCTACGCCACCTTCGCCAGGCACCGCGACGTCTGCGGCGGCCAGATCCCCCGAGATGTTCCTCGGCTCCGATGCCCTCGCCAACACCCTCGCCGGCTTCCCCGACGTCATCCGCCTCGCCCTCTTCGGCCACACCCACATGGACGAGTTCCGCGCTCTATCACCTCCCCCGACGGCACGCTCCATCCCCGCCAAGCTCGTCCCCTCCATCACCCCCGTCAACGGCAACAACCCCGCCTTCACCCTCGCCGCCATCGAGCCCTCCACCGCCACCCTCCAGGACTACACCGTCTACACCGCCAGACAACAAGACCGGCATCGACACCCACTGGAGCGAAGAGTACCGCTTCTCCACCACCTACCACCTCCCCGACCTCTCCGGCCCCTCGCTCGCCAAGCTCACCGCCTCCTTCGTCGCCGACAAATCCGGAACCTCCGCCGCCAGCCAGCGCCTACCAGCAGTTCTTCTACGTCGGCGAGCCCGGCGCAGCCCAGGGCATCAGCGCCAGCATGCAAAGCCGCCGCCATGCAGATCGTCTGGCCCACCTACGCCTGCGCCATCACCCACGCCGACGCCGCCAGCTTCCGCACCTGCGCCTGCCCCACCCAACCCACCCGATAACCCCTCACCACCTGGACCCTCAGGAGCTCTCCACCTGGGCCCTGGCTGCGAACCGACGTCATTCGTCGCAACACAGGCCTTCGCTTTGATACGGCGGGACTTCAGTCCCGCCGTTTCACCAGCCACACGAACCGGCTTTCGCCGCTGAGGGAACGCAAGCGCGGGGTCAGGCCCTGCGCATCGCGTCATCGCACATCGCCACTCATTTGACTTTCCCCCTCACCCCACCAGACCATGAACTCCGAGTGTGACGACCATCACTGCCAACCCTGCAGAAACGTTGTCACCTTGGTTCTTCTTCCGCGAGGTATCGCAATCGCATGAGCAACACCCCCGCATCGCTCACTCCCGGAGCCAAAGCTCCGCGCCGCCATCGCCGCCGAGCACCCCCTCCAGATCCCCGGCGCCATCAACGCCTACCACGCCCTCCTGGCCGAGCGCACCGGCTACCGCGCCCTCTACCTCTCCGGCGGCGGCGTCGCCGCAGGCTCCCTCGGCATCCCCGACCTCGGCATCTCCACCATCGACGACGTCCTCACCGACATTCGCCGCATCACCGACGTCTGCTCCCTCCCTCTCCTCGTCGACATCGACACCGGCTTCGGCGGAGCCTTCAACCTCGCCCGCTCCGTCCGCTCCCTCATCAAAGCCGGAGCCGCCGGCTGCCACATCGAAGACCAGGTCCAGGCCAAGCGCTGCGGCCACCGCCCCAACAAGCAGATCGTCCCCACCGCCGAGATGACCGACCGCATCAAGGCCGCCGTCGATGCTCGAGGTTCAGCGGCCCGCACCGACGCCGACTTCGTCATCATGGCCCGCACCGACGCCCTCGCCTCCGAAGGCCTCGACGCCGCCCTCGACCGCGCCGCCGCCTGCGTCGAAGCCGGCGCCGACATGCTCTTCCCCGAAGCCGTCACCGACCCTCGACCAGTACCGCGCCTTCGCCAAGCTCAACGTCCCCATCCTCGCCAACATCACCGAGTTCGGCTCCACCCCGCTCTTCACCCTCGACGAGCTCCGCAGCGCCAACGTCTCCCTCGCCCTCTACCCGCTCTCCGCCTTCCGCGCCGCCAACGCCGCCGCCCTCAACGTCTACCAGCACCTCCGCACCGACGGCACCCAGCAAGCCGTCCTCAACACCATGCAAACCCGCGCCGACCTCTACGACTACCTCAACTACCACGCCTACGAACAAAAGCTCGACCAGCTCTTCGCCAAGGAGAAAAAGTAAACACCCCCATACCCTGTCATCTCGACCGAAGCATCACGCCCTTGTCTTTGTGATGCGCAGCGGAGGACCTGCAGTCGCTTTTGCCGTTGCCTTTCTTTCGTCATTCCCTCTGGAGAATCTGCGGCTTGCACTTGCTTCACCGGATGAACGACGGACTTTAGCCCCCCAAGGATGAACATGAGCACCGAAACCGCCACCACCCCCTTCAAGCCCAAAAAATCCGTAGCCCTCTCCGGCGTCCCCGCCGGCAACACCGCCCTCTGCACCGTCGGCCGCAACGGCAACGACCTCCACTACCGCGGCTACGACATCCTCTCGCTCGCCGCCAACTGCGAGTTCGAAGAGGTCGCCCACCTCCTCCTCTACGGCCATCTCCCCACCCCCGCCGAGCTAGCCCACTACAAGCAGCGCCTCCGCAGCCTGCGCGGCCTTCCCCAGCCCGTCAAAGTCGCCCTCGAGCAAGTTCCCTCCACCGCGCATCCCATGGACGTCCTCCGCGTCGGCGTCTCCATGCTCGCCACCGTCGAGCCCGAACCCGAGCCCCACACCGACCCCTCCGCCCTCTACATCGCCGACCGCCTCATGGCCTCGCTCGGCAGCATCCTCCTCTACTGGTACCACTTCGCAAACCACGGCCGCCGCATCGCCGTTGAAACAGAGGACGACTCCATCGGCGCCCACTTCCTCCATCTCCTCCACGGCCATCCCGCCTCCCCCGAGTGGATCCGCGCCATGCACACCTCGCTCATCCTCTACGCCGAGCACGAGTTCAACGCCTCCACCTTCACCGCCCGCGTCATCGCCGGCACCGGCTCCGACCTCCACTCCTGCATAGCCGGAGCCATCGGCGCCCTCAAAGGCCCCAAGCACGGCGGAGCCAACGAGGTCGCCCTCGAGATCCAGCAGCGCTACGCCTCTCCCGACGAAGCAGAGGCCGACATCCGCCGCCGCATCGAAACCAAGGAAGTCATCATCGGCTTCGGCCACCCCGTCTACACCATCTCCGACCCGC
>CAVXKP010000007.1:0-119772 GCA_963762375.1 uncultured Acidobacteriaceae bacterium
TACCGAGCCCTCCACCAGCACAATGTACTTGCCCTTGTGATCCCGAATCGTGTCGCTCAGGCTCTTCTCCGCCTGGAATCCCGACGCCGCCATCAGCGTCTCCGTATAGTTAGGCAGTTACATCGAACAGCACATCCGCCACCGTCGGGTGCGACGCCCGGATAAAGCTCTCGCTGCAGCACGTACACTCCTGGAAGTGCATCCACACCACCGCCGGCCGCGGCTTGCTCTCAAACGCCAAAACGAAGCTGGCCAACGCTGCCTTCTCCAGCCCCGCGATCACCGCGGCCGCGCTGCAGAACTGAAGGAACTCCCTCCGGCTCTAGCCCTTCTGCTGCATCGATTGCCAAATCGTCTGTCCCATGACACCCTCGCTCGTAGCTGCAACCCAAGCTCCGACGCAACGAAAGCATCGCGCCGCTCGAAGTGCACTCACCGGTTGTCATACTGGGCTTCGAAAGACACGATAGTATGTGACAAATATCACAGGACCGCACGCGAGACGCAGCGCCCCACCCTCACCCCCACACACGCCTTCATTTCCACCAAAACAAAGAAGGGCCCACCCCCTCCCGTTCCCATTGCGGAACAAAACAACGCTGCGGCCATCGCGAAATTCATCGCATCCGCCGCAGCGTTCTCCATCGCTCCACCGGAGCGATCTACAGCCCAACCAGCTACTCGTCGTAGTGCATCAAGCTAAACACATCAATCTCCGGAAACTTCTCCCGGCCCTTCAAAAAGTCCAACTCGATGGCCACCGTCAGCCCCACAATCTCGCCGCCCATCCTTCGCACCAGCTCGATGGTCGCCTCCATCGTCCCGCCCGTCGCCAGCAGGTCATCCACAATAATCACCCGCTGTCCCGGCAGAATCGCGTCCGCGTGGATCTCCAGCGAATCGCTCCCATACTCCAGGTCATACTGCACCTTCTCGACCGGCGCCGGCAGCTTCTTCGGCTTGCGCACCGGCACAAATCCCGCATTCAGCCGGTACGCCAGCGCCGGCCCAAAGATAAATCCGCGCGCCTCGATCCCCAGCACCAGGTCCACCTTCTTCCCGATGTAGTACTGCGCAAACGCGTCGATCAACTGCGCAAAGCCCGTCTTATCCTTCAGCAGCGTCGTAATGTCATAGAACAGAATCCCCGGCTTCGGAAAATCCGGCACCGCGCGGATCATCTCCTTCAACGGCTCGCAATCAATCGGCTTAATCGTCATCAAACTCTCCATCCCGGCTATCGTCTCTTTCCAAATCCTGGCTGTCGTTTTTCCAGGCTCCTGGCTCTCACCAGGCTCCTTCAATCTCAAACCCGCCGAGCGACTCGCCCTCGGCCTCTGCCAACTCATGTTCCATCACGGCATCCACGCGACTGCCGCGCGATCCCTTGTGCAGCTCCACGCGCAGCTCGGCGATCGCCGCGGCATCTCCCGCCGCCACAATCTCCACCTCGCCCGCATCCGTATTGCGCACCCATCCGCGCAGCCCCAACTCCGCCGCCTCGCGATGCACGAACCAGCGAAACCCTACGCCCTGCACCCGTCCGCGAATCAGAAAGTGGACCACCATCGAACGCTCTGCCCTTACGCCCGGCTCATGTACGCGCCTTCGGCCGTATCCACACGAATCTTCTCGCCCTCATTAATGAACGGAGGCACCTGCACAATCAGCCCCGTCTCCGTCTTCGCCGGCTTGGTCACCGAACTCGCCGTTGCCGACTTGATCCCCGGCTCCGTCTCCACCACCGTCATCTCCACCGCTGTCGGCAGCTCAATGCCCACCGGCTTGCCATCGTGGAAGCTCACCTCGATCAGCAGGTTCGCCGTCAGGTATTCCACCGAGTCGCCCAGCGTATCCCGCTTCAGCGCCGTCTGCTCATACGTGTTCTGATCCATGAAGTAGTAGTCGTCGCCGTCGTTATACAGGTACTCCATCTTGACCGAGTCCACGTGCACCCGCTCAATCGGATCCGGCGACCGGAACCGCTCCGTAAACATCGCGCCCGTGCGCACATTCTTCAGCTTCGCCTGGATAAACGCGCGCAGATTGCCCGGCGTCCGGTGCTCCACGCTGAAGACGAGGTGAAGATCGTCCTTGAACTTGATAATCATGCCGGGGCGCATCTGTGTCGCCGGAATCGCCATTAGAAAAACTCCTGATTCAGTGGGTAAAGGATGGGGCTCAACAAGCAACAGCCCAACCCTATAATTGTAGCCCACCCACCATCTCACCTTGTTCGCGCAAACCCCCGTCGCGAAACTTGACTCCCTTCGCGCCCTTTGCGTCCAAGCCCTTGCATCTGCTCTTCCCCTACGACCCCGGATGAAACAGCTTGTACCAGAAGTGCCTGAACTTATACCCGAATCCCCGCTTCACCACCGGAGCCTGCACCGGCGCCCCCAACCCATCCGCCTCCATCTGCTCCGGAGTCTCCACCGCACTCGGAGGCGTCCCGTGCCCATCGCCATACGCAAACGTCGTCGCCACCTGCGTCTCCTTCTCGCCCGCCGGAGAGTTCGCCACCGGCTCGGCCGGCGCCAGCCCCTCGCTCTCCGCCGCCGGGAACGGATGCTCCGCCGCCGCCTTCTCCGCGGCGCTCGCATCCTTCCCCACCCGCTCCGCCTTCTCCGTCCCCGGACAACCGCACGGCGACCGCTCGTTATCCACCACCTCGCGCAGGTTCCCCCGCTCGAACAGCACATGCTGCCCCGCCATCAACCGGTAGCTCGCCCGCGAGAACGCATCGTTCAGCATCAGCACCGGAGCCTTCTTCCCCACATTCTCCACGCACGTATCCCCATCGCGCGTCACCCGCAGCCCCAGGTCATAACTCCCCGTGGCCTCCACCGAGAACCGTATATCCGGCGTCAGAATCACATCCTGCCCCTCCGTCGGCGTATGCAGCTCAATCGCCCCGCGGTCCAGCCCAAACAACAGCGCCTTCCCCGTCCCCGCATGCAGCAGATGGAACTGGCTGGTCGCGCACACCAGCACCTCGCCTCCGCGCGCCAGCTTCACCTGCGCCGTATGGTCGTACGCCGTCACACTCGTATTCGACATCAGCCGCGCCCGATCCCCCTTGACCTCGAGCCCGCCTGTTACCAGCGCATCCTTGGTCGCCACCGTCCCCATCACCTGCGGAGCCGGCTGCTGCGCAACCCCCCGCGCACACCCCACAACCACCACCCAACCCACCACGATGGCCAACCCAACTCGCATCGGACTCCTAACCACTATTCACTAGCCACTAACCACTAACCACTAACCACTGTTCTGTGCACTTACATCTTCAGAAAATTCGCAATCAACTGCTTCCCATGATCGGTCAGCACGCTCTCGGGATGAAACTGCACACCCTCGATCGGCAGCGTCGTATGCCGCACGGCCATAATCAGGCCCTTCCCCAAACCCTTCCCTTCATGCTCATCGGTCACCCGCGCCGACACCTCCAGCACCTCCGGCAGCGTCCCCTCCTCCACAATCAGCGAGTGATACCGCGTGCACGTCATCGGCTTGGGAATCCCCTTGAAGATCGTCTTCCCATCATGCTCCACCACGCTCGTCTTGCCATGCATCAGCTGCGGAGCCCGCACCACGTCCCCGCCAAACGCCGCGCCAATCGCCTGGTGCCCCAAACAAACTCCCAGCACCGGAATCTGCTCCTTCTTCGGCAGCGTCGCCAGATGCTGAATCAGCGGAATCAGAATCCCCGCGTCCTGCGGCGTACAAGGCCCCGGCGACAGCAGAATCCGCTCCGGCCTGAGCGCCACAATCTCCTCCGGCGTCAGCTCATCATTCCGCCGCACCACCACCTCAGCCCCCAGCTCGCCCATATACTGCACCAGGTTATAGGTGAACGAATCGTAGTTATCGAGAACGAAGACCATCGTACCTCCAATTTTACGCGCACCCCGAATGGCCCTCGCCGTTGCCTGTTCTTCGTCGTCACCCTGATCCTGAGGAACGAAGGGGAAAGATCCCTGTATTTGCCTTTGCAGTTGCACTTGCCTCTCTTTCCGTCATTCCCTCCGGGAATCTGCTTCTGACCTTGCCGTTGTTCGTTCGACGTCGCGAAACGTGGCTCCCTTCGCGCCCTTTGCGTCCAAGTCGTTGCCTGTCCTTCGCCGTCCTCCGGAGGCCGCCACATTTCGCCACCGCCCCCGCAGACAACACCCCACCCCCCATCCACCCTCTCACCACTATGCTCATCACGACACCCACCCGCGCAAAGCACTTCGCCGCCATGGTCCTGATCGGCGACGGCGTCATGGCCCTCATCCACCCCGTAGCCGACGCCAACGCCTGGACCCGCGGCCCCAAACCCTGGCGCGACCTCATGCGCGGCCTCTCCCGCCGCCCCAACCTCACCCGCGCCATCGGCGTAGCCCAAATCGCCGCCGGCATCTACTGGGCCCTCAAGCAGGAAGAGTCCGACTGACCTCTCCCCGCTCCAGAACCGTGCTTAGGCCTTCGCCTTCATCGCCATCAGCGCGACCACTACCGCGCTCGAGGCCGTGGCAAACGGGCTATGGTTCCCCAACGCGATCTCATCGTCCACGCAGACTCCGCGATCCGCCCGGCTCACCACTTCCGCAGCCGCTTTGTGAAATGCGGCGTGTTCGGACACCAGACGTGCATACTCCGGCCACTCCGTGTGCACGCGCCCTTCGCCGCGCAGCCATTTTCCCAGCGCGCACCGGTCGTCCGCCCCTACCTCTGCAACATTCAAACTGTGGTCGGGCTTGGCCAGATAAACCTTGAGCTTCATCTTCCAGTCCGAATGCGCCTTGATTGCCTCTGCGTAATCCATGATCTCTCCTCGTCTCTCGATAGTCACAGCCCACACCACGCAGCAAGCAACGAGCTCGCAGATTGGCCTTGGCTGCCGCTGCGTCTATCGGCAGAAGTTCTTAGAGATTCAAGGAGTGCCCGCGAAACAAAGAGTGCCCCAACCCCGCGCCCGCTCTATCGCCATCGCCGTAGCCCGCACGCAGCTAGCCCTACCTCTAGCTCACCCGCGCCCTCTCAATGGCCCGCACCACCGCCTTCGCCTTATTCCCACACTCCTCGTGCTCCTTCACCGCCACCGAGTCCGCCACAATCCCCGCCCCCGCCTGGATATACCCCTTCTCCCCTTCCATAAACAGCGTCCGAATCGCAATGCACGAATCCAGGTTCCCGCTGAAGTCCGCATAAAAAATCGCGCCGCCATACACCCCGCGCCGCGACGGCTCCAGCTCCTCGATAATCTCCATCGCCCGAATCTTCGGAGCCCCACTCAAGGTCCCCGCCGGAAAGCAGGCCCGGAACGCATCGATCGGCGCCAGCCCCGAGCGCAGCTTCCCCTCCAGCGCGCTCACCAAATGCATGATGTGCGAGTACCTCTCCACGAACATCAGATCCTTCACCTTCACGCTGCCAAACGCACTCACCCGCCCCACATCATTGCGTCCCAGGTCCACCAGCATCACATGCTCGGCAACCTCCTTGGCGTCGGCCCGCAGATCGGCTTCAAACGCCCGATCCTGCACCTCATCCTTCCCCCTCGGCCTCGACCCCGCAATCGGCCGATACTCCACCTTCCCCTCATGCACCCGCACCAGCAGCTCCGGCGACGACCCCACAATGTGCGCCTCCCGGGCCTTTGCCTTCTTCCCCTCCCCCTCCAGCCCAAACTTCAGGAAGTACAAATACGGCGAAGGATTCACAATCCGCAGCGACCGGTAAATCTCAAACGGATCCACCCCCGGCTCGCAATCAAATCTCTGGCTCAGCACGCACTGAAACACATCCCCCGCGGCAATGTACTCCTTCACCGTCTCCACCCCGCGCACATAATCGGCCATCTTCGTCCGAGCCTTCAGCTTCAGCGCCCCCTTCACGGCCTTGCGCCGCCGCGGCAGCACAATCGCCGCACTCAGCATCTTCTCCAGCCGATTCAGCCGCCTCTCCGCCGCCTTATACCCCGCCGCATCCGGCTTTGCGCCCTCCCCCACCCGGCCCCGCGCCCCCACCGTCACCATCAGGTGAATCGCCTTCTTCACATGATCGAACGCCAGCACCTCGTCGAAGAACATCAGGTGCGCATCCGGAACATGCAGCTCATCCTTCGCCATCTCCGGCAGCTCTTCAATCACCCGCACCACGTCATACGAAAAGAATCCCACCGCCCCGGCCGTAAACGGAGGCAGCCCCGCCACCTTCGCCGGCTTCTCCCCCTCCAGCGCCTTCTTCAACTCCTCGAAAATATCCCCCTCATACGTTCGCCGCCTGCGCCCCTCGACAACCGTGATCCGCCCCGCCTTCGCGGTCATCTTCCTGTACGGCCGTATCCCGATAAACGTGTACCGGCCCACATGCTCCCCGCCCTCCACCGACTCGAGCAGGAACGCCTCCGGCTCCTCCGCCGCCACGCGCAGGAACGCCGACACCGGCGTCTCCAGATCCGCCGCCACCGTCCGGGTCACCGGCACCAGCGTATGTTCCCGTGCCAGTTTTTGAAATTCGCGAAGTGTAGGAGTCGTTAACGAGTGCGGCTGCGGCATCTCCCCATGATAGAGGAAACGCCCCAGCCGCCCATCGTTCCTATCGAAAACTCCTTCTCCCGCCTAGTGGTCGTGATCGTGATCGTAACCCGGCGGAGGTGGATGGTGATCGTCGTAATGGTGATGGTGATAGCAACCCACCGTACCCAGCATCGCCACACTCGCTAAGAGAAACGCAGCGAGCCTCTTCCTTATCGTCATCCTGTACTTCCCTCCCTGGAGCTTCTTGGCGAGCTCCATGCGTGCTCCCAGGTAAGATGCCACGCACTCCCGAAACGTCAGCCCGCAGCCTACTCCGGCCGCCGCGGCTGCGGAGGAGGATTCCTCCGGTCCCGATCCTGCTGATTCTGATCCCTGTGATCCTGCTGCGGCTGTGGTTGCGGCTGCCGCCGATCCCGGTCATGCCCATCATTCT
Organism: uncultured Acidobacteriaceae bacterium; assembly: GCA_963762375.1. GTDB lineage: Bacteria > Acidobacteriota > Terriglobia > Terriglobales > Acidobacteriaceae > Granulicella. The sequence goes on from CAVXKP010000007.1 coordinate 6,961, forward strand.
GATGCTCCACCACCACCGTCGGCGCCGGCGCCGGAGCCTGCTGGCACCCCATCGCTCCCACCACCATCCAACCGCCCGCAACCACCCCAGCCCATACCTTCGCTCGCATCATCGTCTCTCCCTATGCATCTCTCTCTGCAGAACCTTTCCCGTGAGATGCAGCTTCCCCTCCCCCAGGCCCCTCCACCCCACAAATAACCCAGCCTTTTGCGCACATTTCCTCGAGCGTGCGCAAGTCGTAACCGCCTGTTCTCCATGTGCCGATAAAGTCACGCGTGTACCTTGCCGACAGCTGAACGGCAAGCCTATACTCGCTTCGTTTGGTCACAGACCGGTCTGACCAAGCCAGCAATAACTTGACTCTCCGGCGCAATGCAAGCGTCTAATCTACGCTGGGCCTGCACGAGGAGACACGACCATGGCCGGAGAACGATTAGTACCCACGGAAGCCGCTCTCGCAGGTCTTCCAACGCTGGGCCGAACCGGGCCCACAGCAGAAAAGGATTCACCGATGCAAACCACCACACCCACCGCTCCCACCTCCCTGGAGCAGGAGACCAATCCATGGCTCGCGCAAGCCGCGCGCTTTGATGAGGCCGCCAAACGTCTCAACCTCGACCCCGGAACCTGGAAGGTTCTCCGCTATCCCTCCCGCGAAATCATCGTCCACATCCCCGTCTCCATGGACGACGGCAGCATCGAGGTCTTCACCGGCTACCGCGTCCAGCACTCCATCTCCCGCGGTCCCTGCAAGGGCGGCATCCGCTACGGCCCCGACGTCTCGCTCGACGAAGTCCGCGCCCTCGCCTCCTGGATGACCTGGAAGTGCGCCGTCGTCAACATCCCCTTCGGCGGCGCCAAGGGCGGCGTCATCTGTGATCCCAGGAACATGTCCGAAGGCGAGCTCGAGCGCATGACCCGCCGCTACACCGCCGCGCTCATCGAGTTCATCGGCCCCGAAAAAGATGTTCCCGCGCCCGACATGAACACCAACGAGCAGACCATGGCCTGGATCATGGACACCTACTCCATGCACATGGGCCAGACCATGACCTCGGTCGTCACCGGCAAGCCCGTCTCGCTCGGCGGCTCGCGCGGCCGCCGCGAGGCCACCGGCCGCGGCATCTCCGTCGTCACCGACCAGGCCCTCAAGCACCTCAACATGATTCCCTCCGAGACCTCGGTCATCATCCAGGGCTTCGGCAACGTCGGCTCCAACGCCGCCAAGCTCCTCTGGGACAAGGGCTACAAGATCATCGGCATCGGCGAGTACGATGGCGCGCTCTTCAACCCCGACGGCATCGATATCTCCGAGCTCCTCGAGCACCGGGCCCGCACCGGCACCATCCACCAGTTCGCCGGCGCCCAGCCCTTCGACAAGGATGCCATCCTCACCCAGAAGTGCGACGTCCTCATCCCCGCCGCCACGGAGAACGTCATTACCAGCCGCAACGCCGCGGACCTCCAGTGCCGCATCCTCTGCGAAGGAGCCAACGGCCCCACCACCCCCGTCGCCGACGACATCCTCTCCGAAAAAGGAGTCTTCGTCATCCCCGACATCCTCGCCAACGCCGGTGGCGTCACCACCAGCTACTTCGAGTGGGTGCAGGACCGCATGGGCTACTTCTGGACCGAAGACGAAGTCAACCAGCGCCTCGATCGCATCATGATCGACAGCTTCAACGACGTCCTCCACTTCTCCATCGCCCACAACGTCAACAACCGCATCGCCGCCTACATGCTCGCCATCGACCGCGTAGCCCACACCACCAAGCAACGCGGCATCTACGCGTAAGTGCAGGGATGAGTGGCTAGTGGTGAGTCATGAGTGGTGAGAAAGGCTCCGGCAACCGCCGGGGCCTTTCTCTCTGCTTCCTCCTGCCTCCGTGCTGCCGCAACACTGTCATCCTGAGCGAAGCCGCTCGGAGCTTCCTCCCGAGTCGTGCAGCCGAAGGCCCCCAAAGCTGCCCGCCCCGCCACAGCCCCCCATCCCCTTCCAACCACCCCCTCAGCACCGAATCCCTATCCCCGAATCCCTGAACTCTGCCTTTATGGGAGAATGGCTGTATTCGCGCATTGGCCTCAAGCCGCGCATCGCCATCCCGTGAATCTGCCCAACTCCATAACGCTGACCCGCATCGCAAGCGTCCCGCTCCTGATCTGGGCTCTCTCCCCGCGCTTCCCCTGGCAGGGCACTCACGGCGAGCAGGAGCTCATCGCCTCCGTCCTCTTCATCGCCGCCTCGGTCACCGACGGCCTCGACGGCTACCTCGCCCGCCGCCGCGGCCAGATCACCACCCTCGGCATGCTCCTCGACCCCCTCGCCGACAAGCTCATGGTCACCGCCGCGTTCATCCTCCTGGTGGCCTACAATCCCCACGTCATGAAGCCCTGGATCGCCGTCCTCGTCATCGGCCGCGAGTTCCTGGTCAGCGGCCTCCGCTCCATCGCCTCCAGCGAAGGCTTCACCATCCAGGCCTCGGACCTCGGCAAGCTCAAAACCGTCGTCCAGATCGTCGCCATCGTCGCCGCCATCCTCAACCACCGCTGGGACACCTGGTTCCTCGGCTGGTTCCCCATCAGCGTCAAGCTCATCGCCATCACCGCCACCTACTGGATGACCATCCTCTCCATCATCTCCGCCGCCGACTACTTCATCGGCTTCTGGAGAAAGATCGACCACGTCTCCACCGGCACCCGCCGCCGCAGCTCCGTCCTCAGCCGCAACAAAAAAACCACCCCCGTAGAAGCAGGGATCAGGGATTAGTAGAAGCACACATCCCCCCAAACAGCAAAAGGCCCCGGCACCGCCGAGGCCTTTCCTAATCCCTAAACCCTGTTCGCTAATCCATGCTCTTACGCATGCCCCCGCTGATCACGATGCACGAAGTGATACGGCGGCCACGGCCCCGAAAGCTGCATCGCGCAGTCCTTCAGCTCCAGCGTCACGGTACTGTACTTGTTCTGATACCGCTCGACTGTCTTTTTTTCCACCAGGTGAGCGATATCCAGCAGCATCTTGCCCGACTCCATCCGCTTGCACGTCACCTCTTCCGCCACCGGCAGAAACATCCGGTGCATCTGCAGTGAAAGCGCCCGTGCCCGCGACTGCCGCTCGCGTTGCCGCGACGCCGACTCTCGCAAGTGGGATAGATACTCCTGCCCCGCCGCCTGGTACGTATGACCCACACCCTTGGTCTCCGGGCAGATATCATCCACCACCACCTTCAGGTGCATCTCCGCCATGCCGCGCAGCCGCTCGACATTGGCCATGAAGTGCCGCTGATTCGATCGCACCGACCGCCGCAGCGCCTCGTCATCCTCAAACGTCGTACCGAACCGGAACGGCAGTACGGTCGACTTCGCAAAGCAGCCCGAGATCACCCGTGCATGCTCCCGCGCCGCCGATTGACCCTCCGGCGTCTCCAACTTCGCTGCATCTTCTGCTAAATGTTCTGACACCACCACAGCCAGGTCGGCTGCGGGAAAGAGAAAGGTCTGGTTGCCGAAGAGTCCTGTTACCCCTGTAAGTGGCATCGGTCTTCTGTGCCGGCCGAGTTCAGAAAATGCATTCCGTTCGGTGATGCAGTATGCGTACCAAGCCATGACGTTTTGTCGCTCCTGAGTCTCGTGCACCGCTGCCTGGCTGCTGCGTCTTCCCTGCCATTCATGCGGCTTTCTTGTCTGCTTCTTGATGAACAGTACAATCTGGCCCTGCGATCCAGCCCGCGGACAGTGCTTCAAATTCGGTGCAGCTGGGATTGATCCGTCGCAGATACTATGCCCATCCAAATACAATTGGCAAGCACTCTGTGCAAGAACCGTCCCAATTGCGCAACATCCCCCCGGGCACCTTCCTTATCTCCCCCAGGGAACGCCCACCCAGCACAAAACAGCCGCTCAACCAAGCGGCCTCCGTCTTCTCTACCCCCGTCCCTCTACACTCTTGCCTCCAGCCCCTGCTCTCCGTCCTTCCCTGCTAAACTGAAACGATGCGTGGGCGGTGGGGCCCGGCAATCTTTTTGTAGCTCTCAAGGACGGATCGTTCGTGGATAACGCAACCAAGCGCCAGTTGAAGAAGCAGGACCAGTTTGTCGCCCTCACCGAAGCCGGTGTTCACTGGACCGAAGAGCACCGCCAGAAGGCCATCGTCTATGGCGTCGCCGCCGTCGTCGCCATCATCGCCATCGTTGGAGCCTACAGCTTCTATCAGAGCCGCTCCACCGCCGCCTCCACCGCCTTCGGCCAGGCGATGGAGATCTACCAGACCCCCATCGCCACCCCCGGCCAGGAAGTTCCCCCAGGCGTCAAAACCTTCCCCGACGCCAAGTCCCGCGCCGCCGCCGCCAACTCCCAGTTCCAGCAGGTAGCCAGCCAGTACAGCCTCACCAACTCCGGCCGCCTCGCCGAGTACTTCGTCGGCCTCACCTATGAGGACGAAGGCCAGAACGGCCCCGCCCAGCAAGCCCTCCAGAAGGTCGCCTCCAGCTGGGACAGCGGCCTCGCCGCCCTCGGCAAAGACGCCCTCGCCGACCTCGACCAGCAGACCGGCAACGACGCCAACGCCATCGATCTCTACAACCAGCTCAGCAAGGGCAAGTCCACGACCGTCCCCGCCGACCTCGCCCAGCTCCAGCTCGCCGAGCTCTACCAGGCCCAGGGCAAAACCGACCAGGCCCGCCAGATTCTAGCCCTCCTGAAGGACAAGAGCAAGGACGCTACCGGCCGCCCCGGCGCCGCCGCTGAGATCGCCACCCAGAAGCTCAACCCGGCTCCCACCCCCGGAGCCGGAGTCGCTCAGTAGAAATAACTTCCTTCTTTACAACAACATATGAATGATCGGTGAAAGTGGGAAAATATTTTCCCACTTTTCCCCCAAGGGAATTGCAGAACTATGCAATTTCACCGGATAAGTATGTCTTGTCAAGATATACATTACTCCTTATCTTATTGAAAACACGCTACTTAAATAACTTGAGAATCCTGGCCCTAAGGAATTCCAAGTGCTCGTATCTCGGTGGGTCCCTACCACAATCGATTTGCGAGGAACATTCAAATGAAATCACCTCTCTGCGCAGTACTCCTGGCTCCCTGCATGGCCCTCATGCTCGGTGCCTCAACCGTCGCTCACGCCCAATCGATCAGCGGGGCGGTCTGGGAGGGTGGCACGACCAGCAGCGTCCCCGCCCTCGGTAGCTCCATCTACAGCGAAACCCCCACCGTTACCTTCACTGCCACCAATCCTTCCATCACCGGCCTTCTGGACTTCTACAGCGGCTCGGACGCCAGCCTGAACGGCTTCCTCACCACTGCTCCCGGCGGCCTCTCCAACGGCGACACCATCACCTACAACTCCGGCGCCACTCACTCCACCGACGGCATCAATAACGACCTGTTCCAGTTCGAAGGATCAACGACCCTCACCGACGGCTCCTACACCTTCGCCCACGACGATGGCCTGATCCTGTACCTCACCGGAAACGGCGTTACCGATGATGCCGTCATCAACGCCGGCGGCCCCACCGCCGCGGTCGACACCAGCTTCACCGTCTGCAACTCCGGCTGTAATGCGAAGGCTGGCACCTACTCCTTCATCCTCGATTACGCTGAAGTGTCTGGTCCCCCCGCCGAGCTTTACTCCACCCTCCCCCTCACTGGACCCCCAGTCTCCACCACTCCGGAACCCACCAGCATCTTCCTGCTGGGCACAGGTCTCCTGGGTCTTGCTGGTGCAATTCGCAGCCGTATGATGGCCTGATTCCATCCCGTGCGCATGCCCAAACGACCTCGCATGCATTGAAGCCTCTGGACTCCAAGGAAGCCCGAACCGGATAACTCCGGCTCGGGCTTCTCTGTCTCTGACCCGACCTCCGCCCCCCGGCCTTCCCGCCTCGCCATCCCCCAGCCCCTTCCCCCAGCTACCTCCGCGTGTGCTCCCCCTCCAGATGCCCCGCCGTCGACTGCCGGCTTACATGCGCCGTCAGCCGCTCCGCAATCGCGCCCGGCGATCGCAGCTCCGCCACCGTCGACCACTGATCCTTCCGCTTCTTCTCGTCCGGCATCGCCGGCACCCACCCCGGCAGCTGCAGCCGCAGATAGTTCGCCAGGGCGCCCGCCTGTGGTTCATACAGCATCCGGATCGCCTTCAGCCGCTCCCGCGCCCCCAGGTCGCCGCACATCGAAAACCCCGCGCTGCCCAGCAGATCGCATAGCCGCGCGAACTCATCATCCCCCAGTCGGGTCAGTGCCGCCTCGTGCAGCCGCTGCTCCTGCTTCTCCTGCCGGAACACGTGCCCCAGGTCCACCAGCGTATGCCGCCCAATCGCAAACGTCAGCTGTGCCTGCCGCGTGCTCGGTCCCTCGATCGTCGTAATCAACAGCGCACAGGCATCCAGCACCGCCGTCAGCGCCGCCAGCCAGCTCTGGTTGTCATGCTGCGACCGGTAGTAGCAAAGAATCGGATACGAGATATGCGTCTCCAGCATCTGCGCGCACCACTTCTCCCACTCCGCCAGCAGCTCCGTCATCGCATGGTGCCCGCCATTGAAGTTGTGCCGAAACAACAGCTCCCCCGCCGTCGGTGGCGACCCAGCCCGCGCATCCAGCAGCGCGACCGCAATCTCCCGGGTCGAGAACGCCGTATACAGCACCGGCACATACCCAATCACCAGCGCCACAAATCCCAGCCCCGTCCCCGCCTCCGCCACAATCAGCATGCGCGCCGCATGCGTCGCCGGCAGCACATCTCCCAGCCCCAGCGTAAACAGCGTCGTCCCACTCACATACACGCACGTGCGCAACCGCTCCAACAGCGTCAGCGGATGCATCGGATCGTTGAACGGCACATGCATCCCAAAGTAGATCAGCGCATACGCCGCCGTCAGCAGCGACGCCCACACCCCGAACAGCAACAGCAGTGTCGACGGACCATAGATGCTATAGATCTGTTCGCGGCTCCGCTTCACCGGCCAATGCCCCGCCATCCACTTCCACGGCCCCCACGTCACCAGGAAGAACAAGCGCGTTATCCGAAACCGCCCCACCGGACGCCGCGGCAAAATAATCGTCTGAAACGCATCCAGCAACACCCCCGCCAGGAACATGCAACCGAAGATGACCGCTAAGACATGCATGACAAAGACTCTACCGCGTCCCGCGCGGAAATGATGAATCCTGAAAAAAAATGCTTCGCCGCCTCTAGCTATTTCCCGCGAGGAAGGTCTAACATTTAATGAAATTGCAGCGGCAGACCGTCCCCAGCAGTCTCCTTCTCCTTCACGCGACATCCACCAGATTTCCTCATCGCAGCAGGGCCCGAGGTGTCTCATGAAACAGCGTGTATTGGTCGTCGACGACGATCACCTGGTAGCCGACACTCTTAATCTGGTCTTCCAAGCCAACGGCTACGAGTGCGAAGCCGTCTACTCTGCAGCCGACGGCCTGGCCCGCGCCCGGACCTTCGCCCCCGGCCTCCTGCTCTGCGACATCTCCATGCCCGAGCAGAGCGGCCTCCAGCTAGCCGAAACCCTTCACCACGAGATGCCCCATCTCAAGCTCCTCATGTTGACGGCTTATTCCAGCAACGCCATCAAGGTGGAGCAGCACATCTCGCGCACCCGCCGCCCCCTCAAACTCCTCAACAAACCCTGCCGCCCTGAACTCCTCCTCCACGAAGCCCAAACCCTCCTCCAAACTGCTTAGAGCAGGGAACAGGGATTAGGAAGTAGGGACTAGGGACTAGCAAAGAGCCTCTACCCTCGCAGGCGCATCTGCCTGTGCCCTGCCTTTGCGCTTGCCGTTCCTAGTTCTTCGCCGTCATCCTGACCCTGAGCTCGTCGAAGGGGAAGGCCCCCCGCATTGGCTCTTGCCGTTGCTCGTGCGCTTGCGCTTGCTTTTCTTTCTGTCATTCCCTTCGGGAAGCTGCTTCCGCCTTTGCTCTTGCCGTCCCCACCCTTACCCCGTCCTCTCGACCGCTGCATCACGCTCTCGTCCCTGTAATCCGCCGCGGCGAGAACCCGCAGCCGCACGTTCCATTGCCTGTTCTTACGTGGCGAAACGTTGCTCCCTTTGCGCCCTTTGCGTCAAAGCCCTTGCCGTTGCCTGTACCCTCGCCCCTACTCTCGCCGTCCGCGCGGGACTAAACTGAACCTCACGATGCCTGACGACATCCCCAGCCTCGCCGACCTCCGCCGCACCCGCTCCCGCAAGCCCTCCGCGCGCCCCTCCACCCCCTCCCTCTTCGACGCCCCCCACCCCACCCCCGACGTCACCCCCGACGACATCCTCGCCGAGCAATCCCGCTCCCTTTCAGCACCCACCCGCACCAAACCCTCGCCGTCCGCGCAGGACCCGTCCGCATCCGCCGACCGCGCAGGTCTTCACCGTCGGCGCCCTCGTCCGCCACATCCGCAACCTCGTCGAGCGCACCCACGGCCACGTCACCGTCGAAGGCGAGATCTCCAACTGGCGTCCCGCGGCCAGCGGCCACTGCTACTTCACCCTCAAGGATGCGGAAGCCCAGCTCTCCATCGTCCTCTTCCGCCGCCAGGCTCAGCTCCTCCGCTTCCGCCCCAAGGACGGCGACGCCGTCCGCATCTCCGGCTCGCTCTCCGTGTACGAGTCCCGCGGCCAGCTCCAGCTCGTCGCCGAAACCATGCAACAGACCGGCCTCGGCGCTCTTCTCGCCGCGACCCAGCAACTCAAAGACCGTCTCCGCCGCGAAGGCCTCTTCGACAACCAGCGCCCCCTCCCGCCTTTCCCCCACTGCATCGGCGTCGTCACCAGCCTGCAGGGCGCCGCCCTCCGCGACATCGTCAAAGTCACTCGCCGCCGTCACGCCGCCATCAACCTCCTCATCTATCCCGCCGCCGTCCAGGGCCCCAACTGCCCCTCTGAAATCGCCGCCGGCGTCCGCTGGTTCTCCACCCACCCCGAGCACGCCGACGTCGTCCTGGTCGCCCGTGGCGGAGGCTCCTGGGAAGACCTCCACGGCTTCGACGCCGAGATCGTCGCCCGCGCCATCGCCGCCTGCTCCCTCCCCGTCATCACCGGCATCGGCCACGCCACCGATACCACCATCGCCGACGCAGCCGCCGATCTCCACGCCCCCACCCCCTCCGCCGCCGCCGAGCTCCTCACCGCCCAGCAGCACGGCATCGCCGACCGCCTCCAGCGCCTCCACGCTCGACTCACCCGCTCCAACACCTACAACCTCCTCCGCCTCCGTCAGCGCCTCACCACCCTCAACGCCGACGACCTCCTCCGCCGCGCCCGCACTCACCTTCGAGCGCCGCGCCCAGCATCTCGACGACCTCTCCGACCGCGCCGAAACCTCCCTCACCCGCACCCTCCGCCGCCACAACCAGCGCCTCGCCCAGCTCGAACTCCGCCTCCGCCGCCAGCACGTCTCCCTCCGCCTGGCCAACGACCGCCACCGCTTCCAGACCCTCCTGCAGCGCCTCCACACCGCCCGCACCACGCCCATCCAGCAAGCCCACACCCGCCTCAACCGCGCCACCACGCGCCTCGAAGCCCTCAGCCCCCTCCGCGTCCTCGAGCGCGGCTACGCCCTCGTCTATCTCAACGAAGGCGCCCCCACCGATCCCCTCCTCCGCAACGCCGCCGACGCCCCTCCCGGCACCACCATCACCGCCCAGCTAGCCGCCGGCCGCCTCCGCGCCAAAGTCACCTCCACCCATTAGCCTCGCCCACCAGCCAACCACCCAGCGCCATCTGCGGCCCACCAGCACTCCCTTGGCCAGCGGCCGCGCACCATCACACCCTCGGCCGAAGCTCCATGGCCACCAAGCGCCAACTGTCCGCCCCCCAGCAAAGCCCGGGCCAAAGGTCCGTGGGCACCCAGCGCCAACGGCGCGACATATACCAGCCTGGGGCAACGCCCCAGGCACAAGCCCTAACGAGCCTCTTACCGCTCTGCCGAAGGCCGGAGTGCAGCCGCAGGCGCAACGACCAAGTTGCCTTCCTCAATGCCCCCACCACCCCAACCGCGCCACGCGAAGCCCCCGCCGTCCGCGCAGGACCCGCGCAGGACTAGCTCTCACCGCCCGCATCCACTAGCATCAGCAGTTGGAGCATCACGCGCCCGAAGGATCAGCATGCGGAAGTTGTTTGGAACAGACGGAATTCGAGCGGTCGCCGGCCAGGCACCGCTGGACAAGCGCACCATCTACGCAGTCGGCGTCGCCCTCGCCACCACACTCGGCAACCACGCCCGCATCGTCCTCGGCACCGACACCCGCGAGAGCTGCCCCTGGATCGCCGCCACCCTCACCGCCGGCCTCCGCGCCGCCGGAGCCACGGTCGACTCCGCCGGCGTCCTCACCACCCCCGCCATCGCCTTCCTCGCCCGCAAGCACGGCTTCTCCGCCGGCGTCGTCATCTCCGCCAGCCACAATCCCTGGCAGGACAACGGCATCAAGATCTTCGGCGCCGACGGCTACAAGCTCCCCGACGCAACCGAACTCGCCATCGAGCACGAAATCACCCGCGTCCTCGCCACCAACCCCTCCGTCCCCGAAGACCCGCCCCTCCCCGAGGTCAACGAATCCTACCGCGCCGACTACATCCGCTTCCTCCTCGAAGCCGTCCCCGGCATCTCCCTCGACAACCGCCACATCGTCCTCGACTGCGCCAACGGCGCCGCCAGCTCCGTCGCCCCGCAGCTCTTCGAGTCCCTCCACGGCACCGTCGACGTCACCCACGCCTCCCCCAACGGCCGCAACATCAACGAGCACTGCGGCGCCCTCCACCCCGAGATCGTCGCCGCCCAGGTCAAAGTCTCCGGCGCCTCCCTCGGCATCACCTTCGACGGCGACGCCGACCGCGCCCTCTTCGCCGACGAGAACGGCAACGTCGTCAACGGCGACGCCATCATGCTCGCCTGCGCCCGCGACCTCCAGGCCCGCGGCCAACTGGCCAACAACCTCGTCGTCGCCACCACCATGTCCAACATGGGCCTCGAAGCCGCCTTCGCCCGCTCCGGCATCCGCATGCTCCGCGCCCCCGTCGGCGACAAGTACGTCCTCGAAGAGATGCGCAACGCCGGCGCCTCGCTCGGCGGCGAGCAGTCCGGCCACATCCTCTTCCCCGCCCGCGCCACCACCGGCGACGGCCTCCTCACCGCGCTCTTAGTTCTTCGACCTCGTCCACCGCAGCCACAAGCCCCTCGGCCAGCTCATCGCCGACCTCACCAACTACCCGCAGATCATCCTCAACGTCAAGGTCCGCGAAAAACTCCCCCTCGACACCTTCCCCGCCATCGCCGCCGCCATCGCCGCCGCCGAAGCCGACCTCTCCACCACCGGCCGCGTGGTCATCCGCTACTCCGGCACCGAAGCCCTGGCCCGCGTCATGATCGAAGCCGAAAGCGCCGAAGCCATGCACCACCACGCCACCACCATCGCCAACGCCATCCGCTCCGAACTCGGCGTCTAAAGCTCATCGCCCGGCAGCGGCGGATGGTCATGCGTGGAGTCCAGGATGTCGAGCATCACCTTGCCTGCATCCGGATTCGCGGCAACGCGAAAGAAGCGATCCGCAACATGCTCGTACCGGACACTTTCAGCCGCCAGCGAGACCAGCCATTCTTCAACGGACACGCCGGCGCGTTCCGCTTGCCTGGCGGCATCCTGGAACAAAGTCTCCGGCATGCGCACCGGAATCACGGCGTCTCTCATGGATTCAACCTCTCTCTGATGATACGCCCGGGCGTCAACACCATAATTCCGAAGCGCTGAGCCGCAGGGAAGAAGTCCCTCACGTTATGGGTGACGATGGCATCAGCTCGCCCGTTGATCGCCGCCTCCAGCACCATCTCATCGTTGGCGTCGCGCAATTGCGGACGGTATCGGAAGTACACGCGCACTTGCTCTGTGAACGTGGCAGTAGCGACCAGAAACCGTGCGACGTCAGCCGCGGACACGCCATGGGCAGCGATCTGTTCAGGTCGTGTCAGAACATCTTCATACTCGAGATAGAGCGCAGACGAAGCAACCATCTGAAATTGCCTTTCCGGCACGAGCCGCAGGACCTGTCGGCTGGCCCCCGAATGGCTGCGGAAGCCAGCAATCAAGACCGACGTGTCGAGGACAAGGCGCACGGAAGAAGCCTACCGTAGTTGTGCCCTCACGGCATCCCCACCGCTCCCGGCGCCCCCAGCACGTGAATCGTCTTCAGCCACGCCTCCGCCAACCCCGTCCACCCCGAGATCGGCAGCGCCTTATCCCCCATCCCAAACCCATGCCCACCCTGCGTATACACATGCAGCTCCGCCGGCACCCGCGCATTCTTCAGCGCCTCAAAATAAACCAGCACGTTCTCCACATGCGCGGTGTAATCATTCTCCGCCTGCACTAAAAACGTAGGAGGTACGCTCGCCGTCGGAGCCACCGCCGCATCCACCGCCCCCAGCGTTCCCTTAGCCGCCGGGCCATTCAGCCACCCGGGATAGATCACCATCTGAAAATCCGGCCGCGCATCCATTGCCGATGACGCAGACGCCGCCACATCCTTCCCCTGAAAATCCGGATGCGTGCTCAGCACCACCGCCAGGTGCGCCCCCGCCGAAAACCCAATCACCCCCACCTTCTTCGGATCGATCCCCCACGCCGCCGCATGCTCCCGCGTGATCCGCATCGCCTGCTGCGCGTCTTCCAGGTCCTCCACGTTCGCCGGATAGTGCCCGTCCTCCGGCACCCGGTACTTCACCAGCACGCACGTCATCCCGATCGAATTCAGCCACTCACAAATATCCGTGCCCTCCACGTATAACTCAGCCGCAGGTACGAGCCACCCGGAAACACCAGCGCCGCCGCGCCCGTATTCTTCCCCGCCGCCGGAGCATACACCGTCAAGCTCGGCTGGCTCACATTCGTAACGTGAACCACAGCCCGTCCCGACGGCGTCACCGTCGTCGTCACCGCCTCCGCCCCCACCACCTTCGACGGCTCCGGATTCCCCTGCGGCCACAGCAGCAGCGTCGTCTTCTGCGCCACCCCCACCGACGTCATCCACATCACAACCAAAACACCCAGCGTTCGCATAGCCAACATCATAGCCTGCGCTTATTTAATATCCCTCCAATTCTTCCCCACCCCCACCTCCGCCACCATCGGCACGCTAAACTCCGCAGCCGACTCCATCTCCCGCTTCACCAGCTCCTGCATCTCCTCCGCCTCTTCCGGCACCACATCAAACAGCAGCTCATCATGCACCTGCAGCGTCATCGCACTACTTCAGCCCCCGCTCCCGCAGCGCCTGATCAATCCGCAGCATCGCAATCTTGATCAAGTCCGCCGCCGTTCCCTGCAGCGGAGTATTCACCGCCGTCCGTTCCGCAAACCCTCTCTGATTCGGATTGCTCGACTGAATATCCGGTATCGGCCTCACCCTCCCAAACGCCGTCCGCACCGCCTGGTCCCTCCGCACCGTCTCGAGCGTCTTCTCGATGAACGCAGCCACGCCCTTGTACCGCTCGAAATACCGCTCGATATACTCCTTCGCCACCCTCTGCTCAATCCCCAACTGCGCCGCCAGCCCAAACGGCGAGATCCCATACACGATCCCGAAGTTCACCGCCTTGGCCCGCGCCCTCGTCTCCTTATCCATCGTCTCTGCATCAACTTCAAACACCTCCGCCGCCGTCAGCGTATGAATATCCTTGCCCGTCCTGTACGCATCGAGCAGCAGCGGATCCTGCGAAAAATGCGCCATCAACCGCAGCTCAATCTGCGAGTAATCGGCCGACATCAAAAGATTCCCCGGCGCCGCCACAAACGCCGCGCGAATCTCCCTCCCCACCGCCGTCCGCACCGGAATATTCTGCAGATTCGGATTCGTCGAGCTCAGCCGTCCCGTCGCCGTTCCCACCTGGTTGAACGTCGTATGGATCCTCCCCTGCGCATCGGCCAGCGCCGGCAGCGCATCCAGGTACGTCCCCTTCAACTTCTGCAGCTGCCGATACTCCAACACCAGCGCCGGCACCTCATGATGCTGCGCCAGATCCTCCAAGCATATCCTGCGCCGTCGAAATCACCTTGCCCTTGCCATACTTCATCGGCTTGGGCAGATCCATCTTGTTGAACAGCACATCGCCCAGCTGCTTCGGCGAATTGATATTGAACCGATGCCCGGTACTCGCATAGATCCGCTCAGCCAAATCATCAATCGTCACTGCCAGCCGCGAGCTCATCTCCCGCAGCACATCGCTATCCACCCGCACGCCCACCTGCTCCATCCGCAGCAGCACCGGCACCAGCGGCAGATCCAGCAACCGATACACATCCTCCAGCGTCGACTCCTCATTCAACTCCGACGCGACTTGCGCCCGCCGCCTTAGCGTCAGATCCCGTGCGCCGCACAGCGACACCTAATCCCTGTCCCTAATCCCTCCGGGTCCCCGTCAAGCGTTCTGTGCTGATGTTCTATCCCTGCTTCTTCTGATCCGCGAACAACATCTCCGTCGTAATCGCCCCACCCAACCCCGGCTCATCGCGCAGCAACTCCCGCGGCTGCGCCACCGCCGCCTCCTCCATCTGCTCGCCCAGCACCTTCGCCAGCCGCACCACCGCAGCCGCCGCCTCCGCCAACCGCTTCGGATCATTGGGATTGTCCTTCGTCGGCTGATGCGTCAACGCCAGGCTCGTCGTCCGCGCCGCCATATCCACCAGCGTGTGCGAGCTATGCGTAGGATTCAGCAGATAACTCTCCAGCATCACATCCGTAATCTCGCCGCGCAGCGTGACGCCATGCGGCTCCAACGCCCGCAGCACCGCCTTCAGATCATGCACCTGCTTCGGCAGCGCCGCATCCTCCAACGCCTCCCGCATCCCCGCCGCATCCAGCGACACCTCCATCGCCTGCGCCGCCGTCACCGCCAACCCAATCCGGCACGCCGGATCAGCCACCGTCGCCACGGCCTTCTGCTCTTCCACCGCCGCGCTCTCGCCCCCACCAAACAACGACATCGTCTCTGCCGGCGCCGGCTCCGCCTCCACCTCTCCCTCTGCAGCCTCAGCCACCACCTCCTCCGCAATCGCCTGCGCATTCGCCGCCAGCGCCACCGCCAGGTGCCCCTTCTCCCGCGCCTCCGCCAGCAGCTTCGCCAACTCCTCCGCATTCGCCTGCACGTTGTACGTCGTCGCCACCGCATCCACATCCGGAGCCAGGTCCTTCAGCAGCGTCGTAAACTCCAACTCCGTAAACAGCGCCCGACACGCGGCGTTATCCACCGGCTGCGTCCGCATCGCCTCCAGCGAAAACTCAATCGGCACGCTCGTATGAATCGTCACCAACTCCTTCGACAGCAAAATATTCTCGCGATTATTCTGCAGCGACTCCCGATACGTCTTCTTCTTCACCTCCTCCGCACGATCCAGCGCCCCCTCGACCGTTCCGAACTGCTGGATCAACTCCACGGATCCTTTGTCCCCAATCCCCGGCGCCCCCGGTATGTTGTCGATCGCATCCCCCCGCAGCGCCATCACATCCACCACCCGCTCTGGCGGCACGCCGAGCACCTTCTCCACCCCCGCCGGATCCAGAATCAAATTGTCCTTCGTCGGATTCAGAATCGACACACTCTCATTCACCAGCTGCATCATGTCCTTGTCGCTCGACACGACAAACACCTTGTGCCCCAGCTCCGCCAGCCGGCAGCTCAGCGTGCCAATCACGTCATCGGCCTCGAACCCCTCGTAGTACAAGATCGGAATCCGAAACGCCTCCAGCGCCCGCCGGATATACGGCTGCTGCTGAATCAAATCCGGAGGAGTCTCCGCACGATTCGCCTTGTATCCCGCATACTCCACCGTCTCAAACTGCTGCGTCTTCACGTTGAACTTCGTCACGCCCTTCATCTGCATCGCCAGCTCATCGCGCAGCAGCGGAGCCCCCACGTCATACACCGCCGCCAGATACTCCGGCTTGAAATCCGCACGCAGCTTGTTGATCATGTTCACGAACACATACGTCGCCGCCGTCGGAATCCCCGTCCGCGTCGTCATCGGCCGCATGCGCTGCCATCGCGTGATACGCCCGAAAGATAAACGCCATCGAGTCCAACAAATAAATAGGCGGCTTGTCGCTTTTCGTCGTCATACTTCTCCTTGGATGCTATTCATGCTGCAGGAAAAATCTGTCATCAAACTGCTTGCCCTGGAAAGAAGGTCTGTCATCCTGAAGCGGCAGGTCGGCAGCGCGACGTTGCGCTGGCCGCAGCCGAAGGATCCGGTCGCCACCTCCTCAGCGTCACCGCACGTGCCTCGAACCTTCCGCCATCGCCATCACTGCGCTCTAGAGAATCAGCATACAGTCGCCATAAGAGAAGAACCGATACCGCTCCTCCACCGCATGCGCATACGCCGCCAGCACGTCTCTCCCTCCCCGCAAACGCCGACACCAGCATCAACAGCGTCGACTCCGGCAGATGAAAGTTCGTCAGCAACCCACCCACCACCTTGAACTCCGCCCCCGGCGACAGAAACAAACTCGTACTCCCCGAGTGCGGCTGTATCTCACCACCAGGCTCCGCCGCCTCCCGCGCCACATGCTCCAGCGTCCGCGTCGTCGTCGTCCCCGCCGCCACAATCCTTCGCCCCTCTCTCCGCGCGCGATTCACCGCCTCCGCCGTCTCCGCCGAAATCGTATAGCTCTCCGCATGCAGCCTGATGTCTTCGGTCCGCTCCGCCCGCACCGGCTGAAACGTCCCCAGCCCCACATGCAGCGTCAGCCGCGCAATCTCCACGCCCTCGCTCGCGCAGCTCCTCCAAAATCTCCGGCGTAAAGTGCAGCCCCGCCGTCGGCGCCGCCGAACTCCCTCGCTCCTCCGCGCTCCCCAGCGGCTGCGAATACACCGTCTGGTACCGCTCCCGATCTTCCGCCCGATCCTCTGCCTCTTTCTCTCGCCGAATATACGGCGGCAGCGGCAGATGCCCAATCCTCTCCAGCGCCCGATGAAAATCCTCCACCGCCTCAAACCTTAACGTCCGCTCCCCAAACTCCCCCGCCCCCACCACCACCGCCCGCAGCACCACCTCGCCCGAACCCGCCGCAGCAAACACCAGCGTCTCCCCCACCGGCACCTTCTTCGCCGGCTTCACCAGCGCACCCCACTCGTCCTCGCGCCGCCCAGCTTCTCCGTCAGCAACACCTCCACCAACCCCGTCGGCGCCGGAGACTTCTCCTGCGTCGCCAACCCGCCCCGCCGCGCATACAGCCTCGCCGGAATCACCCGCGAATCATTCAGCACCAGCAGATCCCCCGCCCGCAGCAACGACGGCAGCTCCGCGAACCGCCGATCCGCAAACGCCCCCGTCCGCCGGTCGAGCGTCATCATCCGGCTCGTCCCCCGCACCTCCGGCGGCCGCTGCGCAATCAACTCCTCCGGCAACTCATACCCAAAATCCGAAACCAGCATCGCACCCAATCCCTTGAACCTATTGAATGACTATCCTGCCTCACGGAGCCCACTACGCGTGGTGCGGGCGTTCGCACGCCTTTTTATTGCGTCGCGTCGGCCTTCCGTCGGTCGGCAACCAGATGTAGCTCGCGACCAACAGAAGCGCCCAGCCGAAGGCCTCCGCCCGCAACGAAGTTGCTGCCCCACGCGTAGTGGGCCCGTCCGGCAGGACAGCGTGTCGAGTTCCTAAACAAATTCCTAAACATAGCCACCTCGTTACGTACGCCCAGACAACACTCTCTCCGTCCGCGCAGGACGACGCCATCGCCACCGCCTCATCCAGCGCCTTCTGCACCAGCTCCAACTCCGGCCCCACATGCTCCGGCCAGCCAAACGTCACCGTCGCAAACGGCTTCGGAATCGCAAACCGATCCCAGCTCTTCAGATACCACGCCCGCGAAGGCTCCGCGTGATACGCCCCAATCCACGTCGCCCCCGTCAGCTCCGCCAGCTGCACCGGCCCAGCCTTCGCCACCCTCGCCGGCCCCCTCGGCCCATCCGCCGTAAACGCGCACCGATGCCCCGCCGCATACGCGTCCGCCATCGCCTTCAACCCCGCCGCCCCGCCCCGCGAGCTCGATCCCCGCACCGCCAGAAATCCCAGCCGCTCCACCGTCCGCGCAATCAACTCTCCATCAAACGAGCGCGAGATCAAAATCGCAATCCCCAAATTCCGAAACCGATGCGCACACGTCAGCATCGAGCAATGCCAGAACGCAAACACCACCGGCCCCGGCAGCGTATGCCCCACCGGCACCCCTGGCGCATTCACATCGCGATACCGCAGCGTCGCTCCCACCGCGCGAATCAACAGCGCCACCACAGGAGGCACCACCGCCAGCAACAACTTCTCTTTCCGCGTGAAGGAAGACACAACCCCCAGTCTACCGACTAAGCCAACCCCGCCGCCAACCGCGCCTCGCAACCGCTCCGCCAACCGCAACGCCAGCGCCATCATCGTCAGCGTCGGCAGCTGCGCACTCCCATCCGGAAACACCGCCGCACTCGCCACCGAAAGATTCCCCACCCCATGCACCCGCATCTCCCGATCCACCACGCTCGTCCGCGGATCATCGCCCATGCACGCCCCGCCCATCGCATGCCGCGCGTCTTCCAACCCCACCATCGCCGCGATCATCCAGCATCCCCGGCGCCCACTCCACCCCCGTCAACCCCATCGCCTCAAACTCCCCTTGCAGATGCGCCGCATACCTCCGCATCGTCCCCACCTCCTGCGCCGACACCCGCCAGTCCACCACCACCTCCGGCATCCCGCCTCATCCACTCATCACCCAACATCACCCGCGAGCACGACGGCCGATCCTGCGCCAGATTAAACTGCAGCTTCACCGCCGCCCCCTCCGAAATAAATCGCCGCCCCCGCAGCTTCGCTCCCACGATCAGCCGCGCCCCATCCCAGCATCGCCCCCGGAATCTTCACCGCATGCGTCGTCAGCGCCTTCCCAAACTCCCCGCGCTGCACCGACGTCAGCATCTCCCGCACCACCGCAATCCCCGACCCCTCCGGCTCCACAATCGCCAGGTGCGCCAGGATCGGATTCAGCCCCAGCCGCTCCCGCAACTCCCGCGAAGCCTCCAGCTTCACACTATGCAGCGTCCCTCCGCGCACATCCGTCCACGCCCGCAAAGAAAACCCACGGCCGCAACTCCCTCACCACCCGCGCCCGCGCCTCTCCCGTCAACGTCGCCGCCGGCACCGTCACATGATCATGAAAGTTCCGCCCCACCTGGTCATGCTCATTCCCCACGCCCTCCGCATCACCGACCGCGAAGCCAGCAGCAGCCGCGCCGTCTCCACCGTCCCCGCAGCCACCACCACCTCGTCCGCCTCAAACCGAACCCTCTTCCCCGCCGGCGTCCGCACCACCACCGCCTCCACCCGCGCCCCATCCCGCGCCAGCAACAACTCCACCACCTGCGCATGCAGATACACCCTCGCGCGCTCCAGCAACTCCTTCCCCAGCGACGGCGCCAGGTTCCTCCGCGGAAACGCCATCCACTTCGACACCCGCGCCTCCACCCCGCGCAACTCCGCCAACATCGCCGGCACCGGCTTCCCAATCGCCTTGAAAAATCCCTCCGCCTCAAACGGCAGCCTCCCCACCTCCAGCAACCCCTCCGCCTCCGCCACAAACGGCCTCAGCTCCTCGGCCCCCACCGGCCACGCATCCGCATCCCCCGACATCGCCAGCACCTGCCCGCCCCACCGCAGCGACGTTCCCCCAAACACCCGAAACCGTCCCTCGGTCGTCCCCACATGCGCCTGCCCCTTCAACTCCGCCGCCGCAAACAGCCTCTGCCCGCTCTCCTCAATCGAGTGCCCACCGGCCTCCAGCACCACCACATCCACGCCCGCCAGCGCCAGCTTCCGCGCCAGCACCAGCCCCGCAATCCCCGCCCCCACCACGCACACCTGCGACCGAACAGCCTCTACCGGAGCCTACCGCACTCTCCACCAGCCCCTCAGCAACGATCGCGAGATCCCATCTCCATCCAGCCTCTCCTGTCGCTAGCGCAATCCCGCCCTAGCTGTACTTCAACCAGCGAAGAATCTCCGGGAGATTGGGCTTCTTGCCGTACATCAAAATTCCCACGCGATAGATCCGCGACGACACCCACAGCACCGCATAAATCGTCACCAGGATCAACCCAATCGACAGCGCAATCTCCCACGGCTGCGGCATCGAGATCGAAATCCGCAAATCCATCAGCAGCGGCGCGCAGAACGGAATCTGCGAAACAATCCGCGACAGCATCGAGTTCGGATTCGTCACAATCGGCATCAGCATCAGCAAGCTGAAAAACAGCGGCATCATCAGAAACATATTCAGCTGCTGCAGCTCCTGCTCCGAGTTCGTCATCGCTCCCAGCGCCGCCGCCACCGCCGAGTACAGCGCATACCCCAGCGCAAAGTACACGATGAAGAACACCACCTGCGGCATGCTGATCTGTATCCCGCTCGTCGCTCCCAGCCGCGCCGCCATCAGCCCCGCCGCCACCATCCAGATCGCCACCTGCGTCAGCCCCACCGCGCCCACGCCAAGGATCTTCCCTGCCAGCAACTCATCCGGCTTGATCGTCGCCAGCAACACCTCGAACACCCGCGACGTCTTCTCCTCAATAATCGATCGCGCCACATTCATCCCATACAGCAGCACCACCATGTACATCAGGAAGAACAGCACATACGCCACCAGGAACGATGTCCGCGAGTTCCCATGCTCCCCATTCTTCCCCAGCACATTCAGCGTCACCGGCGCCATCAGCGCCGCTGTCTCCGCTGCCGAAAGCCCCTTCGCCGCCAGGTACTCCTTCGTCAGCACGTGATGCAGCGCCTCTTCAATCGCCGAGCTCGTCGCAATGTCCGCCGTCGACCGCGGCGTAAAGTCGAACGTCGGCCGCTGCCCCGCCACCTTCGGCTGGCACAACCACCAGGTACCCGTCCAGCTCCTTGTTCGCCATCTCCTGGTCCAGCACCGCATGCGAAGTCGACGCCGGCAGAATGTCCACCGTCATCTTGCTGTCTTTGCCATTCTCCAGCTCCTGCTTCAAATCATCGGCAAGCTGCAGCTGCGAGGTCACCACCGCAATATGCGACGTCGTCTTCGACTTCGCCGCCAGCGTCGCCACCCCAAAGAACCCTCCGCCCATCAGCAGCGGAATCAAAATCGTCGCAACCAAGAACCCCTTGGTCCTGATCCGCTCCGTATACTCGCGCTTCGCAATCAGCCAGACATTATGCATCGACAATCCCTCGAGCTTCCTCATCGCCAAAACTCGCGCGCACGCGTTCAATAAAGATCTCTTCCAGCGTCGGCTCCTTCACCTCGAACCGATGAATCACCGTCCCCCGCGCCATCGCCTCGGCCAGCACCTTCTGCGCGCCCGCCTCGCTGTGCAGCTTCAGCTCCGCAACCCCCGCATAGTTCTTCGCCTCTTCCACCTCGGCATTCTGCAGGAACGACTCATCGCCCGAGAACACCACATGCACCCGGTTCCGCGGATAGCTCGACTTCACCTCGCGCATCGACCCCGACAGCACCAGCTTCCCCCGCGAGATCAGCGCAATCGCATCGCACATCTTCTCCACCTGGTCCATCCGGTGCGTCGAAAACAACACCGCCTTGCCCTCTTTGCGCAGATCGATCAGCGTATTCATCAGCAGCTCCGCATTCACCGGATCCAGCCCGCTGAACGGCTCGTCCATAATGATCAGCTCCGGCTCATGCAGCAGCGCCGCAATGAACTGGATCTTCTGCTGCATGCCCTTCGAAAGCTCTTCGGTCTTCTTCTCAATCGCCTCGGTAATCTCCACGCGCTCGCACCACGCCAGCGACCGCGACCGCGCCGTCGCCTCACTCAGCCCATGCAGCTGCCCCAGGAACACCAGCTGGTCGATCACCTTCATCTTCTTGTACAGCCCGCGCTCTTCCGGCAGATACCCCACCCGGTGCAGCGCCTTCCGATCAAACGGCTTGCCAAACAAACTCACCGCGCCCGAGTCCGGCACCGTCATCCCGATCATCATCCGAATCGAGCTCGTCTTCCCCGACCCATTCGGCCCCAGCAGCCCAAACATCGTTCCCGGCTCAATGGTCAGCGACAGCCCCTCCACCGCAACCTTCGTGTCATACACCTTGCGAATCTTCTCGAGTTCAACAATCGGCATGCGCTTGAACGCCTTCTTTCGGAGACAACTCCGGCTTCGTTGGAGAGATACTCCGGTTAGTCTATCCCAACGCGAAAGCCGCGCACCCCAAAGCAAAGAGGCGCACCCCGAAGGATGCGCCTCTCACCAATCAATCTAACCAACCGAAGCCTACGCCTCGGTTCCCGGCTCAGCCGGCGGTTCCGCCTGGCCACTCTCTTCCATCTGCTTCTGCAGCTCTTCACGACGCTTCGCCCGAGCCTCGGCGCGCTTCTCCGCCTTCTCGCTCAGCTCCTGCTCCGCGCCCAGCAGCTCAATGTACGCCATCTCCGACGCATCGCCCTGCCGCGGTCCCGTGCGCACAATGCGCGAGTACCCGCCCGGACGCGAGCCATAACGCGGCGCCACGGTGTTGAACAAACGGTCCACCGACTCCGGCGTCATCATGTACGCCAGCGCCTGCCGGCGAGAATGAACGCTGCCATTCTTGCCCAGCGTAATCATCTTCTCCACCAGCGGCTTCGACGCCTTCGCCTTGGTAATGGTGGTGTGAACGCGGTCGTTCAAAATAATCGAGGTAACAAGGTTGCGAAGCAAAGCGCGGCGATGGCTGGTATTACGTCCCAGCTTGAATCCGCCATTACGGTGGCGCATGATGATCTCCTTCGACCCGGACTTCTGCCCGGCTCGGATACTGCAGTGATACGGTTGTTGCAGCGCAGCAGAGAATCAACCCTGCTGCGCCGCGATAAAGTTAGAACGTTTCCGGCTCGGCGCCGAGATCGAGGTCGTCTTCTTCCTCGTCCTCGTCCTCATCGTCGAAGTTGCCATAGCTGGCCGCCAGCGTCGCCGCCGGCAGTACCGACGTCGGCCCCGGAACCGGGTTGCCCTGCTCATCGATCTTCATGCCCAGCGAAAGACCCATCTGCGCAAGAATCTCCTTGATCTCGTTCAGGCTCTTGCGTCCGAAGTTCTTGGTCTTCAGCATCTCCGCTTCGGTCTTCTGAATCAGCTCGCCGATCGTCGCGATGTTGGCATTCTTCAGGCAGTTGTAGCTGCGCACCGAAAGCTCAAGCTCCTCAACCGAGCGATTCAGATTCTCGTTGCGAATCGCAGGCCCATCGTGCGAAGCCTCCGACCCAGCCTCCAACTCCTCTTCGAAGTTGATGAAGATCGTCATGTGATCCTTCAGCAGCTTCGCCGAAAGTCCCAGCGCGTCCGCAGGAAGAACCGTTCCGTTGGTCCAGATCTCCAGCGTCAGCTTCTCGTAATCGGTGATCTGGCCCAGACGTGCAGCCTCCACCAGGTAGTTCACCTTGCGCACCGGCGAGTGAACCGAGTCCACCGGAATGAATCCGATGCCCAGGTCGCTGTCGAAGTTCTTATCGGCCGAAACATAGCCACGGCCGCGCTTCAAGCGCATCTCCATGTCGATGCGTCCGCCCTCGGAGATCGTGCAGATATACACATTCGGATCCAGAATCTCAACGTCCGAATCGGCCTCGATCATGCCCGAAGTAATCACGCCCGCAGCATCCGCGCGCAGATACAGAGCCTTCGGCCCCTCGCCGTTCAGCTTGAACGGAATCTGCTTCAGGTTCAGGATGATGTCGGTCGCATCTTCCACCACGCCCGTGATGGATTGAAACTCGTGCAGCACGCCCTCGATGCGGACAGCGGTTACCGCCGCTCCTTCAATCGAAGAGAGCAGGGTGCGACGCAGCGCATTGCCGATCGTCGTACCAAAGCCGCGCTCAAAAGGCTGCGCGGAAAACTTGCCATAAGTGTTGGTGAGTGTCTCCTGATCGACGGCGAGACGCTTGGGCTTTTGAAAACCTCTCCAAAGCATGTTGAATCCTTTCTTCATCGCACACGCGAAGCATTCTGCGCGGCTGATGGTCCTGCGGTTGGTGGTGCAAAGACGTGCGATACGAGACTCGAGAGGCGAACCATCTTCCGGATCTCGCCTCTCGAATCTCGCCTCTCGCTATTACTTGCTGTACAGTTCGACGATCAGCTGCTCATTCACAGGCAGGTTCACATCTTCGCGCTTCGGCAGCGCAATCACCTTGCCCGACAAATTGTCCGAAGCCACTTCCAGCCAGTTCACGCGGCTCTGGCCCGAGATGAAGTCCTTCGCGGTCTCGAGCATCACCAACTGCTTGGAACCCTCGCGAATCGCGATCACGTCGCCAACCTTCACCTGGAAGCTCGGAATATTCACCTTGCGTCCGTTCACCTGCACATGCCCGTGGCGAACCACCTGCCGCGCCTGGCGGCGGCTCATCGCAAATCCCAGCCGGTAGCAGACGTTGTCCAGCCGCGTCTCCAGCTGCTGCAGCAGCAGCTCGCCGGTAACGCCGGTGCGGTTCGCAGCCTTCTCGTAGTACGCGCGGAACTGCGTCTCGAGCGTGAAGTAGATGCGCTTGGCCTTCTGCTTCTCGCGCAGCTGCAGGCCATAGCCCACAACCTTCTTCACCTTCTTGGACTGGCCATGCTGGCCCGGGGGAAAGTTGCGCTTCTCGACGGGGCACTTATCGGTAAAGCACTTCGCGCCCTTGAGGAACAACTTGGTTCCGTCGCGGCGGCAAAGGCGGCAGACGGGTCCTGTATAACGTGCCATTTCTATCTCTCCATACTTCGGTTGTCGATCGCTTTACACGCTGGCAGCGCTTCCTCGCGATCCGGTGGAACAGTACGTGAGATACGAGATTCGAGACACGAAGAACATTCATGCGCATCTCGAATCTGCGCATCTCGTTAATCAAACCCTGCGCCGCTTCGGCGGACGGCAGCCGTTATGCGGCATCGGCGTAACGTCCCGAATCGAGCGCACTTCAATCCCCGCAGCCGCCAGTGCACGAATCGCGGACTCACGTCCCGAACCCGGCCCTGCAACCCGCACATCGACCGAGCGCAGACCGTGGTCGCGAGCAGCCGTAGCCGCTCCAACCGCCGCCTGCTGCGCCGCGAACGGCGTGCCCTTACGCGATCCGCGGAAGCCGAGCGAACCCGAGCTCTTCCAGCTCAGCGTGTTGCCCTGCTGGTCCGTGATCGTCACGATCGTGTTGTTGAAGCTCGCCTGGATGAACACCAGGCCAAATGGAACGTTCTTCCGCTCGCGCTTCTTGAACTTCTTATTCTTGCCGACCTTCGCGCCGGTACCCTTATTCTGTGACTTTGCCATGGGTTACTTCGTCGCTTTCTTCTTACCGGCAACGGTTCCCTTGCGAGGACCTTTGCGGGTACGAGCGTTGGTGTGCGTGCGCTGGCCGCGAACCGGAAGGCTGCGGCGGTGGCGCAAACCACGGTAGGACTGGATCTCGATCAGGCGCTTGATGTTGAGCGAAATCTCCTTGCGAAGATCTCCTTCAATGCCGCCTTCGGCTTCAATCACCTGACGAATCTTGTTGAGCTGATCCTCATCGAGGGTCGCCATCTTGACATACGGATCGATCCCCGCCTTCTCAAGAATCTTGAGAGCGCGAGGGTCGCCAATGCCGTAAATATAAGTAAGGGCGATCCGAACCTGCTTGTTTCCTGGCAGATCGACGCCGGCAATACGGGCCATGGTGTGCCTTTCGGTTGGGCCTCCAGATCATCTGGATGGCGGGGTTGATCGTTGCGCGGCTGACCTGACTGCTGTCTCCTCCGGGTTCATCGCACGCCTTGACATCGGCGAACTCGCCCAGTGGGGCCACGAAATACAGGGTTACCTCTTAGCCCTGTCTCTGCTTGTGCTTCGCGTTCTCACAAATCACGCGAACCACACCGCGACGGTGAATCACCTTGCACTTGTCGCAGATCTTCTTCACTGACGCACGAACCTTCATCTCGATTCCTCTAGCT
This sequence comes from uncultured Acidobacteriaceae bacterium, assembly GCA_963762375.1. Classification (GTDB taxonomy): domain Bacteria; phylum Acidobacteriota; class Terriglobia; order Terriglobales; family Acidobacteriaceae; genus Granulicella. The sequence continues at coordinate 32,955 of CAVXKP010000007.1, forward strand.
TCTCAGCTTGTTAGCTTCTCAGCTTCTAGCTAGAGGCAAAGGCCGCTCCATAAAACTCTCTACCAGTTGTTGTCTTTAGCTAAAAGCTAGAAGCTGAACTAAGCTGCCTTCGCCTACTTATAGCGGTAGACGATGCGGCCGCGGTTCAGGTCATACGGGCTGAGCTCGATGGCCACCCGATCGCCGGGGAGAATACGAATGAAGTTCTTGCGCATTCTGCCCGAAACATGCGCCAGCACCTGGTGCTTGTTCTCGAGCTCTACTTTGAACAGCGCATTCGGCAGCGTCTCGACGACGACCGCCATCACCTCAATTGCATCTTCCTTCGACAAACAGTCTCCTTCGATAGAGTCCACGCCTCGCGACGCAGATCAGCTCCATCTGCTTTCCCTTTGAACCTGTTTCGTGGGCTTCTGATAGTCCTCTCTGACATCACCCAGCCATCAATCAGCCAGACACACCAGAGCAGACGGCGGAAGGTACACGCACCATCTGCAAGTCTAACGAATTCTGTCCGTTTTGGGAAGCCCCCACCCCCTGCCCGCCGGACGTACCGGTCGGCCCCCTGAATCTTGCCGACCGAACCACTGAACCGCCTTCGCATTGCCTTTGGCTTGTCATCCCGCAGGGATCCGCTTCTACTCCTGCCTTTCCTTCTGTCATTCCCCCTGGAATCTGCCCCGCCGCTGCCCGTTTTAACGTGGCGAAACTTGCCCCCCTTCGCGCCCTTCGCGTCAAAGCCCTTGCCTTGGCCTTTCTTTCTGTCATTCCCTTCGGGAATCCGCTTCTGCCTCACCCTCGCCCAACCCTCAGCTTCTCTATCTGTCATCCGACCGCAGCCAGCGTCCGCTATAACCAATCCCCTCCCCCTCCCGCCCCCAAAATTCCCCTTGCCATACCTAGAACCACGATGTATCTTTCCTCCCATGCCCCGCGACACCAACCCGAACTTCATGAACGGCGTCCCCGAACTCCTCATCCTCCGCCTCCTCCAGCACGGCGAGATGTACGGCTACGAGCTCGTGCAGGCCATCCGCGACCGCACCGAGGCCTCCATCGCCCTGGGCGAAGGCGTCGTCTACCCCGTCCTCCACGCCCTCGAGCGCTCGGGCGCCCTCACCGCCCGCCGCAAGCCCGTCAACGGCCGCAGCCGCATCTACTACTCCCTCACCCCCACCGGCCAGCACCGCCTCTCCACCCTCGCCGCCACCTGGACCACCCTCACCGCCGCCATCCAGACCCTCCTCACCGGCACAGGAGCCCCCCATGCCCCAACCCTCACCTGACGCCCTCTTCCCGGCCCTCCGCGAACAACTCCTCCGCGCCGGCATCGCTCCCCGCCACGTCCGCCGCTACCTCGCCGAGCTCTCCGACCACCTCGCCGACCTCACCGCCGAAGAGCGCACCCGCGGCCTCTCCCCCACCGCCGCCCGCATCGCCGCCCTCGCCCGCCTCGGCACCCCCGACACTCTCGCCGACGCGATGCTCGCCCAGCCCCGCCTCCGCTCCCTCGCCGCCCGCGCCCCCTGGGTCGTCTTCACCCTCGCCCCGCTCGCCTTCCTCGCCGCCCTCTGGCTCCTCTCCCTCTCGCTCCTTTGGTACGGCTGGCAACACTTCCTCCCCGGAACCACCACCCCCTTCGGCACCGCACCCACCCCGCACCATCTCTTCAGCGCCGCGAACATCTACTTCCAGCTCGACCGTGCCCTCTTCTTCGCCGCGCCCCTGCTCATCGGCTGGACCACCGCCCTGCTCGCCGCCCGCCAACGCCTCAGCCCCGCCTGGCCCGCCGCCGGCCTCGCCCTGCTCGCCGCCCTCAGCTCCACCTCTCACGTCTACGCCGTCCACTCCCCAACCTCCAGCAGCATCAACCTCAACTTCCCCCTCGACCCCTCCGTCCCCAGCCTGGTCACCGCCATCCTCCGCATCCTCATCGTCCTCTGCATCCTCATGCTCCCCTACGCCGCCGAAAGCCTCCGCGCGCGCCTGATCCCTAATCCCTAATCCCTGTCGTTTCTGTACCCACCATCACAGCACTCGCCCGGCCCCTCTGCTACCTTCCCCCCATGCAGACCCTCCGCCCGGCTCCCGTGCCCCTGCTCCGCAAACGTACGCTCCATCGCATCTCGTCCTCTCGCATCTCGCTTCTCGTCCTTCTCTGCACGATCCCCGCCTTCGCCAAGCCCCCCAAAGTCCACACCGTCACCCTCGGCCCCGTCCGCAAGGTTCCGTACACCCCGCCGCAAGCCACGCCCGACACCCGATCCGAGGACTCCTCCACCCTCCGCATCCGCCCCCTCGTCGTCGACGGCGTCCAGAAGGAGTGGACCCTCGGCGAAGTCCACGACGTCACCGACCGCACCTTCGTCATCCGCCGGGCCCTCCGCATCAACGACTCCCTCCCCGCCGAACCCGTCCGCTGGGCCTGGCAGCCCGGCCCCTGGCTCATGGTCGACCGCGTCAGCGGCCACATCACCGCCCTCCACCTCCCCGACTTCGATCCCCTCGTCTCCGACGCAGTCTGGTTCCGCGACGACGCAGCCTACTGCGGCATCGCCTCCACCACGAAAGGCGGCATCGTCGCCGTCATTACTCAACTAGGCGCCCGCAAGCCCATCGTCCAGAAACTCCTCGCCCCCTGGCCCCAACCCGCGGCTACCAACCCCATCTGCGCCCCCGCCGTCTGGCAGCGCTCTCCCATGCGCGCCACCCTGCAGCTAACCGGCGCCCAATCCATCACCTACGACGTCGTCGGCTCCGTCTCGCTCGTCGAAGACAACGACAACCCCGACGACTAGCGACACAGCTCCCGACCAAGCGCCTGTCCCTATCACAAATCACACAGCCCAGGGGGTAACTCTTCAGGCGCAACCCCCAAGAACTCCACAGAACGCCGCCATGCTCAAAGTAGTATCGTGATCTCAGCGCGGGAGCCAACGCTGTGCCACACTCCTGAATCTCAACCCATTGGCGCAACAGCAACTACCAGCGACAAACCCCTCCCCAAGGGAAGGATCAGCCGAAAGGAACAAAAGATTCTCTATGTGGAAACCAAACCAACCTGGCACTACGCCCGCAACTCCTGAGCCGGTGCGTCCCACTTCGCCTGCTGCTACACCCGCATTCACGTCCGGCGCATCTGCCGCCACTCCCGGTGCCATCCCCAACAGCGAACAAGCCACCATCGGCAAGAGTCTCGTAGTCAAAGGTGAGGTCTCCGGTTCCGAATCCCTCTACATCGACGGCAAGGTCGAAGGCGCCATCAACCTCCCCGGCAACCGCGTCACCATCGGCCGCAACGGCCAGGTAGCGGCCAACATCAGCGCCCGCGAGATCGTCGTTCTCGGCAAGGTCCGCGGCAACTGCCAGGCCTCCGACCGCGTCGACATCCGCAGTGAAGGCTCGCTCACCGGCGACGTCATCGCCGCCCGCATCTCCATCGAGGACGGCGCCTTCTTCAAGGGCGGCATCGACATCCGCAAGCCCGGCAACGAAGCCAAAGGCCCCGTCACCCCGGCAACCGCCACCCCCGAACCGGAACACAAAGAAGCCTAACCTCCAACGTACCCGCAGCGCCACAAAGCCCCGGCACCCGCCGGGGCTTTGCTCTTGCTTCTACTCCAGCCCTTGCCGTTGCCGTTGCTTGTTTTACGCCGTCATCCTGAGCGAAGCGAAGGCCCCCTGCCCTTGCCCTTGCCCTTGCCCTTGCCGTTGCCCTTGCCGTTGCCCTTGCCGTGGCCGTTGCCATTGCCATTGCCGTTGCTTGTTTTACGCCGTCATCCTGAGCGACGCGAAGGACCCCTGTAGTTGTCGTTGCTCTTGCCCTTGCCCTTGCCCTTGCCGTTGCCCTTGCCGTTGCCCTTGCCCCTGCCCTTGCCCTTGCCCTTGCCCTTGCCGTTCTTTCTGTCATTCCCCCTGGGAATCCGCTTCTCCCGTTGCCCGTATTAACGTAGCGAAACTTTGCCCTCTTTGCGCCCTTTGCGTCAAAGCCCTTGCCGTTGCCCTTGCCCTTGCCCTCCCCTACACCACCCCATCCTCCACCACCGCCTCCGTCCGATCCCTCCCCGCCCTCGACCACAAAATCCGCAAGTCCCTCACCCTCTTCAGCGCAAAGTTCTTCTCCCCCGGAGCCGTCACCGCAAAAAAATCCGCCCGCTCCACATCCTCCAGCCAGAACGCCGGCCGCTCATCCGTCTTCTCCGGAGCAATCTCCACATGCGCCATCTCCAGGTGCCGCAAGTGCCGCACGAAAAATCCGTTACAGGGAGTCGCACCAAATCGCGACAGCTCCGGATACCCATCCACCAGCTCCGGCACCACCCTCCCCACCGCCTCCGCCGGATACACCCCCTTATGCCCGAAGTAGCAGTTGCTCAGCTTCACATCCTCAATCGCATTCCCCGGAATCCCCGAAAATACCGACGCCGTCTTCGCCGCCGAATCATGTGCCACCACATTCGCAATCAACACCCGCCGCAACGTCCCCGCGCGCATCGTCTCCTTCGGCCCGCGATTCCTCGCATTCAGCCTTAGAAACAGCGGGGCATCCACCGTCCCCCGCATCGTGATATTCGAGATTGCCACATCCTCCACATACGCCCCATCGCTGGTCTCGAGCGAGATCCCCCGCGAGTCCTCGCACACGCAGTTCGTAATCGCCAGATTCCGAAACCCGCCATTCGACTCCGTCCCGCACTTGATCCGTCCATTGCGCGGCACATGCGCGTCGTCCCCATACTTCTTCCACGTCCCGTCCAGCACCGTCCCCAACTGGTAGTTCCCCGACACAAAACAATTCGCAATCGTCACGTGATCCGTCGACCGTGCCTCCCCCAGCGCATAGCTCGACTTCGGACAGATCGCATCATCCCACGGCGAGTTCACCGTGCAGTTACTCACCCGCACATTCCTGCAGCAATCGATATCGAACCCATCCCGATCCGTATCGATCAACAAATTATCCAGCGTCAGGTTATCCACCCCCGTCGCCAGCAGCGCAAAGTGCCCGCCCTTCAACACCGCGAAGTCCCTCAGCAGCACGTTGCGGCAGTGCTTCAGCCCAAACGTCTTGTTCCCCACCCCCGCCTGTTCCGCAACAAACCCGCCCGTCCCATCGCGCACATCCCTGGTCCCATTGCTCAACCCCTTGCCCCAGATCAGCCCGCGTCCATACACCGCAAAGTCATGCTGCCCCTCCGCGTAGAACAGCGAATTATTCCAATGGTTATGCCCGTAATCCTGGTACGCCTCCCAGGCCTGCGCCGGCCCCGCCGGATCGTACGTTCCACCGCGATACCCCGTCGTCTCCCCCACCCGCGGCGAATCCGCCGCCAAAATCACGCACCCATTCGACAACCAAAGATCCACCCCACTCTTCAACCGAATCGTGAAGCAGACATACGTCCCCGCCGGAAACACCAGCGTCCCGCCACCCGCCGCAGCCACGGCATCAATCGCCCGATTGATCGCCGGCGTATCGACCGTCTTCCCATCCCCCACGGCCCCATAACTCCGCACGTCGAACAGCACCTTCGCCTTCCCAACCAACGGTATTTCAGCCTTGGCAACGTAGCCAATCGAAGACGCAACTGCCAGCGGAGAGAGCTTCAACATATCCCGACGATCCATCGTGCTAGAAATACTACCAGCCCCAGACAACCCCGATCATCAACGCATCGAACCACCACTCACCACTCACCACTCACCACTCACCACTCACCACTCACTAGCTTCACCCGAGCGCAATCAACAACCCCTCCCCCGCCTCCACCGTCACCGTCCCCTCCACCGCACTCCCCGCACCATCCAGCAGCGTCGTCAGCACCACGGTCCCCTTCGCGCACGCCACCGTCGCCACCTCCGACCCCAGATTCAACACCACCTGGAAGTCCGTACTCACGCCATCCTCCAGCCCCACCCGCCGATACCGCAGCACCGGCCCCTCCGCGACCACCTCCGCAATCCCTCCCGCATGCAGCGTGTCATGCTGCCGCCGCAGCGCCAGCAGCTTCCGATACAGCGTCAGCATCGACCGCGGATCCTTCGCCTGCTCCGCCGCATTCTCCGTCTCCCACCCTGGCTCCAGCGGCAGCCACGGCACCGCCTCGGGCGTCGTAAATCCCGCATTCGCCGCACGCACCCAGATCATCGGCGACCGCTCCGGATCACGTCCCCTCCCCTTGCCCGGCTCGTTCTTCTCCGCCGGATCCCGCACCTGCTCCGGCGCGATCGCCACGTCCACCATCCCCAACTCATCCCCGTAGTACATCGTTGGCGTCCCGCGCAGCGTCAGCAGCAACATCGCCGCCGCCCGCGCCTGCTGCCTTCCAATCCTCGTCGCCAGCCGCGACTGATCATGATTCCCCAACACATAATTCGGCCACGCCCCCGCCGGCAGCAGCCCCTCATACTTCGTGATCACCTCGGCAATCGCATCCGCCGCCCACCGCGTCTGAATCAGGTGAAAATTAAACGGCAGATCCGCCCCACTCAACTGCGGCCCGATCCCGGGGTCCCCGGCGAGCGCACTCGCTTGCTGGGGTGGCCTTCCGTAGTACCGCACCAGCCGATCCAGCGGCAGATAGATCTCCCCAATCAATACCCGGCTCGCCCCCTCCGCCTTCTCCCCAATCGTTGGCCCATACTCCGCCAGCACCGACCTCATCTCCCGCACAATCTCCAGCGTCTCCGGCTGATCCGCATTGAACACCGGCAGCACCCGCTTCACATCATGCTGCGCATCATAGAACTCCGGGTTGGGAGGATTGCTCTGAAAGTAAATATCTTTCACCAGCAGCCACAGCACATCCATCCGAAACCCATCCACCCCCTTATCCAGCCAGAAGCGCATCGCCCCATACATCGCCTGGCGCACCTCAGGATTCCGCCAGTTCAAATCCGGCTGCTGCTTCAAAAACGAGTGCAGATAATACTGCTCGGTCCCCTCATCCCACGTCCACGCCGGCCCGCCAAACTGCGACATCCAGTTATTCGGCACACGCTCGCACGCCCGCTTCCAGTCATCTCCCGCCGGCGCCGCATCATGCCACAGATACCAATCCCTCTTCGCACTCGCCCGCGACGACCGCGACTCCACAAACCACGGATGCTGATCCGACGTATGATTCGGCACGAAATCCAGAATCACCCGCAGCCCCCGCGCATGCGCCGCCGCCAGCAGCGCATCAAAATCCTCCATCGTCCCAAACAGCGGATCGACCCCCGTATAATCGCTCACGTCATACCCAAAGTCCGCCATCGGCGACGGATACATCGGCGACAGCCACACCGCATCCACCCCCAACCCCTTCAGATAATCCAGCCGCGCCGTAATCCCCCGCAGGTCCCCCACCCCATCCCCATCCGTATCCTGAAAACTCCGCGGATACACCTGGTAGATCACCCCGGTCTGCCACCACAACGTCGCTTCGAATCCACTATCAGCCATGTCCCTAGCATAGAAGCAGGGATCGGGGATTAGAAACCGCCCCGCCCGATGGCGTTATCATCGTCATCAGCGGGACACGCATACCAACCCGCCACGCTCTACGCTACTCACTACTCACTACTCACTACTCACTAATCACTAATCACTAATCACTAATCACTATGCTTTTAGACTCTCTCCTCCACGAAGCCGAAATCGCCCACGGCCATCTCTGCGCCGGCCAGGTCCTCGGCGTCCGCATGGCCATGCTCGCCCTCACACGCCTCGGCATCCACGACCCCCGCGCCCGCCTCCTCCCCGACGGCTCCCTCAACCCCGACCGCAAGCGCCTGGTCACCTTCATCGAGATCGACCGCTGTGCTACCGACGCCATCGCCGTCGTCACCGGCTGCCGCCTCGGCAAGCGCGCCCTCAAGCATCGCGACTTCGGCAAGATGGCCGCCACCTTCATCGACCTCAACCTCAAGCTCGACCCCGACAACCCCGGCGCCCACGACTACAAGGCCCTCCGCATCGTCGCCCTCGAAACCTCCAAGGCCCGCGCCCGCGATCTCTACCCCTCGCTCGACAAGAACGCGCAGCAGATGAAAGCCTACCGCGAGCTCCCCGACGACGAGCTCTTCTCCACCGCCTGGGTCCGCGTCTCTCTCCCGCCCAGCGAGTTCCCCGGCTACAAAGGCGAGCGCGTCGCCTGCGCCCGCTGCGGCGAAGGCGTCAACTTCGATCGCTTCCTCGAGCGCGACGGCCAACGCCTCTGCCTCGCCTGCGCCAACCCCGAAGACCTCTACTACCAACCCCTCTAACCATCAGCAAGACCGCCGTTGCCCTTGCCTTTCTTTCTGTCATTCCCTCCGGGAATCTGCTTCTGCTCTTGCCTTTCCTCGCACCCCCCCAACAACAGCAGGGCCGCCCCGTTTCGAGCGGCCCCGCGCACCTCGATCCAACCTTACCGGCGGCCACGGCCCCATCCGCCACGATCGTGATCGAACCCGCGCCCGCGATCCCATCCGCGATCACGATCCCAACCGCCGCGCCCATAGAACCCGACGCTCACCCCCGGCCCATACGCAGCCCCATACACCGGCCCCGCATAGTACGGAGTCCCATACGCAACCACCGGCGGAGCCACCACCACTCTCGGTCCGCCATAAAATACCCGCGGCCCGCGCACTCCAACAAACACCCGTTGCGCCTGTGCAGCAGGAGCCGCTGCCATCAGCATACCACCAGCCAGCGTCGCCGCTGCCAGCACCTTAACCACATTCAACTTCGTTACCTTCGCGATGACGTTCGCTACCTTCATTTTGCTTCCTCCTGCACCGCCCTGATCTCCGCCGTGCAGTTAGATAAACGCCATCTCCCCCACCGTGTTGCGCGCAACTTCTTCCCCACTCCGTGTTCAACGCTCCCACCCCGCCGCCCGCAGCGCCTCCCTTCCCCCCGTCGAACCGCCAATGAAATACATCCTCCGCGGCCCCAGCCCATACCGCGCTTTCATCAACACCGCCGCCACATCATGCGTCTTCTTCAATGCATCGCCCACCCAAACCGCACCCCACCCTGCACCAGCCGCGGCGCCGCCAGCGTCAGCAGCGGCGTCTCCCCCGCATCAATCACCCGGTTGAACACATTCTGCGCCCCCGCATACACACTCCACCCCCGCCCCAGCTCCCTCTCCGCCGACACATCCACCCGCGCATACGGATGCAGCAAATACTCATTCGCCGCATCATCAAACTCCCTCCCCTCATAGCTCGCAATCACATGCACACTCACAAACGGCCGCACATAATTCGCCGTCGCCGTCACCGACTCCCGTGGCACCTCCGGAATCCACTTCCCCGTAAGATTCGCCTGCACCGCGCTGCTCGCATTGAACGCCGTCACCGTCGCCACCGCCAGCTGATACCCAAAGCTCGCATCCAGCCCGCGCCACGTCGCCGTCTGCCCTTCGACCATCGCCCCGCGGCTCCGTATCTGCCCCAAATTCTGCCGCTGCAACAGCTGCGTCGTCGCCGTCTGGCTCAGCTCCACCGCCGATATCGGCCGATTCACCTCCGTCCAGAAATACGTCGCCCGCACCCTCCCCACTCGCCCTACTTCCTCGCCCCCAAACTCGAACCCCGTGGCCCGCTCCGCCAGCAGCGTGTCATTCGCCAGGGTGGTTTGCTGCCCCACCTGCCCCGTCCGATATAGCTCGTTCATCGTCGGCCCGCGAAACGCCCGAAACCCCGTCCCCGTCAGCAGCAGCCCATGCCCCAGCCTCCGCACCACCCCCAGCCGCGGACTCACCATCAACTCATCCAGCTCCGGCAGCCCCTTCTCGCCCGCCACATCCGACACCACCTGCCGCCCCGCGAACGTCCGGAACGAATCCACCCGCACCGACCCGGAAACCGACCACCCCTTCGGCAACCAGATCGCGTCCGCATACCCACCCACCTCCCTCTGCCGCGCGCTGGTCGACGTCACCACCCCGCTCGGCACCGCCTTCGCATCATCGGTCGCCCGCACATCCCGCACATCCACCCCCAGCGCCCCCGTCGCATCTCTCCACGTCCGCGCCCCCTGCGCCACCAGCCCCACCTCATCGTCTGGCGTCTCATGAACGCTCGTCAGCGTCTCCGAATCCCGGTTGGCCGCGATCGCCGAGAACGTCTGCCGAAACGCCTCCCTCGACCCAAACGCCCTCACCACCCCATGCCCCCACCCACCATCCGCATCCACCCCTCCCTCGTACCTCCATAGCCGAGTCCCATTCGTCTGCAGCGGCGTCCCATTCCCCCTCGCCTCATTCAGCACATTCCCCAGCAAGAATCCCCGCACCCCCCGCACCGCCCGCGGCATACTGAGCACCACCCTCCCACTCTCCTCATGCACATTCGCCGGCACATCCACCGTCCCCCGAAACCCCGGCGCCGTCGGAATATATCCCCCGGTCCTCAGCCCCGAATACGCCGCGAGCACTGCCATTCGCCGCAAGCCCCCTTCCACCAGCGCATGCTCATACGCCGTATTCTCCGTAGCCCCACCCACATCGGCTTTCACCTCCAACCCGCGCCGCACCGGCAGCACCGGCACCACATCCACCACGCCCCCAATCGCACTCGACCCATACAGATCCGCCGCCCCGCCCCGCAGCAATCTCACCTCGCCAATCGCCAGCGTCGGAATCTCATCCCAATGAATCCATCCCCCATACGGATCATTCAGCGGCACCTGGTCGCTCACCACCAGCGTCCGGCTCGCCGCCGTGCTTCCCAGCCCGCGCAAGCTGATCCCCTCGGTCGTAGGATTCGCCGTCCACGAGCTCGTCCTCCGAAACAACTGAAACCCTGCCACCTCATGCAGCCGGTCATCCAGCGTCAACCCTGGCTGCGCCGCCATCTGCTGCCCCGAAACCACCGCCACGCTCGTCGCCGAATCGCTCACCCCCACCAGCCCCCGATCCGCGCTCACCGTCACCGAGTCCGTCGTCCGCACCTGCGGCGAATCCGTCGTCTTCCCCCGAGGAGCATTCGCTGCATCCCCCACCGGCGCCTGCGCCCAAACCCTCGCCCCACACCCCACCACGCAGCCCAAACCGCAGACCCCCAGCACCACCGATCGCAGCAAAAACCTCATCCCTCCAGCCTCTCACATCACCCACCCTCCCCCGCCCTGAGCCTCCATCCTCCACCCGCCTCCGGCCCCGTTGCGAACCTTTGCGCCCTTTGCGTCAAAGCCCTTGCCCTTGCTTTCCTCGTCCCTCGCCGAAGAACCCTGACCCCTCATCCCTAACCGCTAATCCCTCATCCCTGCCCTTACGAGCAACCCCCACCCCACATTCACACTCTGTTCACAATAGGAGCCCCATGGCCAAGAAAAGCAACTTCCCCCAGAAGTCCGCCCTCGTCGACCCCACCCGCCTCAAGCCCTTCACCAGGAAGGGTGCCGAAAGCACCACGGGCGTCGCCCACCCCGGCGACAAGCTCCTCCAGGTCATCATCGAAACCCCCAAAGGCTGCCGCAACAAGTACAGCTTCGACGACCTCCAGAAGATCTTCGTCCTCAAAGCCGCCCTCCCCGCCGGCATGGTCTTCCCCTACGACTTCGGCTTCCTCCCCCGCACCCTCGCCGACGACGGCGACCCCATCGACGTCCTCGTTCTCATGGACGAGCCCGCCTTCCCCGGCTGCGCCCTCATGGCACGCCTCCTCGGCGTCATTGAAGGCGAACAGACCGTCCACAAGCAGACCACCCGCAACGACCGCCTCATCGCCGTCGCCGACACCGCCCACATCTGGGCCAACATCAAGTCCATCAAGGACCTCCCCAAAAAATCCCTCCGCGAGATCGAAGAGTTCTTCGTCAACTACCACCGCCTCCAGGGCAAGCGCTACAAACTCCTCGCCGTCAAAGGCGAAAAGACCGCCCTCACCCTGATCGCCAAGGCCCGAAAGAAGGCCTGACATGCCCGGCTCTGCTCCCAACCTCGCCCACAGCACGGCGCTCGATCTCCTCGCCCGCTTCCTCATCGGCGGAGCCGTCGTCATCCTCTTCTCCATCCTCGGCGACATCTTCAAGCCCAAGAGCCTCGGCGGCATCTTCGCCGCCGCTCCCACCATCGCCCTCGCCTCCATCACGCTCACCGCCCACCAGCACGGCCTCGCCTACGTCGCCCTCGAAGCCCGCTCCATGATCGCCGGAGCCCTGGCCTTCTTCCTCTACGCCTGCGCGGTCAGCTTCATCCTCATGCGCTACCGCCCCCGCTCCCTCATCGCCGCCGGAGCCCTCTCGCCCCTCTGGTTCGCCGTCGCCTTCGCCCTCTACGCCGTCTGGCTCCGAAGGTAGCCCCATGCTCATCGGCATTAACGTCGCCAAGCTCCGCGAAGGCAAGCCGCACGAGTACGTCACCCGCTTCCTCTTCGGAGGAGCCGTCACCGTCGTCGCCACCCTCATCGCCCGCCGCTACGGCCCCGTCCTCGGAGGCCTCTTCTTAGCCTTCCCCGGCATCTTCGCCCCCGGCCTCAGCATGACCGAAACCCACGCCATCGAGCGCAAAGCCAGCCGCGGCGCCGCCGGCACCCTCTTCGCCCGCGCCGAAGCCAGCATCGAAGCCGCCGGAGCCTCAGCCGGCGCCCTGGGCCTGGCCGCCTTCGCCATCGTCCTCTGGAAGGGCCTCCCCACCCATCCCCTCACCCTCGTCCTACCCCTGGCCGGCGCCGCCTGGCTCGCCGTCTCCGTCCTCTTCTGGTGGCTCCGCAAGCGCCTCTAGCACCGTAGCCCTTCGCTCATCCCCACCCCACACCCTGTCATCCTGAGCGAAGCCCCTGGGCAAGCGCAGCGCGTCGAAGGGGCGCAGCCGAAGGACCCGCCACCCAGCCAGCAGCCGCAACCCGCCAAACGGTTTTCACCACCAGCGCCCCTACCCCTGCCTTACTTTCTGTCCTTCCTCTACCTCTTTCCGCTGCCCGCTTTAGCGTCGCGAACCTTGGCTCCCTTTGCGCCCTTTGCGTCAAAGCCCTTGCCCTTGCCGTTCTGTCTGTCATTCCCCCTGGGTATCTGCTTCCGCCTTCGCACTTACCCCTACCGCCACGCCCGAAAGCACAACGTATTGCCATCCGGATCATCCACGTAAACCTCCCGCGTGCCCCACGTCTGATCCAGCGGCGCCTGATGCACCGGCGACGCCGTCCGATGAGACGGGTCAAGCCCCCGTGCTCGAAAGCGCGCAAACGCTTCGTCCACCTGCTCCGGCCTCTCGACCTCAACATTCACCGAGCTCAGCGTAGGATGCGACCCCATGTGCCTCGAAATCTGAACGATCGCCCCCTCGCAAACCAGGTCCACCACCCCACTACGCAGCGAGAGTTCGCGGTACGCCGGATACCGCAGCTCGAACTCCAGCACACCCGTATAAAACGCAAGGGACCGCACCAGATCGCTGCTGTACAACACCGGCACCGCGAGCATGGCAACCATGCTACCGCACCATGAGAATGGCGACCCGAAGGCCGCCACTGGATCCCAACGAACCTGATCCCTAATCCCTGTTCCCTAATCGCTGCCTCTCCACCGCCGCCCCCACCCGCAACATCGTCGCCTCATCAAAGTGCTTCCCCAACACCTGCACCCCGATCGGCAATCCCTCCGCGGTCTCCCCGCACGGCACACTCATCCCGCAGATCCCCGCCAGCGATGCCGCCACCGAATAAATATCCTCCAGATACATCTGCAGCGGATCATCCGTCTTCTCGCCCAGCTTGAACGCCGCCGTCGGCGTCACCGGCGCCACAATCGCGTCGACCGTCTCAAACGCCTGCACAAAATCCCGCGTCAACAGCGCCCGCACCTGCTGCGCCTTGCGATAGTACGCATCATAGTATCCCGCCGACAGCACATACGTCCCCAGCAGAATCCTCCGCTTCACCTCCGCGCCAAATCCCTCATCGCGCGTGTTCCGGAACATCGCCGCCAGCGTCCCCGCGTCTTTCGACCGCAGCCCGAACCGCACCCCATCGAACCGCGAAAGATTCGAGCTCGCCTCCGCCGTCGCAATCACGTAGTACGTCGGCACCGCGTACTTGGTATGCGGCAGCGAGACCTTGTGAATCGAGCACCCCGCCGCCCGCAACCCATCCAGCGCCTTCTCAATCGCCGCGCGAATCTCCGCGTTCAACCCTTCGCCGAAGTACTCCTCCGGCACCCCAATCCTCAACCCCGCAACATCCTTCTTCGTCTCCGCAACATAACTCCCCACAGCCTCCTGCGACGAAGTCGAGTCCATCGCATCCGGCCCGGCCAGCACCTCCAGCATCGTCGCCGCGTCCTCCACCGACCGCGCAAACGGCCCCACCCGGTCCAACGACGAAGCAAACGCAATCAACCCATACCGGCTCACGCGCCCATACGTCGGCAGCACCCCCACCACCCCGCAGAACGCCGCCGGCTGCCGAATCGATCCGCCCGTATCCGTCCCCAGACTCGCCACGCACAACCCCGCCGCCACCGCCGCCGCCGACCCCCCCGAGCTCCCTCCCGGCACCCGGTCCAGCGCCCTCGGATTCCTCACCGGCCCATACGCCGAGTTCTCATTCGACGAACCCATCGCAAACTCATCGCAGTTCAGCTTCCCCAGCACCACCGCCCCCGCCGCCTCGAGCCTCTGCACCACCGTCGCGTCATACGGCGGACGATACCCCTCCAGAATCTTCGACCCCGCCGTCGTCACCGCGCCCTTCGTCGCCAGCACATCCTTGATCCCCACCGGCACACCCGCCAGCGGCCCCACCGCCTCCCCCGCCTTCACCGCCGCATCGATCCGCTCCGCCTGCGCCATCGCCCGCTCCCTGGTCAGCGCCAGGTAGCTATGAATCTCCGGATCCACGGCAGCAATCCGCTCAAAATGCTCCTCCGCCAGCGCCGCAGCCGACACCCGTCCCCCCACCACCGCCGCCCGCGCCGCCGCCAGCGTCAACCTCTCCAACGAACTCTTCCCCGTCTCAACCATGCCTGCGCCTTACTCCTTACCGCTGCTCTTGCCGTTACCAGTTTTACGCCGTCATCCTGAGCGCAGCGAAGGACCCCTGGATTGGCCCTTGCCTTTGCTGTTGCGATTGCCCCTGCCGTTGCCCTTCCCCTGCCCTACCGCTCAATCACCTTCGGCACCTTGAAAAACCTCCCATCCGTCTCGGGAGCCTCCTGCATCACCAGCCTCCGATCCACCGAGTCCTTCACCACATCCGCCCGCAGCGTCTCCCCTGCCGCCGCCGGCACCAGCCCCAGCGCCTCCCCCACCTGCGCCATCGGCTCCACGCTCGACGTATCCAGCTCATTCATCTGCGCAATATACCCCAGCACGGCATTCAAATCCTTCGCCATCCGCGGCAACTCCTCCGCCGTCAGCTCCAGGTTCGCCAAATCCGCCACATGCTTCACATCCTCCACCGAAACCGCCACATCACCCATCCCGCTTCTCCCTCATCCCGAATCCCTGCACTTTAAAGTGTATCCCGCCCAGCTTCACCCCCGCGATCCTCCCCAGGTCATTCGCCAGCGCCGTCCGCATCTGCACAAACTGCTGCATCCACTGCGCCCCCTCCACCCGCACATGCAGCCAATTCTCCGCATCCAGGTACATCACCTGCGCATGTCCCGCCAGCGCGCTCCCACAGGCCACCGGCCACGCCGCCATCAGACGGTCCTCATCCGGCAGCTCCCGCAGACTTCTCCCCAACGCCCCTCGCAACACGTCCCGCATCCTCTGCATGCTTCCAACGTACTCCACCACCCCCACCTCCCTCCACCGCCCCGCCTCACGCCGGCCCCCTACTCCAGCGCCGCATCCACATCCCCATCCCCCAGCGCGACCTCATCCGCGCTCGCCGCCGCCGCCACCACCAGCCACTCCTGCACCTGGTGCAGATTCGCCACCGCCCGATACTCCCCCTTGCACCCCGCCGCCTCGGTCCCCGCCAGCAGAAACGCCTGCCGCAGCCCCGCCGCATTCGCCGCCGCTATATCCGTGCACCGGTCCCCCACCAGCACCGACGCACCCAGCTCCACCCGCAACTCCTTCGCCGCCCGCCGCAGCATCCCCGTCCCCGGCTTCCGGTCCTCGTGCTCGCGCTTGTACTTCCCCACTCCATGCTCCGGATGAAACGGGCAGAAGTACACCGCATCCAGCCCCACGCCCTGGCGCACAAACTCCTCCCGCATCCACGCCATCAGCGTCTCAAACTGCTCTTCCGAGTACAGCCCCCTGGCAATCCCCGCCTGGTTGGTCACCACCACCAGCCTGTATCCCAGCCCCACCGCCACGCGGCACAGCTCAAAGATCCCCTCCACCCACCGCACATCCTCCGCGGCATGCAGGTAGCCCACCTCGTGGTTGATCACCCCATCCCGATCCAGAAACAGCGCCTTACTCCGCACACCCATACGGCAAACCTCGCACCCAACCATTCTCTACCCAAGGCCCCCACGGCTCATCCGGAAACCGCCGCCCTTCTCAATTTTTCTCGTCACGACATTAGCTGCACCCCCCGCCCCCGCCGTTGCCCAGAGAAACAGGGATTGGATTAGGGATTAGGGGATCGGCTAGGGTCCAGGGTCCAGGGTTTAGGGCCCAGCATCCCGGGGTTCGCGTCCAGGGCCCAGCATCCCGGGTTCCGCGTCCAGGTCGACCGCCAACCTTGCCCGTGCCTTCGCCTTTGCCCTTGCCTTTCTTTCTGTCATTCCCTCTGGGAATCTGCTTCTGCCGTTGCCGTTGCCTTTGCCTTCGCCTTCGCCTTCGCCTTCGCCTTTGCCTTTGCCTTTGCCTTTGCTAGAAGCTAGAAGCTAGAAGCTAGAAAAAGCCCCCCCCTCTTCCGAATCCCTACCCCCTAGCCCCCGCCCTTAGCCTTCTCCGCAGCTCCGCCGTCACCTCCCGATGGCAGCACAAGCACAGCGTCCGCAGATTCTCCAGGTCGCACTCCCCGCCCCCCTCGGCGACGGGCAGCACATGATCGGCATCCCACAGCGACCTGCGCGCCCCCACCGACCGCATCCCCCAAACCTCCAGCAACGCGGCCCTGCCCTTCCCCCGGCTCCGCTTCAGCTCCGCATACGCCGCGACCGTATCGGTCCCACACATCCCGCACACGCCCCGATCCCGCAGAAACACCTGCTCCCGCAGATACCCCGGATCGGACCTCAGCCTCCACTGGTGCACGCAATACTCCGAGCAAAACGTCCTTCGCCGTTTCGCCAGAATCTCCAACCGGCACCACCGGCAAAGCGCCCGCCCATTGGCCCCCACCTCCCCAACCTCCCCCCGACTCCACCCCGCCTCCGACAACCTCCGCCCCGGCAAAGCCCGCCCCACCCTCTTCTTAGCAGCCATCCCCCCATCCTAACCAACCAGCGCACCTGCCATCCTCCACCTTAACCAGAAAGCAGCACACCTGCCATCGCCTTCCTTACCCAGCACAGCGCACCTGCCATCCCCACCTCAGTCAACGCAGCGCACCGCCCCAAGGGCCAACGGCCCGACATATACCAGCCTGGGCCGAAGGCCCAGGTCACTAAGAAGATCAAGCCCCTTTCCACTCTGCCGAAGAACCGGGCCCCGAGCGAGCGCCCTTTGCTCGCACGGGTGGTAACGCCGGAGTGCAGCCGCAGCCGGGGTCCCCGACGGGCGTTCTTTGCCCGTTGGGGTGGGAAGGCGGAACGACCGAATTGCCCTCGCCAAGAACCCCCACCCCTCTCCGCCCCCACCACGCGCAGCCTCCCGCCGTCCGCGCAGGACCGCAGGACCCTGTCAAGCCCCTCCACCCACCTAACCACCACATTCCAAACCAAATAGAGTTGGCATAGTACCCCCACGCCAAGGCCTATAATAATCACAGACCCCAAAACCCAAACACCCGGGCCAGCCTCCCACCCATAACCCCAATGGATGCGCTACTTTACCCACAACCAACCTGCAATCAGCCACATAGACACAGAAAACGCCTAACTCGAATGAATGCAATACTTTACAAATAACCCGTCTGAATACAATAGTTACGAGCTTAAAACGCATCTCCCGAAGGGGGTACTTTGCCATCTAACTCTTTTACATAGAACCACTTACAGAGAAAAATCTTGAGACAGGGGGGGGGAGGGGGGGTACCCTAGTTCACCGTCACCGTCAGCGTAGCCGGAGCCGTCGCCGTCAGGCTCCCACTGGTCCCCGTCACCGTCACCGTATACGTGCCGGCCGTCGTCCCCGAGGTCACCGCATTCGCACAAGGAGTCGAAGTCGACGACCCGCTGCACCCGCTCATCAATCCCAGCCCCAATCCGAGCACTACCACCAGCGCCACGCCCCTCACCGCCCGCCGCCGCACCGGCAGCACCAGCAGCAACAGACCGGCCAGCGCCACGCCGCCCAGCCCCCCCGGCCGCGCTGCCGACGCCGTCAGGCAGCTCCCCGTCGGGCCCGCCGACGTAAGCGAGATCGTAGCCGTCCCCGACCCGCCCGCCGTCAGGCTCAGGCTCGCCGGTGAGATCGCACACGTCGGAGGCTCTGCCGTCGCCGGCGACACCGAGCACGTCAGCGCCACCGTGCCCACAAACCCTCCCGCCGACGTACCCGTCAGCGTCCACGCGCTCGTCGTCGTCGTATTCGCCACCGGCGTCACCGACATCGTCGCCGGGCTCGCCGACAGCGTGAAGCTTCCCGTCGACCCACCCCCGCCGACGCTTCCCCCCGAAGCCGCCGCCAGGAAGTTCGCCACATCCAACGACCCCAGCCCCGTCGCCTGGTCATACCCCGTCCCCACCAGGTACCCCGCCAGCCCCCCGACCAGACTCGTCTCCCCTGGCGTGCTGTTATTGCACATCGACGGCGTAGCAGCCGCGCACCCCGCCACTCCCGACGTCCCCACCGTTACATCATGGAACGCCGCCGGCGTCGACGCCGCCAGCCGGTACAACATCGAATTCAGGTTGCCCTGCGGTCCGCCCATCCGCGTATTCAGCAGCGCCGCAATCCCCGCCATCCCCGGCGCCGCCGCCGACGTCCCGCTGAACACCGTGATCTCTGTCCCACTGGAGGTGGACACGCAACTCCCTCCCCCAGCCGCAAAACACCCCAGGTACCCATCATGGTCAGCCGCCGTGAACGACACATCCGGAACATCCCGAAACCCATCCCCCGGCACCCCCACCCCCTTCTGCCACCCCGGCTTCGCAATAAAAGCACTCACCCCGCCACCCCCCGCCGCCACCTGGTACACCGTCCCCCCCCCACTATTCACACTGGAGGACTCGTTCCAGGCGCCCTCGGGAATGTACGAAAGAGCCGATTCATAGCCGTTGTTCGCGTTCGTAGAAGACCAGTACACGGAAGGATCAAGAGCATCATTGAATTCAGTTCCACCAACACACGTCACATAACCGCTGGCACAAAGTACATTGATGCTCGCAACCTGCGGTGTCTCCGCGGCAGTGACCGCCGCGAATGGCGTGTCGCATCCAGCAACGCCTGAATCATCCGCTGAGACGAATGTCGATATCCCTTCACTCGCCGCCGTCTCGAACTGAGAGTTCAGATAGTCCGTCTCCGAGATGCCATTTTGAGCCTCGCAGCTGCCGAATGAGATCGTCATGATCGGATCGCGCAGCGTATCGATGTTGTAGGCCATCGCGATGTCAACGCCATTATCCGTTGCACTATCAGCGCTGATGACGAGATCAACCTGTGCCGCGGGAGCAGTCCCAATCACCCGATCGACATCCAAGGTGGCCTCGCTCGCAAAGCCGACATTCTTTCCCGTGGCAATGCCCGGATCAGTCCCTGCAAGCACCACATTCGGCTGGACACTTGGAAGGCCAGCAATGCTTTCGAAGTTGCTGATGTCACTGGCCAGGACGCGAGATTCCCCGATGATCGCAACCCGCTGCGCCTTGGATCCTACCGTCGCACCTTCATTTCCGGCGGTATAAACGCTGGCAATATCGTAGAGAACAGCAAAATCGTTGGGCGTGATGAAGTGGGAGGTCACTCCGTTATTCGTGATCGTCACCTGCGGCCGAGCTCCAGTGGTTGCCAGCGCACGCACCGAGAATCTGGATTGCGGCTCATACTGCGTCTCAGTCAACCCATGCACAGAATGGATGACTGAGCCCAGGACCGCTGGAATCCAGGGCTCAGATGTCGTCGAAAGCCGCTGCCTGTCTCCCACCGCAAACGTCCCGAAGTTGGTGTGAAACGCGCTACTTACAACCGCCATCGTGCCCGACGCCCGGATAATCAAACCGCTAGGCGACACCGAGTCTATCTTGAGCCCTTGGCTCGTCAACCATGAACTGACTGCGGCCAGATCATTCGCAGTCGGCCCAAAGAACTGCCCAACCTGCTGTGGTGTCAACCACTGGTGATAGAACGCAGAGTTTAGATTCTGCTGGTTAGCCACAAACTGGTCGAATGCAGCCTGGGCGCTCGCGTCCCGGCTCAGAATGACCGCAATATGAAGAGGCGCAGAAAGATCAACCCCCTTCCCTGCTATCTGATTCTCCGCCCTGGCCCACCCCGGCAGCCGCTGCTCCAACGGCGCCACCGGACCGAAGTCGGGATTTGCTGGTATCCGATCAGCCTGTCCCACCGGCTGCAATCCCGCAACTCCATTCGGGCGCACCTGTGCCGATGCCCCAGCTACAGCGAGGCTCACAATAAGTCCTGTCAGCAGGATGCGGAGCATGGGACAACGATGGCGAATCGCAAGAAGGGAATGCATCGAGCCTCGGACTTCGGTCAAAAAGACGCTGTATTTGCTTGAAACAGGTTACGTTATCGCGCCGCTCGGGGAAAGGGCAGCTGTGAAAATTCAGGGATGACGCCCTAGCTATGATGTCTATTGGAGGCAACAATGTCTAGAACTCAGTCTTCAATGGTCCAACTGGGAACAATTGCACCTGATTTTCAACTCGTCAATGTGCTGACCGGCGACACCATGAATCTCGACCATGTCTTCAACCGCGGACCTGCAAATAAGCATGGCCTGCTCGTCATGTTCGTCTGTGTTCACTGCCCGTATGTAAAGCACGTAGAGGAGGAACTTGCACGGATCGGCCATGACTATTGCGGAGAAAACGGCGATGGACCGATCGCCATCGCGGCAATTCAATCCAACGACATTGAACAGTATCCCGACGATGGGCCCGAATATATGCGGGAACAGGCCACACGCCTCGGCTGGAGCTTCCCCTATTTATTGGATCAAACGCAGGACGTTGCGCGTGCATACGGGGCTGCGTGCACGCCAGACTTTTTTCTTTTCAATGCCGAACTGCAGCTTGCCTATCGAGGCCAACTCGATTCCAGCCGTCCCCGGCGTAAGGACTTCGGTAACGATGAGCCTGTAACCGGCAAGGACCTCCGTTCAGCGATGGACGACCTCATCGCAGGCAAAGCGCCTGCCCCCGAGCAGCGCGGTAGTATTGGGTGCAATATAAAATGGCGTGAAGACTCCGGAATTGCGACTTAGCCCACTCAAGCGAAATCAAACTAGAAAAGGAGGCTAGGTGAACGAAATTCTACAGCAGCTCAAAGATGGCGTACGACGCTTCCAGACTGATGTTTATCCGCAGCAGGCAGAGATCTTCGCACAGGCCGCAAGCGAGAAGCAAGCTCCTCATACGCTCTTCATCACCTGCGCTGACTCTCGCATCGACCCAATTGCAATTACGAGTTCCTCCACCGGTGAAATATTTGTCGCCCGCAACATTGGCAATATGGTGCCGGCCTATGGTGAAATGCTCGGCGGCGTAAGCGCCGTCATCGAATTCGCTGTGACCTCGCTTGGCGTCCGGCACATCGTTATTTGCGGCCATACACATTGCGGTGCGATGCAAGGATTACTGAACCCGGAGTCTGTTGCAAAGATGCCGACGGTGAAGACCTGGCTCCACAACGCCCACGCCGCCCTTAGAGTCGCCGAAACCCTCCATGAACAGGCGAACCACACCGGCATGGATTGCGATCTGACCAATATCCTAACGGAACAGAACGTCCTTCTCCAGATGCAACATTTGAAGACGCATCCATCCGTCGCCGGCGCGATCGCCAAGCGTGAGCTAACCATCTCCGGGTGGATCTACAGCATCGGCACCGGCGAAGTACGAATCGCCTCGGACGGAGAAATCAGCTTCACGCCGATCGGTCTGGCGCTTACGACCGGGGCCTGATTTACCTTAAACATTTACCCTGCGTGAGATAGTCGAGATTCGAGATGGCCAAAGATTTTGTTGCTCCACTGCAGAGCGGCCATTCATTGACATTTATGACAAGTTCCCAGTAAGGTAGCTACTAATGAGTGTTATGCTGCATCATTTCGGGCATCTCCATCACCATGCGCATAGCGTGTTGGCGGCTGTGTCCGGAGCGGCGTAGTAAGAAACAAAACGCACTCGAGGATTTAGGACAGCCCGCCAACGCGTACGACGCGAGCGGGCTTTTTGCTGTGTCGCGTTGATCCCACTCCCTATAACCGCATCGCGCTATAGCGTAAAGGAAGAGAATGACGAATTCAGCAGAGTTGATACCAATCGATTTTGTAAAGGCAGGCGGCCTTGTCGCCGGCATTGTGCAAGACGCCAAGACCAGCGAGATCCTGATGCTGGGCTTCCTCAACGAAGAAAGCTACCGAATGACCATTGAAAGTGGCTTTGTCACCTTCTGGTCGCGCAGTCGCTCCAAACTGTGGATGAAGGGAGAGACAAGTGGCAACCGTTTGCGCGTCATCTCAGCCCGCACAGACTGCGACAATGACGCGCTGCTGTTTCGCGTAGAAGTTGAAGGCGATGGCCTCGTGTGCCACGAGGGCACGATCAGCTGCTTCACCAAGACCATTCAGATAGGGAGCAAGTAATGCCGCAGATAAACAAATTGAAACTCGGCATTCCCAAGGGAAGCCTGCAGGATGCAACCATCGCCCTCTTCGAGCGAGCAGGTTGGCGCATTTACGCCAGCGGGCGAAGCTACTTCCCCACAATTGACGACTCAGAGATTGAGTGCATGCTTGTGCGTGCTCAGGAGATGGCGCGCTACGTCGAGCATGGCGCACTGGACGCCGGCCTGACTGGCAATGATTGGGTTCTCGAAAATCAATCTGACGTCGAACGAGTAACCTCGCTCACTTACTCGAAGCAGTCTCGCGTGCCCGTGAAGTGGGTACTTGCCGTCCCTGAAGACTCTCCCTTTCAAAAGCCTGAAGATCTCGCCGGCAAGACCATCGCCACAGAGCTCGTCGAGTACACCAAACGATACTTCGCCGAGAAAGATATCCCGGTCAAAGTCGAGTTCAGCTGGGGCGCCACCGAGGTGAAGCCTCCAACACTGGCAGACGCCATCGTTGAAGTAACAGAGACCGGCAGCTCTCTTCGCGCCAATCGCCTTCGCATCATCGAAACGCTGATGGAGTCGGAGACTCAGTTGATCGCCAATAAGACTGCATGGCGAAATGACTGGAAGCGCTCCAAGATCGAAACACTTTCCCTCATGCTCAATGGAGCGATGGACGCTGAGGTTCAAGTTGGTCTAATGCTGAATGCGCGCAAAGCTGATCTCGACAAGATCCTTGCCGTTCTACCAGCGCTCAACTCCCCCACCATCTCGCAGCTACGTGACGAGAACTGGGTTGCGCTCAACACCATACTCGAAACTCATCTGGTCCGCGATGTCATCCCCAAGCTCAAGGGCGCCGGTGGTACCGGAATCGTCGAATACCCGCTCAGCAAAGTCGTTTTATAACCAGAGGATTTCGATGAGAATTTTGAAAACATTCGGCGAGAGTTCTGCCGCAGCTGAAACAGTGATCCGGCAACTCGAGCAGAGGGGCACCGTAAATACCGCAAAGGTCGACCCGATCGTTAGGAACATCCTGGCCTCAATACAGCGTCGAGGAGATGCGGCCTTGCGCGAGTTTGCTTCCGACCTCGACAACCTCAGCGAAGATCAATCATTTCTGGTCAGCCGTGAAGAGATGCAGGCCGCCTGGGAAGACACTAGCGAGGAACTGAAAGCTGCCATGCGCCTTGCCCAAGCAAATATAAGGGTATTTGCAGAAAAACAGCTTCCTCACGCTTGGAGCTTCCGCCCCTCGGAAGGGATGGAAGTCGGGCAAATTATTCGCCCGCTCGGCTCCGTTGGTTGTTACGTTCCCGGTGGGCGTTATCCGCTGCCTTCAACCTTGTTGATGACTGCAACGCCAGCTCAAGTCGCAGGTGTCGAGCGTATCGTTGTTTGCTCGCCGAAGCCTGCTCGCGAAACAATGGCCGCCGCCTATCTTTCCGGCATCACGGAGTTCTACCGCATTGGCGGGGCGCAAGCGATTGGCGCACTTGCATTTGGTACGGAAACGATCGCGGCAGTAGACAAGATCGTAGGTCCCGGTAATCTTTACGTGACAGCGGCGAAGATGGCCGTATCAGACCTCGCTGGCGTAGACATGCCCGCGGGGCCAACTGAAATTGTCGTCACAAGTGAAGTCGGCGATCCTCTCGGCATCGCTGCTGATCTTGTCGCGCAGGCCGAGCACGATCCCGATGCCCTTGCTATCTTGATCACCACCAAATCTGACCTTGCCGAAGACGTTGTGCTCGAAGTCAATCGCCAGGCTGAAAACAACGCTATCGCTCAGAGATCACTTGCGTCTCAAGGCTATGCCTTTGTTACTGGGACCGTCGAAGAGGCCCATGCCCTCACGAATCGTCTCGCTCCCGAACACCTCACCGTGGATGCTGGCGCCGATCTACGGTGGGTCATCAACGCCGGCTCGATCTTCATCGGCCATCACACGCCACAGTCGATGGGTGACTATATCAGCGGCCCAAACCACGTACTTCCAACAGGCCGCAATGGGCGCATCCGTGGTGGCCTTAGCGTATTCGACTTCGTGAAAGTCATCACCGTGCAGCAGTACACTCTCGATGCCCTCCGCCAGATTGGTCCCCACACGATCGCGCTTGCGGAAGCAGAGGGATTAAATGGCCACGCTGAGAGCGTGCGCGTGAGGATGCGATGAGTGCAGTTGTGGAACAGATGAAGCTGGTACAACCTCGCAAAGCCGTACTGGCCATGCCCGAGTATCATCCGCCCCTCGCAGGTCGCGATGCCCTCCGCCTCGACTTCAACGAGAACACCTTTAGTCCCAGTCCATCCGTACTACGGAGACTGCAGCAACTCACTTCCGAAGGGCTGACGATCTACCCTGAGCGCGAACCCGTCGAACACGTTGTCGCACAACACTTCAGCCTCAAGCCAGATCAGGTCATCCTGACCAATGGTGTGGATGAAGCGATACATCTGGTGTCTTGCGCCTTCCTCGAAGAAGGCGATGAAGCGCTCATCTGCACGCCGACTTTCTTCATGTATGACGTATCGATCAGCCTCATGACCTCAGGCTTAACGCGCGTACAGTCTGATGACTCCCTAACGTTTCCCTTCGAACGATTCCTCGCCGCCATCACGCCAAAGACGAAGTTGATCATCGTCGCGTCTCCCAATAATCCCACTGGCGCCACCATCAGCCGCGAGCAACTCCTCACCATCGCAGCGGCCGCGCCGCAAGCTCTGCTCATGGTCGACGAGGCATACTTCCACTTCCACGGAGAGACCACTCTCGGCGACATTGGCAGCGTTCCCAATCTCATCGTTGCCCGCACCTTCTCCAAGGCCTATGGCCTTGCGAACTTGCGGATCGGTATGCTGGCCGGTGACGCGCGCGCGATCAGTTTCATTCGAAAGGTGAGTTCCCCTTACAACGTGAACGGAGTCGCGCTCGCCGTGCTTCCGGACGCCCTGGACGATGATGACTACGTCAGATGGTACGTCGAACAAGTCCGCATTGGCCGTGAGCGAATCTTCACGGCGCTAAAAGATCTAAGCGTGCGATCCTGGCCAAGCGCAGCTAACTTTGTCTTGATGGACATTGGTTCGCGGCATAAGGAGCTCTGCGGGGCGATGCGCAAACGTGGCGTACTCCTCCGCGACCGCTCCGCTGATCCCGGCTGCGATGGTTACGTACGCATTACTGTCGGCGTCGAAGATCATGTGACCCACGGTATTGCTGCGCTTCGCGATTCATTGGCGGAGATCGGATGGACCCCCGCGGAAGGTAGAGGACGAGCATGAGCGATCTAGGACAAGAAATTGGCGTTGCGCCGCAGCCGGCTGGACCTGAGCGCATCGGCGTTGTCGAACGAAACACCACTGAGACGAAGATCTCGCTTCGCCTCAACATCGATGGGCAGGGCTCGTACACTATCTCGACCGGCATACGCTTCTTTGACCATATGCTGGAGCTCTTTACGCGTCACGGCGCTTTCGACCTTGAACTCAGGTGTGTCGGTGATCTCGACGTCGACCAGCATCACACCGTTGAGGATGTTGGCATCGCTCTCGGCGACGCATTTGCACTGGCGCTCGGAGATAAGAAGGGCATTCTGAGAGCGGGCTACTTCGTGATGGCGATGGACGAGACGCTCGCCGTTGCGGCCGTCGATCTCTCCGGCCGCGTTGCCTACATCGTCGACGATCAAGTCAACGTGCCCGTCGTCGGCGATTTCCAAACGGAACTCGTCACTGACTTCTTTGATGGCTTCGCTCGCGGCGCGAAGGCCAACGTTCACGTTAAGACGATGTACGGCCGTTCAAACCACCACAAAATTGAGGCAATCTTCAAGGCCTTTGCCAGAGCTCTGCGCGGTGCCTGTTCACGCGACGAGCGCATGAAGGAGTTGCTGCCAAGCACAAAGGGTCTATTGTGAGCATTGAACTTTCCGAACAAACGCGCGGCGACGCGATCGCTTCCATTCAGCGTTATTTTGAGGAGAATATGCCCGAGCCGATTGGCGAGCTTCCTGCCGGCTTGTTGCTGAACTTCTTCGTGGAAGAGATTGGTCCCGCAATCTATAACCAAGCCATCGCAGACTCCCAAGCGCGCATGCAGCAGCGTGTCGCCGATCTTGATGGCGAACTCTTTGAAGAGGCATTTCAGTATTGGCCAAGAGCTAAAGCAAAGCGAAGCAAATGATCGCCATTATTGATTACAAAGCGGGCAATCTAGCGAGCGTCGTCAAGACGCTTCGCTTTCTGGGGGCCGACGATCTCGTCGTCACGCAATCGACGTCCGATGCACTGCGTGCCGACAAGATCGTGCTTCCTGGAGTGGGACACTTCCGCGCGACAGGGTTGTTGGACGAACTTGGGCTTACGACTGCTATCCGAGAAGCCATAGCGAATGGAACACCTTTCCTGGGAATATGCGTCGGGCTTCAATGGCTGTATGAAGGCTCGACCGAATCTCCCGAGACACAAGGACTTGGCCACATGGCAGGACAGTGTGAGCGGTTCCCTGCGACCTTCGAGGGGGCAGAGTTGAAGTCGCCGCATGTGGGATGGAACTCCCTGGAGGAGATTCGGTCAGATTCGCGGTTGCTGCGGGGGATTGAGCCGGGGAGCTTTGTGTACTACACGCACTCCTGGCGGGCGCCGGTGTCAGCGGATACGGCGGCGGCCACGCTGTATGGCGGGGCATTCACGGCGGCGGTCGAGCGGGGGAATGTGATGGGGGTGCAGTTCCATCCGGAGAAGTCGGCGGAGACGGGGTTGCAGGTGTTGCGGAACTTCCTGGCGCTGTAGCATCGAATCAGGCAGTAAGGAGATCGAGATGATCGACACGAATGAAGTGGTCCATGGAACGGTGGAGATGGTGAAGGTCGATGCGGCGGACAACTGGACGGGGTTGGATGTGGTCCCGTTCGAGACCATCGCCGAGCGGTTCCTGGATATCGAGCATGAGGGGCAGACGGCCACGCTGACCGTCAGCCTGGCGAAGCCATTCCATGTGGAGGGAAAGGGCTGGGCTTGTCCTTACCGGATCAGCGCGCTGGGACGGGTGCATGTTGTGGCCGCGGGCGGAGCGGACTCGGTGCATGCGATCCAGATGGCGATGCACTTGATCCACAAGCAGCTGAACGGGATGGCGCGGCACCACAAGATGAGCTTCCTGGGGACCGACGACTTCGGCTTCGGGCGGGTTGGCGGGAGCGACGCGTCGATTGCGCAGTGCCCGGTGATGAATATGAGTGTGAGCTCGTAGCGTGCTGACCAAGAGGATCATCGCCTGCCTGGATGTGCGCGGTGGACGCGTGGTGAAGGGCGTGCAGTTCGTGGACATCGTGGATGCGGGCGATCCGGCGGAGCTGGCGCATCGGCATGCTCGCGGAGGCGCGGACGAGATCGTGCTGCTGGACATCACGGCGACGCATGAGGGTCGCGGAACGCTGCTGGAGACGGTGAAGCGGACGGCCGCGGAGCTGTTCGTGCCATTCACGGTTGGAGGCGGGATTCGGTCGGCGGAGGATGCTCGGGCGGTGTTCGATGCGGGAGCGGACAAGGTGAGCATCAACTCCAGTGCGATTGCTCGGCCGGAGCTGATTGGGGAGATTGGCGGGAGCTTTGGAGCGCAGGCGGTGATTGTGGCCATTGATGCTCGGCGAGCGAGCCAAGCTATTGATTCTGTTGGAGATGCTGAGGTTTATGTTTCGGGGGGACGGAAACCTGCGGGATTGCGGGTGATTGAGTGGGCGAAAGAGGCGGAGCAGCGGGGTGCGGGAGAGATTCTGCTCACCAGCATGGATACGGACGGGATGCGGGCGGGGTTTGACTGCGAGCTGACGCGGCGGGTCTCGGAGGCGGTGCAGATTCCGGTGATTGCGTCGGGGGGCGCTGGGTCGGCGGCGCACTTCGCCGAGGTGTTCCTGGCGGGCAAGGCCGATGCTGCGCTGGCGGCGAGCATCTTTCACTTTGGCGTGACCGACTCGCGGGCACTCAAGACTGAGGTGGCCGCGGCGGGTGTGCCGATGCGGCTCCCCTGCTAGGTACCCCCCCTCCCCCCTCCCCCCTCAATGCGTTTTTTTGCGATAAGTCGTTCCATTCAGGTGGGTTAAGTGGCAAAGTACCCCCTTCGCCCGATGCGTTTTTTGGCTGTAAGTGGTGTATTCAGGCCGGTTACAGGTAAAGATACCCATCCATTGGAGTTACGGGTTTTGGGTGGCTATGCTGCTGATTGCATAGGGGTTAGAGGGAAAAGTATTCATTCGGCTGCCGATAGGGGAATTTCTCCGCTAACCGGTTGATTGCAGGATGGTTACGGGTAAAGCATTCCATCCATTGGGGTTATGGGCGGCTTGAAGAGAGCGATTCAGTCGTTCCGCCTGCGGCTCCACTCCGGCCTCCGGCAGAGCGGTGAGGCCTGTCGGCCTGCATCTGACCTGGGCCTGCGGCCCAGGCTGGTATATGGCGGGCCGTTGGCCCTTTCGGTCCTGCGCGGACGGCGAGGGCTTCGCGTGGGGAGCAGCGTCGGCCGGGGTGGTGTTTCGCCGGTTTCTTTTATTTTTGGGGCTATTGCTATTATAGGCTTCCGCGTGGGGGTACTATGCCAACTCTATTTGGATTAGAATGTGTGGTTTAGGACGCTTGGGGGCTTGACAGGATTTGGGTCGCGTGGCGATGGGGCACTGTACCGCCATCTTGGAGAAGCGCTCGGTCGCTTCTGGCCTTCGTGCTATTCAAGCTTCATGGAGCAGCCGCGCTGAATTTGGTCGTTTCGCCTGCGGCTTCACTCCGGCCTGCGGCAGCGGGTGTTTTCTTTTGGGGCGTGGCGACCTAGGGCTTTGCCCTAGGCTGGTATAAGTCGGGCCGTTGGCCCTTCCCGGTTCCGCGCGGATTTGTGGGAATTCGCTCGTGATGATGGGCTGGGATGGATGGAAGTTCGAAAGGCCCGGACGGGGGGTCCGGGCCTTTCGGGTTGGGTGAGCCTGGAGTCGACCTAGACGAGGGCGAGATCGGCTTCGTGTTTGACGGCGGTGCCGGAGTGGGTTCCGGCGATGTCGAGGACGATGCGGCCGTCGATGGCGCCGGCGTGCATGCGCTTGAAGATGTCGTTGATGTCTTCGAGCTTCTCGGCCTTGGTGGTGGCGTGGACCAGGCCTTCTCCGGCGAAGGAGAGAGCCTCGGCCAGATCCAGACGGGTGCCCACGATGGAGCCGCGGATGGTGAGAGCCTTGAGCACGACCTCAAAGATAGGCAGGGGGAAGGAGCCGGGAGGCAGGCCGTTGAGCGCGATGGTGCCGCGCGCGCGGGTCATGCCGATGGCCTGGGCGAAGGCCGGGGTGGAGGGCGCGGTGACGAGCACCGCGTGGGCTCCGCCGATCTCCTTCTGGAAGTAGGCTGCCGGGTCGGTGGTCCTGGCGTTCACGGTGAGGGAGGCGCCGAGTTTGCGAGCGAGGGCAAGCTTCTCATCCGAGACATCGACGGCCGCAACGTGGAAGCCCATGGCCTTGGCGTACTGGACGGCCAGGTGACCGAGGCCGCCGATGCCGGA
This sequence comes from uncultured Acidobacteriaceae bacterium, assembly GCA_963762375.1. Lineage (GTDB taxonomy): Bacteria > Acidobacteriota > Terriglobia > Terriglobales > Acidobacteriaceae > Granulicella. The sequence goes on from CAVXKP010000007.1 coordinate 63,297, forward strand.
GATGACGACCCATTGGCCGGGCTTGGCGTCGGTGGACTTGAGGCCCTTGTAGACGGTGACGCCGGCGCAGATGATAGGGGCGACGTCGACGAAGCCGACGTTCTTGGGGAGGTGGGCGACGTAGTTGGGATCGGCTACGGCGTACTCGGCATAGCCGCCGTTCTTGGTGTAGCCGCCGAACTCGGCTTTGGAGCAGCAGGACTCCTGGCCGGCGAGGCAGTCGACACACTGGCCGCAGGCGGAGTAAAGCCAGACGATGCCGACGCGATCGCCTTCCTTGACGGTCTTGACGTTCTTGCCGACGCCGGAGACGAAGCCGACGCCCTCGTGGCCGGGGATGAAGGGCGGGGTGGGCTTGATGGGCCAGTCGCCTTCGGCGGCGTGCAGGTCGGTATGACAGACGCCGCAGGCTTCCATCTTGATCTGGATCTCTTCGGGGCCGGGTTCCGGGATAGCCATCTCCTGGATGACCAGGGGCTTGCCGAATTCACGAACGACTGCGGCTTTCATAGTTTTTGCCATGGGAATTTCCTTTCGTAGAGGGTTGTGGTGTTTCGCGAGAGGGGAAACGGATCTCCGCAAGCGGACGGTGCCTGCGAACGCCGAAGGAGGCGAACGCAGGCACCGCGACTGCTCTGCGAGGAACTGCTTGCGGGGGACTTTAGAAGAGGCCGAGAGCCTTGGGGCTGTAGCTGACGAGCAGGTTCTTGGTCTGGCGATAGTGATCGAGGATCATCTTGTGGGTCTCGCGGCCGAAACCCGACTCCTTGTAACCGCCGAAGGCTGCGCCGGCGGGATAGAGGTGATAGCAGTTGGTCCAGCAGCGGCCAGCCTTGATGCCGCGGCCGATGCGATAGGCGTCGGTACCGTTGCGCGACCAGACGCCGGAGCCGAGGCCGTAGGGGGTATCGTTGGCAATCTCGAGGGCTTCTTCGATGGTGGAGAACTTGGTGACCGAGAGAACGGGTCCGAAGATCTCTTCCTGGAAGATGCGCATCTTGTTGTTGCCGGTGAAGACGGTGGGCTGGATGTAGTAGCCGTTCTCGAGATCGCCGCCGAGGTGAACCTGCTCGCCGCCGGTGAGGCACTTGGCGCCTTCCGCCTTGCCGATCTTGATGTACTCGAGGATCTTCTCCTGCTGGTCCTTCGAGGCCTGGGGTCCCATCTGGGTGGTGGGATCGAGGGGGTTGCCGACCTTGATCTTGGCGACGCGGGCGACGGCGCGTTTCACGAACTCGTCGAAGATGGACTCGTGGACGAGGGCGCGGGAGGGGCAGGTGCAGACCTCGCCCTTGTTGAAGGCGAAGAGGGCAAAGCCTTCGAGAGCCTTGTCGAGGAAGTCATCGTCGTGGTCCATGACGTCGGCCATGAAGATGTTGGGGGATTTGCCGCCGAGCTCGAGGGTCTGGGGGATGATGGGCTCGGAGGCATACTGCATGATGAGGCGGCCCGTGGTGGTCTCTCCGGTGAAGGAGATCTTGGCGATGCGGGGATTGCCGGCGAGGGCCTTGCCGATCTCGCCGCCGGGGCCGGTGACGACGTTGATGACGCCGGCGGGAACGATGTCGGCGATGAGCGAGATGAGGATCAGCAGGCTCAGCGGGGTGTTGGAGGCTGGCTTGATGACGGTGCAGTTACCTGCGGCGATGGCTGGGGCGATCTTCCAGGCGGCCATGAGGAGGGGGAAGTTCCAGGGGATGATCTGGCCGACGACGCCCATGGGCTCTTTGAAGTGGTAGGCGACGGTGTCCTTGTCGATCTCGCCGGCGGTTCCTTCTTCGGCGCGAATGCAGCCGGCGAAGTAGCGGAAGTGGTCGATGGAGAGGGGGACGTCGGCGTTGAGGGTCTCGCGAATGGGCTTGCCGTTGTCGAGGGTTTCGGCCTTGGCGAGGAGCTCGAGGTTCTCTTCCATGCGATCGGCGATGCGCAGGAGGATGGCGGCGCGCTCGGTGGAGGAGATGGCGGCCCAGGCGTCCTTGGCGGCATGGGCAGCGTCGAGGGCGAGCTCTACGTCGGCGGCGGAGGACTTGGCGAACTCGGCGAGGTGGGCGCCGTTGATGGGGCTGCTGTCTCTGAAGTACTTGCCATTGAGCGGTGCGACGAATTTGCCACCGATGAAGTTGTCATAGCGGGCGCGAACGCCATTTTTCCGGATGGAGGCAATTGCCTCCTCGAAGACTGCATCTTGGATTTCGATTGCTGCGGAGGACATAAGATTACCTTCTGTGGTGAGGTGCGGATTTGTTCGCAGCGTAAGTCTCTCGCCGTCCGGGGCGGGTTGCTGTGACAGCCATCACCGAATTCATGTTTTCGAAGCGTTGGTCGAGGGGGTAGCGGCCATCGAACGGCTGGGGATTTGAGAAGATAGAGGGATGTTGATTCCTTCGATTGATTTGATGGGTGGGCGGATTGTGCAGCTGGTGCAGGGCGAGACGCTGAAGCTGTCGTTTGACGACTTCGATTACTGGATTGAGCGGTTCGGGAAGTATCCGCTGGTGCAGCTGATCGACCTGGACGCGGCGATGCGGCAGGGGGAGAACTCCGAGCTGATTGCGATGATCTGCAGGCGGCTGCCGTGCCAGGTGGGCGGCGGGCTGCGGTCGGCCGAGGATGGGCGGCGGCTGCTGGATGCGGGGGCGCGGCGGGTGATCTATGGGTCGTCGCTGTTCAATTCCAAGGTCCAGGAAGCGGGACTGGGGCACCCGGTTCCTCGCGGCGACACAAGCTCATCAACCTGGAGTTTGCGGAGGGGCTGAAGAAGGAGCTGGGGGAGGAGGCGCTGTGCTTTTCGGTCGACACCAAGGGCGGGAAGGTGGCGGTGCGGGGATGGAAGGAGAGCGTGGAGCTGGGGCCGGAGGAGGCGGTGACGTGGCTGGAGGATAGCTGCGCGGCGTTTCTGTATACGCACGTCGATACGGAGGGGACGATGCAGGGGTTTCCCCTGGATGTGGCGGCCATCTTGAGATCAACGACAGCCAGGCAGCTGATTGTGGCGGGAGGAATCAAGGAGATGAGCGAGGTGGAGGCGCTGGATGCGATGGGCGTGGATGCTGTCGCGGGGATGGCGGTGTATTCGGGGGTGATGGAGGCTTAGGGGAGACAGCTGCTAGCTGCTAGCTCCTAGCTCCTAGCTCCTAGCTCCTAGCTCCTAGCTCCTAGCTCCTAGCTCCTAGCTCCTAGCTCCTAGCTGATGCAACAGCAAAGGCAAAGGCAGAAGCAGATTCCCAGGGGGAATGACAGAAAGAAAGGCAAGGGCAACAGCAACTACAGAGGTCCTTCGCTGCGCTCAGGATGACGGCGTAAAACGGGCAACGGCAGCGGCCGGGGTTAGTTGTCAGGGGTTAGTTGTCGGGGGTTAGTTGTCAGGGGAGTTAGTTGTCGGGGGTGGTGTCGGGGGCGGGGGTGGGGAGGGCGTAGTAGCCATTGCGGGTGTCGACGGTGTGGTGGGGGCCGCAGGTGATGTCGAGGGGGTGGAATTTGCCGTCGGCGGGGGTGGTGGGGGTGTAGGTGAGGCGGTATTGGGTGCGGAGCTCGTCTTGAATTTGAGTAAACGCGGCTTCGAGCTTGGGGCCGTTGGTGCCGACGTCGATGACGCGGCCGCCGGTCGAGCGGGCGAGGTGGTCCATGGCGGCTTTGGGGTTGGTGGTGTCGGCGAAGTTGTCGGCGAAGGGGTGGGCGCTGAGCAGGATGACGTAGAGGAGGGCGTTGGCGCGCTGGGCGGCTTCGGTGGCGGAGGCGAGGGTCTCCTGGGAGCCCTGGTCGCCTCCGTCGGTGAGCAGGATGAGGACCTTGCGGCCGGCCTGGGAGGCGAGCTTGTCGTGGGCTGCGAGGTAGACGGCGTCGTAGAGGAGCGTGCCGCGGGGATGGGTGGTGGGGAAAGGGCCTCCGCCGATGCCGGGAGGGCCGGAGGAGGCGCTGGCCGCATTGATGGTGGCGGCGTCGATGGCGCGGGTGAGTTCGGGGAGGCTGTTGGTGTCGTCGGCCAGGAGATCGACGTTGACGTCGAAGGAGAGGAGGAAGGCGAGGTCCTTGGGTTGGAGGACGGCTTTGAGGAAGCGGTTGGCGGATTGCTGCTCGAGGGGGAGGACGCGCTGCTGGCTGCCGCTGGTGTCGAGGAGGAGGCCGATGGTGAGGGGGAGGTTCTTCTCCTGGGTGAGGGTCTGGATGGTCTGGGGCTGATGGTCGTCGAGGACGCGGCAGTCGGACGGGGTGAGGTTGAGGACGTAGCCGTTCGCGTCGCGGACGGAGAAGTAGGTGTCGACCAGGCGGGTGGAGAGATGGAGGGTTTGGGCTGCGGCGGCCGGGGACGGGAGGGCCGGGGCCTTGCTGGCGGGGGGTGGGGCGTCGGGGGTGGGGGCTTCCTGGGCATGGAGGGGGGCGCCGAAGGGGAGGGCGGCGAGGAGGAGGGCGAGGGTCGGCGCGGCGAGACGCATAGTGGTATTAGACATCCTGTCCTGCGGTCCTGCGCGGACGGCGGGAGGCTTTGCGCGGGGTGGCTGAGAGTCGTGGGGGGTCGGGGGAAGGCAATTTGGTCGTTGCGCCTGCGGCTTCACTCCTGCCTGCGGCAGCAAGGATGGGCCATTGGCGTGGTGTTATGCCCAAGGCTGAAGCCTTGGGGTACCTAGAAGCGGCGGAGGAGGAGTATGGGCTCGCCCAGCCTCTGTACTCACTCACGACGTGAAACGGCCATGCATAGGGTACCCGGCAGTGGGAGGCTTCGCGTGGGGACAGCGGGGTGGTGGGGTGGAGATGGGCGGGGCGGTCGCGCGGGGCGCGATACCCCACCCTGCCACACGGCTGGCGCCGTATGTCGAGGACGGGACACCCGCGGTCCTGTGCGGACGGCTTGAGGCTTTGCGTGGGGGAAAAGGCGGTGGGCACAACGAAGCGGGGGGCTGATGCGTCTGAAGGGTATAGGCGCAGGCGATGAGGCAGAGGCGAAGGTGGGTGCAGTGTGGCCGCTACGCTGGTAGTCTCAAAGAGCGCCTACAGTTGCGCCGTGGGCAGGATGGCTCGCGAAAGAGGAATACGGATGACGTTGGGAACGAAGACGATATGGGCGGGCGGACTGGCGATGGCGCTGGCTGCCGCAACGGGCGGGGCGATGGCGCAGGACCCGCAGGCACAGCAGAATGCACCGCAGGCACAACAGGGTGTGCCCAATGCACCCGAGCCGCAGACGCTGCCCACGTTGAATACGATTACACCGGTGGCGGCGGCGTTGCCGAGCGCTCCGGCACCGGCGACACCGGCGGCGAGCCAGCCGGCAACGCCTGAAGCCGTGGACGAGCAGGCGGCCGATCAGCAGCAGGGACCACCTCCGGCGTCGACCCGGACGGCGCTGAATACGCTGTCGGTGAATGTGCAGTTCCACTCGATTCCGTTTACGGTGAAGGACTCGAAGGGACACCTGGTACCGGGGCTGACGTACCGCGACGTGCAGGTATTCGAGAATGGGCTGGCGCAGCATATCTCGGTGTTTACGACGGATCCGGCGCCGCTGTCGGTGGCGCTGGTGATCGACCAGAGCGTGACGTCGGACACGATGGAGAAGATCAACGACTCGCTGGCGGCGCTGCAGGGAGCGTTCTCTCCGTACGATGAGGTGGCGGTGTTCACGTACAACAATGGCGTGAAGGAGCAGACCACGTTTACGGCGGCGCAGAGCGCGCGGCTGGGCGCGGTGCTGGAGCAGTCGAAGGGGATAGGGCGCGACCCGCTGATGGGGCTGACGGGGCCGCTGGCGCACGATACGGTGATCAACAACATGCCGGTGGACGGTGTGGCCGATAACGGGCACCAGCCGGGCACGATGTCGTTCACGGTGCCGAAGGAGTATCACACGCTCAATGATGCGATCCTGATGGCGGCCAAGGAGCTGTCGACGGCGGATTATCATCGCCAGCGGATCATATACGTGATCTCGGATGGCAAGGAGTATGGCAGCAAGGCGAAGCAGAAGGAAGTGATTCGCTACCTGGAGACCAACCACATCGAGGTATGGGCGACGCAGGTAGGCGACTCTGCGCTGAAGGGGATGGGATTCGTGGACCGGATGCACATTCCGCTGACGATGCGCGACGATATTCTGCCGAAGTACACGTCGGCGACGGGCGGACAGTTTGATTCGGAGTTCCGTCCGCGGGGCATCGAGGACAGCTTCTCGCATATAGCGGCGGAGATCCGCGGGCAGTATACGGTGGGGTACTACACGCATGAGTCCCCGTTCAACGAGAGCTATCGGTCGACCGAGGTGCGGGTGTACAGGCCGGGCTTGACGATTATTGCCCCGGACGGCTATTACCCGTCGGCTGCGCGATAATGCGCGGATGCGGCCGCGGGTGGCGGCAGCTCCGGCGACGACTCCGCAGTAGATCGGACGATCGCTTGCTGATGCATGAGAATGCGCTGATTGCGCTCACCTCCGCCGCCTCCTGGGGCGGCGGAGACTTTTCCGGCGGCATGGGGGTGAAGGCCGCGGGCGGGCGCGTGGCGGGGGCGATCCGGTTCGTGATTCTGGCGCATGCGATCAGCCTGGTGGTGCTGCTGGGGATGCTGTGGGCGCGGCATGCGGGGATGCCCGGAGGCGCGGCGGCGGGGTGGGCGGTGGCCGCGGGGGTGATGGGCGCGCTGGGGCTGGTGGCGTTTTATCTGGCGCTGAGCCGGGGAGGGATGGGGGTGTCGGCGGCGGTGAGCGGGTTGCTGGCGGCGGCGATTCCGGCGCTGGTGTCGAGTTGGATCGGAGGGGGCTCCGGGAGCGCTGCGGCTGGCGGGGTTTGCGCTGGCGGGAGGAGCGATCTGGCTGATTGCGGCGGGAGATTCTCCGGAGAAGGACTTTCCGGAGGAGCGGAGGCTGGGCGCGGCGGCCGGGAGCACGATGGCGCTGGCGGTGTTTGCGGGGGTGGCGTTCGGGATTTATTTTGTGGCGCTGAAGATGGCGAATCCGCTGGGGCTGGTGATGCCGATGGCGATTGCCAGGGGGAGCAGCGTGGTGCTGTGCTCGGCGGCGCTGGGGGTGTTGGCGATGGCGGGGCGAAAGGATACGGGCCCGGCGCAGGCGGGATTTGGCTGGGCTGGATTTGGATGGGCAGGGTGGGGATGGGCGTGCGGTGTGGCGCTGCTGGATACGGGCGGGAATGTGCTGTTCATGGCGGCGACGCGGCTGGGGCGGCTGGATGTGGCGTCGGTGCTGGCGAGTCTGTATCCGGCGGGAACGATTCTGCTGGCGGCGTGGGCGCTGCATGAGCGGCCGACGCGGAGGCAGAGGGTGGGGATGGTGGCCGCGCTGGCGGCGGTGGCGATGATTACGCTGTAGGGTCTGAAAGTAGCTATTTTGGCTATAATCGCTATATTGGCTGGTCGAGGAGATGGCGATGATCAAGATGACTTCAGTGGAGGCTCAGAACCAGTTTGGCAAGCTGCTGGACACGGCGCAGCGGGAGGCGGTGGCGATCACGCGGCATGGGCGGCCGACGGCGTTTGTCGTATCGCCGCAGGAGATGGAGGAGTTGCTGGACGCGCGGCGCAGGCGGAGCGCGGGGGTAGCAGAGTTGGAGGCATGGAGCGCGCAGGCTGGGAGAGGCGCGGGAAAGACCGCGAAGAAGCTGACAGATGAAGAGGTGAACCGGCTGGTGCATGCGGCGCGATGAGCCGGCTGCGGCGGGTGGTGTTTGATACGAGTACGCTGGTGAGCGCGGCGCTGCGGGTGGGTTCGGTGCCGCATCAGGCGCTGCTGAAGGCGATGGGTTCGTGTGATCTATGCGTCAGTGCGGAGTCGCTGGCGGAGCTGCGTGCGGTGCTCGAGAGGGAAAAGTTCGATCGCTATCTGGATCGGGAGTTGCGGCAGGGCTTCGCGGCTCTGATCGGCCGGCATGGGCATCTCTTCGCGGTGCAGCGGATGCATGTGGACGCGGTCGTACCGCCGTGCCGGGACCGGAAGGACGACAAGTTTCTGGCGCTGCTGCTGGCTGCAGAGGCGGATGCCCTGGTGAGCAGCGATGACGATCTGCTGATGCTGAATCCCTGGCGCGGGGTGCGGGTGATGACGGCAGCGGTGTTTCTGGCCGCGGAATAGCTTGAGGCGAAAGGAAAAGAGCGACGGCCGCGGGTGGCGGCGTCGCTCTGGGTGGAGTGAGAGGTTGAGGGTTCACGGCTTCGTTGTTGGCTCGAGCGGAGGTCGAGCGGTGGGCGAAGGCTTAGGCGATGGGGGGCTTGGTGGCTTCGTCGGGCTTGGGGGTAACGGTGTGCGCGGTGTCGGCGGGCTTCACGTCCGCCTTGACGTCGTCGTTGATGCCCTTCATGCCTTCTTTGAATCCACGCAGACCTTCACCGAGGCCTTTGCCGAGCTCGGGCAGCTTCTTGCCGCCGAAGAGAAGGATGGCGAGGCCTGCCAAGATGATGAGGTGCCACGGTTGAAATAGATCACCCATACAAAATCTCCCTGCTGCCGCCCACACGATGCTCGGAATTTCCTGTGCTCGGAAGCTCGATGCTGAGAAGCTCGATGCCTGGAAGCTCCAAAGGGGGGCGACGATTCATTGTCGCACGATCCCACGGGGAATGTCCGTTGAGCGGGGACAGGCTACTACTACATGACGCGGCGGGGAGGGTTTTGGATGCAAATGCGTGGAGGAAGAGCGGTGGCGGGGCGAGACGGTATATCCTTGGAGAGACGCTGCGCCAGGTTATCTGGACGACCGGAGATTCCGGGACGACCAGGGTATTCCTGGAGAGGCGCACTGCCTGGGATTTGACCGGGCGCAACCTGATGGACCCGCGCTGCTCGCTTGAGCCCGCATACGAGGAAGATGCTGCAACTGATCACGAAGACCTTAGACTCTGCCACTCGCAAGGTGGCTCGTGCGACAACCCTTAGCCTGGCGTTCGGCCTGGTTGCGGGTGTCGCCCTGACGGGAATCGCTGCGGCACAGACGCCGACACCAGACGCCTGCGGATTCGCAGTCGAGCAGCAGCCAGACGCCGACGGCGGCGCCGGGGACGGTGGCGGTGACCAAGGCGACGGCGGCGGCGCTGGCTCCTTATACCGGGCCGAAGTACGACAACCGCTGGGAGATCTACGGCGGCGTGAACTTCATGAACGGGCAGGCGGGGCAGAACCAGCCGGGCCGGCGCTACAACATGGGCGGCGGCGAGGTGATGGGGACCTACTGGCTGGGCCGCGCGAAGGTGAAGAGGCTGGGCGTGGTGGCGGACTTCCGCTTTGGTGCGGGAACGACGCCGGTGATCAGCCCGTACTACAACCGCGTGCTGGTCATGCAGAACATTCTCTCCGGCGGCGTGCAGTATCGCGGACCGAATAACCGCTATGCGGCGATTGACTTTCATGCGCTGGCCGGCGGGACCTATGGCGACTTCAACTATGCGGTGAATCATTATCCCGGCGGAAGCCCGGTGTGGGCTTGCGCGGCGCAGCAGCAGATGGGTCAGGCAGGGCAACCTGGGGCTGTACTGCAACCACATGGCTCCGTATGGCGCGGTGGGCGGAAGCATCGACTTCAACGAGAGCGGCAAGCTGGCGATCCGGCTGCAGCCGGACCTGACGTTCGAACACTTCGGCACGGAGACGCGCGAGTTCTTCGCGATCTCGATGGGCGCGGTGTATCGGTTTGGACACTCGGAGAAGAAGTGCAGTAAGTGCATAAGTGAAAGTGCATAAGTGACAAGTGATAGTGAAGTGGTAGTGGTATGGATAGTGATTCGTGAGCAGCAAAAGCAAAGGCCCTCCGCATGGGGGGCCTTTTGCCTTGGCCTTACTAGCCACTAACCACTTACCACTGTTCTTAGCTCTGTAAGAACTCGGGGGAGACGGGGTTTTCGTAGGCGGAGTAGTCGCGGGTGACGACGGTGAGGCCGCTGGCGGTGACGAAGTAGTGCTTCTTGTCCTCGTTGGAGTCGTAGCCGATGACGGTGCCGTCGGGGATGTGGACGTCGCGGTCGATGATGGCGTGGCGGATGCGGCAGTGGCGGCCGATGTTGACGTGGGAGAAGACGATGCTGGAGTCGACGTCGGCGTAGCTGTTGACGCGGACGTCGTGGGAGAGGACGGAGTTGCGCAGGACCGAGCCGGAGATGATGCAGCCGGCGCTGACGATGGAGTTGATGCCCATGCCGGTGCGGCCGGGCTCGCCGAAGACGAACTTGGCGGGAGGGTACTGGTAGGCGCGGGAGCGCATGGGCCAGGACTTGTCGTAGAGGTTGAAGATGGGGGCGACGGCGGCGATGTCCATGTTGGCCTCGTAGTAGGCCTCGAGGGTGCCGACGTCGCGCCAGTAGAGGGCGCGCTGCTTGTTCTCGTCGACGAAGTTGTAGGCGTTGACCTTGTAGCGGCCGAGCAGCTTGGGCAGGATGTCGTGGCCGAAGTCGTGGCGGGAGTCGGGGTCTTCGGAGTCGCGGACGAGCTCGGGCAGCAGCACGTCGGTGTTGAAGAGGTAGATGCCCATGGAGACGTCGACCATCTCGGGATCGAAGGGGGAGCGGATGGTGGTGGTCTTGGGCTTCTCGACGAAGCCGGTGACCTCGCCGTTGCGTGGCGACCTGGACGACGCCGAAGTCGGAGACCTTGTCGGGGGTGATGGGGAGGGTGGCGATGGTGACGTCGGCGCCGGAGTCCGAGTGCTGCTGCTTCATGCGGGCGTAGTTCATCTTGTAGATGTGGTCGCCGGAGAGGATGAGGACGTGCTTGGGCTCCTCGGAGCCGATGGAGTAGATGTTCTGGAAGACGGCGTCGGCGGTGCCCTGGTACCAGCTCTTGGAGACGCGCTGCATGGGGGGAAGGATCTCGATGAACTCACCGAGCTCGGAGGCGACGACCGAGCCCCAGCCTTCGCGGATGTGGCGGTTGAGCGAGAGGGCTTTGTACTGGGTGAGGATGTAGACGTGGCGGAGGTCGGAGTTGATGCAGTTGGAGAGGGTGATGTCGATGATGCGGTACTGGCCGGCAAATGGGACAGCGGGCTTGGCGCGGTCGCGGGTGAGCGGAAAGAGCCGCTCCCCAGCACCACCGGCAAGCAGGACGCCTAGCGTATCTCTCATGGGTTCAGCTTCCTCGAACGGCTATGCGACGCTGAGTCGCACGCACTCTGCTCGGATGCATGTTACGGCATCCACGACGCCCGAGAGTATCAGCGGCGAGAAATTCGTTGGCAAATCGGCTGGGCGCTATACGTCCGGGGCAGGTGTCTTCGCCGGTCGATTCAGCGCCTTCGGCCGAGGTGTGTTCGGTCTCTTCGGTAGAGATGCGAAGGGACTTGAGGAAGGTGAGGTCGTTGCGGGTGAAGGGGCCGGAGGTCTCGTCGGTGTCGACTTCGGCGTCGACGGTCTCGGGTTCGTCTTCGACCTCGTTGAGACCGATGGTGGCTTCGAGCATCAGGAGAACGTCGAACCCCTGCTCTCGAATCTCGCGAACGACGCCTGAGATCTGATCGGACTCGCTGACCGACTCGTGGATCGCTTCGCCCAGTTTCTGGATAAGGTCTTTGACCTGTTGATTCAATGCCACCTCCCCGTCGTTGGGAAACAAGTGTTGAGAGAAAGACTTGCTTCTCCGATGCTGGAATGCCCATCCCACGCATTGGGTATTCCCTGCCAGAGTCAGAGGGAACGGCAGCTGCGGGTACACTCTCTGCTAGTTACAAGATTACGCCGAGGGAGCGGGGTACGCCAAGTGCAGAGATGGCTTGGAATCAGGAAAGATTACCGCGGACGGGGGGTCGGGGCGATGCGTTAGGGGTCGGCGGGGCTAGACGAAGGTAGGGTCGTCGGAGGGGCTTTCGTCAAGATAATACGCGGGTTCCTGGAGGGGCCGAGCGCGGTTTGGCGTTCCACACCAGAAATCCTGCTGCCGCCGCGGCCATGCCGCCGATGAACCAAACGAACTTTTTCATGCCTGCTTCCCTTCCCTTCCATTATGAATCAGAACGGGCGGGATGGGGGCCTGGATGTAGCGGAGTGGATACCGGCCAGAGGAGGGTGCGCTAGACGACGGTGTGATGGTCGGCCCAGGCGGCCTCGAGGCGGTGGGCCAGCTCTTCGACGGGCTGGACGCGGCTGCGATCCCAGACGAGGAAGCCGACCAGGGCTGCCGCTAAACCGCTCACCAACCAAACGAGATTCTTCATGGTCTCCCCTTGATTCCTGGTTGAACTTGCTGGTTGAACTTGCTGCGCACGTCGTGGTGGTTGGATGCAGGCGACGTGGCGGAAGGATGCAGGGGAAGCGGCGACGGCGGGTGGGGGGAGCGCCGAGGGTACGCTGGACGGTAGACTGGGGATATGGACAGGGTTCGATTCGGACGCGCGTTGGGGTATGGTGCTCGGCATGCGGCGAAGACGCTGATGCAGGCGGCGGACGCGGCGAGTACGCCGGCGCCGGCGCGGGCGGCGGGAAGCGCGGGGCGGCCGAGCCAGGCTCCGGCGGCGCAGGTTCCGGCGGCGCAGGCTCCGGCTAATCGGATGGCCGAGCGGGTCGCGCAGACGAGCGACGTGGCGCAGACCCAGCGGACCGTGGCCGAGACGAAGAAGCATGCGGGGAGGCTGGGGCGGTCGGTGTGGACGCCGGTGGCGCGGTTTTCGAGCGTGGTGTGGCTGCAGGTGACGGGCTTGTTCTTCGCGCTGCTGGCGATGTTTCTGGGCCAGGGGGCGTGGAAGGAACGGGCGGCGTGGCATCTGCCGCTGGGGTCGCATGCGGCGACGAAGTTCTGGGTGCTGGTGGCGGCGTGCGCGGCGTTCGCTTATTTTTGCGTGAGTAATTTTGTGAGGGCGTGGCTGCGGGAGCGGAAGTAGTCCTGCGCGGACGGCGGTCGCTGCGCGCACGGCGAGAGTTGGGCGTGGTGAGTTTGATGGGCGTAGGGGCGGTTCGCCGGGGGTGGGGGGGGTTTGGTATCGTTTGAGGGGATGCCGGGCGCTGCTTGAGCCGCGCTGATGGCTGGAAGAGGCACACTGTATGAGCGAGACAATCTCCGATTATTTACCGACCATTCCTGCTCCTGCACCGCTGCGGCGGACGGCGCTGCACGCTACGCATCATGCGCACAAGGCGCGGATGGTCGACTTCGGCGGATGGGATATGCCGGTGCAGTATCGCGGGCTGATTGACGAGCACATGGCGGTGCGGACCGGGCGTGGGCGTCTTCGATGTGTCGCACATGGGCGACATTCAGCTGCGCGGACCGAACTCGCTGGCCGCGGTGCAGAAGCTGCTGATGAACGATGCGAGCAAGCTGCAGGTGGGCCAGGCGCATTACTCGGCGATGCTGTATCCGAATGGCACGTTTGTGGACGACGTGATTCTGCATAAGCTGGGCGAGAACGACTACCTGATCGTGATCAATGCGGGCACGCGCGAGAAGGATGTGCAGTGGGTGCGGAAGGTGATTGGCGGGATGGGCGGGCCTGCATATCACGGACGTGAGCGACTACTACACGCAGATCGCGATCCAGGGGCCGAAGGCGCAGGCGACGCTGCAGAAGCTGACGCCGGTGGACCTGGGGCCGATCAAGAACTACTGGTTTACGTGGGGGCAGGTGTGCGGGTTGTATAACGTGCTGATCGCGCGCACGGGCTACACGGGCGAAGACGGGTTCGAGATCTATGTGCCGGCGGATGAGGCGACCAGCGCGCGGGTGTGGGCCGAGGTGCTGGCGGCGGGCGAGGAGTTCGGGATTATGCCGTGCGGGCTGGGAGCGAGGAACACGCTGCGGCTGGAGTCGGCGATGGCGCTGTATGGGCACGAGATTTCGGACACGCTGAATGTGTGGGAGGCGGATCTCGGGCGGTATTGCAAGATGGACAAGGGCGTGGATTTTGTGGGGCGCGAGGCGCTGCTGGAGGTGCAGGAGGCCGGAGGGCCGGCCAAGCGGCTGGTCGGGCTCGAGATGGTGGAGCGCGGGATTGGGCGCGATGGGTATGCGGTGTTCTCGCTCGAGGGCGAGAAGATTGGCGAGGTGACGAGCGGGTCGCCCGCGCCGTTTGTGAAGAAGAATATTGCGCTGGCGTATGTGCCGGTGAGCTTTGTGGAGCCGGGGACCGAGGTTGCGGTCGAGGTGCGCGGGCAGAAGGTGAAGGCGGTGGTGGTGCCGACACCGTTTTATAAGCGGGCCAAGACCGGAACAGCGGCGGCGCCGTTGAGTTAGGTTCCAGCGGGGCCTGCGAACCCATGTCTCAGAAGCGAGACATGGGGCACCCGGAGGATGGGGCGTTCGCTTTCCACCGCGTGGCTGCCTACAATTGGGTTGAATCATTTCTATCTACGAGCGGGATTGAAGAGGAATCATGAGCTATCCGGAGACGTACAAGTACGCGAAGTCGCATGAGTGGCTGCTGTTGGAGGGTGATGCGGCGACGGTCGGCATTACCGATTATGCGCAGGCGTCGCTGGGCGACATCGTGTTTGTGGAGCTGCCGAAGGTGGGGCAGGAGATTGCGGCGGGAGCGACGTTCGGGTCGGTCGAGAGCGTGAAGGCGGTGAGCGATCTGTACTCGCCGGTGGGCGGGACGGTGACGGCGGTGAATGCCGCGCTGAACGATGCGCCGGAGACGATTAACGCGGCCGCGAATGAGACCTGGATCATCAAGCTGGCGGTGAAGGATGCGGCTGCGGCTGGTTCCCTGCTGTCGGCTGCGGACTATGAGAAGTTTGTCGCGGAAGAGACGGGACACTAGAACAGTGGTGAGTGGTCAGTGGGATGCGGTGGTTAAAGCCACTAGCCACTGGAAACTGCCGGAAGATTTGAGGGTATCGGATGCGTTATTTGCCTAAGTCGCCTGCTGATCGCGAGGCTATGCTCGCGGAGATTGGCGTGGCGTCGATTGAGAGTTTGTTTGAGACGATTCCTGCGGAGTATCGGCTGACGCGAGGATCTGAAGATTCCGCGGCAGCATGCGGAGTCGGAGATTCTGGAGCGGTTTCGCGCGTTTGGCGCGAACGTGGCGAGCGGCGATGCGCTGGAGCTGGCAGCACAGCCGGCGAGCAAGTTGTTTGCGAGCTTTCTGGGGGCGGGGGCGTATCGGCACTATCGGCCGGTGATCATCGATTCGCTGGTGCAGCGCGGAGAGTTTCTTACCAGCTATACGCCGTATCAGCCGGAGATTTCGCAGGGCACGCTGCAGGCGATGTTCGAGTTCCAGACGATGATCTGCGAGCTGACGGGCATGGAGATTGCGAACGCGTCGATGTATGACGGGTCGACGGGCTGCGCGGAGAGCGTGCTGATGGCGTGCCGCGTGACCGGGCGGCAGGGCGCGGTGGTGGCGCGGACGGTGCATCCGGAGTATCGCGAGGTGCTGCGCGACGGTGACCAAGCACCAGGAGATTCCGATCACGGAGGTTGGGTATGTTGCGCCCGACTCTGGAGCCAAGCCGGGCGCGTGGATTTGGCCGCGCTGGACGCGGCGATTACCGAGGAGACGGCGGCGGTGTTGATCCAGTCGCCGAACTTCTTTGGGACGGTGGAGGATGTGGCTGCCATTGCGGAGATTGCGCATGCGAAGGGCGCGCTGCTGATCGTTTCGATTGCCGAGGCGGTTAGCCTGGGTGTGATCAAGGCTCCGGTGGAGGCGGATATTGTTTCGCTCGAGGCGCAGAGCTTTGGCGTGGCTGTCGGGTTTGGCGGGCCGTACTGCGGCGTGATTGCGTGCAAGGAGAAGTTTCTGCGGCAGATGCCGGGGCGGCTTGTCGGCGAGACGAAGGACACGAATGGCAAGCGCGGGTGGGTGCTGACGCTGAGCACGCGCGAGCAGCATATCCGGCGCGAGAAGGCGACAAGCAACATCTGCACCAACCAGGCGCTGGTGGCGATGATGGTCACGATCTTTCTGACGGTGTATGGCAAGCAGGGATTGCGCGAGCTGGCGGAGCAGAATCTGGCGAAGGCGGCGTACCTGCGGAAGGTGCTGCTGGAGGCGGGCGCGGCGACGAAGTTCGATGGCGCGCCGCGGTTTCATGAGTTCGTGCTGACGACGAAGGAATCTGCCGCTGCGGTGAATGCGAAGCTGCTGGAGAAGCAGATTGTGGGCGGGCTCGCGTTGGCGAAGTGGTATCCGGAGCTGGGCGAGGACGCGACGCTGTGGTGCGCGACGGAGCTGACGACGAAGGCGCAGATGGATGCCGCGGCGGAGGTGCTGGCGGGCGTGCGGGAGCAGGAGCTTGTCGGCGTGAAATAGGAAGGACGGCATGGCACGATACCCGATGACGTGGAGCACCAAGGGCGCGATCATCGGGGGATGCCTGGGCATTCTCATCATGATCGTGATGGTGGAGAGCAATGCCAGTGCTACGGGCTTGATGCTGGTGCTTTGGCCGTCGGCGAGGCTTGGGAGTTTTTACGGGCAGGGCGGCGGGATCTTCTGCCTGGTGGTGGGAGGGCTTGAGGTTGGCGTGCAGTTCTTGATGTACGCGGCGGTTGGTTGGATTGTTGGAGCGGTAGTGCGGATTGCTCGAGGAGACGGTTAGTGGATATCAGCGCGATGGAAGGGCAGGAGCTGACGGCGGTAGAGTTTGTTGGCGACTACCTGCGGCTGCGATTTGATGGGCCGATGTTGACGCTGTATGCGTGGCCGCATCTTTTGTTCGCGGAGTTTTCGGTGGCGTATGGAGAGCCGGAGTATCGGAATGCGCTGTGCGCGCAGATGGGCGAGATGGTGGCGAAGGCCGCGCTCGAGGAGTTGGAGGCGCTGACCGTGGAGTTTGAGTCGGGCACGGTGATTGCGCTGAGTTTGCGGGAAGAGGAGTTGGATGGGCCGGAGGCTGGGAGTTATTCGGCCGATGGTAGTGGAATGGATGGAGAGGATTTTTAGGTTGCATGGCGGTAGAGAAGCGATATCCCCAGAGGGGATGACAGCGAAGAAATGTAGCTGCAGATCCTCCGCCTGTGGCGAAGGATGACAATCCTAAAGAAGTATTCGCTCGTTGAAAGAGGAATTATGGCAGATAAGTTTGTTGGAACGCCGGTGAAGGCTACGACGCATGTGAATCAGAACGAGGACTTGATGTTTGAGAAGTCTTCGGCTGGGAAGAAGGGGTATCGGCTGGCGCAGCTGGATGTGCCGGCGGTGGATGCTGCTTCCCTGCTGGGCGATGCGGTGCGGACCGATGGGCTTGGGCGTGATGCCGGAGTTGAGTGAGATTGAGATCATTCGGCACTTCACGCGGCTTTCGACGTGGAACTATGCGATCGATCTGGGGATGTATCCGCTGGGGTCGTGCACGATGAAGTACAACCCGCGGATCAACGAGACGGTCGCGCGGATTGAGGGGTTGGCGGAGGCGCATCCGTATCAGCCGGAGTCGTTGTCGCAGGGCGCGCTGGGGATCATGAAGCTGCTGTCGGAGTGCCTGGTGGAGATTACGGGCATGGACACGATTACGCTGCAGCCGGCGGCGGGAGCGCAGGGAGAGTTTACCGGGATCCTGATGGCGCGGGCGTACCACGAGGCGAAGGGGAATGCGCGGAAGAAGATCATCATTCCGGACTCGGCGCACGGGACGAATCCGGCGACGGCGGCGATCTGCGGATACCAGGTGGCGAATTTGAAGTCGAATGCTCTGGGGATGGTGGACCTGGAGGAGCTGGAGCGCATGGTGGATGAGGATGTGGCGGCGCTGATGCTGACCAATCCTTCGACCATTGGGGTGTTCGAGAAAGACATTCACAAGATTGCCGATATCCTGCATGCCAAGGGCGCGCTGCTGTATATGGATGGCGCGAATATGAATGCGCTGTGCGGGAAGACGCGGCCGGGGGATTTCGGCGTGGACGTGATGCACCTGAATCTGCACAAGACGTTTTCGACGCCGCATGGAGGCGGTGGTCCGGGGTCGGGGCCGGTGGCGTGCAAGAAGATCCTGGAGCCGTTTCTGCCGACGCCGGTGGTGAAGACGAATCCGGATGGTTCCCTGGGACTGGAGTACAACCGTCCGCAGAGTGTAGGGCGCGTTCGGGCATGGTACGGCAATTTCGGGATGTTCATCCGCGCGCTGGCGTACATCCTGGCGAACGGTCCGGACGGGCTGCGGCAGACGACCGAGGATGCGGTGCTGAATGCGAACTACCTGCGGGCGAAGCTGGAGGGAACGTTCGAGCTGCCGTACAAGTCGGCGTCGCTGCATGAGGTGGTGTTCAGCGATAAGCTGCAGGCGAAGAACGGCGTGAAGACGGGCGACATGGGCAAGCGGCTGATCGACTACGGGTTCCATGCGTATACCGTGAGCTTCCCGCTGGTGGTGGCGGGCGCGATGATGATTGAGCCGACGGAGAGCGAGAGTCGCGAGGAGCTGGATCTGCTGGTCGATGCGCTGAAGCAGATTGCGCGCGAGGCGGAGGAGAATCCGGAGCTGGTGCAGACGGCTCCGCATACGACGCGGATTCAGCGGCTGGATGAGACGACGGCGGCGAGAAAGCCGGTGCTGCGCTGGAAGGCGCCGGTAGCTGCAACGGAGCTGACGCCGGATAGTGCGGCGAAGGAGTGGTAGTGAGCGAGGAGAGTGCAGGCGCGGGAAAGAAGTCGCCGTCGCCGTTCTATCGGCATGGGGACGTGTTCTATGCGCGTGCCGAGGAGCTGGAGCGCGAGGAGTTTATGCGCGGCGAGGCGCGGGGGCGGCTGGCGGTGGCGCTCGATGTGCTGACGGACGCGATGATCCTGGTGGGGCAGCATGGGGTGTACTGCGCGGAGCGAGCGCAATCCGGCGCTGCCGAAGATGGATCTGCAGGCGGTGCTGGCGGGGATTGGCGGAGCGAAGGAGCTGGTGGCCTCGGCGCTGGCAGTAACACGCCTGCGCGGACGGCGGAGGGCGACGACGAGCGAGGAAGGCGTACCCTGGTAGCAGGTACACCTGATGGTGACTGCGCGGTGACGGGGACGGATTCGTCGAGCTTGTCCCAGCGGATGTGGAGCTCGGCGCCGGTGGGGGTCTTGTGCTCCCAGGAGATGGACATCGTCTCCTGCGCGGCGGGCAGTTCCGAGGCGGTCATCGGGGTGCGGCCGAGGTCACGGTCCTCGTGGTAGACGGTTCCCCACTGGCCGGTCTCGTTGTTGACGATGAGCAGCCAGGGCTTGCCGGGGGCGGCGGGCAGCGTGTAGAGGGTGTGGGTGCCGGCGGGGACGTTGAGGGTGCCAATCTTCAGGGGGATCTCGCTGACGATGGTGGTGGAGGGATTGGCGCCGGTGCGCCAGACCTGATCGAAGGGCACGAGGCCTCCGAAGATCTTGCGGCAGAACATCGACGGAGCGCTGTAGTAGATGGTGACGGTCTTGTGATTGAACTGGGTAAAGGACATCTGCACGGGCGACGTGAGGGCGTGGCTGGGCGTGTACATGGTGACGGGGCCGGTTGGGCACGGGGCCTGCGCGTGGGCGGAGGCGGCGGCGCCGAGGGTGGCGGCCAGGGCGAGGGTGAGGACGAGGGTGCGACAGCGGGAGGGTTGTTCATGGCTGCTATCGTACTCCCAAGATGTTGATTCCGAACAGGGGTGCGCGTTGCTGCGCGCGGGTTAGCGGGGGTCGTAGCGATCGGCGAGGATGAGGGAGCGCTGGACGCCGAGCTTCTGCGCGCCCTGGACGAAGGCGTGAAAGTGCGGGGTCTGCTGATGAGCGGCGCTGGCGGCTGCGTCCTTGTAGACTTCGATGGCGATGGCGGTGTGGGGTGTCTCCTGCGGGAGGAGGAGGGTGAAGCTGGTGATGCCGGGCTCCTGGCGGGAGGCGTGGGCGTTGATCTCGGCGAGGGCGAGAAACTCCTGCCAGTGTTGCGCGGGCACCGTGTAGGTGACGAGCTTGTAGAGCGAGCCGGGATCGGTGCTGGTGGCGGCGTGGGCTGGTCGGGCGAGAAGGCCGGCGAAGGGCGCGCGCGGCGAGCAGGGTGGAGAGGCGGAGGAAGATGTTCCGCCGGGTGACGTCGTGCGAGCTGTTGGTGCGGGGCGCTTGGGTGGTAAGGGGTGCTTGCTGGGTCGGTTGGTTCATGGGTTAGTACTCGGCCTTCTCGCCCTTGGCGGGGATGGAGGTGGGGACGCCTGGGGTTCCGGCGTAGGTGATGATGAGGACGGCAGGCTGATCGCCGGCCTCGCCGCGATGGACATCGTCGACGGATTCGCCGACGGCCTGGCCTGCATGCACGACGAGGGTCCTGCCGCTGGCTTTGTCGTGCAGGGTAAGAGTTCCGGAGAGCACGTAGACGGAGTTGGGGAAGGGATGCGTGTGCCACGGGAGGGCGGTGTGCGGGGCGAGCGTGACCTTGAGTGTGGTGAGTTGCGGCTGGCCGGTGGGATAGTGGGTGTAGCGCTTGCCGTTCCAGGATTGGTCGGTCTGAAGAAGGATCTCACGGTGGCCTGACTGCACCTTGAGTGGCGTACTTTGCGCGAGGAGCGGCGTGAAGGAAGCGGCGGCGAGAAGGATCGCGAGTTCTTCGCTGCGGAGTCTGAAGATCATTTCGATGGATCTCCTTTGGGGTTGGGATGCGGCAGGAGGGGGAGCTCCGCGAAGGAGCCCGGCTGAGTTAACGTTTGGATGCTTTGCGGGCAGGCGGGGTGGCGGAGGGGAGTGGGGCAGCGGATCCAGTGATTTTCTGAGGTGGAGGCTGATTTTTCTTCCCTGTTTCTGCGTCTTAAGCAGAGTGCCCTGGTGAGATTTTTCGCCGGAAGGGCGTTCGATTGCAAGATGAGAGACATGGAGAGTTCATGGCCGAGACAAAGCACTTCCACCATTTCAAGCTGAACGAGATTGCGCGGGCGTTTCCGGAGAGCGCCGAGACGCTGCTGCTGGACACGTATCTGACCGATGAGGAGACAGCGAGTACGAGAGTCTTCCGCGTGTACCGGGAGACGCCGCCGCACTATCACGTGGGCAGCGATGAACATTTGTATGTGCTGTCGGGACGCGGCACGTTCTGGATGGAGGACCCGAGCAACGAGACCGAGTTTGGGCCGGGCGACCTGCTGGTGTTCAAGCGGCGCACGGTGCATGCGCAGCCGCAGATCCTGGAAGGGCCGGTGGTCTTCCTGGCGATCGATACACCGCGGCGCGATCCGAAGGACATCATCTTCGTGAATCCAGAGGATGGTACGCCGGAGAGCTTTATACGAGACAAGAAATCGTAAGGCGCCTGAGAGCGGGTGCGGGTTGAGATGGTGGTGGACCGCATGGCGGACACCGCGGCCACCTGCGACGTTCGCGAGCATGACAGGCGGCCTCTGGAGTTGACCTTGTTCAGGTCACGATGCTCAGGTCACGATCTTCTTGGAGGAACGCCCACCATGCGACCCGCACGACTTGCGGATGACCAGCTCGACGGGCAGCACAATGTGTTTGGCCCGGTTGGTCTGGGTCTTATCCGACAATCGGGAGAAGAGCAGCTCGGCGGCGATGCGGCCCAGCACGTCAGTGGGCTGCCGCACCACGGTCATCGGAGGCTTGAGGATGTCGGCCATCTCAAAATCGTCAAAGCCGACGATCGCAATCTGCTCGGGAATCTTTGCATTCAGTGTCATGAGCGCATGCAGCGTGTTGCGCATCACCAGGTTATTGGTGCAGAAGAACGCGGTCGGCGGGTTCTTGCTGCTGAGCAGCGCGCGCACGGTTTGCAGCATCTCCGACTGCATCTCGCCTAACGCGTACGCGTCCGGTTCCAGGCCTGCGGACTTCATGGCCGCGAGGTAGCCCTCCAGACGCTCGTTCTTCGTCCAGACTTTTCCCGTTAGCCCGAGGCAGGCGATGCGGCGATGATGATGCTCGATCAAATGTTGGACGCCAAGTTCTGCACCACGCTTATTCTGCACGACCACGCTATCGAAGGAACTCCCTCTCACCGGCCGATCGAGTGTCACAATCGGCGTCTGGTCGAACTCGGGGTCGCGCAGTTGCGACTTGCCAGGGGCGGGCACAACGATCAGGCCCTCAATGTGCCGCCGCAGCATCCGCTTGGCTTCGGTAAACTCCGTCGCCGGATCTTCTTCCGAGGTCGTAATCACAGTCGAGTACGAACGCTCCTTGGCCACGAGCGTAATCGAATGCGTGCATTGCGCAAAGAAAGGATCGTTCAGATTCGGAACGATAATGCCAATCTGGCGGGTCCGATGGTCTCGCAGCGAGCGCGCCACCTCGTTGGGAACGTAGTTCAGCTTCGCGATCGCGTCGAGCACACGAGCGTGTGCCTCTTGGCTCACATGCACGTTGCCATTGAGCACCCGCGAGACGGTCATCGTCGAAACTCCCGCCAGCTTCGCGACATCGCTCATGCGGGTTGCGTGGGTCATGGGGTAAAGCCTCCTGCAATCGTAGCCACGACTCGCATCGCACCACCGAGGCACGAGCTCGCTGCTTGCGGGTTGGCGGCCACGCCCAGAGTCGATACGAACTTCTTCCGATGGGGATCGAGAGTCTGGAAGTCTCTGTTTGTTATAACACCACCGTGAGCAGCAATCCTTAAGCCGCAGGGTATCTCATCGAGGCTGCATGGAACGAAAACCGTGTTACGTTATCGGCTATGGCTGCTTGAGTCCAAGCGCATCCACATCCAGGCGATCCGGCACAATCGAATCGGCCTGATGGGTTACCAACCCGAAGTTACCACTCCAATCCCACATAGCCCATCCGATACCGTTCTGCTCCAAGGCGACCCGGACATCGTGGAGATAGCGAGCGCGTGCGTCTCGCGGTGCGGTGTCGCGATAGGCTCCAAACTCATTGCAGATCACGGGCACATGCCGCTCGCGACCCCATGCAGCCGCAAACGCAATCCGCTGGAGGATGGACGAAGCGTTCCAACCTTCCGCTCCATAGAGATACAGGTGATAGCGAGCGGCATCGTCAGGAATGCTCTTGGTCAGCTCTGCGATCTGGCTTGGCGAGGAAGGATAGGGGACATCTCGAAAATAATTCCACTCCGTCGAGCCCCACGTCGCACCTTGATGGGTAAAAGCATAGGGCTCGTAGAAGTGAAAGGTATAGATGATGTTGGCGTCATCGATTGTTTCCGTTGTAAGAAGGTCCCCCAGGCTATCGTACTGTGCGCCCGATGCGATGATCGTATGCTGCCGATCGATTGCCCGAATCGCCTTCACGGTGGCACTCTCGATGCCGACCCACGGGTAGGGGTCTTGCTCCTCGGACTCATTCATCAGTTCAAGAAAGAACCGATCCGGGTCCCGACCGACGAAGTGCTTCGCGAGAATTCGCCAGAGCATGATGAATTGGTCCACGCCGGATTGTGTCCCGAGCCGCTGCTTGTAATCGTCCCGAGGAAAGACGACAAAGTCGACGGCCATCCCGGAGTTCATCGCCATATCGAGTGCGTTGTCGATGCGCGCCCAGATCTGCTCTTTGTTGGGATTCATCAGGCCGCCCTGGGAAAGCAACGTGGGGTCCAACGGAAATCGAACGTAGCGAATCCCCATTGCGCGCATTAACCGAAAATCATCTGCCGTTATATAGGTCGTAGTGTGCTCGGGGGAATAGTCTCCCCAACCACCGAACCAGCCTGAGAGGTTAACTCCCTGCGTCAACGTAGCTGCTCGCTGGAAGGCTACGCGTTCATCGGCCTGCTGCGCGGTAGCGATACGGAGGCAGCAGGCCATCGCCAGCGTGATTACGATCGCGGTTGATGTTCGGAAGAATACTCTCATCGCATTTCCCTGCTGTGTTTGAGGATGACCGTTGATTGACAGTAATGACGACAGCATTTATTAGGTAGCTCCTACTTAAATTGCTGGAACGACCAATAGAGTGATTGATTGTGCTGGAAAGGTTGTCGTGATGGTACTGGTCGTGCTGGCTGCAGCCGGTGGCGTCACAGTGACGCCTGGCTGGGCAACGATGGCGCTCAGATTCGCATTGCTGTAAAGGAAGGATTCTGCCGTGGCCGCGGAGGTTTCCGGGTAGTTTGCGAGCGATAGGGTTGAGGTAAGAGGACCGTAGGTTTTATTAATCACAACGATCGTGATTGCATTATCGGAGGAGCGCACGGCACCATACACGGAGAGCATACCCTGATTGCTACTTATCGAAGATAATGCAGTATTACCGAAGGTCGATTTATGGCCGTCGTAGTTACGGTAGATTTCGAATGCCATGGTGGCAGGAACCTGGGCTGTGTAGTTGGTTGTTGGCCACAACTCGGCCATATCAAGACCGTACGCTCCGAAGATTCCCAGGATGTCCGCCTGCGTCACTGCCCCGTTGATCGATTCGTTGCCACCGAAGTTGTACTCGTCGATCGAGGTCTTGGTGCCGGGATAATCATTGGTTACCCAGCTTTGCATCCTTGGAATAATCTCGGGTGCTACATCTGGCACCGCGCAACTCGAGGTATAGTTCGCGTCTGTCGGGTAGTTCGGTTGCGGGAGGTCAGGATCTGTATAGGTAGGATCCCAGAATACTCGCGTCGAATTCATGCGCGCTTGTTGTTCGCCGGTGTCGCCCGCTGTGGTGGTACCAACCGTAGCGCCGTTATAGTTGGCTGCAAAATAGGCATGGACATCAACATAATCCAACAGGCGGATGCCGTAGGTATGAGATGCGGCGGCCATCTGCTGCAGGTAGTACTCGATCAGCGGAACTCCGCCGTGCGCCTGACGGTCGGTGGGATTACTCCAGGGATCGTAACAGGGGCCGGTTGCATATCCATGGGTGACGTCGAGCTGGGAATAAAAATACTGGTACCATCCGGAGATGATGGGTCCGCTGACCAGCGCATTCGGGTCGGCCGTCTTGATGGCCAGCGCAGTGCCGATGCCGCCATTGGTGATCTCATCGTAGGTCATGGGATTGGGATGGACGTCGCGATGAACGTCGGACCAGTACTCTGGCTCATTATCGAGATCCCAGATGGTTACATCTTTACCGCCGGCAGCGGTGCAGTAGGAGCCGCTTGTCAGCAGGCAATGAACCCAGCTTCCGGCCCATGTTCCATCGGCCCATGAGGAGGTCGCGTTGCCAGCGCCAGGAGCGGCCGGAGGGGTTTCCGCGATGCTGGTGATGGCCGCGATGGTGTTATTTCCATCCAGGTTCGTTCCGCCGGTGTTGACACCGTTGCCGCAGCCATCGCTGTCGTACTGCTGCTGGTTGGGATAGGTGGACTGCGGGAAGCTGCAAGCCTTCACGGCGCTATTCGAGACCCAACCGATCACTGGAGCCGTTCCGAGTGACGCGATGCCGAGCGTGTTGGCGGAGGAGAGGAAGGCGTTGAAGCTGGTGCCGCTACCGATGGGGTCATTGGGAAGCATGCTGTTGGAGCCGGAGAAATTCTCAAAGTAATAGTCGTTCGCGGAATTAGCGACGTTGGTTTGATAGTTATAGCGAGATGTATCGTCACCGCCCCAACGCGCCACCGTAATGTTGGCATTGGAGGCAGTCGTAGCATCCAGCAGGTATGCATTCATGCCGTAGATATACGGGCTAATCGCATGGGTCTGATTGCCGGCATCGACGCTGAGCGACGGTCCTGTCGCAGTGGCTGGAGCTGCCAGGGTTACAACCACACTGCCGCTGACACTTGGAGCCTGGGTGCTGGTCGCCGTCACGGTGACCGTTGGCGGAGCCGGATACGGCGAGGTGTACAGGCCGGTCGAGGTGATGGTGCCGGGGCTTTCGGTGGTGCCGGATGGCGCCGCGATCGACCAGGTAACCCCGTTGCCGGAGAGACCTGTGCCATTGACGATGGCTGTGAACTGCTGGTTCGTGCCGATGGTGACCGTTGCGGGATTCGGTGTGATGGCTACGGATGTGACGTTCGGACCGTTGTAGGTCGCTGTGGCGGTGGTGTTGGCGCTCATCGTCACGCTGCAGGTTTCGGTGATCGCTGTCGTGCAACCAGACCAATTCACGAAGCTGTAGGAGCCCGTAGTAGAAGGAGCCTGGAGCGTGACCGTGGTGCCTGCGTTATAGGTTCTCGTGAAGCTTGTGAAGCCACTCGTGGCGCTGTTGATGTCGGCAGGAGAGGCACTGATGGCGACACCGCTGGAGGGTCCCGCGGAGTCAATCGTGAGAACATACGTGGTTGAGACGGGGACCGTATAGTTGGCGGTGACCGTCGCATTGGCCGCGAGAGTGATGGTGCAGGTGGTCGAACTGGCCGCGGTACATCCGGTCCACGAGGAAAACGTGTTGCCGTTGGATGTAGCGGGGGCCGTTAGAGTCACAGACGTTCCAGAATTGTAGGTGCGGGTGAAGCTTGTGGCACCGCTGCCCGCATTACTGTTGTCCACTGGGGACACGTTGATCGCCAAGCCGCTCGCTGGATTCGTTGAATCCACAGTGAGCGTGTAGGTGGTTGGCGGCGTCACGGGCGTAGTGTAGTTGGCGGTGACGGTGGTGTTTGCGGAGAGAGTTACATCGCAGGTCGCGCCGGCGGTGGTCGTGCAGCCGGTCCAGGAGGAGAACGTATTGGCTCCAGAGGTGGAGGGTGCTGTCAGAATAATTTCTGTACCAGAGTTATAGGTGAGGCTAAACCCTGTCGTGCCGCTGGTTTTGTTGTTGTTATCGGCCGGGGAGGCTGCTACGGCCACACCACTCGAAGGGTTGGTGGAGGCTACGTTCAGCGTGTAGGCCGTAGACACGGGTGTCATATAGTTGACTGTCACGGTGGTGTCTGCATTGAGGGTTACTGTGCAGGTCGCTGCACTTACCGATGCACACCCGGTCCAGGAAGAGAAGACGTTGCTGCCTGCTGTGGAAGGCGCTGTGAGGGTGACAGACGTTCCGGAGTTGTAGGTGCGCGTGAAGCTGGTGGAGCCGCTGGTTGCACCGTTATTATCCGCGGGTGAGACGGTAATGGCGATGCCACTCGAGGGGCTCGTGGAGTTCACGGTGAGCACATAGGTAGCGAGAGGAGGCGTACCCGCATTGCTATTTCCGCCACAGCCAATGACGAACACACTCGCCGCGATGGCAAGTCCAACAAGCATCGGCCGCGCCTGGATCATATCAACTTCCTTTCGGGTGATTGGAGCGTATCGCTTCGAGCGGGGATCTGGATTCCCATCAGGCGTCAAAACACGTCAGCAGAAATCGGACAGGTCGCGCGGGTCAAGCGGACGTCGCTATGAGTGCTAGTGGTTGATTGCCAGATTGTGATGGGCCGAACCTCACATACGAGCAGGTTGATTTATTTCACACAATTCTCCAGGATTACTTCTTGATAGTAGGTGGCACTTAGTTTCTGAACTCTTTTTTGCGTGGCGAAATCGACGTAGACGATGCCGAAACGCTTCTCATATCCATCCGCCCATTCAAAGTTATCTAATAGGCTCCACAGAAAATATCCTTTGATGGGAACGCCCTCTGCAACGGCGCGATGGAGTTGTGTCATGTAATTTCGCAGGTACATCACGCGATCAGTGTCATAGATCCGGCCATCCGGGGCGACCTGGTCGTCAGAGGATGCACCGTTCTCCGTGATGTAGAGCGTGTCGATCTTCCATAGTTCGTGCACAAGCCTGGGTGCCCAGTAAAGGACTTCCGGACCGACATAGAGCCAGCCACTGTCCATGTGCGGGAAAGAGTCCGGGACACTCACGATCTGGTACCCCTTTTGCGAATTGTCGGCCCGCACATAGGTAGGTTGGTAGATGTTGAGGCCTACGAAATCCATCGGGGTCTTGATAATGTCCATCTCTTCCGCAGTAAATCGGGGAGCATTGCTTCCCAGGTTCTGCAAGTAACGCTCGGTGTAACGTCCTTCCTGTAACACGGTAAGAAACATTGCGTTCTGTTCGCGCGTGGCTCGCCGGGCAGCCTCGATATGATCGGGAGTCTCGATGACGGGGGTGCACGCCTGGACGTTATCCGCGATACCGACTTTGATGCCTGGCGTTGCGTGAGCCCGTATCGCCTGGACCGACAGCCCATGGGCGAGGACAACATAGTGAGTCAATTGCGCCAGCCGTTTGGTATCGAGCTTCAGTCCCGGGGCGTGGACGCCTTGCCCGTATCCCAGCTCAACAAAACTTCGCATCTCATTCATCGTCATGAAATGCTTGACGCGGTCGGACAGAAGAGCAGCGGTGAAGCCGGCGTAATCGGCGAATGCTTTTGCCGTGTCGCGGTTCTCCCACCCACCGTGATCCTGGAGGGTTTGGGGTAAGTCCCAGTGGTACAGAGTGCAGTAGGGTGCGATCCCGGCGTTCAGGAGTGCGTCGACTAAGCGGTTATAGAAATCGATGCCTGCGTGATTCGGCTGGCCAGAGCCATCCGGAAAGATGCGGGACCATGCAACGGAGAATCGGAAGGTCTTCAACCCGATATCTTTCATGAGTTGAATATCCTTCGGGAAAAGGTGATAGAAGTCGTCTGCTATATCACCCGTGTCTCCGTGGAAGGTTGTGCCGGGGGTATGGGAGAAGGTGTCCCATATCGTCTGGCCGCGGCCGCCAACATGGACCGCTCCCTCGACCTGGTAGGAAGCGGTCGCCGCTCCCCACAAAAAGTCGGGAGGAAATTTCAAAGGACCTGTGTTTCCGGGGCCCAGTTGAGCGATCGCTCGACCGCTCCAGGTGCTTGCAAGGGATCCGGCGCCAAGGGTAAGTCCAGTGCCTTGCAGAAATTTACGTCGATTCACGGGGGTCCCCTGCAGATCAGATATTGCTTACGGAGCTTTGGCACCAAGGCGTTGAGACCATACGTTCTCCTCTTCGATCATTGGACGGTAAGAACCAGGTTGGCGGTCTGCACCACCTGCGTGGGTTTTTGGCAGCCGGGAGAGTCATACGGGCAACTTGCTCCGGTGGCCGTGACGGCGATCTGTGAGGATGAGGAGGTAGAGGAGGACGTTGTCGTGCAGCCACTGAACATCGTCAAGCCTACGCCACTGAGCACGACCAGGAGCACGAGTTGCAGGCGACGCCGCTTTCTGAAGCCGAGAAGAGACAGTACGGTGGCCAACATGCTTCCGGGCAGGAGGGGACCTGGCCCGTGGTGAAGGGATGCCGTAGTTGCAGGCACCTTGACGGTGAGGGTGGTCGTGGAGTTGCCTTGAGCGACCAGCGCAACGGAGGTTGGACTAAAGGTGCAGGTAGCTCCGATGGGTAAGAAGCCGGCACAGGCGAATGAGATCGATCCATTGAACGAAGCATTCGCGGTGAGGGTAAGGGTTGCCGTCGCAGACCCGCCGGGCGGGACAGTGATGGTTGAGTTCGCGCTGGTGATGGTGAAGGACGTGGCCGGTAGATTGATGACGTAGGCCGCCGATCCGACAGCGCTGATGTTGTAATCAGGCGCAGCGACAGCGATGGCATTGATCGTGGTAGACACCGCGACCGTGATGGGGCCGGTGTAGGGAGCGGTGGTTCCGCCTCCTACCGATGGTGTCGATCCATCGATGGTGTAGTAGATAGAGGACCCGGTTGTCGCATCGGAGATGCTGACCGTTTGCACAGAGGCATAGGTGCCAGCAGCGACGGAGAAGGTGGGTGTAGCGGCAGCGGGAAGATTGATCGTGTAGGCTGCGGACGCGATGGAGCTGTTGTTGTAGTTGGTGGTGATGGCAATTGCATTGATGGTCTCCGTCGCGCCGACGGTGATGGCTCCTGTGTACTTGGTGGAGGCGGCGGTCGGCGTTGATCCGTTGGTGGTGTAGTAGATCACCGCGCCTGCTGTTGCATCCGCGATGGTGACGGTCTGCGGCGAGGTGTAGGTTCCGGCGGCGACGGAGAACGTGGGGATCGCGGTGGTTGGGAGGTTGATGGTGTAGAGAGCCGTGGCAACAGGGCCAGGAGAAAATCCGTTCCCGGTGGCAATGGCATTGAGCGTTTCGGTAGCTCCAACCGTGAGGGGCGCAGTGTAGGGAGTGGAGGCAGAGGTCGGAGTCGATCCGTCGGTGGTGTAGTAGATGGTGGCGTTGGTTGACGTATCGCTGATGCTGACCGTTTGGACGGTGGTGTACGTGCCGGCTGGTACGGAGAAGGTGGGAGTGGCGGCTGGAGGTGCGGGCGTTCCTGTACCGGTCACTGAGGCTGTGCCGGTATTGCTTAGGGAGTCGGTCGCCGTCAGCGTGGCGCTATTGGCTCCGACAGAGATTGGATTGAAGGTGAGCGATGTAGCGAAGGAGGCTCCGGTGACGGTCGTGGTGCACGTTCCGGTGGTTGCAGCGGAATAGGCCGACGCGGAGGTGCCGGTGAATGCGAAGGTCACCGTGGGAGGAGTCGCGGTGCAGCCTCCATCGTTCAGGAAGGTAGTGAGGTTGGTCGCGGTGGCCGGGTTCTGTTCCGGCGAAGTGGGCGCCGTAAGATTGTCGACGCTGATCTCATAGACATTGCTGTTGTTGTCTGCTTCGTAGAGATTTCCGAGGGCATCGCTGGTCAGCAGCTTGCCACTCTGCGTGGAGACCAGGTACATATTCTTGCTGGCATAGCTCCCACTGACTTTCGGGAAGGCAAGGATTCCGGTGGTGTTCTGCAGCAAGGCATAGATGGTTCCGTTGGGCGAGGTGGCAACGCCATCGATCTCGGAATCGTAGTTCGCCGGGGTGGCGGGCGCGTAGGTATAGATCACGGTTGGCGTCGTTGCATAGCCGGAACCCGAGGTGTAGGGGAGCTCGTTGACATTCGAGGTGAAGCTCTCCTGGTTATTGGTCGTGCCGATCGCCGAATCGGTAAAGAACAGATTGCCGGATGCGTCGATGGCCATACCGCCGATGCTCAACTGGCCGGTGGTATTGGGTGCGCTCGCCGTCGGCTCCGTGAAGATCACGTTGGGAGCAGGCGAACCTGTATACAGGCAGGCGGCCGTGCACTCGTAGATGGTGTTTGGATTATTTCCGCCCTGGTTCTGGTTGGTCGTTCCGAAGAACAGGTCCCCGGCAGCATCGAACACCAGCGAAACGACTCCGGAACCGTTCGCAAGCGACACATTGTTCATGATGCACTCCGCCGTGTCGGTGCCGGTGCAGTTGGGCGTTGTGCCTGTGGTTGCCGCGATGGCAGCATACGCTCCATTGACATAGGGAATCTTCACGACGGTTGGGCCGTACGAGAATCCGATGTAGAGATTGTTCTGGCTATCTACGGCTACACCGTTGGGGTTGCTCAGCGATCCGAGCACCGTCGCAGTGGTGCCCTGCGGACTGAATAACAGGATCTTGTTGTTGTAGGTGTTAGTAGCGATCAGATTGCCGAAGGCGTTCACCGCCATCGTGTCGCCCGCAGGCTCGCCGCCAGACTGAGCGCCGCCGCCGGGTAGCGAGCCGAGTTGAGTCGACTGGCTCACCACAACGTTCTGGAAGGCAGAGGGTGGGAGGGTGATGGTGTAGAGCGCGGTTGCGACGCCGCTATTGCCAAAACCTCCGCCAACCGCAATGGCGCTGATGGACTCCGTGGCCGTTACGTCGATGGGAGCGCTGTACACCGCGGAACTGGATGTGGGCGCCGAGCCGTTCGTGGTGTAGTGAATCGTTACTCCGGCAGTCGTGTCCATGATGGTGACGGATTGCGGCGTAGTGTATGTGCCCGGAGACACTGAGAAGGTCGGCGTGGCAGAGGCGCCCACTACGTTGATGACATAGGCGGCCGTAGCGACGAGGCTGCTGGTATCACCAGGGTCAACCGCGATGGCGTTGACGGTTTCCGAGTTCCCCACCGAGATCGGTCCACTATAGAGGGTGGACGTTCCGGTGTTGGCTCCCGGCGTTGAGCCATCGGTGGTGTAGTAGATGGAGGCGCCCAAGGTAGCATCGGTGATGGTGAGCGGTTGTGCGCCCGTGTAGGTGCCGGCGGCGAGCGAGAAGGACGGTGTCGCAACGGTGCCGGCGCCGGTTCCAGAGACGGCCGCTGCACCGCTGTTTCCAGCGGTGTCCTGGGCCGTAAAGGTTGCGGTGCTGGTACCGACGGCAGGTGGCGTGAAGCTGAGGGTGGAGGTATAGGAGGCGCCGACAGCGGTCGCGGCGCATGAACCGGTGGTAACAGCGGAGAACGCCGAGGCGTTTGTCCCCGAGGCTGTGAACGTAACGACTGGAGCTGGACTGCAGCCTCCATCATTCAAGACGGTTGTAAAGGTCGCCGTGGAGGCAGTGGCAACGGCGGACGGAGTCGCTCTCAAGATGTTGAGGCCAACCCATTGGAGTTCGTCGGCGTTGGCCGTGTTGTTATAGGCGTCGAGATAGAAATCGCCTACGCCGTCGGACGCCAACAGCTTTCCCGTCACCGTGGAGGCTACATACATCCTTGAGGTGTTGATGACGCCATGGTTGTTGGGGAAAGCTAGCAGCCCGGGCGCTCCTGTGACGAGGGCGTAGACTGTACCGCTGGCATCGGTCGCTACGCCGTCAATCTCGTTGTCATAGTTGGCGGGCGATGCAGGCGTATAGGTATAGAGAACCGTGGGGGATGTGGCGAAGGCGGTTCCGGAATAAACGAGCTCGTTGAGGTTGGAGGTGAAGCTTTCCTGGGCATTGGTTCCCGAGGAGATGGCCGAGTCGCTAAAGAACAGGTCTCCATAGGGATCGATGGCCAGGCCGCCGACGTTCAACTGGCCGGTGGTGACGGGCGTTGCGCTGGTCGGCTCTGTGAAGAGCAGCGTGGCTGCGGGCGTGCCGGTGTACAGACACGCCGCGGTGCATTCCCAGATGGAGTTCGGCGCGGTCGCAGCTCCGTTATCGCCAATGTTCGTCGTGCTGTAGAACAGGTCTCCCTTGGAATCGAAGACCAAGCCTGAGACCCCGGAGGCTTGGGTATTCAGGTTGCTCATGACGCACTCTACGGTGTCGGTACCTGTACAGTTCGGGGTTCCGGCCGGGTACGGCTGGGTTGGACTTGCAGCTGCGCCAATGGCCGCGTACGCTCCGCTGACGTAGGGAATTTTTACTACGGCCAGGGGGTTGGCGGTTGCGAAGCCAACGTAAAGATTGCCCTGGCTATCGATGGCCACAGCATCCACATTGTCTCCCGGGGTTCCGAGAATGGTTGGAGTGGGCGTCGGGCTGGTCTGTGCGGCACTGGCGGCAAACAGGAGGACATGGCCTCCGTAGGTATCGCCCATAATCAAGTCGCCCTTGGAGTCGACCGCCATCGACGATCCAGCAGGCTCCTGACCGGATTGGCCGCCCCCGCTCGTGAGCAGCCCGAGTTCCGCCGATTGACTAAGGACGACGTTCTGGAAGGCGGACGCCGGTGCCTGCGCGTGCGCCGTCATTCCGGAGAGGCCTACTGCTGCAGCAAGAACCAGGGCCGTTGATAGCGAGATCCATGAACGCGATGAGTAGCTTAGGCCGATCCGATTAACTTTCATCTCTAACACTCCTCTATTCGGTTCTCTTGGAGCTCCGGGAACTTCTCTGGGTCCGTTCGCTGCGTGCTGCTGTCTGGTCAAATGGTCCACGGGTGCCTCACGGTCTCGAGCGGCTTTACGTTTCACAACAGGCCCCTTCTCATTGCGGGAGGCCCTGGCATGGATTGAGCGAGAGTGGAGGGAGCACACTGGATGCTCCCGCACGATCGCCTGCGCGTCCTACTGAATCGTTACGTTCATCGTGAAGGGCAAAGATACCTGGTTGGAATTTCCATAAGTGATTCCGGGATTTTGAGTAATAACCTGGCTCCCGACTTCCTTTGCCGTGATGGTGACCGCGTAGGTTCCTGCCGGCGTAGAGTTCCCGGTCGTGGTGCCGAGTTGCGTGGTGCTGCAGCCGCTGATGCCGGCCAGGATCGCGCTGCAGAAGAGCAAACAAACCAGCGCCGGGAGGCTGCCCCGCACCGACCTCTTCTTCCTGCTGATGGCGAGACCCAGCAGACCGAATCCAAAGATTCCCGCGAATAAGATTTTGCTCTGTCCATGGCTCGTGCTGGCCACGCCGGACGGAATATTTGTGCTGATGGTCATGATCACTGTGCCTGGACCGAAGCAACCGCCGACCGCACCGGGCGCTGCTGCGGGACATGGGCCGGTGGTCCCTCCCATGAAGGACAAAACGGTGCCGGCAGCGGGACCTACATCCACGGACTGCGCGTCGGTTGGATCGGGAGTCGGGTAGCTGAAGCTGCAGGTCGCATAGGCAGGCAGACCGTCGCAGGCCAGTTGCACGGGCAGGGAGTAGTTATTCAACAGAGCTCCGGCACCAGCCACTCCGTATCCAAGCACGGAGGTCAAGGTGAGCGTGGTCGTCACCGTCGAGCCTGGAGTTACGGATACGGATCCGGGGTTGGATGTGATCTGCACGACCGGATTGCGCAGGGCGGTCACGGTGATGGCAGTGCCTGTAACCGATGTGTAATTGGGATTGGTAACGCAGGTGGGATTGCAGAAGGTCGAGCCGGTGCCAACGGGACTGTAGACCGGCGTGATCGTGTAGGTGGTCTCAAGATCAGGGATCGAATTATTGCTGGTATTAATCGTGAAGCATTGGGTGGCGAGGGACGCGATCCCGGTGGATGAAACCGGAACCGGTTGGCAGCTTGTGGAGGGTACCCCCTGGTAGGTCACCGTGCCGTAGTTGACACCAATAACTTTCCCGGCGCTGCTGGTGACGGGCTGGCCGACCAGGGCGATGCCATCGGTAGCGGCGATGGAGACTGGATAGGTGTATTCATACTGGCTAACCGATCCATCGTAAGGTTCTTGCGATCCGGTGTTGCCCGCGAGCACGTAGAAGATTCCATTGATCTCGACCAGCGATTGCGAAGGGGTCAGGACACCCTGCGTCAGGATCACGGCCCCCGGAGCTATGGTGACCTGTGCAGAAGCGGTGGAAGGTCCATAGGTCCGATCGCCCTGGTAACTGACGCTGAAGGTATAACTACCTGCGGACAACTGCGGCGGAGTAATCGTAATGGTTCCGTTTGCGAGCGTGCCCGTAACAACAACAGGTGCCGTGAGAGTAGAGCCAGTGACGGTAAGCGTGACCTGTCCGGTGGGTGCTGCGCCGGTGCCGGAGGCGGGAGCAACGGTGATGATGGCTGGCGCGCCGTCGACGGTTGGGTTCGTAACACTGAGCGTGGTGGCTGATTTCGCCAGGGGTACACCCACACCGACAACGTTGATTCCGACCGGCGAGTTTGCGGCTCCGGTCTGCGCAAGGATCTCCGTTGAGAGAGTACCCTGATCGCCCGGTCCGGGATTGAAGGTGATTGTGCCTCCGCAGGTTGCACCGACGGCAACCGGTGCCGCACAACTTGTGGACGTCACGCTGTAATCGGCGGTGCTGGTAAATCCGGTGAAGTTGAAGGGAGCATTTCCGTCGTTGACTAAAGTGAAATTTGACGTTGCGGAGGCAGTCGCACTGCTCTGTGTTCCGAAGTTGACCGAGGCGTCCGCGCTGACCAAACTAACTTCTTCCGCGACCGAATCGGCGATGTAGACATCTTCTTTCGAGTCGATTGCCACGGACGCTGGACTTGTAACCGAAGGCGCGATGCTGGTCTGACTCGAAGGAGTTAATGTTCCGCCCAGGTTGGGTATCCGCACGGTGCCGCCCGGCATGGTTACGTAGGCAGCTCCAGAGGGATCGACCGCCAGACCTGTAACATTGCTCAGGGTTGTGAGCAAGGTGGATTGAATTCCAGCGGGTGTGACTTCGTAGAGATTCGATCCATCCGCTACATAGAGATTTCCGTTTTCGTCCACCGCTATCGCGGATGGTGCGTTGAACCCGCCGAGATCGGTCTCTGTCTGGGTTAGAAGGCCAAACGTTCCTGCAATATTTCCGAGTTTGACGACGCGGTGATTGGCCGGATCCGCAATGTACAGGTCGTCAAGACCGTCTGTCGCCAGCTTGAGATTAGCGCCCAGGCCACCCCTGAGTGTGAGCTGTCCGGCGGCATTCAGCCCAGCGGCGCCTATCGGCACCTCATACACGTTCCCGCTATCCGCGATAAAGACATCGCCTGCTCCATCGACAGCCACGCCAGTAGGCGCTACGAGATTTGCGCCCACGGTCGCAGTGGCGGCCACAGCGCCGTATCCCTTCGGATACTCCTCGACGGCACCGAGACCAGCATCCGCGACGTATACGTTGTCATTGGCATCGACCGCCAACTGGCTCGGCGTCTTCAGGCCAGCGCCGATAAGCGACTGTGTTCCAGGTAGCACTTGCAGTGCCGACCCGGTGCCAGTTCCCTGCAAGGCGAGCGATGCCAAGATGTTATTCGAGCCGTCAAGCATCAGCAGTTTGGCAGAGACGCTGCCAGCGGCGTTGGGACTCAGGGTCACATTCACCGTGCAACCACTTTGAGCCGCGTATGCCGTTCCAGCTACGCAGGTGCCACCCGTCGTAATCGTGAAATCGGGAGTTGGCGTTCCAGATTCCTGGATGGCAAACGAGGCCGGAGTCACGGCGCCGTTGAAGCCAAACGAAATCGGCAATGACGTTGCGGCGGGAGCTCCGGTGGCGGTCGAGCCGAGCTCTGCCGCATTGAAGGTGACCTTCGCGATCGTCTGGCTGCCCGTCTGGTTCGTAGGAACATAAAGAATCTGCCGGGCTAGATCGACACTGACTTGGCCGTCGGCAGGCAGAGGCGTCAAGAGAGCAGCCGAAGATGTCTCCGGAGTTCCGGAAGGGTTGGGGACGAAGAAGACGCCCTCCTTCGAGTCACTGATATAGAGGTTCCCCGCCGCATCGGTAGTCACTCCAGTCACGGCGGGAAGATTCGGATCGACACGAGCCAGGCCCGCATCCGTGGTCAATCCCGTAGATCCTGCAGGGATCATCAGGACGCCCGGCAAAGGAGCCTTTTGGTCGGTCTCTTCAACGAAATAGATATTTCCAAACTTGTCCTCT
Organism: uncultured Acidobacteriaceae bacterium; assembly: GCA_963762375.1. Taxonomy (GTDB): domain Bacteria; phylum Acidobacteriota; class Terriglobia; order Terriglobales; family Acidobacteriaceae; genus Granulicella. The sequence continues at coordinate 100,000 of CAVXKP010000007.1, forward strand.
GTAATGGACTGCGCCCGCGCCGCCATGGTCGTGAGAATGACGCTGTTAGCCTGCGCAGCCGTCGAGGTAATCCCCGTCCCAGACACCGGCAGTGTAAAGATGAAGGAGCCGCTATTATTCGTGCTGACGAGCACATTATTATTCGGGTCGATCGTGATCGCCCACGGCTGAAAGTAATAAGGAGTTGTATTCGGTGTGTCTCCGCACGCAAACCCGTAAGGGGCAACTGGCGTTCCGTTGCCTTTCGGGCAAAGGGCGGTCGAAGCATTGCCATCAGCGGCACTGATGGTCGATAGACCATCCCAGGTCATCGTCGTCGTATTGAAAGGGAATCTTCCGAGGGTGTTGTTGTAATTACCCTCAAGATACAGATCATTCGCGGCTCCAATGGCGATGCCTGGATTCGCGTTACCGAGGCTTCCGCTTGGCAGCAACGTGATGACGGGACCACCATTGACGGGATACTCGTACAAGCCACCGTTCGCGTAATCCACGAACAACAAGTCACCATAGCTATCGAGGGCCGTCTGAAAGACGGTGCCTAATTTGCTGGGAGGCGTCAACTCCTGGGCATAACTCGCTATGACGACGGGTGCAGTTGCCTGCGCCATCGCTCCCTTACCGAAAGCCACACAGAAAAGGAGCGCCGCCAGTAGATGCGTAGAGAGCCTGCTCGGCGAATTGAAGGACTTGGTGAACATGATATTTCTCCCTAAAGGACTCATACCAACCTGCGAGCGGCCAGGATCCAACCGCATTTGAATCTTTTCGTCCCAGTGGTCCGGGGAACCGAATTTCCATTCCCCGGCGGGTTGAGGATCAGCTACACACGTCTGCATTACTTTGCCGCGGTAATCGTTACGCTCAAGGTGAACGGCAGTGAGGAAATCTGGTTTGTTTGGAGATCCAAGGTGTAGATACTTACGTTGTAGGTACCTGCCGGTGTCGTGACATGCGGTGCCGGCGGCGTTGTCGTGTAGCCCGAGTTTGTGCAACCGGTGAATCCGATGAGCGTTCCGGTACACAGGAACAAGACGCAGAGCAGCGTGAGTGGCGTGCGATGGAACTTACTTCTTCTGCGCAGCGAAAGTCCTGCGAGGCCCAGGCCAAATAATCCGGCGAAGAGGATCGGCGAGTTGCCCATCCTGAGCGAGGATTCATTGACGGGAATATTGCTGCTGATGGTGACGTGGGTGACCTGGGGAGTCGCAGGGGCTCCCACCGTAGTGCTGAACATCACCAGTGGCACATCGAAGGTGCACTCGGCGTCGGGTGGAACCGTATCGACGGGTTGCACCTCGCAGTACATTTGCACACCCATCTGCGGGGAGTATCCCTCGAGCGGAGTAATCGTGAGCGCAGTCGTTACCGGAGTACCGGCCGGGGTGGTTACAGACGCGGGACTCGCTGTAATCAGTGCGCTGGGATTGATGACCTGGATGGTGACGACTGGGGAGGTGACAGAGGCGAAGTTGATGTCACCAGCATAGACAGCCGTGAGATTGTAGGTGCCAACCGGCAGGTTGGAGGTGTCGAAGCTCGCCGTGCCATTCCCGCCCAACGTGATGGGATTCTGTGCCGGATCTGCGGGTGCCGATCCGTTCTGAAGGATCTCGATCGTGCCCGTCGGCGTTCCGACTGCTGAAGCGATGGAAGCATTGAGGGTTACCGTGGATCCCTGCTTGACGTAGTACGTATTGCCTATCGGTGAAATGCCAATTGGATTACCAAGGGTGATCGTTGGGGTAGCTTGCGAGACGACGAAGGTGAAGGTCCTGGAGCTGGAACTGCCGCCAAAGATGGTGTCGCCCTTGTAGCTCGCAAAGAGAATGTAGGTGCCGCCATTCAATCCGGTGAGATTAAAGCTGGCCGCCCCATCCTTGAGCACGACCGACTGGGTGGTCTCCGACGAACCCTTCGCCTGAGGATCCAGGGTCAAGACAATATTTCCGCCAGTCGGCTCATTGCCTGTGGAGCACGATGGGCTGACTGGAGTTACCGAAGCAGAGACCGTGGCATTTGCCGGATAGCTGAGGCCGGTTGCTGGCGTGAGTGTGATGGTTGTCGTGGTGAGGCAAAGATTATTCAGAGCGTAGGCTTCGAGCACCGCATTGGTGGATGGAGCATTGACCGCCGATGTTGGAACCGCCATGCTCGCCTGGCTCAGGTAGTTGTTTGCGGCAGTCACGGTTACACCCAGCGAACAGGCTGTCGCGCTCGGGATCGGCGTCGCACCGGTGGTGTCGCAAGGAATCTGGCCGTCGGATTCGATGGAATAGTCTGCAGCGTTCGTCCCCGCAAACGTTGGGCTGCCGGTGAACACCAGCGGCTCGTTGCCAATGTTGTAGACCTCCACATCGACTGGATTGCTCTGCGTCTGAGTGCTGACGGTTCCAAAGCCGACGAAGGCTCCATTGAGGGACAACAGACTCGGAGTATTCACGGTCGTCGTCGTCGGAGCCGCAGAACTTGTGTACGTGGGAACGACGTACGACGCTGCGGTTACGTAGAGATTGCCGAGGGAGTCCATTCCGACGCCATCCGGCGATGTGACGCCGCTGCTGTCGATCTGAGCAGCATCATTAAACGTGAGGCCTGCGCTTTCGAGAGGAACGCGGAGAATGCCTCCGCTCTGCGCCACATACACGGACCCGGAAGGATCGACGGCCAGCCCGGTCACAGGTGCGGCAAGGTCGCTGGTGATGCTGGTCTGCGCGCCCCAGAAGGTGATCTCGTCCAGGTTCGTACCGTCCGCCACAAAGACATCACCGGCGTCGTCGACGGCGACCGCAGTGGGTTTGGTGAAACCTGTGCCGATCGTGTTTGGAATCGAGGTGCCGCTCGAGGGCGTCGGCTCAATCGCCATGGACATCTGAGGGTTGTAGATTCGGACGGTCCTGGCGTTGGCGGGATCAGCGGCATAGACATTGCCAGCATCGTCGACCGCAAGATTGAGATTCGCTCCGAGGCCAGATAGGAGAACCGTCTGGCCGGCAGGATTCAGCGTTCCATTCACCGCGGGAACTTCGATGACCTTTCCGGAGTCACCGATATAAACATCGCCGAAGCCATCCACCGCGACACCGGTTGGTGCGGTAAGGCCCGTGCCGATGGGAGTTCCCGCAGAGGCAGAGGTGCTTCCCGCGGCAAACATCAACACCTTGCCGAGACCCGCATCCGCAACATAGGAGTTGCCGAGCGAATCGCCTGCGACCTGCTTCGGCGAAACCAGCCCGGTAGATAGCGGCGTTTGATTTGCAGGAATCAGCAGAGCGGCCGCAGGTCCCTCGCCGATGCCGGTGAGATTTGCGGTACTGCCATTGATGACATGGTTGCCCGAGTCCAGCATGGATAGCTGGCCGGAGACGCTGCCCACGGCGTTGGTGCCCTGCGGCGTAAACGCGACCCAATACTCACACGAACTGAATGCCGTAATGGTGACGGGCTTTGCCAGTGTACTGACGGGACAAGGAATCGTCGGGGCATTCCCTCCGGCGGGTGGATAGGGGTTGGTGGAGACGGCGCTAAAGTCGGTGCCGCCACCTGGCTGCGTCAGCACGATGCTCGACGGAGATACGCTCCCACTGAAGGTGAAAAAGACAGTCCCGGTCGCACTCGGCGTGCCCACCGGCGTCGATCCCAGATTCGCCGCTCCCAATTGATAGAGGATGAGATTTCCCGTGCCCGGTATACCGGTGGCGGCCCCATTCGGATTCCACAAACCTGCGGTTCCCTGCGGCAGCCAGAAGAATCCGCGCGGGTCGATGGTCGGATAGGCATTGACGGGTGCCGGAGAGAGATATTCGGCATCCGCGAAGTTGAAGCTGCTGGCGGTGACACCTACCGGGCTTCCGCTTTCATTGGGGATCTCGATCAATCCATTCCTTGTGCCACCATAGCTATCGTCGGTGTCAGCAACGTACACATTTCCGGCGGCGTCCAGCGTGAGGCCGTTGAACTTCTCTCCATTGCCCGAGTCGATGCGCGCCACGGACGCTTCAGTTCCGGAGATACATGGGGTGGTGGGGACACCGCTGCCGCCGGCGCTCGCAGCCATGCAGGCCGTGTAGGCGCTGGCAGGAATGAAGAAGACTCCCGTGGTGCGGCTGGCGGGAGGATCGTAGGGATTTTCGATGAAGTACAGATTCCCATTGACGTCGACAGCCATGGGCATCACTTTGTCTTTCAGACCCTTGATCAGGTACTGGAACTCCGGCTGCCCTGCGTCGGGCCCACTCGGAAAGAGGGGCACGGTTCCGCCGGCGTTTACCGGGATCATGACGATGTCGTTCGCGTTCTGCTCGGAGACAAAGAGAATGCCGCTGCCATCCTTTGCTGCACTATTGAGGAAGACGGCATTCTGCGTTCCATTGCCTTCAAAGCCGCCATCGATGGTAGCTTCCCAGGTATCATTCGACGCTGAGAACGTCCAACTGTCGCTCGAGGAATCATAGGGAATGCGATAGATATGGCTGCTGCCGCTATAGCGGTCGGTGACATAGAGGTTGCCCAGGGCATCCATCGCCATGCCCTCATTCCAGTAGGTCCCGGCCGTATCGATAGTTTTCGCGATCGTGGAAAACGTGGTCGTTCCCACCGGCAGACGATAGATGGCTCCATAGCCTCCACCTCCGCAGACATCCAGAAACAATGCGTCTCCGTTAGGAGCAATATCGACGTTGTAGATCTGGCAGTAACTGTTGCTATGCTGCAGCGGAATCACCGAGCCAGTAGTTACCAATTCCTTCTGCGCCAAGGCGGCACTGGAAAGAGACGCAATTCCAATGAACGACACCAACACGGTGCGCGCCAGCCGGCTGAAGTACGCTGCAGACTCGATGGCCATAAAACCCCTCCAGTAAATCTCGATCCAATCTCTTGCGAGTGCTACCGATCTAACCAATCTCTAGACCGCATGCACGCCGCGATCTCGAACTTCACAACCACAGGGCAGAAGCTGCCGCCCTTACGTTCTATCCGCATTCCACGCATAAGCAATGGGCAGCGGGGACACGCTAAAACGTGAACTTTGCACCGAGCTCGATAAGACGACCGCCTATCGGAGAGGAACCGTACTTGATGTTCGCGATACCGAAGTTTGGATTTTCAAGCTCGCCGGTGGTCAGAGGTTTTCCAGTGACCGCGAAGTTCAAGCTTCCCAAGTTGAGGTTTTGATTGTCGTTATTGTTGAAGGAGACATTCGCATGATTCAGGAAATTGAATGCCTCGACACGGAACTGGATGTTCTTGTTGGCTCCTGTTGAGAAGTTCTTCAGCAAGGACAAATTATGGCTTTGATAATAGGGGCCGCGGATATAAGGCAGCCTGTCCTGCCCTTGTCCGGAGGGGTTCGTCGACAGGGCATAGGGTCCGGTCGTGGGACTGCCCGGCTCTGGAATCCCAAAGCAGGTCGGGTTGATGAACTGGTGTTTGGCCGGGCCGCCAGCTGGGTTGCAGTTGACGGTGGGCATCAGTTGATAGTCGGGGGTCCCCAGCCAGGTAACCGGGCTCAGATTGGTGACGCAGTAGGTGTCGCCATTCTTGTCAGGCTGCACGCCGTAGGTTTGCGCGCATGGGATATTGTTTGTGTTCGGCTCCTGCTGCTGCGTGGCAACCTGCGTTGGTTCCAGTGAGCCAGATCCAAACCCAAAGTTTTCGCCCTCGTTGGATGCAAGGTTATTGCCGCTGGTGATGGTAGAAATTCCGGAAAGCTGCCACCCGTTTGCGAGTTGGGAGATCAGACGATGACTCCCGTGGTAGCGCTTGCCAAGATCCAACAGGTAATGAGCATTGACTACATGGGTGCGATCGGAGGGGTCGGGATTGTAGTCGTTCCGGAGGTTCACCGGATCGACGAGGACGTTGCTATACGAAGCTGCCGTATCGAGATTCTTGGAGAACGTGTAGTTCAATCCAAACTGGATCATGCCTGAAGATTTATTCCAACTTACCTGCACGCTGTTGTAGTTCGAATAGAAGTTGTGATTCAGGGCGTAGATGTGCTGATAGAAGGGGAAGGGCCGAAAGAAGTCCTGCTCAGCGGTAGTCATTGCAGAGATGGCATCCGGCGTGTCGCCATTGGGGAGATTGCAAAGACAGAAAGCCGGCGAGCTCTGGAAGAAGTATCCCTGCGGGATGAGATTGATATCGGAGGCCTCGTTATAGTTGCCGCCGCTCGAGCTGTAACTGCTCAGGTGCTGACTGCTGGTGCCAACGTAGGCGATCTCGAGCAGAGAGTTCCACTTCAAGCGCTGTGAGATGGTCGCGTTGTACTCGTAGTAGATGGGCCGCACCGTATCGTGGTCGGAGAGGACATCGACACTGTAATCAGCGGGGTTGATGGGGGCTTGCTCATCGACGGTTTGGAAGGTGAACGACTGGTTCTGGATGAACGTCGTCTTGTATCCCTGAGCCGTCGCAGCCGCCTGCGCATAGGGAGCAAATTCCTCTTCATGGCGATAGATGCCCCACCCACCGCGCACGAACGTCTTACCGTGACCGAAGACATCCCACGAAAGGCCGACGCGCGGCGAGACGTAAATCTCCGGGGGACTGTTCACCTGATTCGTGATCGCGCTATTTACGCCATGCCAGGTGAGGCCGGGGTAGTCGGTGGTTTCAGAACAGGTGACGGGCGAGCCATTGGCCCGGGTGCAGTCCTGGTTATAGATGCTGGGAGAGAAGGTTGCGAGTCCATTACCGTGGCGATCGATCCAGGGACCGAGATGCTCGATGCGTGCTCCAGCGACGATGTTAATCCTGTGAAACTTCCATTGATCGTTCACGTAACCGGCGAGGGTCGTAAACTGCATATTCACTACCGGCGTGAAGTTGGTTTGCTGAAAGCTGTCCGGCGTCCCCAGGTACATCATGGCGACAGGGTTGATGCAGGCTCCGAGGTAGGAGGCCCCTGACGTGCGGCTGGTGCCTGCAGATTGCGGGTTCTCGCAGGCGGTATATTGCGCGACCTGCCCAACCTCCGGATTGTATTGATATCCCGAGGTGCCGGGATTGAAGGTGTACTCACCCTGTGGGAACGCGTTGGTTACAGCGTCGCCATTGAGAATCCCCTTCTCGTAATAGCCACCGAACTCGAAGGTGTGCGCACCCTTAACCCAGGTGACGTTGTCCTGCACATCCGGGACGGTCTTCTTCATGTGGATCTGATCGTTGTAGAAGCCGCCGGGCATTTGGATTTGGGGATACCCCAAATTGCCGTTGTAGTTCGCCAGCGCCGGAACGGAATAGTCCCCTGCATTTTTGTAGTCGCCAAGGTAATCGAAGTTGTCGGAGGCGGGGTTGTTACACGTTCCCGCAGCTCGCTGGGCAGCGTTGTTGCAGTTGTACTTATTCATGTCAAAGCGATCGACCGCGGCAGGATTGCCCATGTTACCCGGATCACTGATCAGGGACATGGCCGCATTGATCTCGTTGGTAACACTGGCGCCAAAGACTCGCGTGTAGTTCACCGAGAGAATATTTGAGATATCGCCGGTGGTGATATCTCCGGGATACAAGACCGAATAGTTTGGGATGTACCCCAGATCCACTGGGTCCTGGGTCACCTGGGTTTGACGCCCATAGGAGACGTAGAGCTTGTTGTTGTCGTTGATCGAGTAGTCGAGACGTGCATGCAGGATGTCGCCGTTCTGCGTCTGCACCACGGGTTGAATGTAGTTGTAGCCATTCAAATTAACGAATGGATTGGCGTTGGGAAGGGGAAGCCAGTTCACCATCGCCACGCCTCCGGCATTCGCCTGGCTGGTGACATTGCCATCGGGAACTGCAGTTCCGTTGGTGTAATAGTTCTCCGCGTAGCACATGGGCTGGATCGAATTTGGATTCGCCAGGCCATCCGGGCGAGCTCCGCATAGTTGGGCATTCAAGTTCGCTACGCTGAAATCGCCATTGCGCTCGGCCATGGTTGGCACCCAGGAACCCAGGGTTGCAGGCGAATACTTCTGATTGAGCACCTCGAATCCAAAGAAGAAGAAGAGCCTGTCGTTGTGGCGACCGAAGCGGGTGAACGGGATCCACAGAGGACCGGCAATCGTTCCGCCGGGATAGTAGTAACTCCCGGGCGGCCTGGATTGTTGAAGGTAGTTGTTATACCAGTCGTTCGCATTGAGAACGGTGTTGCGGGCATAAAAGTACGCCTCGCCGTGATAAGCCGTCGTGCCGGCTTTGGTGGTCGCGTTGAAGATCGCCGGACCTTGCGCACTCAATGCACTGAAGTTCGACGTGGATACCTTGGCGTCCTGGATCATGTCGGCGTCGACGGTCTGGACCGTTCCTGAATTGGTTTGGATATCCGTCAACGAAACGCCGTCCAGGATTGTTGCGAGTCCGGTGGGTCCCAGGCCGTTGGCGGAGTAGCTGCCGGTGATGCCATTGTTCAGGCCCACGGCCGCCGTGTTGGCGGAAGACTTGTTGCTCACGCCCGGGCTGATCATCGCAAAACCAGGGAGTGTCTCGACGAGCTCGGTCGCATCGCGCCCGACGATCGCGAGAGTCTCCAGGTCCTTCGCGGTAATCACATCACTACGCTCGGGGCTGTCGAGAGGCTTTACGGCTTGACTGGCCGTGGCTTCGACGGTCACCTGGCTGGCAGCTTCACCTATCTGCATCTTGATATCGGTAAAGCTGGGCTGATCGCCGGGGCGTAGAGGAAAGATCTGGGATTGCCAGACCTTGAAGCCCTGCATCTTGACCGTGAGCTGAAAGCGAGGGCCGGACGCGACAGAGGCGATCGTAAAATTTCCGGATCCGTTGCTGACGGTCCTGCGCTCGGACCGGTCCTGCAAGTTCGTCAAGACAACGTCGGCGTGCGGAATGACGGCTCCAGTCGCATCTTGCACGAGACCGGAGACGCTTCCCGTAGTCTGCTGTGCAATGGCGGAGGAGTGCGGCAGCAGCAGGAGTCCTATCACCAGAAGGAACATAAATCCGGTTGCAGGCTTGGTCTTCGGAAATGACATCATTTAACAGCCCCCTTTGGCTACCTTCCGTTCATCACGTCATCGAAACCATGCCTGATAACGATCACAATCAGAGACTGACTGCGCCGGCACAAACCCCGATTAATTTCCCAATTGATTGCGGGCAGAATTATGCCGGGGTAAACAGGGAGCCGTCAAGTGTAAAAGTTGGCGTATTAAATCGATTTTATGTTTGACAGACGAAAAAGAAGGGGCGGGACGTTCCCTTCGGAATCAAATAGGCAGGGGAACCGAGGTTCGTGAGAGATTTCAAGATATCGTTATCACAGATGTAACTTGCTCTCGGGAAAGGGCATCGCTTCGGCGATACGAGCAGGGTTCCAGTCATGAACTTTCGCAACCGTGACCTGCATGGGCCCGGGCCGGGTCGGGGGACGCGAGGACGTCCTGAGAAGCGGTTAGCGCACAACAGCTTCTCGCGATGGGCTCATGCGATGGAAATGCACATGCCTTCGCGGGGTGTGTTCAGGGGGATTCTCTGCGACCAGGAATGTTTGCGAGACAGCCTCGTTGGGCGCGGGATCGCTACGCTGGAACGTTATCCGCACGCGGTCGCGAAACGCTGCTGACCGATTTCCTCTGGTATGCTGGAGATGTGCGTGTCATGCGCAATGTGCGCCCGTAGCTCAGCTGGATAGAGCGGCAGCCTCCGAAGCTGTAGGTCAGAAGTTCGAATCTTCTCGGGCGCACCAAACTCCCCAACCATCAATCCCAGGCATCGACCGTAACGGTGCGCTTGCCGTCGCTGGCAAAGCGCTGGAGAAGTTTCGCGGTGGCCTGCACGGTGGCCGAGCGATCGGCGCCAATTCCCTGCTGGTGGCCGTCGTGGAGAAGGATGTTCGCACCGGTGGCTTGGTGCCGGGCGCGCTCCATGCCGCGGGTGACATGCGCGAGGATGCGGTCGGGGCCGATGGGTTGCCAGTCGTAGCCCATGGCGTTCCACTGCACAATCTTGAGACCAAGTTCCTCGGCGGCGCGGAAGACCATGGGACGGCGAGCTCCGTGCGGCGGGCGAAGGTAGTGGATGGGCGCGCCGAGGGTATCTTCGAGCGCGCTGTTGCAGGAGCGGAGTTCTTCGCGAATGACGCGCGAGGACTGGAAGCTGAGCCAGGGATGGGTCTGGGTGTGGTTGCCGATCAGGTGGCCGGCGGCGTGGACGCGGCGCACCATCTCGGGGCGCTGGCGGACGAAGCTGCCGATCATGAAGAAGGTGGCGCGGGCGTTGTGCGGGCGAGGAGGTCGAGCAGCGCATCGGTGGCGACGTCGTTGGGACCGTCATCGTAGGTGAGCGCGATCTCGTTGGGGTCGCTGCCGGCGAGGATGGTGGGGCCGAAGAGTTGCGAGCCGGGGCTGAGGGCCGCGTAGGTGAGCGTGAGACCGGCGGTGGCGGCGATGAGTGCTGCTGCCGCGAGCGAACCCTCGATCGGAGTTGGCGATGTGGCCATGCTTACTTCTTCAGGAGAGCGAGAACTTCTTCGGCGTGGCCTTCGGGCTTGACCTTGCTGAAGATGTGGAGGAGTTTCTGGTCGGGGCCGATGACGTAGGTGGTGCGCTCGACGCCGGTGACCAGCTTGCCGTACATGGTCTTGGGCTTGATGAGGCCAAAGCGATTGCAGATGGCCTGGTCGGCATCGGCGAGGAGCGGATACTGGAGGTCGTACTTTTCAGCGAACTTCTTCTGCGCCTTCACGGTGTCGCGCGAGATGCCGAGGACGACGACTCCTGCCTTCTGGAGCTTGGCAAAGTGGTCGCGGAAGCCGCAGGCTTCGATAGTGCAGCCAGGGGTGTCGGCCCGGGGGTAGAAGAAGAGCACGACGGGCGAGCCGGCAAAGTCGGTGAGGTTGACGATGTTGCCGTCCTGATCGGGCAGGGTGAAGTTTTCTACGACGTCGCCGGGCTGCATGGTGCGGTACTCCTGAAGGGTAAAGGCTAGGCTTGACTGTCTCGAGGCTGAGCCGGGTTCGTCTTGAGGCTAGGCAAGGACGGTCTGGCGCGCTTCGTCGTCGACGACCACCTGGTTGGAGGCTGCGATGGATGCCGAGGGCGGATAGTACGCGTTCGAGACATACTGGCCGAGCATGCGGTGGGTGTTGAAGTAGGTGCCGTTGATGGCGATGCAGTGGCGGCGAATTGCGGCCCAGCGCGCCTTGTCGGCGAAGGCCGGAGCGACGTAGTGTCTCAAGCTTGTTGTAGACGCGCTCGGCTTCGACGGCCTCGTCTTCGGAGTTCTCGATGGCCCAGCCGGTGATGTTCTCGGCGCAGCCCTCGACCCACCAGCCGTCGAGCACGCTGAGCGAGGGAACGCCGTTGAGCGCGGCCTTCATGCCGCTGGTGCCGGAGGCTTCGTAGGGACGGAGCGGGGTGTTGAGCCAGACGTCGACGCCGTTGGTCAGCTGCTCGCCGAGCTCCCAGTCGTAGTTCTCGAGATAGAGGATGCGGAGGTTGCTGGACTCGAGCTTGGCGGCGGTAGAGAAGATGTCGCGGATGAGGCCCTTGCCGGCGTTGTCGGCGGGGTGGGCCTTGCCGGCCATGAGCAGTTGCAGGCCGCCGATGCGGTCGGCGATCTCGATCAGGCGCTCGGGGGCGTGCAGGATCAGGCTGGCGCGCTTGTAGGTGGCGACGCGGCGGGCGAAGCCGAGGGTGAGGACTTTGGGGTCGAGGTCGACGCCGGTGCGCTGCTTTACCGTCTGGAAGAGACGCAGCTTGCTGGGCTGGTGGGTGGCCTCGATGACCTCGGGCTCGATGCCGTAGACCGAGCGGAAGTACTGGTTGTCGTGCCGCCACTCGGGGACTTCCTTGTCGAGCAGCTTCTGGAAGGGTTGCGAGAGCCAGGTAGCCGCGTGCACGCCGTTGGTGATGGAGTGGACGGTGTACTCCGGGAACATCTGCTGCGAGACCTTGCCATGCAGCATGGCGACGCCGTTGACGTAGCGCGAGAAGCGCAGGGCGAGGTAGGTCATGTTGAGCAGGTCGTTATGCAGGCGCGCCGAAGCGCTCGATGGTGGAGGAGCGGTCGGCGCCGAGGATCTGGCGCATCTGGTCAAGGCCGAACTTGTCGTGGCCGGCGGGGACCGGGGTGTGGGTGGTAAAGATGCACTGCTGCTTGATGGCCTCGGCATCTTCCTCGGTGGTGGTGCTGAGGGGCGACGGGGCGACGCGGGCTTCGAGCAGGCCGATGGTGAGCAGGGCGGCGTGGCCCTCGTTCATGTGGCAGACTTCGGGCTGACAGCCGAGCGCGTGCAGGAGATGGATGCCACCGAGGCCGAGGATGGCCTCCTGGCAGAGGCGATAGTAGGTGTCGCCGCCGTAGAGGTGGTCGGTGAGGCGGCGGTCCCATGGGTCGTTGCCGTCGACGTCGGCGTCGAGCAGGAAGACGGGAATGATGTGGCCGCTGATGCCGACGACGTCAAAGCGCCAGGCGCAGAGGGTGATCTCGCGGTTCTGCAGCGAGATGGTAATGGTCTGCTGGGCGGAGGGGAGGGTGGTCTCGGGGGACCAGACGACGTCGCTCTCGGTCTGCTGACCGTGGGAGTCGAGGTGCTGCTCAAAGTAGCCGCGGCGATGCACGAGCGAGATGGCGACGAGGGGAACGCCGGTATCGGCCGCCGAGCGCAGGGTGTCGCCGGCGAGCATGCCCAGGCCGCCGGAGTAGGTGGGCAGGGCTTTCGCGAGGGCAATCTCCATGGAAAAGTAGGCAATCTTGCGGCCGGAGATATCGAAGGGGAGTGGAGCGGGCTGGATTTGCGTGCGGTTGTTGGGTGAAGGAGTCATGGTCGAAGGAAAATCCTCTTCTGGTTCGGGGCCCGATTCAGGGCCGGAGGTCCGGCCCGGACGCTGCTAACACAAACAGGAAATTCATCGGCAAATAATCGCTGTCCGATCAGTCAATTCTCTGAACCGGATTCCATCGTGCCGACCGAATTTCCTGCTGGGATTAGTTTACCAAGGTTCAAATAGGGAAAGCTGGCTGAATGAACCGATTTTGGCACGGTGCTCCGCGCTACTGACCGCACGTTGGGCTACTGAAAATCTGAGTGAGAATTCATCAACTCGCCAGGCAACCCAGGGCAAAGGCAGCGTGAACTCATTGGTCGCGAATGGATTCCGCGCAGGCGCTCGTTCGCGTTTTCGCTTGGAAGCGCTGGTTTAGGAGGCGGGGGGTAAACCAACTTTGAAGGCGAGAGAGAGTGCAACGGCAAGAATGTAGAGGATAACGGTCGTCGCCATGGTGGAGCGGGCGGCTCTGCGGATCGCTTCGATGAGCAGAAGGATCAGGCAGAAGACGCCGGCAAAGACGATGCCGTCCGCGATCAGAACATGGGAGGAGCCGATCGGGTACTTGAGCAGCGGAAGCAGGTTCAGAAGCCCGCCAAGTTTGGGCGCGTAGCCGCCAATCAAGAGCCGCGCGACATCCCAGTAGCCGCCTATGCCCAGCAGGAGGAGATAGACGATGAACTCGAAGACGGCAAGAACGATGCGTTTGATCACGGTGGAGCTCCGTTGGATTGTGGTGCCGGTGATGAGTGTAGCAGCGGAGGGCTGCTGGATTGCAGGGGTGCTGGACTAATGCAGCTCGGCTTCGAAGGCGGCCAGGCGGCGTTCGAGCTCCCACTGGGCGGCGGCCTTCTCGTTGGCGCTGAGGAAGGCGGCGCAGGCGGTGGAGGGCTGGCTGGAGGCGGCGATGGGGGCCTGGCAGACGGAGTTGCGGCGGACGAAGTCGTCGGGGGTGGTCCAGAGACTTTGGCCGTGCAGGAAGGAGTGCTCGAGCGAGGTGCGGGCGGAGCGCTTGAGGTCGAGGTAGGTGAGGCCCTGCTCGTCGACGCCGCGGGCGTACTCGTGGGTGAGATCGATGCGGGAGACGCCTTCGTCGTCGGTGGAGAGAGCCCAGGGAACGTGCGCGGCCATGTAGGCGTGGAGCGGATGCGCCTTGCCCTCGATGCCGAGGATGCCGGCGTTGGAGGTGAGGTTGATCTCGACCATGATGTGCTGGTCGGCCATCTGCTTGAGGAGGGCGGCGGGGTGGTCTTCGTAGAGGACGTCGACGCCGTGGCCGATGCGCTGGGCGTGGCCGAGGTCGATGGCCTCGCGGATGTGGAAGCTGAGGCCGTCGGGAGGGACCATGCCGGGCGCGAGCTCGCCGGCGTGGAGCGAGATGTGCACCTTCGGGTAGACGCTGTGCAGGTAGTCGAGCATCTGCATCTGGAGGTGGTAGTCGCGCATGGAGAGGTAGCCATCTTCGGGCATGACGAAGTTGATGCCGACGACGTCGGGATCGGTGGACGCGACTTCAAAGCCGAGCAGGGTTTGCGCGAAGACCTGCTGGGGTGGGAAGCCGCGCAGGACCTGGTAGAGCCAGTGGATGTCGACGCGGCAGGCGGGAGATTCGGCCGTCGTGGAGTCGCAGTGCTCGATGCGGTTGCGGTCGGCTTCGGCGGCGGCGAACTCCTTCATGTCGGTCGGGACTTCGTCGCGCAGGCCGGCCGCGAGTAGCTGGTCGCGAAGCTGCGCGAGCTCGGCGGGCGTGATGCTGTGCGCGGCGTCCGCGGGCCAGCCGAGCTTGTAGCCGAGCGCGGCGGCGTGGCCGAAGCTGGGGGTCTGCATGATCTCGAGGTACTGCTCGTTCTGGGCGGCGGCGCGGGTGGCGACTTCGTCGAGCCACTCGCCGGCGTCGGACTTGAGGCCGCCGAAGCGGTCGAAGGTGGAGAAGAACTGGTCGTGGCCGTCGATGCCTTGCGGTGGGAACGAAGGCGCGCATGGAGAAGCTGTCGACGAGGTCGTCGTAGAGGGGCTGGTTGGAGAGGGCGGAGGCGGCGGTGACCTGGCCGGGGGCGCAGTCGTTGGGCTTGTCGTGCAGAGGCTTGACGAAGCGGACGGCGTCCTGGCCGGAGGCGTGGCGGGGTTTCCGCGGTCGACAGAGGCGACGCAAAGGCCCTCGCGGGCGGCTTCGGCGATGAAGGTTTCGGCGTAGACGGCGCCGGAGAGATGCATGTGCAGGTCGGCGCCTTTGGGGAAGGGCTTGAGGAAGGCGTAGAGCTCGCCGGGGCCCATCTTTTGCGGCGGCGTCGAGAGCGCGGGTGGCGCGGGCTTCGCCGGGGGTGAGCGCGGCGGAGGGCTTGATTTGAGCGCTCGCACAACAGGTCGGCGCGTGGCGACGAAGAGAGCGAGAGCGATACGTGCGCGGATCATGCTCGGGGGCCTTTCCAATGCTTCGAAGTGCTCCAAGAATACCGCAGCGGGCACGCAGGGAGGTGAGGCAGTTTGGAGCTTGGGCGGGAGCGTTGCTATACTGTGGTTCGACGTTCTCGAAGGCGCCATCGACCGATGAAGCCGTAATTCCCTCCCCCACAGGCAGGCGAAGTTGAGACGCACGAGCCCGGCGGGCGATCTTGGCTGCCTGAGGGGCGCGCTCGCGCGGAAACATGCCAAGGCCAGATAGCTCAGTGGTAGAGCGCGGCCCTGAAAAGGCCGGCGTCGGCGGTTCGATCCCGTCTCTGGCCACCACATTCTAAAGAACTTAGCGGCAACCAAAGAGTTCAATGTTTTAGTCGCGACGACACAATACGCGAACATCGCGTCTACGCGACTGTCTTGCTGGTCGCCTTCTTCCTGCGCTCCGGCTTCGACTCCATCATGCTCCAGATCACCTTGGCCGTGTTGCCGGTCTTGGTGATATGCTGCACGTCCAAGCTTGGCATAGCGCTCGGTCATCTTGATGTTCGAGTGACCGAGAATCTTCGCGAGCTCGTAGAGATCGCCGCCGTTCATCATGTACCAGGACGCAAAGGTGTGGCGCAGATCGTGGAACCAGAAGTCTCTGGATCTTCGCTCGTGTCGAGCAGGTCCTCAAAACTCCCTTCCAGTCGCTGCCGTCCACTCTTGTCGCCCCGGGTTCGGCGGAAAGATCCGATCTTCACCGATCACCGCAGGGTACCGCCGAATTTCTTCGGCCAGCTCCGACGGCATGGGGACGTAACGCATCTTTGCCCTTCTTCAGCTTTGCCCTCACCGCCAGCAACCCTTCGCTGTACATCACGTCGGACCAGCGGAGCCGATGAATCTCGGCTGAGCGCATCCCGGTTGATACAGCGATCAACACAATGAGCCTCATCCGAAGATTCGTCTGATTGAGGTCTTTGGTGCCTTTCCGAAACATCCTTTCGTCCAGCGCTACCTTCAGCCTGCCGGAGTTCTTCCTCCGATAGGTAGCGCTCCCTGCGAATCGTCTGGACGCCTCACCTCAACCATGGTCGGCAGGATTCCGGTCGAGACCGGTCTCCTTAGACCAGATAGTGGAAGCCTTCTCCATCATGTGGTGCATGACGTTGAAGTGGCGCACGGCAGTGTTATCGGCCAGACCACGAATCGCCCGTGAGGTTCTCGTACCAACGTCTGTACGGCTATGCCGTCAACCTCCCGCACGAACATCCGACCCAATTCGGATCGAATTCCCTCCACGATGCTCTTCTCGCGATCTGCCGAAGCCTTCTTGCTTCCGTAGTGTGTCCAGTAACGATCGATCAAATCAGACATCCGGTAGTTGATCTCCTTCTTCACGTCGAGATGCCGGTTTTCGTCTCGCAGTCGACAGCTTTTTCCGTCGGACCTTCCGCGCACGTCATAGCCGCCGTGAATCCTTTGGTCTTCTGCCGACCCTCCTCTCTCCAACGAACTTCATACAAACCTTCGGACAACTTAAGAACAGACATAAATAGCTTCTCCTTAGTCAATGGTTTCGATCGAGTGCTGCTCAATGTAGCGTTCTAGCGCCTTCACATCGAACCGCAACGCACGACCGACCTTGACGCAGGGAACCTCCCGCAACCTGGACTTCTTGTAGACCGTGTCCACTTCGATTCCCAGGTATTGGGCGGCCTCCCTGACGTTCAGGAGCCGCCTAGCAATACCTCCATTGTTACCATCCTTAGCGGGCCTTTGCGAGGTATTTCCAGCCCATTCGAGACGCTTCTCTTCCACCGACACATGACTCATTGTTTGCACCTCAGCGTTGGCCTTCGAAACCCGCAAACAGGCCATCGGCAGGGGCCAACCACCTCACGTTAGGCCCGGAGCGATTAGAGCAGGCGTGCAATTTTGCGAGGGGGTGTGCAGCTTCTGCACACCCCTTCCGTCTGTGCGTTTTCACCTGTCCGGAAGGCATCGCATTCATTTCATCTCCACATGTGTTCTTCGCTGACTCGGGCACGCGCTCGGGGTTTTACCGGCGTCCTGCGGCGCTGCGGTCCTCTGCTTCGCGTTGCGCCCCGCGGGTTTCGGCTTTCAGAAAATCTCTTGCAACAAACGCAAAACATTTTCCGAACCTTCCGAAAAAGCGGCCCTTGACCTTGGAAGCCTGACCCACTCGCGTCGCTTCGCGCAGTGTGCCCCGACTCATCGGGAGACCACACAAAACGGAGTGACATCATGAACACGAACACCATCCAACAGCAGCTTCCATTCAACGAAATCCTTCATGGCGACTGCATCGAGAAGATGCACGAGATGCCCGCCAACAGCATCGATTTCATCCTCACGGACCCGCCGTACCTGGTGAACTACCGTGACCGCGACGGACGCACCATCCAGAACGATGCCAACGCCGACTGGTTGAAGCCAGCGATGCGTGAAGCCTATCGCGTACTGAAAATGAATCGCGTAGCCGTCATGTTCTATTCCTGGAACCGAGTCGATAAGTTCTTCGACGCATGGAAGAGCGCAGGATTTCAACCAGTGGGACACATCGTATTTCGCAAGACCTACAGCTCAAGCAGCAGGTTTCTCAGCTATCAGCACGAGCAGGCATACCTCCTCGCGAAGGGCAGACCGCCGTTGCCGAAGCAGCCGGTAGCGGACGTGATGGACATGCCGTACAGCGGCAACAAGCTGCATCCGACACAGAAGCCGATAGAGCCACTGGCACAGTTGATTCGTAGCTTCACGTTGCCGGGTGAACTGGTGCTTGATCCTTTCGCAGGCAGCGGCAGCACATGCGCAGCGGCGTTGCTGACAGGCCGCAAGTATGTTGGCATGGAACTCGATGTTGCATATCTCAGGCAGGCCGAGGAACGGTTAGCACGAGTGAAAGAGAGGATCGCAACTAAGCGGTCCTCTTCTTCATTCCCACGTCTCGTAGATGTTTCGCGCATGCCGGCGTGCGTCAAGGCGAACTATTCCGCAGCCTTGTAATCACACGGCCTTGACTCCCTCCGTCCCGCACTTTGTTCGCTGTTCATCGTGGGAATGAAGGGGTGTGTGCATCCTGCACCGGCCTCTCTTCTGTGCCCTCCGCCGTCATCGGCAGGGGTGTGCAGAACCTGCACACCCCCCACGAAATCTGCACACCACAGGCCCGCCAATCCGGCCTACCTTCGCTCCATACATTGCCAACGGGGAGTGCCCCTCACCCATCAGCAAATGAAAGGAGCACATGAACACACTCACTCACACGAAACCTCCGCGCCCTCGCCTTGCGGCGTTGCGCGCGCACTGGCGAGGGTGGCTCGCACCTTCGCTGCTCTTCCTTACGGCAGTGCCCGTGTACGCGCAATCGACCGGCAGTGATCCGTGGGACAACGCAGTCAACGTCCTCAAAACCGCCTTCACCGGCTCGATTGCCCAGGGCCTCAGCCTGGTCGCCATCGTGGTCGGCGGACTGATGTTCGCCTACGGCGAAGGCCAGTCCAAGAAGACTCTCGCCGGCATCGTGTTCGGCGTGGGCATGGCGATCGGCGCAGTCAATTTCATGGCTTGGTTATTCCCGAGCTAAAGGAGGTGATCCATTGTCTCAGTCAGCGGAACGTCGCGTGAATCCAGTCTTCAAGGCCATGAACCGCCCGCTGACTGTCCTGGGAGCAGAGCGGCGATTATTCTTCGTCGCTCTGATCTCGGGAGGATCGATCTTCTCCCTCCTTCATTCCCTACTCGGTGGCATTGGGCTGTTCATCGTCGGCGTCATCATCGCCCGCATTGCCACGAAGCACGACATAGAGATTCTGCGCGTGCTCTTCAACTCCAGCAAGTTCCGCAGGCGCTACGACCCCATGAAAGCCGACACCCTGCAAGTCCGCATAGCGAGGCGCGATGTACAAGATTGAGCACAAAGATTGGAACGAGGCCGGATCGTTCGCCGCCCAGGTGAACCTGTACGGCTTCTGGGATGAGCATTGCTTCCTCACTAAGAGCGGCGACCTCGGATGCGCATTGCGCATCGGCGGCATCGACTACGAAAGCCTCGACCATGCCGGTCTCGATTACGCAGTGAAGCGGCTGGAGGCCGCGTTTCGTTCGCTCGATGACAAGTGCCGCCTCTATCAGATTCTGTTCAAGCGCAACCGTCCCTCAATACCCCATGCGGAGTATGAGAACCCCTTGGTCCGCGCCGCTGTCGAGCAGCGCAGCGCGTTTCTCGCATCGAAGGCCGACCGCCTTTATTCGATTGAAATCTTCTGGATCGTCCTGGTCGATGGCAGTTTCCAGAAGACCGGCCTGCTGCACGCATTAGGCCAACTCCCGAAGCAGCCCCGCTCTTCGCTGCGCGAACTGCGCGCCCTCTTCTCCGGCAATAAAGAGCGGACTCTGCTCTACGAGCAGATCGAACGCGACCGGATGCGGTTGCAGCAAAAAGCGAACGGTTTGAGTGGACAGCTAAACGACCTCATGACGGTCGAGCTGTCAGGGGCGGAGGAGACGTTTCGCATACTGCGCCGTCTCACCAACCTCCGCCCCTCCAAGATTGATTCCGCTCCGCTCTGCGATGCGCGTCACCTCGACTGGCAGG
>CAVXKP010000008.1:0-221542 GCA_963762375.1 uncultured Acidobacteriaceae bacterium
ACCGGATCCTCGGATTCCTGCTGGACATCGTCCCCAAGATCGGCCCCTTCAGCGGCCTCAAGCTGCACCTGCCCAATAGCGATGAGCAGACGCAGTACCTCGCCAGCTTCAACTCCGTGGAGAACACCTATCGTGCGGAGGTCGTGCAAGTATCAGCCCATCGCCTCACCGCCCCGCCACAGATTCCCGAGCTCGACTTCGACACCGGAGCCCCCACCGCCGAGGGCGAGTACAAGCTCGCCGACCAGACCTACGCTCAATTAGTGGAGCACCTGGCCACCGATAAGAACGCGCAGCTTACCCCGCGCTGCTCGCCGACATCAACCACTTCTACGCCGACCCGCACGCAAAGGACGCGCTCCAGGCCAAGCCGAAGCGTTGGGCGAAGCTGCAAACAGCGCTGGTGACACTCCGGCAGATGCCCGTCGCGCCCCCGGCGTCGCCGGTCCAGGCAGTCCACACCGCAACCACCGCCGTCCCCTCAAACGCTCCGCAGATAGCCCAGTAGATGGTGAAAGTAAAACGCCTGGTCGTCCCACATATCCATGTGGCTGCCGTTCGGGCAAATCACCGACGTCGCGTTCTGCATCAGCGTGGCCATCCGCCGCATGTCGTCCGGATCCATCTCGTCATGCTGCGCGCCCATCGTCAGCGCCTTCACCCGGATCTCGTGCAGCCGGTCCCACCGCTCCCAGTCCTTCAGGTTGCCCGTCACCAGGAACTCGCTCTTCCCCTGCATCTGGTTGTAGATGGCCTCATTGCTCAGCCGAAACGCCCGCGTCACCGGCTCCGGCCACGGCTCGATCCTGCAGAGCATCTTCGGATACAGATCCTCCATCATGATCTGCGTATACTCCGGCGAGTCATACGCCTGTTTGGCCTCGAGCGCATTCAGCTGCGCCAGCTTCGCCGCCGGCAGCATCTGCTTCAGCGCGGCCGTGCGCTTCAAGTAAGACTTCGTCCCCGCCGTCATATTCGAGATCACCAGGCCCCGCAGATGCTGCTGATGCTTCAGCGCATACTCCATCGCCAGGATCCCGCCCCACGAGTGCCCATACAGCACGAACTGCTCCAGCCCCAGCCCCCGGCGAACCTCTTCGACCTCCTCCGTGTAACGCTCCAGCGTCCACAGCGAAGGATCGTCCGGCCGGTCAGAATTTCCGCAGCCCAGCTGGTCGTAGTAGTACATCTCCACGCCGGCCTGCGGCAGAAAGGATTCCATCGCCTCCAGGTAGTCGTGCGAGAACCCCGGCCCGCCATGCAGCAGCAGCACCTTCACCGGCCCGCTGCCCATCCTCTTGGTCCACACCTTGTACTTGCCGCCCACCACCGGCACCATCCGTATGCCCGCAACCTGGATGCCCGCAGGGTTCAGATGGTTGGGCAGGGCATCGGGCGTGGCCTGTGGAGCCGCCGCCATATCCGTCCCAGCCGCCTCGGTGCTCAGCCCCGTCGCCCCGCAAATCGTGGCCACCGCTGCACTTCCGGCAAGAAACCTGCGCCGATTCATAACCCCTCGCAAAGATCCCGCCCAGCTCCGAAGAAACGCAATCTTCATCGCGCATTCCGCCGCTACTGGTAGACTAAGACTAACGCGATTTTCTCTGGAATTGTCAGCGGTCAGCGCGTTCCCCACGAGAGTCGATTCCGCGCCGCAGCTCCGCGCACCCTCGAAAATCAGCAGCCCAGAACAGGACACCCCTACGCAGTGAGCACTCCTACGACCGCCGAAGCTATCCGCAACATCGCCATCATCGCCCACGTCGACCACGGCAAGACCACCCTGGTCGACGCCATGCTCCGCCAGTCCGGCACCTTCCGCACCAACGAAGCCGTCGCCGACCGCGTCATGGACTCCAACGACCTCGAAAAAGAGCGCGGCATCACCATCCTCGCCAAGAACACCGCGATCCACTACAAGACCTCCAAGATCAACATCGTCGACACCCCCGGCCACGCCGACTTCGGCGGTGAGGTCGAGCGCGCCCTCAAGATGGTCGACGGCGTCGTCCTGCTCGTCGACGCCAGCGAAGGCCCCCTGCCCCAGACCCGCTACGTTCTCTCCAAGGCCCTCGAAGCCAAGCTCACCCCCATCGTCGTCGTCAACAAGATCGACCGCCCCGACGCCCGCCCCCAGGAGGTCCTCAACGAGGTCTATGACCTCTTCATCGACCTCGACGCCGACGAGTCCGTGCTCGACTTTCCCGTCATCTACACCAACGGCAAGGCCGGCACCGCCACCATGGACCTCGCCGTCCCCGGCACCGATCTGCAGCCGCTCTTCGAGCTCATCTTCCAGACCATCCCCGCCGCTCCCGGCACCGCCGACGGCCCGCTGCAGATCCTCGTCACCAACCTCGACTACTCCGACTACCTCGGCCGCCTCGCCATCGGCCGCGTCTTCAACGGCACCCTCAAGACCGGCCAGGAGGTCAACCTCTCGCGCGTCGACGGCACCCTCCAGACCGTCAAGGTCACCAAGCTCTTCACCTTCGACGGCCTCAAGCGCATCGACACCGACGAGACCACCGTCGGCGACATCATCGCCGTCGCCGGCATCCCCGGCATCACCATCGGCGAGAGCTTCTGCGCGCTCGAAGACCCCAAGCCGCTGCCCGATCATCAAGATCGACGAGCCCACCATCGCCATCGTCTTCTCGGTCAACAACGGCCCCTTCGCCGGCCGCGAAGGCAAGCTCGTCACCTCCCGCAACATCAAGGAGCGCCTGGAGCGCGAGCTGCTCACCAACGTCTCGCATCCGCGTCGAAGATACCGGCACCCCGGACAACTTCAAGGTCCTCGGCCGCGGCGAGCTGCAGCTCTCCGTGCTCATCGAAATGATGCGCCGCGAAGGCTTCGAGCTCATGGTCTCGCGCCCCACCATCGTCACCAAGCGCGTCAACGACCAGCTCATGGAGCCCGTCCGAAGTCCTCACCATCGACATCCCCGAGAACTTCGTCGGCACCGTCATCGAACGCCTCGGACCGCAGAAAGGGCGAGATGGTCAAGATGGCCAACCACGGCTCGGGTCGCGTCCGCATGGAGTTCAAGGTCCCCTCCCGCGGCCTCATCGGTCTGCGCAACGAGATGCTCACCGAGACCCGCGGCACCATCGTCATGAACTCCATCGCCGGCGACTACATCCCCTACACGGGCGAGATTCCGCAGCGTCCCTCCGGCGCCCTCATCTCCGACCGCCAGGGCGTCACCACCCTCTACGCGCTCGACGGCATCCAGGACCGCGGCATCCTCTTCCTCGGCGACGGCGTCGAGGTCTACGAGGGCATGATCATCGGCGAGCACTCCCGCGACAACGACCTCGACGTCAACTGCGTCCGCGAGAAGAAGCTCACCAACATGCGCGCCTCGGGCTCGGACGACGCCGTCCGCCTCGTGCCCTTCAAGAGCCTCACCCTCGAGCAGTCCATCGAGTTCATCGCCGACGACGAACTCGTCGAAGTCACCCCCAAGTCCCTGCGCATGCGCAAGAAGATCCTCGCCGTCAATCGCCGTCCCAAGGGCAACCGCGGCGGCAGCACCCTCGAGTAACTCCTCCCCAGCCACAACAAAAAGCCCTCCGCAAGGAGGGCTTTTATGTTGCTGCATACATCTTCAGCCGTATCCGCCGATCTACTTCTTCGCGTGCGCAAACCGCTTGTTCACCTCGTCCCAGTTCACCACGTCCCACCACGCCGCCAGGTAATCCGGCCGGCGGTTGTTGTACTTCAGGTAGTACGCATGCTCCCACACGTCGTTGCCCAGAATCGGGTACAGCCCGTCCGACAGCGGCGAGTCCTGGTTCGGCTTGGTCACGATCTCCAGCTTGCCGCCCTTGAACACCAGGAAGCCCCAGCCCGAGCCGAACTGCTTGGCCGTAGTCTCGTTGAACAGCTTCTTGAAGTCCGCAAAGCTGCCGAAGTCCTTGCTGATCTGCGTGGCGATCTCGCCGCTGGGCTCGCCGCCGCCCTTGGGCTTCATGATCTGCCAGAACATCGTGTGATTCACATGGCCGCCCCCGTTGTTGCGCACCACAGCGCGCACGTCTTCGGGAATGCTGGCGAGATCGGCGAGCAGCTCCTCCGGCGTCTTCTTGCCCAGCTCAGGATGCTTCTCCACGGCGCCATTCAGGTTCGTCACATAGGTCTGGTGATGCTTGTCGTGGTGCAACTTCATGGTCGCCTCGTCGATGGTCGGCTCGAGAGCGGCATAGTCATAGGGAAGGGGGGGAAGTTCGAAGGCCACGGGAGTTACTCCTTTATCGTTCTTAGGTTTAGCCACTGGTTGCGCGAAGCTCCAGCTCCGCGCACGGTCATCTTTGCTTGGATGCGCGCATGGCACCCGGCGGTGCTGCCTCGATGAGAATAGCGCATCGGCATGGAATTCCAGCGAACCAGCGGCCAGACCAAAGCGTTTGGGCCGGGAGAACGTCTCTCCCGGCCCGCGCCCTCGTGCTTTCCGTTGCCTGGTTTAGTGTTTGGTCGCGTCCGTTGGTTTCGCGTTGGAGTCGGCTCCATCGCAGCACGCCGGCTTCGTGGTTTGGGGGCAACAGCCGGCGCCTTGCTTGCAGCACTTGCCATGGTCACAGCATTGGGCCTTCTCGCAGCAGGCCGCCTTCCCGTGGCAGCAGGTGCCGGCCGGGGACTGGCTGGAGGCAAAGGCGCTCATCGCCAGCGCCAGTGAAAGCAAGGACAAGGTAGAAAGAATGCGCTTCATGAAAATCTCCTGAATATTCGTTGGAGTCAGGGCAGGCCGCAAACGCCAAGACGCTGCGGCAGTCGGAGGCGGGATGCACGCCGCGGACTAGACTCTGAAATCGCGAAACAGAATGTATCGAGCAGTCGGAAGGGTCGCCCCAGGGCGGGGCGGCCTCTTCCGGTCGACTGGAGCGGTAGGCGTCAGCCACTGGGCTAACGTGATCGAACCGCCTTGGACGGCGGTTGCGGAGCTGTCTGGCACGGGCACCATGAGCACGCCCGCAATCGCGAGGCCGCAACACGTCTCATCCGCGCAAATCCTGGGCGCCGTTGCGCCGCCGGCCTTGCCACAATCCATCCCCATCGGCATCGCGGGCGCAGCCATTGCCGCCATCGCCATGCCCTTCGCATGGCTGCAACAATCCATCCTGCGGTGGTTGCCGCAAGCTCTTTGGCTACAGTCGTTTTCAGTCAACGCCGGCTGAGCGGAAATACTCAGCACCAGCACCAGAGCGACGGATTGAAGCAGCTTTTTCATGCGCTGTCTCGAATATCCACCCGCCTCGTCCTGGCCGCCGTGATGCCTGTCACCCCTCTGCTGCGAGGTCGACTCCCAGGGAACTTCGCTGCATCGCCGCGGTTCCCTTTATGGTCATATACCAATATGAGCGTTTCCAACGGCAACTATCGCTGGCTCGACGATGACGGTCCCGCCTTCGGCTGCTCCCGGCCTTCCTCCCCGATGGACTTCCAGCGAAAAAGATGCCGTCAGCACGGCCTACGCGGCCACCACCAAGATCTGGTTCACCGCCTCTCACGGCATCCTCAACGAGATCTACTACCCCACCATCGATCGCCCCCAGACCCGCGACATGGAGCTCCTCTTCACCGACGAAGAGACATTCTTCCACGAAGACAAGCGCGACATCGACTACGACTTCCATTACATCGATGAAAACGCACTGGCGATTCGCGTCGAACGGCCACGATGTCGGCGGCCGTTACTTCGTCACCAAGGAGTTCATCACCGACCCCCACCACGCGGTGGTGCTGATGAACGTCAAGATCACCGGCGATGAAGCCGTTCTCTCCCGCCTCAAGTGCTACGCCCTGCTCGCCCCCCACCTGGATGGCGGTGGCGCCGGCAACTCGGCCCGCTCGGTCGACATCGCCGGCCATCGCTGCCTGCTCGCCTGGAAGAATGACTTTTCGCTGGCGATGGGCGCGGACTGCGGCTTCACCCGCTCCAGCTGCGGCTTCGTCGGCGCCAGCGACGGCTACACCGATCTCGCCGAGCATCTGCGCATGACCTGGAACTTTGGCAAGGCGCTCAACGGCAACGTCGCCATCATGGGTGAGATCGACGTCGCCAGGAACCGTCACTTCACAATCGCGATCGGGCTCGGCCGACGGCAACCACTCCGCCCTCTCCAACATGATGCAGTCGCTGTCCATCCCCTTCATTCAGCACCGCACCCGCTTCATCGAAGAGTGGCACCGCGCGCTGGCGCCGGCCGCGCTCGCCGCAGCTTCCAGCGACAACGGCCGCCTCATGCGCGTCTCCCACGCCGTCATCCTCGCCCACGAGGACAAGACCTACTCCGGCGCCTTCATCGCCTCCGCCTCCATCCCCTGGGGAGCCTCCAAGTCCGACGACGACCTCGGCGGCTACCACCTCGTCTGGACCCGCGACATGGTTCAGTCCGCCACCGCGCTGCTCGCCTGCGGACGCGTCGAGGCCGCACGCGGCGCCCTCGTCTACCTCGCCTGCACCCAGCACCCCGACGGCGGCTTCGCGCAGAACTTCTGGATCAACGGCATCCCCTACTGGTCCGGCATTCAGCTCGACGAAGTCGCCTTCCCCATCATCCTCGCGTGGCGCCTCTGGAAGGTCGACGGCCTCGGCAAGTTCGACATCGTGCCCTTCGTCACCGCCGCCGCGTCCTTCCTCGTCCGCTATGCGCCCATCACGCAGCAGGAGCGCTGGGAGGAGAACGCCGGCTACTCGCCCTCGACCCTCGCCGCCGTCATCTCCGCTCTCCTCTGCGCAGCCGACATCCTCCGTCATCACGGCTCCGAAGAGGTCGGCGTCTTCCTCGAAGAGTATGCCGACTGGATCGAAGCCCACCTCGACAAGTGGACCACCACCACCGAAGGAACGCTCGTCCCCGGCATCACCCACCACTACATGCGCATCCGCCCGCCGGCCGCCGGCGAGTCCTTCCACAACAGCCAGATTCCTCCCGGCATGATCCACATCGCCAACCGCGGCCCCGACGAAAAATATGCGTACGAAGCCTGCGAGGTCGTCGACCCCGGCTTCCTCGAACTCGTGCGCTACGGCATCCGCCGTCCCGACGATCCCCTCATCGTCGACTCGCTCAAGGTCATCGATGCCGTGTTGAAGATCGAAACGCCCTACGGCCCCTGCTGGCGCCGTTACAACCACGATGGCTACGGCCAGCGCAAAGACGGCGGCCCCTACATGGGATGGGGCCAGGGCCGCGCCTGGCCCATCCTCACCGGCGAGCGCGCCCACTACGAGCTCGCCGCCGGGCGCGACGTCAAGCCCTACATCGCCGCTCTCGAGAAGTTCAGCTCCTTCGGCGGCATGCTCCCCGAGCAGATCTGGGACCACGCCGACCTGCCCTCCGAGGAGATGTACTTCGGCCGTCCGCCGGCTCCGCCCAGCCCCTCGTCTGGGCACACGCCGAGTACCTCAAGCTCCTCCGTTCCGTCACCGACAACCAGGTCTTCGACTGCATCTCCGTCGTCCACGATCGCTACGTCTTAGGCCGCCATCGTGAGCACTTCCGCCGCTACCTCGGCATCTTCCAGCTCGGACGCCCCATCTCGGCCGTGGTGCAGGGGGGCGTCCTCCGCATCGTGGATGCGACCTGCTTCCGCGTCCTCTATACGACCGACAACTGGGCAACCAAGGCGGAGCTGGACGCTCAGTCGCTGGGCCGCGTCGGCTGTTTCGCCGACATTCCCATCGCCGCCGACCAGTCCAGCAACATCGTCTTCACGCTGCACTGGCCGGCGCAGGATCGCTGGCTCGGCCGCAACTACGAGGTCGTCGTCCACACCATCCCGCCCGCCCAGGGAAGCGTCGCGCAGAAGCCGCAGGTCTAGCCGGCAACGAACCCAAGAAGCGTGTCCGGTCTACATCTGTGGGCCGGGCACGCTCACCATCCAGCCCACGCCATACTTGTCCGTGCACATCCCGAACAGCGGCGACCAGAACGTCTTGTCCAGCGGCATCTGCACACTGCCGCCTGACTTGAGCTCGTCGAAGATCCGCTCGACCTCGTCCGCGCTCTCATCGGTCACCGAGATCTGGAAGCCGCCCAGCGTCGCCTCCCGTCCCTTCGGCGCATCGCAGCCCATCAGCATCACGCCGCCCAGCGGCATCGACGTGTGCATGATCAGGTCCTTCGCATCGGCTGGCACCGGCATGCCCTCCGGAGCTTCCCCGAACGTCATGCAGAACTGCACCTTGCTCTTGAACGTCTTCTCGTAGAACGCAAATGCCTCGCGACACTTGCCGGGAAATACCAGGTGGAAATCGGTCCTCATCGCTGTCTCCTTTGGTTGGTCGGTCGTGACGGTTATACACCCGCTGTCGTAGCGGCGTGCTATCGAGCCTCGATGAATGCTGCCAGCTTGTCGAGACTGCTGCTCCAGCCCTCGCGCATGCCCTTCAGGTACTGCCACGCGGCTGCCTTGGCATCGACCACCCGCGTGTGAATCGTGATCTCCGTGCCTCCCTCCACCTCGCGAAACACCACCGTGTTGCGGTTGGTGAAGATCGGCTCGGCCTGCTCATCCAGTGCGGAGGTCAGAAAGACCAGCCGCTCGGGTGGCATGATCTGCTCAAACTCGCCGCCCATCGGGAATACGATGCCGTCGGGAGCGCGCATGTCGATGCGAATCGGTCCGCCCACCCGGAGGTCGATCTCGCAGCGCGGGTTGGTGAAGTGCCTCGGTCCCCACCACTCGCGCAGCATGTCGACGTCGGTCCACGCCTGCCACACCAGCGAGCGCGGTGCGCGCACCATGCGGGTAAGCTCCATCTCCATCGGAACGCTCGGTGCCGTTGTGCTCATTGCCCCTCCTTCGCCGCCGCGGCCTGCGCCTTCACCAGTTCTTCAAGACGCTCGAAGCTGCTGCTCCAACCGCCGTTGTGTCCATCGCGCTCCGCAGCCGTCGCAAAGAACGCCTGGTGGAAGTGCATCGTCGTCTTTCCCGCTGCCTCTTCCAAACGCACCGTGATGGTGGTCTCATGCGGTTCGCCGTCGTCGGGTAACCCCACGCTGCTGCGGTTCTCCCACGCAAACGTGTAGACCAGCAGCTCCGGTGGAACCATCTCCTGCACCACCCCGCCCTGCCATATCTCCACCGGGATATCGGTGCCGGGCTGCAGCCCGCGCAGTCCAATCCTCCAGCGATCGCCCGGCTTCTTCCCCAGCTCCATGTGGAACGCCGGAAACGGCTTCGGCCCGGACCACTGGATGGCCATCGCCGGGTCCGTCCACGCCCGCCACACCAGCTCGCGCGGCGCGTCGAAGGTGCGCGTGATGCACAGCCCGTGCTTCGCATCGCTCGCCGCGGCCACTCCCGCTGCACGCTCCCGCAGGAACGCCTCCAGCCGCTCCATCGTCTGCCGCCCGCCCTCAATGCTCCCGTACTCGCGCACATTCCGGTCGCGCTCTTCGGCCGTCGCAAACGTGATCCGGATCGTGAACCGCGTTCCGCCCTCTTCCTCGTCGAAGGTCAGCGTCTTGTGGAAGTGCAGCCGCTCCGCCCCTTCGCGCCCTCCCGTCAGATCCAGCTCGATCCGCTCCATGGGCACCACCGCGGTGAACACCATCTCGTTGGGATACTCGGTGCCATCCGGCCCATGCATCACCAGCCGCCACTTGCCTCCGGAGCGCAGATCCATCTCCAGCATGGTGGTCGTAAAGCCCTTCGGCCCCCACCACTGCCCCACCTGCCACGGGTCCGCCAGGGCACCCCACACCATCGCACGCGGCGCCGCAAATACTCGCGAGATCACAATCTCCCGCTCGGCCGCACTCTCCATCACACTGCCGCTTGTCTTGAGCATCCTACTTCTCCTTGTCCTTCAAGTGATTGCCCTTCCGTTGGGTTCCCTTCGATGCATCCCCGTGCTTCTCGTTCGCCTCCGCTTGCAGCCGCTGCAGGTACTCGTCCAGCCGGTCGAAGCTCTGCTCCCAGAACCGCCGATACTCTTCCAGCCATCCCGCCGCCTCGCGCAGCGGCTCCGCCTTCAACTTGCACGGCCGCCACTGGGCTTCGCGACCCCGCGTGATCAACCCCGCCCGCTCCAGCACCCGCAGGTGCTTGGACACCGCCGGCATGCTCATCTCGAAGGGCTCGGCCAGCTCCGTCACCGACGTCTCGCCCAGCGCCAGCCGCGCCAGGATCGCCCGCCGCGTAGGATCGGCCAGTGCCGCAAATGTCGAACTGATCGAGTCGTTCATGGCCTTACAAAACCTCATGGTTAAATAACTAATCAGTTAAATAGACCCGCCGCCGCACCTTGTCAATCGAAATCTGCGCCCGCCGCCGAACTCCCTCCAGCCTGTCAACCCCCCAGGCCCTCAATAATCCTCCTAACTCCATCAAAACAATCCAGATAAAACTTCCCCAATCCTGGCATAGTACCCCTCCCCGAGCTGCTAAAATGGAACTAGCCCCAAACAGCCCAGGAGCTCTCTTCCCCTGCGACCCTCTCGCCCATTGCGTCGCGGCGAACTCCAATGGCTGCAACGTTTGATTCAAAAGTCCCGGGGTAGTCAGACTGCCATACGTCTGGGACTAACCCGCACCCATGCAATACCTTACCCCCAAAAGTACCCCGGGGGGGAGGGGGTACCCCACCCACCCCGCGAAGCCTCCCGCCGTCCGCGCAGCACCCGCGCGGACCATGAGAAAATGGTAGTGATGATCTCTGTGTCCAATGTCACGATGCGCTACGGCGCGAAGCTACTCTTTGAGGACGTCTCGGTGACGTTCACGGCTGGCCGCCGCTACGGCCTCACGGGCCCGAACGGTGCTGGCAAGTCCACGTTCATGAAGGTATTGACCGGCGAAATCGATGCCCAGAAGGGCTCGGTCGTCCGCCCCAGGAAGCTCGGCGTCTTGAAGCAGAACCAGTATGAGTTCGACGCCTTCCGTGTCGTCGACACGGTCATCATGGGCAACAAGGCCCTCTGGGCCGCGATGGAAGAGCGCGAGGTCATCTACAACAAGCCCGAGATGACCGACGCCGACGGCTCCCGTCTCGGCGAGCTCGAAGGCATCGTCGGCGACGAGGACGGTTACGAGGCCGAGGCCAACGCCGCCGTCCTCCTCCAGGGCCTCGACATTCCCGACGAGCTCCACGAACGCAAGATGTCCGAGCTCCAGGGCGGCCAGAAGGTCCGCGTCCTGCTCGCCCAGGCCCTCTTCGGCAACCCCCAGGCCCTCCTCCTGGACGAGCCCACCAACTATCTCGATCTCGAGTCCATCCACTGGCTGCAGGACTTCCTGCAGCGCTACACCGGCACCGTCATCGTGATCTCCCACGATCGTCACTTCCTCAACAACGTCTGCACCCACATCGCCGACATCGACTACGAGACGATCATCACCTACAACGGCGGCTACGACGACATGGTGCTGCAGAAGACCAGCATCCGCACCCGCATCGAGAGCCAGAACGAGCAGCGCGAGAAGAAGATTGCGCAGCTCAACGACTTCATCGCCCGCTTCTCCGCCGGCACCCGCAGCTCCCAGGTGAACTCCCGCAAGAAGGAAGTGGAGCGCCTGGCCACCAGCGAGCTCGCCCGCTCCAACATCGCGCGCCCCTACATCGCCTTCAAGATGGAGCGGCCTTCCGGGAAGACGGTGCTCGAGTTCGAGAACGTGAACAAGAGCTACACCCAGCCCGACGGCAAGACCGAGCACGTGATCAACAACTTCTCCGGCATGGTGCAGCGCGGCGAGAAGGTCGTGCTCATCGGCCGCAACGGCCAGGGCAAGACCACCCTGCTCAAGGCGCTGCTGGCCAACGCTCCCGGCATCGAGGAGAAGGATGTCTCCATCGACTCCGGCGTCGTCAAGTGGGGCCACGAGGTCTCCATCGGCTACTTCGCGCAGGACCACAAAGGCTCGATCCAGATGGGCATGACCGCCCAGGACTGGCTGCACCAGTACGATCCCAAGGCGGTCAAGGAAGACATTCGCGGAATCCTCGGGCAGATGCTCTTCAAGGGCGAAGAGGGCATGAAGAAGACCGACGCGCTCTCGGGTGGCGAGGCCGCGCGCCTGCTGTTCTGCAAGATCATGCTGCTCAAACCCAACATCCTGGTGCTCGACGAGCCGACCAACCACCTGGATCTCGAGAGCATCAACGCGCTCAACCAGGCCATCCAGAAGTACGAGGGAACGGTCTTCCTGGTCACCCACGATCAGGACCTGATCGAAGAGGCTGGAACGCGTATCTGGCACTTTGAAGGCGGCCCGAACGACTTCCACATCACCGACCACAAGGGTCCCTACGAGGAATACCAGCAACAACTTGCCATGACGGCCAGGTAACGGCCATACCCGTCCACCGCTGTCAGGAATACAATCGAGCCATGGACACTGGCCCGAAGATCTCTACCCAGAAGAACGTTCTTGGCCAGCCGCTGGAGACCTGCGGCAAGGACCCGGTGACAGGCTTCTACCGCGACGGCTGCTGCAACACCGGCGACGACGATCTCGGCGTGCACACGGTCTGCTGCATTGTGACGGCAGAGTTCCTGGCCGCCTCCGCTGAGCTTGGCAACGATCTGTCCACGCCGATGCCGCAGTATGGCTTTCCGGGATTGAAGCCCGGAGACCGCTGGTGCGTGTGTGCGGCGCGATGGTTCCAGGTACAGCGGGCGGGCGCAGCCTGCCCCGTGGTGCTGGAAGCGACGCACGAGGCGACCTTGGAAATTATCCCCTTCGAGATCCTGCTGCAGTACGCGGTGATTCCCGAGACACTGCACTAGAACGCAGGATCAGGCTTCCTGTCCACTGGCTGCCTGCTTGGCATCCGAGAGCGTGACTCTGACCGTCATCCGCTGCTGTCCCCGATAGATCGTCAGCATGACGGTATCTCCGGCATGGTGCGCGTTGAGCGCGTTGGAGAGGTCTTGCGGCGTGGTGATCTCCTGACCATCGCAACCTACAATCAGATCGCCGCCCAGCATCACCTGTTCATTGCCCTTGTAGGCCAGCTGGTTGCCGCCGTGCAAGCCAGCGCGCGCTGCGGCGCCATTCGGAAGCACGCGTTCAATCAGAATGCCGTAGTCGGCCGGCAGCCCGATCTGCTGCGCTTCGTCCGGCCCAATGGGAAGCGTAACGATGTCGAGCGACGGACGCCGTGCATGTCCGTACCGCATGATGTCCTCAACGACAGCCTTTGCGGTCGAGATCGGTATGGCGAAACCAATGCCCGCCGACTGGTCCGCGCCACCGTTCGGGTTCGACGCGATCATGGTGGTGATGCCGATGACGTCTCCATGCGAGTTGAGCAGCGGCCCGCCGGAGTTGCCCGGATTCACAGAGGCGTCGGTCTGAATGGCGTCCTCAATGCGATTGCCCGAGGGCAGCAACACCGAGCGAATCGCCGAGATCATGCCGCGCGTCATCGTCCCGGAGAAGCCAAACGGGTTGCCGATGGCATATACCCGCTGGCCGACCAGGAGATGTGTGGAGTCCGCCAGTGTTGCCGGTTGCAGATCCTTCGCACCCGTAATCTGCAGCAGCGCGATGTCATGCACAGGATCGACGCCGATCCTCGTTGCTTTGTACTGCTTCTTATTCCAGAGGGTGACCTGCACCGTCTGAGCATCGTCGATGACGTGATAGTTGGTGAGGATGTGACCCTGGTTATCGATGATGAAGCCGGAGCCCTGGCCCTGCTGGGGAACCGGGCGCAGGAAGAAGTCGCAGCACACGACTTCGGTGCTCGTGATGTTGACCACCGAGGGAAGGTCCTTCTTATAGACGCTGATGTTCTGCAGCTCTTCGGGGTCGTATTCGGGAGCGGCGTCGGCTTCGGTGAGCGAGAAATCGCCACCGGGCGAAGACGGCAGAGGTGGCCGCTAAGTTGTTTGC
Source organism: uncultured Acidobacteriaceae bacterium (assembly GCA_963762375.1). Classification (GTDB taxonomy): domain Bacteria; phylum Acidobacteriota; class Terriglobia; order Terriglobales; family Acidobacteriaceae; genus Granulicella. The sequence goes on from CAVXKP010000008.1 coordinate 13,856, forward strand.
AGCGTGGTGCATGAAGCCTGCCATGGCGCCCGTCGGGAGCCAGCGGGTAGTGAGGAAGTAAAACCCGCACAGGATCAGGAGAACCAGAAGAACAGGACGCAGTTTCATCGATCACGGACCTTCAGTGGCGCAGGCAGCACCCATCTTTACCTATTTTAGATGCAGCCCCTGCCTCGTTTCGCGTTGCAAATTGTATGGCTCAACGCTGATTTGGACGCGCGGCCGTTCGGGCTGTCACCCTCTCCATCTCGAGGAGCTGGCGTTTGCGCTCGACGCCCCAGCGGTAACCCGTTAGCTGGCCGGATGATCCGACCACCCGGTGGCAAGGGATCACGACGGCCAGCAGGTTCGACCCGCAGGCGGTGCCGACCGCGCGGACAGCCTTGGGTGACCCGACCGCCTCGGCGATCTGGGAGTAGGTGCGCGTTTCGCCGCGGGGAATCTCGAGGAGTGCTTGCCAGACGCGCTGCTGAAAGGCGGTGGCGCGGACGTGGAAGGGGAAGGTCTGTGCGGTGGGGTGCTCGGACAGCCGCGAGAGCACGAACGGGACGGCTTCGGCGAGCGAGCCGTCCGTGGGGGACACGCGCAGGACGGCCTGGGGAAAGCGTTCGCGGAGCTCAACCGCCAGCTCGGCCTCGGCGTCGCCAAACAGGACCGCGCAGAGGCCGCGGGAGGTGGTGGCGACCAGCATTCGCCCAAGCGGGGAGCCCGTGGTGGTGTAGTGAATGGTCTCCCCGGCGCCGCCGGACTTCATGGCCGTGGGACTCATGCCAAGGGTCTGGTCGATTCCCTCGTACAGACGGCTGGACGAACCGAAGCCCGCCTCGTACACGGCGTCGGTGATGGAGAGCTTGGGGGTGCGGACCTTGTTGCGGAAGCGGTCCTTGCGCTGCTCACGGGCGAAGTCGCCGGGCGTGACGCCGAGGACGCGCTTGAAGCCGCGCTGGAGAGCGAACTTGCCGAGGCCGGAGGCGGCGGCGAGCTGGTCGAGCGTGGTGCGCTCGGCTGCATGTTCTGACAGAAAGCTCGCTGCCTTGCGAATGGCCTCGGCCTGGGGATCGGGCTTGGGAGTGACGCGGGTGGGTTCGCAGCGCAGGCAGGGCCGGAAGCCGGCGGCTTCGGCGAGTGCCGGCGTGGGGAAGAAGCTGACGTTTTTGCGCTCGGGGCGGCGGCTGGGGCAGGACGGCCGGCAGAAGACGCCGGTGGATTTGACGGCGTAGACGAACTGGCCGTCGGCTGCTGTATCGCGGGCGAGGACCTGCTGCCAGGCGCGGCCGGCGAAGACGGACGGGGTTGAGGTTTGGTTTGCCATGCTATCGAATTCCGCGAGGGTAAGAATTGAGGTCGCCATACCAGTATCGTGCATTGGGCGCTACGGCGGGCGCACTCCGGGGAATGCGGTGGAAGTTTGGAGAGATGACTGTCCCAGACCTGCGTGGTTGACGTGCTCCTCATGGCATATCATCCTTCTGGTCAAGCTGTTTGCTGTATGCGCGCACGCTCTGGCGTCTCGACAGGGACGTTTACGCTGTTTGCCGCAGGCGAGAAGGTGAGTCATCCATGGCCGCGTTCGTCATGCGCACTTTCGTTGGAGGGTTGGCGCTGGTCCTGAGTGGTGCGCTCGCGAGCGTCGATCTCAGCGGTCATCCCGTCGATCCTCTCGAACCTTCGGACGCAACGGCCGTCGTGCTTTTGTTCGTAGCCACGGACTGTTCTGTCTCCAATCGATATGTTCCGGAGATTCAACGTCTGCAACGTGAGTTTGCGGGGAACGGTGTTCGTTTCTGGATGGTCTATCCGAATCCCGAGGACACGGCGACGGTGGTCAGCCACCACAACGCGGAGTTCGCGATTACGTCCAACACGGTTCTGGACAGGTCGCAGTCCCTCGTACAGCGCGCGCATGTCGTGGCGACGCCGGAGGCCGCGCTCTTTGTCCCGCAAGGCGGCAGCTTGCGCGAGGTGTATCACGGACGGATCGACGATCGCTACCTGTCCTTCGGGCACGAGCGACCGCAAGCCAACCATCATGACCTGGAGCTGGCGATTCGAGCCGCATTGGCGCACCAACCGGTGCCGGCGCCCGGCGGAGCTCCTGTCGGCTGCGCTATCATGCCGTTGCGGAATTGAACGCGTTGCCGGCAACACTGCTGCGTTCGTACCGAGGGGCTGCTATGCGCATGACAGGATGGGTCGCAGCTGCGGTTCTGTTGGCCGGTATCGGGGCGCGGGCGCAGGCACCTGAACACCAGGGCCAATCGCAAGCATCAGCAAAGAGTTCGGTAAACGCGGAAGCCCCGGTTACCTGGTCAAAGGACATTGCTCCAATCGTCTATAAGAACTGCGTGACCTGCCACCATACCGGCGGCGGCGGTCCCTTCAGTCTCCTCACGTACCAGGACGCGCGCCGCTGGGCTCCGCAGATGATGGACGTTACGCAGTCTCGCTATATGCCTCCGTGGTTGCCGATGCATGACCACAAGGCCGCGGGCTATGTTCCGTTCCAGGACGAACGAGGTCTTACCGATCGAGAGATTGCTCTGATTGCCAAGTGGGGCAAGTCGGGGATGCTGGAAGGGAATGCGGCGGAAGCCCCGGTTCCTCCGCACTTCAGCGCAATCTGGCAGCATGGGCAGCCCGATCTGATCTTGAACATCGACGTCCCGTATCTCCTCCCAGCCGGTGGCACGGATGTCTTCCGCAACTTCATCCTGCCTTACCCTCTGAAGCAACGCCACTATATCCGCGCGATGGAGATTCGCCCCAGCGTGCCCCAGATTGTTCACCACGCCAACGTGCTCATCGATCGCACCGCCTCGTACCGGCGAATGCACCCTGACACCTGGCGCGGTGGCATTGCCGGGATGGAGCTTGCCGTGGACGCTGGCAATACCTTCGATCCGGACAGCAGCTTTCTCTTCTGGAAGCCTGACACGCCGTTTCTGGCCGAGCCTCCTTCGATGCCCTGGCGGCTCGACCCCGGCAACGACCTCATCCTCAATATGCACCTGAAGCCTTCGGGCAAGGCAGAGAGCGTGTCTGCACAAGTGGGTCTCTACTTCACCGATACGCCTCCGACGCAGCAGCCCATGCTGCTACAGCTCGAACACGACAGCGCTCTCGATATCCCTCCGAACGATGCGAGGTTTGTCGTCGAAGACTCGCTGAAACTGCCGGTGGATGTCGATGTGCTGGGGGTGTATCCGCACGCCCACTACCTTGGGCGCACGCTGGAGGCATGGGCAACGCTTCCAGATCAACAGAAGAAGTGGCTCATCTCCATTCCAAGCTGGGACATCGATCGTCAGTCGGTCTACCGCTATCGCACGCCGCTGTATTTGCCGAAGGGCAGCATTCTCTACATGCATTACGTCTACGACAACTCTGCGGCCAACGAACACAACCCCACCAGTCCGCCCATGCGTGTGCGCGCCGGCAACCGCTCCGAAGACGAGATGGCTCACCTCTGGCTGCAGGTTCTCCCGGTAAACATTCCTGCCGGGTCGCCTGACCCTCGGCTGCTCTTGGAAGAAGCGTGGATGCGGCAGCGAGTCGAAAAGGAGCCGAAGGATTCACTCACGCTCTACAATCTTGCATCGACCGAGTCAGCGCTGGGCAAGTATTCGACGGCGATCGCCATCTATAAGCAGATGCTGGTGCAACAGCCGAAGGACGCGCGAACGCTCACGGGCCTTGGCGCAACCTATGAAACGGCTGGCGACTGGCAGCAGGCAGCGCAAACCTACCAACAGGCCATCGCGTCCAGCTCGGATACCTGCGATGCGCGGTTCGATCTTGCCGAGCTGGATCTTAAGCATGATCAGGCGTCTTTGGGCGAGCAGCAACTTCGTGCGATGCAGGATCGCTGTCCGGAGGACGCAGAGATTCACAGCGCCCTGGGCATGGCGCTGGCAGCGCAGAACCAGGCGGATGCGGCGGCGGTTGAGTTTCATCGTGCGCTCGCGCTTGCACCCGATAACTTCACCGCGCTTGATCACCTGGGCGTTCTCGCCTCGCAGTCCGGCAACTTCCAGCGGGCGATTGAGTTTCTCAAGGCAGCCTCCGGACTGCATCCCGGTGACACCGATACTCTCGTGCAACTTGCCGCAGCGTATGCCCAGTCGGGCCTGCTCGATAACGCGACCGAGGAGCTGCTGGCGGCGATCAAGTCGTCACCCAGGGATGCCAATCTGCACTCCCTGTTGTCTCAGGTGTTGAGCAGCAATGGGCACGTGCCGATGGCAATCGAACAACAAAAAGAGGCCTTACGCCTGGCTGCCGGCGATCCGGACGGATGGAACAATCTTGGCGTGCTGCAGGCGCGGCAGGGGAACACTGCCGAAGCGCGCCGGGATTTTCTGCAGGCCCTGCGCCTGGCGCCGGACCATGCCCAGGCGGCATCCAACCTGCAGCACCTGCCGCAATAGCCTCGACGGCCTGGAAGTCTTTTTCCCTCAGGCGGCGGCCTTCTCGGCGGGGGGCGCTGGTTCTTCAGAGAGCTCTTCGAGGCTCTTGCCCTTGGTTTCGGGGAGCAGGAAGACGGTGGCGATGAGGCCGAAGAGGCTGACGATGGCGGCTGCTCCTTCGGCGGCGGGAAGGCCGTGCCAGTTCATGAAGAAGGGGAAGGTGAAGACGCCGAAGAAGCCTCCGATCTTGCCCATGGCCGCGGCGATGCCGTGACCGGTGGTGCGGACTTTGACGGGGAAGATCTCGGAGGGGTAGACGAAGGTCGTGGCGTTGGGGCCGAACTCGGTGAAGAAGTAACTGAAGCCGTAGATCATGAGGAACGGCCAAACGAGCTGCTCAACGTTGGGGATGAGCGCGAGCAGGCCGAAGGTGATGCCCATCATCGCGAAGCCGAGGACCTGGATGGTCTTGCGGCCGAGGCGGTCCATGGTGAGGGCGGCGAGGGCGTAGCCGGGGACGGCGAAGGCGGCGAAGATCATGAGCTCGGTGAGGGTCTTCTGCAGGATGGTGTGATTGGCGTGTAGCGCGGAGATGACCAGCGGGCTCGAGACCGTGTTGCCGTAGTAGGCGAAGTCCATGAGGAACCAGGCGGCGCTGGCGCCGATGAGGCGGGAGAGGATGCGCTTGTCGTCGACCATGCGGTGGAAGCCGTCCCAGAAGGAGACGGAGTGCTCGGCTGCGTTGAAGTGGCCGGCGCGTTTGAGTTGGCCGGATTCGTCCTCTTCCTGGGCGGTGGCTTTGAGGAAGCGCGGCGACTCCTTGAGATGGCGGCGGGACCAGTAGACGGCGAGGGCGGGGATGGCGCCGAAGGAGACGAGGATGCGCCAGATGATGTCGTGCGCGAGGTGAGTGGAGAGCAGGGCGGCGGCGAGCAGTGGGCCGACGATGAGGCCGGCCGCCTGCATGGCGAAGACCAGGGTTACGAGCATGCCGCGGTGGGCCTTGCCGGCGTACTCGCTCATGATGGTGGCGGAGACAGGGTAGTCGCCGCCAATGCCGATGCCGAGGATGAAGCGGAAGCCGATGAGCCACCAGATGCCGGGGGAGAAGGCGCAGGCGATGGCTCCGAAGGCGAGGACGAGAACTTCGACGCCGTAGATGCGCTTGCGGCCAACCATGTCCGCAACACGGCCGAACAGCAGGGCGCCGATGGCGGAGGCGAGCAAAGCGGTGGAGGTGACTAATCCTTCCTCTACTTTGCCGACGTTCCAGAGAGGCTTGAGGAGGGACATGACGACGCCGATCACGAAGAGATCGTACGCGTCCGTAAAGAAGCCCATGCCGGAGATCAACATGATCTTCCAATGGTCTTTGGAGATTCCGGCGTTATCCATCTCGGAGAAGTCGGACGGTGTGGTGTTGATGACGTGGCCCATGGAACGTTCCCTCATGCTCTTGTGGGATGCGGGCTCAGATTTTATGGCGTGATGAATAGGGCGTGAATTTAGAGGGGGAGCTGCGATGGCTGTTCCCGGCGCAGACTCGTTGCCGATCAGAGAGTGGCGAGGCGACTCGATTAAGGTATGGGCCGTCTAACGCGCGACGTCAGGTGAACGGTGAAAAGGTTCTTGACATATTCCTATACTGGAATGTAATGTTTCGATTCATGGCAAGAGCAAGCACGACGTCGGATGTTTTCAATGCGGTGGCTGAACCTCGCCGGCGAGAGATTTTGATCTATCTAGCGGGAGCTGAGCGGCCGGTTGGAGAGATTGTGATTGCGCTGGGCCTGGAGCAGCCGTCGGTCTCCAAGCATCTTCGGGTGCTGCGCGATGTGGGGCTGGTGCGGATGCGTTGCCAGGGGCGGCAGAAGCTGTACCGAACGAACGCGGAGGCGATCCGTCCGCTGCACGAGTGGGCGGGTGGGTTCGAGCGTTACTGGCAGCACCAGTTGAATCGAGTGAAGGAGCGCGCGGAAGCGATGGTGCGCAAGGGCCCGGCAGACAGGAATACTCCGACGCTGTAATCTCCGGAGTTCCAACGTTCGACGTGCTAACGTTCGAAGTTCCAACGTTCGAAGTTCCAAGGAGAGACGATGATTTCTACTGAACCGACCATCGAAAGCCTAACGTTTACGATTGAACAGAAGATCCAGGTGCAGGCGCCGCTGGAGGTTACGTTTGCAGCGCTGCTGGAGCAGCTGGGTCCGGGCAACGAGACGCCTGATGGCAAGTCTCTTCACTTGAAGATCGAGCCGTGGCCGGGCGGCAGATGGTTCCGCGATCTGGGCGACAACAATGGCCACTTCTGGGCCAACGTCCAGGCCATCAAGCGGCCTACGCTGCTGGAGTTTGCGGGCCCGATGTTTGCCTCGTTTCCGCTGGTCAACAACGTGCAATATCGACTGAGTGAGGCGGAGGGTGGGACGCTGATCAGCTTCCGGCACACGGCCCTTGGGCTGCTGACGGACCAGCACAAGTTGGAGATGCCGAAGGGCTGGAGCTCGATGCATGACCGCGTGCGCAGGTATGCAGAGGCTGGCTGATCACAGCTTTTGGGAGGATTGCCGGCAGTTGAAAGGGAGGCATCGCCATGTGTCCAATGTGCATTCCAACCGTGATGCTGGTTGCTGCCAGCGTTGCCACGACGTGCGGAGTGGCGACCGGCCTCATTAGGAGATTTGGCGTGAAGAAGGTCGTCGATCATCCCTTCACTGCGCCCCCATCGAAGCCCGTCGAAAAATGAACGAAGCAGAATGAGAAGAGATCGTCCGAATCCAAAGGAAAAGGAGAGATCACGATGGCAACGAGCATGGTTGAGAGACCGAAGATCGTTTCGCACGCTGAGTGGCTGGCTGCTCGCGAGGAGCTGTTGGTAAAGGAGAAGCGGCTCACGCGCGAGCGCGACGCATTGGCCGCCGAGCGGCGGAGGATGCCGTGGCTCGCCGTGGAGAAGCCGTATGAGTTTGCCGGACCCAAAGGCAGAGCGAGCCTGCTTGATCTGTTCGAGGGCCGCCGCCAGCTGATCGTCTACCGCGCCTTCTTCGAGCCGGGTGTCTTCGGTTGGCCGGACCATGCGTGTCGCGGCTGCTCCCTGGGAGCTGACCAGATTGCCCACCTTGCGCATCTGAATGCACGCGACACAACGCTCGTGTTTGCCTCGCGAGCGCCGCAGGCGGACATCGAGCGCCTGAAGGCGCGGATGGGATGGAAGATGCCCTGGTACACCATCACGGACAGCTTCGACTCCGACTTTGGCGTGGACGAGTGGCACGGCCACAACGTATTCATCCGCGACGGCGATCGTGTGTATCGCACGTACTTCGTGAACAACCGCGGCGACGAAGCGATGGGGAGCACCTGGAGTTACCTGGATATGACGCCGTTGGGACGCCAGGAGCTGTGGGAGGATTCGCCGGAGGGTTATCCCCAGACCAAGCCGTACGAATGGTGGCGCTGGCATGACGACTATGCCTCCGAGACGGCGACGGACTCGAGGTGGATCGACATCATCACGGACGCCGGGGGAGCGGCGCAGCGAAGGCGCGAGGCAGAGGCGCAGGCGAAGGGCTCGACAGGATCCTGCTGCTCGGGAGAGAGCCACGCGTAGTCCAACCACGACGCCATGATCCGCCGCTACGGCATGATTTGTCGTGCGATAATTCTCGAGTTCCGACTTAGGGCCTCAGGTTTCGCACAGGAGATCCCGAATGGCAGAGACTGCAGCGGTTGTGCCTGTTCTAACGACGGAGACGAAGCTCTGCGCCGACGACGTCGCGGTCGTGGTGTGCCATGGCAGATTGGTCGCGGGCACGGAGGATGGTTTCTACGTGACGGTTCGAGCGCTGATGCCGGCGAACAAGCGCATCGTTCTGGACCTGGCGGATCTGCAGCACACCGACAGCCGGGGGCTGGGGACGCTGGTGCGGCTGTATGTGGCGGGCAGGTCGGCGGGGAGCGACGTGGAGCTGATGCACCTGAGCCAGCAGATTCGTCATCTGCTGGGGATTACGGATCTGTTCAAGGTGTTTACGGTGATCGGGGAGAGCGGCATCAAGTTCATGTGAGCTGCGGTTGGCTGCCGATGCACGTGCGGAGGTAGGCGTGAAGCAGGACGATGAGTTCCTCGCGCATGGCCGCGAGTTGGAGCTCGGGGGATTTTGATTCGAGCAGGCTGCGGGAGAAGCCGTTGAAGGCCGAAAGGACGACGGTGGCGATGACTTCGGGATCCTTGGTGAGGGGTTCGCGGGCGGTGGCGAAGAGGTCGACGATGGAGCGGCGGGCGCGCTGGCTGGCGGCTTTGGCGATGGCGGCGCCGTCGACGTCGGAACTGACGGCGTAGAGGCTGGCGCTGGCTTTGACGTTCTGCATCTTGGCGTCGAGGTACGCGAAGATGAGGGCGGTGCCCATGTCGAGGAGGCTTTCGGAACGATGCTGCGCGCAGACGGTTTCGATCGCGGCGCGGACCTGGTCCATGTGGCGGCGAAGGGCTGCCTGCAGGAGGGCGCTCTTGTTGGGGAAGTATTGGTAGAGGGTGCCGACGGAGACTCCGGCGCGGGCGGCGACGCGGGTGGTGGTGAGGCGTTCTTTGCCGACCGCGGTGAGAACCTGAATGGTGGCTTGAAGAATGGCGTCGACACTGGCGTTGGAGCGGGCCTGCGTGGGCGTTTTGCGGGGCTTTAGCGTGGGTGCGGACGCGGTGGGCAAATGCGAACTCCGAAACTGAAGATAGCTTCATCTAACCACAAGCAGCTCGGATAGGGTTGATCGAGAGAGCTGATGGAGGATTCATGGCAAAGGCAGAGAAGCTGGGCGGCACGTTTACGTTTCCGGGTACGACGATGACGGTGAAGCGCATGGGGTATGGCGCGATGCAACTGGCCGGGTCGGATGGCGAGAAGCGGGTGTGGGGACCACCGAAGGATGTACCGGAGGCGATTGCGGTGCTGCGCGAGGCAGTTGCGTCCGGTGTCGATCATATCGATACGAGCGACTTTTACGGGCCGCATGTGACGAATCAGCTGATTAAGCAGGCGCTGCATCCTTACCCTGATGACCTGGTGATCGTGACCAAGGTTGGGGCGCGGCGGGAGAGCGATGGATCGTGGCCGCATGCACGGTCGCGCAAGGAGATTGTGGATGCGGTGCAGGACAATCTGCGGAACCTTGGGCTGGAGGCGCTGGACGTGGTGAATCTGCGGCTCGGCGGGATGATCGGGCCGGAGGACGAGCCGTTTGAGGAGCCGCTCACGGCGCTGGTGGAGCTGAAGGAGCAGGGGCTGGTGAAGCATATTGGGCTGAGCACGGTGTCGGCTGCGCAGCTCAAGACGGCGCAGGCGATTACGGAGATTGTGTGCATCCAGAACTTCTACAACGTGGCGCAGCGCGGCGACGATGCGTTCCTCGACGATCTGGCAAAGCAGGGCATCGCGTATGTGCCGTACTTTCCGCTGGGCGGATTCTCTCCGCTGCAGTCGTCCGAGCTGAATGCGATTGCGGAGAGGCTGGGAGCGACGCCGATGCAGGTGGCGCAGGCGTGGCTGCTGCATCGGTCGCCGAATGTGCTGCTGATTCCGGGGACGTCGTCGCGGGGGCACCTGCGGGAGAACCTGGCGGCGGCAGATCTGGAGCTCGGTGCCGAGGTGATGGCGGAGCTGGATGCGATTGGGGCGGTCGCGCGGTAAATGGGAGGGGGAGTGGGGTACCCCCCTCCCCCCCCTGTCGTTTTTTGCCGTAACCTGCTCTATCGAAACGGGTTAGGTTGTCCAGTACCCCCTTTGGTGGTGGTAAAGTATTCGATTGAAATGGGTTAGGTGGCAAAGTATCCCGGTTTTCGTTGCCAGCTGGGGTATTGACGCGGGTTCGGTGGAGAGGTACCGCATGACGCGGGGTTGGGCCGTTGGCGCTGTGGATCTTTGCGTTCGGGTGGGCTAGTTAAAGTGTAGCGGTTGGGTGGGGGTAAGTATGCCAACGTTGGCGAAGAGAAATCGCCAGTGTTGACGGGGTGTTTGGAGGATTTTGGGGTGGGTGGGGGCTTGACATGCGGATTCTGGGCTGTTTTTGGGGAATTTATTTGTCCTGCGCGGACGGCGAGGGCGGGGTTCTGGGGCGGAAGGGGATGGGGGGTTGGGGTGGAGACAGAGCTTCGGGGTCCTTCGGCTGCGCTCAGGATGACGGCGGAAAACAAGCAGAGGCAAAGGAAGAAGCAGATTCCCGGAGGGAATGACAGAAAGAACGGCAAGGGCTAGAGCAACGGCAACGGCGGGGGCCTTCGCTGCGCTCAGGATGACGGCGGAAGACGAGCCGAGGCAAAGGAAGAAGCAGATTCCCGGAGGGAATGACAACCAGAAATGCAAAAGCAAAAGCAAAAGCAAAAGCAAAAGCAAAAGCAAAAGCAAAAGCAAAAGCAAAAGCAAAAGCAAAAGCAAGAGCAAGAGCAAGTGCAAAAGCAAGAGCAAGGGAAGCAGCAGATTCCCAGAGGGAATGACAGAAAGAACGGCAAGGGCAAGGGCAGGAAAGGAAGAAGCAGATTCCCGGAGGGAATGACAGAAAGAACGGCAAGGGCAAAGGCAGAAGCGGAGACTGGAGAAAGGCTACTGGACGTCGGGGTGGTGGCCCCAGTTGAAGCGGCGGCCGAGGATGCCTTTGACGATGAGGTGGTCGGTGGAGGCGGTGGGGCCGACGCCGACGCCGAAGTTGATCTCCCAGTTGGGCGAGACGTTGAGGTCGGTGACGGCGAAGAGTTGCTGCTGCTGGTCGTGGACGGGGCAGGGGTTGTCGAGGCTGCAGTAGTCGGCGTAGTACTCGAAGCCGCCGCTGATGACGCGGGTGAAGTCGTAGCTGACTTTGAAGGCGGGGGAGAAGCCGATGCCCTCGTGGACGTCGGGGCCGTGGAAGGTGCGCTCGAGGGCGGGGTTGAAGGCGAGGTACCAGCGGCCCATGGTCTTGTCGATGATGGGGCGGATCTCCCAGGTCCAGGTGTCGGGGTCATAGTCGGCGCGCTGATAGCCGATTTCGGTGGAGAGGCTGGCGCCGACGGGCCAGTGCCAGCTGGGCGGGACGCGGACGCGGGGACGGATGTGGTCGCCGACCCACTGGACGCCGTGGCCGTCCTGCCAACTGGTGAAGACGTAGAAGCCGACCTCGGACCAGTCGTTGATGCCTTCGGTGAGCTCGAGGGTTTCGTGCTCCTGGTGGTTGGTGGGGATGACGCCGTCGATGTAATTTTTCTGGCCGTCGGGGGTGAAGTTGGAGTGGAGCTCCATCATGAGGGTCTTGGGCGCGACGGTTTCGGCGCCGTAGACCTGGATCTCGTAGTTGCCCTGGGCGTGTGCGGAGGGGGCGGAGAGAAGAGCGAGGCCGGCGAAGAGAGCGAGAGAAAGTCTGGCGAGAAGCAAACGAGAATCAGGCATAGCGAAACACCATCATAAAGCCGCGGTCCATGTGATCTTGCTGGTGGCAGTGGAAGAGAGTGAGGCCGGGATCGTTGGCGGTGAACTCGACCTCGGTGGTGAGGCCGGGAGGGGCGAGGACGACGTCTTTGAGAAGGCCGTGGAGCTCGGGGCTGTTATCGATCTGGCGAACTTCAAAGGTGTGGCGGTGGAGATGGATGGGGTGAGGGTCGGTGCTGGTGTTCTTCATGACGAGGCGATAGCGCTGGCCGGCGGTGAGGATGGGCTCTTCGGTGTCGGGGTAGGACTTGCCGTTGATGAGCCACTGCTCTTCGTTGCCGTGGCCGTGGAATTTGGAGGAGAAGACGAGCGGGATGCGGTGGACGTCGTCGCCGCTGACGGGGACGCTGGCTGGGTGCGGCGAACTGGTGGTAGTTCCAGAGGAGGTCTTCGGGCTGGATCCATTGGGGACGGCCGGTGGCGTTGGCGTACTCGATGACGATGCCCATGCCGGCGGCCTGGATGTGCTTGCGGACTTCGCCGAGGATCCAGACGCCGGGGTTATTGAGCTCGACGAGGGCGCAGACGCGTTCGGCGGGAGCGAGGCGGAGCATGGGAACGGTTTGGGGCGAGGGGACGGGGTTGCCGTCGAGAGCGATGACGCGGAGGGAGTGGCCGGCGAAGGAGATCCAGTGGACGTCGGTGGCGCTGGAGTTGAGGACGTGGAGGAGGAGGCGCTGGCCCTGCCGGACGCGGATGGGTTCGCCGAAGCCGAGCATCTTGCCGTTGATGGTGGAGGCGTCGTAGGCGGGGGCCATGTTGCCGTCGCTGCTGGGGTCGAAGTGGCCGCCCCAGTCGTGGAGGGTGAGGAAGGCTTCGGCGTCGTAGCTGCCGGGATCGTTGGCGGAGTCGATGTAGAGAGGTCCGAAGAGGCCGCTGTAGAGGCCCTTGGTGAGGTCTTTTCCGGCGCGGACGTGGGTGTGATACCAGCGGAAGCCGGCGGGGTCGGGAGTGAGGGTGTAGTGGACGTCGGCGCCGGGAGCGATGAGGGGCGTGCCTTCTTCCATGGCTCCGTCGATGGCGGAGGGAAGGAAGAGGCCGTGCCAGTGGAGGATTTCGGGGTCGGGGGTGCGATTGCGGACGGTGACGGATACGGGGCGGCCCTGGCGCATGCGGAGGGTGGGGCCGGGCACCTGGCCGTTGTAGGCGACGGTGCGGAAGTGGTGTTTGGGAGAGGCTTCGAGGGTGAAGGGAGCCATCTCGAGGGTGATGTCGGAAGCGGGGGTGGGGTGGGGGGTGGCGGCGCTCAGCTTGTCCACGCCGAGCAGGGCGCCGGCGGTTAAGGCTGAGAGTTGCGTGAAGCGGCGGCGGGTGAGCATAGATACGTGTCTATCGTAATGATGCCTTGTCCGAGGCGTCAGATTTCAGAATCTCGTGAAGCGATGGATGACAATTTGGCCATGTTGGCGGGCGGGTGGATGGCATAAGGATTGCGGAGGGCGGGTGAGAGACGGCGGGGTTGGTTTGGCTTACACTCGTACACACATTCCCGTGGTTGGTCGACGAGCAGCTTTCAAACTTGCGTGCTTTCGAATTTTCGAATTTCATACTTTGGAACTCAGGAGCAATCGTGATGCGTGTGGGTGTGCGTTGGGCTGGCCTGGTATTTCTTTTGACGGCGACGGTGGCGGCGTTGGGTGCGGTGACGGCTGCGCCGGATGCTCGGCTGGGGGATGCTTATACGTTTCATGAGGGTGGGTGGACGTATGTGCATCTGTCGGGGACGCCGGAGGAGATCGGGTTTCAGCATGGGTATCTGCTGGCGCGGGAGATCGAGGACAACGTGACGATGTACTCGGTGGAGGCGGTGCACCTGGATCAGCGGCCGTGGGAGTTCTTTCGGCAGGCGGGGAAGACGGTGCTGTGGCCGAAGCTGGATCCGGAGTACCAGGCAGAGCTGAGGGGGATTGCCGAGGGGTTGAAGGCGCAGGGGTCGAAGGTGGATCTGTGGGATGTGGTGGCGATCAACGGCGATGAGGAGCTGACGGGGTACTACCTGCCATGGGTGAATGCGCGGGAGAAGAAGGCGAATCCAAAGGCGGCGGTGGCGCCGGGGAGGTGCAGCGCGTTCATTGCGACGGGGTCGGCGACCAAGGATGGGAAGATCGTGATCGCGCACAGCAACTGGTCGACGTACGCGGAGGGTGAGCGGTGGGCGGTGGTGTTCGATGTGGTGCCGGCGAAGGGATTTCATTTTGTGATGGACGGGTCGCCGGGGCTGATTACGAGCCAGGATGATTTCGGGGTGAACGCGGCGGGACTGATGATTACCGAGACGACGCTGCCGATGGCGAAGGGGTTCGATGTCAACGGGATTCCGGAGTTTCAGAGGTCGCGCAAGGCGATGCAGTATGCGAGCTCGATTGCGGAGTATGCGGCGATTATGCGCAAGGGGAATAACGGAGGGTATGCGAACTCGTGGCTGATCGGGGATCGGAAGACGAACGAGATTGCGTATTTGGAGTTGGGGCTGCGGCATACTCCGCTGACGGTGAAGAAGGATGGGTTCTTTGTAAGCTCGAACTTTGCGCAGAATGCGGAGGTGATTCGCGACGACACGCCGGGGTTTAATCCGGACGATCCGGAGAGCTCAATGAATGCGCGGCATCTGCGGGCGTTGGAGTTTATGAAGGAGCACTACGGGAAGCTGGATACGACGCTGGCGGAGGCGTATCTGAGCGACCACTATGACTCGTATGAGAAGCGGGTGGATGCGGGGATGAGGAGCTTGTGCGGGCATGAGGAGACGTCGGCGCGCGGGGAGCCGGTGTGGGGGGATGGGCCGTATAACCCCGGAGGCGCGGTGACGGGGAAGGTGATGGATGCGGCGATGGCGGAGAAGCTGAGTTTTATCGGGAGGGCGGGGCATCCGTGCGGAGAGGATTTTCTGGCGGGGCCGTTTTTCCAGGCGCATCCGGAGTATGGGTGGGAGAAGGGGATTCTGCATGACATGAAGGCGGGGCCGTGGACGGTGTTGCGGGCGGGGGAGAGGGCGCCGGTGGTGGTGGCGGGGAGGTAGGGTTTCTAGCTTCTAGCTTCTAGCTTTTAGCTCAAGCAAGCGGGCAACGGCAAGGCAACAGCAACAGCAACAGCAACGGCAACGGCAGGAAGGGCAAGGGCTTTGACGCAGAGGGCGCGAAGAGAGGCGGGAAGGTCGCGAAGGAAGGCGGTGTGGGGGGAGCTACGGGGTGGGGGACTAGGCGGTGGGGGGCGGGGGAGGGGGGATGGGTTTGGGGGGAGGGGGATGCGGTTGCCGAGGGTGTCGATCTCGAAGGAGTCGACGTAGAAGTGGGTGAGGTCGGCGCGGCCGAAGCTGGTGGTGATGGCGACGTCGGCGGCGTCGCGGCCGGTGGCCATGAGGATGCGGCCCATGCGGGGGTAGTTATGGCGGGCGTCCATGTCCCACCAGCGGCCGTCGAGCCAGATCTGGTACCAGGCGCTGAAGTCGCCGGGGCCGGAGAAGGGGACGCGGATGTCTCCGATGTAACCCGTGACGTAGCGGGCGGGGAGCTTCATGCAGCGGGAGAGGGTGATGGCGAGGTGCTGGTAGTCGCGGCAGACGCCGATGCGTTCGGTGTAGACGTCCATGGCGGTCTTGGTGGCGCGGGCCTGCTTGTAGTCGAAGACGACTTTTTCGTGGACCCAGTCGCGGATGGTGGCGGCGAGGGCCCAGCCGGAGCCGAGGTGGCCGAAGAGGTCGTGGGCGATGCCGCCGAAGCGGTCGACTTCGCAGTAGCGGCTGGCGAGGAGGAACTGGAGGGTATCGGAGGGAAGGAGCTCGACGGGGGTGTGGGGGAGGTTGAAGCCCTGGAGCTCGGGGTAGTCGCCGGAGGTGACGATGTTGCGGCCGCAGAGGCGGAGGTCGCCGGCGGGGGCGAGGAAGCGGGAGCAGCAGTTGCCGAAGGAGTCGAGGTAGTCGTCGACGGGGAGCTCTTGCAGGGGCTCTTTGTTGGGGCCGAGCTGTTCGACGTGGAGGCGGTCGTCGGCCTCGATGCCGGGGACGGTCCAGAGCTGGGATTCGACGGAGGGATGGAGGTGGAGGAGCGCCACGAAGGGGGTGGGCTGGAGGAGGTGGAAGTGGAGGTCGTACTCGGATTGGATGAGCAAGGGTGCCTTTCGCGAACAGAGAATCGGTGGGACACACGAAGACTCGGAAGAAGACACGCGGGTGTGCTACTGGAGTAGATGCTGCCAATGTGCGGTGGGGCTGCTCTGAGTCTACCGTAGGGGGGTTGCGGGGGGACGGGGTGCGGGTCAGGAGGCGACTTCGGCGAGGGTGGGCTGGGGGCGGCGGGTGAGGCGGAGAAGGAGGCCGAGGAGGAGGCAGGCGAGGACGCCGATGAGGGCGTCGGCGAGGAAGCTGCCGGTGACGCCGTGGCGGGTGTAGGCGCGGCCGTCGATGACCTGCATGTAGATGATGGGGATGAGCGAAGAGGCGTTGAAGAGGCTGTACTGGGTGGCGGCGAGGGGGTTGTTGCGGCCGATGGTTTCAAACGAGATGGCGGTGATGCCGGTGTAGGCGAGGGCCTGGAAGACGTTCTCGCCGACCAGAGCGATGGCGAAGGTGGAGGGGGTGTGGTGCAGAAGGAGGAGGCTGGTGGTGAAGAGCGCGCCGGCGGCTCCGATGGCGAGATAGAGAGGGCGGAGGGGAAGGAGTTTGGCGAAGGGAACGAAGAGGAGGCTGCCGAAGATGCCGGCGAGGGAGAGGCCGGCTCCTCCGACGAGCGAGACCATGCGGGCGGAGGCGTGGAAGTCTGTGCCGAAGCTGCCGAGGAGGTTGGTGAGGGCGAAGGAGGCGCAGGGGGAGGCGAAGAGGGCGAGGGCGATGAGGACCTGGCGGCGGCGGATGACGGCGAAGACTTCGGCGAAGAATCTGCCGAAGCTCTCGCGGGCGAGGCGGCGGTCGGGGCCGGGCGAGGGCATGACGAGGAAGATGGAGGTGGGGACGAAGACGATGAGGCCGAGGAGCGGAGCGGCGAGCTGGAGGGGGAGAGCGTGGACGAGCTCGCCGGCGAGGATGGCCATGAGGCCGTTGCCGGCGAAGGTGGCGGCCCAGGTCCAGGAGCTGAGCTTGCTTTCGTCGTGGTGATGGACGATGGTGGCGAGCCAGCCGCCGAGGGCGTTGGTGCAGAGCTGCGCGGAGGCGAAGCCGAGGAGCATGAGGAGCTCGAGGATGTCGAGGTGATTGCGATAGAGCAGCGAGAGGGTGAGGCAGAGGCCGGCGATGGCGGCGAAGACGGTGGCGTAGGCGCGGCGGCTGAAGCGGACGTCGAGCATGGGGCCGAGCAGGAAGACCCAGATGCCGCCGGAGAAGACGGTGGCGGTGATGGCGGCGATGCGTGCCTCTGGAACGTGCTGCGCGGCGAGCAGTTGCGGAAGGGAGAGCGTGATGAAGCCGGCGTAGAGGCCGAAGGAGAGATTGGACAGGCCCATGAGCCAGATGGGGGCGGTGAAGCCGCGAAGGTTCAAAGGAATCTCCTGGGAGGGTGCGGGAATATTCCCTGGGGGTTGGACGAGGCCGGTAGATGGAGGGTACATGGATGGGGCGATGGGGGCTAGTGGAAACGACCTATTGCAAAGTCCTCAAGCTCGAACTGCAGCGTGAGCGTGGGGGAAGAAGGGCCAACCGGTGTTGGCGGGGCTGAGCTCTTCGGGGTCCTTCGACTCCATCTCTCGCTAGGAAACAGCGAGAGATTCCGCTCAGGATGACAGCTCATAGGTTCATCAGCCACTTACTGCCGGTCGATCTGTCGATACGGCCCAGGGGAATCTGGCGGTGAGAAGAGGTTGGGGATTGCTACAATCGCGCCAGCGTTGCTGAGGGGGGGCGGGGAGGATGTTTATGTTGAAAGCGAAGGTTGCGATGGCGCTGGCGGTGATGGTGGGGATGGCGACGAGTGCGGTTGCGCAGACGCGTGGGGGCGTGTGGCGCGGGGCGCGGGCGGAGGCGAGAGAGGTGGAGCCGACGGGGCCGGTGGTGGTGATCGATACGTCGATGGGGAGGATTGCGTGCAGGCTGTATGCGAAGCAGGCTCCGGTGACGGTGGCGAACTTTGTGGGGTTGGCGGAGGGGACGAAGGACTGGACGGATCAGGCGACGGGAAAGGTGGTGCAGGGGAGGGGATTTTATGACGGGACGGGGTTGGCGGGGATCTCCGATGGGATCATGGGCGGCGACCGGAGGGGGATGTTGCGGGGGACGGCGGGGGCTCCGTTTCCGATGGAGAAGAGTGGGCTGGGGTTTGAGCGGGCGGGACGGTTGGTGATGGCGAAGTACGTGGCGGAGCCGGGTGCGGTCGTGGAAGCGGCGAAGGGGCCGGAGATGACGAGCAGCTCGGTGTTCTATGTGCTGGAGCATGCGGATCGGGAGTATGAGGGGCGGGGGACGGTGTTTGGGCAGTGCGATGAGGCGTCGGTGGCGGTGGTGACGGCGATCTCGCATGCGCTGCTGAGCGTGGATAACCATCCGGCACAGCCGGTGGCGATCAACCATATTGCGGTGGTGAAGGAGGGGGAGGCGCTGCCGGCGGTGGCGGCGGCGGTGCCGCTGGCGGAGGTGGTGCCGCAGCCGGCGCCGATGCCGGTGAGTGCGATTCCTGTGCCGGAGCCGACGGGGCCGACGGCGGTGATCGAGACGACGTTGGGGACGATGCGATGCAGGCTGTTCAGCGAGCAGGCGCCGGTGGGGGTGGCGAACTTTGTGGGGCTGGCGGAGGGGACCAAGGAGTGGAAGAATCCGGCGACGCATGCGGTGGAGCGCGGGAAGAAGTTTTATGACGGGCTGAGTTTTCGGAGGGTGATTCCGGACTTCATGATTCAGAATGCGGATATGCCGGGCGATGCTGCGGGCGGCGGCGATATTGGGTTTCACTTTGCGAACGAGGTGGTGCCGGGGCTGACGTTCGATCGGCCGGGGAGGCTGGCGTATGCGAATGCGGGGCCGGGGACGAACGAGAGCGAGTTCTTTGTTACGCTGGCGCCGAATCATCGGCTGGATGGGCACTACACGATCTTCGGGCAGTGTGATGACGCGAGCGTGGGGGTGGCGGAGGCGATCGCGGGGGTGGCACGGGATGAGCGGAATCGGCCGCTGAAGGCGGTGGTGATTCGGAAGATTACGTTCGAAGGGGCAGGGCGGTAGGGGAAGCCTATGTTTTATTGCGGCGATTGGGTGAATCCTTTTGGCGCGCGCTGTCCTCTTGAGTGACAGAGGGCAGGTGATGACGGTGCGGATGGTGTCTCCGGTGCAGGCGCAGCAGGGTGATTGGGTGATTGTGGATGTGCGGTCGGCGAGCGAGCGCGCGGCGGCGTGCGTGGCGGGATCGCTGCATCTACCGCTGGAGAGCGTGGAGTCGGGCGTGTCGCTGCTGCAGCGGCAGGAGCGTCCGATCGCGGCGTTGTGCAAAGGGGGGACGCGCGCGACGATGGCGCAGGCGCGGCTGGCGCAGTGCGGCGTGGGGGTGAGCGTGATCGAGGGTGGTATGGATGCGTGGATACGAGCGGGGTTGCCGGTGACGCAGAAGACGGTAACGAGCTGGTCGCTGGAGCGGCAGGTGCGATTCGTTGCTGGATTGCTAGTGCTGTGCGGGACGGCGGCGGCGTTGACCGGTGGACGCGGGTGGCTGGTGGTGACGGGATTGGTGGGAGCGGGGTTGACGTTTGCGGGGCTGACCGACACGTGCCTGATGGGTCGATTGCTTGCGCGGATGCCGTGGAACCGCATACGTTCAACTGCATGAGCGAAGAGAAGCAGGCGGAGTTTGAAGGACTCGCAGCGGCGCATCGGGACCAAGTGTACCGGCAGATGCTGCGGCTGTGCGGCAACAAGGAAGATGCGGAGGATGTTCTGACGGAGGCGCTGCTGGCGGCGTATCGGCGGATCGACACACTGCGCGAGCGGGAGGCGTTTGGCGCGTGGCTGGCGCAGATTGCGCGACGGCTGTGCTTTCATCTGCGGTCGCGCGAGAGGATATGCGAGGAGCTGTCGCTGGATGAGTTGCAGGAGAAGGGTTTTGAGCCGGAGGCGAACGCGTCGCTGAGTCCGGAGGAGCAGTTGCTGGCGGAGGAGTTGCGGTCGGTGGTGCGGGGTGCGATCGGGGCGCTGCCGGAGGAACTGCGAGCGGTGTATACGATGCGCGACCTGGAGGAGAGGAGTGGCGAGGCGACGGCGGAGGCACTGGGGATCTCGGCGGCGGCGATGAAGTCCCGGCTGCATCGGGCGCGACGCCAGGTTCGCGAACGGTTGGATCGTCTGTTTGTGCAGACGCAGTGGCTGGACAGAAGGAGAGAGCGATGAAGATAGACGTGCAACATATGGGCGATGTGCAGTTCTCGGTTGCAACCCGCGGGCATGTCATTTATTCGGATCAGCCAGAGGACAATGGCGGCTACGATGAAGGGATGACGCCGCCAGAGATCTTTCTCGGTGCCCTGGGGGCGTGTGCGGCCTACTATGCCGTGGCCTATCTGAAGCGTCACAATTTGCCGTATGAGGGAACGAGAGTCGAGGCGCATGCGGAGAAGCTGAAGAATCCGGCGCGGCTGGGAGAGTTTGTGCTGCGAGTTATGCCGCCGGAGACGTTGAGCGAGGAGCACCGCAAGGGCCTGGATGCAAGCGTGGGCAAGTGCATTCTGCATAACACGCTGACGCACCCGCCTGCGATCCGGACGGAGATTGTGGATGGTGTCGCTGTTGCTGCTGCGGCGTAAACGCAACGACAAAGGGCGAGCCTTGATGGCTCGCCCTTTGTCGTTGCGCCAGGGCTAAAGCCCTGCGTGTGGGTGGTTGGTTGACCGCGGGCTAAAGCCCGCTGCTACTCGGGGAAAAGCAAAACGTTACTTGGCTGCGAGTTCGGCGGCGGCTCCGGATTTGAGGGCTGCGGCTTTGTCGGTGGCTTCCCAGGTGAAGGCGTCGCCGGAGCGGCCGAAGTGGCCGTAGGCGGCGGTCTGCTTGAAGATGGGGCGGCGCAGGTTGAGGCTCTCGATGATGCCCTTGGGGGTGAGCTGGAAGTTCTCGCGCACCAGCTCGATGAGGCGGGGCTCGGAGACGGTGCCGGTGCCGAAGGTGTCGACGCGGATGCTGACCGGCTCGGCTACACCGATGGCGTAGGCGAGCTGGACTTCGACGCGGGCTGCGAGGCCGGCGGCGACGATGTTCTTGGCCACGTAGCGCGCCATGTAGGCGGCCGAGCGATCGACCTTGGTGGAGTCCTTGCCGGAGAAGGCTCCGCCGCCGTGACGGCCCATGCCGCCGTAGGTGTCGACGATGATCTTGCGGCCGGTGAGACCGGTGTCGCCCATCGGGCCGCCGATGACGAAGCGGCCGGTGGGGTTGATGTGGTACTTGGTGTCGGCGTCGAGGAGGTTGGCGGGGATGACGGCCTGGATGACGTGCTCCATGATCTCGGCGCGGAGCTGGTCGTTGGTGAGGGTGCTGTTGGGATCCTTGTCGGAGAACTCGGCGTGCTGGGTGGAGATGACGACGGCGTCGACGCGGACGGGCTTGTGGTTGGCGTCGTACTCGACGGTGACCTGGCTCTTGCCGTCGGGGCGGAGGTAGCCGAGCTTGCCGTTCTTGCGCACTTCGGTGAGCTTCTGGGCGAGCTTGTGGGCCAGCGAGATGGGGGTGGGCATCAGCTCGGGGGTCTCGTTGGTGGCGTAGCCGAACATCATGCCCTGGTCGCCGGCTCCGCCGGTGTCGACGCCCTGCGCGATGTCGGGGGACTGGCGGTTGATGGTCGAGATGACGCCGCAGGTATTGCAGTCGAAGCCTTTGAGGGCGTCGTCGTAGCCAATCTCGCGCACCGTGTCGCGGACCAGGGTCTGGAAGTCGACGTAGGCCTGGGTGGTGATCTCTCCGGCGACGACGATGAGGCCGGTGCAGGTGAGGGTCTCACAGGCGACACGGCTGGTGGGGTCCTGGGCGAGGCAGGCGTCGAGGATAGCGTCGGAGATCTGGTCGGCGATCTTGTCGGGGTGACCTTCGGTCACGGACTCACTGGTGAAGAGGAAACGGTCGGTGTTGGTAGACAAAGCGGAAAGCTCCTTAGCGAGATAGCCGGACACGCTCGAATGGGAGCGCCCGACGACCGGCCCCTCGTGCTGCAAGGTGCCACGGGCGTGGCGACAGCATTGGACTCCGGTCGTTCCACCCATACGATGCGAATCGCTTGGGGCGGAACCCTTTTATTCTACCTGCGCGACGGGGGCGGGGCGAAGCGGGAACAGTGATTGGGGGGAAATGCGGGGTGAAGGGGGAGGATGGGGGGATGAGAGGGGTGGCTGTTTCGGTCGCGAATCAGCTAGCGAGTTTTGCACTGGCGAGGCGATTCAGGCTAACACCCTGTTCTGCAGCCTGTACGGCCAGGGAACGGTGCAGTAGCGGCGGAATACGGACTCGAAATTCGCCGCTGTAATGCTTTTCGGCGAGCGGTTGAGGAACGGGTTCGCCGTTCGAGAGCATATCGGTAACAACCTCGGCGACCGCCTTGCGAATACCCGACAAGGCCTTTTCCGGCGTGGCTGCGAGCCAGGAGAGGGAAGGAAATTCAAGGCACAGTCCGAGATACTCGCTGTCTTCCTGCGACCAGGTTACGCGGTAGGTGTAGTGATCATGGCTCATTGCTTTTCCTCCTTCAGGTTGCTCAGTCTATTATTTGCTCTTTCAATTTATCGATGGCGGCAAGAACCTGCCGGACTTGATAGGCCTTCGCTTTCCCTTTGTCGTTCTGGATGTTCACGCGTGGATCGCCGGGCCAAGGTGTCTTGAAGACCACATGGCTGCCAGAGGTTTGCCGGGGCGTTCCGAAGAATTCACGGCAGACCTTGACCAGATCGGAGAAGCGGATACTCGTGGGCTCGCTCCGCATTCGGGCGAGAATCTTCTCCGATGCCGCCATATCCTGATGGTATCAATAATGGAACCAGGCTGTCCAGACGATGATGGGTCAGGCGGATTTGCGGCGGAGGAGTTGGGCGGGGAGTTTGGAGCGGAGGGCGAGGAGGACGAGGAAGGCGGCGATGGCCCAGGCGAGGCTTCCGGCGGTGATGAGGAGGAGGTCGGCTGGGTGGCCGTGGAGAGCGGGGAGGGCGCGGACCAGCGCGTGGGCCGCGGCGTAGGCGGCGAGGAAGGCGAGGAGGGCGGCGGCGAGGGCGCGGGCCAGCTCGGCGAATTCGAGGTGGAGGAGCGAGACCAGGCGCTTGCGGTGGAGCAGGATGGCGAGGGTGGCGGTCTGGATGAAGATGCCGATGTCGGACGCGATGGCGAGGCCGGTGAGGCCGCGGGCGTTGAACAGGGCCCAGTACATGGGGATGGAGAGGAGGGTGATGACGCTGCCGGTGATGGCGGGGGTTTTGGTGTCGGTGGCAGCGTAGAAGGCGCGGGCGTAGATGCCCTGCACGGCCCAGATGGCGAGGGTGAGGGAGAGGATCTGGAAGAGCTGGGTGACGGAGAGGACGTCGGCGTGGCTGAACTTGCCGCCCTTGAAGAGATTGAGCAGCCAGGGGGCGAGGGCGATCATCCAGGCGGAGACGAGCATGCCGACGGCGAAGAGGCGGGAGACGGAGCGGCCGACGGAGGCGGAGAAGTCGAAGGCGCGGTTCTGCTGGAAGAGCGAGGCGAAGAAGGGGAGCGAGGCGGCGCCGGCCGCGGGGCCGATGACATTGAACGGCGCGTTGAAGAGGTCTTTGGCGTTGCCGATGAGGGTGATGCCGCCGTTGGCGATGGAGGCGAAGTAGTTGAGGAAGAAGCCGTCGAACATGACGAGCGAGACGCCGATCATCAGCGGCAGGGTGAGCTTGAACCACTCCAGGAAGGCGGGGTCGCGGAAGCCGAGGATGGGGGTGTAGTGGAAGCCGGTGCGGAAGGCTCCGATGGCGTTGAGCAGGAGGGAGCCGCAGAGAACGCCGGCGAGGACGCCGACGGCGAGAGAGTAGATGCCGAGCTGGCGATGGAGGAAGACGGCGCCGAGGACGATGCCGAGGTTGTAGATGAGCGGGACGCCGGCCTGGTAGAGGAAGATCTTGCGGACCTGGAGGCGCGAGCTCATGCAGGAGCCGATGAAGAAGAAGAGCTGCGCGGGAAGGATGATGCGGGTGAGGGCGGTGCAGAGATGGGCGCGGACGGGGTCGGTGCGGAAGCCGGCGTTGGCCAGCCAGACGTACCAGGGGGCGGCGATCTCGGCGAGAACGACGCCGATGAGGAGGACGACGAACATGGTGTTGAGGACGACGGAGAGGGCGCGGTCGGCACCTTCGTCGTCGCCGCGCTCGCGGTAGCGGTTGAGGATGGTGATGAGGGAGATGGCGACGGCGCCGCCGGTGAGGAAGTAGCTGAGGAGGTCGGGGAGTTTGAAGGCGGCGCGGTAGGCGTCCTGGGCGGCGCCGGCACCGAAGAGGTAGTTGACGTACTTGATGCGCACGAGTGCCAGCAGGCCAGAGCCGAAGGAGCTGAGCATGAGCAGGATGGCGGCGGAGCCGGCGGTGTGGGATCGCTTCCGGGGCGGGGGAGGAGTCGGGAGCGAGGGTGAGGGTGCGGTCATGGCGTGAGTGGCTCGGATGAGGGCTCGGGTAGAGAAGCAGATTCCCAGAAGGGAACGGCAGGCAAGGGCAACAGCAAGGGCAAGGGCCAATGCGGGGGTCCTTCGGCTATGCCTCAGGATGACGACGAAGACAACAGGAGCAATTGGCTCAGGGTCAGGGTACAGGAGGGGAGGGGAGATCCGAAGGTCACTCGGTGGAGAAGAGGTCGCCCTGATCGAGGAGGCGGGGAGTGGATTTGGCGTCGGGCCTGGTGTCGGGCTTGGGTTCGAGGACGAGGCGGGGGCGCAGGGATTTTGGCCTGGCCTCGGGGGCGACGACGACGGGGGCCGGTGATTCGGCGGGGGCTGGATGGTTGGGGGAGACGGGCTGGGTGAGGAGGTCGGCGAGGGAGCGGAGCTCGGCGCGGAGGGAGGAGAGCTGTTCGCGGCGCTGGGCTTCGTGGCGGATGGTCTCGCCGATGTCGGCGGAGGGAGGTGGCTCGATGGGTGGAGCGGGAGCGGCGGCGAGTTGTGGGGCGAGCTCGGGAGCGGCCTTGGTTTCGGAGGCGGCTTTGGCCTCGGTGGAGAAGACCTGGCGGGCGCCGGGGATGGTGTAGCCCTGGTCGTAGAGCAGGCTCTTGATGCGGAGAGCCATCTCGACGTCGCGCTTGCGGTAGAGGCGCTGGCCGGTGCCGCCCTTGTTGGGTTTGAGCTGCGGGAACTCGGTCTCCCAGAAGCGAAGGACGTAGGCGGGGACATCGCATAGTTTGGCTACGTCCCCGATACGGAAGTAGAGCTTGTCCGGAATGATCGTGGGCTCGGGGGGTACGATCTTGCGAATTGGATGATGTGACGTCACTTCTGTCTGAAGTACTAAAGTATAGGATGGCAGACAGATTGAACTAGTGGTAAGCACGGTTCCGCTTATGGTTCACCTATGAGTGGACCCGGTATCAGTTTGGTTAACGGGGGTTCGAGGTTTACTTGAAGAGTTGGGCGGGGATGGTGGGGGATTGTGGGTTCCCGGTGGGTCGGGGGTGGCAGGCTGAGGCGGGGTTGGGAGCGAGGGGTGAAGGGCAAGTTCCCGCTGCGCGCGGGGCGGGCGTTCGCACGCCTTATTACAGCTTCGCGTGGGCCCTCCCGTTGGTCGGGAGGGTAACCATGCGGGACTGAGCAGGAGGCTAGCTCTTGAGGGGTTGGCGGCGTTCGACTTTGCCGCGGGCGGCGCGTTCGTACTGGACGGGCCAGCTGGCGGGCTGGTGGAGCTCTCGGCGGCGCGGATGGGCCAGTAGGGCTCGCGGAGAAGCTCGCGGGCGAGGAGAACGACGTCGGCCTGGCCGGTGCGGATGATCTGGTCGGCCTGGGCGGGGTCGGTGATCATGCCGACGGCGCCGGTGGAGAGGCCGGTCTCGCGGCGGATGCGGTCGGCGAAGGCCACCTGGTAGCCGGGGCCGACCGGGATCTGCTGGCGGGGATCGTTGCCGCCGGAGGAGACGTCGAGGAGATCGACGCCTTCGGCTTTGACGAGGCGGGCGAACTCGACGGACTCTTCGAGGGTCAGGCCGCCGTCAACCCAATCGACGACCGAGACGCGCACCCAGACGGGAAGATGGGCGGGGAAGGTGGCGCGGACGGCGCGGATGATTTCGAGGGGGAAGCGGGCGCGGTTGGCAAGCGAGCCGCCGTACTCGTCGGTGCGGATGTTGGAGAGGGGGGAGAGGAACTCGTCGGCGAGGTAGCCGTGGGCGGCGTGGACTTCGGCGATGAGGAAGCCGGCGGCGAGGGCACGTTGGGTGGCGGCGATGAAGTCGGCGATGACCTTGTCCATGCCGGCGCGATCGAGGGCGTGGGGGAGGGGGTACTCGTCGTGGAAGCGGAGGGCGGAGGGGGCGACGACGTTGGTCCAGCCACCTTCCGCGGGAGGGACGGTGTGCGAGGGCGTGACCCAGGGAACGGACATGCTGGCCTTGCGGCCGGCGTGCGCGAGCTGGATGGCGGGGACGCTGCCGTGCTCTTTGAGGAAGGCGGTGATGCGGGAGAGGAAGGGGATGTGGTCGTCGGACCAGATGCCGAGGTCGCCGGGGGTGATGCGGCCTTCGGGGCTGACGGCGGCGGCTTCGGTCATGACGACGCCGGCTCCGCCGATCGCGCGGCTGCCGAGGTGGACGAGGTGCCAGTCGTTGGCGAAGCCGTCGACGGAACTGTACTCGCACATGGGGGAGACGACGATGCGGTTGGGGAGGGTGAGCGAGCGCTGGGTGAGCGGGGAGAAAAGGGTGTCGGGCGTAAAGGACATGGGGGTTAGATGTTGTGGGAGGTAGGGAAGGAGCAGGGGGTGCGGGTGCGTCGTATGAAATTTGGGCGCGTCCAATAGAATAGTGAACGCAGTGTCTACGAACGCAACGGTACTTCCTCCCGAACCCGCGCCTCCTGAGGCAATTCATAATTGCCCGTCGTGCAGTCATTGGCTGCCGGAGGGGACGCTGGCGTGTCCGGACTGCCAGACGCTGACGTATGGGGTGTACCTGAGCCAGCTGGCGTACACGGCCCAACAGTTGGAGCAGGAGCAGAAGTGGGTGGAGGCGCGGGAGCGCTGGGCGTCGGCGCTGCGGTGGCTGCCCGAAGATGCTCCGCAGACGGAGACGGTGCGGCAGTACATTGCGCAGATCGATGCGCGGCTGAAGGCGGCTGAGGATCAGAAGGCGAGGTGGACCAAGCGGCTGGGACCGTTTGCGCCGATCGCGCTGTTCCTGTTGAAGATCAAGTCGGCGATCTTCCTGCTGTTCAAGCTGAAGTTTCTGCTGAGTTTCCTGGCGTTCTTCGGGATCTACTGGGTGCTGTTTGGGTGGAAGTTCGCGGCCGGGTTCATTGTGTGCCTGTTCCTGCACGAGATGGGGCACTATGTGGCGTTGAAGCGGCGCGGGCTGAAGGCGGATCTGCCGGTGTTTGTGCCGATGATGGGCGCGTACGTGCGGTGGTACGCGCAGGGTGTGTCGCTGGAGGATCTGGCGCGCATATCCCTGGCAGGGCCGTTTGCGGGGCTGATGGCGGCGGTGGCGTGCTACGGGTTGTTCGTGGCGACGCATGCGCCGATCTTCATGGTGCTGGTGTATGTGGGGGCGTGGATTAATTTTCTGAACCTGTTTCCGCTGCTGGGGCTGGATGGGGCGCAGGCGACGTTTGCGCTGTCGCGGCTGCAGCGGGGGTTGATTGCGGCGACGTGCCTGGTGCTGTTTGGGTTGTCGATCACGAATGGGGATTTGTTCGGGGCGTCGACGCTGTGGATCTTCCTGATTGTGGGGTTGGGGATGGCGTGGCGTTCGTTTGGGCCCGAGCCGGAGAAGGCGAGCACGAAGATCTTTTTGTACTTCCAGGCGCTGGTGCTGGTGCTGGGGGTGATTGTGTACCGGACGCAGTTTGCGGGGATGGCGCCGCCGCCGGGGCACTGATCGGCTGCGCCCGGACGCTGATCGGCTTCGCCGGGACGCTGATCGGCTTCGCCGGGGCATTGAACGGCGGAGTAGTATCATCGGGGCGAACGTGATATCAGGCGGGAGGTGCAGCGATGCCGGCAGTGACGGTACGAAATCTATCGGCTGAGACGCATCGCCGGTTGAAGCAGCGAGCCGCGAAGAAGGGGAACAGTACGGAGGCGGAGATCCGGCTGATTCTGGATGAGGCGGTGCGGCCGAAGAAGAAGGAAGTGGGATTGGGGACGCGGCTGGCCCGGATCGGTAAGAAGTATGGTGGATTCGATCTTGAAATCAAGCGTGATCAAACCCCACTGGAACCGGCGAAATTCGATTGATCATCCTCGATACGAACGTGGCGTCCGAGCCTGCTGCATCGAGAGGGAATGAACGAGTTTTGGCTTGGTTCGATCGCCAACTCCCGCATTCGTTATTTTTGACAGCAATAAGCATTGCAGAGCTCTTCACCGGTATTGCGGTCCTTCCTGAAGGACGGAGAAAACAATCGCTCAAGCAGGCCCTGGACGAGATCGTGGCGGAGATTGCGACGCCGATTCTGCCGTTTGATCGACAGGCAGCAATGGCGTATGCGGAGATATGGGTGCGGGCCAAGGCGCAGCGGTACACAATGCCGATTGCGGATGGGCAGATTGCGGCGATTGCGAAGGTGCATGGGTTTGCGGTGGCGACGAGGGACGTGAGTCCGTTCCGCGCGGCGGGTGTGGCAGTGATCAATCCGTGGGTGGACGCGTAGGGCGCTTGCACCTCGAGCGTTTTAGGAGGTGGAGCCCCATGTCTCAGATGCGAGACATGGGGCACCCATGGTGGTGGCGCTCGGTTGGGTGGACGACTAGCTGTAGAGGATGCGGGGCGAGGCTTTGCGGACGACGCGGCCGAGGATGATGGAGCGCTCGTTCATGCGGGTGAGGGTGAGGCGGGCCTTCTTGAGGAGGTCGGGAGGAATGACCGCGACCAGGCCGATGCCCATGTTGAAGGTGCGGAACATCTCGTCGGGTTCGAGGCCGCCGAGCTTTTGAAGATGCGTGAACAAGGGGGGTGGATCCCAGGCCGAGAGGTCGATCTGGGCGGCGAGGCCGCGGGGGAGGATGCGGGGAAGGTTTTCGGTGAGGCCACCTCCGGTGATGTGGGAGAAGGCGCTGACACATTCGGCCTGGATGAGCTTGCGGATGGGGGAGAGGTAGCTGCGGTGGGGGCGCATGAGGGCGGCGCCGACCTTGTCGCCGAGCTCGTTGACGTACTGCTCGGGGCGGTAGCGGGCGGTCTCGAGGAGGAGCTTGAGGGCGAGCGAGTAGCCGGTGGTGTGGAGGCCGTTGGAGGGAAGTCCGAGGAGGCAGTCGCCTTCGCGGATGGCGTCGCCCGAGAGCAGGCGGGCGCGGGGGACGACGCCGGTCATGAAGCCGGCGAGCTCGTACTGTGTTTCTCCGAAGAGCCAGGGAGTTTCGGCGGTCTCGCCGCCGAGGAGGGCGCAGGCGTTGGCCTTGCAGGCGTCGACGAGGCCACTGATGACTTGTTGAACGACGTCGGGATCGATGTGGCCGGCGGCGAAGTAGTCGAGGAAGAAGAGGGGGGTGGCGCCCTGGACGGCGATGTCGTTGACGCAGTGGTTGACGAGGTCGGCGCCGATGGAGGAGTGGAGGCCGAGCTGGATGGCGAGCTCGAGTTTGCTGCCGACGCCGTCGGTGGAGGCGACGAGGACGGGGTCGGGAAAGCGTTCGGCGTCGAGGGCGAAGAGGCCGGCGAAGCCACCGATTTCGCTGAGGACGTGCTTGTTGAAGGTGCGGCGGGCGAGGCCCTTGATACGGTCGTTGGCGAGGACGTGGCGATCGGTGGAGACGATGGCGTGGTCGTCCGAGCGGGGGGCGCGGGCTTCCTTGTGGATGGCCTGACTCTGGGCTGCGGAGGTTTTGGATGCGGGGAAGGGGGAGGACTGCGACGAGGCGGCAGGGCCTTCACGCGGCGGCTGTTGCTCATCGTTGCCGGGGATTGTCTTTGCCAAGGAGGCCGCCTTCACTGCTGGATGATGACTGTGTCAGAGAAAGTTTATCAGCCGGATTTCGAAGCGACTTCTATACTTGTTGATATGACCTTTTCTTTTGCACGATCCGCGCAGTTGCAGCAGCGCGCGGAGGGATTTTTGCCGGGTGGCGTGGACTCGCCGGTGCGCGCGTTTCGCGCGGTGGGCGGGCATCCTCCGTTTGTGGAGCGGGCGGAGGGAGCGTACCTGTTCGATGCGGACGGTAATCGCTTTGTGGATATGTTCGGGTCGTGGGGACCGATGTTGCTGGGGCATGCGTTTCCACCGGCGGTGGCAGCGATCCGGGAGGCGGCGGGGAAGAGTGCGTCGTTTGGAGCGAGCACGGCGGCGGAGGCGGACCTGGCCGAGCTGGTGCAGCGGTGTTATCCGTCGATCGCGAAGATGCGGTTTGTGAGCTCGGGGACGGAGGCTTGCATGTCGGCGATACGGGTGGCGCGCGGGTTTACGGGGCGGCCGTTCGTGATCAAGTTTGAAGGCTGCTATCACGGGCATGCGGACGCGCTGCTGGTGAAGGCGGGGAGTGGTGTGGCGACGTTCGGGATTCCCGGGGTCGGCGGGCGTTCCGGCGGAGACGGTGATGCATACGCTGGCGCTGCCGTATAACGATCTGGCAGCGGTGGAGGCGGCGTTTGAGGCGTATCCGGAACAGATTGCGTGCGTGATCCTGGAGCCGGTGGTGGGCAATGCGGGGACGATTCTGCCGGAGCCTGGGTATTTGAAGGGGCTGCGGGAGATTACGTGGAAGCACGGGGCGCTGCTGATTTTCGATGAGGTGATGGTTGGATTCCGGTTGGCGGCGGGTGGGGCGCAGGAGCTGTTTGCGGAGGAGATGGGCGGGCTTCCGGATCTGACGACGCTGGGGAAGATTGTTGGCGGTGGGCTGCCGGTGGGTGTGTTTGGCGGGAGGGCGGATGTGATGGACTGCCTGGCTCCGCTGGGGCCGGTGTACCAGGCGGGAACGCTGAGCGGGAATCCGCTGGCGATGGCTGCGGGGATTGCGACGCTGACGGCGATTCTGGAGCGTGGGGAGTCGTTGTATGCAGGGTTGGAGGAGACGACGACGGCGATGGTGGAGGGGGTGGCGAAGCTGGCGGCGATGGAGGGGATTGCGCTGAGCACGAACATGGTGGGCAGCATGTTTACGTGGTTCTTTACGCCGCAGAGGGTGACGGATTTTGCGAGCGCAGCGACGTCGGATACGGCGGCGTTTGCAAGGTTTCATCGCGGGATGCTGGAGCGAGGGGTGTGGCTGCCGCCGAGCCAGTATGAGGCGGCGTTTGTGAGCGCGGCGCATGGGGAGCGGGAGGTCGAGCTGGTGCTGGAGGCGGCGAAGGGGGCGCTGAAGGAGACGGTGCGATAGCGGAGTGGGTGCATACGGGTTCGTCGCCGCTTGTATTGGAAATTTCGGTCGCTCACTTTGGCGGCTCGTGCCCTGGGGTTTCGGGCGCTACACACCCAGGTCTCAAGAGCGAGACCTGGGGCACCCATTGGTGATGGACTTGCACAATGGCACGGTCACGTTCTTAGGTGCGGGGGCTGTTGGCGGCGGCCAGGAGGAAGACGAGGGGGGCGTTCCAGTTGATGGCGATCTCGTTCATGGAGTAGGCGCGCTGGTCGTCGAGCCACATGCGCATGGAGGGAGCTTTGGGGAGGGCGTCGGCGACGGGGTCGCCGCCGTGGGCGTTGGGGCCTCCGGAGAGGAGGCCGGGCCAGGGGGCGGCGATGTTGTCGGCGGCGCTGGGGCGGTGGTGGGGATGCTGGAAGGGGCGGAGGCCGAGCTGCGTGACCCAGGAGACGCCGAAGCAGTTGCGGCCGAGGAGGTAGTGCAGGTTGGAGAGGGCGGCGTTGACGGCGGCTCGATTGGGTTGGAAGCGATGGGCGACCAGTAACAGCAGGGATTGATTGCCGGCGTTGGAGTTGGAGCCCCAGTGGAAGTCGGCGAGGGCGAGGGAGTTGCCGTAGCCGTTGGCGTGGGTGCGCGCGATGAGGTCTTCGGCAGCGGCCTGGGTCGCCTGATGGATGGCAGCGGTGGCGGCGGTGGGCCTGGCGGCGGTGGCGAGGGCGTAGGTCCAGAGGCCGAGGGAGGCTACGTTGTTCCAGGTGGGGACGGTGATGCTGAGGTTGGGGAGAAGAGGCTGGAGGGATTCGAGCAGGGCGGACTCGTACTGCGGCTCGTGGGTAGTGCGAAAGAGCTCGGCGGAGGCCCAGAGGAGCTCGTCGCTGCAGTTGGGATCGTCGTAGGCTCCGGTGGAGACGGTGGGAGGGTTGGTGAAGGGGACGTTGGGATGCTGATGGGCCCAGGTCCACGCGCTGCGGGATGCGGCAAGGCAGCGGGCGGCGAAGGCTGGGTCGTAAGGTTGATAGCAGCGGGCGGCGATGGCCATGACGGCGGCGAGGTCGGCGGTGGCGCAGGTGCTCTTGTAGGGGGCGGAGCCGGTGCCGATGATTTCGCTGGGGAGGTGGTCGTCCTGCGGCAGAATGAAGGCGCAGAAGTGGAGGCTGGTTTGTTTGTGCCAGACGCCGCCGTCGGTGGGGTCCTGGAGGGAGAGCATCCAGTTGAGGTTCCACTTGATTTCGGCGAGGTAGTCGGGGAGTTTGCGGTGGGACTCCGGGATATCCAGCGAGAGGTTGTGGAGGGCGTCGGGGTAGAGCTCCCAGGCCCAGAGGAGGGTGGCGGTGGTGATGCCGGAGTTGACGATGTAGCGGCCGTAGTCGCCGGCGTCGTGCCAGCCACCGGCGTTGGGGACGGGGCCGGAGCGGCCGGAGGTGGGGTCGAAGGCGCCGTGGAGATGGCAGGCGGGGTGCTTGTAGCCGTTGCCGAGGTCGACGTCGCAGCCGCAGCGCTGGCCGTAGAAGGCGCGGGTGGTGAGGCGCAGGGCGTCGGCGTAGACGGTGGGGCCGATGGTGAAGGGGTCGGAGAGGGTGCCGGCGACTTCGAGGCGGTAGAGGCCGGGGGTGGTGAGGGTGGAGAAGTCGGCGAGGGCGGTGGTGTCGCCGGAGGCGGGGTCGAGGGTCGGCGTGGAGAGGTGGCCTTCGAGGACTGAGCGATGTGCAGAGAGGACGCGGAAGGTGGTCGCCTGAGGCGGAAGATTCGCGGGCAGGACGGTCGCGATCTTGGCGTGGTTGGGGAGATAGCCGAGCTGGTTGAGGAGGATGGGCGGGGCGGTGTAGGTGGCTGCGAGCGGAGCCTGGGCGAGAGCGTGCAGGCGCTGGGGAAGCGTGGACGCGGCAGCGGCGGCGGCGAGGGATTTGAGGAAGGAGCGGCGGCGGATTGGGAGCGTTGGGTCGGTGCGCACGTACACCTCGGGGGAGAGAAAGGATCAGTCGTTCGGCCGCTTCGAAGCGTACGCACCCAGGTCTCAAGAGCGAGACCCTTCGGCAAGCTCAGGGCAGGCTCTGGGGCACCCATTTCGTCGTATGCTT
The DNA here is from genome assembly GCA_963762375.1 of uncultured Acidobacteriaceae bacterium. Lineage (GTDB taxonomy): Bacteria > Acidobacteriota > Terriglobia > Terriglobales > Acidobacteriaceae > Granulicella. The sequence continues at coordinate 47,180 of CAVXKP010000008.1, forward strand.
TACGGCGTCACGATACTAGCGGGTGGGGCTGGAGGCGGTGAAGTCGGAGCAGCAGGGTTTGGCGACGGGCTGGAACTCCATGAGCTCGACGCGGGTGCCGTCGGGGTCGTAGAGGTTGGCTTGCCACTTGCCGTCGCGGCCCATCTGCGGGCCGTCGTGGCGCGGGGGAAGGCGGTCCTGCTGGTAGAGGACGGTGACGGCCTGCTCCATGTTGGAGACGCCGAGGGAGAAGTGATTGAGGACGCCGATCTCGCGCTCGCTGACGTGGTCGATGGGGGTGTCGGAGCCGTCGCCGACCATCATGTACTCGAGCCAGTCGTGGCCGTTGGGAACCTGCTGCGAGATCCAGTCGAGGGCTTCGGGCTTCATGGCGCCGAACCAGTAGGGGCGGAAGCCGAGGAGCTCGCGGTAGAAGTGATCCTCGTCGGCGCGGTTGTGGACGAGGTAGCCCATGTGGATGATGTGGTCGCTGATGGGCTTGGTGGTGATGGCCTGGCGGCGGCCGGTCTGGAGGAACTGGACGGTGTTGCCTTCGGGGTCCTGGGTGTCGAACCAGTGGCTGCCGTCGGTGGAGGTGTGGAGATCGGAGAGGTGGGGGACGTTGTGCGCGGCGAGGTAGCTGCGCAGAGCGGCGGCGTCGGAGGTGGTGTAGGCGACGCAGGCCATGCGGCTGATGGTGTGGTCGGCGGGAAGGGGAAGGACTTCGATGAATTGGGTGGGGCTGAAGTAGTAGAGCGTGCCGGCGGGATTCTGGGGGTCTGCGGATTTCGTCGCACCCAAGAGGTGGCCGTAGAAGTTATCCGAGGCGGCGAGGTCGTGCGCGTAGACGCACATATGCGAGATGCCGGTGATGGCCGGACGCGATGGCTGGGCGAGAGCGCAGATGGGTGCGAGGAAGGCGATGAAGGCGAGGCGAAGAACTCTGCGGCATGTACTGCTGATCATTTTGGATGGACCACCCTGGTGTCTTCTTCGGAGCGCAGCCAGTATACGGAAGTGCGGCGAGGTCTGGCAGGGGAGGGCTTGAATTTAATCGATTTCGGAGGGGGCGGGGAGGGGTGCGGCGATGTCGAGATGGACCTCGAGGTCGTCCAGGCGACGCCAGCGATAGATGAGGAGGGAGAGGATCCAACTGAGGGCGAAGAGACCGATGATGCCGTAGCCGAGGACGCCGAAGTTGTTGTTGAGCTTGGCGATGAGTGTCCAGAAGGAGCCGGCGAGATGGAGCTGCGAGGCGATGAGGCCGAGGGCTTCGATGCCTCCGACGGCGAAGGCGACGAGGACCGAGACGGAGGTGATGGTGAGGTTGTAGTAGAGCTTGCGGATGGGTTTGACGAAGGCCCAGCCGTAGGCGCCGAGCATGAGGATGTTGTCGGTGGTATCGATGAGCGACATGCCAGCCGCGAAGAGGGCGGGGAAGACCAGGATGGAGAGGAGGGAGAGGCCTTTGGAGGCTTCGGCGGCGGAGATGCCGAGCAGGCCGATCTCGGTGGCGGTATCGAAGCCGAGGCCGAAGAGGAGGCCGAGGGGATACATATGCCAGCTGGTGCGGATCATGCGGAAGACGGGGCGGAAGAGGCGGGCGAGGAAGCCGCGGCTGCCGAGGAGGAGATCGAAGTCTTCGTCGACGTAGGGCTGGCCGCGGCGAACGGACTGGAAGGTGCGATAGACGGCGCGCAGGATGATGAGGTTGGCGATGGCGATGGCGAAGAGGAAGAGGGTGGAGACGAGGGTGCCGAGGATGCTGCCGATGTCGCGGGCGTGGTCGATGCGGTGATGGAGGGCGAGGGCGGTCGCCGCAATGGCGATAGACCCGATGACAACGATGGTCGAGTGGCCGAGGGAGAACATCAGGCCGACGGCGACGGGGCGCTTGCCCTCCTGCATGAGCTTGCGGGTGACGTTGTCGATGGCGGCGATGTGGTCGGCGTCGACGGCATGGCGAAGGCCGAAGCTGTAGGCGAGGAAGGCGGTGCCGAGGAGGACGGGGAAGCGGTGGAAGGCGAGGACGGCCCAGGCCCAGGCGCCGAGGTTGAAGGCGGCCAGGAGCGCGTAGATGGCTACGACTTTGGTGCGGGTGTTACCGGGTTGGTCGGTGAAGAGGGACCGCAGGGTCGATGCCATGGAGTGCCTTCGCTTGCATGCGCTGGAAACGGGCAGGAGCAAACGCTCCGCGTAACACGTATGCAGGAATTGTAATACCGTCGCGCACTCGCCGCAGTGCGGCTGATCACAGGGCTTAGGCGCTAATGTGCGTGAGTGTGGGCATGTTTACTGGGTTTGAGGGCTTTGCCGGAGGCGGTGAGGACGAGCTTGCCGAGCTCGACGCCGCGCAGGGCGAGCATGCGGTGGGCGAGGTCCTGGAGGGCGGAGCTGCGGCCTTTCATGAGGATGACCTCGAGGCAGTAGTTGTGGTCGAGGTGGACGTGGGTGGCGGCGAGGATCATGGCGCCGGCGGTGTGCTGGGCCTCGGTGAGCTTCTGCGAGAGGTTGGGGACGTGGTGATCGTAGACCAGGGTGAGGGTGCCGACGACGGGCTTGTTGGAGGCGACGTTGTCGGCGAGGAGAGCTTCGCGGATGAGGTCGCGGATGGCTTCGGAACGGTTCACGTAGCCGCGACGGGTGATGAGGTGATCAAACTCCTGGAGGAGATCTTCGTCGAGCGAAACGCCGGTACGGCTGAGCTGGGGCATGGGATGTCTCCTGGGATGTCTCCTGAAACGGCTCCTGGAATGTTTCCAGGGAAAATTGTATCGAGTGCGGCAGATCACTGAGCGAGCGGCGGATGAGTGCGTAGGATGAAGGCGCCGGCGAGCGAGGGGGTTGAGCGATGCATGAGCTGTCGATAGCGTACAGCGTGGTCGAGATCGCGACGCAGAGCGCGGTGGAGGCTGGGGCGGTGCGGGTGAGGTCGGTGCAGGTGCGGCTGGGGGCGCTGTCGGGAGTGGTGCGGGGGGCGCTGGAATTCAGCTATGAGATTGCGTGCGCGGGGACGTTGCTGGAGGGGTCTACTCTGGTGGTGACGAGAGCTGCCCGTGCGGGTGTACTGCGCGGTGTGCGAGCGCGAGGTGGAGTTGCCGAGTACGCAGTACTTTTGCTGCCCGGTGTGCGACACGCCGAGCGGCGATCTGCGGCAGGGGCGGGAGATGGATGTCGAGGCGATTGAGGTGGACGTGCCGGGAGACGAGCTTGAAGTAGGTGTAGCGCGGAGACGCGCGGGGAGAAGAGCGATGGAGACGCGGGTGCTGGAGATTCGCAAGGGGATTCTGAACAAGAACGATGAGATTGCGCGCGGGCTGCGCGAGCGGCTGCATGCCTGCGGGCTGCTGACGGTGAACCTGGTGTCGAGTCCGGGATCGGGGAAGACGGCGTTTCTGCAGAGGACGCTGCGGATGCTGCGCGAGGCGGGAAGGGCGAGTGCGGCGCTGGTAGGCGACCTGGCGACCGACAACGATGCGAGGCGGCTGGCGGAGGCGGGCGTGCCGGTGAAGCAGATCAACACGGATGGGCGGTGCCATCTGGAGGCGCAGATGATCTCGGATCATCTGGCGGATTGGGAGCTGGGGACGTTTGACTATTTATTTATCGAGAATGTTGGGAACCTGGTGTGTCCGTCGAGCTATGACCTGGGCGAGGATGTGAGGGTGGTGCTGCTGTCGGTGACGGAGGGCGAGGACAAGCCGCTGAAGTATCCGAATATTTTCAACTCGGCCGATGTTGCGGTGATCACGAAGATGGATCTGGCGGAGGCGTGCGAGTTCGATCTGGAGGCGGCGCAGAGGAATATTCGGGCGGTGCGGCCGGGGATGAGGATCCTGACGGTGTCGGCAAAGAGCGGGGCGGGGATGGAGGAGTGGCTGGAGTGCCTGGCGGAGGAGAGGTTGGCGCGGAGTTCGGTGGTGAAGTGATTCGATGGAATGGTTTTGCATCTGAAGATACTGCGAGGGGATTCGCGCTGTGTTGGCGGTCACGTAGCTCGTGATGCGCTGAATATGATAATAAGTTGGGTCGCGTACGAATCGAGTTACCTTTTCCTCCCTGGCCGCGTTCGAAGGTTGAGCGGGTCTCTAACGTCAGCGAACGAAGCAGCAGATCGAGGCCGGGCGCCTCGATCTTAGCGTTTGAAACTGGAGAACGATTTATGTCGAATGGACGTTGTGACATTGGATTGATTGGGCTTGCGGTGATGGGACAGAACCTGGTGCTGAATATGAACGACCATGGGTACAAGGTGGCGGTATTCAATCGCACGGTATCGAAGGTGGATGAGTTTCTGGCCGAGGAGGCGAAGGGCACCGAGGTGGTGGGAGCGCACTCGATGGAGGAGTTGTGCGGTCTGCTGAAGAGCCCGCGGCGCGTGATGATCATGGTGAAGGCCGGCGACGTGGTGGATCAGACGATCGAGCAGATTCTGCCGCACCTGGAGAAGGGCGACATCATTATCGACGGCGGCAACTCGCTGTTTACGGACTCGAATCGGCGGACGAAGGCGTTGGCGGAGAAGGGGATTCTGTTTATCGGGACGGGGGTTTCGGGCGGCGAAGAGGGAGCGCGGTTTGGACCGTCGATTATGCCGGGAGGCAATCCGGCGGCGTGGCCGCATGTGAAGGAGATCTTCCAGGCGATTGCGGCGAAGGTGGAAGATGGGACTCCTTGCTGCGACTGGGTGGGCGAAGAGGGCGCCGGCCACTACGTGAAGATGGTGCACAACGGCATCGAGTATGGCGATATCCAGCTGATCTGCGAGGCGTATCAGTTGTTGAAGGATGGGCTGGGGTTGAGCGCCGATGAGTTTGCCGAGGTGTTCAAGGAGTGGAACAAGGGCGAGCTGGACAGCTATTTGATCGAGATTTCGGCGACGATCTTTGCCAAGAAGGATGAGGATGGGACGCCGATCGTGGACAAGATTCTGGACACGGCGGGACAGAAGGGCACGGGCAAGTGGACGGCGATCTCGGCGCTGGACCTGGGGATGCCGGTGACGCTGATTGGGGAGAGTGTGTTTGCGCGTTGTCTCTCCGCGTTGAAAGACGAGCGGGTGGCGGCGTCGAAGGTGCTGGAAGGGCCGGCGGAGAAGGCGGCGGTCGGGGAGCGGGCGGAGTTCATTGAGCTGGTGCGGCGGGCGCTGTATTGCTCGAAGATCGTGAGCTACGCGCAGGGGTACATGCTGCTGCGGGCGGCCGAGAAGGAGTACGGCTGGAAGCTGAACATGGGCGGCATCGCGCTGATGTGGCGCGGCGGCTGCATCATTCGCAGCATCTTCCTGAGCGACATCAAGGCGGCGTTCGACAAGAATCCGAACCTGACGAATCTGCTGCTGGACGAGTTCTTCTCGAGTGCGCTGAACAAGTACCAGGGGAGCTGGCGGAAGGCGCTGGTGAAGGCGATTGAGCTGGGCGTGCCGACTCCGGCGTTCTCGACGGCGCTGGCGTTTTACGATGGGTTCCGGACGGCGCGGCTGCCGGCGAACCTGCTGCAGGCGCAGAGGGATTTCTTTGGAGCGCATACGTACGAGCGGATCGACAAGCCGCGGGGCGAGTTCTTCCACACCAACTGGACGGGGCATGGGGGGCGCGTGTCGTCGTCTACCTATAACGCGTAAGGCATGGCTGGCGAACCCCGGGATGGGCGGGGTTCGCGCTAAGTTCTCTGGAATATATTGACGGGGCTGGGGTTGCGGCGAATTCGTTCAACGAATTTGCTAAACGGTGCGGCCCTGGTTTGCATCCAAATCTGCATGAACGATCGCAAGCACCCAGAGCTGCGTCGCAGAAGGATCTTGTCGTGGATGGCCATGGCGGTGATCTGCGTGATGGGGACCGCCGGGCGCGCGAACGCTTCGATCGCGCTGTTGATGGAAGAGCCGTATGGCGCATTCGGTGCCATGAATCCGACGGGGCACGCTGCGATTTATTTGAACCATGTGTGCGCGGACTCGCCGACGTCGCTCAGGCCTTGCCATGATGGCGAGTACGGCGTGGTGATCAGCCGGTATCACAAGATGGATGGCTACGATTGGATTGCGATTCCGCTGGTGGGGTATCTGTATGCGGTGGATGACGTGAGCCAGATTCCAGCGGCGGTCGATCGGGAGAAGGTGGCGGCGCTCGAGGATGCGTATCGCCGGGAGCATCTGATGATGCTGGCTCCGGACAACAAGAAGGGCGAGGCACCGAAGGGCGAGTGGACGGAGCTGGTGGGCGAGTCCTACATACGGACGATGCATGGTTTCGAGGTGGACAGCACGGCGGAGCAGGACGAGCGGTTCATGGCGATCTTCAATGACCGCAAGAACGTGGGGCATTTCAACCTGCTGTTTCATAACTGCGCGGACTTTTCGCGGGTGGTGCTGGACATTTATATGCCGCATGCGATTCACCGGAACTTTATAGCGGATGTGGGTCTGATGACGCCGAAGCAGGTGGCGCGATCGCTGGTGAGGTACAGCCAGAGAGATCCGTCGGTGCATATGACGGCGTTCGTGATCCGGCAGGTGCCGGGAACGATTCCGCGCAGCCATCCGGTGGATGGGGTGGCGGAGTCGTTGGTGAAGAGCAAGAAGTACCTGATTCCGCTGACGATTCTTGCTCCCGAGGTGACGGGAGGCGTGGTGGTGGCGTACCTGGCGGATGGGCGGTTGAAGCTGCCGAAGGGGACGCCGGAGTTCCATATTGGGGATGAGGAGAATACGGATCAGCCGGATGCGGAGCCGGCGCGGGAGCTGGCTGCTCCGGCGAATCGAGTTCCAACGAGAAGTTCTCCATGATGGCGGAAGGAGGGTTTGGTTCTGGCATAGAATCAAATCGTCAGTTGGATCCTGTCTCAGTCGATCCCGGAGGCTTTGAACGATGGCCGCACCGCATGCTGGAAATCGCCGTAACTTTCTGAAGAAGAGTGGAGCGCTGGCTGCTGGTTTGTTGGCGCAGGCCGGGATGCCGGCGCATGCGTCGGCGGCCAAAGAGCTGGGCGCGCTTCCGGATAATCCTCGCACGCAGGGGGCGATGCCGACGCGCAACCTGGGGAAGACCGGGTACAAGGTGGGCATCTTCAGCCTGGGCGGGCAGGCGGCGCTGGAGCGGGCGAACAACTTCGATGGGGCGGTCCCGATCATTGAGCGCGCTCTGGATCTGGGCGTGAATTACTTCGATACGTCGTCGATCTATGGCGGGCCGGAGCGTTGGAGCGAGCAGTACTACGGGCAGGTGATGAAGAGCCGGCGCGGTGAGGCGTTTCTGGCGACGAAGACCAAGGAGCGGACGCGCGAGGGTTCGCTGCGGATGATTGAGACGTCGCTGAAGCTGATGAACACGGATCATGTGGATCTGTGGCAGCTGCACGATGTGGGGCTTCCTGCGGATGTGGACGCGATCTTTGCCAAGGGCGGCGCGATGGAAGCGCTGGTCGAGATGCAGGAGCAGAAGGTGGTGCGGTTCCTCGGGGTGACGGGGCACTATCGGCCGGATGCGTTGATGGACGCGATCAACCGGCATCCGTTCGACACGATTTTGATGGCGCTGAATGCGGCGGATGCACACATTTATAGCTTTACGGATCAGTTGCTGCCGCTGGCGGTTGAGAAGCAGATGGGGATTATCGGGATGAAGGTTCCGGCGCGCGGGCGGCTTGCTGTCGAACTGGACGCCGCCACCGCTGGAGCAGCAGCAGCACTCGTGGGAGGGCTCGGCGATTGCGACGCGGCCGGGCGTGATCAACATGCGCGAGGCCATGTACTTTACGCTGACGCATCCGGTGAGCACGGTGATTATTGGGTGCGACACGGTGGCGCAGCTGGAGGAGAACGTGCGGCTGGCGAGTGAGTTCACGCCGTTCTCGCATACGCAGATGGCCTCGATTAACGAGCTGGCAGCACCGGTGGCGAAGCAGTCGCTGTTCTTCCGGTTTACGGATCGGAGCAAAGGGTAATTCAAAAAGAGCTATGGTCACACCTTCTCCCACGGACAAATCGGAGTTATTGCAAGAGAGGCTGAGGTCGCTTGGGTCGCTGCTGGTGGCGTACTCGGGCGGAACGGACTCGGCGTATTTGGCGTATGCGGCGTTCCAGGCATTGGGCGAGCGGATGCTGGCGGTGATTGCGGATTCGCCGTCGCTGCCGCGCAAGGAGCTGGGGGATGCGCTGGCGTTCGCGGAGCGGCATCAGATTCCGGTGCGCGTGCTGCAGACGCATGAGCTGGAGAAGCCGGAGTATGCGCGCAACGATGCGCAGCGGTGCTTCCACTGCAAGAGCGAGCTGTTTACGCAGATGGAAGAGACGCGGCAGCGGCTGGGGTTCGAGCACCTGGCGTATGGGATGAACCTGGATGATCGCGGGGAGTTTCGGCCGGGGCAGAAGGCTGCGGCACTGCATGGGGCCTTGGCGCCGCTGGTGGAGGCTGGGCTGAGCAAGCGGGAGATTCGGATGTTGGCGCGGGAGGCGGGGCTGTCGCTTGCGGATAAGCCGGCGAGTGCTTGTCTGTCGTCGCGGATTGAGTATGGACGGGCGGTGACGGCGGAGAATCTTGCGCAGGTGGAGAAGGCCGAGGAGGCGCTGCATGCGCTGGGATTCATGCAGGTGCGGGTGCGGCATCATGGGGAGCTTGCGCGGATCGAGATTGCGCGGGAGGACCTGGAGCGAGCGCTGACGCTGCCTATGCTGGACGCGATGACCGCGGCGCTGCGCGGCGCGGGGTTTCTGTATGTCACGCTGGATACGCAGGGGTATCGGTCTGGCTCGATGAACGATGTGTTGCCGGTGACGGCGATTGCTCAGGCGGGGTAGGGTGTGCTGGGTGGCAGGTCACTGTCGTCTGGGCATCCAATGAGTAGCAAATTTAATTCCGTAACGAAAGAGAGTTCATGCGTATTGCGTATCTTGAATGCTTCGCCGGGATTGCCGGCGATATGCTGCTCGGCGCGTTGATCGATGCCGGGGTTCCGGCTGAGGTGTTGGTGGAGGCGGCGGCGGGACTGAACCTGGGGGCGAGCCTGAAGGTTGAGACGGTGGATCGGAGTGGGATCTCGTGCACGAAGGTGCAGGTGTTGGAGGATGGGCGGCCGGCGGAGGGGCACTCGCATACGCATCAGCACGATCACGCGCATGATCACGCGCACGAACACGAACACGCGCATGAGCGCGAGCACACGCACGAACACGCGCATGCGCACGAACACACACATGGGGATGGGCACACGCACAGCCACGAGCATGCGCCGAAGCACGAGCATATGCATGGGCGGTCGCTGCGGGTGATTCGGGAGTTGATCCAGGGGGCGCCGCTGGGGGAGGGTGTGAAGCGGAGGGCGATTCGGGCGTTTGAGCTGCTGGGGGCGTCCGAGGCGAAGATTCACAACGTGAGCGTCGAGGCGATTCATTTTCACGAGGTGGGAGCAGTCGATGCGATTGTCGATATCGTGGCCGCGTGCGCGGGGATGGAGTATCTGCAGGTGGATCGCTGGCACTGCTCGGCGCTGAATGTTGGAGGAGGCATGGTGGAGTGCGCGCATGGGACGTTTCCGGTGCCGGCTCCGGCGACGGCGGATCTGTTGCGCGGGTATCCAACCTACTCGGCCCATGTGCAGAAGGAGTTGGTGACGCCGACGGGAGCGGCGCTGGTGCGCATGCTGGAGCCGGTGTTTGGGGAGCAGCCGGCGATGCGGGTGGAGCGGATCGGGTACGGGGCGGGGTCGAGGAATCCGAAGGGGTTTCCGAACGTGGTGCGGATCAGTGTCGGCGAGACGGAGGGGGAGCCTCATTCGAAGACGGAGACGGTGACGGTGCTGGAGACGGCGCTGGATGATCTGTCGCCGCAGGTGCTGGCGTGGGTTGCCGAGTCGGCATTGGCGGCGGGAGCGATGGATGTGATGCTGACGCCGGTGATCATGAAGAAGGGGCGGCCGGGGACGCTGTTGACGGTGTTGTGTAGTGCGGCGAAGAGGCCGGAGTTGGAACGCTTGATTCTGCGCGAGACCAGCACGCTGGGGATACGCGTTCGGGTGGATGAGCGGACGTGCCTGGAGCGGCGGCATGTGCCGGTGCAGACGGCGTATGGGGAGATTCGCGTGAAGGTGGGGACGCTGGATGGCGAGGTGATGAATGCGGCGCCGGAGTTTGAAGATTGCCGCGCGGCGGCGGTGCGCTGCGATGTTCCGCTGAAGCGGGTGCAGCAGGCGGCGATTGCGGCGTATGCGGCGGAGAGTGAGAGCGAGTTATGACGTCTGCGGATTTGCTGAAGATACTTTCGGAGGTGGAGCGGGGTGGGCTGTCGCCGACTGCTGCGGCGGAGCGGTTGGCGACGCTGCCGTTTGAGGACCTGGGACATGCGCGGGTGGATCATCATCGCAGTCTGCGCAGCGGCCTGCCGGAGGTGATCTATGCGGCGGGCAAGACGCAGGAACAGACGTGCGCGATCTTTGGAAGTCTGCTGGCGGATGGCGTGGACGTGCTGGTGACGCGGGTGGATGCGGCGACTGCGGATGCGCTGGTGAGGCTGTATCCGGGAGCTGTTCACAATGCGATGGCGAGGACGGTGAGCCTGCGGCAGACGGCGGCGGCGGACGGGACGAAGGGGCATGTGGCGGTGGTGTGCGCGGGGACGAGCGATCTTCCAGTGGCGGAGGAGGCGGCGGTGACGGCCGAGACGTTTGGAGCGCGGGTGACGCGGATGTACGACGTCGGGGTAGCGGGACTGCATCGGCTGCTGGCGGTGCGGGAGGACCTGGTGGCGGCGGATGCGGTGATTGTGTGTGCGGGGATGGAGGGGGCGCTGCCGTCGGTGGTGGGCGGGCTGGTGGGGGTTCCGGTGATTGCAGTGCCGACGTCGGTGGGCTATGGCGGATCGTTTGGGGGAGCGACGGCGCTGCTGGGGATGCTGAATTCGTGCAGCCCGAATGTGACGGTGGTGAATATCGACAACGGGTTTGGGGCGGCGTATACGGGGGTGCTGATCGCACGGGCGGCGCAGCGAACGAGCTGATCCGGTGAGTCGTCTGCTGCGCCGGGGGAGAGCGCGTGACGCCAGTCACTGACTCCCCCGGGGGATGGTGGGAGGCTGGGGGCGTATCGAGTTGGCGAGTAGCCTCAACTTCAACTGGCGAGTAGGGTCAAGCAGGGGTATAGTTAGGGCGCTACTCGACAGGAGCGTTCTATGTTTCCTCCCATTGTGTTGTTCGCCATGTTGCTGTTTATGGGACGGGTACCCCAGCAGGAGCCTGCTGCTGCTGCGCCAGCGGCGGCGATTCCACCCGAAGCCGTGCATATGATCAACCCGGTGAAGCCAACGGCCGAGGGCATGGCGCATGCGCGGAAGATGTATGGATACGACTGCGCAATGTGCCACGGAGCCGACGGTAAGGGCCAGGGCGAGCTTGCCGTGCAGTTGAAGCTGAATCTGAAGGACTGGAGTGATCCGGCGGCACTGCAGAGCAGAACGGATGGCGAGCTGTTCTACATCATCAAGAACGGCCAGGGGCAGATGGCGGCGGAGGGAGATCGCGCGAAGTCGGATGACCTGTGGAATATGGTCGCGATGGTGCGGGGGTTCGCGAAGAAACAGATCGCGAACAAGTAATCAGGCAAGGGCGGGATGCTCGGCTGGCTCCATCCAGAGCTTGCCGGCGACGATGAGTGCTGCGAGCAGGGCGGTGCAGAGGCCGAAGACGCCGCGGATGCTGGTGTGCTCGGCGAGGATGCCGGAGAGCACGAGGCCGGCGATCTGCGCGGTGAAGATGGCGGACATGAGGGTGGAGCCGACGCGACCCATGAGCTCGGGCGGCGTCTCCTGCTGGACGAGTGTCTGGGATGGAACGATGATGCCGGCGGCGGAGAAGCCGATGAGGAAGCAGCCGAGGATGGTGGTCGCGACGGTGGGGATGGTGGCGAGAAGAAGCGTTCCGAGGGCGATGCCGCCGAGGCCGAAGTAGACCTGGAGGGTGTTGCTCATCTTTTTCGCGAACCGGTTGAGGGCGTTGACGCCGATGAGCAGGCCGAAGCCGATCATGGCGCTGACGATGCTGTAGGTCCTGGTGAGGGCGTGCAGGACGTCGCGCACGTAGACGGCGATGAGCGGGCCGAAGCAGCCCATGACGAACATGCCGGCGGCGAGCGCGACGATGACGAAGAGCAGGCCGGCGTGGTGGAGGATGAAGCCGGAGCCTTCCTTCATGTCGGCGAAGACGCGGGCGATGCCGGTCGTCTCCTTTGCGGCGGGCTGGCCTTCGACGGGGGTGGGTGGGACCTTCCTGGGAAGGATGAGGGAGAGGGAGGCGATGAGCGAGCCGGAGGCGACGAAGCTGGCGGAGTCGAGCCAGTAGCAGATCTTTGCGCCGAAGGCTCCGACCAGAAGGATGGCGATGGAGGGGCCGATGATGCGCATGATGAACATGACCTGCTGCATGAGGGCATTGGCGGAGCGCAGGCCGTGCAGGGGAACGGCGGAGCGGATGGCGACTCCCTGCGCCGGGCTGAAGAAGCTGGAGATGACGCTGATGGCCGCGAGGGCGGCGTAGAAGCCGTAGACGCTGTGGACGAGCAGGAGAAAGAGGCAGAGGCCGGCGCGGATGAAGTCGCTGGTGACGAGGGTGGTTTTGACGGGCCAGCGATCGACGAAGACGCCGCTGATGACGCTGATGAGCGCGATGGGAAGGAGGTAGGCGATCTGGATGCCGGTGACCTGCTGCGGTGTGGCGTGCAGGCGGAAGGTCATGAAGGTGATGACGGCGAAGAGGGCGAGGAAGTCGCCGAAGGTGGAGACGATCTGGGCGTACCAGAGGCGGCGCATGGTGACGACGCGCAGGACGGCTCCCATGCTGAGGGGCTCGGGAGCGTTACCACCCCCGCCAGCAAGCTGTCCGGGGACCCCGGCGTTGGGAGCGGGGACGGGGAGGATTCAACGGAGTTGGCGTCGAGCTCGCTGTCGAGTTGGTGGAGGGATTCCTGGCTCATGGGAGTAGTTCCAGATACAGATGCAAAAGCACGCGCAAAGGACGCAGAGATATGTCCATGCGCATGCGGCCCGAGAGCTGCGGAGGAGCTGATTTTGATGCGACTCGGCGGTGGGGAGAAGACTAGTCGGCGAGCTCGACGAGGAGAACCTGTTCGTCGTTGTCGATTTCGCGGAGTTTGACCTCGATGATTTCGCGGCGGGAGGTGGGGACGGTGCGGCCGATGAAGCGGGCTTCAATGGGGAGCTCGCGGTGGCCGCGGTCGATGAGGACGAGGAGCTGGACGGACTTGGGGCGGCCCTGGTCGAAGAGGGCATCGAGCGCTGCACGAATGGTGCGGCCGGTGTAGAGGACGTCGTCCATGAGGATGATGTCGCGGCCGTTGACGTCGAAGCCGATGTCGCCCTTTTCGACGACGGGGCGGGGGCCGGCGGTGGAGAGGTCGTCGCGATAGAAGCTGATGTCGAGGACGCCGGTGTCGACGGGGGTCTTCTCGATGGTTTCGATGAGTTTGGCGACGCGCTGGGCGAGGGGAACGCCGCGGCGCTTGATACCGATGAGGCCGAGGTTGGCGCTGCCGTTGTTGCGCTCCACGATCTCGTGGGCGAGGCGGACGAGGGTGCGCTCGATCTCGGAGGCGGACATGAGGCGTCCCTTCTCGCGGAGGTGGGGCTTGGAGGCGGAGGGGGTAGCTGCGGCGGAACGGGTGGAGTCGCTCATGGTTTGCCCTTCATGATAGCAGCGGAGAGGATCGGTCTGGGCGAGGCGAGTACGGGGGCGGCCGGGTACCGGGGCGGCTGGCGGGTCAGGCGCGGGGAGAGCGGGAGCGGAGGTAGCCGGCGAAGGCTCCGGCGGTGGCGGAGTAGGCGAGATAGAGACCGAGGCAGAGGATGATGCTGGTGAGCAGGATGCCGGCGCGGAACTCCGGGATGGCGAGGATGCCGATGGCTTCCTTGGCGACGGGGCCGGGCTGAGCCGCGAAGTTGGCATGCATCTGCGCGAAGAGGTTGGCGATCTGGGTATCGATCTCGGTGGTGGAGTGGAAGACGAAGCGCTCGAGGACAAGGCCGATGGTGTCGAAGGTGGAGGTAACGATGACCATGGCGAGAGCGGCGAGGAGGCCGAGGCGGGCTCCAAAGCCGGCGGTGATACGGGTCTTGCGGAAGCGCGAGCTATAGACGCCGAGGACGACGATGGGGGCGGCGACGAACCAGCAGAAGGAGAGCAGGGTGATGGGGGGAAGAGCGAAGGAGAGAAGGGCGAGCGCGGCGGCGAGGGCTCCGGCCAGGCCGGCACACTGGATGGCTCCTCTCCAGACGATGGCGTTGCTGGGAGCGACGAGCTGGGGGGCGGGCTCTGCGAGGGGATTGGCGGCGGCCTGCTGCGCGCTGATCTGCTGGTCGATCTGGTCGCGCAACTCTTCGGAGAGCTGAACCTGGGGAGCGCCGCAGTTCCAGCAGTAGACAAGGGTGCCCTCATCTTCGCGATGCAGGACGGCGTGGCAGCGGGAACAAATGCGAGGACTCACTACTCTGAAGGGTAGCCGAGCGCTGGCCGCGTAGCAAACAGGCGGGCAATTTGCTGTCGTTCGGCTGATTCTTCGCTGGATTGGCTGTCGCTTATTCGCTGTCCCTGCCGTCGTGGTCGGAGAGATCGGAGGGAAGGTCGAGGGCGACGAGGCCGATCTTTACGCCGCCGTCGTGGTGTTCCACACCGACGATGTGCAGGTGGTGCGGAGAGCCGGCACGCAGCTCGAGGTCGGCGGAAGAGTCTCCGGTCATGATGGCGAGGCCTTTGGCGTGGCCTTCGCCGGTCTTGATGTGGGTATGCTCGTCGTCGCTGCAGGTGAGGCCCTGGGAGGTGCGGTCGACGGAGCCGATGGGGTTGTGACCACGGCATTCGATGACGCTGCCATACCGGGAGGCGAGGTCTTTGCGGTAGAAGTCGAGGACCTTGTCGGAGGTGTCGGAGGTCTGGAAGTCAGCGGCTTTGACGCCGAGGTGGAAGGGACCAAAGCTCATGCTGACATTGGCGCTGTTGGAGTCATCGTCGTCCTTGTCGTCGATGGGGGTGGCGCCGGGATAGACGCTGATGCCGAGGGCGTTGGTGTCGAGGTTTTTAGCGGTATTGACCTTCATGGAGCCGAAGGGCGTGCCGATGTCGACGTTCTTGTGGTCGCCATGGTCGTTCTCGGTGACGTGGCAGCCGGCGAGCAGGAGGCAGGCGAGGGGGGCGGCGACGGTCAGGGTGGTGAGGATGCGAAGAGATCGGGTCATGAAGCCTCCGGCGCGCGGGCAGGCAGAGGGGCGCGCAGTCGTTTGGGGATACGACAAGAGGATACGCCTGGAAGGGGGCTATGGTTCCATGGATTTTTTGCGGCCGCCGTCGAAGGGCGGGCGCGCATCTTCTTGTCAGGCCGCGGGTTTACACTGCTAATTCGTTCCCTGGGACGTCGAATGAACGAGTGTTCGCGTTTGAGGAACTGGAAGGATGTACACCATGCCCACCCCCCTGTGTCGATGGTCCAGCCGAGTTTGGGGAGGGCTGCGTCACGTACTGCTCCCCGGTGTGGTGGTGGGGGTGCTGGCGGTGGTGCCGGCGTGGGGGCAGCAGGAGGGAGATCCTCCGGCAGAGGTGGCACGGGTGAGCGTGCTGGCGGGGAATGTGTCGGTGGAGCCGGCCAGCGTGGACCAGTTCAGCGCGGCGCAGGTAAATGCTCCGCTCACGACGGGCGACCGCCTCTACACGGATGTGGGGGCGAATGCGGCGGTGGAGACGGGGCAGGTAGCGGTTCGGCTGGGGCAGCAGACGGACCTGACGGTGACGGCGCTGACCGATCCGCTGGAGCAGTTCGGGCTGGCGCAGGGCGGTGTGCATCTGCGGAGCTTTGCCATGCCTCCGGGAACGACGGTGGAGCTGGATACGCCGAACGTCGCGGTGACGGTGCTGCAGCGGGGCGATGTGCGGGTGGATGTGGATCCGGACAGTGGAACGACGACGGTGCAGGTGGTGTCGGGCGAGGTGCAGGTGGATGGGAACGGTTTCCAGCAGGTGCTGGATCCAGGACAAAGGGTGCAGCTGGCGGGCAGCGATCCGGTGGAGGCGCAGTCGATGGACGAGCCCGAGGCGGATGGGCTGGACGCGTTCTCGGGCGACCAGGATGCGGCGTATCAGAGCGGGATGCAGGGCGAAGACGCTTATGTGAATCCGTACACGATTGGCGCGGAAGATTTGAACGGAAACGGCGATTGGGAGACTGATCCCGACGAGGGGGCGGTGTGGTATCCGGCGGGGGTGGCGGCGGGGTGGGTGCCGTATAGCTGCGGGAGCTGGACGTGGGTGGCGCCGTGGGGGTGGACGTGGGTGGACTGTGCGCCGTGGGGGTTTGCGCCGTTCCACTATGGGCGATGGGAGCACCGCAAGGACCGGTGGGGATGGATTCCGGGGCCGGCGGTGGTGCGTCCGGTGTACTCGCCGGCGATGGTGGCGTTTGTGGGAGGGCCGGGAGCGACGGGCGTGACGGCGTGGTTTGCGCTGGGGCCGCAGGATGCGTATGCGCCGTGGTATCACGCCAGTCCGCGGTATGTGAACCGGGTGAACGCGGCGAGTCTCCACGACCCGAACGCGGACGAGGTGCGCAGCCTCTATAACCAGACGACGCTGGCGGGCGTGTACGCTGCGCCGGGAGCGAGGGCGTATGGGAATCGGCCGCTGGCGACGGTGGCGGTGTCGCAGGCGAGTTTTGCGGCGGGCAGGCCGGTGGCGCAGTCGACCGCGCAGGTGAGCGCGGCGGCGCTGGCGGGAGCATCGGTGTTGCCGCATCCGCTGGTGACGCCGCAGCGATCGATGGTGGTGGGGCCGGCGGCGAGGGCGGTGCCGGGGCGGACGGGAAGGCCGGAGCTGACGTCGCGGACGGGCGCGGCGGCGGGAAGTCGGGAGGCGGAGAATGCCGCGGCGGTGCGGCCCGCGGCTCCGGCCGAGCCGGGTATGCCGGCGCCCACGCGGCCGCTCTTCCACCAGGCGACACCTCCGCGGGCGCGGCCGAGCTTCGAGGAGCAGCAGCGGGCGATCGAGACGACCGATCCAGGGCGGCCGCTGGGGCCGCAGCAGATGGAGAACCTGCGGCAGAACCGGCCGGCCGGGCCTCCGCAACAGCCGGAGCTTCCGCATCCGGCGCCCCGGCCGTCGCCACCGCCAAGAGCCGCGGAACCCCGCCCCTCCGCGCCTCACCACTAGTCCTGCGCGGACGGCGGGAGGCTTCGCGTGGCGG
Organism: uncultured Acidobacteriaceae bacterium; assembly: GCA_963762375.1. Lineage (GTDB taxonomy): Bacteria > Acidobacteriota > Terriglobia > Terriglobales > Acidobacteriaceae > Granulicella. The sequence continues at coordinate 64,386 of CAVXKP010000008.1, forward strand.
GGGGAGGGCGCGGGGTACCCCCCCTCCCCCCTGTTTTGCGTTTTCTCTTGTAAGTCGATCAAAACAGGGTGGTTAGGGTGTGAGGTCCCCTGTGCTGGAGGTTGTTTTTTGGTGTAAAGTATTCCATTCAGGCGGCTTATGGGAAAAGTACCCCCTTCGGACAGCGGCGCTGGAGTTGGTTGGGTTCTTGGGCTACTTCCATTGTAGTGGGTGGGTGGGGGTAAGTATGCCAGGGCCGCTGGAGAGAAATCGGCAGTGGGGACAAGGGGTTTGTACGATCCGGGGGTGGGTGGGGGGGGTGACATGCGGGTTTTCGGCTGTTTTTGGGGAATTATTTTGTTCTGGTCCAAGCTGCGAGGGCAAGGGCTTTGACGCAAAGGGCGCAAAGGGAGCCACGTTTCGCGACGGAAGAACGGGCAAGGGCCAATGCGGGGGCCTTCGCTGCGCCTCAGGATGACAGGGTTGGGCGGGGGATTGGCTCTAGTTCCTTTCTCCGGGGCTGCAATTTCTTGCGGGATGGGTTGGGGAAGGGCGGGGGTGGGGTGGAGTTTGGGGGAAAGAGGGGCATTTAAAAGATTTGGGGTTGGGCATGCCAATTGCTCTCAGTGAAAGCAATACAACCGATGCATTCGGGCCCTTCCCTGGTTTGTGGCTTCATCCCATCACGTCGTACATGGAGAAAACGTATGCAGAAGCTGCTTGTCGTCCTTTGCCTTGCTGCCGTTGCGGGTGGTCCCGCGGCGAAGGCGGATAACCTTCAAACGATCGGCCAATACACGGGCACCTACGCTGTGGATCCCGGACCGTATCCGCCGCCAACGGTAGTTGGAACCTTCGACATCCTCGGAGGGGATTCGTCCATCACGATCTCGGGGACGTTCGGAAACGCGACGAACCTGTCTTCGGCCGGGGTGGATCTTTACCTGGGGGACGTTCTGGTCGCAAGCTGTGTCCAGTATGACCCGTGCTACAGCAACCTGACAGCGTTCTCGGACACGCTGACGGCCAGCGAGATTGCTTCGCTGGGTACGGGCCTGGTGGACTTCACGGCGGTGCAGACCTCGCAGTATGTGGTGCAGCTGGGGGAGACGACGCTGGACCAGGCGGAGGGTGGAGCGGCGGTGACGCCGGAGCCCGAGAGCCTGTGGCTGCTGGGTACGGGGCTGCTGGGGATGCTGGGGTTTGCGGGAGCGGAGCGTCGCCGTCTGAGGGTCTAGACGGGACGGCGTTCTGGCCGGCAACGCGCATCCGGAAGGGGCATGGCAAAACAGCCAGGCTCTTTCCGGATGCGCGTGCGGTTGGGCGTGCGGGCATGAAGGTGGGCGAGTAAGAGATTTCTTTCTTCGACAGGTGCAATTTTTTGCAAGGTGCAGGCGGGAAATGCCTGTCACACCGCGGGTTTGCGGCAAATCGAAGGGTTGAAATTTAAACTTTAAGGCGGGTGGATTGCTGCATCCTATATCGCCAGTGCCCGCTCGCAACATTGGCTGCTCGCCCGATCTCATTCCTGGAGTTCCTTCATGACGAAGTTTTGGGTAACCCTCTCTCTCGCGGCCCTGGCCGGTGCGACGTGCGCCAAGGCAGACAACATTCAAACGCTCCCCTCGTATGCGGGGGTCACCAACGTGTTTTACCCGGATCCGGGGCCGTATCAGCCGCCGTACCTGGTGGGGACGTTCGACATCCTGGCGGGAGACACGTCGATCGATCTCTCGGGCACGTTTGGGACGGGGGACACGCCGGAGACTTCGTCGTCGCCGGGGGAGAACCTGTACCTGGGACCGGCCTCCGATCCGTACGAGATCCTGGTGGCGCAGTGCATCGAGTTTGCGCCGTGCTACGAGAACATAACCGGACCGGCGACGCCGTGGACCTATGATCTGACGCCGGCGCAGATTGCCGCGCTGGGCACGGGCCTGGTGGACTTCACGGCGGTGCAGACATCGCAGTTCATCCTGGCGGTGGGAGCGACGACGATGGACCAGGCGCCGGGGACGGCGGTGACTCCGGAACCGGGGAGCATGCTGCTGCTGGGGACAGGATTGCTGGCGGCGGGGTTTCTCGGGTACGGAAGCGTGGGGCGGCGACGGCTGGCGGCGTAGGTTTGCGGGAGGGCGTTCGGTGAGCGCCGCCGGGTGATGCCGGCGGCGCGTCCATAATGGGTGGATGAGCGAAGGTGTGGTGGCTGGGCGGGTGTCGACGCCGGTGGAGGCGTTGGGTGGACCGCTGGAGGTGTATCGGCGGCGGCTGGCGGTGCATGAGGAGGGGGCGTCGCGGTTGCGGGCGACGCATCTTTGGCTGGGATATCTGCGGCTGGCGGCGGCACTGATCTTCCTGGGGGTGGCGTGGTTCACGATTTTCTTGAGTGAAGGCCCGCGGTGGACGGTGATCCTGCCGATTGCGCTGTTCGTGGCGCTGGGGGTGTGGCAGGGGAGGGTGAGCCGGCGGCGGGATGCGGCGCGGCGGGCGGCGGAGATGTATCGGCTGGGGATGGCGAGGGTGGAGGACCGGTGGGTGGGGCTGGAGGAGCGGGCGATTCCGGCAGGGCTGTCGCGGGAGGCGCGGGGTACGCTCGCGGCGAGTTTGTACGCGGAGGATCTGGATATTGTGGGGCGGGGCGGGCTGTTCGAGCTGCTGTGCCGGGCGAGGACGCGGATGGGGGAGGAGATGCTGCTGGGGTGGCTGCTGGAGCCGGCGGCGGTGGAGGAGATTCGGGAGCGGCAGGCGGCGGTGGAGGAGCTGCGGGGGAGGCTGGAGTTTCGGGAGCGGATGGGGGTGGCGGGAGAGACGAGCGCGGTGGGGGTGGAGGCGGAGTCGCTGAGAGAGTGGGCGGCGGCGGAGGATGTGCTGATCCAGCGGTGGATGCCGTGGGTGGCGGGCGTGCTGGCGGTGGCGGCGGTGGCCGGCGCGGTGGGGTGGCTGAGCGGCAGAGGCATTGGGGCGCTGCTGGTGGTGCTGCTGGTGGAGGCGGGGATGCGAAGGCCGTTCGAGAAGAGGATGGAGGCGGTGCTGGGTGGGACGGACCGGGCGCTGAAGCAGATGGAGCTGCTGGCGGGGTTGCTGGAGGTGATGGAGGCGGAGGAGTTTCAGTCGGCGCGGCTGGTGGCGGTGAAGGCGAAGCTGCGGGCTGGGATTGAGGCTGGGGCTGGGAGGGCTTCGGGGGCGATTGCGCGGCTGGCGAGGCTGGGGGTGTGGCGGGACTCGCTGGACAATCTGGTGGTGAAGATGGTGAATCTGCCGCTGCTGTACTCGGTGCAGGTGGCGTGGGCGGTGGAGCGGTGGCGGCGGCGGTATGGCGGCGAGGTGCGGGTGTGGGTGGAGGCGGTGGCGGAGATGGAGGCGCTGCTGTCGCTGGCGGTGTATGCGTATGAGCATCCGGGGGATGGGTTTCCGGAGTTTGTCGGTGGCGGGGCCTATGTGGAGGGGGAAGGGTTGGGGCATCCGCTGATTGCGGCGGCGGCGTGCGTGCGGAATCGTCTGCGGATCGGCGGGGAGACGCGGGTGGTGTTGATCTCGGGATCGAATATGAGCGGGAAGAGTACGCTGATGCGGACGCTGGGAGTGAATACGGTGCTCGCGATGTGTGGGAGCGTGGTGCGGGCGCGGCGGCTGCGGCTGACGCCGCTGCGGATTGGGGCGAGCTTGCGGGTGAACGATTCGCTGCAGGAGGGGCACTCGCGGTTTTATGCGGAGATTGAGAAGCTGGGACGCGTGTGCGCGCTGGCGGAGTCCTGCGCGGACGGCGGGAGGTCCTGCGCGGACGGCGAGGGTAAGAGGAGCGGCGGTGGTGATGGGATGGGTGTGATGTTTTTGCTGGATGAGTTGCTGCAGGGGACCAACTCGAAGGACCGGAGGGTGGGGGCCGAGGGGGTGGTGCGGGCGCTGGTGGAGGCGGGAGCGATTGGGATCGTGACCACACATGACCTGGCGCTGGCGGAGATGCATGGGCTGCCCGAGGGGGCGCTGCGGAATATGCACTTCCAGGACGAGATTGTGGAGGGGAAGATGCGGTTCGACTTTACGCTGCGGGAGGGCGTGGCGATGAAGAGTAATGGGGTGGAGTTGATGCGGTTGATTGGGTTGAAGGTCTAGGGGCGGTTGAAGTCGTCGTGGTCGACCGAGACGCGCTCGTCGAAGATGTAGCAGGCGCCTTGCCATTGGCTGGATGCGGTGGGGACTTGTTCGAGGTACTTCAGGATGCCCCCTTTGAGGTGGTAGACCTCGGGGAAGCCTTGCTGGAGCATGTAGGCGGAGGCCTTTTCGCAGCGGATGCCTCCGGTGCAGAACATGGCGACCTTGCGGTGCCGGGTGGGGTCGAGGTGTTCGCGGACGTAGGTGGAGAAGTCGGAGAAGGTGTCGAGGGGTGGGGTGGTGGCTCCGGCGAAGGTGCCGATGGCTGACTCGTAGGCGTTGCGGGTGTCGAGGAGGAGGACGTCGGGGTCGGCGAGGAGGGTGTTCCAGGCGGCGGGGTCGACGTATTGGCCGGGGCGGGCGGGGTCGACGGCGGCGTTGCGGAAGGTGATGATCTCGCGCTTGAGCTTGAACTTGAGGCGGCGGAAGGGAGGTGCATCGGCGGTGGAGAATTTGACGTCGGCGCGGGGGAGGCCGGTGCGGTCGGCGAGCAGGGTGAGGAGGCGGTCGATGGTTTCGGGCGAGCCGGCCATGGTGCCGTTGATGCCTTCGGGGGCGATGAGGGTGGTGCCGAGGAGGCCGGTGGCGGTGAAGGTGGAGCGGAGCTCGTCGCGCAGGGCTGTGGGGCTGGGGAGCGCGAGGAAGCGGTAGAAGGCGGCGACGGTGACCATGCTGCCTTTAGTGTAGCTGCGGGGGGGCGGGCCGGGCTCGGGGGGGGATCAGGGTGGGGGGGCAGGTTGGGGGTCAGGGGTGGGCGAGGCGGAGGAGGTCGGCGAGTTCCTGCTCGAGGACGTTGGCGATGTCGGAGGCGAGGGCGTCGGGAGGCAGGGGGATGGTCATGGTGATGGTGCTGCCGTGGTGGGGGCGGGGGGTGACGCGCAGGTAGGCTCCGGCGCGCTTGCCGTCGGGCAGGTGACGAAGGTAGTCGACGGTGCCGGCGGAGGGGTGGAGGTGAACGTCGATGTCGAAGGTCTCACCGTTCCTGGTGACGCGATGCAGGGTGCCGTCGACGGGCTCGATGGTGTCGGCGAAGGCGGGCGCCCAGAGGGGGATGTTGCTGACTTCGGCGAGCAGGATGTAGATGCGGGAGGGCTCGAGATCGGACTCCACCGCGCGTGTGATGGTTTGGGCTGCCATGCATGCTTTGGATGCGAGGGCTGCGGCGAACGGCACAGGAACTTCGGCGGTGTCGTTGCGTCAAACTTTGCTCAGGATGACAGGCTTTTTCCGGGCCATTTTCGGGTCGGATGTGTGACTCGGCGCGCTCGAAGCAGAGCGGCGCGGGATGGATCGGGCTTTCAGCCCTCTTGGCTAGGGGCGGGTGAACCTGGGGCTGCGCCCCAGGCTGTGATGGCGTGGGCCTGTGGCCCTTTGCGATGGCGGCCGGCTTGGGCGGGGTTGCGGCCCTCCGCGATCGGGGCCAAATCTGGAGCTGCAGCGTTAGCGGCCGGTCATGGCTTCGATGGCTTCGGGGTAGCGGGCTCCTTCGGGGGCGAGGGTGGCGGAGGCGGTTTCGATTTGGGCGAGGTCGGCGGGGGTTAGCGCGATGCTCACGGCTCCGATATTTTCTTCGAGACGGTCGAGCCGGGTGGTGCCGGGGATGGGGACGATCTGGGTTCCGCCGGTGGGCTTCTGCGCCAGCAGCCAGGCCAGGGCGATCTGGGCGGGAGTGGCGTTCTTTTGTTTGGCGATCGTGGCGAGGAGGTCGACGAAGGCCTGGTTGGCTTGCATGGCTGTGGGGGTGAAGCGGGGGAGCTTGCTGCGGAAGTCGTTGGCGGCGAAGGTGGTGGTGGTGGCGATGGCTCCGGTGAGGAAGCCTTTGCCGAGGGGGCTGTAGGGGACCAGGCCGATGCCGAGGTCTTCGAGGAGCGGGATGATTTCGAGCTCGGGCTTGCGCCACCAGAGGGAGTACTCGGATTGGAGGGCGGTGACGGGCTGGACGGCGTGGGCGCGGCGGATGGTTTGGGCTCCAGCTTCGGAGAGGCCGAAGTGGCGGACCTTGCCGGCGGCGATGAGGTCCTTGACGGCTCCGGCGACGTCTTCGATGGGGACGTCGGGGTCGACGCGATGCTGGTAGAAGAGGTCGATGTGGTCGGTGCGGAGGCGCTGCAGGGAGGCGTCGGCTACTTCGCGAATGTGGTTGGGGTGGGAGTTGAGGGTCTGGGAGCCGGGAGCTCCGTTGGGGATGCAGTTGAAGCCGAACTTGGTGGCGATAACGACCTTGTCGCGGAGAGGCGCGAGGGCTTTGCCGAGGAGCTCTTCGTTGGTCCAGGGGCCGTAGACTTCGGCGGTGTCGAAGAAGGTGATGCCGAGGTCGACGGCCTGGTGGAGGAGGGCGATCATTTCGGTCTCGTCTTTGGGGGCGCCGTAGGAGAAGCTCATGCCCATGCAGCCGAGGCCGAGGGCGGAGACTTGGAGGGATTGTCCGAGGGTGCGGGTTTGCATGGGGGTCCTCTTGGGGTGGGGAGGAGAGGTTTTAGCTGCTAGCTTTTAGCTTCTAGCTAGAGGCAAGGGCAAGGGAAGAAGCAGATCCCTGCGGGATGACAACTAGAAGAGCAACGGCAACCGCGAGAGCAACGGCGAGAGCGAGAGCAACAGCATAAGCCGATACGGGGGGCTTGGCTAGGGCTGGTGGGAGGGGTGGCGGGTGGGTGAGGGTCGCGACTTGCGCGGGGAGGGGCGGGGCGTTTCGTTTGCCGTGTACGGAGCTCCCTCGATGATGACGCTGTGCAGAGTGTTTGTCCCTGGCATTCTTTGGTGCGGCGTGGTCTCCCTGAAGGGAGGCGTGGGGATCCGTCGCGACCGCGGTTTCGGTGGTCGAATGCTCCGTCGCCGCCGCCACCTCCGCCGGGGTGGCGGGCTCCGTCGCCGTCGGAGCGAAAGGTGCAGATGCGGGCGCTGCACCTGCGGACCCAGGGGTGGCCGTTCTGGCTGCTGGTGACGATGCTGGGGCATATGCCGGAGCTGGAGGGGCGGCCGGTGATCGATAAGACGGGGCTGGAAGGCAGCTACGACTGCCAGATGACCTGGTCGCAGGAGGGCTCCGACGGCGCGGGGCAATCTCTGTTTACCGCGGTGCGGGACCAGATGGGGCTGACGCTGCGGCCGGCGAAGGGGGCGGTAGAGGTGCTGGTGGTGGATGGGATTGGGCGGCCATCGGAGAATTGAGGTCTCCGACGGCCGGAGGTGTCAGGGTTGGGATTGGGATCGCGGGATGATGATGCCGGTGCTTCCTTTGCCGTCGTTGCAGGCGCTGCCGACCGGTATGGGTTGCAGGGGAGCGTAGTCGTGCAGGTTGCCGGCGGCGGGTCCGCTGGTGAACTTGCAGACGGTGCTGAGCTGCGGGGCGCCGGTGCCGGCGTAGCTGGGCAGGGCGGCGCTGATGGTTGCGGGATTGGTGGAGGCGGGTCCGGGTCCGCTGTAGGAGGGCGTGTTGGCGGGAGGCGGCGGCGTGGCGGCGCGGGCGATGATGACGCCGGTGCTGCCTGCGCCGTCATTGCATTCGGTGCCAACGGGAAGGGGGTCGAGGGGAGCGTAGTCGCGGGTGGTGCCGGTGAGGGGACCGGCGTTGAACTTGCAGAGGGTGCTCGTCTCGTGGCTGCCCGCGGCGGTGCTGGCGGTGTTGGGGGACGGTTCGGGTGGGCGGGCGATGATGGTTCCGGTGCTGCCCCGGCCGTCGTTGCAGGCGGTTCCGAGGGGGAGGGGATCGAGGGGGGCGTAGTCGTGGGTGGTGCCGGAGGCCGGGCCCTGGTTAAAGCTGCACAGAGTGCTGGTCTGCTGGCTCATGCTGGCGTAGTTCATCGCCGGCGCAGCGGGGGGAGGCGGTGCCGGGGATCGGGCGATCATGGTTCCGGTGCTGCCCATGCCGTCGTTGCAGGAGGTTCCTACGGGGAGGGGATCGAGCGGGGCGTAGTCGCGGGTGGTGCCGGCGGCCGGGCCGCTGGTGAAGCTGCAGAGGGTGCTGGACTGGGTAGTCGTTTGGGAGGTGGTTTGGGGAGTCGTTTGGGGGGCTGGCTGCGGCTTTGCAGGGCTGGCATTGTCGGCGAGCTGAAGGGGAGCCTGTGGACTGTCGGCGGGTGGTGGGATGAGGTAGCCGGTGCTGCCCTTGTTGTCAAAGCAGTGGGATCCCACGGGACCAGGGGCGAGCGGCGCGTAGTTGTGGATGGTGCCGGCGGCCGGCCCCTTGGTGAACTGACAAAATGTGCTGGTTTGCTGGGCTTGCTGCGCTCCACAGACGCAGCTCATCAGGCAACTGACGAAGGCAACTCCAATTGTGCGTAGCATGTGGTACCCCTGGGCCTTGCTTCGAGTGATCGTTCCACCCCTCGTACGCGTCCTAGGATGAGTCCAGCCCACTCCACGGGCGGACTTGTGACGTTAATAGCGCGCATTGCCACGCTTGTCAAGGGTAAGCGAGGTTTTTTTGAGAAGGTGGAATGGGGGCGAGGTTCTGGTGGAGGGAGGGGTTACCAGACCTTTTCGATACGGAGGACGAGCTTGTGGCCGGTGGCGCGGTTCTCGGCGCCGAACTCCTGGTATTCGTTGGCGTAGTAGAACCACTTCTGGTGGTGGTAGACCATGCCGGGGCCGATGGCGGCTACTTTCTCGGGGGAGTTGGGGAGGGGGACGCCGTTGACTTTGCCATCGGTGACCTGGTCGAGGAAGTAGGCGTTGGGGCCGATCCAGAGGCCCTTCCAGACGTTATAGGCGGCGGTGGCATTGAAATGGATGGCCTGGCCGGCCTGGGTGGAGCGGGCACCGGAGGTGAGCGGCGGGGCGTTGTCGGTGGAGTTCCAGAGGTAGTGGATGCGCCAGCTGGTCTCAATGCGCTTAGTGGGATGCGCGGTGATGACGTAGTAGGGGTGGACGGTGAAGTTGTCGTTGGTGAGGGTGACGGGGTTGGAGCGGCTGAAGTGGCCGGGAGGGAGGTCGAAGTCCACGTCGAAGCGCTGGTCGATGGGCATGTGGAAGAGATGGCGGGTGGGCCACTGCAGGATGAAGGGGCTGACGGTGAGGTTGCCGATGCCGCCGGCCTGACCGGAGGAGGTGGCATCGACGTCGGCGGCGGCGACGACGATCTCGGCACCGTACCAGGCTCCGAAGAGGAAGGGCTTGGGGGCGATCCAGGCGAAGTGGGTGAGGCCGGAGAGGCTGTTGACGGTGCCGGCCGCGGGGAGGGTGGCGCCGGTGGCATCGACGATGCGGGGATTGCGATCGCCGTCGGCGATCTGCTCCAGGACGAAGCCGGGGAAGGCGGGGCCGTCGAGGAAGGAGGTGTCGCCGAGGTTGAGCGCTGGCTCGGCGACGTGGGTTTCGGGGGCGACGGGCGTTATCTGTATCTGTGCGGCCTGTGCGGCCTGGGCCTCCTGCGCGGGGAGCGGGTGCGGAAGGAGCGCTGCGGCGAGGAGCGCGCAGGAGAGCCACGGGGCCGGGGGGCGTTGCGTCACGCGGGGATTCCGCGGCGGAGGAGGCCGGACTCGCTGAGGCGGGTGAGGGACTGGAGCATGAAGTCGAGGCTGGGCTCGTCGTGGAAGACGCCGTCGGTGAACTTCTGGTGGACGGTGCCGACGACGACCTCGGGGCCGGAGACGATGTGGGCGTGCATGGAGATGAGGGTCTCGCGGAGCTGGTACTGGGCGCGGACGCCGCCGGTGAAGGCCTTGGAGGAGGTGATGATGGAGACGGGCTTGTCTTTGAAGCAGGAGTTGAAGACGGGGCGGGAGAGCCAGTCGAGGGTGTTCTTGAGGACGCCGGGGATGCCGTGGTTGTACTCGGGGGTGGAGAAGAGGACGGCGTCGGCGGCGGTGACGGCCTGCTTGAGCGCGTTGACGGCGGGGATGCCAGGGGCGACGTCGAGGTCTTCGTTGTAGAAGGGGATGTCTTCGAGGGTGACGACCTGGAGATCGACGGCGGGGGCTGCGCGGCGGGCAAGGATCTTGAGCAGGGCGGTGCTGAAGGACACCTTGCGCAGGCTGCCGGAGATGCCGAGGATGCGAACGGTGTCGGTGGGATGGCTCATGGTGAGGGGACTCCTGTGGATGGTGACGGCCGCCGGGGGAGGGCGGCTGCTGTTCTTAAGGCTAGAGAGGATTGATTCAGGCGTAAAACGAAAGATTCTGATAGGAGATATCTGCGATGGCGATGAATGGCGAATAATGAGGGTGAGGATCCTGGGCGATGGAGATTCGTCATCTGCAGCATTTTGTGGCGCTGGCCGAGGAGGGAAGTTTTACGCGGGCGGCGCTGCGGATGCATATTGTGCAGTCGGGGCTGTCGGCGTCGATCAAGGAGTTAGAGGCGGAGCTGGGGTCGCGGCTGGTGGAGCGGACGACGCGGCGGGTGGCGCTGACGGAGACGGGCAGGCTGTTCCTGGAGCATGCGCGGGCGACGCTGGCGGCGCTGGAGGCGGGGGTAACGGCGGTGCGGTCGCAGGATGGGGTGGTGCGGGGGCGGCTGCGGCTGGGGATTCTGCAGAGCCTGGGACCGTACCTGGAGCTGCCGGTGCTGTTGAAGCGATTTCGGGCGGCGTATCCGGAGGTGGAGATTGCGGTGCGGGCGGTGAACACGGATGCGATTCCGGGGCTGGTGGCGTCGGGGGAGCTGGATCTGAGCTTTCATGCGCTGGTGCATCGCAGCGAGTGGCCGGGGGTGGAGGTGATTCCGTTTGTGGAGGATTCGCTGGTGGCGGTGTGCTCGGTGGAGAGCGGGCGGTGGCGGGCGGGGAGCGTGAGCGTGGAGGGGCTGGGGGGCGGGACGTTTGTGGATCTGTCGCCGGACCGGGCGCTGCGGAGGGTGGTGGACGGGATGTTTGCGGAGCATGGGGTGAAGCGGAACACGGTGTACGAGGTGAGTGACGTGCAGACGGCGCTGCAGTTTGTGGAGAAGGATATGGGGGTGGCGGTGGTGCCGTGGGCGCTGGCGCGGGGGCTGGCGAAGGAGCGGCGGATCCGGGTGGTGAAGATCAGGGACGAGGAGTCGCCGCCGCCGGTGTGGAGGCTCGGGATTCTGCGGAGGGTGCGGCAGAAGGGGCTGCGGGGGAAGAGCACGGTGGATCTTTTTCTGGAGGCGCTGGCGGCGATGCCGCGGGTGGCGAAGAGCGGGACGGGGAGCGGGGTTCGGCGGAAGGGCGAAGGGATGTCCGGGCATCGGCGCGACGGAAATTAATCGGGGGGCTGGGGAGGGTGGGAGCGAATCAGGGTCGGCGCGAGTACACTTGAAGCGATGCCGGATGGGCGGGTACGGCATCGTATGAATGGTTGTAAAGCGCAGAGTTGGGCGCATTTTTTGTTTCGAGGACAGGAATGATTGAACAGGTGCAGCAAGAGGCGTTGGATCAGCGGCAGCAGGACGAACTGGATCAGTTGTCGATCAACACGTTGAGGCTTCTGGCCGTCGACCAGGTGGAGAAGGCCAAGAATGGGCATCCGGGAGCGCCGCTGGGCTGTGCTCCGATTGCGTACCTTCTGTATCACAAGTTTATGAAGTACAACCCGAAGGACCCGTTGTGGTCGGACCGGGACCGCTTCATCCTGTCGAATGGACATGCGTCGGCGCTGCTGTATGGCGTGCTGCATTTGACGGGCTACGATCTGCCGATCGCGCAGCTGGAGCAGTTCCGGGAGTGGGGATCGCATACGCCGGGGCATCCGGAGTATGGCGAGACGCCGGGTGTCGAAGTGACGACCGGCCCGCTGGGCCAGGGGTTTGCGATGGCAGTGGGCGAGGCGATCGCGGAGAAGCACCTGGCGGCGGTGTACAACCACGAGAATCACACGCCGGTGGATCACCACACGTACGTGCTGTGCGGCGACGGCGACCTGATGGAAGGGATCTCGCACGAGAGCGCATCGCTGGCGGGGACGCTGGGGCTGGGCAAGCTGATCGTGCTGTATGACGACAACCTGATCTCGCTGGACGGGCCGACGGAGCTGAGCTACACGGAGGACGTGACGGAGCGCTTTCACGCGTACCACTGGCATGTGCAGATGGTGGACGACGGCAACGACCTGGTAGCGATTGAGAAGGCGATCCTGGCGGCGAAGGCGGAGACCACGAAGCCGTCGCTGATCCGGGTGCGGACGGTGATTGGCTACGGCAGCCCCAAGGCCGGCACCAACAAGGTGCATGGCGAGGCGCTGGGACCGGACGCGACCAAGGCGACCAAGAAGAATCTCGGGTTCCCCGAGGACAAGAACTTCTACGTGCCGGAAGAGGCTGGGAAGAACTGGCTGCAGGCAGTGGAGAAGGGCAAGCAGGCGCAGGCGGAGTGGAACGCGAAGTTTGCGGAGTACAAGAAGGCGTATCCGGAGCTGGGCGCGCAGTATGAGCGGACCCATGCGGCGAAGCTGGCGGAGGGCTGGGAGAAGGCGATTCCCACGTTCCCGGTGGACAAGCCGGTGGCGACGCGCAACGCCGGGCAGGTGGTGATGAATGCCATCGAGAAGGTAGTGCCGGAGCTGTTTGGCGGAGCAGCGGATCTGACGGCTTCGACCAAGACGATCTTCAAAGACAGCCCGAGCTTCCATGTGGATCCGGTTGGACGCAACGTGTTCTTCGGCGTGCGCGAGTTCGGGATGATGGCGGCGGTGAATGGCATCGCGGCGCATGGCGGGCTGATTCCGTTCGGGTCGACGTTCTTCACGTTCAGCGATTATTGCCGTTCGGCGATGCGCATGGGAGCGCTGATGAGCACGCACTCGCTGTATGTGTTCACGCATGATTCGATTGGCCTGGGCGCGGATGGACCGACGCACCAGCCGGTGGAGCACCTGATGTCGTTGCGCGCGATTCCGCAGCTGACGGATTTTCGTCCGGCGGATGCGAACGAGACCGCAGCGTGCTGGCAGCTGGCGCTGGAGCGCAAGTCGGCGAGCTTCATGGCGCTGAGCCGGCAGGATCTGCCGGTGCTGGATGCGGCCAAGTACAAGGTGTTCGAGGGAGCGCGGAAGGGTGCGTATGTGCTCGAGGCGTTTGGCAAGGACCTTGTGCTGGTGGCGACGGGATCGGAGGTCGAGGTGGTGCTGAAGGCCGCGCTCGAGCTGAAGGATGCCGGGATTCTGGCGACGGTCGTGTCGATGCCGAGCTTCAAGATCTTCGAGGAGCAGACGGAGGAGTACAAGGCGTCGATCTTCCCGCATGGCGTGGCGAAGATCTCGGTCGAGGCTGGAGCGACGATGGGCTGGTGGAAGTACATTGGCCGTGACGGCGTGGCGATCGGGGTCGACCGCTTTGGAGCTTCGGCGCCAGGACCGATTGTTCTGGAAAAGCTGGGGATCTCCGTTGCACATGTTGTGGAAGCTGCGAAGAAGCTGGTGAAGAAAAGCTAGTGAGTCGTGCGTAGTGCGGAACGAAGGCGGCGGTCGCTGGTTGGGCTGCCGCCTTCTGTTGTAGAACAGGGTTTTAGCCGTGGGCCTTCTTTCCTCGCCGATTGAGGGCCCGCGGCTAAGACCCTGAACTGCAGGGATTAGGGATTAGGGATTAGGGATTAGTGATTAGGGATTAGGGATTAGGGACGGAGATGGCATGACGCAGGATGAGGCGAAGGCGTTGGTTGGGCGGCGGGCGGCGGAGCTGGTCGAGGATGGGATGGCGGTGGGGCTGGGGACGGGGACGACGTCTGCCATGTTCATCAAGGCGCTGGGGGAGCGGGTGCGGGCGGGGCTGAAGATCCGGTGCGTGGCGTCGAGTGATGCGAGCACCAGCCTGGGGCGGTCGTTGGGGATGGACGTGGTGACGCTGGAGGAGCTGCCGCAACTGGATCTGTATATTGACGGCGCGGATGAGGTGGGGCCGGGGCTGGCGCTGATCAAGGGCGGCGGCGGTGCGCTGCTGCGGGAGAAGATTGTGGCCAGCGCGGCGGACCGGTTTGTGGTGGTGGTGGATTCGAGCAAGGTGGTGCCGGTGCTGGGGAGGTTTCCTCTGCCGGTGGAGGTGGTGAAGATGGCGCTGCCGCTGGTGGAGCGGAAGCTGAGTGACCTGGGATTGAGTCCGAAGCTGCGGCATCATGCCGACGGGTCGCTGTATCTGACGGACGAGGGGAATTTCATCCTGGACTGCGCGTGCGGGATGATTACGGAGCCGGAGGAGACGGCGGCGGAGATTCGCGGGATTGTGGGGGTGGTGGAACATGGGTTGTTTCTGGGCATGGCGTCGTTGGCACTGGTGGCGGGGGACGGCGGGGTGGAGGAGCTGTATGGGTGAGGGGCCGGCAGCGTCATGGCTGCGCGCTCCTTCTTTTGATTGCCGCTGAAGGCTCTTATTGCCGCTGAAGGTCTTCATCGATGGTGTTCAATGGTTGCAGCGAGGTACAAACTCGCGCCGGACAGGGAACCCCATGAGCACTCTCGCGCCACAGGCTAACGCGTCGTCGAATCGATCCTTCTTGCGGGGGCCGGTGTCCCTGATCGTCTTCGGCGTCTTCGTTTGCTCGGCGGTCCTGTCGGTCGTCGGCGTGCTGTTCGTATTGGTCGTGGGCCACTCGGCGACGAACCATGACTTTGCCTCCTATTGGGCGGCTGGGCAGCAACTGGTGCATGGCGCGAATCCTTATAACGCAGGCGCCATATCGGAGCTGCAAAGGACGGCAGGATTCCGCGTTACGGCACGAGCATTCGTGATGCGCAACCCGCCGACCGCCTTGTTTCTGGTGGTTCCGCTGGGCCTGTTGGGGGTGCGGGCCGGGTCCATTCTGTGGTCGCTATGGATCCTGGGCTGCCTGGCTGGTTCGATCCACCTGGTGTGGAGGATGAACGGCAGCCCGCCGGGCAAACTGTATCTGCTCGGCTATCTCTTTGCGCCCACGCTGATGTGTTTTGCCATGGGGCAGACCAGCATCTTTGTCCTGCTCGGTCTGTGCCTGTTCCTGCGCTTCCACGAATCGAGGCCCTGGCTGGCGGGAGTGGCGCTGTCTCTATGCGCTCTGAAGCCGCACCTGTTTTTGCCCTTCGCGGCGGTGTTGTGCGCGTGGGTGGTCACGCGCAGGGCATATCGCATCCTGGCGGGCGCGGCGATAGCGATGGGCGTGTGCTGCTTGATTCCGCTATGCTTCGATCCTTCTGTTTGGCGGCAATATATCCAGATGGCGCACGTGTCGGGGATTCAGAGTGAGTTCATGCCGGACCTTGGCACGATGCTGCGATTCGGCGTGGACCGCGGGGCGATGTGGCTGCAGTTCCTGCCCGCGCTGGCGGGTTGCGTTTGGGCGCTGTGGTACTTTTTCCGGCATCGTGAGGATTGGGACTGGCAGACGCACGGCTCCCTGCTGCTCCTGGTCTCGGTAGGCGTGGCGCCGTATTCCTGGTTCTTCGACCAGGTGATTTTGCTGCCGGCCCTGGTCCGGGGGCTGTATTCCGGACGATCGCTGGTGGTGTTCCTGGCGCTGGTCAGCCTCACGTTGATTGAGCTGTTTTTCGGGGTGAGCCTGCATTCGGCACTCTATAGCTGGCCGGCTGGTGCGTGGCTGGTGTGGTATCTCTGGCCGGTCTGGGATCGCCCGGGTTCGCCGTCTCTTCCGGAGGCCGTTGCGCTGTAAGGGGCGGCGGGAGCTCGGGGCGTTACGGGGAGGGTTGGAGCCGGGTCGTGCAGGGCGGACAGCAGGAACGAAGTCGAGGTTAACTTGCATCGCTTGAGCCTCGCGGGGAGTCTGATCTCGTATGAGTGATGGGATGAAGACGGAGAAGGTTTGGCTGGTAACGGGAGCGTCGACTGGCTTTGGGCGCGAATTGGTGGAGTATCTGCTCGCACAGGGAGCGCGGGTGGTGGCGACGGCGCGCAAGGTGGAGGCGCTGCAGGACCTGGGGACGCGGTATCCGGAGACGGTGCTGGTGGCGGCGATGGATGTGACCGACCAGACGCAGGTGGATGCGGCGGTGAGCGCGGCGGAGAAGCGGTTTGGGCGCGTGGATGTGCTGGTGAACAATGCCGGGTATGGGATGGTGGGAGCGGTGGAGGAGTCGGCCGAAGGGGAGTTTCGGCCGATGTTTGAGGCCAACGTATTTGGGCTGATCCGGGTGACGCAGGCGGTGCTGCCGGGGATGCGGAGGCAGGGGTCGGGCCACATTGTGAATGTGTCGTCGATTGGCGGGCTGGTGGCGACGCCGGGGTTTGGGATGTACAACGCGACGAAGTTTGCGGTGGAGGGGCTGAGCGAGGCGCTGGCGCAGGAGGTGGGGCCGCTGGGGATCCGCGTGACGATCGTGGAGCCGGGGCCGTTCCGGACGAAGTTTCTGGGCAAGGCGGGCGGCGAGGCGGAGCGCAGGATCTCCGATTACGATGGGACTGCCGGCAAGATGCGGGCGTATTTCACGGAGCAGGACGGCAAGCAGGCGGGCGATCCGCAGAAGGCCGTGGAGGCGATGGTGAAGGCGGTGGAGGCGGAGCATCCTCCGCTGCATCTGCTGCTGGGCGGAAGCACGATTCCGCGGGTGAAGGCGAAGATCGAGGCGTTGCAGAAGGACGTTGCGGCGTGGGAGGCGGTCACGATCGGCGCGGATTATCCCAAGGGTGCATGAGGTTTCGGCATCCAATGGATGGGACAGGTGCGGGGCTCAGGAAAGGACGGTAAAAGGCCGGAAAACGCCTATTTACCGGATGGCAAAGGACGTGACGCTGGGCATTGACAGCGATTGAGTTTACTCTCTAAGTGGTACTTTCCGCGTGAGGGCGGGTGCAACATGGAACTTGGATTGATTGGACTTGGAAAGATGGGCGGCAACATGGCGGAGCGTCTTCGCCGTGCGGGCCACAAGGTTGTAGGCTTTGATTTCTCTGCCGATGCGGTGAAGAAGCTGAATGACGCAGGCTCGGTGGGGGTGAACTCGCTGGAGGACCTGGTGAAGAACCTGCAGGCTCCGCGGGCGATCTGGATCATGGTGCCTGCGGGCGATCCGGTGGACGACACGATCTCGAAGCTGAAGCCGCTGATGGAGAAGGGCGATATTTTTATCGACGGCGGCAACTCGAACTACAAGGACTCGCAGCGGCGCTATGCGCAGTTGAAGCCGCAGGGCTTTGAGTTTGTGGATGTAGGCACGTCGGGCGGAATCTGGGGCATCACCGAAGGCTACTCGATGATGGTTGGCGGCGATAAGGAAGTGATTGAGCGTCTGCGGCCGATCTTCGAGACGCTGGCGCCGAGCGCCGATACGGGCTGGGGACGCACGGGGCCGAGCGGCGCCGGGCACTTCACGAAGATGGTGCACAACGGCATCGAGTACGGGTTGATGCAGGCGTATGCGGAAGGGTTCTCGATCATGAACTCGAAGCATTCGCTGGAGCTCGACCTGACGCAGATTGCGAACATCTGGCGGTATGGGTCGGTGGTGCGGTCGTGGCTGCTGGACCTGACGGCCGATGCGCTGAAGAAGAATCCGACGCTGGATGGGCCTGGAGCCGTATGTTCCGGACTCGGGCGAGGGGCGCTGGACGGTGTTCGAGGCGATCGATCTGAATGTGTCGGCACCGGTGATTACGGAGTCGCTGATCCGCCGGGTGCGGTCGCGCGAGGACGATAACTTTACCGATCGCATGCTGAGCGTGATGCGCCACGAGTTTGGCGGACACGCGGTGAAGAAGGCGTAAACAGTGAGTAGTGCGTAGTGGCCGGTGGTTCGTACGCTTGCAGGGGTGCGGACCGCTGGCCACTCGAAAGCTCGATTGACGAAGAACGCAAGGAGTTGTGGATGCCAAGTGAAGTGAAGGTGAAGCAGAGCACCCTGCACGGGGGTGAGGGTAAGAAGCAGGAGCGGGTTCCGGATCCATGTATCGTGGTGATCTTCGGAGCTTCCGGCGATCTGACCAAGCGTAAGCTGCTGCCGGCGCTGTTTCATTTGGAGCAGGAAGGCCTGCTGCCGGATTCGTTTGCGGTGGTGGGCGTGGCGCGGCGCGATATCTCGGCGACGTTTGCTGCGGACATGGAAGACGGCATCCTCAAGGGCGGCGGGGTGGAGCCGGGCGACGAGAAGCTGAAGAAGTTCATGGACCATGTGAAGTACTTCACGACGAACTTCGATGACGATGCGGGATTCGAGAAGCTGAAGGGGTTCCTGGCGGACCTGGATAACATGCTGGGGACCAAGGGCAACCGGCTGTTCTACCTGGCGGTGGCGCCGGAGTATTTTGCGGATATCACGGACCGGCTGGGCAAGCATGGGATGACGACGGCGGCCGAGCCTGGGCAGTGGATGCACGTGATTATCGAGAAGCCGTTTGGGACCGATCTGGAGTCGGCCAAGAAGCTGAACGACGATATCAACCGGGTGCTGCACGAGGACCAGATCTTCCGCATCGATCATTACCTGGGCAAAGAGACCGTCCAGAACATTTTGGTGTTCCGCTTCGGCAATGGGATCTTCGAGCCGATCTGGAACCGGAACTACATTGACCACGTGGAGATCACGGCGGCGGAGTCGATCGGGATTGAAGGCCGCGGACCGTTCTACGAGAGTGCGGGAGCGCTGCGCGATGTGCTGCAGAACCACGTGATGGAAGTGCTGAGCTTCGTTGCGATGGAGCCGCCGGACAGCTTTGAATCGAGCGCGGTGCGGACCGAGAAGCTGAAGGTATGGAGCGCGATCGATCCGATCCAGGTGGAAGACACGGTGCGCGGGCAGTATGGGCCGGGCCGGGTGGACGGCGAGAAGGTGATTGGGTATCGCGAAGAGGATCGCGTGAATCCGGAGTCGAACACAGAGACGTTTGTGGCGATGAAGGTGCAGATTGAGAACTGGCGCTGGGCGGGCGTGCCGATCTATCTGCGCGCGGGCAAGCGGATGGCGAAGCGCGTGACCGAGGTGACGGTGGTGTTCAAGAATCCTCCGCTGCGCATGTTCAAGTCGGATGACGCGAAGAGCCAGGTGCAGCCGAATGTGCTGAAGATGCGCATTCAGCCGGACGAGGGGATTTCGCTGATGTTCGGAGCGAAGGTTCCGGGGCCGACGACCAACATCATGCCGGTGGAGATGCACTTCAGCTATGCGGAGAGCTTCGGCAAGAGCTCGGCGAACGGATATGAGCGGCTGCTGCTGGATGCGATGCTGGGCGATGGAACGCTGTTCGCGCATCGCGATGGCGTGGAGGCGACCTGGGCGCTGATGACGCCGATCCTGGAGCAGTGGGCCAAGCGGCCACCGACCGACTTCCCGAACTATGAGGCGGGAAGCTGGGGACCGGCGGGCGCGGATGCGCTGCTGAAGCGGGATCGGCGGAAGTGGTACAAGCTGTAAGGCAGTGAGTCGTGAGTGGCAGTGGAGAGCGGTTGCGGCGGGGATGGTTGCCGTCGGGGCCGCTCTTTTGTTGGGGTAGACATATTTCTGGGTGGGGAGGGTGAGATGGCTCGTTTGGTGACGGTGACGTATCAGGTTTGGCCGGCGGCGGCGGAGATGGCGGCGGCTTCGGCACGGATGTTTGCGGCGACGGTGGAGCAGGCGGTGGCGAAGCGCGGCGTGGCGCGGGTGGCGATCTCCGGGGGAAGCACGCCCAAGGCGACGTTCCAGCTGCTGGCGGATCCGGCGGGGCCGTTTGCGAAGACGGTGCCGTGGGACAAGCTGCAGCTTTTTTGGGTCGATGAGCGGTGCGTGGGGCCGGAGGATCCGGAGTCGAACTACGGTGTGTGCCGCGAGTTGCTGCTGAGCAAGGTGCCGATTGCGCCGGAGAACGTGTTTCGGATGGAGGGCGAGCTGGAGCCGGAGGTGGCGGCCAGCCGCTATGAGAGCCGGCTGCGCAATGCGCTGAAGCTGGAGGGAGCGGAGACGCCGGCGTTCGACCTGGTGACGCTGGGGATGGGGCCGGATGGACATACGGCTTCGCTGTTTCCACACACCGAGGGGTTGCATGAGCTGGGGCGGCTGGTGATTGCGAATCATGTGCCGCAAAAAGATGTGTGGCGGATCTCGCTGACGTGGCCGGTGATCAACCATGGCGCGGAGGTGGTGTTCGAGGTCGAGGGAGCGGGCAAGACGGATGTGCTGGCCGAGGTGCTGACCGGGCCGCGCGATCCGGAGCGGCTGCCGGCGCAACTGATCCGGCCGGCGAATGGTAAGCTTCTGTTCTTGCTGGATGAGGCGGCCGCGGCGAAGCTGCCGAAGGCGGAGGCGACGGGCGCGGGATATCGCGTGGGGTCGCTGGAGATCTAAGGCGGTAGTGAGCTAGTTGAGTAGTGAGTGGAAGTTGGTGGAGCGGATGATTCTGGCGGGCGATGTTGGCGGAACGAAGGTGCACCTGGCGCTGTATAACTTTGTCGGCGGGCGGCTGGGGCTGGTGCGGGAGAACAAGTTTCCGTCGAGCGAGTATGCGTCGCTGGATGTGGTGGTGAAGGCGTTCCTGGCGCAGGGCGGGGCGCAGGGTAGCGCGAAGGAAGAGATTGTGGCGGCTTGCTTCGGGTGTCCGGGGCCGGTGCGCAATGGGCGGCTGAAGCTGACGAACCTGCCGTGGACGCTGGATGAGCGGGAGCTCGAGGCGTCGATTGGGATTGAGCATATTTTTCTGATCAACGACCTGGAGGCGAACGGGTACGGGATTCCGGAGCTGGCGCCGGAGAAGGTGTTTACGCTGCTGAAGGGCGATGCGTCGGCGGTGGGGCATCGCGGACTGGTGTCGGCGGGGACGGGGCTGGGCGAGGCGCTGCTGATCTGGGATGCGAAGGCGCAGCGGCATCGGCCGATACCGTCCGAGGGCGGGCACGGCGACTTCGCGGCGCGCAACGAGCGCGAGATTGCGCTGCTGCAGTATCTGCGCCGAACGCTGAATGGGCGCGTGAGTTTGGAGCGCGTGGTGTCGGGGATCGGGATGAAGAATGTGTATGCGTTTCTGCGCGACGACCAGAAGCTGGAAGAGCCGGCGTGGCTGCGGGAGCGGATGGAGACGGAAGATCCGAACGCGGTGATTGGGCAGTGCGGCGAGGATGGGTCGAGTGAGATCTGCGCGGAGACGCTGCGGATGTTCGCGTCGGCGTTTGGCGCGGAGGCGGGGAACCTGGGGCTGAAGGTGCTGGCGTCGGGTGGGATGTACCTGGGCGGAGGGATTGCGCCGAAGATTCTGAAGACGCTGGAGGGTGGGGAGTTTGCGCAGGCGTTTCTGGATAAGGGAAGGCTGTCGCCGGTGCTGGAGGCGATGCCGGTGCGGGTGATTCTGGACGATGCGTGCGCGTTGCTGGGGGCGGCGGCGTATGCGGAGGCGCGGGCGGCGGAGATCTCGGGGCGGTCGGAGCGCGCGGCGTCGTAAGGTCCTGGTCCTGCGCGGACGGCGAGGGTGAATGAGAAAGCGAGTGCTCTTTTCCTGTGCAAAGGGTTGCGCGCGGAGGTGGGGTTGCGTGCGGAGGTGGCCTGTTGGCGCGGGTGGGCGTTTGGCGCTGGGCGTGCGGGTAACGGTGGGACGAGCTTCCTGCACATGAGCAGTACCGACGCGCCAACGTGGGCCTGACTGGGAGTTTGCACCCGCCGTACGGGTGTGGATCCGCAGACAGCGTTATCCCGCAAGGAGGGTCATGCTATGTCTTCGTTCAAGAGGGTTTTACCGGTTGTGGTTCTGACGATGGCGGGGGCTTCGTCGCTCTTCGTTGCGCCCGCAGCGTTGGCGGATAGTTTTACGTTCACTGTCTCCAGCAGCACCCTGGTCACGCTCAACAGCCCCAACGACAACTATTGGGGCTACTATGACACCAATGGGGACGGTCCGGGGACGACCCCGGAGGTGCGTGTCAACGCACCATTGGTCAACGGAGGGTTGAGCTTAGCGGACGTCTCGTTTTTCCTGCCTGCGGGAAGCACGGTCACATCCGCCAGCATGGAGCTCATCTTGCCGACAACGATTTTAACCGGAACCTCCGTGGCTACGACGGTTGGACATTTACCTCCGCCGAATCCGGACGATCCGATCCAGATCGCGCCGACGTTTGTCGATCCAGGGACCGCCTATCTGTACCCGGTCAGTCCTGTGAATGGCACCTCCGATGCGGGCCCTGGCGTCTTCGATATCACGGACCAGGCGCCCGTGATCGCTGGCAACCAGATCTCTACGGGCGACGTCTCCCTGACCTTCACCGGGGACAACGGATGGATGGAAGCGATTGTGGCAACCCAGGGGTACAACTGGTCCGGTTATGTTGATGCCACCGGCGAGGTGGAACTTCCCTTTACGCTCGAGGTGGTTGGAACCTACACGCCGCCTGCGGCGACGCCGGAGCCTTCTGCGGTTGTGCTGCTGGGCACGGGAGTGCTGGCGCTGATGGCGGGGGCGTGGTGGCGGCGGGCGGCGGCCTGCTGAGGCGCAGCAGCTACATGATGCGGAAGCGTTCGCGCATGAGGCGCTGGAAGCGGGGACGCCAGATGAGGTCGTAGGCGAGCTCCTTGCCGGGAAACATGGCGAGGGCGGCGGAGCGCGCGTCGGCGATCATCTGGGAGGCGTCGTCGATGGTGAGGGTGGGGTCCTGGGCGATGGTCTGGAGGACGAGGTTCATCATGAGCTGAAGGCGGCGGATGAGGCGGGCTTCTTCGTGGGCGTCGGGGGGCTGCGGGGTGGGGGTGGGGGTGGCGGGGGTGGCGGGGGTGGGGTCGGGGTTATGCAATCGCGGCTCCTTGGTGGTGCGTTGAGAGGCAAGAACGGGAGACAGCAGGTTCTTCGCTGCGCTCAGAATGACAATTCAAGAGAGCAAGAGCAAGAGCAAGAGCAAGAGCAAAGGCAAGAGCAAAGAGGAACTACAGGGGTCCTTCGCTGCGCTCAGGATGACGGCGTGAAACAAACAACAGCAACAGCAAAGGCAAGAGCAAGGGCAACAGCAGAAGCCGCCGGTGCTTGCTGTGGTTCTATCACCTGGGCTTGTGGTGGTGCTATCAATTAGACGCGGCGGATGCTGCGGAGATTCCCCCGGCGGGGGTGAGGAGGAAGGTCTCGGCGCCGAGGCGGTCGGTGCGGAAGGTGCGGATGTGGGCGGCGGCGAGGCGGTCGATGACGAGGGGGCTGGGGTGGCCGAAGGTGTTGTGCTGGCCGTCGGAGATGACGGCGTACTGCGGGGAGACGGCTGCGAGGAAGCCGGGGGTGGTGGAGGTGTGGCTGCCGTGGTGGCCGACTTTGAGCAGCGTGACGGGAGCGAGGCGATGGTTGGCGAGCATGGCGGCCTCGCTGGGCGCTTCGGCGTCGCCTTCGAGGAGGACGCTGGAGCGGGCGTAGTCGAGGCGGAGGACCAGGGAGTCGTTGTTGATGGGGACGCCGGGGTTGGCGTAGGGGGACTCGGGGGCGAGGACGGTCGGCGTGGAGGTCGGACCAGGGGAAGGCTTGGCCGGCGTGGAGGTGGCGGATGAGCATGTGCTGGGAGCGCGCCTGGGCGAGGAGGGCGTAGAAGAGCGGGGAGTCGCCGGGGTCGATGCTGATCCAGAGCTCGCGGGGATGGAAGTCGCGGAGGACGGCGGGCATGCCGCCCATGTGGTCGGAGTGGGCGTGGGTGAGGAGGACGACGTCGAGGCGGCGGATGCGGCGGGACCAGAGGTAGGGGGCGACGACCTCCTCGCCGACGTCCCAGGAGCTGGGACCGGCGTTTTCGCCGCGGCCGACGGGGCCTCCGGCGTCGACCAGCATGGTTTGGCCGGAGGGGCTGACGACCAGGAGGGAGTCGCCCTGGCCGACGTCGATGGCGGTGACTTCGAGGACGCCGGGGTGGAGGCGCGGGGGCGTGGGGTAGAGGACGGCGAGGGGGATGAGCAGGGCGACGAAGACTCCCGCGGCGAAGGTGCGGCGGCGGGGTGCGCGCAGGGCGAAGGCGCAGAAGACGATGCAGAGGCAGGCGAGGGCGAGGGCGATGGGCGCGGGGCCGGGGGTGCGGAGATTGGCGAGGGTTAAGTTCTGGACGCGGTCGACCGTGAAGCGCATGAGGTGGAGCAGGAGAGCGGTGATGGCGGCGGGGATCAGCGCGAGCCAGGAGCTGAGGAGGGAGGCGAGGAAGGTGACGATGGCGGCGCAGAGGAGGATGGAGAGGAGGGGGATGTCGATGAAGTTGAGGGGAAGGGCGAGCAGGGTGAGGCGGTGGAAGTAGATGGCCATGGGGAGGACCATGCAGAGCTCGGCGGTGGCGGAGATGAGGATGGCTTCGAGGGTCCAGAAGAGGGCGCGGATGAGCCAGACGGGGAGGTTGGTGAGGCGGGGGGAGAAGAGGTCGGCGGAGAGCTCGGTATAGAGGCGGAGGTGGACGCGGAAGGCTGCGATGCGGGGCGGAGAGGCGGCGTCGAGGCGGAGGTGGTCGAGGTGGCGGAGAGCGCGGAGATGGGGGAGGAGGAGGCGCTCGTTGAGGGGGATGGAGAGGCCGGCGATGGCGAGGATGACCATGAAGGTCATCTGGAAGCTGGCTTCGAAGAGGGCGCGGGGGTCCAGAACCAGGACGGCGAGGGCGGCGGCGCCGAGGGCGTTGAGGGCGGTGATCTCGCGGTCGAGCCAGCGGGCGATGAGGTAGATGGACGTCATGAGCAGGGCGCGCTGGGCGGGGATGGCGAAGCCGGTGAGCTCGGCGTAGGCGAAGGCGATGAGGATGGTGAGGAGGACGGCGGGGCCTTCGGGGAGGCGGAGGCGGCGGAGGAACCAGAAGAGGGCGGCGGCGAGCAGGGCGACGTGCAGGCCGGAGACGACGAAGAGGTGGAAGGTTCCGGTGCGCTCGAAGGCGAGGCGGAGGGAGTGGGTGAGGTGGGTGCGGTCGCCGAAGAGCATGGCGTTGAGCATGGAGGCGTCTTCGGGGGAGAGACGCAGGGCCGCGGGGAGGTGGCGGCTGGCGGAGGAGGCGGCGAAGGTCTGGAGGCGGTTGGAGGCCCAGGCCTGGGCGGCGAAGATGCGGCAGCGGAGGGTGGGTGTCGAGGAGCGAATGATCTGGACGTGGGAAGAAGAGGCGCTGCCGGTGGCGCCGATGCCTTCGCGAGAGGAGGTAGTCGGCGTAGGACCAGGCGCCGGGGTCGCGGTAGACGTCGGGGGAGCGGAGGCGGAGGGGGACGGCGAGGAGGTCGCCGCAGTGGAGAGGGAGTTGCGGGCCGGAGAGGGTGAGGCGGATGCCGCCGGTGGTGGGCTGCTGGACGTCGATGTCGGGGGTGAGGAACTCGACGGACTGGACGTCGATGTCGATGGATTGCGTGTCGGGGGTGGCGTCGGGGTCGGTCGGTCCCAGGCGTTGGGCTCGAAGGCGGGGTGAGGGAGGTTGTGCGCGGGAGGAGGGAGGGTGCGGACGCGGATGACGGTGCCGCGGACGTCGCGGGTGAGGCCGTCGGCTAATTGCTGGAGGGCGTGCTGCTGGGGGATGGGTGGCTCGATTTGGGAGCACCAGCAACCGATGGCGATCCAGAGCGCATAGGCGGGGAGGATGGCGATGCGCGGGGACTTGCGGAGGGCGAGGAGGGAGAGCGCGAAGAGGAGGAGGGTGGCGGTCGCGAGGAGGAGGGTGGGCTGCCAGCGGAGGGCGAGGAGGTCGCCGGCGGCGAAGCAGGTGAGCGCAGCGAGGAGCGGGACTCGGCGGAGGCGAAGGGGCTCGACGAGGGGGGAGTCGTAGATCCAGGAGGTGGCAGCACCGAAAGCCGGCATGGGAAGCGCTGAAGTGCAGGGATTAGGGAACAGGGATTAGGGATTAGGACGTTGTGGTTAGTGTGTCACGAGTGGAGGGCTGGGGATAGAGGGATTGTGGGGGGCGGTTGGAGGTAAGACGGTAGATTTCTGGGGGAATGATGGGAGGAAGGGCACGGGCGGGGTCCTTCGGCTGCGCCTCAGGATGAAGGCGAGAAACGAGCAACGGCAAAGGCGAAAGAAGAAGCAGATTCCCAGGGGGAATGACAGAAAGAACGGCAAGGGTAAGGGCGACGGCAACTGCAACTGCAAGGGCAAGGGCAACTACAGGGTCCTTCGCTGCGCTCAGGATGACGGCGTAAGACAAGCAACGGCAAGGGCAACTACAGGGGTCCTTCGCTGCGCTCAGGATGACGGCGTAAGACAAGCAACGGCAAGGGCAACGGCAAAGGAAGAAGCAGATTCCCAGAGGGAATGACAGAAAGAACGGCAAGGGCAAGAGCAAGAGCAATGTCCGCTGCTGCTACGGGTGGCTCGAATTTGTGATTGGCTTGCGTTCGAGGATGGCGACCGTTTCCAGGTGGAAGGTTTGGGGGAAGAGGTCGACCAGATGGAGGGCGCGGATCTGGTAGAGGGGTTGGAGGGTGTTGAGATCGCGAGCCAGGGTGGTGGGGTCGCAGGAGACGTAGACCAGGGTGGGGGCGGCGATGCGGTTGAGCAGGTCGCAGGACTCGGGGCCGACGCCGGCGCGGGGTGGGTCGAGGACGATGAGGTCGGGGCGGTCGCGGTCGAGGATGGCGCGGCGGAGGAAGTCGAGGGTGGTGGACTCGTGGACGGTGCTCGATGGGTGGATGGAACCTGCGGAGGGGTGTTTGGCTAAGGCAGCGCGGAGGTCGGCGACGGCCGTGGGGTTGGCTTCGACGGCGGTGATGGCGGAGAAGCTGCGGGCGAGGACGCGGGAGAAGAGGCCGACGCCGGCGAAGAGGTCCCAGGCGAGGGTGCCGGCGCGGGGTTGGTCGGCGTCGTTGCAGACGAGCTGGACGAGGGTTTCGAGGAGGAAGCGGTTGGTCTGGAAGAAGCCGCCGCGGGTGATCCAGTAGGTCTCGTCGAGGACGCGGTAGTTGAGGCCGGGGGCTCCGGCTTCGGCGATGAGGCGGCCGGTGGGGCCGGTGCGGTTGTCGAAGGCGGCGGCGGCGGTGGCGGTGATGAGGACGCCTTGCGGGGCGTAGGCCTGGAGGGCGATGGCGGCGCGGTCGAGCGATTCGAAGAGGGGCTTGGTGCGGGGAGCGCAGAAGAAGGTGACCTGGATGCGCTTCATGGTGTGGTCGCAGAAGAGCTCGACTTCGGCGGTGGCGTTGAGCCAGTAGGCGGCGTCGCGATCCTGGGCGGCGGCGGCGAGCAGGCTCTTGGCGGTGGACCAGAGGACGGGCGCGGCGATGAGGCAGGTGGTGATGGGAAGGAAGTCGGTGGTGGCGTGGCGGTTGTAGCCGAGGCGGAGCGAGCCGGGGGAGTCTGCGTCGTCACCACCACCGATGGCGCGGGCGACGCGCAGGCGAATGCGGTTGCGATAGCCCCAGGGCTCGGCGGAGTGGATGAGGGGTTCGGGTGGGGACTCGATGCCGGCGTTCTTCAGGAGCTCAGCAAAGATGGATTGCTTGAGGCGAAGTTGCTCCGGGTAGCTGGCCATCTGGTAGTGGCAGCCGCCGCAGGTGCCGAAGTGGGGGCAGGCGGGGGCGACGCGCTCGGGCGAGGGGGTGAGGACGCAGAGGAGTTGGGCCTGGTTGCTGGCGTTCGGGCTGCTGGCTTCGACGGTTTCGCCGGGGAGGGTAAAGGGGACCAGGACCGTGGCGCCGCGGTCGGTGTGGGCGAGGCCGTTGCCGCTGTAGAGGGCGCGCGAGATGTGGAGGGTTTCGCTCATGCGTGGGTCGTCATCCGTGGGAGATGTAGAAGAGGCTGAGGCGGGGGAGAGCGCGGAGTTCGAGGAGACGTTTGTGCAGGAATTGTTGCTGGACCTGGCGGAGTTGGACAGCGGACATCTTGGCGCGGTAGGGGGCGAGCTCGCGGTCGGCCTGGGATTTGAGGTCGACGAGCTCCTGCTCGGTGGCGGAGGACTGCAGCGCGGCGAGAAGTTTTTCTTCGAGGACGGTGAGGGTGCGGTCGAGGTCGTCGAGGGGGAGGGGGGTGGGGCTGCGCATGGTGGTTGCGAGCTCGCGGAGGCGAGAGGCGGTGGTGGTGAGGGTGGAAACCCACATCTGCAGAGGCGAGATGTGGGGCACCCGGCGTGGTGGCGGCTTCGAGGGCGGCGGCGTTCTGGTCGAGGTAGGCGGCGACGCGTTCGGACTCGAAGCCGGACTCGCGGGGCTCGTGGGCGGTGGTGGGAGCGAGGCCGGTGGAGGCTTCGACGAGCTCTTCGGCAGACTGCAGGACGGCCTGGGAGCACCAGGCGAGGCCATTGACCTTGCGCAGGCGGCCGCGGGCTTTTTGGGCGCGAGCGTCATATTTGTCGAAGGCGGAGTCGATGCCGCGGAGGACGGCTTCGAGGGGGATGCCGGCCTCGCGCCAGGTCTCGATCAGGGCCCAGTCGAGGGTGTTGAGCAGGAGGATGGAGCCGCGGCGGCGGCTGAAGCGCTCTTCGATCTCGGAGAAGTATTCGTAGTAGTTCATAAGAGGAGATGCGAGATGCGAGAGGCGAGAGGCGACTTGCGAGGTGCGAAAGGCGAGGGGATGCCGCACTTCGAATCTCGAATCTCGTCTCTCGAATCTCGCCTCTATCTTCTGCGGTTGCGGTCGTGGTTGCGCTCGTAGATGAGGCGGAGGCCGTTGAGGGTGAGGTTCTCGTCGACCTGCTGGATGAAGCGGGAGTCGGCGGCGATGAGCTTGGCGAGGCCGCCGGTGGCGATGGTTTTGGTCGCGGGGCCGAGCTCGGCGATCATGCGCTCGAGGATGCCGTCGATCTGACCGATGGCGCCGTAGTAGAGGCCGATCTGGATGTTGTCCGTGGTGTTGGTGCCGATGATCTTGGCGGGCCTCTTGATCTCGACGCGGGTGAGGCGGGCGGCGCGGGCGAAGAGAGCGTCGGCGGAGATGCCGATGCCTGGAGCGATCGCCCCGCCGATGAATTCGCCTTTGGCGGAGACGACGTCGAAGGTGGTGGCCGTGCCCATGTCGACGACGATGGTGGGGCCGCCGAGGAGGTCGAAGGCAGCGACGCAGTTGACGATGCGATCGGCGCCGGCTTCGCTGGGGTTGTCGGTGAGGACGGGGAGGCCGGTCTTGACGCCGGGCTCGATGAAGAGCGGCTTGATGTGGAAGAAGGTCTCGCAGAGGGTGCGGATGGCGGCGTCCAGCGGAGGCACGACGGAGGAGACGGCGATGCCGGTGACGATGTCCGGGGCGAGGCCGCGCATGGCGAAGAGCGACTGGAAGAGGACGCCGAGCTCGTCGGCGGTCTGGCGGAGCGGCGTGGTGATGCGCCAGTCGGCGAGCATGCGCGAGGGCTCGGTGGGGGTGGCGGGAGCGAAGAGACAGATGACCGTGTTGGAGTTGCCGACGTCGAGGGCTAGAAGCATATGTAGTGAGAAGTGAGAAGTGTGAGAAGTGAGAAGTGAGAGTGAGAGTGGTTAGTGGCTAGAGTTCGGGCCTGTTGATCAGTTTACAGGGGCGGGGGGAGGAGATTCGCGGACGCCTCCGGAGAGGACGGTGCGGCGGGTGTGGTCGTCGGCGTCGATGAGGAGGTAGCCGCTGGGGTCGAGGCCGGCGGTGAGGCCGGTGTAGCCGCCTTGCTCGGGGACGTGGACGCGCTTGCCGAGGACCCAGGTGGAGGCGGCGGTGAAGCGGTTGGAGTAGATCGGGTTGATGGGTTTCGAGCTGGGTGAGTTCGAAGTCGAGGGCGCGGAGGATGGCGACGAGCAGGGCGTTGCGGCTCTGCGGCTGGCCGGTGGCGATGCGCAGGGAGGTGGCGATGGAGTCGAGCTCCGGGGGGAAGGCTTCGTGGTTGAGGTTGAGGCCGATGCCGATGACGGCGTAGCGGAGGAGAGCTTGTTCGCCGGGGTGGACGGCGGTCTCGACGAGGATGCCGCCGAGTTTTTTGGTGCCGAGGAGCAGGTCGTTGGGCCAGCGGATGTCGACGGTGAGGCCGGTGATGGTGCGGACGGCGCATTTCACGGCGAGGCCGGTGGCGAGGGAGAGCCAGAGGGCTTCGCGGAGGGGGAGCGCGGGCTTGGCGAGGACGCTGAGGTACAGGCCGTCGCCGGGAGAGGAGTGCCAGGTGTGGCCGCCGCGGCCGCGGCCGCGCGTCTGCGCGTCGGCGAGATAGAGGGTGCCTTCGGGAGCGCCGTTGGCGGCGGCTTCGAGGAGGAGGGTGTTAGTGGACTCGGCCGTGGGGAAGTGGTGCAGGCGTGCGGGGAAGCGGGTGCCGACGAGCGCGGAACGGAGCGCGACGGGGTTGAGCTGTTCGCGAGAACTCATATGTGCATCTTAACGCTGATGCTAGCTCGGATGAAGGACGGCGATCACCGCTGGGTGGAGTGCGGACGGGTGGGGTGGGTGCATGCCGGTTGAGTTGACTGTGCCGCTGGTGCACCAGTTTGTGTTGCTGCTGATGATTGCGCTGCCGGTGGCCTGCGCTTCGTGGACGGTGACGCACGAGGAGGTGTTTCGCGAGCCTCGCGAGTTTTGCAAGAGGATGAGCCAGGATTGCAAGGCGCTGGCGCAGAGGAAGTTCTTCTACTTATTCACGTGCGAGTATTGCTTCTCGCATTACGTGGCGGCGCTGGCGCTGTGGCTGTTTCGGTTTCAGCTGCTGTATGCGGGGTGGCGGGGATATGTGATTGCGTGGCTGGCGGTGGTGTGGATCGCAAACGTTTACATGAGCGTCTTCAACCTGCTGCGGCTGGACATCAAGCATGAGAACGTGACGATCGCCGCGGAGCAGGGCGCGGTGCCGGCAGAGGCAGCGAAGAAGTAACGGGCTAGCTGTCTCTGCGGTAGAGGAGGTTGCGGATGGCGTCGCGGCGGGCGTCGTTGCCCTCGCGATCGGTGTTGGCGCCGGTTTGCTGGGCGAGCAGCTCGGCGGCTTCGGGGGCGGAGCAGGTGGGGCAGCGGTTGGCGTAGCCGGGCTTGTCGGGCCGCAGCTCAAACTCTTCTTCGCAGATGATGCAGGTTTTGATGGGGAAGGACATCGTGGGACTCCAGGGGTGCGCGGCGTGCAGAGCGCGTGGCGGTGTTCGGCCGTGTTTTTGAGACGCTTGGGGCGGCCGGTTGGATGCGGTTTGCAGACGAAAGGTTACTCGGGCGGGAGTGCGGCGAGCGCGGCCTCGGTCTTCTGTTTGAGGGCGAGGGTTTCGGCATGCTGCTTGCGCAGGCCTTCGACGATGTGCGCAGGAGCGCGGGCGATGAAGCCTTCGTTGTTGAGCTGCTTGTCGGCGGCTTCGAGGCCCTTGGTGAACTTGGCGAGATCCTTGGAGAGGCGCTCGCGCTCGGCGGGGACGTCGATCTGGCGTTCGTAGATCACCGACACATCAAAGGCGGAGGTTGCACGGGCGTTGTTGCCGGTGAGCGTTGTTGGGGAGAGTTCGACGGAGCTGACGCGGGCCAGGCGCGCGAGCATGTCGGCGTGGGCGCGAGCGAGCGCGGAGATGTCTGCGCTGGCGTGGATCTGGATGGCGGTGGATTCCTTTTCGGGGACGGCGAGCTCTTTGCGCAGGCCGCGGATGGTGACGATGAGGTCCTGCAGGGTGGTCATCGCGAGGACGGAGGCTTCGTCGGCGGCGAAGTCTTCGCGCTGCGGGTAGCGGGTGAGGGCGATGGACCTGGCGGGCGATGCGGTGCCGGTGCTGGCGTAGAGGGCGTGCCAGAGCTCTTCGGTGAGGAAGGGCATGAAGGGCGAGAGCAGGCGAAGGGCGGCCTCGAAGACGGCGACGAGGGCGTTGAGGGTGAGGGCGGTGACGGGGTTGTGGGGGCCGTCGAAGTTGAGGCGGAGTTTGGCGAGCTCGAGGTACCAGTCGCAGAACTCGCCCCAGAAGAACTGGTAGACGGCGTTGGCGGCTTCGTCGAAGCGGTAGTCGGCGAGGGAGTGGGCGATGCTGTCGGAGACGGCCGAGAGGCGGGAGAAGATCCAGCGGGTTTCGAGCGGGCGTGGTCTCGGGGAGTTCGAGGGAGACGGAGTCGTGGCCGGAGAGCGAGACCTTGTAGCCGGCTTCGCGGCCGCGGTCGATGTTCATCTGGAGGAAGCGGGCGGCGTTCCAGATCTTGTTGGCGAAGGCGCGGTAGCCCTCGGTGCGGGCTTCGTTGAAGGCGATGTCGGTGCCGGGAGAGGCTTGCGAGGCGAGGGTGAAACGGACGGCGTCGGTGCCGTATTTCGTGACGATCTCGATGGGGTCGATCACGTTGCCCTTGGTCTTGGACATCTTCTGGCGGTCGGCGTCGCGGACCAGGGCGTGGATGTAGACGTTGCGGAAGGGGACGGCGTCGGCGAGCGTGCGCTGGCTGCCGTCGGCGTTGGGGACGTCGAGCATGAAGTGGCAGCTGAGCATGATCATGCGGGCGACCCAGAAGAAGAGGATGTCGAAGCCGGTGACGAGGAGTTGGGTGGGGTAGAAGGCGGCGAGGTCGGGGGTGAGGGTGTTGGTTCCGTCCCAGCCGAAGACGGTGAAGGGGAGGAGGCCGGAGGAGAACCAGGTGTCGAGGACGTCGGTCTCCTGGGTGAGGTTCGTGCTGGAACATTTTGCGCAGGCGGTGGGAGTTCGCGAGAGACGTTGATCTCGCCGCAGGCGCCGCAGTGCCAGGCGGGGATGCGATGGCCCCACCAGAGCTGGCGGGAGATGCACCAGTCGTGAATGTTGTTCATCCACTCGCTGTAGGTCTTGGTGTACATCTCGGGGGTGAACTGGATGGGGCCTGCCGGGTTGGTGGAGCTGCGGACGGCGGCGATGGCGTTGGCGGCGATGGAGTTGCCGCCGGTGTTGGGCTGCTTGTTGACGGCGAGGAACCACTGCATGGAGAGGCGCGGCTCAATGACGGCGCCGGTGCGTTGCGAGATGGGGAGGGTGAGCGTGTGGTCCTTGACGGCGACGAGCAGGCCGGCGGCTTCGAGGTCGGCGACGATGCGCTTGCGGGCTTCGAAGCGGTCTAATTTGTCGTACGGAGAGCCGGCCAGATGAAATGCGGGCTTGCGTGTCCATGATGGAGGGGGAGGGAAGGTTGTGGCGCTGGCCGATGGCGAAGTCGTTGGGGTCGTGCGCGGGCGTGACTTTGACGGCGCCGGTGCCGAACTCGGGCTGGGCCCAGTCGTCGGCGAGGATGGGGATGGTGCGGCCGGTTAAGGGCAACGTGAGGAGTTTGCCGACGAGGGCGGTGTAGCGCTCGTCGGCGGGGTTGACGGCCACGGCTACGTCGGCGAGCATGGTCTCGGGGCGGGTGGTGGCGATGACGATGGAGCCGGTGCCGTCGGCGAGCGGGTAGCGGATGTGGTAGAGATGGCCGGCGCGCTCTTCGGATTCGACTTCGAGGTCGGAGACGGCGGTGCCGAGGATGGGGTCCCAGTTGACGATGTAGGCGCCGCGGTAGATGAGGCCCTGCTCCCAGAGGCGGACGAAGGCTTCCTTGACCGCGACGCTGAGGCGGTCGTCCATGGTGAAGTACTCGCGGGACCAGTCGACGCTGGCGCCGAGGCGACGCATCTGGTCGGTGATGGCAGAGCCGTACTGCTGCTTCCAGGCCCAGACGCGTTCGGTGAAGGCCTCGCGGGTGAAGTCGGTGCGGGACTTGCCTTCGGCGGCGAGCTGGCGCTCCACCATCATCTGGGTGGCGATGCCGGCGTGGTCGGTGCCGGGAACCCAGACGGCGGTGTCGCCGGACATGCGGTGCCAGCGGGTGAGGATGTCCATCTCGGTCTGGTTGAGCATGTGGCCCATGTGCAGGCGGCCGGTAACGTTGGGCGGCGGGAGCAGCTGGACGAAGGGAGGATGGGACGCCCCCTCCCAGGTCTCAGAAGCGAGACCTGGGGCACCCGATTCCGTGGGGGTTGAAGGCTTTGGGGTGGGGACGGAGAAGATGTTCTCGTCGACCCAGAATTTGGACCACTTCTCTTCGATCAGCGAGGGATCGTATGCCTTGGGGAGTTCCTGACTCATAGGCTTTAAGGGTAGCAGGAGAAAGGCAGTGAGTAGTGGATCGTGGGTAGTGAGTCGTGAAGTGCGTACGAGGCTTAGCCGCCGGGGTGGAGGACCTTTTCGTGCTGGTGGCTGACGGCGTCGCCGTCGCCGGGCTTGAGGGTGTGGAAGACGACGGTGGAGATGAGGGTGAGCAGGCCGAGGGCGACGAGGGCTTTGTGCAGGCCGTGGATCATCTCGGCGGGCTGGGCGTGGCCGGAGGGAACGAAGAAGGCGGTGGCGAGGCCGGCGATGGCGACGCCGAAGCTGATGGACATCTGCTGCATGGTGCTGGCGATGGAACTCGCTGCACTCGACTGCTGCTCGTTGGTGTCGGCGTAGACCAGGGTGTTCATGCTGGTGTATTGCAGGGAGGTGAAGGCTCCATAGAGGAAGGCCTGGAGGACGATGAGCCAGACGGGCGTGTGCAGGCCGATGGTGGCGAAGAACAGCAGCAGCAGGCCGAGGATGAGGGTGTTGGAGATGAGCACCCAGCGGTAGCCGATGGTGGAGAGGAGGCGAGGCATGACGACCTTCATGCTCATGGCGGCGATGGCCTGGGGCATGATGAGCAGGCCGGACTCGACGGGCGTGAAGCCGAGGCCGACTTGATAGAGCAGGGGGAGAAGGAAGGGAATGCCGCCGATGCCGAGGCGGGTGAAGAAGCTGCCGCTGACGGCGGCGCGGAAGGTGCGGATCTTGAAGAGGCTGAGCTGGAGGAGGGGATAGGCGAGGGTTTTGGCGTGCAGCCAGTAGCCGGCGAGAGGGAGAGCGAGACGAGCGGTGAGGCCGGCGATCTCGGTGGGGCCGAGGGTGTGCTCGCCGAAGACTTCGAGCACGTAGGAGAGCAGCGCGATGCCGGAGCCGAAGAGGATGAGGCCGACGGTGTCGAGGGGGTGGGTCTCTTCGCGGTAGTCGGGGAGGTGGAGGTAGACCAGGATGAGGCCGATGAGGCCGATGGGGATGTTGAGGAAGAAGATGACGCGCCAGTGCAGGTAGTCGACGATGAGGCCGCCGGCCATGGGACCGAGCATGGGAGCGACCAGGGCGGGGATGGAGACGAAGCTCATGGCGCGGAGGAGCTCGGCTTTATCGAAGGTGCGGACGAGGGTGAGGCGGCCGACGGGCACCATCATGGAGCCTCCGACGCCCTGCAGGATGCGGCAGGCGACGAGGACGTGGATGTTGCTGGAGAGGCCGCAGAGGAGGGAGCCGAGGGTGAAGATGCCGATGGCGGCGGCGAAGACGCGGCGGGTTCCGAAGCGGTCCGCGACCCAGCCGCTGATGGGGATGAAGACGGCGAGCGCGAGGGTGTAGCTGGCGAGCACGGCCTTCATGCTGAGGGGGGCGACGTGGAGGGCGGCGGAGATGGCGGGGACGGCGGTGTTGAGGATGGTGGTGTCGAGCGACTCCATGAAGAAGGCGACGGCGACCAGCCAGGGCAGGAGGCGTTTGCTGGCGACGGAGTGGCCGGTGGGGGGCGCAAGGTTGACGGAAGAATCGGATGGGGTCATTGGACTTCGATCATGACGTTGGATGCGGGAGAGGTATCCACAGGCTGCGGGGAAAGGGAAGAGGGGTGCGGTACGAGCAAGTGGTGATCTTCATGAAACGATGCCGGATACGCGCGGATTCGAGGTACGCTGCATGGCGCGGACACGCGGGGATGCGGGATTTTTT
Organism: uncultured Acidobacteriaceae bacterium; assembly: GCA_963762375.1. Taxonomy (GTDB): domain Bacteria; phylum Acidobacteriota; class Terriglobia; order Terriglobales; family Acidobacteriaceae; genus Granulicella. Next base: position 99,869 of record CAVXKP010000008.1, read on the forward strand.
GTCAGGCTTATAGATGGAATTGAGAATTTCGAGGATGATGGGAAGGCATGATTCCTCAAAGTTCTCTGCTCGCTGGCTCGTATGATGATCGGCTGGTCGTATTATCCATCGTGATCGCGATTCTGGCCGCGTATGCGGCACTGGACCTCGCCGGCCGGGTCACGGCCGCACGCGGTTATCTGCGCGTGCTGTGGCTGAGCGGCGGGGCGTTTGCGATGGGTACCGGCATCTGGTCGATGCATTACATCGGCATGCTGGCATTTCGTTTGCCGGTTGCCGTTGCGTACGACTGGCCGACGGTCCTGTTGTCGCTCCTGGCGGCAATGCTTGCGTCGGGCGTCGCGCTCTTTGTGGTGAGTCGAAAGACCATGGGAGTGGCTGCGGCGGCGGCAGGAAGCATCATCATGGGCAGCGGGATCGCCGCCATGCACTACATCGGCATGGAGGCCATGCGCCTGCCGGCCATGTGCATGTATTCCATGCCGCTGGTGGTGATCTCAGTGGTTCTGGCCATTCTGATCTCCTTCGTGGCGTTATGGCTGGCCTTTCGCTCTCGTGAGGACACGGCCTCCTGGAGCTGGCGGAAGTCCGGCAGCGCGCTGATCATGGGACTTGCCATTCCTACCATGCATTATGTGGGGATGGCGGCGGTCAGCTTCACGGCGGCGCCCCTGCCGGCTTCGGCTCTGGCCCACGCGATCAACATCTCCGATCTGGGCATTGCGAGCATCACCCTGGTCACGCTGATGATCCTTGGACTGGTGTTTCTGACATCGCTGTTCGATCGCCGGCTGTCGGTGCAGGCGCTGGAGCTGCGAACTGAGTGAAGAGCGCTATCGGATGATGGAAGCGATGGCCGCCGAGCGCGACAAGACCGCAGCCGCCGAAGCCGGAAGCCAGGCGAAGAGCGAATTCCTCGCCAACATGAGCCACGAGATTCGCACCCCGCTCAACGGCATTATCGGGATGACCGATCTTGCCCTCGAGACCGAGCTCACGCCCGAGCAGCGCGAGTATCTTGAGACGGTCAAGCTATCCGCGGATTCCTTGTTGGGCGTCATCAACGACATCCTCGACTTTTCCAAGATCGAAGCCGGCAAGTTCGATCTGGATGCGGTGGACTTCGATCTGCGCGAGTGCATTGAAGGGGCGCTGAAGACGCTGGCGCTGCGCGCGGATGAAAAGGGTCTCGAACTGTTGTGCGAGGTCTCTCCGCAGGTTCCTGAGATCGTCAGTGGCGACAGCGGACGTCTGCGTCAGATCCTGCTCAACCTGATTGGCAATGCGCTCAAGTTCACCGCCGAGGGCGAGATCGCGCTCAAGGTGCAGATGGAGTTGCTCGAGGATGCAAGCACGAACCTGCACTTCATCGTCTCCGATACCGGCATCGGGATCGCGGCGGAAAAGCTGCAAAGTCATCTTCGACTCCTTCAGCCAGGCCGACACGTCGACGACACGGGAGTATGGCGGGATCGGGTCTCGGGCTGACCATCTCCAAGCGGCTCGCGGAGATGATGGGGGGACGCATCTGGGTCGAGAGCGAGGTGGGCGTCGGCTCTCAGTTTCATTTCTGCGTTCCATTGGAGACGGCGAAGGGCGACACGAGTCCGGTTAGCCGGCACACCTCCGGCGGCTCATCTGCGCGGATCCAGGGTATTGATCGTCGACGACAACCGCACCAACCGGCGCATTCTCGAAGGCCTGCTCAGGCATTGGGAGATGAGTCCGACATCGGTGTCCGGAGGCGACGAAGCGTTGGCGGCGATTGCGGCGGCGCATGCCGCCGGCGCGCCGTACCATCTGATCCTGACCGACATGCATATGCCGAAGATGGACGGCTTTCAGTTGGTGGAGACGATCAAGGGACAGACCTCAGCCCTCCGCCGCAACGATCATGATGCTGACCTCGGGAGGCCATCGCGGCGACTCCGCACGCTGCAGTGCGCTGGGCATCGCGGCGTACCTGTTGAAGCCGGTGCGTCAGTCGGAGCTGCGCCAGGCCATTGCGCGCGTGCTGGGTGCGAGCGAAGCGCTGGAGGCAGCTCCGATGATCACGCGCGACTCCCTGGTCGATGGACGGAATCCTGCCAGCGCGTTACAGATTCTGCTGGCGGAGGACAACCTCATCAACCAGAAGCTGGCCACGCGTCTGCTGGTGAAGCGAGGCCACCAGGTGACGGTCACCGCGAACGGCAGAGAGGCTCTCGCGGCCCTGGCAGAGCGGGCGTACGACGTGGTGCTGATGGACGTTCAGATGCCGGAGATGGATGGCATCGAAGCGACCAGGGTGCTGCGGGAGCGGGAGAAGATGACCGGCACCCATCAGCAGGTGGTCGCGATGACGGCCCTGGCCATGAAGGGAGATCGCGAACGCTGCATCGAGGCGGGCATGGATGGGTATCTGGCCAAACCCATCCAGCAGCAGGAGCTTGACGAGCTTCTGGAAAACTACGTGGAGACCAAGAGCACCATGACCTTTACTGCCGCAGAGCAACCAACGCAGCATTCTTCCGTCAACGCAGCCGAACTGCTGGAGCGTGTGGACGGCGACTTCTCGTTCATCACCGAACTGGTGGAGTTGTTTCGCATCGACTATCCACGGCACCTTCGGACGGCGAGGGAGGCTCTTGCCGAGGGAGATTGCGTGGCGGTGGAGAGGGCCAGCCATGCATTGAAGGGGGCGCTCGCGAATCTGGCTGCCGGACCTGCGTCGCGCATGGCGCAGGAGCTCGAAGCCAGCGCCAGGACCGGCGATCTGAGCCATGCGGGCGGGGCCTTGCAGCAGTTGGAGGAGGAGCTGAACCGGGTGGTGCTCGAGCTCACGAAACTGCAACCGGGGATCGAAGTATGAGCCCGGGAAGCGCCGATCCGCCGCCAGGCGGGGCCGGTCCGTTGTTGCACGCTTGAGTCGAAGCCAGGGAAAGCTGAGCGCGATATCTCCCCACGTGGTGCGAGTACCACAGATGAGAAAGTGACATGAAGATTCTGCTCGCGGACGACGATCACGTCTCCCGCCACCTGATGAAGCGGATGTTGCAGACGAGCGGCTTTGACGTCATCACAGCTGAGAACGGCCGGGAGGCGCTGCAGCGGCTCTCCAGCGAGGACAGCCCGCGCCTGGCGCTGCTGGACTGGATGATGCCCGAGCTCGATGGCCTGGGGGTTTGCCGTGAGATCCGAGCTGGCGGCAACAATTCGTATGTCTATATTGTGCTGCTCACCGCGCGGGAGTCTCCCGAGGACATTGTCACCGGGCTCAAGGCGGGAGCGGACGACTACCTCACCAAGCCTTGCCATCTGGCCGAGCTGAAGGCGCGGCTGCATGCGGGGCGTCGCATCCTGATGCTCGAAGACAAGCTTGTGGAGTCGCGCGAGGCGATGCGGTACGAAGCCACGCACGATGCCTTGACCTCGCTATGGAACCGCGGCGCCATCCTCGCCCAGATTCGAGACGAACTGAATGCATCTCGGGAGTCGAAGGGGTCGATGGCCTTGCTGCTGTGCGATGTCGATCATTTCAAGCGCGTCAACGACACCTATGGGCACCTGGTGGGCGATGAGGTGTTGCGCGAGATAGCTGCCCGCTTGTCCGGCTGCGTGCGGATGGGCGACCGGGTGGGGCGGTATGGCGGGGAAGAGTTTCTGGTCGTGCTCACGGACGGCGGGCGGGATGGACTTTCCTCTCCGGGAGAGACGCCGAAGGAGCAGGACACGTTCCGTCAGCGCGTCGAGCAGATCCGCGAGGCTGTGCGCTGCCGGCCGGTTTCGACCCAGGCCGGAGAGCTTGCGATGTCTGTAAGCATCGGCGCGATCCTCATCGATCCTGCGACGGCGGCCCTGCCGGTGGAGACGCTGCTCGCGCGCGCGGACGAGGCGCTGTATCGTGCCAAGGCCGCCGGCAGAGACCGGGCGGAGTTTTCCGAGGTGCCGGTCGGCGCACTCTTCGAAACGAAGGCGCATGCTGTGCGGGCGCTCGACGATCCGGCAACCCCATAAAAGCGAAACGCCCTCTGCAGAGAGGGCGTTTCGCGTGAGAGATAACAGCCTGTGGTTAGAAGGGATTCAGCTTGTCGATGCCCTTCTTGGGCTTCTTCTTGCTGGAGCTCTCGTCGGTCTTGTCTTCCTTGGGAGCCTTGACCTTCTTCCTCTTGCCGTTGGCGTTGATTGGCTGCAGGGCGGCTGGAGCGGTGGCATGGCCCTCTGCCTCGTTGAGCTGATCGGGGGCCTCTGCAGGCTTCTCTACCGGCGGAAGGGCGGTCGCAGTCGGCTTGGGCATGGGGAGGCCGTAGTTGGGATCGGGAGCTCCGGTGGCGGCGGGCAGGTTGCTGGCGCCGGTGCCGGTGGCTGCCGGCTCGCTGCCGGGCGTGATCACGTCGACGCCCAGGCCGGTGCCGGAGCCGCTGGACGGCGCGGAGCCGGCGGCGGGCTCGACGATGGTGACGGTCTTGTCGGAGTTGTCGACGGCGGCCGCGCCTTCGCTGGGCACATCCTCGAGGGTTGGCGGAGCGGCGGAGGCGGGCGGCGCGGGAGCTGCGGCGGTCGCCTCCCCGGAGCCGGCTTCCGGAGCGGTGGTGGTTGCGGCGTGCTCCTTGGCGAGGTTGGGATTGAAGGCATCGCGGTAGTCGGCCATCAACTCCTTGACGACCGTGGGCGCGGTGGTGGGCGGCGGATCGGCAAGGGTGGGCAGGCCGACGCGGGCGGCGGTGACGGTGTCCGGCTCATGCATGAAGAGCAACTGGATGCGCTTGGTCAGGTTGTACTGCGCGCGGCTGCTCTCGAGCTCCTCGCTGAGCGCTGCCTCTTCCTTGGTAGGGGTGGGAATGGGCAGGTTCATGCCGGTGAGGCGTTCCTTGGCATCCTCGACGTGGGGAGCGGCGGAGTGGTAGAGGACGACCTTGCGATAGTCGTCGGCAGCCTTGCTGTCGTAGTCCTCGAGCAGGCGGCCCTTGGCTCCTTCGGGGAGGCAGCGGGTTCCGGGAGCGAGCTTCTTGGAGCAGACGACGTCGGCGCGAACCACGGCGGCCTCGGCCTCGTAGTCGTCGCCAATGCCGATGAGCACGTCGTCCATGTGGCTGTAGAGCGGGTAGGAGTCGGCCACGGTCTGGTAGCGGGCGATGGAGGCGGGCCAGTTGCCGTGGGAGGCATAGAAGGAGCCGAGCGCGGCCTCACGGTCGGCGAGGACTTCCTGCACCTCGCGAAGCTTCTGGCGGGCGTCGTCGAGGATGGGCTTGGGAGCGTCGGGGTACTGCTTGAGCATGGTGCGGTACTCCTGCTCAGCGTGGGTCGCCTTGGAGTAGTCGCGATCGGGAACGTCCATCTGCTTGAAGTAGATGTCGCCGATGCGGAGCTGGGCCTCGGCGGCTTCGGGGACGTTGGGGAAGAAGGTGATGAAGTCGCGGTACTCCTGCTCGGCCTCGGTGAGTGCGGCGCTGCCGCCCTCCTTGTACCAGGCGTCGGCGACGGCGAGCTTGGCGCGCATCATGTACTGCGAGTCGGGATAGGTGTCGAGCAGGGTCTGGAGATCGAGGCGGCCGATGTCGTAGTGGCCGCTGGCGATCTGGGCGACGGCCTTGTCGTAGAGCTGCTTGTCGGGAAGCTGCTGATCCTTGCCGATCAGGGGGTTGAACTTGGCTTCCTTCTTGAGCTCGGCCTTGGTGTCCTTGGTCTCCTGGATGCGGTCGGCCTTGGCGATGTGGTGCTTCTTCTTCTTGGGAGCGGGCGTGTTGCTGAGGGTCACGTCCGCGTGGGCCGAGGTGTTCTGGGGGGTCTGCGCATCCTGGGCAGCGGGCGTTGCGGGTGCAGCGTCCTGCGCGGTGAGCGCGGGGGTACCGGACAACAGAACGGCGACGGCGAGGCCGGCGAGGAGGCCGGACCGGTCGGTTGGGAAAATGCTGCGAATCTTCATGCCCATCAATACTCCATCTGCTTCTGCGGCGAGGCCGCGACTCCATCTGCTGCGGCGAGGCCGCGAACTTCAACCTGCGGTGTTGGGTACCACCCACTGCATCTTCCCTGCGGCGGCGTCAAAAGCAGCTTCTATTCTATCTGGCGAAGTGCCGGGATCGCATCCGTGGGGATTGGTTTCTTCGTGCGGGACGTTCTCTGCGCATTAGCTGGCGGCGCGGGCCACGCGCAGGAAATCGCGTGCGTTCTCTTCGGTCTTGCCTGGCTGCCCCGGTGGCGCAAAGATGGCGGAGCCGGCGACCAGCATATCCGCTCCTGCTTCGACGACCGAGGCAACGGTATCGTGAGCGATGCCGCCGTCGACTTCGATGCGATAGTTGAGGCCGAGCTCGTGGCGCAGGCGGCGGAGGTGGGCGATGCGCTGGATGGAGCGGGGCAGGAACTTCTGTCCGCCGAAGCCGGGATTGACGCTCATGACGAGGACATGATGCACCATCGAAAGGACTTCCGAGAGCATCTCGACGGGCGTGGCGGGATTGAGGACGACGCCGGGGAGCATGCCATGATCCAAGATCAGCTGCAGGGTGCGGTTGAGATGGCGGCAGGCTTCGACCTGGACCGAGACCATGTCGGCGCCGGCTTCGGCGAAGGCGGGAATGTATTCGTCGGGATTCTCGATCATGAGGTGGCAGTCGAGAGGGAGGCTGGTGACGGGGCGGATGGCCTTGACGACGGGGGGGCCGAAGGTGATGTTGGGGACGAAGTGGCCGTCCATGACGTCGACGTGGACGATGGTGCCGCCGCCGGCGGTGGCGCGGGCGATCTCGTCGGCGAGATGCGCGAAGTCTGCGGCGAGGATGGAGAAGGCGAGTTCGATCATGAGGGTTTCAGTTTAGCAGTGGGGAAACAGTGGGTAGTGGTTCGTGGTTAGGTGAGGTCGGTGGGGGTGATGGCCTTGCGGGTGCGGGTGCGTTTGGGGAGGACGGGGACTTCGCGCTGGACGCCTTCGCGGCCGGGGTGGAGGATTTTGGTCTTGAGGGTCTTGGCGGCTTCGCGGGCTGCTTCGCGATCGGCGGGGGAGAGGGGGGCGGGAGGGCCGAGGGCGATACGGGCGGCGCCGTTGAGGATGCGGCGGATGGGCCAGGTGACGTCGCCGGCTGAGTTGTTTGGAGAGGCGCTGGGGAGGAAGACTTCGCCGGAGCGCTGCTTCTCCGGGCGGTAGTACCAGCGGCGGAGGAGGGAGAGGTGGTCGCAGAACTCGGCCATGTCAGGAGGGGTCTGGGTGCGGGCGGTGAGGGTGTCGAGGACGGCGCGGGCGCGGTCTTCGGGGGTCTGTGGAGCTTCAGTGGAAACCCATGTCCCAGGATCGGGACATGGGGCACCCGGATCGGTGGCGTCGTTCAACGGGATGGGGGCGAGCATGAGGGGTTGGGCGAAGAGGCTGCTGCCGACCGCGGTTTGCTCGCGAACGGCGCGGACGCCGAGGGTGGAGAGGGGTTCGGGGCCGGCGAGGTTGCCGTGCGCGAAGAGGAAGACGGCGGCGGCTTCGGGGTGGGGGTCGTCTTCTTCCAGCGGGGAGGCTTCCTGGAGGATGAGGGCGCGGAGCTGGTCGAGGGGGCGGACGAGCTCGTCGGCGAGCAGAGAGGCGGCGCGGACCTTCTCCCATTGTTTGTGCAGCGTGGCGGCGAGCTCGAAGTCCATGGCCTCGCTGGCGGCCTCGCGCTGCGCGGCGACTTCGTCGAGGAGGGATTGGCCGCGGGTGGTGAAGAAGGCGAAGACGCGCTGGGCTTCGTGCGCGTATTGCTCGGGGGTGCAGGCCTGCGGGGTTGCCCTGCTTGCAGGGCTGCATGCACTTGTTCATCTCGCCGTAGACGCAGCCGGGGTGGTCGGGGTAGGGCGCCAGGTCTTCGTAGCAGCGGCGCAGGAGGAAGAGGTCGAGGACGGCGTCGCAATAACGTTCGGCGGCGGCGCGGGAGGGGAAGGGGCCGAAGGATTCGTGGAGCGATTTCTTGCTGAGGCGGTTGGTGGAGTAGACGCGCGGGTGGGGCGCCGACATGGTGACACGCAGGACGTAGGGGGCGTGCAGGCGGAGACGGCGGCGGGCTTCGTCGGGACCGAAGGCGGAGCGCGCGGCTCGGTAAAGCAGGAGGGTGGATTCGAAGTCGGAGCCGGTGCGCGTCCACTCGATGAAGGCGATGCGGGCGCGCAGGTTGAGGCGCTTGGAGGGGAGGGGCTGGCCGTTGGCGTCGAGGGCTTCGGGAGGCGCGAGCAGGCGGCGAAGGCGGCGGCGGAGGTCGGCGGCGCGGGAGAGGTAGGGTTCGGAGCCGGGGTCGGCGCCGCGCAGGGCGAAGATGCCGGGGGCGGCGGGGATGCGTGCGCAGGAGAGCGTCGGAGCTCTCGGGGAGGAACTCGGCGCGGTGAGCGAAGGCGAAGGGTGCGGCCACAGATTGGATTTTAGACGCCTTCAGGCATTGGAACCTGCCGAGAGAGAGTCCCGCCGGAAGTACCCACTACGCGTGGGGCGGGCGTTCGCACGCCTTTTTAATGCTTCGCGTGGTCCTCCCGTTGGTCGGGAGGAAGATTTTGGTTCGCGACCAACGGGAGCGCCCAGCCGAAGGCCTCCGTCCGCAACGGAGTTGCCGCTCCGCGCGTAGCGGGCCCGTCCGGCAGGACTAGAGCATTGAGTATTTGGACAGGATCTAGCTGCCGGCGACGGTCATGCCTTCGACGCGGAGGGTGGGGACGGCGCCGGAGCCGCGGAATTCCAGGTCGTTGGCGATGGCGACGACGTTGCGGAAGATGTCCTTGAGATTGCCGGCGATGGTGATCTGCTCGACCGGGTAGGCGAGCTCGCCGTTCTCGATCCAGAGGCCGCTGGCGCCGACCGAGTAGTCGCCGGTGACGAGGTTGACGCCGTGGCCCATGGTCTGCAGGACGTAGAGGCCGGAGGGGACGCCGCCGATGACCTGCTCGGGGGTGAGCGCGCCGGGCTCGAGGAAGTAGTTGCCGCCGCCGATGCCGGGAGCTCCGGCCAGGCCGCGCGAGGCTTTGCCGGTGGATTGCATGGCGAGCTTCCGCGCGGTGTAGGTGTTGAGCATGAGGTGCTTGAGGATGCCGCGCTCGATGATGACGGTGCGGCGCGTCGCGAGGCCGTCGCCGTCGAAGGGCGAGGTGCCGAAGCCGCCGACGCGGAGGGTTTCGCCGGAGGGAAGGGTGTGGTCGAAGACCATGGTGCCGTCGTCGATCATGGTGATGTTTTCGCCGGCGACTTGTTCGCCCAACTTTCCAGAGAACATGCTCGAGTTTCTGTAGATAGCATCGCCGTCGGCGGCTGCGAGCAGGTTGCCCATCAGGCCGCGGGCGACCTCCGGGGCGAAGACGACGGGGCAGCGCTGGGTGGGGACGGGGCGGGCGCCTAGGCGGCGGAGGGCGCGCTGGGCGGCGATGATTCCGATGGACTCGGGAGTGTCGAGGAGGCGGGCGGTGCGCGCGGAGGAGTACCAGTAGTCGCGCTGCATGGAGCCGCTGGCGTCCTGTGCGATGGGGGTAACAGAAAAGCCGCAGTAACTGCTGCGGTACTCGCCCGAGAAGCCGCGCGAGTTGGTCATGAACTTGTGCAGGGTGCTGGCGCTGAAGTCGGCGCCGGAGGAGTTCTGGATGCGGGTGTCATGGGCCATGGCCGCGGCTTCGCAGCGGCGGGCAATGTCGATGCGCTCGGCAGGAGGGAGAGCGTCGACGTCGTTGAAGTAGAGGGCGAGGGAGGCGGGGTCGTTGGAGCCGAAGGCGTCGCGCTCGGGAAGGCCGGCGAAGGGGTCGACGCCGGTGACGCGGGCAAGCTGCACGGCGGAGGCGATAATGCGGCTGACGCCCTCGGGGGAGAGGTCGCTGGTGGAGGTGCTGGCGGTGCGAGCGCCGTTGCCCTCGGCGAAGAGGACGCGCAGGCCGAGGGCGCGGGAGCCGGACTCGGTGAGCTGCTCCACCTGGCCGAGGCGGACGTTGGCGTGGAACTCTTCGCTCTCGACGGCAACGGCTTCGGCGTCGGTGGCGCCGAGAGCCAGCGCGCGTGCGACAGCGTCCTCGGCGAGCTGCCGGAGGTCGGTGGCGTGCTGGGATGCGTTTGCGGTGGTGCTCAATGGGATGTCCTCAAGCGCGTGGGCATTGCGGCCGGTTGCATTCTAGGCAACCGGGGTACCCGACAGGCGGGTGGCGCGGCCGTCCGTGGCGGCGTGGAAGCGGGCGCCGACGGGGCAGTGCTCGGAGTCGCTCTTAAGTTTATGCTCAACGTGCGAGACGGCGCCGGGGGTGTGGCGTTTGTGCAGCTTCAGGGGGCCGTGGCACTCCTTGCAGCGGAACTCGGTATCGCCATCGAGGATGGCGTCGGCCACGGTTTTTACCTTCCAGAACGGCTCATACCCACCGCCGACACGGACGCGACGGCGTTTCACTTCGCACTCGTAAAGCTTCTCAGGAGCGATTGCAACTTTGGTAGCCATAGTCTTTCCTTTGTGATGCGGTTGAGGGTACGTGTGCGGTTCCAATCCAAAGGGAAAAGATCAAGCGGGAGAAACTCAGTGGCCCGTGCCGCCGACGGTCATGCGGTCGAGCTTGATGGTGGGCATGCCCACACCGACGGGAACGCTTTGGCCGGCCTTGCCGCAGGTGCCAATCCCCTCGTCGAGTGCCAGATCGTTGCCGACCATCGAGACGTACTTGAGAGCTTCGGGCCCGTTGCCGATGAGGGTGGCTCCTTTGACGGGTGCGGTGACGACGCCGTCCTCGATGAGGTAGGCTTCGCTCGCGGTGAAGACGAATTTGCCGCTGGTGATGTCCACCTGGCCGCCGCCGAAGTTCACGGCGTAGAGGCCGCGCTTGACGGACTTGAGGATGTCCGCCGGGACGTCCTCGCCGTTGAGCATGTAGGTGTTGGTCATGCGCGGCATGGGGATGGACTGGTAGCTCTCGCGGCGGCCGCTGCCGGTGTTGGGCATGTTCATCAGGCGGGAGCTGAGCTTGTCGGAGAGATAGCCGCGGAGGATGCCGTTTTCGATGAGGACGGTCTCCTGCGTGGCGTTGCCTTCGTCGTCCACGTTGAGTGAGCCGCGGCGGCCGGGCATACGGCCGTTGTCGACGACCGTGACCTTGGACGATGCGACCTGTTGTCCGATCAAGCCAGCGAAGGCAGAGGTCTTCTTGCGGTTGAAGTCGGCCTCGAGGCCGTGGCCGACAGCTTCGTGGAGCAGGACGCCGGGCCAGCCGGGGCCGAGGACGACCTGCATCTCTCCGGCGGGAGCGGCGATGGCGCCGAGCTGCAGGATGGCGGTGCGGGCGGCCTCCTGGGCGTAGTGCTCCGGGGATTTGTCTCCAGTGAAAAAGTCGAGGGTGATGCGGCCGCCGCCGCCGCTGGTGCCGCGGGCGGTGTTGACTGCATCCTTGGCGATGACGGCGACGTTGAGGCGGGCGAGGGGCTGGGTGTCCGAGGCGTAGGTGCCGTCGGATGCGGCGATGAGGATGCGGCGGAGCTCGTCGTTGATGGAGACGCGGACTTGGGTGATGCGCGGGTCGTAGTCGCGGGCAGCTTTGTTGGCGCGCTCGATGAGGGCGAGCTTGTCGGCGATCTCGGCGTCGGCGGTGACGCCGGTGATGGGGTAGAGCGAGGGGGAGCGGACCTCGTTGAAGCCCTGCACGCGCTGGGTCTGGGGGCCGTTGGCGATCAGTGCGGCGGTGCGTGCGGCTTTCAGGAGGCGATCGGGGCTGAGGTCGTCGGTGTAGGCGTAGCCGGTGCGCTCACCGGAGAGAACGCGAATGCCGCAGCCGACGCTGATGCCCTGGGCGGCGGTCTTGACGATGCCTTCATCCATGCCGAGGGAGGTAGAGGTGACAGCCTCGAAGTAAAGGTCGGCGAACTCTCCACCGGCCGAAAGGGCTTCTCCAAGACAGCGTTCCAGAAGCCTCTCGGTGAGGCCGAGATGGGTCAGGAAGTAACGCTTATGGTCCGGGACGTCGGAATGGTGAAGGTTGGGGGCGGATGCCATTCATCCAATTGTAGTCTTATATCACTCGAAAGCCTCCTCCCGACGCGCCCAAACGCACACTGAACGCCAAATTAGGCTCCGATAGCCGGCTTCCGGTCCCAACCGGCTCCCCGGCCTCGACACGCTCCGCGCCGTGGCGATTGCGGTGGTGACGGTCTTCCACCTGCAGTGGGTGTTGCCGGAGGCGTGTCGTCCGGTTGGGCGGTTTGGCTGGATGGGCGTGGACTTATTCTTCGTGCTCAGCGGGTACCTGATTGGGTCGCAGCTGCTGAAGCCGGTGCGGGATGGTCGGAGGGTTTCGCTGGCGGGGTTTTATCGCAAGCGGGCGTTCCGGATTCTGCCAGTGTATGGGGTGGTGCTGGCGCTGTACGTGGTTTGGCCGCTGTGGCGGGAAGAGCCGGGGATGTCGCCGCTGTGGCAGTTTCTGACGTTTACCGAGAACTTTTTCGACAACTACTCGATCAACCAGGCGTTTTCGCATGTGTGGTCCCTGTGCGTGGAAGAGCACTTTTACCTGTTGCTGCCGGTGATCGTGGTGGTGATGTCGCGGAAGGCTGCGGCGTGGAAGCCGGTTGCGGTGCTGGGGATGTTTGTTGCGCTGGGGATGGGGATTCGGAGCTATGTGTACTTCCATGGGCTGCTGCCGATGGGGAGGCACAGCGATGATTTTGCGGTGCGGTATATCGAGCGGATTTACTATCCGACGTACACGCGGCTGGATGGATTGCTGGCGGGCGTGGGGCTGGCGTTGATGCGGGTGTTTCGGCCGGGATGGTGGTCGGCGGTGTTGCGGCGGGGGAGCTGGCTGGTGGCTGGGGGCGTGGCGCTGATGGGGTGCACGCTGTGGATGTTTGCGGATCGCTATAGTGCCGTGGGGACGGTGGTGGGTTTTCCCGTGATGGCGGTGGCGATGGGGATGCTCGTGATGGCGGCGGCCGATGAGCGGTGCTGGCTGGGGAGGGTACGGGTGCCCGGCGCGAAGCTGGGGGCGACGCTGTCGTACAGCTTGTACCTGATGCATAAGGAGATTGCGCATCTGGACGAGCTATGGCTGCCGAAGGTGATGGGCGCGCGGGATTGGCGGACGGTGGGGGTGCTGGTGGTGAGCTGCCTGGCGGCCGCGGGATTGATGTATGCGGTGGTGGAGCGGCCGATGCTGAGGCTGCGGGATCGGTGCAGGGTGGTGGATGTGGAGGCAGAGGTGCGGGCGGAGCCGGCGCTGTAGCGGTTTGGGGCTGACGCGCTAGCGGCCGTGGGAGGGGTCGGGGGTGGAGGCGAGGTCCATGTCGAGCAGGACGGTGGAGACGCCGGGGGCGTAGCAGTTGCCGTCGGCTGCGTAGGTGGCGGCGCAGGAGCGGGTGAGTTCGGGGCGGCGCGGGGACTGCGAGTACTGCCAGGCGACGAGGTCGCCGCCGGGGCTGAGGGTGAGCTCGCCGGCGGTAGAAAGAGGCTTGGCGTTGAGGGTGCAGCCGGGGGCGGGCGGGCAGGCGTCCTGCGCGTCGAACATGGCGATGGGGTGCAGGTGCTGCTGCGTGACGCGGGCGCGGATGTCTTCGATGGTGGTGATGGTCTGGTGGGGGCCGTTGGGGACGGGCTGGCCGCTGGCGTAGACGCCGGGGCGATAGTCGCTGGCGGCGACGGCCTCGGTCCAGGCGAGCAGGTAGGCGGCCTGTTCGTCGAGCAGGATGCCGCCCTCTTCCTGGTCGAGGAAGAGGATGGTGTGGGCCGGGAAGCCTTCGCTGCGGGCGGCGGCGACGGCGAGGGCTGCGTCCTTGCGGGCGAGGGCAGAGGGTGAGGTGCCGGACTTCCGGGCTTTGAGGATCTCGTCGTCGAGACGGCCGTTGGCGAGTACGAGGAAGCCCCAGCCCTGCTGGCGGAGGAGCGCTCGCTTGCCACTCCAGGTGTTGGAGGTATCGCCGGGAGGGTTGGTGAGCCAGTAGCCGGTGAAGGCGAAGGTGTGATGGAGCGTGGCCATGGTGGCGTCGCCGGGATAGTCGTTGCTGTCGAAGCCGCGAAAGCCGCCGGCGATGGCGCCGGTGGGTGCGGGAGTGGTATCGGAAGATGACGACATCGCGGCGGGGGTAGAGTTGGAGGCGATCGCCGGACCGCTGCCGTGGGAGCAGCCGCTGGCCGCAACCATCGCCAGTCCCAACCCGAGACGCAGAGACGTCCGTCGCATGCTTTCCAACCTCCATCGTGTACTCAAGAACGTTTGCTGCAAATCCGCAACCTCAGAGTACATGGACTTGGATGTAATTTCGGTCACAGCCGGTCAAGCGGTTGGATTGGTATGTTTCGGTCTACAATCGCTGTGACGCGACGGGCCAGGCTTTGCGGCCTTCATCACGAGATCAAGGACTTCCACCATGGCACCAGTGGCTGACCCACGTTATCCGATCGGCAAATTTACGCCTCCTTCCACGATCACGGCGGCGGAGCGGAAGGTTGCGATCAGCGCGATTGAAAAGATGCCGGAGTACCTGCGCACGGCGCTGCGCGATCTGGATACGATCCAGTTGAATACACCGTATCGCGAGGGAGGCTGGTCGATCCGGCAGGTGGTGCATCACGTGGCGGACTCGCACGCCATCGCCTTCTACCGCCTGCGCCGCGCGCTGACGGAGGACTGGCCGACGGTGCATGGCTACGATGAGAAGGCGTTCGCGACGCTGGCCGATGCGGTGGCGCCGGCGGAGTGGTCGGTGGAGCTGATCGAGGCGGTGCACGCGCGCTGGGTGCTGGTGCTGCACTCGCTCACGGAGGCGCAGTGGAAGCGGGGGTACAAGCACACGGAGCGCGGCCCGAGCACGGTGGAAGAGGTGACGATGCTGTACGCGTGGCACGCGCGGCACCACCTGGCGCATATTACGCATCTGCGGGCGAGGAAGGGCTGGTAGGTCAGAGTGGTTCGTGGCTAGTGGTTCGTGGTTAGAAGGCGGCTTCGCTATCGAGATGCGCCCTTACCCCCTCACCCATCACTTTAATCACAGCGCTGCGGCGGCGAGGGTGCTACTCTTCGCTGCATGTCGCCGCCCCGAGTTTCTTCCGCGGACCAGCCGCGTGCTGTCCAGACCGCCGTTCAGATTGGCAAACAGGTGGAGGAGTTCCTCGCGCAACATGCCGAGGCGGCGGTGCTCGAAGATGGCAAAGTCGTTTTCGACCTGCGCTATGCGAAGGCATCGCTGAACACGGAGCATGATCGCTGCACGCTGCACCTGTGGAGCGAGGAGCGCAACCTGGTGCGGCAGATTGTTTCGGTGACGGAGCGTGGCGGATCGCTGCGGCTGGCGACGCAGCGCTTCGGCCATGCACAGACGAAGCTGCTGGAGTTGGTGGCGACGCGCGAGCGAAGGACGCCGACGACGCGGGAGACGGCGCGGCAGCGGTATGTGCAGACGCTCGAAGGCGTGCTGCGGCGAACGTTTGCGGACTGGAACTGCGACGGGTTTCGCACCGCCATGGATCTGGAGCGCAGCTTTGGGCCGGCGTATGCGCGCGGCTCGCTGGTGCGCGGAACGGCTGCGTGGGCGGTGATCGGGGTCAACGAGCAGGAGAGCGCGACGACCATTGACGGCATCCTGACGCTGGGGATTCTGTGGCTGCATGACTGTCGCGAACATGCGGGAGGCAAGCGGCTCTACCAGGGGTTGAAGGTGATTGTGCCGCGCGGATCGGCGAAGCTGACGCTCTCGCGCATGGCCTGGCTGCGGGAAGACACAGCCCAATGGGAGCTGTGGGAGCTGGAGCAGAGCAGCGAAGACCTGACGCAGCGCGACGTGAAGGACCAGGGCAATCTGCGCACGCGGCTGGTGCACCTGCCGGACGAACAGGCCGCGCGCGAACGCTTTGCCGCGGGCATCGAGCAGGTGATGCAGTTGGTGCCGGTGGACGAGCATGATCGCGTGGAGCAGCGGCTGCGCAATGCGGCGGAGCTCGCGTTTCTGCTGCATGGGATGGAGTTTGCGCGGGTGCGGGTGGGGCTGGCGCCGAACAGCTTCGCGCAGACGCTGGAGGTGACGGCGGGTGTGGGCGTGAATGAGACGCCGCTGCACGAGGGCAATCGCGCGCAGGTTGCCGAGATGATTGCGGAGTTGTTTGCGCGGCGGCGAGCGGCGGAGCCGACAGGGATCTTCGCGCGGCGAGGAGCGCAGACGCTGCGCAGAATCGGTTCGCCGATGACGGCGCCGGCGCATGCGCGGACGCAGGCGGATGCGCGGCGAGGGATGCAGGGCGGGGTGCAGGACCCGTTATATCGCGCGGCGCCGGAGCGCTGGCTGGAGTCGATGCTGCGCAGCAATCTCGCGCCGCTGACGCGCAACCTGGCGCCGCGGCCGCAGCCTGCGCAGCCGTTGAACAGCGGGCAGTTCGCGAACGAGTGTGATCCGGATACGATCGGCAATCGTGCGGATGCGGTTGAGCCGGTGCGGGAGGTGGATGGGAATCGCTGGGAGCGCGCTGCGGAGGAGAGTCACGTGATTCCGCGTCTCGATCCGCAGCATGTGTACTCGCAGGTGCCGGCGATTGCGGGGTCGAGCGATCATGGGCTGCTCGACCTGCTGGGCGTGACGGCGGATGGGCGGCTGGCGGTGATCGAGCTGAAGGTGGACGACGATCTGCACTTTGCGCTGCAGGGACTCGACTACTGGATTCGGGTGCGGCAGCATCATCTGCAGACCGCCGATACGGCCACGGGGATGGGCGAGTTTCAGCGTCACGGATATTTTCGGGGAGTGGAGCTTTCGCCGCTGCCGCCGCGGCTATACCTGGTGGCGCCCTGTTTGCATATTCATCCGGCCACAGAGACGCTGCTGCGTTATCTTTCGACGCGGGTGGAGTGGAATTTGTTAGCGCTCGATGAACGCTGGCGGCAGCAGATTCGGGTCGTCTGGAGGAAACAGAGCGGTAGCTGATGGTGAGTGAATCCCGGGCTTCGCAATTGCCATCCAAGGGACTGAAGGAGATTCAAGATGGCGACTACGACTTCGGTAACCAAGACATTCAAGCTGGGTGGAAAGCTGGAGATTCACCGCCTGGGATTCGGCGCGATGCGCATCACGGGCAAGGGAATCTGGGACGAGCCAGCGGACCGCGAGAACGCCAAGAAGGTTCTGCAGCGCGCTGTGGAGCTGGGCGTGGACTTCATCGACACGGCGGACGCGTATGGTCCCGTGGTGAGCGAGCGGCTGATTGGCGAGGCGCTGGCACCGTATGCGAAGGGCACGGTGATTGCGACCAAGGGCGGCCTGACGCGGCAGGGTCCGGATCAGTGGCTGCCGGTAGGACGGCCGGAGTATCTGACGCAGCAGGTGGAGATGAGCCTGCGCTGGTTGAAGCGCGAACAGATTGATCTGTGGCAGCTGCACCGCATCGATCCGAAGGTGCCGGTGGAGGAGTCGCTGGGCGCGATCAAGAAGCTGCAGACGGCGGGCAAGATTCGCTTTGTGGGATTGAGCGAAGTGTCGGTGGAGGAGATCAAGCAGGCGCGCAAGGTGATGGAGATTGTGAGCGTGCAGAACGAGTACAACATCAGCAATCGCAAGAGCGAGGCGGTGCTGGAGTACTGCGAGAAAGAGGGGATTGCGTTCATTCCGTGGTTCCCGGTGGCGTCGGGCAAGCTGGCGCAGCCGGGCGGCAAGCTGGACGAGCTGGCGAAGAAGCACGGAGCGACGGTCTCGCAGCTATCGCTGGCGTGGCTGCTGCATCGTTCGCCGGTGATGCTGCCGATTCCGGGCACGTCGTCGATTGCGCACCTGGAGGAGAACGTGAAGGCCGCGGATGTGACGCTGAGCGATGCGGAGTGGAAGGACCTGGAGGCGGCGGCGAAGTAGGCCGGGCATCGGCATGAAACGGGAAGGGCCGCTGCTGGCGGCCCTTCCCGTTTGCGTAAGAGGTCAGATCAACCCCAGGCGGCGGGGGCAGCGTCGAGTTCGGTGTCGGGCTCGAGTGTGAAGGGCTGTTCCGGCTGTTGGGCGCGCTGGGTGAAGAAGGCTTCGACCTTGTCGATCACCTGGGCGCCGCGTTTGGCTTCGAAGATCTCGCGGCGGAGGGTGGCGCCGCCGGGGACGCCGTGGGTGAACCAGCTGGCGAACTGCTTCATGCGGCCGATGGCGTCGCGCTGGGCGCTCTCGTGGTTGCGCTTGAGGCGCTTGCTGAGGTCGTCGTCGGCGGGGCCGAGGACCTCGGGATGCTCGGCGACCTCGGCCATGAGGCGGTCGAAGTAGTCGCGGATCATGCGGTAGCGATCCATGTCGGTGGGTTTGTCGTAGACGCCCACGCCGGTGCTCTGCTTGGAGGCGGTGTACTGGGCGATCTGGCGGAAGATCCAGGGATTGGCGGGGGCGGCGCGGCCGATCATCACGGCGTCGCAGCCGGTGGCTTCGACCATGGCGGCGGCGTCTTCCGGGGTGCGGATGTCGCCGTTGCCGATGACGGGGATGGTGACGGCGTCCTTGACGGCGGCGATCCACTCCCAGCGGGCGTCGCCGGCGTAGCCTTGCTCGCGGGTGCGGGCGTGGAGGGCGACGGCGTTGAGGCCGCAGTCTTCGGCCATCTTCGCCAGCTCGACGCAGACGATGTTGGTGTCGTTCCAGCCCATGCGGAACTTGACGGTGAAGGGGATGGAGACGGCCGAGCGGATGGCCTCGAAGATCTCGCGGATGCGCGGCAGGTCGCGCAGCAGGCCGCTGCCGCCGTTGCAGGCGACGACGCGCTTGGCGGGGCAGCCGAGGTTGAGGTCGACGAGATCGAAGCCGGCGTCTTCGACAGATGCGCGCGCTGTCGGCGAGCGTGGCGGGGTTGGAGCCGAAGAGCTGCGCGGAGATGGGGTGCTCGTCCTCGTAGTAGGTGAGGTAGCGCTTGCGCTTGGTCTCGCGCATGCGGGAGAGGCCGTCGGCGGAGGTGAACTCGGTCATGATGAGGCCGCAGCCGGAGTGCTCGTTGGTGGTCTCGGTGTCCACGTCCACCGGCTGTGCGGGGTTGGAGAACATGCTGGCGTTCTTGATGAAGCGGCGGAAGACGGTGTCGGTGACGCCGGCCATGGGGGCGAGCACGGTGGCGGGGGCGATGCGGACGCCGCCGATGTGCAGCTCCGCGGGCACGCGGGCCGTGTGCGGCATGGCGCGGGCTGCGGTGATGGCCGAGTTGTCCCATTCCTTCTTCATGTAGGTGTCGCGTTGCACGGGGCCTGCGGGCTGTCTTTCTACGTGCGGGGTGTGCAGAGGTTGGTGGAGCAAGAAGAAAGGCCTCCGCGGTGGGCAGAGGCCTCTCGGTTTCGGTGCGCGAGAGTTACTTCGCGTTGTTGGCGGCGATGTCGGCCTTCTTGGCGTCGGTCGCGGCGAACTTGCGACGGAAGCGCTCGATACGGCCGGCGGTGTCGACCAGCTTCTGCTTGCCGGTGAAGAAGGGGTGGCAGGCAGCGCAGATTTCGACGACGATCGCGCCCTTGTGGGTGGAGCGGGTGTCGAACTCGTTTCCGCAGGCGCACTTGACGTGCGTGTCTTCGTAGTGGGGGTGAATTCCAGTCTTTGGCATCTTGGTTCTTTCTAGCAATCCCGCCGCAGAACGGTTCGCTTGCACGTCGAGAGGTCAAACGTACATCGAAGTTCCTGTCGCGCTGCGAGCTTGGGCCCCGACTCCCGGGGCTTCAGGCGCTCCTTCTAGTTTAGCACCAAGCGGTGGAATGGCCTATGTGGCTGGTGCGCAGAGGGTTGGGGTATGGAGGGACGTAGCCCGTCGAGGAGTGGCTTGCGGGTTTCCTCACCCGGGGCGCGATTCGCACAGCAGCACCGAGGAGGCTTAGGCTGCGATACTGGAGGGGCCGCGGTGATTGAAGCGCGGAGAAGGTTGCCGATGCCGGAAGAGGTTTGCCCCATCTGTGAAGGTGCTGGTCTGCGCGTGGTGGAGCGTGCGGATGGAACGCGCGCCGCGGTGCCGTGCGCGTGCCGGGTGGCGCTGCGCTCGGCGAGGATGATCCAGCAGGCACGCATTCCGCAAAGGTACGCGCACTGCAAGCTGGAAGAGTATGTTCCGAACTATGCCGGCAACAACCGCTCGCTCAGCGCTGCGCTGGTGCAGGCGCGCAGTTTTGTGAAGGCGTACCCGTTCGAGACCAACGGCAACGGCCTGCTGCTGACTGGATCGATCGGTGTGGGCAAGACGCACCTGGCGGTCGGGATGCTGCAGGCGCTGGTCTCCGAGCGCGGCGCGAAGGGGTTGTTCTACGACTATCGCGACCTGCTGAAGCAGGTGCAGAACAGCTACAACCGCAGCGTAGATGTGACGGAGCTGGAGATTCTGCAGCCGGTCTTCGAGGCCGAGGTGCTGGTGCTCGACGAACTGGGTGCGTCGAAGCCGACGGACTGGGTGTGGGACACGGTGGCGCACATCCTGAACACGCGCTACAACGATCGCCGCACCACCATCATCACCACCAACTACCCGAACCTGGCGCCGCTGGGGGCGGACCCCAATGCGGCGCGTGTGGCCATCCGCGAGGAGACACTGGGCGACCGCATTGGCGAGCGCATGCGATCGCGCTTGCAGGAGATGTGCGTGGTGGTGGAGATGACGGGCGAGGACTTCCGCCAGAAGGTTAAGCGCGCGAGCTTTGCGTGAGAGCTGCCCGGGCGGTCTACAGGCCCGTCAAGGCGGCGGTATAGAATCGGCAATCATGCAGCCTCTCGATCCGAAATCTCCCAAGACCTCCCCTTCGCCCTTGTTCACCGATCCGTTGCCGGCTCGGAGTTTTCCGACGACGGCAGTGGTGATTGCCGCGGTGGCGGTGGTGATCCTGGTCGCTGCGCTGGTGGTGCTGGGACGGCGTGGTCCGGCCGGGCCTCCGCCGAACACGCTGCTGCCGGCCGCCGCTTACGCGGCCAACCTGCCGGTGAGCAACCTGCAGATGAGCGAGTCGACCAGCATGTCGGGCGGCAAGCAGACGTATATCGAGGGACACATCGCCAATCACGGGACGAAGACGGTGACGGGCGTTACGGTGCAGGTGGTGTTTGCCAATGACCTGCACAACGCGCCGCAGATCGAGACAGGGCCGCTGAACCTGATCTACATGCGCGAGCCATACCTGGATACGCGGCCGGTGAGCGCCTCGCCGCTGGCGCCGGGCGCGGAGTCCGACTTCCGGCTGATCTTTGACGATGTGAGCGACAACTGGAATCAGCAGCTGCCGCAGATACGGATTGTTCAGGTGGAGACGCGCTAGCTCTTTGCCGCGGCGTGGCTAGCTCTTGGCCGCGGTATGGATGGCGAGGAGCTTCTCGAGCGTCGGCCGCAGCAGGTTGAGGTGCAGGGCATTGGCTCCGTCGGACTTGGCCTCGGCGGGGTTGTCGTGGACCTCGAGGAAGATGCCGTCGATGCCGGCGGCGACGGCGGCGCGGGCGAGCACGGGGATGAACTCAGGCTGGCCGCCGGAGACGCCGTTGCCGGCGCTGGGCGTCTGGACGGAGTGGGTGCCGTCGAAGATGACCGGGGCGAAGCCGCGCATGATGGGCAGCGAACGCATGTCGACGACCAGGTTGTTGTAGCCGAAGCTGGCGCCGCGCTCGGTGAGCGAGATGCGGGCGGTGCTCGAAGATGAATTGCTGGAAGTGCTGGCTTCGCGAATCTTTTCGACCGCGTGGCGCATGTCCCAGGGAGCGACGAACTGGCCTTTCTTGACGTTGATGGCGCGGCCGGTGTGGGCGGCGGCGATCAGCAGGTCGGTCTGGCGGCAGAGGAAGGCGGGAATCTGCAGCATGGCGTCGACCGAGCCGAGCGCGTCCGAGACCTCGGCGCACTGCTCGGGGGTATGGATGTCGGTGAGGACGGGGAGCTGGCGGGTCTCGCCGATGAGGCGGAGGATGCGGGCGCCTTCAGCCAGGCCGGGCCCGCGGAAGCTGCGGATGGAGGTGCGGTTGGCCTTGTCGTAGCTGGCCTTGAAGATGTAGGGCACGCCGAGGTCGGAGGTGATGCGCTGGATGGCGTCGGCGAGCTTGCGGGCGTGGGGCTCGGACTCGATCACGCAGGGGCCGGCGATCAGAAAGAGCTCGCCGCTGCCTACCGTGACGTTGCCGAGGGAGAAGCTGGAGGCATGAGACATAGCTTCTAGGATAGCCGATGCCGAAGTGCGGTTCGACGAGAGCGGCAGGGGAGCGAAAAGCAAAACGCCCGGCCAATGGCCGGGCGTCTTGTCGATGCATCGCTTCGAAGTTAGGGTTGAGTCTCCTGGACGGCGTGCGCCCCGTTGGATACGGCGACCAGGCAGATCGGCTGGGCGACGGACGGGAAGAAGGACGTCGAAACGGCAGAGAGCGCGCCGGTGTTCGGGCTGAGCTGACCTCCCGAGATCGAAGAGTCCAGGTAATCGGAGGTGTAGAGGTAGATGCCCAGGGCAGGGTCCACCGTAACGCAGGTGGGGCCGGTCGTGGTGGTGAAGTTGGAGCCGGCCGATGCGCCCAGGGAGCCATTCGCCAGATTGAGCGAGTAGGAGCTGACCGTCTGCGAGTTGTAGTTCGCGACATAGACATACTTGCCGCGCGGCTCGATGGTGATGGCCAGCGGATACTGGCCGGTGGCGAAGGGGCTCGAGACAAGGCCGGTGAGAGCGCCGGTGGTGTTGTTGGAGATGGCGTAGCCGTAGACTTCGTTCTGCGCCTTATCCGTTATGTAGACATACTTGCCGGTGGGATCGATGGCAATGGCGCTGGGCGCGACGCCGGCATTGAAGCCGCCAAGCGCGTTCGTGCCCGGGATCGGGGTGAGAGCGCCGCTGGAGGGATTCTCCACGAAGCCAAGGACGGTCGGCGCACCCACCGTGATGGGGGCGCCCGTCGTTGCGCCGACGGTGGTCGGGGCCGTCGTCGTCTCTGCATCCACCACGTACACGAAGGATTGGTTGGTGCCATTATTGGTGGTGCTGCCGGAGCCGAGCACGACGCAGTTGGGCGTGGCATTGGTCCCGATGGCGGGGGTGGCGGTGCAGGTGGGCGCCGAGGTCGCAATGGCAACCGGGGCAAAGCCCACGTTGACGTTGCTCGGTGTGCCGAGCGTGCCATCGGAGTTGATCGGGTAGATGGTTACGCCGCCGGGGCCGGGAGAGGACGGGCGTGTAGCCACCCTCGTAGGTGTAGGCGACGTAGAGATAGGTGCCGGTAGAGTCAATCGCCGCCGCGGTGGGATAGGTTGCATTGCCATACAGGGCGGGCGTCGCCTCGCCGTAGAGCTTGCCGTCGGAACCGACCGACATGACTTCGACATTGGCATTCTGGCTTCCGCCGACAATGTAGATCGTCTTGCCGTTGGGCGCCGCGACCACCGTCGACGGGTTGGTCAGGTTGGTGGTGAAGGGAGAGCCGCTGATCTGGGTCAGAACGCCGCTCTGGTAATCGACAGCGTAGGCGTTGATCTGGCCGGTGCTGTTGGACACGGCATAGACATAGTCCGAGGTGTAATCACGAATGCAAGCGGTGGTGCCGAACCCGAGTGCCAAAGAAACGGCGACGGCCATGGCAGGACGGTAGATGGTGTTGAACTTCATGCGCTTCCCTTACACCGGGCATCGATCGGCCCGTCTTTGAATGCCGGCCCGAAGGCCGGAGAGTGAAGTCTAGCCGGCGGGGCCAGAGAGGCCCCGCCGGGAAATCGCTAACCGAATCTAGTTGATCGCTCCGCTGATCGCGAGACAACTTGCCTTACCGACAGCCGTGAAGGTCGAGCCCTTGGTAAGGTCCGAGAGCTCTCCGGAGGTTGAATTCAGCGCGAAGCCGGTCACCGTTCCATCGTTGTAGTTCGACGTATAGATGTACTGGTTGCTGGGATCTTCCACGATGCACTGCGGTCCCGAACCAGCCGGGTACGGCGAGCCGATGATGGGCTGCAGCTCCTGGTTGGTCGCGTTGATGGTCAACGCCGACAGCGAGCTGAAGGGCGTCGTCGTCTGGGTGCTGGTGGTGGAGTTGTTCGCGACATACAGGTACTTGCCCGTGCTGTCGATCAGCGTGTACACCGGATCCGAGGTGTTGGGGAAGTCCGAGGCCAGGCTGACGATACCGCCATTGAGGGACGTCAGATTGCACGATCCGGTGGTCTCCTCGTTGAACAGGGCGTTGGTGGCAGCGTCGGTAAGGAAGACGTAGCTACCCGAGCCGTTGATGGAGGTGATGTTGGTGGTCGCGCCCGACGGGTACTGTGATGTCGATATTCCCCGTGGTGGTGTAGACCAGCTGGCCGGTCGACCCGATGGAGAAGGGCGTCACCGTCTGATATCCACCCGTAAACCCGGTATTGACCGTATACAGGCAGCCACCCTGCGACTTGGACATGATGGGGGCCGGGCCAACCTCCCAGAAGGGGGTGTTCACGCCATTGACCTGGTTCTGCGAGTTGGTCATGAGGGTGAGGCGGCCGGTGTTGGGATCGGAGGTATAGGCGGTGATCGAGCCGTTGCCGTCCGTGTTGGCGGCATTGTAGAGGCCGCCGGGCCCAAGGCCGGGAGAGTACTTATCCAGCACATACAGGTAGGTGCCGCTGGAGTCCATCTGGGCCCACAGGGAGTCGTAGCCCTGGCTGACGTAGGACTCCTGGAAGGTCAGGGTGCCGTCGCCGCCGACGCTGTAGAGCGCGATCGACTGGCCGGTGTTGGTGCCCGTTCCGCAACCAGCCGCAGGGCAGATGCCCTGGTTGATCACGTACACATACCGTCCGCCCGACTTGATGACGAGTGAGACCGGCACGGAGCCATTGCTGGAGAACGGCGATCCGGGTACCTCCGTCAGGTTGCCGGAGTACTGATCGATCTTGAACCCGGCGATCTGGTTATATTCCTGACCAAGCACCCACATGTAACCGATTGTGCCAACAGTACAAGACGTTGCGCCAAGACCCAAAGCCAACGATGCGAACAAGGCCACCGACCACCGGCCAACCAAACTCAACTTCATGCGTTTCCTTCATCCCCGTCCGGGAGTAGCCAATGATGGCTTGTTCGAACAGGGAAACCTGTATTAGAGGGAGTACAAAACCTTGGACTGATTGTAGAAGGTACAGCGACTTTACGCCAATTTTCGAACACCTCATTTCAGCTTCCGACGGGGATTCCGGCCGTCACGATTCAGTTGGCCGTCGGAAACGGAGGGCAAAAAAGCCCCGGACCGAGGTCCGGGGCTCTGGAGCCGAGGTTCGACGCGGTGATCTACCAGGTGCGGCAGCCGCCGCTGGCGGGCATCATCGGCTGTCCAACGTGGCAGCCGAATGCCTTGCCGAACGCGTCGAAGTTCTGCACGGAGCCGTTGGTGCGCCACTGTCCGGGGCTGTGGGGATCGGTCTTGGCCTGCACGCGCGCGGACTGCTCGGTCTGGTTCTGGCACCATACCTGTCCGAAGGCGATGAAGAAGCGCTGGGCGGGGGTATAGCCGTCGCGCTTGCCGTCCACGTAGCCCGGCTCAGCCGCAGCTCCTTCCTGTTCCAGCGTCGTCATGAGCGCCTGGTAGGCGATGCGCAGCCCGCCGTTGTCGGCGGTGTTCTCGCCCAGGGTGAGGTGACCATTGAGGTTCTGCCCGGGAGCGACTTCGAAGCCGTCGTACTCCTTGGCGGTGCACTCGGTGCGCTCCTTGAACTTGGCGAGATCCTCGGGCGTCCACCACACCTTCACGTTGCCGTGCAGGTCGTACTTCGATCCCTGATCGTCGAAGCCGTGGGTCATCTCGTGGCCGATGACCACGCCGATGCCGCCGAAGTTTACGGCCGGGTCCATGGCGTTGTCATAGAACGGAGGCTGCAGAATGCCGGCGGGGAAGTTAATGTTGTTCTGCGGAGGATTGTAGTAGGCGTTCACGGTCGGCGGCGTCATGCCCCACTCGGTCGGATCGACGGGCTTGCCGAACTTGTCGAGGCCGCGTTTGGTCTCAAACCAGTCGGCGCGTTCCACGTTGCCCAGCAGGTCATCGCGCTTGACGACCACGCTGGAGTAGTCCCTCCAGTGCGAGGGGTAGCCGATCTTGTCGGTAATGGCGTCGAGCTTCTTGCGTGCCTCGGCCTTGGTCGCATCGCTCATCCAGGGCAGCGTCTGGAGGTCGGCGGCCATGGAGGCCTCGAGCGCATGCACCAGCTTCTCCATGTTGGCCTTGGCGTCGGGAGGGAAGTTCTGCTTCACCCAGTCCTGGCCAACGGCTTCCCCGAGCGCGCGATCGGTCAGCCGGGTGCAGCGCTTCCAGCGGGGCTGCTCTTCCTTCTGTCCCTGCAGGGTCTGCGAGAAGAAGGCGAAGTTTTCGTCCTCAAAGGGTTTGGAGAGCAGGGGAGCGGCTTCGTGCAGGGCGTGCCAGCGCAGGTAGCTCTTGATCGCCTTGATGGGCTGGGTGCTGAGCACGTCGTTCACGGTGGTCACATACCCCGGGCTGACGACGTCGACGTCCTTCACCTGGGGCATGCCGATGCCGTCCAGGTAGACCGACCAGTCGTAGTTCGGGCTGAGCTTCTGCAGATCGGCGACGCTCATCATGTGGTAGCGCTTGGCGGGATCGCGCAATTCGACGCGATCCATCGAGCCGCGGGCCAGCGCTGTCTCGATCCGCATGACGTCGTTGGCTTCCGCGACGGCCTTGTCGCCGGTATCGCCGAGCAGGGTAAACATCTTCACCATGTGGTCCACATACTGCTGGCGAATGGTGACGAAGCGAGGGTCGGGATTCAGGTAATAGTCCTTATCGGGAAGGGTCAGCCCACCTTGTCCGGTCGCCGCAATCTGCTGCGAGCTGTCCTTCTGGTCCTGGGTGACGCCGATGCCGAAGAAGCCGCCTCCTCCGCGTTTGATCTGCTTCGCGTTGAAGGCGGCGAGGTCCTTGCTGCTGTCCAGCGCGGCGATGGCGTCCAGCTCGGGCTCGAGCGGGCGAGCTCCCAGCTTGTCCACCTCCAGGGTATTCATGCAGGCGGCAAAGAAGTCGCCGTACTGGCGCTGCAGGGCGGTCTTGGGAGCGTCGGCTGCGGCCTTCAGCTCGATATAGAGCAGATAGTTGTTGCGCTCGGAGAGTTCGTTGAAATCGTCCCCAGCGCACCTGGTCGGATGGAATGGGGTTGTCCTTCTTCCAGTTTCCGCAGGCGTATTGATAGAAGTCCGTGCAGGGGTCGGCGGTCTTGTCGATCGCAGAAAGATCGAAGCTGACGGGCTTCTTGGGGGGAGCGGAGGGGCCGCTGTCGGCGGGTGCGGCGAATGTCTGAGCGATACCGGCAGGAGCGAGGCAAAGGGATGCGGCGGTGAGCAGCAGGACTGCGGATAGGAAGGTGCGCATGGATCTCCTTGTGTGCAGACAGCATAGAGTAGAAACACAGGATTGCAAAAGGCGCAGATCTGGGGCGATGCAGGTTGTACGAGGGGGGCGCGCGTAAAGTTTCGGCCGGGGGAATTTCGGTTGGGGGAGAACGCGGCGGCTAGAAGAGCTTCAGCCGGATGACCAGATACTTCTTGGGGTCCTTGCGAATCGCTGTGACCAGGTCGGTACTGCTGGTCAGCAGGGTATTGAGGTTGCCATACATCGAGTTGTCGGTGGCGAGCTTGCCGATGGTTCCCTTGCCGTCGTTCACATTGGCCAGCAGCGTATCCATCTGCGTCACCGTGTCATTGAGCTTCCGGGCAAAGGCGGGGTCCTTGGTCAGGAGACCCAGGGCTCCCTTGCCCTGGTCGGCCTCCGCCAGCAGGGAGTTCGCGTGCTTCAGCGTCGAATTCAGGTTGTTGTAGAGCGAATCGTCCTTGAGGAGTTTGCCGGCTGAGCCCTTGCCCTCGTTCAGCGCGGTGGTGATCTGGTCGAGCTTGGCGGCCGTGTCGTTCAGGCGGTCATAGAGCTGGTCGTCGTGCAGCAGCTTGCCGGCTGAGCCCTTGCCCTCGTTCAGGTTCGTGGTCAGCGTCTGCAACTGGTCGATGGTCGTGGTGGCCTTGCGATAGAGGTCCGGGTCGTTGATGAGCATGCCGACGGTGCCCTTGCCGTTCTGGATATTGTCGACGATGTTGTTCATCTTGGCGAGGATGACGTTGAGGCTCTCGATGGTGCCCTGGCTGGCCTTGACGACGTCGGTGAGATTGGGGGTCTCAAGGGTGCCCAGCTCGGCTCCGCTCTGGACCTCGGGACCGACAGCGGTCTGGCTGCTGATGTCGACGACCGTATCGCCGAGGACGCCGACCGTGGAGAGCGACGCCTTGGAATCGGTATGCAGGCTGCGGTGATACTTGGGGTCGATCTTGAAGGTGATCTTGACCGGCGTGAGTTTGCGGGCCGGATCGGTCGACACGGTGACATGCGTCACTTCGCCGATGGTGACGCCCTCGAGGTTGACCGGGGCGCCAATCTTCAGGCCGTCGGAGTTCTGGAAGTAGGTGTAGAGGATGATCTTGTGGCTGAAGACGCTCATGCCCGAGGCGCTGGTCATCAGAAAGAGCAGCGTGCTCAGCAGGGCGATCGATACCAGGACGATCAACCCAACCTTGAGCTGTGACCACTTGACTTCCTGCTGGCTGGGCATCGAACTCCTCGAAGAGTCTGTGGTCAGTGGGGGCGGATGGGACGTGTCACACTGTGACACCATCGTACCAGCGCCCGGCTGCCAGATTGTCTGTCGACTCGGATATTTGGATGCAGTTTCAGCCGCTGGCGATGCTGGCGTTAATTCTCGGCGACCACGACGGCAATCGACATCCCGCGCGAATGGGCGAGGCTGAGCGAGAGCCGGCGGATGCCGAGAGCCTTCGCGACCTCTTCCGCGCGCCCGCTGAGGTAAAGCTCGGGGCGCTGGCCGGGCTGGCGGCGAACCTCGAACTCCAGCCAGCTGACACCGCGGCTGATCCCGGTACCGAGGGCCTTGGCGCCGGCCTCCTTCGCGGCAAAGCGAGCGGCCAGGCTCTCTGCCGCGTTCTTCTTCTTGCGCTGGCAGTAGGCAATCTCTCCGGGGGTAAAGATGCGGTGCAGAAACGCCTCGCCATAGCGTTCCACGCTGTGCGCGATCCGCTCAATCTCGATCAGGTCTGTGCCGAGTCCGATGACCAAGGGTCACTCTCCCTGCCTTTGAGTGTACGGCTTGCGCGGCGAATCCCCGGTCGAGCCGGCCGTAGCAGGTTGCGACACTTCTCATGAACCGGCGCGGAGCTCCGATATCACCCTTGTATCCCATTGGGAGTCCATGATGAAGCCTGCGCCCAGCGACAAATCCCTAGCCGATGTTCTGGCAGCCGAGGTCCCCGTGATCGAGCTGCGGGGCCGCACGCTACGAAGCCCACCGGGAGATCGTTCCCGTGCTTCTGGACACCATGGCTGGCTGCGGCTGTTGGCTGTTGGAGCAGCGCGCGGTCTCTCCCAACGCCACCGAGCTCAGCTTCGAGCTCCTTCTGCGCTCCGTCTTTGAGCTCTACAGCGGGCTGCTGTCGTCGGGGGTCGAGCTCTCGCGCGACAGCCATACCCGGATGAAGAGCCTGTGCACGGTGCGCGATCACAACCCGCACCACGCCAGGCGCCGTCGCGTGCTTAACGTCCGGCTCGAGCTCATCTTTCTGGAAGACAACGACACGGCCTCCACGCTCGCCGGAACGGCCATGGGCATCGCCTGAGGCACGGGAACGGGCCGCCTGCAGAAAGGCAGGGTTTGCCGGCCCACTGCGATAGACTTGAGTTCTCTATGGAACTCAGCAGCCAAGCCGCCGTCCTCGCTCCGAACGCAGCCGCCACCCTTCCCGGGCCCATCATCTCTGCGCAGCATCTGGGCAAGGTCTACGGCTCCGGTAAGCTCAAGGTCGAAGCCTTGCGCGACGTTACGTTCGACGTGCAGCCAGGCGAGTTTGTCGCCATCGTGGGGCCATCCGGATCGGGGAAGTCGACGCTGTTCTATATCCTCGGCGGCCTGACCTCGGCAACCTCCGGCTCGCTGCTGATTCAGGGCAAGGACTTCTCGCGACTCTCGGACCCGCAGCGCACCAGCCTGCGGCGGTCGCAGATCGGCTTCGTCTTCCAGCGCTTCAATCTTCTGCCGACGATCTCTGCCCAGGCCAACATCGAGCTGGCCCACGAGATCGCCGCCACGGGCAAGCCCTTTGACCAGCCGCTGCTCGACGAGCTCAGCAACCTGCTCAAGATCCAGGGGCGGCTCGGCCACCGGCCGAACGAGCTCTCTGGCGGCGAGCAGCAGCGCGTCGCCATCGCCCGCGCGCTGATTACACGCCCGGCGATCCTGCTGGCCGACGAGCCGACGGGCAACCTGGACTCCCAGAACGCCGACACGGTGCTCTCGATGCTGCATGCGTCAAGCCGCGAGCTGAACCAGACGGTGCTGATGATCACGCACAATCCCGAGGCAGCGCAGATCGCCGACCGCATTCTGCACATGCGCGACGGGCAGATTCTGAAGATCGAAGAAGGCAGCCGGCGCGTCAGTCGCACGGTGTAGGGGATGCGGATGCCTCGGCCGATCGCGCGCACGGTTCTCGCCCTGGCGATGACGGTTGCCGGCGCCCAGCTTGCCGCGCCCCAACTCCTCGCAGCCCAGCGTTCGCAACCTGACTCGCAGCGTCCAGCCCGCCGGCGGAGCTGCTGGACATCAATACGGCGACGCCGCAGCAACTGAACGCGCTTCCGGGCTTTGGCCCCGCCTACACCCGGCGGGTCATAGCGGGTCGACCCTATATGTCCAAGAATCAGCTCGTTACGCGCGGAGTGCTGCCGGCGGCAGCGTACCAGCGGATCTCCGCGCTGATCATCGCGCACCGTCCGGCCCGGTAATCCACAAACGGTCGGATGGGGAGAGTTGACGAACGTGCCCCTGACCGGCGTAGTATTGGCGGCGCAGCAAAAGAAAGAGAGCTAGCCCCGCGCGTAAATGGTCCTTTCGGATCATGACGTTGCGGGGCTGATTTTTTGCCGGGAGCCAGGCGCTGCGAGCGCGGGGACTTCGAGGCGCTGTTCCCGGGGCTTTCCTTTTTGGGCGCCGGAGCGTTTTGCCCCCGCCTTTTCCGCGACGAAGCGCATGGAAATCCGATAAAGTGAGGCTGTAACTCGAAATCTGTGCAACAGACCGAGCCCCGGGCCGACCACTGTCGCAAGCCATGACGCCGACTCCTCCCCATCCCGGTCAACCCAGCACTCCATCCGCGACGCATCGGCGCGCGGCGCGAGTGGCTGCCATGGCGCTTGCGGCGCTGGGGCTGTCGGGCTGCCAGGGCATTGCGATGAACTCCGCGCAGCTTCGCGTGGTGGACGCCTCGCCGGACGCCGGGGTGATCGACTCGTATCAGAACAGCTCGGCGCTGGCCTACAACCTCGGCTTCGGCACCATGACCAGCTACATTCCCATGTCGCCCGGGGTCTACAACCTCGCCGCCGAAAAGGCTGGAACGCGCCAGGTGCTGTCCTCCAGCACCGAGACCCTGGCCGCCAACAAACAGTACACCGAGATCATCGGTTCGGGCGTGGCGAACATGCAGCAGACCCTCTTCCTGGATGAGTCGACACCCGCTGCCGACGGGCCGGATCGCGGTGCGCGTGATCAATGCGACCACGCGCGCGGGCGCGGTCGATGTCTACCTGGTTCCCATGGCCTCGACCACCAGCAAGGCGATGAGTGCGTCGCCGCTTGCAGTCAACCTGGGGGTGGGAGCCAACTCCGGCTATATCGATCTGCCGGAGGGAACCTACGCGATCGACGTGGTGCCTGCGGGAACGGTGCTCGCGTCGTCCACGGTGACGCTGCTGAGCGGGGCGCAGGTGGCGTATGCGTCGGGAGCTGTGCGCACCGTGGTGCTGATCGATCAGCAGGTGCCGAGCGCGCAACACGCTGCGCTCACCCCCGGCGTGCAGGCCATCGTCGCCGCCGATGCCGACGCGCAGTAAGGCGGGGTAGTTAAAGCTCAAGGCCGCCGGGATGCCCGGCGGCCTTTGCTGTGACTTGTTCGCTACGTCCTAGTACCGGTAGTGATCCGACTTGTACGGTCCTTCGACCGGCACGCTCAGATAGTTCGCCTGCTTCTCGGTGAGCGTCGTCAGCTTCACGCCGATCTTCTCCAGGTGCAGCCGCGCCACCTCTTCGTCGAGATGCTTCGGGCAGGATATAGATCCCGATCTTGTAGTTGTCCTTGTTCTTCCAGAGGTCGAGCTGCGCCAGCGTCTGGTTGGCAAAGCTGTTCGACATCACAAAGCTCGGATGGCCGGTCGCGCAGCCCAGGTTCACCAGCCGGCCCTCGGCCAGCACGAAGATCGCGTTGCCGTTCTCGAAGGTGTACTTGTCCACCTGCGCCTTGATGTTCTCGCGCACGGCGCCCTTGTAGGCGTTCAGCGGCTCCATCTGGATCTCGTTGTCGAAGTGCCCGATGTTGCAGACGATCGCCTGGTCCTTCATCTGCTTCATGTGCTCGAGCGTAATGATGTCGACGTTGCCGGTGCAGGTGACGTAGATGTCGCCGCGGCCGAGCGTCTCTTCGAGGGTGGTGACCTCGTAGCCTTCCATCGCCGCCTGCAGCGCGTTGATCGGATCGATCTCGGTGACGATGACGCGGGCGCCGAGGCCGCGCAGGCTGGCCGCCGAACCCTTGCCGACATCGCCATAGCCGCAGACCACCGCGACCTTGCCCGCGACCATCACGTCGGTGGCGCGCTTGATGCCGTCGACCAGCGACTCGCGGCAGCCGTACAGGTTGTCGAACTTGCTCTTGGTGACCGAGTCGTTGACGTTGATCGCCGGCACCAGCAGCGTGCCCTGCTCCAGCATCTTGTAGAGGCGATGCACGCCGGTCGTGGTCTCTTCGGAGACGCCGCGCCACTCCTTGACCACGTCATGCCAGTGCGTCGGACGCTCGGCGTGAACCTTCTTCAGCAGCGCCTTGATGACATCTTCCTCCTGCGAGCCGGAGGGCGAATCCACCCACTTGTCGCCATTCTCGAGCTCATAGCCCTTGTGGATCAGCAGGGTCGCGTCGCCGCCGTCGTCGATGATGAGCTGCGGGCCGAGCAAGCCGCCCTTTCCGTCAGGGAAGGTCAGCGCCTCGTTCGTGCACCACCAGAACTCCTCGAGCGTCTCGCCCTTCCACGCGAAGACCGGAACGCCCGCCGCCGCAATCGCCGCTGCCGCGTGGTCCTGCGTGGAGAAGATGTTGCAGCTCGCCCAGCGCACATCGGCGCCCAGGTCGACCATGGTCTCGATCAGCACGGCCGTCTGGATCGTCATGTGCAGCGATCCCATCACGCGCACGCCGGCCAGCGGCTTGTCGGCGGCATACTTGCGCCGAATCGACATCAGCCCGGGCATCTCCTGCTCCGCGATGATGATCTCCTTGCGTCCCCACTCCGCAAGCCCAATATCGGCCACCTTATACTTCGGCTGTACCGTTTCCAATGTCGCTGTCGCCATAGAAGTTCTCCTGGATCGTTTCTTTCCTCAAGGGTATCAAATCGCCGGGATTGCGGTCGGGTCGAGCTTCGGAAGTCCGTCCAACCGAGGCGACCGGCTGCTCCAGCAGGTTCAGTGCTTCTGCTCCAGCTGCTTCAGTTGCTCCCACGCCACTGCAACCTGCTGCTCGAGAAACTCGACGTCTCCATCGTTGTGCAGCACGATGCAATCGCTGGGATAGACGGTCGCATGCTGCACCTGGAGCCTCCGTCGCGCGTCGGACTCGAGGGTAGCGCGCTCTTCGGCGGAGAGGGCGCGGCCGGCCGCAATGCGGTCCACGAAGCGCCGGATCTTCTCCTCTTCCGGAGCCTCCACCAGCAGCACGCAGTCGAAGCGCTCCCGCCAGTTGCCGTGCGTGGCATAGCGCGTGGAAAAGATCAGCGCCGACTCCACCACCGCAATCGCATGGGGCCTGGCCTTGGCCAGCTCCGCCAGTTGCTCTAACTGGATCTCGATGACCGCGGGATGGATGATCGCATTCAGCTCATCGATACGAGGGTTCTTTGCATCGAAGGCCAGCGCGGCAAGCTTGCGGCGATCCAGCGAACCATCCGCTGCGACGATCTCGCTGCCAAACGCTGCGACGATCTGCGCATAGGGCCGCTCGCCCGGCTGCATCAGCGCACGCCCCATCTCGTCGGACGAAAGCACCACGGCGCCGCGCTCGGCGAGCATCCGCGCCACCGTGGACTTCCCGCTGCCTAAATCTCCTGTAAGTCCTACACGTAGCATCGTTGCCTGACCTCGTCCCCTCAACCGCGCCGCAGCCGCGCGGCTTTTACCGTGTTCGCCATCAGCATCGCAATCGTCAGCGCGCCAACGCCGCCGGGTACCGGCGTGTACGCTCCGGAGATCGCAAACGCCGCCGGATCGACATCGCCCATCAGCGTCGACTCCGCGCTTGTCGAAGCGCTGCTCGCCGCGCGGCGTTGCCGGGGAAGAATCGCTGCAGCTCTTCCTCGGTGGTAATGCGGTTCATGCCGACATCGATGATGGTCGCACCTGGCCGCACCATCTCCGCAGTCACCAGGCCCGCCTTGCCAATGGCCGCGATCAGGATGTCCGCCTCGCGCGTAATCGCGCCGAGGTCAGCGGTCTGCGAGTGGCAGACGGTCACCGTCGCCGACGCGTTGATCAGCATCGCGGCCGCGGGTTTGCCCACGATGTTCGAGCGGCCGATCACCACGGCACGCTTTCCGCGAATCGGAATCTTGCTGCGCCGCAGGATCTCCATGATGCCCGCGGGCGTGCAGGGCGCAAGAATCTCCTCCATCGGCGATCCACTGAGCAGCCTTCCTGCGTTAACGGGATGAAAGCCGTCGACGTCCTTCTCCGGCAGCTACGGCTTCCAGCAGTCGGGACGTATCGACGTGCGCAGGCAGCGGCAGCTGAATCAGGATGCCGTCAATCTCTTCGCGCGCATTGAGCGAAGCAACCAGTGCCAGCAGCTCTTCGGTGGTGGTGCTGGCCGGAGGCGTATGCATCTCGGAGTAGATGCCCAGCTCGCCGCAGGTCTTCACCTTGCTGCGAACATAAATCTGGGAGGCAGGCACTTCGCCTACCAGGATGACCGCAAGACCCGGTACGTAGCCGCGGTCGCGCGCTGCAGCGACCTCCGTGGCGAGCTCTGACTTGATCTGCGCGGCGATGGCGATGCCGTCAAGCACGAACGGTGATGTGACGATAGAACTCATACACACAGAATATCGTGCGTCCATGAGGATTAGAGGTTTGGCACTGCCGTGAAGAAATGCAAATTTGTTGGTCGCGCTTGAATAAACTGCTGCGCGACTGCAACCTGAGTCCTCGTAATTCGTTCTAATCGCATTAGTCGCGTATGGCTGTCGCGACCAAAGGAGGTCGACCGTGAGCCAATCAGACAATCGCACCGATGACCGCACCTATGTCGAGCAATTTACGCCGACCGACCTCATGACGCTGCGCAATGAGCTGCTGCAGTCGGGCGTGGACTCGTTTCAGGCCGCCGAGATCGTGGCGAATTTTCTGAGCGGTCGCGGCTATGGCGTCTCGCACCACGAGGCGCGCGCTGCGGCGTCGCGCATTGAAGTCCCGGGCTGCACGGTGGAGCATATCCAGGCTGAGCTGGAGCGCGTTGCGCTGGCGATGTAATCTGCCGTTCGCATCCGCATCGCGCGCTTACTGCTTGATTTCGCCCTCAGGCTCATCGGTGGGCGAGTCGATCTCGGCCTGAAAGCCCTCCAGCAGACGTTCCAGAAACGCTTCCTCATCGAGATCCTTGCGATGCAGTGACTCGGCATTCACAATGTGCCGCGCCAGATCGGCGAGCACGATGCCCCACGCAAACGGATCTTCCCACGCGCCACTGCGCAGGCTCACATGCTGACCCTGCTCGGCCACCCACACGCGCAGCAGCTCAAAGGAAGCCTTGTCGCGACTTGCAGCGGGCGGCGGATCGAGAAATTTTGTGGATGCCATGAGATGCTCCTGACGCTTCAAAGGGTTCCAATTGCTTGCTTAGAGCTTATGCCATGCCGGCAGCCGGCGTGCAACGATTCCGCGGCAGCTGCGGCTAACGCGCTGCCAGCTTCGCCTCAATGCCGGCGTTGACCGCGGCCTCGGCAAACTCCGCCGCGACCCGGATGCCATTCATCACGGCGCGCTCGTTGGAGGAGCCATGCCCGACGATGCACACGCCGCGCACGCCCAGCAGCGGCGCGCCGCCGTACTCGGAGTAGTCCAGCCGCTTCTTGAAGGCCTTGAACGCCTTTTGCGACAGCAGCGCGCCGACCTGCGAGGTGACCGTCGACTTCAGGCTCTCGCGCAGCGACGAGCTGACCAGCTTGGCCAGGCCCTCGCTGGTCTTGAGCGCCACGTTGCCGACGAAGCCATCGCACACCACGACGTCCGCGTGGCCGTTGTAGAGGTCGCGGCCTTCGACGTTGCCGATGAAGTTCAACCCGCAGCTCGCGCAGCAGCGGCAGCGTGTCGCGGGTGAGCGAGTTGCCCTTGGAGTCCTCTTCGCCGATCGAGAGCAGGCCGACGCGCGGATGCGCCACATGCAGCACGTTCTTGCGCATACATGTGGCCCATCACGGCGAACTGGACCAGGTTCTCGGGGTCGCAGTCCACGTTGGCGCCAACATCGAGCAGGACGCAGGGCTGGCCGGTGGTGGTGGGCAGGATGGCGGCCAGGGCGGGGCGGTCGACGCCGGCCAGCGATCCCAGCACCATCTTGGCGGTGGCCATGGCCGCGCCGGTGTTGCCGGCGGTAACGAAGCCCGCGGCGCGGCCCTCGCGCACCATCTTCAGGCCGACGCGCATGGAGGAGTCGCGCTTGGAGCGGACGGCCTGCGCGGCCTTGTCCTCCATGCTGATCCACTCGCTGGCCTGCACGATGAAGATGGGCAGCGCGGCTTCTTGCCGGGCGTTCCGGGAAGGTCGGGCGCGCGTAGGCCTTCAGCGCCTCGCGCAATTTTGGACGCAGAACATCCTCCGGCCCGACCAGGTGGACACGAACGTCCAGTTGGCGGCAGGCCAGAATAGCTCCGCGAATCTCCGGCTCGGGGGACTGGTCGGACCCCATGGCATCGAGAACGATGTCGATCGGCATGGCTCGCGTAGGCTCGAAACTCTCTTACTGGGTTGGAGACTTCATCCACACTGCAGAATCCGAGACGACGGGCCAGGTACGGCTCGAATCTCGTCTCTCGATCCTGCGTTAGGCAGCGTCCTTGGCCGCAACGACGGCGCGGCCCTTGTACTCGCCGCACTTCTTGCAGGCGCGGTGGGGCAGCTTCTTCTCGCCGCAGTTGGGGCAGTTGGAGACGCCGGTGGGCGTCAGGAAGTCATGGCTGCGGCGCTTGGCGGTGCGCTGCTTGGAGTGCCGCCGTTTTGGATTAGGCATGGTAAACCCTCTTCTTCATTGGCCAGTCAGCTCAAAGCTGTGCGGCCGAAATCTTTGGTCATCAGAAACTTGCGGGTGCTCAACCTCAAACAGCCCTAGCCTTTGTGCGCAACAGCGATCCCGGCTAACGCAGCTAACCGTGGATCGACCGGCTTCTCTACGCACTCACAGGTTGCGAGGTTGCGATTGATGCCGCAATGCGGGCAAAGACCCTTGCAGTCCTCCTGGCAGAGCGTCCGTCCGGGCAGGGTCAGAAGCACCTGCTCGCGCACGGCGTCCTCCAGCAGCAGGCCGCTCTCTTCATAATACCCGATTTCCGTCTCATCTTCCGTAATTGCGTGCTCCCCGGCCACATTATCGACACCCCCGGGCCGGAAGATGAGGTCAAACGTTCCCTCCAGCGGCTGCTCCACCGGCTCCAGGCAGCGGGCGCAGAGCTGTGCGAATCTTCCGGAGTAGCTTGCCCGGAGCCGGATGTCCTCGACAAACTCCTTGGGGCCACGATGCTCCACGATCAGCTCGGCCTGCCCCTTGACCGTCAGCGGTCCCACCTGGCGGATGTCCGGAGCGTAATCGATCGCTGCCGGGGGCAATCGATTCATCCAGCTTGAGCGGCTCGTCGACGAGTTGTGCGGGGGTGATGACCATGACTTAACGGTAGGATGCGCGGACCCCGGCGTCAATCCGACACCGCACGGCGGGGAATCAGCGGCTATTCCTGCCAGATGCTGGCTTCACGTCCTGCCAGATGCGGGCCTCACACCCCTGTGAGATGCGGGCCTCACGCAAAGAGTCGAATCCCCGCCACGCCGGCTGCCCCGGCCTCGATGCAAAGCTCGGCCCTGGGCCAGGTTACGCCGCCCAGCGCCAGCACGGGGGTTCCCCCTGCCGCCCCGCAGGCCTCCCGCAGGGCATCGAGCCCCACCCCTTCGGCGACCACCACATCGGCGACGCGCTTCTCAAACACCGGCCCAAACACGATCAGATCCGCCCCTCCGGCCACCGCCTGCCGCACCTCGTCCAGCGTATGGCAGGACACGCTGACGACCGGCGTGCCGGCACCCGCTGCCCGAAACACCTGCCGCACCTGCTCCGGGGTCAGCTCGCCCGGCTGCGAGGTCAGGTGGACGCCATCCGCCCCCGCCGCGACGGCTACGTCGGCGCGGCTGTTGATCAGCAGCCGGGCGTGGCCGGCCTCGCGCAAGGCTGCCCGCAGCGCCGTCGCCAGCTTCAGCAGTTCTCCCGCAGCGAGCTGCTTCTCCCGCAACTGCACAAAATGCACGTCCTCCTGCACCCAGCGCTGGACGTGGTCGATCGCCGCCCAGCCTTCGCCCTCGTGATCGCGTACGTCAGCATGCTGCAAGTGTAGCCGCGACGGCTGGAACTGGACCCTAGAAGCCTAGCGCTGGCACATCGGGGCAGTACACCGTCGTTCGCCCGCCCACGACGATCTTCTTCAGCGCCGTCCCGCAGTCCAGGCAATCCTCGCCGGCGCGGCTGTAGACCTTGTGCTCCAGCTGGAAGAATCCGCGAACCCCGTCTGCGTCCACGTAATCGGACACCGACGACCCGCCCAGCTGGATCGCGTGCGCCAGCACCTGCTGCAGCGCTGCGTGCAGCCTGGCGAACTCCGCCTGGGTAAGCCGGCCCGCCTGCTTGCGCGGCCGAATCCCGGCGCGAAACAGGCTCTCGTCCGCATAGATATTGCCCACCCCATGCAGGATCGACTGGTTCAGCAGCGCCGCCTTGATGGCCAGCTTGCGCCCCTTGAAGAGCTTCGAAAATCAGCTACCGAGATCGTGGTCGGCTCGGCGCCGGGGCCCGTATAGCCGCCCGCCTCGGTCACCACCGAGAGCCGGCCAAACCTCCGCGGGTCGACAAACCGCACCTCGCGGCCCACTGTCTCCCCGGGCGCACCGCTCAGCGACAGCACCGCGTGGGTATGCGGCGCCAGCGGCATGTCTGCCTGGCACACCACCAGCCTGCCGGTCATCCCCAGATGCACCAGAAACTGCCCCGCCGCTTTGCCTCGACGGGCGAGATCCATCACAATCGTCTTGCCCACCCGGCGCACGCGCTCAATCCGCGCCCCGGTCAGCGTCTCGGCAATCTCCGCCTCGCTGGACTTGAACGTCTGCGGCTTGCCGCTGGTCCACACGCGCTCGATCCGCTGTCCGCGCACCCGCGCATCCACCCCATTCGCAACGGTCTCGACCTCAGGCAACTCCGGCATCGTCCCTAGGATACGCAACCCGGCCGAAAGATTCGCCGAGTCATAGAATGCATCTATGTCCACCATGCAAAGCATCTCGCCGTCCGCGAGACCCCATCGCCGACAACTTCCTCGCCTACGCCGCGGTGCGCCTGCACCAATCCCAGAAGACCATCGCCAGCTGCCTCGACAAGCTCAGCGACGACCAGATCTGGCAGCGCCGCGGCGACTACGAGAACTCCATCGCCAACCTGCTGCTGCATCTCGAAGGCAACCTGCGCCAGTGGATCCTGCACGGCATCGACGACCAGCCCGACGTCCGCCAGCGCGACGAAGAGTTCACCCTGACGCCCTCGACCAACCCGGCCGAAGCAGCCGCCCGCTTCAACGCCACCCTCGAGGAAGCCTGCCGGGTCATCGCCGCCCTTCCCGCCGAGCGCCTGCTGGTCGTCATCGACCCCCAGCCGACCGGCACCTGGCGCCACACCACCATCCTCGAAGCCATCTTCAAAGTTGTCGGCCACGTCGAGATGCATACCGGCCAGATCATCCTGCTCACCAAGCAGCTCACGGCCAGCGACCTCGACCTCACCATGCCGCGCAAGCGCTAGCCTTGGGAACGTTTGCCTTCGCTTAGACATGCGGGGGCTTCGGATTCGATTGAAATTAACGACGAATCCGCCAGTCGCCTCAATCCTGCCAGTGAGGTGAAAATCGGTCGTGATCACGACCGCAATCTTACTTAGAGAACTCAGGCCGGTGTCGGAAAGTCCCAGCGAGGCGAATTCAGGTCTTTCCACCAACGTCAAAGCGGCCTCGTAACGCTCTTCACTCTCAGCGACGTAACGCCTAAACCAATCAGTCAAATCTGCTCGGCGATAGTCGGGTGCTTGATCGATAAAATTGCTGGTTTCCGCCAGAACGTGCGGAGTAGAAATTAGGTCACTGAATTCCGCCAGCAACTCTCCTAGTAAGGCGATGTCGCGCTCTTCAAATTGCTGAACTCTCTTGAATGTCCTCAAGAGGGAGGGGTCCGTTTCAGCAACTATCTTGAGCAATAAAACATTGGTGTCTAGCAAAGCCAACCGGTGGGCCGTCACAGCTCGCCTAGCAGCTTCCCATTATGCGCTCCGATGAACTCTCCGTTGTCGTCACGCAACTTTACGGTTTTGTAAGTACGAAGCAGCGACATCAAACTTGAACGCTCATTCTGAGGCGAATCATACGAAAATGTAACCTTCCAAAAGCGCCCATCATCGCTTTTCTCGACCCCCTCCAGACGCAATTCTTTATCCGCAGCAGTTTCGAAGACCTCGGAGAGGTATTCGCTTGCTTTCTGAACCGCCTCTTTTACCTGCATGTGATTCTCCAGTGACAACAGTATAAAATGAATCATGGGCGCGAGCGGTTCCTTCGGGAAGCACGCTGCGCGCACTTCCCCCCGAGCATCACCTCCGGAGCCAACTTCCTCGTGAGCCAAACCGAAACCACCGTCTCGCCGCGCGCGAACCGTCGTCCGTCTGCTGTCATTCTGGGAGCCCAGTGGGGCGATGAAGGCAAGGGCAAGATCGTCGACGTCCTCAGCGAAAAGTTCGACATCGTCGCCCGCTACGCCGGCGGCCACAATGCCGGCCACACCGTCATCATCCACGGCAAAAAGTTCGTTCTGCAGCTGATCCCGTGCGGCGTCCTCCGCCCCGGCTGCAAGGGCGTCATCGGCAACGGCGTGGTGCTCGACCCCATGGCCTTCCTCGGCGAGGTGCAGAAGCTGCGCGACGCCGGCGTCGACGTCGACGGCAACCTCTTCATCTCCAACCGCGCCCAGGTCATCCTGCCCTACCACCGCATGATCGAGCTCGCTGCCGAGACCGCTCCCGGCCGCCAGACCATCGGCACCACCCGCCGCGGCATCGGCCCCGCCTACGAGGACAAGATCCACCGCAACGGCCTGCGCGTCGTCGACCTGCTCAATACCTCGCTGCTGCGCACGCACATCAACAACGCCTGCCACGAGAAGAACACCATCGCGCACGCGCTCTTCGGCACCGAGCCGCTCGACCCCAAGCAGATGTACGAGGACTACGTCCGCGCCGCCGAGCAGATCGCTCCGTTCGTCACCGACACCGCCTACATGCTCAACGACGCCCTCAACGCCGGCCAGAACGTGATGTTCGAAGGCGCCCAGGGTGCGCTGCTGGACATCGACCACGGCACCTATCCCTTCGTGACGAGCTCTTCGTCCACGGCAGGCGGAGCGGTCACGGGAACCGGCGTCGGCCCCACGCGCATCGGCACCGTCATCGGGGTCACCAAGGCCTACGTCACCCGCGTCGGCGAAGGCCCGTTCCCCACGCAGATCGACGGCTACTCGGCCGAACTGCTGCGCGCCCGTGGCCAGGAGTACGGCGCGGTCACCGGCCGTCCCCGCCGCTGCGGCTGGCTGGACATCCCGCTGCTCCGCTACTCCAACATGATCAACTCCACCGAGTGGCTGGTGGTCACCAAGATGGACGTCCTCGACGAGTGCGACGAGATTCCCGTCTGCACCGCCTACGAGATCGACGGCAAAGTCACCGACATCATCCCCGCCGACGTCCGCGGCTTCAAAAGTCGATTCATCCCATCTACACAACCCTCAAGGGCTGGAAGTGTTCCACTGAAGGAATCACCGAGTACGACAAGCTGCCCGAAGCTGGCGCAGCAGTATCTCGAGTTCATCCAGCGCGAGAGTGGCGCTAAGATCGGCATGATCTCCACCGGCCCCGACCGCATCCAGACCATGACCACGGCCCGGCTTCGACCAGATTGTTCAGCTAAGATCGCTGCACGCTAAAGGAAATTATGATCAGCTTCACCGTTCGCATGACCTTCCGCTCCGACGATCGCGAGGAGATTCACCAGATCCTTCGCGAGCTCACCCGCCTCAGCCGCCAGGAGGAGGGCTGCGTCAGCTACATCCCGCACAGCGTCGAGAGCGATCCCGACACCATCGTCATCTATGAGCAGTATCGCGACGAGGCCGCGGCCGAGTTCCACCGTGCCACGCCGCACTTCGCCAAGTATGCCGTCGGCGGCCTCTATCAGCGCATGCTGGAGCGCAACCTCGAGAACCTCACCGCCATCGCCTGAACCCCCGCCTGAAGGCCGGGCTGGGCGCCGGCCTGACCTGGCGATCGAACCTCCGCGGTCGCCCTGCCGGCATCCAACCGCAGGGTCGGACGATGAAGGGTGGGGTAACGGGATGGCGATTCAGCAAGGTCGTGACAGAGCGCTTTGACGTGGCCCGGATTTCCGATCTAACATCCGGTACGCCCATGTTGCGCCAGCTGCCAACGCGGATGCTTCGTTGTTCTCGCCGCTGCCCTGCTGGTGGCAGCTCTTCCGCACGCCTTCGCGCAGATCCGCGGATCGGCGCGAGCACAAGCGCACCGAGCGCGCCCAGATCGTTGCCCTCGAGCGCCAGTGGCAAAAGGCGGTCCTCACCGACGACGTGTCCAGCCATGGACAAGCTGCTCTCCGACGACTACCTCGGCATCACCGCCAACGGCGCGGTCCTCACCAAGTCGCAGCAGCTGGATCGCATGCGGGAGCGGCAAGTTCTCCATCACCAAGCTCGATACCTCGGAGCTCAAGATCAAACTGATCGGCAACATTGCGATTGTTACCTCGCTGGCGCAGGTCGAAGGCGTCAATGGCGATGAGACTCTGCATGGCGCCTACCGCTACACGCGGGTGTATCAGCGCATGTCTGGCGGCCTCTGGAAGGTCACCAACTTCGAGGTGACGCCCGCCACCCGCCTCCATCCCGCCGAGACTCCGCAGTAAAGCGTTCCTCCAGGCGAAACGAGCCAGCCAAACAAAAACCGGGCCACTTGGCCCGGTGCACATGAACAGTCATCCATAGGCTTGGCACCGACAGAGCCCCTCGGAAGGGAAATGCAGCCTCGACCTGGACAATGCTCCTCGACATGCGCGCTCAACCTTTGCAGCGGAACGCTTGGCATAGGATGTCCAGCACATTCAGTC
This sequence comes from uncultured Acidobacteriaceae bacterium, assembly GCA_963762375.1. Taxonomy (GTDB): domain Bacteria; phylum Acidobacteriota; class Terriglobia; order Terriglobales; family Acidobacteriaceae; genus Granulicella. Next base: position 143,331 of record CAVXKP010000008.1, read on the forward strand.
CCAGCAGCCTGCGATCCAGCGAGCGCGTTCCGCCCGTAAGCCGGGCATCTTCCGCCTCATGCAGCCGTCGCTATGCTGGTGCGAACGCATGCTGGCCAGCCGCGTCCGCGTATCCACCGCTCCATCCTGTGGCTGGATCATCCCCGGCCGGTCAAACGGACATCGACCACGCCGTTCCACCATGCGCCGCCGCGCCGCGTCGACATCGGCCGGCATCCGTCACCAGGTCGCCGGGTTTTCCCATCCAGGAGTTCGAAGGGTTCAAGCGTGCTGGTGGCATCTGTGTCATGGTGAACCTCCGTGGATTGTGATCGCGAACTCGTTCTGTCCATCTGATGACGGTCGCGCGTGCCTCAGGAGTTGTCCGCGCCAGCGAGAAATCTGCATGAATCAGAACAGCAATCGGGCGCAATCCATTGCGCATTTGACCGCATGAATACAGGGGTTTCGGCTGTAGACCTTCGGGTGTGACTAAAGGCGTTGATCGCTGCTACAGGCGTCTGAGTGATCGCTGCTACGCTCGCTCGAGCGTATCCACGGCCAGCGCCGCGCGTAGTCTCCGCCAGCTCTCGTCCAGCATCTCGGGCAGAATGCGCGTCTCGGCCAGCACGCTCATGTAGTTGTTGTCGCCCAGCCAGCGAGGAACGGCATGCAGGTGCAGGTGTTCCGCGACCCCCGCTCCTGCCGCCTTGCCCAGGTTCAGCCCCAGGTTCTGCGCCATGCGGCTGATAGACCGCCTGCAGCACCCGCTCCGCCCGGCGAGTCATGCGCAGCAGCTCGCCGGCCTCCTCCAGCGGCAGCGCCGCCAGCGACTGCTCATGCCGGTACGGCACCACCATCAGGTGCCCGCTGTTGTACGGAAAGGCGTTGAGCACCAGGAAGCAGCTCTTCCCGCGCTCCAGCAGATACACGGCGGCCTCGGCCTGCTCGCGCGGCATGCCGTGTTCCACGGCGTAGTCCACTGCCGCAATCATGTTGCAGAAGACGCAGTGCATCTCTCCCGGCCAGGCCGCGAGCGCCTCGGGCACGCCGAGTTTGGGCCGGCCCCGGTCCGCGCCCGTCACGTAGGCGTAGCGCCACGGTGTCCAGAGATGGTCCATGGCAGCAGTATTATAGGCTGCGCTCGTGCGGGGAAGGGAGCGCGGGAAGGGAGCGGCGGTGGTCCAGCGCGGACGTCGACACTCGTCTCGCCCAGATTCCGCAAGGTCCAGGACCGGCTGCACGGAGAACTGGCCGATGTTCGACCATCCGCCGGGCGCGCATTGACCCTCGCTAATCGCGCTGCTACACTTTTGATTGAGGACATGCGCGCGGGATCCAGTCGCAGGCTCTCATTTATTTGCATCACTCATTCCCGCTGACATCATCGAATAGAACAACCCCTCTTCGGGAGGCAGCTTTCTGCCGCTCGAAACGGCGTTCCACCGGCTGATAGCAGCGAGTGAGCACTGGACCCCGGAGCAGTCTTATCCATGGCCGACCACGACCACAATTCTTTCCATCCCGAGAGCACAGCCCTGAACACCACATTGGAATCAACCGCCCCCGAAGTTAATCAAGATGCCGCTACGACCGAAACCCCGGCGTCTCAACGACCTTTCCCTCAACCCCAGCACCCCGGCCGCTGAAAGCGCTCCGGCACCTGCCGAGAATTCGGTCCAGCCGACGCCCGAGAAGAGCAGCGTCGCTGTCGAGATCGCCGCTGCCGCCGAGCCCGAGTACGATGCCGAGGACTTTGCCAAGGCGCTCGAGAGCTTCGACCGCGAGCAGGCCGCCGAGAAGGACGCCGCCCAGGCGCTGACCGCCGAAGAGGCCGTCATCACCGGCACCGTCGTCAAGATCACCGACAAGCACGCGGTGGTCGACATCGGCCTCAAGTCCGAGGGTCTGATTCCGCTGGAGCAGGTGCTCGACCACACCGGCGCGCCGAAGTTCAACGTCGGCGACGTGATCGAAGTGGTGGTGGAGCGTGAGGAGAAGGAGGGCGGCTATCTCGTCAGCTACGAGAAGGCCCTGCGTCACAAGGTGTGGGACAAGCTCGAAGAGGCGGCCAACACCAAGACCCCGGTCAAGGGCCTGGTGGTTTCGCGCGTCAAGGGCGGCCTGACCGTCGACATCGGCATCAAGGCGTTCCTGCCCGGCTCTCAGGTCGAGGTTCGCCCCGTCCGCAACCTCGACGGCTACATCGGCACCGAGATCGAAGTCCGCGTCATCAAGCTCAACAAGAAGCGCGGCAACGTGGTCATCTCCCGCAAGGAGATTCTCGAGGAAGAGCAGAACGAGAAGAAGGCGGTCACGCTTTCGACCCTCGAAGAAGGCTCCGTCTTCACCGGCGTGGTCAAGAACCTCACCGACTACGGCGCGTTCGTCGACATGGGCGGCCTCGATGGCCTGCTGCACATCACGGACATGAGCTGGGGCCGGCTCACGCACCCCCGCGACCTGGTCAACGTCGGCGACGAGATCCAGGTGAAGGTGCTCAAGTTCGACAAGGAAAAGCAGCGCGTCTCGCTGGGCTTCAAGCAGCTCTCGCCTGATCCCTGGCTCGACGCCACGGAGCGTTACCCGGTCGGAGCCCACGTCAAGGGCCGCGTGCTATCGGTTACCGACTACGGCTCGTTCGTGGAGCTGGAGCAGGGCATCGAAGGCCTCGTCCACGTCTCCGAGATGACCTGGTCCAAGCGGATGAAGCACCCGTCCAAGCTGGTCAAGCCCGGCGACGAGGTGGAGACCATCATCCTCTCGGTGAACCCCACCGACCGCCGCATCTCGCTCGGCATGAAGCAGCTCCAGGACAATCCCTGGGAGCAGCTCGAGGACAAGTACCCGATCGGCGCTGTCATCGAAGGCCGCGTCCGCAACCTCACCGACTTCGGTGCGTTCATCGAGATCGAAGACGGCATCGATGGCCTGGTGCACGTCTCGAACCTCAGCTGGACCAAGCGCATCAAGCACCCCTCGGAAGTCCTGAAGAAGGGTGAGAAGGTCAAGGCTGTCGTTCTCGGCGTGGAGCCGGAGAACCGCCGCCTGTCGCTGGGCGTCAAGCAGCTCCAGCCCGATGTCTGGGAGACGTTCTTCGCGCAGCACCGCGTCGGCGACGTCATCAAGGGCAAGGTTCTGCGCACCGCGCAGTTCGGCGCCTTCGTCGAGATCGCCGAAGGAGTCGAGGGCCTCTGCCACGTCTCCGAGGCGGTCGACGACACCGGCAAGCAGATCAACCTGGAAGTGGGCGACGAGCACGAGTTCAAGATCGTCAAGATGAACCAGGAAGAGAAGAAGGTCGGCCTCTCCATCAAGGCCATCGGCGAGGAAGCCACGCGCGCCGAGGTCGAGAGCTACAAGGAGTCCAACAACAAGGGCAAGGGCGGCAAGGGACAGGGCGGCAGCAGCTCGTCCTCCTCGAGCGCCAACGCCGGCAGCACCACCCTGGGCGACCTGCTCAAGTGGAAGCAGTCCGAGAACGAAAGCGACGACGAGTAATCGCCGTCAACGCACCAACACAAAGGCCGCCCACCCGGGCGGCCTTTGTTGTTCCCTCAGCCCCACGCATCCGGGTGCCCCACGTCTCGACTCTGAGACGTGGGTTTGCCGAGCCGCCGGATGCTATCCTTCCCCTAATGCGTCTGTTTCTCGCCGCCGCCCTTCTCGCCGCCTCCACGCTCCCCGCACACGCCCAGCAGCTCGCTCCCGACACCGCCGCCAAGGTCGCTGCCATCGCGCAGAAAGTCCTCGCCGACAGCGGGCGTTCCCTCTGCCTCCGTCGGCATCGTCGAGGACGACCACGTCGTCTACACCCATGCCTTCGGCCTCGCGCACGTCACCCCGCCCGTTCCCGCCGAAGCCTCGATGGCCTACCCCATCGGCTCCATCTCCAAGCAGTTCACCGCGACGGCCATGCTCATGCTGCAGCAGCAGGGCAAGCTCTCGCTCGAGGACCCGGTCAGCAAGTTCTTCCCCGAGCTCACCCGCTCCCACGACGTCAAGATCATCAACCTCCTCACCCACACCTCCGGCTACCAGGACTACGCGCCCGCAGGACTACACCATCCCTGCCTGGAAGCTTCCCGGCGACCCGCTGGCGATCGTCGCACGAGTTCGCCGGCAAGCCGCTCGACTTCGACCCCGGCACCCAGTGGCAGTACTCCAACACCAACTTCGTCCTCGCCGCGCTGATCGTCCAGAAGGTCGCGGGCGAGCCCTTCGCCAAATTCCTGCGCGACCACGTCCTCAAGCCCGCAGGCCTTGAAGACGTGCTGAACCTCAACACCGAACAGTCGAAGCTCCAGGTCACCGGCTACATGCGCAACGCGCTCGCCCCCATCCGTCCCGCGGCGCTCGAAGCCCCCGGCTGGTACTTCGGCGACGCCGACCTCGCCATGCCCGTCGGCCAGCTCCTCAAGTGGGACCTCACCATCATGAATCGGTCGCTCCTCACCCCTGCCAGCTACCAGCAGATGGAGACCCCCTTCGTCCTCGCCGGCGGCAAGGACTCCCACTACGGCCTCGGCGTCGAGATCATTCCATTCAGGACGGCCACCAGGTCATCGAGCACTCCGGCGAGGTCGGTGGCTTCGTCGCCGAAAACATCCTCTTCCCCGAAGACCACATCGCCATCGCCGTCCTCACCAACCAGGAAGCCTCCGGCGCCGCCTCGCAGATCGCCAAGGAGATCGCGACCCTCCTTCTCTCCGAGACGACCGCTTCCACACCTGCTCCCGATGCCCCGACCCTCACCGCGACGGCCTTCGTCCCGCACCTGCAGGCCATCGTCGCCGGCCTGCAGAAGGGCGACATCGACCGCTCGCTCTTCACCGCCGACTGCAATACTACTTCGACCCCACCGCTCTGGCGGACTACCAGTCCAGCCTCTCCCCTCTCGGCGCCATCCGCTCCGTCACCGTCGGCCACGCCTCCCTCCGCGGCGGCATGACCTTCAGCTCCTTCCGCGTCGCCTTCTGCAGGAGGCACCACCCTCATCTTCACCGTGTACCTCGAGCCCGACGGCAAGATCGAGCAGCTTCTGGTCGAGGGCAAAGCGTAGGCCGACGCGCGACGGCATCTAAGCCCGTGGTGAAGGCTCTTCACGGCGCGGCGCACGCTAGCCCGTGCCCGCCGCCGCCTCCCGCCGGACGAGGCAGAGCCACCGCCTGAAGACATCGAGCCTCCACCACCGGACCCGTGCGATCCTCCTCCGCCCTAAATCCGCCGCCCGCTGCACCCGCCGGGCTCCGCCTCCGCCGACTCGTCCTCGGGCTCCGCCGCCACCAAATCCTCCGCCCGATCCTCCGCGCGCCATGGAGCCTGCCACGCTGCCTCCGCTGAAGTGGCTCACCACGGTGCGGCTCGCTCCTCCCTCATGCATCTGCGTGGTCACCGTAAAGCCCCTCGCCTTGGAATCGAAGGCGATCATGCTCGGCGCGCGCTCTTGCTCCCCGCACGCGCGGCCAGCAGTGGATGCGCCTCCGCCCTGGGCGCGCTCGTCGCGTGCAGCCGGGGCAGCGACCGGCTCGCGGAACTCCTTCGGCGCCTCCGCCAGCAGCTTCAACCGAGCTCCCGGATCGTAGGCCACCCGCTCCACCCCGCCGCCCTTCCGCTCTGCCGGCACAAAGATGCCATGCTTCAGATTTTCCGGCTCCTTGCCCTCGGCATCGCGCGGATGAATCGGCACGTATCCCCGCTTGCCGTTCACCTTCACCCATCGCACCGGGCGCGTGATGATGCCGATGCCGTCCAGCCACCCACGCATAGCGGTGCCGCCACCGGATCCAGCTACCCGCATGGCAGACCGCCCAGTCGTATCCAAAATCGTCGAACCCGTCGTAGCCATTCCACACCACGTCGCTCGCCAGGATCATGGGTTGACCGGTCATGGGATCCTGGGTCATCCAATTTTCAAGCGAGTACGGAGAGCAGGAAAGTCGTAGTCATCTTCGGCCCACACGGCCGGCGCGACACCCGCTCCTCCCGTCTGGTGCTCCGCCTGCGCCTCGTCCCGCTGCGCCTGCATGGCCAGCTTGGAGCTCTGCGCGGGCTGTTGATCCGGCTGCGGTTCGTTTGCCTGCTGCGGATCCTGCGCCGGCTGCGCTGCTTCTGCCGTTGTCGTTCGGTTGCCCGTTGCGCGTCTCCCGCCGGTTGTGCTGCTGGCTGCGGCCCGCCCCAGCCCTTCGTCGGAACCCAGCAGGTGCCATACGGCTTGCAGTCGAAGAAGCTGCCGTGGTCCGCCATATCGGCCATTCCCGGCAGAGGTTCGTTCAGCCCCGACTCCTTCATCACCGCCTGCATGGCCCTGGTGCGCGTCGCCACGCGGGCGGCCACCCACTGGTCCCACTCCGCAAAGTTGCCGATCCGACCCGCGGGCGTCGGAACGAACACTCCATGGCTATAGGTGAAGGTCTTCCCGATCATGCCGGCCGCCGGTGGAGCGTCGCCGAGATGGACCTCGGTAAAGGCTTGTGGCGTAACGGTCGTCGCGTCGGTGTAGCTGTTCACCCGCACGTTCGAACGGCTCCCATAGGGAATCTGCACGGCGTCGGTCTCGGTCCGGAGGACATACATCTCGCCCGGCACCGTTGGCCGCAGGTGCAGCGAAACCACACCCGTCATCAGCACCATGTCGGTGCTGGGAATCCCGTTCTGGGTCGTCAGGTCGTCGAACGCCAGCACCGAGTTCTCGCCCAGGTACATCGTCGACGCATCTTCGAACTCGATCTCCACCCGGCCCTTGCCCGTCACCACGCTCGATCCCGACACCAGGGGAAGATTCACCCGGCCCTCCACCCACGGCGGCACCTCGCCCTGCCCCTTTTGCTTGGGCAGCGACACGCGCACGTCGCCCTGCACCAGGCTCAGGCGCACGATCTGCGGATAAACCTCCTTCGGATGCGCGGAGGCCGGCTCCCTCGCATCGGAGGTCATGGGTGTTTGCGCGGAGAGAGTTCCGCAGACGGTAACCGCAAGGATCAAGCGTGTGAGATACGAGCAGCGAGGTACGCTCATGGCAGCCTCCACAGGCATGCGCTTCTCGGGAGAGACGGGGCCCAGTGCCAGGACTCTCCTCGCCGCAACTATAGTCTTTGTCTGTAGCTTCGGCCAAGGACGGGCAACATCACCCGATACGTTTGGCCCCACACCCTGGACGCATCCTGGCCGGAATGATTCCCGTCATTATTCCCGCCCACGCAATTTCCGCCCACGCACCCACGCAACTCCGCTTGCCACCGCGTCACGGGCGCCCTACGTCAGCAGGTACGCCAGCCCGATCAGCGACATCACCACCCAAAGTCTCCAGTCCCCCTGGGGATTCAACCGAATTGGGTCATGCAGGTTCATCGTGCGATCGTCCCTTCCGCTACCAGCGCGTAATACAGCAGCTCTCCCAGCGACATCTCCGCCAGCTGCTTCGAACGCCTGTCCTGCTGCACCACTCTCTCGTACGCATCGATTGGTAACACGGACACTCTTCCCCATGAGATGTTGCTCTCCGCCTGTGGGATTAAAAGTTTCCACGCATGGTTGGTACGTTCTCTATCGGCCACAGCGTCGCTGAACTTTAGTCTCATCGTTATCCTCATACATACGTTGCGCATCCGGCACCTGTTCCCTCTAAATCGACCCTTCGCCGCTGCCAGTCTCCGCGCCCGGCGTCTCTCCGCGCGGTCCCCAGCCCTCTCCCGCGCGGACCCCAGCCGCATCCGCGCCGCCCCTTCATTCCTGCCCGAAAGCGCTCGCGCTCCTCCGGAGTCATCCGCGCCCAGCGCTCTTCCATGCCGCGCTTCCAGCCGCGGCCTCCGCCGCCGTGCTTGTGAAACCCTCCCAGCAGAATCTTGCTCAGCACCACCAGTCCCAGCGCCTGCAGGAACGTAATCGACTTCAACCCGAAGATCGCCGGCATCAGCCAGTTCCACAGATGCTCGGTCACAAACCCGAACACCAGCAGCGCCAGCGCCACGAACAGCACAATCTTCAATACCTTCAACACTCGATAACCCTTCATCTCATCCTCACTTCCCAAATCCTTTACTGCCCTAAATCCTCATCCAACTCCCGCAGCCGCTCCCTCAGAAACAGCACCGCATACCTCTTCCGCGAGAGCAGCGTATTCACGCTCGTCCCCGTCTCTTCCGACAGCTCCTTGAAGCTCCGTCCCATCAGCTCATGCGCCACAAACACCTCGCGCTGATTCTCCGGCATCTCCTCCAGCGCTTCGTCGATCGCGTCCAGCAGCACATTCCGCGCATAGATCGCCTCCGGCCCCGCATCGGGCGACGGCAGCAGGTCTTCCAGCATCGGCGCGTCGTCCTCCGCGCTGACGGTCTCGCTCAACGACACCGCCTTCTTCCTCCGAAACAGATCCACCATCCGATTCCGCGCCACCCGAAACAGCCACGCCGTCGTCTGCTCCGCCGGCTTCATCAGCCGGTATGCCTGGATCAGCTCATAAAACACGTCCTGCAGCACGTCTTCCGCATCGGCTGTGTCGAGAACGCGCTTCCGGATAAACCCGCGCAGCCGCGACTCATCGCGCTCAAACGCCTCTGCGATGAATCGGTCCTGCTCGCTGATGGTCAAATCCGGGCTCGGCATCGTGCTCCTTTCCGATCGCCATGTGCGTCTCGTGATGGTCTACCCCTGTTAACGAATGAGTCGTAGAAATATTGTGCGCCTCCGCAAACTTTCTTGAATTCATCGCCCGCTCACACACTCCCCGGCTCTCCGCCCTCCATCTCCTAAGAATTTAGTTGACAACGCCGCGTCGCTCCTCCTATTGTCCTAATCAACTAGGAGATGCCCATGGCCAAGCGAGAAAAGTCCGTGCTCACCAAGCTGGAACTGCAGATCATGCAGGTCATCTGGAAGCGCGGAGCAAGCACCGTCAGCGCCGTGCAGGAGGGCCTCGAGCAGGACCTCGCCTACACCACCGTCCAGACGATGCTCAACATCCTCACCCGCAAGGGCAAGCTGAAGCGTGAGCTGCAGGGACGCGCCTTCGCCTACAGCGCGACCGTCACCGAAGCCAAGGCCTCCACCCACGCCGTCCGCGATCTGGTCGACCGCATGTTCGGCGGCTCGAGCGAAGAGCTGGTGATGAGCCTCATCAAGAGCCGCCAGATCGACGCCAAAAAAATCGCCGAACTCAGCCAGCGTCTCGAAGAAGAGGAGCGCTGACATGCATCGACTCGCACCCTCGAGCCTCGAATCCTGGCTGCTCACCTACGCACTCAACGCCCTGTGGCAGGTGCCGCTCGTCTTCGCCGCCGCGTGGATCGCCGCGCGCTCCTCCCGCCGCGCCGGACCTCGGTTCCAACACGCTCTCTGGACCACCGCTCTCTGCGCGGAAGTCCTTCTTCCTGCCTGCTCCGCGAGCCCTGCACAGATCCTGCAGGCCGCGCTCGACTGGCTCAACGCTCTCCGGCACCCCACCCTGCAGGCGACCGCACACGTCACCGTCACCATGGGGCCGGCGCAGGCCGCGAGCGACTTCCACCTGCCGGCCGCGCTGCTGGCCTTCGCCACAACGCTCTATCTCGTCGCGCTCGTATTCTTCGCCGCACGTCTCACCCTCGGCCTCCACCAGACCGCATGCCTTCGGCGCCGATCCGTACCGCTCGCCCTCACCGGCTACGCCCGCCAGAGCTATCAACACTACGCTCGTCTCTTCGGCATCCACGATGCCATCCTCGCCACCTCCACCGAGATCGCCGGCCCCATCACCCTCGGCATCCGCCGGCCCGTGCTCCTCCTGCCCTCCGCGCTCGACACGAACCTGCTCGGCGAGGATCTCGATGCCGCGCTCGCGCATGAGTTCGCGCACATGCGCCGTCGCGACTTCGCGAAGAATCTCGCCTACCAACTTCTCTCGCTCCCCATCGCCTTTCATCCGCTGCTCTGGCTCACGCGCAGCCGCATCGCCGAAACCCGTGAGCTGGTCTGCGACGCCATGGCCGCCGAAGTCGTCGCCGGACCGCAGCGTTATGCCCGGTCGCTGCTGCGGCTCGCGGCTGCGTTCTCCGCAAGCCCGCATGCCCCCACACCCCACGCCATCGGAATCTTCGATGCCCACCCCTTCAAGAACTTCGAGAGGAGAGTTATGAGCCTGACGCATCATTCCCTGGAGCTGCACGGTGCAGCCCGCTTCGCCACCGCTGCGCTCAGCCTCGTCCTGATCGGCGGCGCCTGCACCTCCGCCCTCGCCTTCCGCATGCAGGTTGCCGCGCCGCTAACCCAGACCGCCACCGCAAACCCAGCGCCGAACCCGGCACCGAATCCGGCACCGAATCCGGCACCGCTCGACCCGCAGACCCAGGCCGGCGCCACTGCGCGTGTCAGTGCCGGTGTCATGGCGGCCGAACGCATCACCTTTGTAGAGCCTGTCTATCCAGAAGATGCCAAGAAGGCGAAGTTGAACGGAACGGTCGTCCTTCGCGCCCTCATCGGCAAAGATGGCACCGTCAAGCAACTCGTCATCGTTTCAGGGCCCAAAGAGTTCCTCGTATCCGCCCTCGACGCCGTCAAGCAATGGACCTACAAGCCCTACCTCCTGAACGGAGAGCCAACGGAGGTCGACACCACCATCACCGTCACCTACGCCCTCGCCAAATAGGCAACCCGAACACAGAGGTTGAGGTCAACATCGCCTCGTCCTCTGCGTTAAGCTCTCCCATCTCACCGCTTCTTCCGCTGCCGGGCCTTGGCCTTCCCACTCACCTTCTTCTCTTTCGACTTCGCCTTCTTCGCCTCGCTCTTTCCACCACGAAGGGAGCCAACCCCATCCTTCGCCGCGCCCGCCTTCCCCTTGGGCTCGGTCCCCGGCAGCAGCGCGAACTGCAGCCGCCGCTGTTGGCGGTCGATCCTGTCCAGCAGCACATGCACTCTCTGCCCCAGCGCGAACACGTGGCCCGTGCGCGAACCCACAATCGTGCGGTCGGTGTCGCGATAGGTATAGTAGTCGCCCACCAGCGACCCAATCGGCACCAGCCCCTCGATGAACATGTCATCGAGCTCCACAAAGAATCCATACTTCGTGACGGACAGGATCACGGCAGGGAAGTCGTCGCCGATCTTGTCGGCCATGAACTTCATCTTCTTCCACTCGATCAGCTCGCGCTCCGCATCCGCCGCCCGCCGCTCCGCCTGCGAGCTCTCCACCGCAATATCGCTCAGCTCATCCGCCGCAATGGGATCCGTCGCATCGTCCGTCATCCTGAGCGGAGCGAAGGACCCCTGTAGTTTGCTCGCGCCATCACGAACTCGCGGTGCAGCCGCCTGCTTTCCCCGCGACCGCGCTAGCTCCATCGACCACGGCTGCGGATCATCGCTGCGAATCGCCCCACCCCGCGGATCCGCACCCCTCCGCAGCATCGCCCGCAGCAGCCGGTGCACGATCAGATCCGGATATCTCCGGATCGGCGACGTGAAGTGCGTATACGAGGGCGACGCCAGCGCAAAGTGCCCCTCGTTCTTCTCCGCATACCGCGCCTGCTTCAGCGACCGCAGCATCAGGTAGGCCAGGATCCTCTCCTCCGGCGTTCCACTGATCCGCCGCACCAGCTTCTGATACATCTGCGGCGTCACCGGTATGCTCTCCGGAATCTCATGCTGCTGCGCCGCCCGCGCATCCTTTCCCCGCGCCGACCGCTGCCGCGCATCCCGCCGGTCGGCCTTCATCGTCAGCTTCCGCACCGGCAGGTTCCCCAGTCCGAGCGAGTGCCCAAACCCGGCGGCGGTCTCTTCAAAATCCACAATCCGCTTCGGATCCGGCATCTCGTGGATCCGGTAGATCGAGGCAATCCCCTGGGACTCCAGCCAGTGCGCCACGCACTCGTTGGCCGAGAGCATGAACTCCTCGATTAACCGGTGAGCCCACCCCCTCTCCGACCGCACGATCGCCTTCATGTTCCCGTCCGGGTCGAACTCCACAATCGGCTCCGGCAGGTCAAAGTCAATCGACCCACGACGTACCCGTTTTGCATTGAGCCGCAGCGCCAGGTCGAGCATTGCGTCAAATGACCCAGGAAGCTCCGGATTCTCAAGATCGATCCGTTCCCGCTCCAAAACGTCCTCAGGGCGAGGCTGAGACACCCGATTTGCAACGCGAAAGGGGGCAGGGTCACACACCGTTTCACCCGGATTGCCGGCCCCCGACCCGGCATCGATGCAATGCTGAACGCTCGTATACGTCATCCGCCGGACGCTGCGAATGATGCCCTCGGCCAGGCGATAGCTCACGATCTCGCCCTCTGGATCGATCTCCATGATGCAGCTAAGTACAAGCCTGTCTTCATTTGGCAGCAGGCTGCACATGCCGCTCGAAAGCGCGTGCGGCAGCATGGGGACCGCGCGATCCGGGAAGTACACACTGTTTCCGCGCAGCCGCGCCTCCGTATCCAGCGCCGACCCCGGCCGCACATACCAGCTCACATCCGCGATATGAACCTGTAACTCATTGTTACCATTGGACATGCGGCGCACCAGCACAGCGTCGTCGAAGTCCCGCGCCGTCTCTCCGTCGATCGTGACAATCGGCAGCCCACGGAAATCCTCCCTGTTTTCAATCACTTCCGGGTCGAGCGACGCAACCGTCTCGAGTGCCCGGTCCTCTGCTTCCGCCAGTACGGAAGCCGGGAAGGTGTGTGGAATGTGATGCTTACGGATTACAATCTCCACATCCACGCCAAACGCATCCGGCGGTCCCAGGACTTCAATCACCCTCCCCCGTGCCGGCCGCCCCGGCGTCGGAAAGCTGGTGATCTCGACGTCCACGGCCAGACCTTCGAGCGGGCGGGTAGTATGTTTGGATTCAGTGGCTTGCAGCACCTTCCGAGCTTCGTCGCCAAGCATCCTATGTGGCGAATCGGCCACATCGGGGACGATCTCATCGCCCTCTGAAATAAGGATCGGTCCCCCCAGCCGCTCATCCCATGGCGTTACGTAGTTTCCCTTAAGTGCTTCGTAATCATTACGATAGTGATGTTGCGCGTAGTGAAAGATCCCGACGATGGTGGGATTCCGGCGCGTGAGCACCCTCGCGATGCGTCCGGAGCGACGTCCGTCACGTCCCGGAAGTGCTTCATCTACAAGGACTAAGTCCCCTTGCATGGCCCCATTGATTTCGTTGGGGGGGATGAAGATATCCTCCGTCCTTTGGTGCTCACCTGACGCCGCTTTTGCTTGCGAATCAGTAGCTTCCGCCCTGCTTCGCGGCACAGCAACATCCGGGCGAACAAATCCGAACCCATCGCGATGCAGATCCAGCCGCCCACTCACCAGCCGCTCACGACCAGCGCGAACAGCAGCTTCCATGCCATCCCAGCGGCCTTGTCCCGCAGATCGTCCAGATGCAGGAAATGATTGATTGGCAAGAGGTTCCCGCTTGGGAATGGCCCACTGGTCGTCGCCTGCACGGACCAGTTCCCCGCGGGCAACCAGGCGGGTGAGCTGCTCGACCAGAAGGCGGCGTTCGCGGCCTCCACCCAGGCCAAGTTCGCGGATGAGCTGTTTGTATCCGGCCTTGCTGCCGGCCGAGCGGGTGATCCTGCCGAGCAGGTCTCGATCGCTTCTGCTGGGCAGATTTCGATCAGCGCGGGGATAAGGAGTGCGGGCCATAGCCTACGACGAGCATACGCGGGGAGGGGAAATGACGCATTTCCGGGGCAGGTTTACGACCAAAGGGCTGGAAAGTAACAGAAATCTGAGCGCCAGAAGAGAGAAAGTAACCCATTTCGGTGTCCCATTTTGGGTATGAATTGATTAACGGTCACCTATTACTTTAGTAATGTTAACTAAAGAGTATATAGTTATGTTGTTGATAGCGATGGACTTAGCACCTATACCACCTTATGTTCATTACATCTGGTTTGTCCAGAGAAATCTTAGAAATCTTTCAACTACTTACGTACTGCCAAGGAGAAATACCCATGAAGAACCTCGCCATCCGCACCTTCGTCGTCGCCCTCGCCGTAGCCGGTTTCAGCGCTTCCTCGATGTACTCGGCCTCGACCGCCCGCAACAATGAGGCGAAGGTTCTGGTGGCGCACCCCGGTGTTGTGAGAACGCCATCCCCGCAGTGCAATCCTGGCAGCGCCTGCGGCATCGACTAAGCTCGCGCAAGAATTTGCATAAATCGAAAAATTCATGATGCAATCGCAGCGCCTCCTGTGTACGATATTCTTATCGCGCACCGGAGGCGTTCTGCCATGAATACGAAGCTACTGCTGGAATATTCTATCTTCGCCGACCTCTTTATTACAGTCGGAATTCTGGCAGTGATGGCGCGTAAGCGTCTCCTTCGTGAGTTCGCATTTCCTCGCGGCGTTTCTTGCGGTTGGCTGTATTGAAGACGGCAGTTCGATCCTTCTCCTTTTTTTCCGGAGGTAGCTTGGAATTTCCAACATTCGTGCTTACGACATTTACTTTTATTCGCACTTGGCTCTTTTCTTCGTTGAGTATGCATTGTTGTTGCTGGTGATCTATAGCGTCTTCCGTCAGGCGATGAAGCCGCTGGAGGGATTGCACCGTGCGGGCAAGATTGTGTTTCGCTGGGTTGGTGGGGTTGCTTTAGCTCTCTCGCTTGCCATGGCGTTTGGTCCCCACTCAGCAGGACCTACTGCTGCGGCAACCGTGGTTGGCCAGCTACAGCAAGGCATCAATGTTTTGATTCTTTGCCTGCTGCTGTTCGTGTGCTTCTCGACGCGATACCTGGGACTTACGTATAGAAGCCACATCTTTGGCGTGACCCTGGGACTTGGAGTCTTTGCTGCGGTGGGCCTGATCGAGTCTGCATGGCTCGCAAACGCTGTCGGGCCAACGGTTTATTCGCCTGTTTTTGTCTTTTGCACGCTGGGCTCATGCGCTACGTCCCTTATCTGGGGAACGTACTTCGCGCTGCCGGAGCCGGAGCGGAAGATGATTCTGCTGCCGACGACCTCGCCGTTCTTCCTGTGGAACCGCATCTCGGAGGCGCTGGGGGATGAGCCGGGGTTTGTGGCGATCGCAGGGTTCAAGCCGGATATGCTGGCTCCTGCGGAGTTGACGGCGTTTACTGCGGGATCGAAGCGGGCGCGTGAGCGTGAGCTCGAGTTGGAGCATGCGGCGCGCGCGGAGCGCGAGGCTGAGATCGCGCAGGCCGCACAGCCGGCTATGGGAATTCATTCGATCGCCATGCAGCGGTAACGAACGCAGATGGAGCCGGTAACGCATCTTCTTACCGGCGCCTGCCTGTCGCGCACGGGATTGAATCGACGTGCAGCGTATGCCACGCTGACCATGGTGGTGGCGGCGGAGTTTCCGGACATCGATACGCTGTGGAGTGTGCGCGGACCGATTGAGGGATTCCAGCACCATCGTGGGATTACCCATACGTTTCTAGGGCTGCCTTTCGAGGCGGCCCTGATTGTTGTTGGGGTGTATGCGTGGCATCGGTGGAGGGTGCGGCGGGCGAGTGTCCACGGCAAGAGCCCGTGCAAAGCCGCTGACGGCGGCTCCGGTGCGCTGGGGGGTGTTGTATGGGTTGGCGCTGATCGCGTTGTTGAGCCATCTGCTGCTGGACTACACGAACAACTATGGGCTGCGACCATTCTTTCCGTTCAATGACCGCTGGTACGCGGCGTCGATCGTGTTTATCTTCGATCCTCTGATGTTTGCGTTGCTGCTGGGTGCGCTGGTCGCTGCCCTGGCTGTTCGGGCTGGTGAATCGCGGAGGTGGGGGCGAAGAAGCAGCCGTTTCCGTGGGCGAGGATGGGCGATCGCGGCGCTGCTGGGCGTGGTGGCGTGGTGGGGGCTGCGCGCGGTGGAACATCAGCGGGCGGTGCAGATGGCGATGGCTCAGAGTGTGGTCGCGACCGCCGCCGGCGAGATGCGGCTGACTCGGAGCAGGACCTCGGGTGCAGATGCAGCCTATGTTCCGAGCTATCTGCCGGCGCGTCGAGCGCTGGCAAGTCCGGATCTGCTGAATCCGTTTCGGTGGTCGGCGGTGATGGACTTTGGGCCGGTGTATCGGCTGGCGGAGATCGACACGCAGGGTGAGACGGTCACGATGGGAGAGACGACCTACCCGAAGCCGGGACGGAGTGCGGCGGTGCTGGCAGCGGAGGGGAGCAAACTCGGCCGGGTGTATATGGACTGGTCGCCGATGCCGTTTGTGGAGGTGACGAAGACCGGACAGCGAGTTGGCATCCGGCGGAGCTGGGTCAGGGGCAGCGGGCAAGGTGGTGACCTTTCGCGACCCGCGGTTCCTGGGAGGCCGATTGGGGGAATCAGGGCGACAGCCGCTGGTGGGGACGGTGGAACTGGATGCGGGAGACCAGGTGGTGCGCGAGACGATGGATGGTCGCGAGGAGCCGTAGGCTCGGTGCCTAAGCAGGCGTCGGTGGATGCGGTTTCCGCATCCATAATGATTGATAGGGTGAAAGTCTTTTTGATGAGTGGATGGCGGCGCACAGGCTACAATCGAGTGGAGCGGCAGCAGAATGCCGCGAACCCCAATAATGAAGGCCTGACTATCATGCTTGCCATATCTCGTACTCGTGCTCGCCGCGTTGAGCCGCCTTCTGCCGCACATCTTCCATAACATGGCGTTTAACTTCACGGCGGTGGGCGCGGGGCTGCTGTTCTTTGGCTCGCGGAGACCGCGCTGGCAGACGGTGCTGGCGGTTGCGGTGATGGCGCTGATGGACGTGTTTCTGACGACGAAGGTTTACGGCTATGCATTCCACGTAAGCGCGTACCTGGTGACCTGGGCGTGGTATGCGGCGGTTTGCCTGATGGGCAGCGCGCTGCTGCGGAAGGTGACGGTGCTGCGGGTGGTGGGTGGGGTGCTTGCTTCGGCGACCAGCTTCTTCCTGCTGAGCAACTTCATGGTGTGGATGGGTGGCGGGAATCTGGCGATGTATCCGCACAGTGTGAGCGGGCTGGCTGCCTGCTATGCCGCGGCCCTGCCGTTCTATGGCAATGATTTGTTGTCGACGGGAATCTTTGCTGCGGCGTTCTTCGGGCTGCCGGTGGTGGCGACGCGGCTGGTGGAGAGCATGCGGTCGGCGCCGAGACGGTTTAGCGCGAGACGCAGACAGTTTGCAGAGAAGAAAAGGCCGCGCTGGATGCGCGGCCTTTGCGTGTAGAGGGTGGGTTTGGTTTAGAGGCTTTCTTCGCTGGGAAGCGGGACGCCCTTGCGGCGATCGAAGATCTTGCGCACTGCGTAGAAGCGCAGCCAGAAGAGCCCGCGACGGCGATGGCGATCACGAGGTCATGGTGTTCGCGTACGACATGGCGGAACGAGTGGACGAGCGTGGGGCCGAACCAGATGGTGAGCAGCGAGCAGGCCAGGAACTGGGCGAGCTTGCCGCAGAAGATCGCGAGGAGGAAGGGAGCGGTCTTCATCTCGAAGACGCCGGCGGAGAACTCGAAGAGCTTGAGGGGGGTAGGCGGCGGGAGCATCGCCGGAATCATGATGGCGAGGAACTCCTGGCGCTCGAAGCGGTCGCGGATGTTCTCGTAGCGCTCGCGGTTGATGCGCTTGAGGAGGAAGAACTCTCCGCCTGCCCGGCCGATGAAGAAGGGCACGAGTGAGCCAAGGGTCGATGCTGCGGCGGCCATGAGGCTGTAGACCAGAAAGCGATGGTGGTTGGCGGCGACATAGCCGATGACGACGCCGTCCATGGAGACGGGGATGGGGATGAGGGCGGAGTCGATGAGGGCGAGGCCGCCGACGCCCCAGATGCCGAGAGGCTTGAGGACTGCTAGCAGGACGGCGGAGAACTTATGCAAAAGAGCGATGGGTCCAAGTTTCACTGAGTCCCTATTCTACCGTTGGTTGGATGCTCGGTTTGTCCGGCGAGGAGATCCAGGGCATGGGGCAGGAGGGGAAGCACGGCGCGCAGGGAGCTTTCGGCGCCGCGGGGGCTGCCGGGCAGGTTGAGGATCAGGGAGCTGCCGAGGATGGCGCAGACGCCGCGGCTGAGGGCGGCGAAGGGGGTGTGGCGGGCGCCGTCCTGGCGGATGAGCTCGGCGAGGCCGGGGACGAGGCGGGTGGAGACGGCGAGGGTGGCTTCGGGGGTGATGTCGCGGAGGGCGAGGCCGGTGCCGCCGGTGGTGAGGATCAGGGCGGCGCGGCTGGCGGCGTCGCGCAGGGCGGGTGTAGGAGATCGATCTCGTCGGGGAGCGTGAGGGTGTCGATGATGTTGGCGCCCGCGTCGGTGAGGAGGCGGGCGAGGGCGGGGCCGGAGAGGTCGGTCTGGGTGCCGGCAAAGCAGCGATCGCTGACGGTGATGACGATGGCGGTGCGGCCAGCAAGAATGGGGTTCGGCAACATATGTCAAGAATAGATCCGGACGCGCGGAATCGGGTCGAAGATGAGAAAATAGAAGGGCCAGCGTCTTTTTGGTCTGGCGATTTGCCCGCGCGGCGCAACCTTCGCGGGGGTACATCCGTCACAGACTAACGACCCGATGCAGACAACACCCCCACAGATCGATCCCGAGCTTCCACGGATGCAGCCCGAGACCCCGCAGGGGACTGGCGCGAATGATCCTGAGGCTTCCGACAGCCCAGACATCGCACGAGCAGCACGGGACGTAAGAATCATGGTGGGCCGACGTCGGTTGTGCCCCATGAGGGATCGAGCCAGACGGTGTCCGCGCCTGTGCGGATTCGCACCAATCGGTTTGGCCACCTGGAAGAGCACGAGCTCATCAAGCTGCTGGATACGATCGAGGATGAGCGGGCGCGAGGGCGGTTTCGCGAGTCGATCTACATTTCGATGTTTGTCTGGGTGGCGATCGCGTGGGTGCTGTTTTATGGGCCAAAGTATCTGTGGCACTCACCGCAGCTGATCAGTCCGGCACAGGCATTGCAGCAGCAGGCGCTGGTGCAGTTGAATGCGCCGAGATTGCCGCATCATGCGGTGGCTCCTCCGCCGAAGATCGACAGGGGAACGCTGGCGAAGCTGCGAGCGATGGAGCCGAAGCCGGCCCCTGCCTGCGCCTGCGCCGGCACCTCCGCAGCCCGCTGCGACCGAACCGTCGCGGACTCCGCCGCCCGCGGCGATGCAGCCAACCCAGCCTGTTCCTTCGCCGACGCTGCCGCTGCCTGCGGCTCCGAAGCCGGTACTGCGTTCGGCTGAGCCGGATGCGCCGACGCCGCAGCCCTCCAGCCGGCCGAACTTCAATACCGGGCAGACGCCGAGCCAGGACATGCAGCAGGCGATGCAGGGGTCGCAAAGTGCCGGCGAGCGATCGCAGCGTCGGGATCAGGGGCAGCAATCGCGGCACGGCAGTAGGGTCTGGCGCCGAGATTCTCTCGGACACGCAGGGCGTGAATTTTCAGCCCTACCTGCAGCGCATTCTGCGCCTGATCTATCAGCAGTGGATTCCGCTGCTGCCGGAAGAGGCGCGGCCGCCGCTGAACAAGCGGGGGACGACGCAGATCCGTTTCACGATCAATCCGGATGGAACGATTGCCGCGATGAACCTGGATGGATCGACCCATGACGTTGCGCTGGATCGCGCGGCGTGGGGATCGATTACGGGGGTGGGACAGTTTCCGCCGCTGCCGAAGCAGTTCCACGGACCGAACCTGGAGCTGCGGATTCATTACCTGGTGAATGTGAATCAAGATTCGGAGCAGTGAGGATGCAGAGCTCTGAGCATGTCCGCGAGCATCGTGCAGCACCCGCTGCCGCTTCCGGCGATGACGCGAGCGCTCGCTGCTGAAACGCGAGGAGTTTGAGGCGTATCGCAGGGAGCGGGAAGCGATTGAGCGTCGCAGCGTGGTGCGTGCGCTGATCCTGATTGGCGGTGGTGGTGCTGGTGGGAAGCATCGTGCATGCGGGCCTGGACAGGGTATTTGTGCAGGGCTGGTGGCGGCCCTGAGTGCTCCGGCGCGGGGGCCGAATGGCTTCGGGTTGCAGCGGAAAAAGAGTGGTGGAGGCGGAATGGTTGAGAGCGGAGAGAACGAGTATCCGCTGCTGGTGGTGGCAGGGCCGACGGCGAGCGGGAAGACTGCGCTGGCGCTGCGGCTGGCCGAGGAGCTGGGCGGGGAGATCGTCAGTTGCGATTCCGTGGCGGTGTACCGGCTGATGGAGATTGGGACGGCGAAGCCAACGCTGGCGGAGCGCGCAGCGGGTTCCGCATCATTGCATCGATCTGTACTGGCCGGACGAGGCGTGTACGGCCGGGGATTATGCGCGCCATGCGCGGGAGGCGATTGCGGGGATTCGCGAGCGGGGTCGGATTCCGATCGTTGCCGGTGGAACGGGGCTGTATCTGCGAGCGCTGCTGGAGGGGTTGGCGCCGGCGCCGCAAACGGGATGAGGCGCTGCGGGAGCGGCTGCGCGGGCGGGTGGAGCTGCGCGGATCGGCATGGCTGCATCGCGTGTTGCAGCGGCTCGATCCGCAGGCGGCGGGGTTGATCCATGCGAATGATGTGCCGAAGCTGATCCGCAGTATCGAGGTGACGCTGGCGGCGCGGCAGCCGCAGACGGAGCAGTGGCAGGCGGGGCGGGATGCGCTGCGCGGGTATCGCGTGCTGCAGATGGGGCTGGCGCCGCTGACGTCGAAGGCGATTCGCGAGCGGCTGTATGCGCGGATCAACGATCGAGCGGCGGCGATGTTCGAGCGTGGATTGCTGACGGAGACGGAGATGCTGCGCGAGCGTTTTGGCGACGACTGCCGCGCGCTGGGAGCGCTGGGCTACTGCGCAGGCGATGGCCGTGCTGCGCGGCGAGATCGACGCTGGATGCGGCGGTGGCCGCGGCGCAGCAGGGGCATCGCAACTATGCGAAGCGGCAGGGCACGTGGTTTCGGAGGGTGGAGGCGATGCGCTGGCTTGAGGGCTTTGGCGATGAGGACGCGGTGCAGGAGGAGGCGCTGGAGTTGGCGCAGACATCTGCCGGCAGGAGGGAAGCTGCAATGAATGGAGTGCGGATCGACAAGTGGTTGTGGGCGGCGAGGTTCTTCAAGACGCGAGCGCTGGCGTCGAAGGCGTGTGAGCTGGGGCGCGTGCAGTCGAATGGGGTGTTGGCGAAGGCTGCGCGCGAGGTGCGCGTGGGCGATGTGTTGAAGGTGCGGAATGAGGGTGGCGACTTCGTGATGGAGGTGCTGGTGCTGAGCGAGGTGCGCGGGTCCTGCGGCGGTGGCGCAGGGGCTGTATCGCGAGACCGAGGAGAGCAAGAGAAGCTCGAGCGAAGGCTGCCGAGGAGCGCAAGGCGATGTTTGCGGCCGAGGCTGCGCCGGCGAGGAGGCCAACGAAGCGCGACCGGCGGCTGATCCATAAGTTTTCCGGACGATGAGGTTCCGGAGATGGCTCAGGGTATTGGGTGCGGGACGAGCCGTCGTCGGTGTTGATCCAGTAGCCGTTGCGGGCGTCGACGGACAGATGCGAGCTGTCGCGCAGCTTGAGGACGATGGAGTGGAAGCCGGGGGTGGGCGACTGCGGCTGGAAGGTCAGCACATAGCGGTTGGGGATGTGGTTGGCGATGGTGAAGAGGTCGCGGTCGAGGGTCTTCACGTTCTTGAAATTGAAGGATTCGCCGCCGGTGAGATGGGCGACCGACTCGGAGATGTTGTGGCGAAGCGAGTTGCGTGCGGCGATCTCGGCCATGTGGGCCAGGCGCAGCGGGGGAAGGAGCTCCTCGACGCAGTTGAGGTCTTGCGAGCCGGCGCTCTCGGTGGGCTGGATGGGCTTGCCGTCGGCGTCGGTGCCGAGGTCGCGGCTGAAGCAGCCATGCTGCGGGCCGGGCGTATCGGCGCTGAACTTCGGCGGCTTCCTTTTTCGACTCTGGTCCCGGTGGTGTGGAAGCCGACGCTATAGATGACGGTGTTGGTGTCGCTGATGGCGTGCAGCGCGTCGACGAGCGAGGTGTGGCTGCCGTCGTCGGTGGTTTGCGAGAGCAGAAGGATGGCGCGGCGATAGGTGGTGGGTTGCTGGCGAAGCAGGTTGACGGCGTAGACGATGGCGTCGAGTACAGCGGCATGCTTGTCGCCGGGATCGAGGATATCGAGGGAGTGGGCGATGTAGTCGAGGTTGGGGGTGAAGCCGTGCAGCAGGATGGGGGTGCTGTCGAAGCCGACGACGGCGACGCGGTGTTCGATGCCGCCCAGCATGTTGTCGAGCATGGGGCCGAGGTTCTGGTACTGATCGAGGTGAACGGCGGCGTCGCCACCGGTCTGGGCGATGATGACCATGGCGAGGGGCTGGGTGCCGGTGTCTTCTTCGAGGCGAAGTTTTTGGACTACGCCGTTGTCGGTGAGGATGAAGTCATTGGCCTTGAGGGTGTAGACGAGTTCGCCGGACTTGGTGCGGACGAGCGCGGGAACCACCACCAGGTTGGAGCGCACGGTGATCGATGCCGGCGGGGGATTGGAGTCGGAGGGCTGTTTGGACCCGGGGGTTGAGGAGGGCGACGCGGGCGTCTGCGCGAGCGTGATGGGGGTGCGGTGCCTGCGATGGCGAAGAGTATGGCGGCGAAAGGCTTCATGGTCGGCGGGCAGGAGCTGATCTTACAGAGCTAGTGTAGCGGGTGCGCGGATCTGAAGGTGTTGGACGAAGCGAAGAGCGGAGGTTGCAGTGGTTGTGCGGAAAAGCAAAACGGCCCATCGCAAGGATGGGCCGTCTTGTCCGGTGGGAGGATGCGGGAACTTAGGGATTCTGCACGACGAGTGGGTCGGCGAGGCGGAAGTGCACGATGGACTCGGCGGGGATGTCGAGGTTGTGGTTGCCGGTGCCACCGGCGATCGCGGTACCCGAGCCAGCGCCTGCCGCGGCTCCGATGGCCAGGCCAACGCCGCCGGTGGCGATGCCGCCGATGAGCATGCCGGCGCCGGTCATGCCGCCGATGATGCCTGCGGAACGGCGTCCTTTGCCGCGCCGACTGCGGACGGTGTCGTGCGTGTCGAGCGGATACTCATAGCCATTGAGGGTCATGCCGGTGAGACGCAGCTCAAGGATCGAGCGGCCGCGGAAGTGGCCTCCGTGATGGGCTTCGACAACGCGGCCAGTGACCGGTGTGCCGTGGGGGATAACGACGGTGCCGTTGCTGAGCACGGGGTCGACCACGTTGCCATTGAAGCGGTCGCCGGCGTGGCTGGTCGCGAGCGCTGATGCGCTGATCGATGCGGATGGCGAGCTCCGTGCCTGCAGGAACGCTGATGGAGACGGCGGGCGGCTGGCCGGGCTGGCGAGGCGGGCGGAGCGCCGGCAGAGGGCGTCCGCCAGGCGTTGACCATTCCGGGCCGGCGGCGGTGCGCCCTGCGCGGCGGACGGCAACGGCGTGATGACAGGATCAGTGCTATGGGGTTTGGGGCCGGGTGGCGGGGGCGTAATGAGCGTCGAAATGGCTGGTTGCTGACCCTGGGCGGCTGGTGGTTCGACGGTCTTGGTTACGGTGTTCCCGTCGCTGTCGACGTACTGAACCTGCTGCGGAACATTGGTGGATGTGGCCTGCGCCTTGGCCTGGTTGACCGCTTTTTGATCTTTGCTTGCGCAGCCCGCGAGATATGCAAGGGCTACCAGTCCGGCGCCACTCAGGATGATGCGAAACGTCTTTTGAATGGTCATTGATCTCCTTCCATGCGTGGGGCATGGCTTGCGAAGAAGGGCTAATGCCACCATCTTCCATGGAGTTGGATGCCTGTTGGCCAGGGGTGTGCTGCCTAAAGCTGCAGAAAGGTTTAAGATTGAAAGATCATGAGTCATCGCGACAACACTTCTCGAAGAGGCATCGTCGAAGCGTCCGCAACTTGGCCCACCTGACCGCGCAGCTGGACGAACTGCGCGCGGGCGGAACGTACTTCAAGCTGCGCGTGCTGGACGATGCGCAGGCGCCGGTGTGCCACTATGACGGCCGCGAGGTGATCAACCTGGCGTCGAATAACTACCTGGGGCTGTGCGATCATCCGAAGCTGCGCGAGGCTGCGATTGCGGCGATCGAGAAGTATGGGGTGGGCTCGGGCGCGGTGCGGACGATTGCCGGCACGATGCGCATTCATATGGAGCTCGAAGAGAAGATTGCGCGGTTCAAGGGCGTTGAGGCGTGCGTGGTGTTTCAGTCGGGGTTCACGGCGAATGCTGGAACCGTGTCGAGCATTCTGGGCAAAGAGGATTTCATTCTGTCCGACGAGTTGAATCACGCCAGCATTATCGATGGGGCGCGGCTGTCGCGGGCGAAGATCAAGGTCTTCCGGCATAAGGATGTCGCGCATGCAGAGGAGTTGCTGAAGGAGATTCAGAACGAGCCGGGACGCAAGCTGGTGATCACCGACGGCGTGTTCTCGATGGACGGCGACATTGGGCCGGTGGGGGCGCTGGCCGATCTGTGCGAGAAGTATGGCGCGATCATGATGGTCGACGACGCGCATGCGAGCGGCGTGCTGGGGCGCAATGGGCGCGGCAGCGTGGACCACTTCGGCTGCACGCAGCGCGTGGATGTGCAGGTGGGGACGCTGTCGAAGGCGATTGGGGCGCTGGGTGGGTATGTTTGCGGGTCGCGGGATTTGATTGACTATCTCTACCATCGGGCGCGGCCGTTCCTGTTTTCGACGTCGCATCCGCCGAGTGTTGCGGCGAGCTGCATGGCGGCGTTCGACATCCTGGAGAACGAGCCGGAGCGGATTGAGCGGCTGTGGTCGAACACGAAGTACTTTCAGGAGCAGCTGACGCAGCGCGGGGTTCGATATCGGCGGCAAGATCGACGCCGAAGAGCGAGACGCCGATTACGCCGATCATCATTGGCGATGGGCGAAAGACGATGGAGTTCAGCCGCGCGGTGTTTGAGCAGGGCGTGATGGCGACGGGGATTGCGTTCCCGACGGTGCCCGAGGGCAAGGCGCGGGTGCGGTGCATCATGACCAGCGAGCACACGCGGGCGCAGATCGATAAGGCGCTGGAGATTTTGACGGGGACGGCGAAGCGGATGGAGTTGTTGAGCTAGAGAGCGTCCTAGACCTTCTGCACGCGGTGGACGTCGCGGACGCCCGGGACCTTGCGCAGGTTCTGGGTGAGGCGCGTGAGGTGGCGGAGGTCGAGGGTCTCGATGACGAAGTCGACGTAGACGGCCTCGTCGTCGGCGGGGCGGGTCTCGACGGACTTGATGTTGGTGCCGTCCTCGGAGATGATGGCGGCGAACTCCTTGAGCAGGCCGGAGCGGTCGTCGACGAGGATGACCAGCTTGACGGGGTAGGTGGTCGGCTTGGGAGAGTTGGGTGAGGTGCTGGCAGCTCTCGGCCCAGGCCACGTCGATGCGGCGGTCGGCTTCGTAGAGCAGGTTCTGCACGTTGGGACAGCTGCGGGCGTGGACGGCGACGCCTTTGCCGCGGGTGACGTAGCCGATGATCTCTTCGCCGCGAATCGGGTTGCAACATCGGGCGCGGTAGACGAGCAGATCGTCCTGGCCTTCGACCTGCAGCGAGTCGGAACCCTTGCCGAAGAAGACGCGCTTGACGGCCTCCGACATGTGGGAGAGGGTGTTGCCGGGTGTGCCGGGCTCGCTGGTCGCGGCCTCGGCGGGAAGCGTGCTGCCGGGCTCGAGCTTGTTGAGGACCTGGCGCGCGGAGTACTTGCCGAAGCCGATGCCGGCGAGGAGATCCTCTACGGTGCCGAGGCCGTACTCCGCGGCGACGCGCTCGTAGTCGGCGTTCTTGAACTTGTCGAGGGAGAGCTTGTACTTGCGGGCTTCGCGCTGCAGCAGCTTGTTGCCGATCTCGATGGCGCGGGCGCGCTGGTTCTCGTTGAGCCAGTGCTTGATCTTGTTGCGGGCGCGCGAGCTCTTGGTGAAGCTGAGCCAGTCGCGCGAGGGCGCGTGGCCGGCCTGGGTGGTGACCTCGACGATGTCGCCGTTGCGGAGGCGGGTGCGCAGAGGGACGATGCGGCCGTTGACCTTGGCGCCGATGGTGGCGTGGCCGACGTCGGTGTGGATGGCGTAGGCGAAGTCGATGGGGCTGGCGTCCTTGGGCAGAACGATGACCTTGCCCTTGGGGGTGAAGGTGTAGACCTCCTCGGGGTACAGGTCGATGTGCAGGGTCGACATGAACTCGTTGGGGTCGGTCATCTCGCGCTGCCACTCCATCAGCTGGCGAACCCAGGCGAGGCGCTGCTTCGTCCTTGGCGGTGACGTTGTCGGTGGCCTTGTACTTCCAGTGCGCGGCGATGCCCTCTTCGGCGACGCGGTGCATGTCCTCGGTGCGGATCTGGACTTCGAACTGGTGGCCGCCTTCGGCGATGAGCGTGGTGTGCAGCGACTGGTAGAGGTTGGGCCGCGGCATGGCGATGAAGTCTTTGAAGCGGCCGGGCACGGGACGCCAGATGCTGTGCAGCAGGCCGAGGACGGCGTAGCAGTCGGACTCGGTTTCGGTGATGACGCGAACGGCGAAGAGGTCGTAGACCTGCTCGACGGGGATGTTGTGCGCGACGAGCTTCTGCTGGATGGAGAAGAGGCGCTTGATGCGGGACTCGACGCGGGCCGTTACGCCGACTTCGTTCGAGCCGGGTCTTCGAGGGTGGTGACGATGCGCTGCGAGGAAGGCTTCGCCTTCGCCGCGGAGGGAGTCGACTTCGGAGGAGAGCTGCGTGTAGGTGAAGGGATCGATGTAGCGGAAGGCGAGGTCTTCGAGCTCGCCGCGCAGTTTACCCATGCCGAGACGATGCGCGAGCGGAGCGTAGACGTCGAGGGTCTCGCGGGCGATGCGGCGCTGCTTCTCGGGGTTCAGGTGCTCGAGCGTGCGCATGTTGTGCAGGCGGTCGGCGAGCTTGATGATGACGACGCGCAGGTCGGTGACCATGGCGAGCAGCATCTTGCGGATGTTCTCGGCCTGGTGGTCTTCGCGGTTGGCGAACTTGATCTTGTCGAGCTTGGTGACGCCTTCGACGATGTGGGCGACCTGTTCGCCGAAGCGTCTGGCGATCTCGGTGGCGGTGACGTCGGTGTCTTCGACGGCGTCGTGCAGCAGGCCGGCGGCGATGGCGGTGGCGTCCATCTTGAGCTCGGCGAGGACTTGCGCGACTTCCAAGGGATGGCCGATGTAGGCCTCACCCGAGGCGCGGCGCTGGCCCTCGTGCTTCTGGATGGAAAAGGCCCAGGCGGAGCGGATGAGGTCGAGGTCGTCGGCGGGCCGGTTGGTCTTGACGGTCTCGATGAGGTGCTCGAACCGTGCATCAAGATCGGAGTGTTCCATCGATGGAGTGGAAGCGATGGATGGCGGCTTGGGGGAGGCCGGCGCGAGCTCGCCGGCGGGTTCATCCAGCGCGTGGAGCGCTCGGGACACACCCGAGCTGTGCGGAACGGCGGGGAGCGCTGCTTCGAGCTCCATGCCGGTTTCGCTGGTTTGGGTCGCGCCGGCGGGAGCGGGCGCGTGAGGTTCTGGAGCGCTGGAGACCGATGTCTCCGGCCGCACAAATTCCATACTCTATTATACGGGCCGCATGCACGGCTGTCGTGAAGAGGTGACGCGTGAGTTATCTGGGGCAATGGCGCGATAGGCGTGATGCGGATCGTCGACCGCTCAGGGTTTCGACTACTCCCGGGGTGGGGCGCGGGCCGCCGTGCGCCCAGCGAACCATCTCGTCGAACGCCTGGCCTACTTCCTCCTCGGTAAAGTCGCAATGGCCCTCGCGGTCGACGACCTGCTGGACGAGATTGTCGCCGAAACCGGCGGCCTGGACCTGGTGGTTGTAGAGCGAGAGTTGGCTGGGGTCGACGATGGGGTCGTAGATGGTATGGAGCGCGAGCATGGGGCGGCCGAGGTGGCCGTTGGGCGTGTAGTGACGCATCAGGTAGGCGCGCGCGCGGGGCAGGCGCGGCGTAGCGCTTAACCTTTTCGTTGATTTCGAAGTCGCTGGCGCTGCTGTTGGGGCTGGAGCCGGCGTAGATGTAGTTGCGGTTGTCGAAGGGATTGCCTCCGGCGCGGTGCTGGAGGTCGCCGATGACGAAGGTCCAGTAGGCGACGTCGTGGGCCAGATCGAGATCGGAGTGCAGGCCGGTGAGATTGCGCATGAGAGTGGCCGCTTCCGGGATTGGCGCGGAGAGCATCGAGAACCTTGTTGCGGTCGGCGAGGGTGTCTTCGTAGTTCGGCGGGTACGGGTACCAGTTGCGGCATCACGCCGGGAAAGAAGACGTCGAAGGCGGCGCGCATGGCGAAGCGGCGTTCCATGGCCTGGTAGGTCGGCCCGACGGCACCACAGAGATCGAGTCCGCCAAGGTAGGGTTTGGCGTTGAGTTCAAGGGTGATGGCTACCAGGTCGCCTCCCATGGAACGGCCCACTACGTAGGTCGCGGTGGGTTGGCCATACTGCCTGAAGAAGTAGCGGCGCAGGGATTCGGTCTCGGGATAGGCCTGCTGCAAGCGCCCAACCGGTTCTGGAATAGGCGCTTTGGATGACGGCGTAGTGGCGTTCGAAGAACGGCATCTGCCGGCTTTCCAGGCGCGCGGCGATGTGAAAGGTCACGGGCTGAAGCGCGTAGCCGTGATAGAAGACGACGAGTGAGTGGTTCCAGTGCGCGGGAATGTCGATGCGGTAGGCGGCGCCGTCGAGCAGGCCTACCTCGGTGATGCCTGAGGGCGAGTGGAGCACCTGCTTGTGGCTGGGAGTGGGGGACGGCGCACCGGCGTCCAACCGAAGCGTAGACGCGAGGAGGAGCGCTGCGGGGAGCAGCCTGGCGATGGCGGCGAGCGTGGGTCGTCGTGCAGCCATGGGCATGGTGGGTTGGATCATTCTAGCGCGAATGCTTCGGAAGGTTGGATGCGCAGGAGGGTAAAATCTGGTGGCGGCTCGAGCGAAGAGGACGGCTCGAGCGTGGGGGGGCTAGACAAAAAGGCGGCCGCTGGATGCGGCCGCCATGGGGAAGTCGTCGTCTTGCCAGGCGGGATCAGCCCTCTGCGCTGGTCATCTTTTCGGGACGCATATACGCGTCGAACTCTTCTTCGGTGAGATATCCGAGCTCGCGGTTTGCCTCGCGCAGGGAGAGCCCCTTGTGATGCGCTGTCTTGGCCAGCTTGGCCGCCTTGTCGTACCCGATGTGCTGGTTGAGCGCGGTTACCAGCATCAGGCACTTCTCCACGTATTCGTTGATGCGCTGGAGATTGGCGTCCATGCCCTCGACGCAGAATTCGACAAACATGTGGCAGGTGTCGGTGAGCAACCGGACGGAGTGCATGAAGTTGTAGATCATGACCGGCTTGAAGACGTTGAGCTCGAAGTTGCCCTGGCTGCCGCCGAAGGCGATGGCCGCATTATTGCCATGCACCTGCACGGCCACCATGGTCATGGCCTCGCTCTGCGTGGGGTTTACCTTGCCGGGCATGATGGAGCTGCCGGGCTCGTTCTCCGGGATGATGAGTTCGCCCAGCCCGCAGCGCGGTCCTGAGCTGAGCCAGCGAACATCGTTGGCGATCTTCATCAGCGACGCGGAGAGGGTTACCAGTGCGCCACTTGCAAACACCAGCTCGTCGTGCGCCGAGAGTGCCGCAAACTTATTGGGATGCGAGCGGAAGGGAAGGCCGGTCAGCTCCGCAATCTTCGCCGCGGCGCGGTCCGCGAACTCCGGATGGGTGTTCAGTCCCGTGCCGACAGCCGTGCCGCCGATGGCAAGCTCGTAGAGGCCGAAGAGGGAGAGCTCCATGCGGTGAATATCGCGCGCCAGCAGGCTCGCCCAACCGCCAATCTCCTGTCCCAGCGTAAGCGGCGTTGCATCCTGCAGATGCGTGCGGCCGATCTTGACGATGGCCTCGAACTGCTTTGCCTTGGCCGCAAGCGCGTCATGCAGATGCTGCACGGCGGGGATCAGCCGCTCCTTCACTGCCGTCGCCGCGGCAATATACATCGCGGTGGGGAAGGTGTCGTTCGAGGACTGCGACATGTTGACATGATCGTTGGGGTGAACGGGCTTCTTGCTGCCCATCTCGCCGCCGGCAATCTCGATGGCGCGATTCGAGATCACCTCGTTCACATTCATGTTGGTCTGGGTGCCGGAACCTGTCTGCCAGATGCGCAGCGGAAACTCGTCGTTGTGCTCGCCCGCAATGACTTCGTCGGCTGCCTCGACGATCAGCTGCATTTTGTCCTTCGGCAGCTTATCCAGATCGTAATTCACCAGCGCCGCGGCCTTCTTCAGGATGGCGAAGGCGCGGATCAGCTCCAGCGGCATCCGGTCGTCGCCGATGGCGAAGTGGTGCAGCGAGCGCTCGGTCTGGGCGCCCCAGTAATGGTTGGCCGGGACCTCAATCTGCCCCATGCTGTCGGACTCGATACGTACGCCCTGTGCGGTTTCTTGGATCATTTCGGTTGTCCTGTTCATGATTTCTTTCAGTCAATGCTATCGCGCGGGAATTGCATGTTCGCGCGATCGGTTTGCCCATTCATTTTCGCTACTTAGGAAGGATCTTGAGCAAAATCGAGAAGGCTCCGCGAGCCGATCTTGCCGGTAATCGGTCAAAAGCTTGTCGGTGCTGTTCGCATCCAAATAGCCTGTTGGTGGTTTAGGACGATTCCCTTGGAATCGGTCGTAGACGCTCGTCTTTTCTCGCGAAGGGGCGGCAAGTATGTGTAGCAGGCAATCTATTCGACCTTCGGTGATAACCATCACAGCCAACGATAATCGCGGAAGCGGATTGTTTTACCAATTGAAGGGGAGCATCTATGGATAACACCGTTACAGTGATCGACAACCGCACAGAGAAACAGTACACCTTTCCTGTCGCACATGACACGATTCGGGCGATGGATCTGCGCAAGATCAAGCTTGCCCCCGATGATTTCGGGATGATGTCGTACGACCCCGCGTTCATGAACACGGCGTCGTGCGAGAGCAAGATCACGTTTATCGATGGCGATAAGGGGATTCTGCGTTATCGAGGATATGACATTGCAGATCTGGCCGAGCACTGTACCTTCCCGCAGGTAGCCTACCTGGTGATTCATGGTGAGCTGCCGACTCCGGAGCAGGAGACGGAGTGGCTGGCCGCGCTTCGCATTCACATGGGAATCTTCGAGAACATCAAGAAATTCATGGAGGGCTTCCGTTACGACGCCCATCCGATGGGCATGCTGGTGAGCACCCTGGCGGCGCTCTCGACCTTCTATCCGGACTCGAAGGATGTGCGCAACCACGAGACCCAGGTCCACTGTATCCGGCGAATTATTGGGAAAATTCCAATTATCGCTGCTTATGGATACCGCCACAGTAAGGGCCTTGACTATATTTCTCCCGAGCCGCGGCTGGGCTATGCGGAGAATTTCATGCACATGCTGTGGGACCGTAGTCCGCTGGAGCACCTGAAGCATCCGGTGCTGGCACATGCCCTGGATGTGCTGTTTATCCTGCACATCGACCATGAGCAGAACTGCTCGACCAACGCGATGCGCGCGGTGGGCAGTTCCGAAGCGGATCCATTCCTTTCGACCGCTGCGGCTGCCGCAGCCCTGGCTGGCCCGCTGCATGGCGGCGCCAATGAAGAAGTGCTCAAGATGCTGGACAAGATCGGCAGCAAGGACAACATTCCTGCCTTCATCCGGGGAGTCAAAGAGGGCAATCACAAGCTGATGGGCTTCGGGCATCGGGTGTACAAGAACTACGATCCGCGCGCCCGCATGATCAAGAGAACGGCGGAAGAGGTCTTCGAGATCACCGGCCGGAACAAGAAGATCGACCTGGCGATGGAGTTGGAGCGGATCGCCCTCACGGACGACTACTTCGTCTCGCGCAAGTTGTATCCGAATGTCGACTACTACTCCGGCATCATTTATGAGGCAATGGGCCTTGAGCCTAAGATGTTTACCGTGTTGTTTGCGATTCCCCGTGCGGTGGGCTGGCTGGCCCAATGGCAGGAGCTGATCAATGATCCGGCGCAGAAAATTGCTCGTCCGCGACAGATTTATACCGGATACGAGCAAAGGAAGCTTCCTGATTCCTATACTTATGGAGCACCATCGGAAGAGTCTCTGGTCTCCGCCCGATAGAACGGACGACGTGGGGCCGGCCTTGGGAGCTTTCTATGCGGCCTGGATTCATGGAGCATCATGGCCAGGTCGATGAATAGCTAGAGGCCAGTGAGATTCATTCCGGAAGCAGCAGCACGATGGCAAATATAAGGAAAAGGTAGGTATAGGTGTCAATGGCCTCCACAGTCTCCACAATCTCTACGAGTTCCAGAATCCTGAACCCCGCTCTCTCTCAACGCCTGATGAGCGCGGAGGAAGCAGCAGGCCTGATCCAGCCCGGCTCCATCCTGGGCATGAGCGGCTTTACCGGCTCGGGGTACCCGAAGGCGGTGCCGACGGCGCTGGCCAAGCGAATTGCGGCCGCGCATGAGAGTGGCGAGAGTTTCAAGGTCAGCGTCTTTACCGGAGCTTCGACCGGACCGGAACTGGATGGAGCGCTGGCCAAGGCCGATGGTGTCAATCTGCGCCTGCCCTACAGCGGAGACCCCGAGATGCGCAAGCGCATCAACAGCGGTGAGACGGACTACATGGATATCCATCTAAGCCACGTCGCACAGTTGGTGGATTACGGCTTCCTGGGCAAGATGGACGTGGCCATTATCGAAGTCACGGCCATCCTGGAAGATGGGCGCATCGTTCCCAGTTCGTCGCTGGGCAACAATACGACCTGGATCAACCGCGCAGACAAGGTCATCCTGGAGGTGAACTCGGCGCAGCCTCTCGAACTCGAGGGCATGCACGATATTTACTACGGGCTCGGGCTGCCGCCGCGCCGCCAGCCGATCCCGCTACTCAAGTCCGACCAACGCATAGGGACGCCATATCTCAAGGTGCCGATGGAGAAGGTGATCGCGGTGGTCACGACCGACATCGGAGATCGGGCGAGTCCATTCAAGGCGCCTGATGAGGCGTCTCGCAAGATTGCCGGCCATATCATCAATTTTCTGGAGTGGGAGGTCAAGAAAGGGCGGCTGCCTTCTACCCTGTTCCCGCTGCAGTCGGGCGTCGGAAACATCGCCAACGCTGTACTCTTCGGTTTGGAAGAGGCGCCGTTTGAGGGGATGACGGCGTACACCGAAGTGATCCAGGATGGCATGGTGCAACTGCTGGATAAGGGTAAGTTGTGTAGCCTTTCGGCCACTGCGTTCTCGTTAAGTCCTGAGGGCATCGAGAAGATTATGCCGAAGATTGGCAGCTATCGGAATCAAGTGGTGATTCGCCAGCAGGAGATCTCCAACAACCCGGAGATCATTCGCCGGATCGGCGTCATTGCGATGAACGCCATGATTGAGGGGGACATCTACGGCAACGTAAACTCGACCCACATCATGGGTTCGAGCATGCAGAACGGCATTGGCGGATCGGGTGATTTTACGCGCAATGGCTATCTGTCGTTCATGATGGCGCCTTCGATTGCAGCGAAGGGAAACATTTCCACGATCGTTCCGATGGTGTCTCATGTGGATCACACCGAGCATGACCTGCAGGTGATGGTTACGGACCAGGGGCTGGCGGATCTGCGGGGGCTGAGCCCGAAGAAACGCGCAAGACTCATCATCGAGAATTGTTCACATCCCGACTTTCGTCCGTTGCTCCGCGATTATCTGGATCGCGCGGAGAAGCTGGCGCCTGGCAAACATACTCCCCACCTGCTTGACGAGTCGCTGTCCTGGCATAGCCGCTTCGTAAAAACAGGGAGCATGCTGCCACAATAACAACCGAAACCTCCCACGACCATTAACGATTCCACTTGCGCAGGCAGGCCCATAGCCAAAGTCTTCGGACACCTATGACCTGCGGCGAGGCCGACCCCGTGCGTCTGTGGAACCCGATAGCTAGAGCAGTTTCGTTCGGAGGTTTTCGATGCAGCGCAAGATCCAGATCGCCTGTGTAAGTCTATGTGCCGTTTTTCTCACATTCGTTCTCAGTCCCGCCCTGGCGCAACAGCAGGGCAATCCGGCGACGTCGAACCCTCTCGTACAATTACTCGAATCCAAGGGCATCCTCACCGCGGCGGATGCAGCGAGCATCGAGCAGGCAGGCTCCAGGCAGGAAGCTGATCAGAGGCTTGCCGACATCCTCTTTCAGCGGGGCGTTATCTCGAAGGCGGAGCATGACCGTCTGTCCGCTCCGGCGACACAGACCGCGCAGACTGTAGAACCCGTGCGGTCCGCGGCAACTCCTGCGCAGGCCGCGGAGACGAAGCCGTCGATGGCCTCGAAGGCCCAGAACATACAGGCTCCGCCGTTCCCGACCGAGCCCGGAGCTCCGTCGGTAGTGGAGAGAGTTCCATCCAAGCAGATTAACGAAGCGCTTTCGCCGGTTCGCGCGCTTCCTGTTGGGGGTGTGAAGGTAGACGATCACGCTTCGTTCAAGGCGGATGGCGTCGGATTGACACCGTACGGATTCATTAAGGTCACCGCGGTGGAGGATAGCTCGAATCCGCAGGGTGCCGACTTCCCGCTTCCCGGCCTGATCTTCCCCACGGATCCCAGCGGAGACCCGGCATTCCATCTCAAGGCACGGAGCACACGGATGGGAGTCAATTTTTCATGGTATGACCACAATCCGAAGTGGGCGGTAACGGGCAAAGTTGAGTTTGACTTCGAGGGCAACTTCAGTGCCGTGGACAATCGCAATCTCTCCAGCATCCGCTCCAACGCCCCCTCGCTGCGCCTGGCCTATGCACGGCTGGACTATCACTTCGACGATAACAATACCTTCTCCGCACTATTTGGCCAGGACTGGACGACCTTTGCATCGTCCACTCTGCCCAACATTCTTGAAACGACCGGTCTCGGCATCGACTTCGGAACGCTCTACGAGCGTCTCCCGCAGATGCGGGTCGGCGTTACCCACAAGTCAGGAGACTTTGTCTTCATGCCGGAGTTCTCTATTGATCTGCCCGCATCGGGACTGGTGCCGGACATGCAAAACCAGATTGGCTATGGCGAACAAACTGGTCCGGATTCGAACCAGCCGCAGTACCAGGCTCGCCTCGTTCTCCAATATCAGCTGGATCATGCAAAGGGCGTAGCGCCTGCCCAGATGATCTTCAGCGGCTTCGAAGGTAGAACCGGGTCCGATGTTACGGCGGGGAATCTCGCCTTCGCACTGGCCGGCACGGACTATTCCTATATCAATCCTTTTGTAAATGGGCTGAGCACCACGAGCAAACAAGATGGATGGGACGCTGAGTGGCAGGTGCCGACGCGTTGGTTCACTCTGGTCGGCAAGTATTACAGCGGTTCGGATCTCTTCTTCTACTTCGGGGGGCAGCTCCAGTCTTACTACAATGACACCAAGGGCCTGTACAACACCGTTGCGGTTAGCGATGTGGACGCGGCTGGCCCACTTGGCATGCCAAGCCTGGTTCTAGGTACCACCACGCCGACAGGAAAGACTCTGGTGCTCGCTCCACAGCGGCCGGTTCGTGCGCAGGGCGGATTCGCTCAGCTTGGTCTTCCACTTTCCCGCATCTTCGACGCTGATCCTGCGGGTCGCAATGCTGGTTGGTCGCTCTATGCGCTCTACGGTGTCGATCAGGCGAAGCGTCGGGATCTAGCGCTGACGGCCCTCCAGGACCGGTACAGCACGATGGCGATTGGGACGCTCAACTACAAGTTCAATCGTTGGGCATCCTTCTCCTTTGAAGAGTCGCTGTATACCACCCATTGCAACCCTGGCGCGGCCTGCACCTTCAGAGGCTCTCCTGCGCGCGAGTGGAACGATATCCGCGAAGAGGCTGGTCCGATCTTTACCTTCTAAGCGTGCGACGGCTCCATCCCGAGCGGCCGCAGATTGCACCGGTCGTCGTCGCAGCAGGTGGCGCGTCACGCTGCCTGCTGCGATTCGCTTAAGCCCGGTGCAGGATCCGTTGCAACGTTGACGTGGCCGCAAATTGCCGTGACAGCCCCGGGTGCAAACCCTCCTTGACCGTCCTCGGCATTGAGTTTACGGTCGATAAGAGGTGATGTTTACGCGATATCGACGCCATGTCGCGTGAATGTTGCGTTCTCGCATCCCCAACCCTGTGATTCGAATCACAGTGGTTCGGCGCATCCCCCGCTAACCTTAAGGGCGATGACGAACTCACGGGCTCTCGAACACAATGAGCCCTCTCCCAGGAGTGACAATGCTGATTGGAAGTGTGACAGCGTGATGAGAAAGACAGTCGTCATCGGCGGTGGAATCTCTGGCCTTGCGACCGCATACGCCCTGCAGAAATTCGACGGGGAGGATGCCAACTATTTTCTGTTGGAAAGCTCCGATCATCTTGGCGGCAAGATTGTCACCTATGCCGGTGAAGGGTTCTTGGTCGAAGGTGGCCCGGACTCGTTCCTGACCCAGAAGCGGGCAGCGTTGGATCTGTGTCGCGAACTGGGGCTGGGTGATCAGCTTATCGGCTCGAACCACACGACAACCCCCTCGACGTATGTGCTGAGTAAGGGCCGGCTGCATCCGATGCCCGAGGGCATGATGCTCATGGCGCCGACGATGATTCTTCCCATCCTGCGCTCGAAGCTGATCTCCTGGCCAGGCAAACTGCGCATGGGTTTGGAGATCTTTATCGGAAGGAATACGAGCAACCCCGACGAGAGCCTGGGGAGTTTTGTGCGGCGTCGCATGGGGTCCGAGTTGCTGGAGAAGATTGCGGGGCCGCTGATGGCGGGTATTCATGCCGGTGATCCGGACGCGCTCAGTTTGCGCAGCACCTTCCCGATGTTTGTGGACATGGAGAAGACGCACCGCAGCCTGGTGCTCGGCATGATGAAGCGGAAGAAGGCTCAAGCCGGGCAAGCGTCCACGGGCGAGCGTCCTTCAATGTTTACCACGCTCTCGGGTGGCCTGCAGCGACTGCCCGACGCGATTGCGGCGCGTCTCAATCCACAGCAGATCAGGCTCAACTGCCGTGTGCAATCGCTGACTGCGGACGGCGATCAATACAGGATCGGCTTGGCGGACAGAACATACCTTGTTGCGGACAACGTTGTTTTCACCACGCCGGCATACGTAACGGCGGAGATCGTGCAGCATCTCGATCCGGCGCTTGCCGAGAAGCTGCGCAGGATCCGCTACGTCTCCACCTCCACGGTATCGCTCGCTTTTCGCCGCAGCGAAATCAACTGCGATCTGAATGGTTTCGGCTTCATCGTACCCGCGACAGAAGGCCGCAAGATCAACGCGTGTTCGTGGTCTTCCACCAAATTCAGCCACCGCGCGCCGGACGAGTTCGTCCTCATGCGTGTCTTCATCGGCGGCGCTTTCAGCGAAGATCTGGCAGAGCAAGAGGAGGCGACGTTGATCGAAATCGCTCGGCAGGAGTTGCGCGAGATCATGGGGATCATGGCCGCGCCGGTGCTGGCTCGCGCCTACCGGTGGAGGAGATCGAATCCGCAATACAACGTTGGCCACAGCGCGCTGATCGACGAGATCGACCAGATGGTGTCCAGGCACGCCGGCCTGTTTCTCGCCGGCGCGGCATACCGCGGCTCGGGCATTCCTGACTGCATTCAGAGCGGCATAGATACCGCTACCAAGATCGAGAGGCTGCGGTCGAGCGCGCCCACCAGCACCAAGATCTCATCTGTTCCTGTTGCCACCTAGGAGAACTACCAATGTCATCCATGGATATTCGTTCGATACCGACCCCGACGCCGACCAAGCATGGACATCCGTCCACGCACCCTCAGCACTCCTCCAGCCACAGCTACTCGAATCAACCGATGCTGGTCTATTGGGAGATGACGCAGGCTTGCGGACTGGCGTGCCGCCACTGCCGCGCCGAGGCAGTCTCGACGCCGCACCCGAACGAACTCACCTTTGAGGAAGGGAGGAAGTTGCTGCATCAGATCGCAGCTTTCAATGACCCAACGCCGCACCTGGTGTTTACCGGTGGCGATCCGCTGCGGCGCAAGGATTTATTTGACCTGATCGACGAGGCGCGGTCGCTTGGCATCAACGCCTCCATCACACCGAGTGCGACGTCTGATCTCACGATCGAGGTGCTCGCGAAGCTGAAGGAGCACGGCATTGACAGCTTTGGTCTGAGCCTCGATGGTTCCAATGCCGCACGCCATGAGGCTGTTCGCGGCGTCGAGGGCTGTTTCGACTGGACCATCGCCGCCGCCCAGGCTGCGGCCACTCTCGGCGTACCGATCCAGATCAACACGCTGGTTGCCGAGGAGACGGTGGACGACATTCCTGCAATCTATGAACTGCTAAAGACCTTCCCCGTCATGCGCTGGAGCCTCTTCTTCCTCATCGAAGTCGGCCGCGGCAAAGTGCTGCAACCGATCTCCAGTGAGCGCGGCGAACAGTTGATGAACTGGATCTATGATCAATCGAAGATCGCTCCCTTTGCCATGGCAACAACCGAGGCCCCATCCTATCGCCGCGTCGCCCTGAGCCGCATGCGCGAGGCTGGAATGGTAGCGGCTGAGATCGAGCGCACGCCAGTCTACCGAGGCTTCGGCATTCGCGACGGCCACGGGATTATGTTCATCTCGAACCAGGGAGACATCTGCCCGGCCGGGTTCCTACCGCTCGCGATCGGCAATGTTCGCACCGATCAATTGCAGGATGTCTACCGCAACGCGCCCATGTTCCAGGCGCTCCACAACCCCAATGTATTCAAGGGGAAGTGCGGGTATTGCGAGTATCGGGCACTGTGCGGCGGTTCGCGCGCACGCGCCTTCGCGGCTACCGGTGATGCGCTGGCGAGCGATCCATTCTGCCATTATGAACCCGCTGTCCACTAGGTCTGCATGAGGTTGCGACCGAATGCTCCCTCCATGTTGTGCTCCCCTATTGAAGGAAAGATAGAGGCACATCGGACTTGGAGGGAGCTGGGTGGTTCGTCGTTTCAGGATCAGGCTCTGCATCACAGAGAATGGTCACCACGGGACATGGAGCCTCGGTGATGATGCGGAAGACAATCGGCAATGGGTCGTCAGGAGCGAATATGCTGTTGCGCCGAACGCCGAGGAGGATCATGCTCGCTTCCTCTTGGCGGGCGTAGTCCACCACCGCATTGGATATTTCACTGCCATACGTTACACGGCAGATGGGTTTGTCCACTTGAATAGGGCTGGTGGCCACGAGATGTCTCAGTGCGGAGGTCAGGATCTCCGGTAACGTATGGTCTCCGTGGCTGGACTGCAGCGTTCGTGGAAGCACATGCAGGCAATGCAACGGGAGGTCGGTGCTCTGGCAATATGAGATCGCCTGGTGGATTACCTGCCGCGTAACCGAGTGAAAGTCCGTAGCAAATACCACCGGCCCTTGCGATGGATGCGCAGGAACGAGATCTGCAGCTACTGGACCTACGGTCATGATGGGACAACTCGACCTGCGCATGACGTGTTCGGCGGTAGGACCGAAGGCGCCGCGTTGCGATCCTCGTGGTTCGCTTGTCCCCAGGATCGCCAGATCGATCTGCCCCTTTTCGATTGTCTCCAGGATGATCTCTGCGGGAATTCCGCATTCAAGACGTGTAGTACAGCTCAGTTCGAGGCCGATGGCACGGTCTTTCATCTGGCGTAGCAACAATGCTGCGCCATGATCCGCGGTGCCGGACCCCGTCAATGGTCTAAGGGTGGCGTCGGTCGGGCATACCTGCAGGATGAGAAGGCTGGCCCCGTTCATCTGACAGAAATTGAATGCTGCCTGTAATGAGCCGTCGAAGTCTGCCGAGCCGTTCGTCGCGAACAGCACCCGCCGAAAGGGCGAACGCACTTTTTTGGTTAGGTTATGCATAGCCCATTACTCCTCACTCAGCGCTGAGTCTCGAAAACTCATTGTCGCTGGTCTCGGAAAGGGAACTCGGATGCACCTCGATCGTGCAATCACTCGGAGAGATCTGCGGTGCTGCTTTGAGCATGATTCAATTTGGTTTCGGCGCGAATAGCTGTGACATTCATCACAACGAACGAGACAAGGGAGTTTTCGCCGATGATGAGAAGACCATGCGGTCGCTCTACGAAGATAGACTCTCGAGGCCTCTGGGTGAGATCACTCGAAAGGATGAACCGTGGATTTCGATCAAGCCGTCCTTCTGGAACTTACCCAGAGCGCGTGTGACCGTCTCGCGCGACGTCCCGGCCAGGTTGGCAAGTTCTTCGTGTGTTAGCGCCATGGTGAAGCGCATATCGGTGCCATTGCAGCCGGCTGCGGCGCGCCCCCAATCAAGAAGAACACCTGCCAGCCTGCCCGCCGTGGATCCCGACAGCGCCAGGCGCCGTGCGTCGAAGAATGCCGACTTGTACTCTTCGGATAATGCCTTCGCCGCGAGCATGCTCGCCTGTCCATACTTTTCAAGGAAGGCCAGAAGTTCGGAGCGGCGAATCTTCTTGACGACGCAGGGTTCGATCGTCTCAGCGGTTACCTCGAAGTGCGTGCCGGAGATCGCAGCGCCGAGCCCCAGCAGATCTCCGGGAACGGCAATCTTCAGGATGTGCGTCTTGCCTTCACGCGAGGTGCAGGACAACTTTACCTGGCCCATGCAGACGATTGTCGCGGAATCGCAGATATCATCCTCCTGAAAGATGATGGATCGCTTCGGCAGCTTCATCTGCATACCAAGGGCCTCAAAGTCTTCCCGAGCTTGCCCGGAAAGGTCACATAGAATGCGCAGCGAACGATCCGAACAATTCTTGCAGCTATTGAGCGCGTGTGGGTGAAGATACGACATGCAGACCTTCTCTCTGTGAAAAGACTTGGGAAATCGTTGAACACTCAGTGAACGTATGCGCCCAGAATCGGCAAAAAGTGAGGGTGTGATCTTGGTCACTGCAATTGCCACCAGGCTCTATAGAGTTGCAGTTGAGGATCATCGTGATGACGGGGAAAAGGGAGTTACTCGCAGGCAATCGTTCCGATCTATGGGAAAGGCTGACCGTTGGCGGCGTCGTAGTCATCCTCGTTGCGTTCATGGTGTTGTTTATCGCCAACCTGGCGACGACGCTCTGCTCCGCCCAACTTCCACGGTAAGCCCGGCGATTTCCTTGGCTCATTCCTGTCACATTTGGGGTAGATGACGATACAGCGGTTGCGGGTGGGTGAGGGACTGTGATCTGAGTTTGCGATACCGTGTGCTCTGCCATCACTCTCCCCAATCGGCCGCGGTGGCATGAAGCTCGCAGCCGAAATCGCCCGAACCGATGACCTGCATCCCCATAAAATGCCTAGCCTGAACATTGCGCGGTGATGCGCGTCACATATTTCGTTGATCGCGCAATATGTCCGTATATCGCCCACATTCTAACTGTTGCTTGTCAAGGCAAGTTGCAGATTACATGGATGTTGCAAAGTCTAGTTCGGGATTGCCTGACAAATTAGTCATTTTTCATGCAGCTCTGTGATGAGAGTCACAGGTAGATCGGGAGGCGGGGACTATGTTTGCACGTGTTGAGGTTAAGGCCGATCTCAAGCAGAAGGCAACACGCGAAAACGCGCCAACAGAGGTGTAACGGTATGTGGCAAATGCCCCGCAGGATCACAATGAATTTTCTTCTGGTTGCGATGGTCGGAGCGCTGACCACGTGCGGCGCCGGTATGGCGGCTGCGCAGACGCGGACACAGACGCTGCAGACGTCGAAGGCGACGGTGCAGACCGACGACCAGTATGTCGGCAACGACACCTGCGCGACCTGCCACCAGGACAAGGCCGATGGGCTGGCGAACAATCCGCATGCCAAGCTGGCACTGCAGCACGGCGGCAACGGCGCGACCTGCGAGAGCTGCCATGGAGCCGGCAAGGCGCATGTAGATGGCGGAGGCGATGTTACCAAGATCGTGCGCTTCGACAAGCTGACGCCCGGAGAAGTGGACAAGACCTGCCTGGGCTGCCATGCAAATACGCATCCGAACTTCCTGCGCTCGCCGCACGCGAAGGCGGGTGTGGATTGCCTGAGCTGCCACAGCATTCATCAGTCAGCGCCGGAGACCAAGCTGCTGGTCGCCGCGCAACCGAATCTGTGCTTCCAGTGCCACTCGAGCATCAAGCCGGCGTTCGCGATGCCGTTCCATCACAAGGTGAATGAAGGCCTGGTGAGCTGCAGCGACTGCCATAACGTCCATGGCACGTTCCAGAACAACAACCTAAAGGTGACCGCGGATCAGAATGCGATCTGCACCAAGTGCCACATGGAGACGCGTGGGCCGTTTATCTACGAACACGCTGCTGTCCGGGGAGAAGGCTGCATCGCCTGCCACACCCCGCATGGATCTCAAAACGCCCGCTTGTTGAACATGCCGAACATCAATCAGCTGTGCAACCAATGCCATAGTCCGGTAGCAGCAGATACCGTCCATGGGATGGGATCGGGATCCGCAGAGTTGTCACCTTGTATCGACTGCCACGTCATGATCCACGGATCGAACGTGGATCCCTACCTCAAGAA
This sequence comes from uncultured Acidobacteriaceae bacterium, assembly GCA_963762375.1. Classification (GTDB taxonomy): domain Bacteria; phylum Acidobacteriota; class Terriglobia; order Terriglobales; family Acidobacteriaceae; genus Granulicella. The sequence continues at coordinate 185,652 of CAVXKP010000008.1, forward strand.
GTAGCGACGGTACATGTTGCCGTTCGGCAGCAGCAGGACGGCTGGGTCCAGATTCAGCACCACGCCCGATATAGGGCTTAGAGAAGCAAGGTTTACGTCAAGTGAGGCTTGAGATGATGAAGAAAAACCATACGCGGATGCCCAAAGAGCGCGCCACGCGCACAATGACACATCGGGTCGCCGGGGCCATCGGAGTCGCAATACTGCTCATGACAGGGTTTGCGGGTGCCCAGGACGCTCCGGCAACCGCAGCTAACGTCAACGCTCCTCTGCCCGCCAAGCCAGTCGTGCAGGACGGCTTCGTGGTCCATCAAACTGTGGATCTCGGCGGCCATATCCTGGGACTCTCCGGCAGCGGCTCCATGTACGATACCCTGGTCAACATCCGGTCTGGACCGCGCGTGCTGGGTCAAACGTTCACGCTCCATGCTGTGCCGGGTTCGAAGCATCCGCTGCTGGATAGCCTGACAGCATTCAGCAATGGCTTCGGTGGCGACCCGATCAATGTCGTCAAGATGGACTTCTCCAAGGGAAAACTTTACGAGTTTTCCGGCATGTTCCGCCGTAATCGCCAGTATTTTGATTACGATCTTTTCGGCAACCCCAATATCCCGGGAGGACAGACCATACCGATTGGCGCCGGGGGCGCCCTCGGAAAATACGTTTGGCCTCAGGTCAACCAGTCCCCGGAGTTGTTCAATACGGTCCGCCGGATGACCGATACAAACCTTACCATCTTCCGTCTATCTAAGCTGACCTTCCGTATCGGTTATGCGCAGAACATCTTCCAGGGTCCTAGGCGCATCCCCGGAGCCTACGAAACAGCCAAAACAGACATGCTGTTCCAGGAGATGGAGCGGAATAGCACCGACGACTTCCTGGGCGCGATCGATTGGAAACCTCTCCAGCAGACCATCCTCACGTTTGAGGAAGAAGTAACTCATTACAAGAATGACTCCTACTTCACGCTCGCTCCCAATCAGTACACTGTGCAAGAGGCGGACGGTACGCCTGTTTCGCTCGGTAATTGGGATAGTCAGACCCCGTATCCTGCGTCCGACTGTAACGCGAATAGCATCGCTACCGCCGGCGTAGTCCTCACATCAGCTTCCGGTACCGCTCGTCTGCCCGTGGTCGATCCTGCATGTAGCGTCATCTCAAAGTACACACGCTATCAACCGACACGGATCATTTATCCGAGCGAAGTACTTCGTTTCCAAACCAGCAGCATCCGGAATCTCGCGGCGAACGGTGCCTTCCGGTACACCGCAGCGAACTTGAATATGCCCAGTTACCAAGAGAATTTCCAGGGTCTGGATGGGGTAATCCGCACTGAAACCTATACGGGTTCGGGGATAGCAAGACGTCAGAACGTGGGCGCAGATTTCGGTGCGACCTGGCAGGTCACAAAGAAATTCGCCTTCTCTGACCAATTCGACTTCTCGAATGTCCGCATACCTGGTACCGGGACGTTCTCTGGCGTCTCCGCAAGTACGCCTGCGACGGCTCACAACGAAACAATCAATTACGCCGGACCGCTGACACCAGGCGTAGTCGCCATCGTCGGCCAGGCTCCAAACGGCCTACCGCTTCCAAATTACATTGGTGTAAGAGAAACCACCAATAACGCATCTGTAACCTGGGATGCCACGTCCCGTACAACGTTTTCGTTCACGTACCGCTACAGAACGAAGTTCATCGGTCAAAAGGTCTCTGCATACGCTGGAACCCCTTCAGTGCTGACATCTCCAACCACCAATGTGAACATCGAAGAAAACGGCGGAATCGTTAACGTCGCCCTGCGTCCCACCAACCATTGGGATGTGAACGGGACTGTCGAAATACTCTATGCTGACAACGCCTTCACCCCCGTAGGCGCACGGCAGACGCGGCACTACAAAGCCAGCACTCTCTATCGGCCAAAGCCGTGGGCAACCGTTTCCGGCGCGTTCAATGATCTGGAACGTCATAACAACACTAACAACATCACGTCTGTCACCGATCCTACCGTCCACGACGCACTGGCCGGACCTCTACAGCATGTCGATTACAGCAGGGTTGGAAGCCTCGGAGTTGTTCTCGCGCCCAGTGAGCACTATGGACTCGATATCAGCTACGCCTACAGTGATGTCTACACCTCAACAAATATCTGCTATCTTAACGGCGCAACCCCTACATTGCCCGGCACTGCCGTCCTTACGCCTGGCGGTGCGCCTGCAATCTGTCCGGGAGTCTTCGTCAGGGGATCGACGACTGTCCTTTCCTCCTGGGGTCCCACAAAAGACTTCGCGGATGCTCCCACGCAGTACGCGTCGGTCGGTCTAAATCTTTCGCCTAACAAGCACATCAGTTCCTCCTTGGGCTATCGCATTAGTGCGGTCAGCGGAAACCAGTTTTTCAACGACGCGCGCCAAGTGAATGGTTCGCTGCAGTCTGCCTTTCAAACACCCTACGTGCATGTGGCTTGGACTGTACATCCCGGCTGGGTTTGGAAAGCTGACTATGACTACTATGGCTATGGTGAAGGTGGCCCCTCCGGCGCTCCTCTTTGCAGCACGTCAACCTCGCTGACCTCGGTCGTTGTCCCCTGCAACTCGTCGACCCTAGCTGGCTACCCCACCGGTCTGACGGAACCTTCCTCGGGCCTCACCGCACCTAGAAATTTCCACGCTAACCTCGTAACACTTTCCATGCACTATGAGTTCTAGAGATTGAGATCAGCGAGAAGCAAATGTACCTGTAAAAGGAGATAGACAGTGAATAAACAACTCAAACTCACCGTGATTGCGGCCATCGCAGCTCTCACTTTGCCGGCCATCGCGCAGAACTCGGGTGCGGCAACTTATACCTCCAAATGCCAGATGTGTCATGGTGCGGACGGAGGAGGTGGGACCCCCGCTGGAAGGGCCATGAAGGCTCCGTCTTTCCTTTCCCCGGCTGTTGTCAAGGAGTCAACTGTAGATCTCATCGCGGCAACAAAGAACGGTAAAGGAAAGATGCCGGCCTATGCGGGCAAGCTCACCGACGCAGAGATCAAAGATGTAGTTGCCCATATACGCACATTGCAAAAATAGAAGGAGTATACGGTGAAATTCAATCTATTAGCGGTCGCAGCTTCACTCGTCGCTGTATCAATGGCTGCGCCACTGCTTGCGCAGGCATCCGGGGCAACGATCTACAAAGCGAAATGCCAGATGTGTCATCTCGCCGATGGGAGCGGCAACAAGGGGATGAAAGTTCCAGCCTTCACGGCAGGTGCATCGGATGCCAGTCTGATCGCCGCTACAAAAAACGGTGTGAGTACCGGCCCCGTCAAGATGCCGGCCTACGCTGGCAAGCTTACGGACGCCGATATCAGAGACGTCGTCGCCTACATCAAGACGCTGAAGAAGTGAGGAGTCAACGCAGGGCTGGCTTCCTCGAGGAGGTTGCTCTGTCTTGGACAGCGCCGTGTGATTGCATCCATTACGATGGAGCGCGCGATGGCCACAGCATTGTTGTGTCCTCGCGCATTTCAGAAAACAAATAATTAGGAGCAATCATGAAATTCCTCCTGATGATCGCAGCAACTTCGCTTCTCGCCGTGTCTGTTGTTATTCCTGCAGTTGCTCCAGGTGCAGGCGCCGCAGCCTACAAGGCAAAGTGCCAGATGTGTCACGGTGCTGATGGGCAGCCGACCGCGGCCGGCAAAACCATGAAAGCGTTGCCCTTCAACTCGCCGGAGTTAAAGAAGGCATCTACCGCATCGCTGATCGTTTCAGTTACGACCGGCAAAGGCAAAATGCCAGCGTATGGGGGTAAACTCACCGATGCCCAGATCAAGGAAGTCGTGGAATACCTTCGCACGCTGCAGTAGTGACGATGTGAAAGAGGCAAGTCATGTCACCGTTGGGTAAGCTCAGGAGAGTATGGGCGAGAACCCTCTTCTCCAGCATTACGAATCATGTGAGATGGTCGGAGTCAGAAGCAAATAACCCCTCAAATCATTCCTCAGGCTCCCTCACTACGAAGAACTTGCTCCCGGGCCGAAGCCTCTCGCTCTTCACTACCAACAAATCGAGAACGAGGCGGTTTCGTTTCTTCACTTCCTTCATCGCGATCGACGAGTCTCTGCTGTTCTCTGAGCGGCAGGGTAGCAGAGATCCGTCCAGCGCGATGGGTATCCTCCGCTGGAAGAGCTTCATCGCAGGATGCGGGGGGCTTCTCCTCGCATCCTGTGCCGTGACGCTGCATGCGCAAACCGACTGCCTCTCCTGCCATGCTGACGTCACGCTGAGGGACGCATCCGGAAACCTTGCCGGCGTTGATACGGAAACGTTTCACTCCAGCGTGCACGGCAGCCTCGACTGTAGCGCCTGCCATACCTCCATCACCGCGTATCCCCACCCCGACCATCCACAGGCAGTGAAGTGTGTCTCCTGCCATGCAGACGAGGCAGCGGCGGTTGTCGGCAGTGTGCATGAACATGCATCCGACCAGCCCTGCACCAGTTGTCACGCAACGGCGCACGCGATTCTGCCCAAGGACAATCCAAAATCAGCTGTCTATCCCCTCAATATCCCGGCCACGTGCGGTAAGTGTCATGGGGATGCAGTGATGGCCAAGCAGCACCACCTTGCCAATGTGTATCCGCAATACATGGATTCCATCCATGGATATGCTGTCAGCCAGGAAGGCCTGCTGGTGGCGGCAAACTGCGAGAGTTGTCACGGATCCCACCACGTTCTGAGCCACACCAACCCGCAAAGTCCGACCTACAAGACAGCGATACCCGAGACCTGCGGAAAATGCCACGCAGGGATTCGCGCGCAATACCTGACCGGCGTTCACGGAAGCGCGCTCGCCGCCGGCAATCTGAACGCCCCTGGATGCACCGACTGTCACACCGCCCACACCATCGGTCAGCCCACCATGGCGCAATCCACGCCCATGTGCGGCTCCTGCCACGAGGCCCAGCTATCCACTTATCGCGATACCTTCCACTCTCAGGTAAGTAACCTCGGCAGCTATGTGGAGGTAGCCCGTTGCTCGGACTGCCATGGAGAGCACCAGATTCTGCCTGCTTCCGATCCGCGCTCTCCAGTCAATGCAGCCAACCTCGTAAAAACCTGTGGACGATGCCACCAGAATGCCAATGCCGGCTTCGTCAAGTATGAGCCGCACGCGAATCCGCACAATCGGCACACATCGCCGTTGCTGTATGCCATTCGACTGTCGATGGTGCTACTCATCGGAAGCGTGATGTCCTTCTTCCTAATTCACAGCTTGCTGTGGCTGATCCGCTCTCTGGTTGAGAGATCGTAAACGCCCGCCGGCAAGAGGAGACAATTGATGCCCGACCAGACCGTACTTGCAGAAGAAACCGCGAGGCTTGCACCGGAAGTGGCTGCAGCCACAACACAAGATCCCCCGGGCGAGCGCTTTTTCCTGCGCTTCACGCTGCCACAACGGTACATGCACGCCATCATGCTCACCACCTTCCTGGGCCTGGCGGCGACAGGCATCACCATCCGCTTCAGCACCAACGCGTGGGCACAGCACTTTGCCCTCGCCATTGGCGGCTTCGGGGCCATTCTATTCATCCACAAACTCTGCGCCGTTACGCTCTCGCTCGAGTTCCTCTACCACGTCAAAGACATCGCCGTTCGTATTCTGTTCCGCAAGGAGAAGGGTCTTCTGTGGGGTCCGAGTTCCATGGTGCCTAACCTCAAGGACCTCCAGGACATCATCGGCAACTTCCGCTGGTTCTTCGGCCGCGGCCCAAAGCCGGAGATTGGGCGCTATGCCTATTGGGAAAAGTTCGACTATTGGGCTGTCTTCTGGGGAATGCTCATCATCGGCTTTTCCGGCTACGTCATGTGGTTTGGTCCCTTCTTTGGGAAGTTTCTGCCCGGCTGGGCGCTTAATGCCGTCCAGATCGTGCACGGCGAAGAAGCCCTGCTCGCGACGACCTTCATTTTTTCTATACACTTCATCAACTCGCATCTGCGTCCCGACAACTTTCCCATGGACACCACGATCTTCACTGGAGTCATGTCGGAGGAAGAGTTTAAGGAGCGGCACGGAGCTGAGTACGACAAGCTCGCCGCTACCGGCGACTTGAATCAGAAGCTCACAACCAAGCCTCCTACATGGCTTGTCAACTTTAGTAAAGTGACGGGCTTCACAGCGGTACTTATCGGGCTTCTGTTACTCGTATTGACAGTAAGCGCATATTTCCGGGAATAAGAATGATTTCCCGGAGCCTGGCCCGGCAGGTATCGTGGAAACCATCACGCAACCGGGACGGGCAGCACAAAATTCAGCGACGAGGCGTCCTTCGTGTCCGTATTCGGCAATTTCAGAAAACATTGGCTTCAACCGTTCTTCTTTCTAGGGAAAAACGTCCTAAGCCTCATCGGTGGCGCCATCGCTACTGCATCCGCGTTCGTGCTCATCGGCTTCTGGATGGTGGACGTTCTGGGGCATGGCGGCTCATCGAATCCCTACATCGGCCTGATTCTCTTTCTCTTTCTGCCGGGCTTCTTCATCTTCGGTCTCATCCTGATTCCCATCGGCATCGTGATTCAACGCCGCAAACTGCTCGCCCAGGGCCAACTGCCTTCCATCTATCCTGACATTGACTTCAATGAGCCCATGTTTCGCCATGCGCTCAACTTTGTCATCATTGCGACCTTCGTCAACTTTGTAATCGTGGGCGTTGCCAGCTATCGCGGTGTTGCCTACATGGACACCCCCGGCTTCTGCGGCGCAGCTTGTCACGTCCCCATGCAACCCCAGTGGGTCGCCTACCAGCACTCACCGCACTCCCACGTCGACTGCACAGAATGCCACGTCGGCAGCGGGGCCGCGAACTACATCCACGCCAAGATGGCCGGCATGAAACAGCTGGTCGGCGTAACCTTCAATACCTTCCCTCGCCCCATCCTCGCGCCACTCTCCGAGCTTCGCCCCGCCCGCGCCACCTGTGAAGAGTGCCATGCACCTAACCGTTTCATCGGCGATCGGCTCCTGGTCAAAACCACCTTCGGGGACGATGAGAAGAACAGCGCCACCAAGACCATGCTGGTGCTACACCTGGGCGGTGTGGATTCGCTCTCGCACCTTAGCGGTATCCACGGTCATCACCTCACCAACATCCAATACACCTCCACGGACAACGAGAATCAGACCATCATCTCCGTCGATGTCCCCGGTCCCAATGGAACCACCACCGAATACATGAGCACCGATTGGAAGGGCCCGATCAAAGGTGTCAAGCGTACCATGGACTGCATGGACTGCCACAACCAGGCTGCCCACTCCTACCAGACGGCCGAAGACGCGGTGGATGAATCGATGGCCAACGGCACTCCCGACGCGTCACTCCCATTCGTCCACAAGCAGGGCATGGTGCTGATCCAGGCGAAGTACGGCTCGCAGGCAGAAGCCGCCACCAAGATCAAGTCCGGCTTGGAAGACTTCTATCGCACGCAATACCCGGCGATTTGGGCCGGCCAGCACGGCCTGATTGAACAGGCCGCAACGACCCTCACCACCATCTACAAACAAAACGTCTTCCCGGAGATGAAGGTTACCTGGGGTACGTACCCGAACAACATCGGACACAATAACTTTCCGGGTTGCTTCCGCTGCCATGACGGCAACCACACCTCCAAGGATGGCAAGACGATCACGAATGACTGTGCGGCATGCCATAACCTGCTGGCGGTGGACGAACCGAATCCCAAGCTCCTCAGTGAGCTGAATTTCCAATAACGGCTATGTAATCAAAAGCGGCATCCTGTTATCAGGATGCCGCTTTTCAGTTTCTGCTCGTCTCGACTGATCCGTGCGCAGGGCAGATCAGTCAGGCATCTATTGCGTTGTTGAGACCTGTTGTACCGCGCCATTGGTCGTCACCTTGTCGGCCGCCGGAAGCTTGGTTGTATTCCATCCTCCACCTAGCGCCTGGACCAATTCAACTGCGGCGGTCATCTCGGTGACACGAAGAGTGATCTGTGTTTGCTGATCGGCCAATAGCGTAGTTTGCGCGGTGATGACATCGAGATAGGGGTCTAGACCGGTTTGATAGCGTGACGTCGCAATATCGACATATCGCTGGGCCGATTTCACTGCGGTATCTTCTTGTTGGACCTGTTCTGATGTCACACGCAGCGTGGCAATATAATCCTCTACCTGTTGGAAGGCTGTAAGGACGGTCTGCCGGTAGGTCGCAACATCCGCGTTATAGGTTGCGGTGTATTGCGCGACGGTCGCTTTACGCAGGCCGGCGTCGAATATGGTTTCGGACGCTGAAGAGCCGGCCGACCAAAAGAAGGCTGGGGCGGAGAACAGCGAACCGATCGCAGACGACTCCAAGCCACCGGCTCCCGTCAGGCTCAAGGTCGGGTAATACGCCGCGGTTTCTACTCCGATGAGGGCATTCGCTTCCGCCATCGTCCGCTCAGCGCCGGCGATATCGGGGCGCCGCTCCAATAATTGCGAGGGCACACCCACAGGTACGAGGGGCACAGGAGTTGTCAGCGGTTTTACCGGCATGGAAAAATTCGATGCAGCCTTGCCAATCAGCGTCGCAATCGCATGCTCATAGATGGCGCGATTGGTGGCAATGCCTGTCGCCGTCTCCTGCGCATCTTCAAGGGTGACCTCCGCCTCTGCGACGGACTCATCATTGTCGATGCCGGTCTCATACAGCGACTTGGTGAGCTCCAGCGACTTCTTATCCGCTTCGACGGTCTTGTTGTACAAATCTTGCAGTGCGTCCTGTCCCCGGAGCTCGAAGTAGTACTCTGCAAGATCGGCCTGCTCGGTTAACCGCTCGTTCTCAAGATCAGCAGCGCTTACCTGGGCCGCATACTGGTACTCGCGCACCGTATTTCGAATCTTGCCCCATAGATCGGGCTCCCACGACACGTCGAACGGCAGCGACATATTTGTCGAGGTGGTGCCGCCGGTCGTCGCGACGGCGCTCGTGCCATTGGTACTGGTCGTCGCGACGGCATTGCGCAGTGTGCCCGGCGTCCGTTGTCGTGTGTAGGACGGATCGGTCGTCAGTGTCGGATAGAACTGCGACTTCGCCTCCCGCACCAGCGCGCGGGCTGCCATGAAGTTCTGGAAGTACTCCGCGATGTTCTGATTATTAATATCCAGTTGGTCTTCCAGCGCATTCAATTCAGGCTCGTTGAAGGCCTCCCACCACTTGCCCTTGAGTGCGGCGTCCTGGGGTTGTGCGGGCCGCCAGGTTCCTGATGGAGTATTTGTATACGCCGCGGGCGACGACTCTTTGAATTCCGGTGCCGCCGGAGCAGTCGGCTTCACATACTTGGGGCCGACGCGGCAGCCACTCAAGAGCATCGCCGCCACGGAGGCCGCACACGCGAAGCTCCTGGCGCTCGCGAAGCTTCGCGCTTCCGCGATCTTCGCGGAGCTTGCGATTATTTCGTCTGACATATTCTTTTTCATCATTCCCGATTTCATTGGGCCTGCTTTCATTGTGCCGCCGCCGGAGTCGCGGTGAATAGTCGTGCCCGCTTGTCTCCCTGGATCTTCAGGCGCAAATTATCCATGAACAGGTAAATCACTGGGGTCGTATACAAGGTCAGCACCTGGCTTACGAGTAGGCCGCCGATGATCGTGATGCCGAGAGGTCGCCTCAATTCCGATCCCATACCGGTTCCCAGCGCCAGCGGTACGGCGCCGAACAAGGCGGCCATCGTCGTCATGAGGATCGGGCGGAAGCGAAGCATCGATGCCTCAAAGATCGAGTCACGCGAATTTTTGCCCTCGACGCGTTCCGCACTCAGCGCGAAGTCGATCATCATGATCGCGTTCTTTTTCACGATTCCGATCAGCAGGATAATGCCGATGATCGACATCACGTCGAGGTCTGTTCCCGTGAGCCGAAGCGCCAGCATGGCGCCCAGGCTGGCTGACGGCAGCGTCGAAAGAATGGTAATTGGATGTACCAGACTCTCGTACAAGATGCCCAGCACGATGTACACCGCGAGCACTGCCGTAAGCACCAGGTACGGCTCGCTGCCTAGTGATTGTTTATACGCTTGCAAAGTCCCCGCGTATTCGCCGTGCACCGAATCTGGCACGCCCATGTTCTGCTGAATATCATTGATCTCTTTCGTTGCCTGACTTAGCGACACGCCCGGTGCAAGATTAAAACTCACGGTCACCGAGGGGAACAGCCCGGTATGATTCACCGCCAACGGACTCGTCGAAGGCGCGTAGTGCATCACCGCATCCAGCGGAATCGCTCCTCCACCGCTGTTCGGAATAAGGTACGTATCCTTGAGGCCCTCAGGCGACTGCCAGTACTTCGGCGCAACCTCCATCACCACGTAATACTGGTTCAGATCGGTATCGATCACCGACACTTCCGCCTGCCCGAATGCGTCGTACAACGTGTTGTCGATGGTCTGCGGTGTTACGTCCAGGCGCGCCGCCGTTGGCCGATCATAGGTCAAGAGCGCCTGCAGCCCATCATTCTGCTGATCCGTATTCACGTCCTGGAAGCCCGGTGCTTTACGCAGCCGGCTGAGCAACTCCGGCCCATACTTCTGCAGATCCTGGGTCGTTTCTGCGCTTAGGGTGTATTGATACATTGCGCTCGAGCTGCGTCCACCGATGCGAATGTCCTGCACTGCCTGCAGATAGGTGGCAGCACCCGCTACCTTAGCCAACTGCGGACGTAGCCGATTGATGATCTGTGCCGCGCTGTCCTTGCGCTGGCTCAACGGCTTTAGCGCGACGAAGGCAAAGCCAGCGTTGGTCGATCCGTTGCCGCCTGTAAACGCCATCGCATTTTGCACGCCCGGATCGTGCGCGATGATTACGTTCGCCGCGTGCACCGCCTTGTTCATTGCATAAAACGACGAGTCCTGGGGGCCCTGCATTCCACCCATAATTACACCCGTATCCTGCTGGGGAAAGAATCCCGTCGGCGCCTTCAGGATCAGATGGACATTCAGCACCAAGGTCCCCAAGAACACTAGCAGCATCAGCGCCGGATGATCCAGTACCCACGTCAGCGACCTCCGGTAGCCTTTGAGCGCCGTGTTAAATACGCCCTCGCTCCACTTGTACATCCGACCGTGCTCAACTTCCTGCTCTCCGCGCATCAGCCGCGAACACATCATGGGTGTGGTCGTCAGCGAGATGACCATCGAGACCAGGATCGCTGTCGCGAGCGTAATGGCAAACTCGCGAAACAGTCGTCCAATGATGCCACCCATCAGCAGCAGCGGAATGAACACCGCAATCAGCGAGATGCTGATGGAGAACACGGTGAAGCCAATCTCCTGAGAGCCCTGCAACGCCGCCTGGACCGGGGTCATTCCGGCCTCCACGTGACGTGAAATGTTCTCCATCACCACAATCGCGTCGTCCACCACGAAGCCGCTGGCAATCGCCAGAGCCATCAGCGATAAATTGTCCAGCGAAAATCCGCATAGATACATCACCACGCAGGTTCCAATCAGCGAAACTGGCACGGCCACTGCAGGCACAAGGGTTGCGGGGATATTGCGCAGGAATAGGAAGACGACGAGAATCACCAGCAGGACCGAGATGATCAAGGTCATCTCAATATCGTTCACAGAGGCTCGGATGGTCAGCGTCCGGTCCAGGATCGTGAAGATATGTTCGCCCGCAGGAATCGAAGCTTGCAGTGAGGGAATCGCCGCTTTGATTGCGTCGACCGTTGTAATAATGTTGGCTCCCGGCTGCCTGTAAATGATCAGGTTCACCGAAGTGCCGCCATTCAGATATCCTGCCTGCCGCACCGACTGTTGCGAGTCAATGACATCGGCAACATCTTCGAGTCGCACAGCTCCGCCATTGTGATAGCCCACGATCAGGGGTTTATATAAGGCCGCTTTGGAGATCTGATCGTTGGTAAGAATGTCGGCGGTCGTGTTGCCGCTCGACAACTGTCCCTTGGCAATATCTGCATTTTGCCCCGCGATCACGGCCTGAACTGCGGGCAGGCTGATCCCATAGCTGTTCAGTTGCGTTGGATTGAGCTCAACCCGTACCGCCGGCAGCGACGCTCCGACCGCTCGAACAAAACCCACGCCGTAGATCTGCGAGACGCGCTGCTCCAGAACCGTTGACGCTTCATCGTACAGATCCTGCACATCGTAGATGTTCGACTGCAGTCCAATCACCATGATCGGTGAGTCGGCAGGATTCACTAGCCGATATGTCGGATTTTGAGGAAGATTGGAAGGCAGATAGGTGCGGGCCGCGTTGATGCCTGCCTCTACGTCACGCGCAGCTCCATTAATGTCGCGGTTCAGGTCGAACTGAAGCGTAACGCTTGTGCTGCCCAGGGAACTCGCCGAGGTCATCTCGGTGACGCCGGCGATATGCGCGAACTGTCGCTCCAGGGGTGTCGCTACTGACGACGCCATGATGTCGGGGCTCGCGCCGGAGAGCGAAGCCGCGACGCTGATCGTTGGAAAATCCACCTGCGGCAGGGGGGAGACAGGGAGAACCCCGAACGCAATAATGCCCGCAATCGCCACTGCGATCGTCAGCAGCGTCGTGGCTACTGGCCGCTCGATGAAGACGCGTGAGGGGTTCATGACTGCGCCGCCTCGTGGGAGCCATTCGGTTGATGGCCGTTATGGGAAGCGTTACGCGTGCGCCGAGAGAACCAGCCGCCCAGGTTGTCGAAGAAGATATAGATTACCGGCGTGGTGTACAGCGTCAGCACCTGGCTGAACAAAAGGCCACCCACCATCGCGACTCCAAGCGGCTTGCGCAACTCGGATCCGATGCCGCTTCCGAAGGCCAGCGGTATACCACTGAGCAGTGCGGCCATCGTCGTCATCAAGATTGGGCGAAAACGCAGCAGCGATGCCTGGTAGATCGCTTCCGTTGCGTCGAGACCATGGTGGCGTTCTGCTTCCAGGGCGAAATCCACCATCATGATGCCGTTCTTCTTGACGATGCCGATCAGCAAAATGATGCCAATAATCGCGACGATATCGAGGTCAAGATGGAACAACTCCAGCGCCAGCAACGCACCAACACCTGCCGACGGCAGGGTCGAGAGAATGGTAATGGGATGGATGAAACTCTCATATAGCACGCCGAGCACGATATACACCGTCACGAGCGCGGCCAGAATCAGCAGTCCTTCATTTGAGAGTGATCCCTCAAAGGCTGCCGCCGTGCCCTGGTAGTTAGAGACCACGCTGCCCGGTAGATTTTCGTCCTTGATGACCGTGTTGATTGCGTCGAGCGCCTGTCCAAGCGAATATCCCGTATTCAGATTGAACGAGATCGTCACAGCAGGGAACTGGCCCATGTGATTGATGGAGAGCGATTCGCTCGTCGGAATGAAGCGAGTAAATGCACTCAACGGCACGGGTGTGGAGAGGGAAGGACTGCTACTCGAGCTTCCCGAACTGCCGCTGCCACCGGATGAACTGTTCGATGAGGTTCCCCGCGACGTTCCACTCAGCGAGGTTGTAGCGCTGGACGAAGTTCCAGTACTTGTACTTGTGCTCGAAAGCTCCGTAGAGTTCGTCCCGGAGGTTGACGACGAAGAGAGCGCGGAGCTTGAGTTCACACCCGATGCAGCGGATGTCGTTGTCGTATTGCCGGATGATAACGCGGACGTCGAGGCCGACGCCGAGGAAACGCCGCTGTTCTCGGACGACGACAGCAACGACTTGCTTGAAGCCGTTGTTGCCGCGCCTGCACCTGACGACGAACCGGCCGTATTCGACGGTGTTACTGGTACTGTGCCCGTAGTCGTTGCCTGAACGTAGATGTCATTCAACTTCTGTGGGTCCTTCTGGAAGTTCGGGTCGGTCTCCAGGATCACGTGGTACTGATTCAACTGCGTGTACATCGTATTGATTTCACGCTGTCCGAAGGCGTCATACAGAGTATTGTCGATGGTCGACGGAGTCACCCCGAAACGAGATGCGGTGGCACGATCGATCTGCACCTCCTCGGCTGCGGCACCCAGTTGTTGGTCTGTGACCACATCTGCCAGCTGTGGCAGCTTTTTCAGCTTTGCAACGAGCTGCTTTGCCACCGAGTTCAACTCTGCCTGGTTGGGATCTTCCAGCGTGTACTGGTACTCCGTTCGGCTCACCATGTCATCGACGGTCAGATCCTGGACTGGCTGCATGTAGAGCTTGATGCCGGCTATTTTCTCCAGCTTCGGCGAGAGGCGGTCGATGACCTCCGTTGCCGAGAGCTTGCGTTGTTCCAGAGGCTTGAGGTTGATCTCAATCCGACCGCTGTTGAGCGTCGTATTTGTTCCGTCGGCCCCGATGAACGATGAGATGCCTTGTACCGCAGGATCTGCCAGCAGTACCTTGGAGATTTCTTGTTGGCGCTGTTCCATCTCCGCAAACGATATCGATGGCGAGGCCTGCGTGATGCCCTGGATGATGCCCGTGTCCTGGGTCGGGAAGAAGCCCTTCGGAATGTTGATGTAGAGCAAGATCGTCAGAATGAGGGTTGCCACCGCAACCAGCAGCGTGATCGTCTGATAACCCAGCACCCAGCGCAGGGTGCGTCCATAGAACGCGATGATTTCTTCGAAGACCCTTTCCGACTTCAGATAGAACCATCCCTGCTGGCTATCCGGCGTGTGCTTCAGGATGCGGGCAGACATCATCGGCGTCAGGCTAAGCGACACCACGGCTGAGAACACAATCGTCACCGCCAATGTCACCGCGAACTGCCGGAACAACCGCCCCGCCACATCGCCCATGAACAGCAGCGGAATCAGCACGGCGATCAACGACACCGTCAGCGACAGAATCGTGAATCCGATCTGTTCGGCACCGATCAGTGCCGCTTCCATCGGGGCCATGCCTTCTTCGATATAGCGGGAGATGTTTTCGATCATTACGATCGCATCGTCCACAACAAATCCCGTGGAGATCGTCAAGGCCATCATTGTCAGGTTGTTGAGGCTGTATCCCGCCAGATACATGATGCCGAACGTGCCGACCAGCGACAGCGGTATAGCTACAAAGGGAATCACCGTTGCCCACAGGCTTCGCAGGAACAGAAAGATGATCATGATCACCAGACCGATGACCAGGCACAACTCAAACTCAACGTCACTCACCGACGCTCGTATGTCCGTCGTGCGGTCAGTGATGATCTGCACATGCACTGACTTCGGAAGGGTGGATTCGAGCTGGGGCAGCAGCTTCTCGATGGTGTCGACGACCTGAATCGTGTTGGCTCCGGGCTGGCGCTGGATATTGAGAATCACCGACGGCGTTTCATTGCTCCATGCGGCGAGCTTGTTGTTCTCTACTCCGTCGACAACGCGCGCGACGTCTGTGAGCATGACGGGTGCGCCATTGCGATAGGCAACCACCACCTTCTTGTAATCAGCGCTGCTCTCCAACTGGTCGTTGGAATTGATGGTGAAATCCTGCGAAGGGCCGTCGAAGTTGCCCTTTGCTGCGTCGAGGCTATTGGCCGTCAGCGCATTGCGCAGATCTTCCAAGTTGATCCCATAGGCGGCAAGCGCCGTGGGGTTTGCCTGGATGCGCACCGCAGGCTTCTGTCCGCCGGAGATACTTACCAGGCCCACGCCCGAGACCTGTGAGATCTTCGGCGAAAGTTGGGTATCCGCAAGGTCCTCTACCTTCGACAGCGGCATTGTCGATGATTGGAGTGCCAACGTCAGCACCGGCGCATCGGCGGGATTCGACTTGCTGTACACGGGTGGTGCCGGCAGGTCGGCGGGCAGGTAGCTCTGCGCCGCGTTGATTGCGGCCTGCACTTCCTGCTCAGCAATGTCAATGTTCAGGCTGAGCTGGAACTGCATCACGATGATCGACGATCCACCCGAACTGGTGGATGTCATCTGACTCAATCCGGCTACCTCGCCGAATTGCCGTTCCAGGGGCGCCGTTACCGCCGATGCCACGACATCGGGACTCGCTCCCGGATAGAATGTCACGACTTGGATGGTCGGATAGTCCACTTCAGGCAGCGCCGAGACGGGCAACTGAAAGTACGCAACCCCACCCGCGAGAAAGATTGCCGCCATCAGAAGTGCCGTCGCAACCGGACGGAGAATAAATGGGCGCGAAGGACTCATGGGGTTGTGCTACCGCCGCTGGAAGAGCCCATTCCCGTCCTGGGAGTGGTGGTCTTCGGTTTGCTCTGATGCACCTGCACATGCGCGCCATTCTCAAGGCGGTCGAACCCGCTGGTTGCGACGGTTACGCCCGTGTCCACACCGGTCACAGCGCTCACCTTGTCGTTCCCTGTGACCACCTGCACCGGCTGTACCCCTACCGTGTTGTTTGGGTTCAAGATGTACACGAATGCCGCCGTACCGTTGTATTGAACCGCTGCGGTTGGCGCCAGCGTCGCATTGGTCAGAGTGCGTTCCAGCAAGCGTGCGTTCACGAATTGATTCGGGAATAGATCCAGATTCCTGTTCTGGAAGGTGGCACGGAATTTTACGGTGCCGGTCGTGGTGTCAATCTCGTTGTCCAGCGACGTCAATTTGCCGGCCTCGATACTCTTTTCGTCGGCACGATCGAAGGCATCGACTTCCATCACTTTGTTGCCCTTCAACTGCGCCTGCACCGCCGGCAAATCATCCTCGGAGACGTTGAAGACCACCGTGATCGGCTGCAACTGAGTAATCACCACCAGCGTAGAGCTGCTGCCAGAAAACACGGTGTTCCCTGGGTCCACTAAGCGGAGTCCAACACGCCCGTTGATCGGCGAAACTATGTGGCAATACCCCAACTCCACCTTGTCATAATCCACTGTGCCCTGATCCGCTTTTACGGTGCCTTCATCCTGGATAACTGCCTTTTCCTGGTCGTCCAGAATCTGCTTCGCGATTGCGTTCCGCGCGTACGCCGTCTGGTAGCGAGTCAAGTCCATCTGCGCTTCGCTCAGAACGCCCTGGTCATGCAGCAATTGCCCTTCCGCCTGCGTGAGCGTGGCCTCATAGGGTCGCGGATCAATGTCGACCAGCGGATCGCCCTTACGCACAATCTGACCTTCGCGATAATGTACCGCCACCACCACACCGGTGATCTGGCTGTAGAGCGTGACGGTGGCCACCGGCGTCACGGTTCCCAACGCATCGACATAGACATTGATATTTCCAGTCGTCGTCTTGCCCACCGTGATTGCCGCGGGACCGTTCTGCCCCCTGCCTCTCCCGCCTGCGGATGCGTCCCCACCTGTCTTGGGTTTGGTGAAGTAATACACCAGGAATACCGCCAGCAGTGCCACCACAATCAGGGTGACCCAGAGCGCAGCATGGGACTTCTTCTCGACGAGCAGCTCGGGCGATGCATTCCGCTCTTCAAAGGCCGAGCCAACATTCCCACTATGCGCTTCAAACGACTGGCCCAGATCCTCACCGTGCGGTCGGGTGTCCCGGCTATCTTCCAGAGCCATTCCTTGTCCTCTTCGATCGAAAAAGTCTTAAAGTATTGATTTTGGACGCAGCATCGCTGCGACGGAATCTTTACATCTATGGATGGTTGAACCTCAAAAAAAGTTTCGATTGCCGGGAAGCGCATTGTTAAGAGCTCGCTACCTCGACAAACATCCTTAGAATCAGTACCACGAGCCATGAATATCGTTGTGCGATCTACCATCTGCCGCACCGGCGGATGGGTTTGCATTGATTATCTGTTAGCGTTGGCAGCGACGCCAATATTTCGGCTTGTTTTCTTATGCGGCATGCGGATGGAATGAACTTGCTCCAAGGATCGAAACACAATGAATGATCTTGCATCCCTCACGACCCTTCACTGCATCGTTGACGGCCCGGTTGCCACAATCACGCTGGATCGCCCGGAGGTTCTTCACGCACTGAACGGCATCATGTTTGACGAACTTGAGCGCGTCTTCCATGCCCTTGCGGTTGCCCCCTCGGTCCGGGTTGTCGTGATGACCGGCAGCGGGGATCGCGCCTTTGCCGCTGGCGCCGACATTCGCGCCCTGGCCGGGACGGACGCTGTGACCGGCGTTGCCGCCTCGCTGCGTGGCCAGGAGGTCTTCGCCCTTATCGCGTCTCATCTCGAGCGCCATGGCAAGCCTGTCATCGCCGCGATGAACGGCGTTGCCCTTGGCGGCGGCTGCGAGCTCGCCCTGGCCTGCACGCTGCGAATCGCAAGCGAGAAGGCTCGCCTGGGCTTTCCCGAGGTCAAGCTCGGCCTCATCCCAGGCTACGGCGGGACCCAGCGCCTGACCCGCCTCATCGGCCGCAGCGCCGCGTTGCGTCTCATGCTCTCTGCGCAGATCGTCGATGCTCCCGAGGCGCTGCGCCTTGGTCTGGTCGACGAGGTCGTCCCGGCTGCTGAACTCCTGCCGCGCGCCCGAGCGCTCGCGGACGTGATCGCCTCCATGGCCCCGCTGGCTATTGCAGGGGTTCTCGAGGCGGTTGAGCGTGGAGAGGGTCAGTCGCTTCCTCAAGCTCTCCACACGGAGGCTGAGATCTTTGGCCGCCTCTGTGCCACCGATGACAAGCACGAGGGCATCGCTGCCTTTCTCGCCAAACGCAGCGCTGTCTGGCAAGGCCGCTAGCCTTGGCGCAACTTCTTCTGCTCTCATCTCATCCAGCCCATCTTCACGGATGTAGCGTGGGATGATTCTTGACGCCGGTGCTGATCTTCTTCAGGACAAACTCCTGCAACAGGTTGCCCACCGCATCCGATGCCACGGCCAGGAAGCCGTTCTCAATGGTCAAGCCCGCACCATTCCGATTGCTGGCTGGGTAGTACAGGTTTGAAATCGCCCCCGAGGAGAAATCTCCGAGTAAGCCCGCGTAGGCCGGCTGCCACTTGCCGTTATCGCCGCGTGCAATCACAGCCGTAGAGATGGCATACCGTGTCCGCTGCCAGACGGTCCCTGTCCCTTTGTAGAAATAGCGCGGGTCCTGGTGAAACAGGACCGGGAAAACTGCTCCGCCCAGCATGCCGCCGATGCTCGTGTCCGCGAGCCCCGCACCGTAACGTTTGCCATAGCCCTCCCATCCCTGGCCGTAGCCGCTGAACTCGTTGGTCGCCTGCTCAATCGCTGCAAAGCCGCCGACGATGACGAACGTCGCGGGATCCACAATGGAGCGCACGGCCAGCTTGTACTTCTGCTTCGGCGTCAAGGGCGCAGCCTTCCAGTTGTAGGTCACGTAGAAGTTCGGCACCAATCCAACCAGCCGCTGCTTCTCCTCCTGCTTGATCTGCACCTCAGCGATCTCCCGCTGGGTCAGCGATGAGACCTCGATCTGATCACTTGCAGTGGCCACCCTCAGGGCAATCGGCGGCAATTCCACAGACTCATCCGGATTGAGGGTTCCTTGCAGTGTCGCCGGTTCCATACCCTCGGCCGTCACGGTCAGGGTGTAAGGTCCCGAGGCCACGTTGCTAAAGCTGAAGTGCCCATGAGCGTCCGCTATGGTGCTCCTCGATTTGGTCGCGCTGCTCTCCAGTAGCGTGATCTTGGCGCCGGGTACCAACGCTCCCTCGACATCCGTGATGAGACCGCTCAACGTCCGCGTGGCGAGCCCATCGGCCAGGATCGGTGTTTCCATCGGCACGGGCGCGTTGGGGGTCTGTTGTGCCCCTGCTGATCGAAGCGAGCAAGCAGACAGGCAGCAAATCAGGGCCAAAACAAATCTCATCCCTCGAGGATAGCTGTTTCGATTGCCGCGCAGCCTGCGGGATTCTGCGCCGCAATCTTTGTTCCGTACAACCTATCCTGCGATTCGTCATCCTATTTAGCAGAACGCCATGGTCAATTTGATGTGAGCGATCACGGGACACCGCGCTAACCCATGCATCTATAGGAACCGCAGCCACCGTAAGAGAGGTTCCAAATGCGCGGACTTAAGTCCTACTTGTGTGCGGCCACGCTGCTCACATCCCTGGCACTCGTGTCGCTCGCCGTCACACCGACGGCTGAGGCACAAATCGGTATTGGCATCAACGTTGATGCTCCGCCCTCTTGTTCGTATGGCTATTACGGCTATGCGCCTTATTCCTGCGCGCCTTATGGTTACTACGGTCCAGGCTACTTCTACAACGGCATCTTCCTCGGCATTGGCCCATGGGCTAACTGGGGCTATGGGCACGGGTGGGGCGGTCATCGCTTCTCAGGCGGTGGCGGAGGCCGCTATATGGGCGTCCGCGGCGGCGGTGGCTATGCCCGCAGTGGAGGCTCTGCCCGCGGCGGCGGTGGTTACGCCCGTGGCGGCGGATATGGTGGAGGCCATGCCAGAGCCGGTGGTGGCCATGCCCAAGGTGGCGGTGGACGCGCTCAGGGCGGTGGCGGTGGCCATGCTGGCGGTGGCGGACACGGCGGCGGACATCGCTAGAGAGCGCACCTCGCAACACTCGGGTGCATTGAAACGCAACGCGGCGAAGCCTACCAGCTTCGCCGCGTTGCTTAGTGCAGGCGATTGATAGGGGTATGTCTCGAAGAATGTGCCCGCGCAACTTTTCGAAGGCATGCGTGTCGAATGGAACAGTGCAAACTTGGTTATGCGAGGTGCATCCAAGTTGACACGGCCGGTTCGTTGACGGCAGGCTTGAAACATTGATTCGGTTAGTTCATTGTGCGGTTCACTGCATCAATAACAGCTGCAGCTACTGTAAGAGAGGTTCGATATGCGTGGATTTAAATGGATGTTATGTGCAACCGCGTTGCTGACTGGTCTGGCGCTCGCGCCAACAACGGCTAGCGCGCAGGTAAGGGTCGGTGTGGCCATCGGCGGTCCCCAGATTGGCGTAGCGATTGGCGGTCCTCCGCCTGCCTGCTCATGGGGCTACTATGACTATCCTCCCTATGCCTGCGCACCCTACGGGTACTACGGCCCGGGCTACTTTTATAACGGCATCTTCCTGGGTGTGGGTCCCTGGGCCTATTGGGGCTATGGGCATGGCTGGGGCGGTCATCGCTTCTACGGCGGTCGTGGTGGCTACTACCGCGGCGATATCTACGGGCGTCACGGCGGCTATCACGGTGGTGACGGATTCCACGGTCGTCCGGGCGGTGGTTATCACGGTGGCGGTGGCTATCATGGTGGCGGCGGCTATCACGGTGGCGGTGGTCATGGCGGCGGCGGCTTCCATGGCGGTGGCGGCCACGGTGGACACCACTAAACAGCACGGTTCGGCGACGGAGCCTCCATGGCTCCGTCGCTTTGTTTTTGCTCCAAAAGGCTGTGGCGCGCTTGGTATTCTGTTTCCGTGTTGACTATGCGCAGATTCGCCATCCTTCCCGTGCTTGTCCTCCTCCTTTCCGGGTGTCACGGCCATTCCTCACCGGTCTCGGCTCAGCAGGCCCGGGCGGAGGTCGAGACGGAGCGGGAGCAGCTGGATCAGATTCCTCCGCCGACGAAGAGCACGTTCATGACGGTACACAACTTTGACAGCTGGCAGAATCCTGTTCTCACGATTCAGCCCAGCATGTTGGAGCTGCACGTGCTGCTGGCGGATGCGAACACCACACCGATTGGCGTCGGCGGCATGTTCCGTCCGGTCAATGCGCGGCGCCAGGAGCTCAATATTAGCCCGGCTTCCCTGGGAGACGCGATGAGCTCGATTCCGCGCTCTTCCTGGCCTTACGGCCGGGTTGTCGCCATTGAAGAGGCGAACAAGACGCCACGCTCAGCGGAGCCCGCGGTCCGCCGGAACATGGAGGTCACGATTAGTAAGCTGAACGACCTGGGCATCGTGGTCTACGACCTGGGGAGCGGAAAGATCCAGTGAACCCGATGAGCCTGCCACTCACGCAAGGCATCCTCGTGGCCGTTATATACATCGACTGAGTTTAGGCACACAATCTGACACAGGAAAGCTATCGACTGATCCACGGTGATCGCTATGCGAGACAAGATCGACGCAGGTAAACCTTCCCCCCAGGCAATTCCTCCCATCGCTGACGGCGCCCTTCTTCCCGATGAAAAGGATGTGCCTGCGCCGGTGGTGGAACACGCGGATGTCCAGGTGGGAGGGGATGCGGTCGAGTCGCTGATAGCGGAGAAGCGGATCGGGCTGCGCATCCGGGCGCTGCGGCAGAAGTCGTCGCTGGGGCTGGCGGAGCTGGGGCGGCATACGGGGCTCTCGTCGAGCTTCCTGTCGCAGCTGGAGACGGGCCGGGTGGTGCCGACGCTGCGCAACCTGGCACGCATTGCCATGGTCTTCAGCAAGGACCTGAGCTACTTCTTCAGCCCGGTGCCGATGACGCTGTTCCGCATCCATCGGGCGGCGGAGCGGGTGCGTTTGCCGCAGTCTGGAGCGGAGGATCCGCGGTACTACTTCGAGAGCCTGGGCTACCTGGTTCCGGATCGGCAGCTGGACCCGTACCTTGCGGAGTTCCAGCCGGGCAAGGGGCCGGATAACAACTTCCACCAGCATGCGGGGGTGGAGTTCCTGTACGTGATCCGGGGCAGTCTCGGGATCCAGCACGGCGAGTTGATGCATGAGCTGCGGGCGGGCGATTCGGTGTACTTCGACTCCTCGACCATTCATAGCTACACGTGCCTGGGCGACGAGCCGGCGACGGCGATGATCGTGACGCAGCTGCAGCCTGCCAATCCTTCGTCGGCTCGGATCCTGGGGACGCGTCCGACGGGGAGCCTGCGGGCTGAGCCTGCGGTGACGCGGAAGAAGGTGCAGTAAGCTGCGGGCGGTGCGCGCTCACGGTAGGTGCTTGCTAACGATACAATTTAGGGATGGTTAAGGGACTGACAATCGTGGCGCAGGTCGCCTCGGAGGATGGGTTTGCGCGGCTGGGAGAGCTGTTCCAGGCGCTGGGGTTTGAGCAGGGCAAAGGCTGGGAGGACGGGACGGGCAAAGGTGCGGCCTTCCTTGCTCCGGTGGGCAACCTGGAGCTGGTGACGGGACGCGTTCCGGCGGTTCCGGCGCTGCTGGTCGAGGTAACGCAGCTGGACGCTGTGCATGCGGCGGTCAAGAGCTGGATTGTGGGCTACGAGCGGAGTGAGGACGTTGCGACCAAGCTGTCGGAGCCGGAGCTGACGCACTGGAACTCGCGGCTGTTTACGGTGGAGCTGGGTGCGGGGTTGAGCGTGGGGTTCTGGGAGTCGGAGAACCCGCTGCATGGGAAGCCTGTGGCGCTTGAAGGCGATCTGTCGGCTGCGGGGAAGCGGTTCGCCATCGTGGTGGCGCGGTGGAATGCGGTGATCACGGACCGGCTGCTGCAGGGATCGCTGGACGCGCTGACGCGCAGCGGCTGCAGGATGTCGGCGATCGAGATTGTGCGGGTTCCGGGAGCGTGGGAGATTCCGTCGGCGGCGCGGACGCTGGCGGAGACGAAGCGCTATGCGGGCATTATCACGCTGGGCGTGCTGCTGCGCGGAGAGACGGCGCACTATGAGGCGATCTACAACGAGGTTGCGCGGGGGATTGGGCAGTCGCAGCAGGAGACCGGTGTTCCACATGCGTTTGGCGTGCTGACCTGCGAGACGCTGGAGCAGGCGCTGGATCGAGCGGGATTGAAGGCCGGAAACAAGGGCTTCGAGGCGGCGATTGCGGCGATCGAGATGGCGTCGATTCAGGAGAAGATCAGCGCGGTTGAGGTGAAGTCCTGATGGGAACGCGGCGGAAGTCACGCGAGTTGGCGATGCAGATGTTGTTCCAGGGCGATCTTGGCAAGCAGAAGCCGGAAGAGGTGGAGACACTGTTCTGGGGTTCGCGCGAGGATGTGGATGACGAGACGCGCGGATTTGCGGACGATTTGCATCGTCTCGCGACCCAGCGCGAGGATGAGGTGGATGCGCTGATCCAGAAGCATGCGCAGAACTGGCGGCTGGAGCGGATGCCGGTGGTGGACCGGAACCTGCTGCGGACGGCGGTGGCGGAGATGCTTGGTTATCCGAAGACGCCGGCGGCGGTGATCATCAACGAGACGCTGGAGATTGCGCGGCGGTATGCGGCGCCGGAGAGCATTCATTTTCTGAATGGGGTGCTGGATGCTGTCGGGCGCGAGCTGCTGGAGACGCGGTTGAAGCTGTAGGGGCGCGCCGGGGCCCCCCTCCCCCCCCCCCTGTGGGCCTTTTTTTGGTGTAAGTGGTTCAAAGCAATGCGGTTAGATGGCAAAGTACCTGCGAGTTTCTCGTATTTAGGGCGGTAAACTATTCCATTCAGGCGGCTTAGGGGGCAAAGTACCCCCCCCCTGGTTTTCGGGTGGCGGGGTTGTTTTGGTGGTGTAAGTCGTTGCTGTGTCATTGGTTACAGGCAAGGTGCCGCCAGCATTCGGCTGCCGTGCTTGCTGTACGGTGCTCGATTCAGAGAGTACGGCTCTGCTCTTCCGATCCCTGGGGTTCGCCTTGCCCGGTGGCGGGACGCTTCGGGGGGGCGGTGACTACCTGGGGAGCGGACGGGGCGGTCGCTCGCTGCGCGATACCCACTCCAGATGAGGAATCCGTCCAGCATGGGGCAGACGGCCCGGGTAGGGAGCGGGATTGGGTGAGGTTCCTTCTTTAATTGTAGCTGGTTGGATGGGGGTACTATGCCAGGTTCGGGAAATATAAATCGCCAGTGTTGACAAGGGGTTTGGCGGTTTCGGGGAGCTTTGGGGGGTTGACAGGTTTTGCAGCGGCAAAGGAAAAGGCCCTCGATTGCCGAGGGCCTTTTCGTTGGGTTGGAACCCAGGGGTTAGGTGGTGGTCTTCTTGGGGTGCTGGGCGATCAGGTTGACGGGCGCGTAGCCGGTGCCGCTGGTGGTGCAGGCGCCGCCGGTGGCGGTGATGCAGATGGGGAGGTCGGGAGTGATGTTGCTTCCGGGGACCTCGGTTGCCGTCGGCGCGGTGGTGCCGGTGGCGGGGTAGGTCATGGTGATGAGATGGACATCGTTGTCGACCGCGGTGCCATCGGGGGAGCCGGTGCCGACGTAGAAGGTGTAGTTATCCGTGCTGAAGATACCGGAGACGGGGGCCGAAGCAGCGGTTGCGCCGTTGCCCAGGGTCAGGAGCTGGAGGGTTCCGGGACCTGTACCGGTGATGGTGGTGGTCCCGTTGGTGGTGAGGGGCGGGAGGTAGAGCGGCAGGAGGCCGCCGCCGGTGGTGGCGGTGGAGGGAAGGGTGTAGGTGACGAAGGAGGCCAGGGAGTTGCTGGAGGGCCAGACGCCGGTGATGCTGGCGGCGTTGATGCCGGTCAGGGTCTGGGGCGGGTTGGGCGCGGTGCCAAAGTATGGGGTGGGGGTGAGGCCGGGCTGAGGCGCCGGGGGAATGGGGCAACCGTAGTTCTGGCCGGCGGTGGGGCTGGTGAGCGGCGGCAGGGGGAGCGTGACATCGATATCGCTCAAGGTGGCGGGCCCGGTGGGGACGCCGTTGGCTGCGACCGCGTGGGCTCCGAGGATGTGCTTGCCGTCGGTGGTGGCAGCGATCTGGTCGGTGAAGGCTGTTTGATCCTGGGCGACCAGCGGAATGTACAGATTGTTCACGTTGGGCGGGAAGATGGTGGTGGTGCCGGAGGTGGTGACGACGGTGCTGGCGGGGCAGTAGCTGCGGGCTTCGGTGCCGAAGTTGGAGGTAGACCCGGCGAAGAAGGCTCCGATGCTGGGCACGGTGACCGTTGCATCCGTATACCCCTCATCGCCAGTGGCGGTCTGCCAGTTGGTGTAGGTGGAGTGGGTGAGGACGATGGGCGAAGGGGTGATGATGGACGACGGCTCGACGGTGGGTGTGGCCGTGAGGGTCGCGAGGGCGGCGGGTGTCGCCGCGGCTGTGAGCGTGCCGGTGGTGATATAGACGGCCTGGGTGTCGGGCGACCAGGAGGCGCTGGTGCCGACGCCGTTGTAGCTGGTGGTGACGGCGTTGGTGGAGGTGGAGACCAGCGAGATGGTCTGGCGGGTGGGGTCGGTGACGACCAGGGTGCTGCCGTCCGGCGAGACCGAGAGAACGATCCCGGGGATGAGCTGGTTGGCGGCCGAGACGGTGTTGCTGGCGGTGGCGATGGACATGAGGCCGTAGGGGCTGCCGAGGTAGATCTCGGTGCCAGCCTGGTTCATGACCATGGAGTTGGGTGTGTAGGGAAGCTTGATGAGGGTGCTGGTCTGGTTGGTGGTGTAGTCGCGGAAGGAGACGTAGTTGGAGGAGGTGCTGCCCATGTAGACGACCGTGCTGCTGGTGCCGGGGGTATTGATCGTGATGGGGTTGGAGGTGAGGGCTTTGCCGTTGCCGTAGAGGCCAAGTTGATTGGCCGGGGAGGGGTTGCAGGTGCCCGGCAGGCAGACGGCGGTGATGTTGGCGGAACCCGGATAGGCGGGAGTGACGGAGCCCACGGCCGCGGGAATGGTCTGCGGGGTGGTGGAGTTGTACTCGAGGGAGAGGCCGGTGATGACGTTGCCGTTGGTATCGAGCACGGTGGCGGAGAGGGGCTGCAGGGTGTTGACCGCGACGTTGATGCTGTTGGAGGAGGAGCTGGGATCAAAGAGGGTGATCGAAGCCGGAGGGCAGGTGGAGAAGAAGCCGGCGTTGGTGGCGGTGGAGGAGTTGGAGATGGTGGCGGTGATGGTGGTGGAGCCGGGCTGGGCGGCGGTGGCGGCGCCATTCTGGTCGATGGAGACGATGCCGGAGGTCTGGGGGGCGAAGGTCAAGTGGCCGACCTGGCAGGTGATGTTATCGGCGACGTCGCCGGTGGTGCCGCCGTTGGCGTAGACGCGGGCTACGAGTTGACCGACCTGGTTCTGGGAGAGACATTTCTGGCCGTAGATGTAGCCGGCGGGGGTGGGGACGGGCGTGCCGACGGTGTCGTTGGGGCAGCAGTCGGTACCGGGACGAGGTGCCGGAGCCTGCAGCGCACGAGGTAGATTGCGGGCCGAGGACGACGCCGGTGACGACGGGATGGACGAAGACGGGGATGGCGTTGCTGGTGGCGCCGTCGGCCGAGGCGGTGACGTAGGCGAGATATTGGGTGGGGGTGGGGCTGGGCGGGAGGCAGGTGGTGTAGTCGGCGATGCCGCCGCCGGTGTTACGGTTCCAGAGGCCGCCGCAGACCTGGCCGGTGGTGGGATTGATGTCGGCGAAGACCGGGCCGCCGTTGGTGTTGTTCTCGAAGCTGCTGGTGCTGGCGTAGGTGAAGGCCTTGACGGAGACGGCATTGCCTTTGCAATCGATGGCGGAGGCAGAGAGTGCCTGACCCATCTGGCCGTAGTTGAGGCTTTCACCGGTGGTGGCGAGCGTGGACGACAGCGTGATGGTGGCGACCTGGCCGACCACCGGGCCGGTATCACCGGCGTTGCAGTACACGACAGGGCTGGACTTGCTGCAACCAGCCACGGAGAGACCCACGGGAAGCGCAAAGCAGAGAAGAGCTACGAGACCAACGAACCGACGCGAATTATTCACGAAAACCAACCGAGCTCTATTTCCAAAAACCAACCGCACTAAGAACCTCCCCGTTCAACCAGAACGAAAGCTGAACGGTTATACCGTCAACTGCCTTACCGTAAACTTCGAAACTTTCGAGTCTCCAGTTTAGGGGTTGGACGGGCGGCGAGCAAATAGGGAGTACAGAAAAACAGGGATTAGGGATGAGGGATGAGGGATTGGGGAGTGCGTGGGGGTGCGGAGACGGGTGCGGCGGCCGGCTCACGTGGGGGTGTGAGATGCGGCCGCCGCTGGGTTTGCTGCTTGCTGGTTGCTGGTTGCTGCTTGGTTGTTAGTTGCTGGTGGCGGGCATGTTTTCGGCAAACCAGCGGATCTCGCGCTCGGCGCGGTCGCGGATGTGCTCGGGGTTGCGGAAGCCGTGGCCTTCGTTGGGGTAGACGACGAGCTGGGTTTTGACGCCGAGGTCGCGCAGGGCGTGCCAGAACTCGAAGGACTGAGGGGCGGGGCACTCGCCGTCGCGATCGCCGACGATGACGAGGGTGGGGGTGGTGACGTTCTTGATGAAGTTGATGGCGGAGGATTTGGCGTAGACGGCGGGATCGTCATAGACGCTGGCGCCGAAGAAGGGGGTCATCCACTGGTCGATGGAGTTTTCGCCGTAGTAGGAGAGCCAGTCGGAGAGGCCGGCGCCGGCGATGGCGGCGCGGAAGCGATGGGTTTGGGTGACGCCGAACATGGTCATGAAGCCGCCGTAGCTCCAGCCGGTGAGCCCTTCGCGATGCTTGTCGATGGAGACTTTGGCTTCGACGGTGTCCATGCCCTTGAGGATGTCGCGGAGGTCGCCGTAGCCGAAGTCCTTGCGGTTGGCCTGGACGAACTTCTCCCCCTGGCCGAAGGAGCCGCGGGGGTTGGGTGCGAGGACGAAGTAGCCCTGGTCAGACCACATGGTGCTGGGGCGAGGGCCGGCGGAGGCGGAGGGGCCGCCGTGGACTTCGACGATGAGGGGATATTTCTTGGAGGGGTCGTAGTTCTTGGGGTAGGTGAGCCAGCCCTGGACGTGGAAGCCCTCGTTCTGCCACTCGATGGATTCGAACTTGGGGTAGGTGTGCTGGACGGCGTCGTTGAGGTGGGTGAGCTGGTGGAGCTGGCCGTGGCTGTCGACGGTCCAGACTTCGGGGGAGGCGTTATAGCTGGATTTGACGAAGGCGAGGGTGTCGCCGTTGGCGGGGGTGAAGGCGACGGCGTCCTTGATGGGGCCGCCGGAGAGGTTGACTTCGCCGAGGTCGAGCTCGCCGTTGGGGAGGAGGGTGTGCTTGTCGGCGTTCCAGTCGACGGCGAGGAGATGGCCGCGACGGTCTTCGATGAAGCCGAGGGTGTTGTTGCGGGTCCAGATGGCGTAGGTGGGCGTGCCGTCGATGGCGGGGGTGGCGTCGGTGAGGTGCTTGCCGTCGGCGTCGATGACCCAGACGTCGCCGCCGGTGGAGCCCTGGTCGGACATGAGGCCGCCGATGAGGGAGAGGCGCTTGCCGTCAGGAGAGAAGCGGGGGACGGCGATCTGTAGGCCGTGGAGCGGGCCGGCGACGGTGTTGGGGTCGAGGATGACGGTGGGGGCGACGGTGGGCTCAGCGCCGGAGACGGGCTCGGCGTAGAGCTTGGCGATCCACCAGTTGTTTTCGCCGGGAGGGTTGGCGGCGATGAAGGCGATGGTGGGGGAGGTGGGGGAGAAGGTGAACTCGAAGACGTGGAGCCTGGCGGGGGTGAGGAAGTGGCCGGCGCCGGTGGAGGCGTCGACGCTATAGACGCGCTGGATCTCTACGCCGTCTTCGCCGATGACGCCGTTCCAGGGGGGCATGGCGTCGAGGGCTCCGGCGTGGCGGGTGGCGTTCTCGACGAAGAGGAAGGCGATGGACTTGCCGTCGGGCGAGAAGGCTGGCTGCTGAATCTCGCCAACCAGGTGGGTGAGTTGCTGGACGGCGCCGGAGGTCTTGGACCAGAGGAAGATCTGGTCTTGATTGGACTTGGAGGCGTCGCCGGTGCAATCAGAGAGGAAGGCGAGGGTGGCGCCGTCGGGCGACCAGAGGGGCGAGTCGACCGAGCAGTGCGAGGCGTTGGGAATCTGGATGAGCTGGGTGGAGGAGGGGTCGGCTACCTGGGAGAGGTGGAGGGTGGCGCCGTCGTGGGTGCGGAGGGTCCAGGCGACGGTGGCGCCGTCGGGGGAGATGGCGACGCCGCCGGGCATGGCCGGCCTGGCGGGAGTTTGGGCGAGGAGGGCGGTGGTGAGGAGGAGGGAACAGGCGGCGGCGAGGAGCGGCAGACGGGCGCGTCGTGCAGGAGATGTCATGTTTGAAAGCGTATCATCTGCGGTCCTGCGGTCCTGCGGTCCTGCGCGGACGGCGGGAGTTGAATTCGTGGCTGGGGGGCTAGTGGGTGGTGGTGGCTACGTCCATGAAGCGGTTGGGGACGATGCGGCAGGATTTATGGGCGGCGGGGTGCCAGGTGGTGCCGTTGGCGTAGGTGAGGGAGTCGAGGGTGATCCAGCGGACGGAGGTGAAGCCCTGGAAGAGCATGTCGGTGGAGGCGGAGCGGCCGGGGGCGATGGTGAGGGCGAGGTCGACTTGCCTGGCGATGGTCGCGTCGTCGGGGTTGGGTGAGGCGGGGGAGATGCGGCCTTTGGCGGTGAGGCCGTGGACGGTGATCTGGGCGGCGGTGATGTTCGAGGGATGGGCGTAGGGGTCGGTGCGATAGGTGAGCTGGAGCTTGAGCTTCTGGGAGGCGGAGGTGTCTCCGTTGACGACGATGACCATGCCGGGACCGACGCCGGGATCGGCTGTGAAGCCGATGGGGCAGGCGCTGGAGGTCGTGTCGGCGGGGAGCTGCTCGGTGTGGAGGGTGATGGAGGTCGCGGTTTGGGCGAGGGCGGCGGCGGGGAGGGCGAGGAGGAGAAGGGTTGCGGCGCGGTTCATGGGGTGCTCCTTCATGCTGGTTCGTTCATACGTTGCTTCAGGGATGGAACACGAACGGTGGTGCCTGCAGGGGGGAAGGATACGCTTGCGGTGTTGGACGTTGCCAGGGGGAATTTGGTGGGTGGGGCTGGTGGATAGAAGATCTCCGGGGGAAGGGTGGAAGGAACGGCAAGGGCAAAGGCAACGGCTTTGACGCAAAGGGCGCGAAGGGAGCCAAGTTTCGCGACGTAAGAACGAGCAACGGGAGGAGCAAGGGGAGGGGCAAGGGCGGGGGTGCTTCGCGGTGCTCAGGATGACGGCGAGAAACAGGCAAGGGCAGGGGAGAGGCAGAAGCAGATTCCCGGAGGGAATGACAGAAAGAACGGCAAAGGCAAAGGCAAGGGCAAGGGCAAGGGCAAGGGCAAAGGCAAAGGCAACTACAGGGGTCCTTCGCTTCGCTCAGGATGACGGCGAGAAGCAAACAAGGGCGGGGGCAAGGGCGAAGGCGGATGCGAGTGTGGGTTACGCGGGGCGCTTGAGGCGGTGGAGGTGGACTTCGCGGAGGGTTTGGAAGCCGAGGCGGTGGTAGATGCGGATGGCCGCGTGGTTGGTGGCGAGGACGTGCAGGACCGAGCGGGCCTGGAGGCTGCGCTGGTGGTGGAGGACGTGGGCGGTGAGGGCGGCGGCGAGACCCTGGCCGCGATGGTCGGGATGGGTGCAGACGCCGCTGATCTCGCGGGTGGGATGGAGGATGAGGCGCTCGCCGGCCATGGCGAGGAGCTGGCCGGGGTGGGCGGGGGCAGCGGGGTCTGCGGGGTTCCAGATGCCGAAGTAGCTGCCCATGACGCAGGTGCGGGGGCGGAAGAAGCCGGGGAAGGCGACGTCGGTGAGGGCGACCATGGCGGGCGCGTCGGCGCAGGTGAGCGGGACGATGGGGAGGGCGGAGGCGATGGCGGGCAGGCTGGCGGAGAGGGGGAAGGCCATCTGGAGGCAGGGGAGGGCGCCGCGGTAGAGGAGCGTGTCGGTTGCGGGTGGTGCGTCGCCGAGAACGTAGGTGGTTTCGTTGGGGGCGATGAGGGTGTGGAGGTCGCGGAGGGCGGCGGCGGTGTTCTCGGCGAGGCAGGCGAAGGGGGCGATGTCGGCGGGATATTTGCGGGCGAGGCCGTGGGTTTGGGCGAGGTGCTGGTGGCTGGTGTGGAGGGCGTTGGCGATGGCGTTGGCGAAGGGGTCGGGGGCGTTGGGCGTGGGAGGCATGCGGGGTATTGGAGGCTTTCTGGCGGTGGAACGATTCGGGGGGCGGAATCATCAGAAATTCATGAAGGGCAGGAAAGGCGACGGCTAGTATTGTCGTCTATCGGGCTAAAGGTGCATCGGGAGAGTGTTGATGGCGACTGCAGCGGATGCTTCGTTCCACTTTGACGTGGACGAGACGAAGGACGAACAGGACTGGCGCGTGTTTACGGTGACCTGCCATGGCCGGCTGACGAGCGCGACGGGCGAGAGCCTGCATACGGCGGTGAAGGGGCTGATTGAGCAGGGCGGCCACATTTTGATTGACTGCGCGGATGTGCCGTTTGTGGATAGCTCGGGGCTGGGCGTGCTGGTGGGGCTGAAGGTGTCGGCGATCAGCAAGGGGTATTGCACGCTGGAGCTGGTGAACCTGTCGCCGCGGGTGAGCGATCTGTTGAATTTGACCAAGCTGACGTCGATGTTTTCGCGGTAGGTCCTGCAGCCGGGTGCCCCCCTCCCCCCCGGGGTACTTTTGGTCCTAAGGTCTTGAGCGCAGTCGGTTTCGGGGCGGACTTATGGCAGTCTGACTGCGCCGAATGGGTGGGGAACTGCGAAGGTCCGGCGGGTGTTTGGGGGCTACTTCTATTGTAGCGTGTGGGTGGGGGTAGGTATGCCAGGTCTGGGAAATATAAATCGCCAATGGGGATAGGGGGTTTGGCGGTTTTGGTGGGGTTGGGGGGCTTGACAGGGGCCTGCGGTCCTGCGGTCCTGCGCGGACGGCGGGAGGCGTTGCGGGGTGGGCGGTTGGCGGCGTGCGGGGGCGGAGGAAGGCAATTTGGTCGTTGCGCCTGCGGCTGCACTCCGGCCTTCGGGTCCTGTGCGGACGGCGGGGGGCTTCGCGGGGTGGGCGGTTGGCGGCGTGCAGGGGCGCGGAGGAAGGCAATTTTGTCGTTACGCCTGCGGCTGCACTCCGGCCTTCGGGTCCTGCGCGGACGGCGGGAGGCGTTGCGTGGTGGGCGCTTGGCAGCGTGCGGGGGGCGGAGGAAGGCAATTCGGTCGTTGCGCCTGCGGCTGCACTCCGGCCTTCGGCAGAGTGGAAGAGGGCTTGGATGCCGGCGATTCCTAGGGCTGCGCCCTAGGGCGTATCGACATATAGACTTTGCCTTTTGTGGTTGATTTGTTGTTCTATTTGGATGGGCGTAAGTCGATATGAGTTGAGCGATGCGCAGTGGAGGCGGATCGAGGGTTTGTTGCCGGGACGTGCGGACACGGTGGGCCGAACGGCAGCGGATAACCGCAGGTTCGTCAACGGTGTGCTCTGGGTGCTTCGTTCCGGTGCCCGCTGGCATGACCTTCCCGAGCGCTACGGCAAGTACAAGAGCGTGCATAAGCGGTTCGGACGCTGGGCCGCGAGCGGTGTGTGGGACAAGATTTTCAGCGACCTGGTGGCGGATCGCAGAAACTTGTATCTGATGATCGATTCAACCATCGTACGAGCTCACCAGCAGGCGGCCACGGGCCGCAAAAAAGGGGCTCCGACAAGGCTCTGGGGCGCTCCCGAGGAGGTCTGACGACCAAGGTTCACCTGCTGGCCAACGAACTGGGCCTGCCGGTGGACTTCCTCATCACCGGCGGAGAGCGCAATGACTGTACCCAGGCCATCGATCTGCTCGGCGAGCACCAAGCCGACTGGGTACTGGCCGACAAAGGCTACGACAGCAAAGCCATCCTCGCTCATATCCAGACCATGGGTGCGGCGGCCGTGGTTCCCTCCCTGTCCAGCCGCGCCCTACAACGCACTTACGACAAAGAACTCTACCGCAAACGCAATCGCATCGAGCGTTGCTTCGCCAAGCTTAAGCACTTCCGCCGTTTCGCCACACGCTACGAAAAACTCAAGAAGAACTTCAAAGCCCTCGTCGCCCTCGCATGTTCGTGCCTACACCTCAAGCTATATGTCGATACGCCCTAGGCTGGTATATGTCGGGCCGTTGGCCCTTGGTCCTGCGCGGACGGCGCAGAACCGCCGGGGCTTCCGTTAAGTAAGCTTGTATAGAGAGCGATATTCGAGCAGTAGGTTCTCTTTTGGGGTGTTGAACAATTGCAGGTCATAAACAGTCTCCTGCCTCAATCCTTTCAGTTTGCTTCGCAACACCGCAACCAGTCGGATATCCGCTGAACATACCCCTCGCAGGCTAGAATTGGTGGATTCCAAAATCAGAGCCGACACGGTGCGCATGGATGCTACGGATCGGCCCCCTCTGGGGCCATACGCTTATGAGAAAATCGCGAAAAAGTGCCACGAGGTTGAGAAAGGCTTCTGGAGCGATCTTTCTAAAATGCGTGTTGAGCGCCCTTTGTCATTCATGGGCGCAACCCCACCCTCGCCGCAACCGCCCAAACTTCCAGAACACCTGCGCTGGACGATTCGACAATATGCGGGAGCACTATTCAGATTAGAGGCCGGTGAATACCCCGAAGCGCCCGAGATGGAGTTTTGGTTTTCGAAGTTAGCGGGGCGCGTAGTTGAACGAGTCATGAACACAGTCGCGACGATGGATCAGACCACGTATGACATTCTCCGTGGAAAGCAATATAACGGGCTAGGTTGGCACGGACTCACTCTGGGAGAAATGCGAGACGCCGCTTGGGAGGGTGCAAACGCTGACAAGGCTGGCATATTGAATAGACTTCTACCTGATAGCGCGCAAAACGCGAATTCGCAGATCGGCGAACCAGACGATCCCCGCGCGTCCGATGAAGGGGGCCTTACTCAGGCGTTGGACACTGGCAGCATCGCAGCGCGTCGCCTCAAGCTCCTCAATGAATACAAAGCCGCTGCGGGCGAACCGTCCAGTAAGCGTATCTACGAATCTTCCAATGCCAAGATCCATAAGCCAGAGTTTTACGAGTGGTTGAGGGGCACACTGCCAGAAGACTCCCGCGTCACAAGGCGATTTGAAGCATTCCTTACAGCGAAAAAACGGCCAATTCCGAAGAATCCTGCCACTTAGTTCCTACCATGGTGGGACTTTCCTCCCAATTTCCTCCCGCTAGCCTCAATTCCTACCGTGGTAGCAAAGGTGAATCCTACCGGTACATTGTCCCTATCCCCTTACAGTTGAATTACTTCCGTGGTAGTCCGGCATGCTCTGTATATGCAGAGTCGGACTCGAATTCGCGGCCCACCACCCTCACCCTACACGCAGAAACGGGGCACATTTTCATGCTCCCCGTTTCTGCATTGGTGGGCGTGGCGAAACAGCAATTTACGCTGCTAAAGCAACCCACCCGGCGGGAATCTTGACGGTGGTGCGGGGACTTGATACAGTTAGAAGGTTCCGCGAGTATCCGGAATGTGCCGTCAGGAAGAGGCTCGGCGGGCTTTGGTCCGCGTACCACTGGATACAAGAGATTCACTGCAGGGTTCGCCAGGATCGTTGAGGGCGGATCGGTCAGTCTGCGGTTGGCGTAAATGCCTATCTAATCGCGCCTGCGACACCCTCCTCCCCGCTGTGCCACGGCGGGACCCCATGGGGATGGGCTATGTGGGCCGGAACAGCGAAACGGAGTTGAGTCGTCGGGCAGGTGGAACGCAAGCCTGCTGGATGCACCTCGGCCACCGTCGACTGTTATTTCGTTTGAAGTGGTTGGCAGTTGGTTGTAGAAGTGCGCAGTCAGTCGTACGGCCGCGTGCAGGATTCAGAACTTCGCCGAAGCGTGTTTCTCTGAAGGATTCCGTTGCTGGAATCCCGAGTGGAGAGGATGACATGCTTCGCCTTCCGTGCGTCCGGGCTGGGTAACCCAGCGGAGCGGGAAGAAGAGCAGAAGGAGCTGCCCTGCAGAGCCCGAATAAGAGATTCGGGATTTCCCTGGAGGACCAGGGAAGCCAAGGAGTAGTAACAGTGCCTACGTTTCATCAGCTCGTCAAGCAGGGCCGGACGCCGACCCGCTACAAGACCGCATCGCCTGCGCTGCAGGGCTCGCCGCAGCGTCGCGGCGTGTGCACGCGCGTGTACACCCAGACCCCCAAGAAGCCGAACTCGGCGCTGCGTAAGGTTGCGCGTGTGCGTTTGACCAACGGGATCGAGGTCACCACCTATATCCCGGGCATTGGCCACAACCTGCAGGAGCACTCGATTGTGCTGATCCGCGGTGGCCGTGTGAAGGATCTGCCGGGTGTCCGGTACCACGTGGTGCGCGGAACGCTGGATTCGGTTGGCGTGGCCAATCGGGAAGCAGAGCCGCTCCAAGTACGGCGCGAAGCGTCCGAAGGCGAGCAGCAAGTAAGAGATTTCGAGATTTCGAGATTCGAGATTTGAGAGGCGAGAGGCGAGATGCTAGAGGCCAGGGTTCGAATCTCGTATCTGGTCTCTCGAATCTCCTAAA
>CAVXKP010000009.1:0-87363 GCA_963762375.1 uncultured Acidobacteriaceae bacterium
ACACGGTGGAAGTCGTAGGTTCGAATCCTGCTGTGCCCACCACATCCCTTCCACGGCAGCCCCTGAAAGATCATCAGCGCGCTCCGCAGCCTGGAGCCTCCCTCGCTCTCCACAGCATCCCCCTCCACCTCAAACGGCTCCGATCTGTCCCCCGCTGGCGCCCGGAACCCCCATGGCGACGCAGCTGCACCAGCTTGGCCACACATGGTATGCTTCCTGCACAGCGTAAAGTCATTTCCAGTAGATTCACCATGAGTTTCCAAGACAAAATTGCAAAATACCTTGAATTCGATGGCGGTGGGCCGTCTTGCCTATCGGACTGCACAGCCAATCCTGCACGTCGGACGCCGGATCGCGCACCCGCATATCTCTCCGCATCAGGATGTTTGCAAAGTCACCTGCCGCGGCAAGCAGTTCAATATTCTCCATCGACGCACCTCGGTAGACAAACAGGTCATCTACCAGTGCTTCGATCAGGAACAATACGACATGCCAAAGTTCGAGCATGGCGTCTTGACGGAGCGCCGCTATCAACAGATCATCGCCGCCGGAAAGCAGCCGCTCATTGTCGATTGTGGCGCCAACATCGGTGCCAGCGTGCTCTGGTTCTCTGCCCGCTATCCCCAGGCCCATATCCTTGCCGTCGAACCCGCCAAGGACAACTTTGCCCTGCTGCAGATCAACACCGCCGGTTTGGATGTCGACCTCAGGAACGCGGGAATCGACGCTACCGACGGACTTGCGCATCTGATGGACGATGGCAGCGGAGCCTGGGGCTATCGCACCGCTTCCAGTGGCAGCGGTCCCGAGATCGCGATGGTAACCGTGGCCTCCCTGCTCGCCTCCAAGCCCGCGCACCAGTTCGTCCCCTTCCTCCTCAAGATCGATATCGAAGGTGCCGAGCAGTCGCTTTTTGCGGGCGATTGTTCGGCGATCGACCGTTTTCCCCTCATCGTCGTCGAGCTCCACGACTGGCTCTTTCCCGGCCAGGGTTCGTCCCTGCCCTTCTTCCGCTTCCACGTCGCCACCGGCAGAGAGTTCTCCATGAAGAATGAGAATGTCGCCTCCATCGATCTGCGCAGCAACCCGGCGCAGGAGAACGAACCAGGACAGGCATCGTCTATGGACTCTCCGCCTACCGAGCCCGCTCCACGATCCGCAGAACAGCAGACAAGTTCGGTGATCGCCATGGGATCGAGGGAATGTCCTGCATCCTGAACGCCTTGAAGGAAGCCGTTGCCTGCTTCCTTCCGTTCGGGAACTTTCCATTTGCCGGATCGAGGATCACCACAAAGACGACCGTCTCGTCCTCCCATCGAGTCCCCGCTGTGCGATGCTCAACGATCACCTTGAGAAGACATCGCTATAGTATCTTGGAACCTGCGATCCCAATACCCATGGCCGGCTCTAAACGCTTTGCATTAAACGTAACGATGAACTGGATTGCCATGGCCGCGGGCATGGTGGTGCCGTTCTTCCTGACCCCGCTGGTGATCCGCAGTCTGGGGACGGTTGCGTACGGGGTCTGGATTCTCGCCGTCTCGACGGTGGCGTATCTGGGCCTCTTGGACATGGGGATGCGCAGCGCCGTCATTCGCTACGTATCCAAGGCGGACGCTCAGGGAAACAAAACAGAGGCGCAGAAGGCGATTGGCGCTGCCCTCTGGTTCCGCATTCTCATCGCGTCTGGAGCGACGCTTCTCAGTATCGTCCTCGCCCTTGTCTTTCCCCACCTCTTCAAGGTGCCGAATGGCCTGGGACATCCGGCGCAGATTACGGTCCTGATGTGCGCCTTGGCGGTGGCCGTTACCCTGGCTTCGGGCGTGTTCGGGGCCGTGCTCAGTGCGATCCATCGCTTCGACATTCTGAGCGGCGTGAGCGTGGCACAAATGGCGCTGAAGACCGCCGGCGTCATCCTCATTCTCCACAGTGGCCGTGGCCTCATCGCCCTTGCGTACTGGGAGTTTACCGTTACCTTGCTGGCCGGGCTCGCCACCTGGGGCGCCGCGCGAAAGGTCTTCCCCGCCTGCCGCGTCGGGCTGGGCCGGCCCGATATCAAGACGCTCAAGATGATCTGGTCGTACAGCGTTACCACCTTCATCATCGTGATCGCCGTGCAGGTGGTCTTCAACACCGACAACCTTGTCGTCGGAGCCGTCGTTTCGGTGGGAGCGGTCGCCTTCTACTCCATTGGCGGCAGCCTCGTCGCGTATTCGCGGCAGGTGGTCTCCGCCGTCGCAACCACCTTCGTTCCCATGGCCAGCAACCTCGATGCGAAAGGAAAATCCGCCGATCTCCAGCGATTGCTCCTGAAAGGCACCCAGGCCACCTTGGGACTCGCGTTGCCGGTAAGCCTGGTGCTCCTCTTTCGAGGCAAGACGTTTATCAACCTCTGGATGGGCCCGAAGTATGGCGATGTCGCCGGAACCGTGCTGCAGATCCTGATGATCAGTCAGTTCTTCGGCGTCGCCAATACCACCGCCGGACAGATTGCGTTCGGCATCGAAAAACACAAGTCCGTGGCGAATTGGGCGATCGTCGAGGCAGCCCTCAACTTCAGCCTGAGTATTCTGCTGGCCCGGAAGATTGGCCTCTACGGCGTCGCCTGGGGAACCTCCATCGCCGCTACGATCATTCACCTCATCTTCTGGCCGCGATTCGTGCAGAGAGAGTTCCATGTACCCGTGAGAGCCTACCTGTGGGAAGGATGGGGAAAGATCACGCTGTGTTCCGTGCCGTTCGGCATCCTATGCACCGCCGCGGACAGATACTGGCATCCGGCGTCGATGGTGGTGTTCTTCGGCCAGATTCTCGCGACCTTGCCGGTGTACGCCATCTGCGCGGTCTGGCTATTCAAGGATGAGGTGCGACAGATGTGGGATGCCTGGCGTCGTACCGAGACCGTTTCAACGCAAAATGTTTCCCTGGGGTGAAGCGCAGAGCGGTGCGGCTTCGCCTGCCACACCAGCGTGAAGACGAAAGACTACGTCTTCACCAACTACAGCCACCGTTGATCCCGCCCGCTTCCCCTACCTCGCCCTGCTCCCGCCCGGACCGATCCTCGCGCTGCTGGAAGCCCTGCCCTTCGTTGGGATAGCCGTGATCCTCAACCACCCATTCACCCCCCCGGAAAAACACCGACGGATCTCCCTCCCACACGCGAAGCCTCCCGCCGTCCGCGCAGGACCCCGTCGAGCAGGAGCGGAACCTGTCAAGCCCTCCAACCCCCTCAAAACCGCCAAACCCCCTGTCACCATTGGCGATTTATATTTTCAAAACCTGGCATAGTTCCCCCCTCCCACTCGCTACAATAGAAGTAGAGCTCAAAACATCCGTTCAGCCGGTAACCGCGAGACCCCATCTTGTGGCATCTAACCCACATGGATGCAATACTTTACCAGCAACCCATTTGAATGGAATACTTTGAACGATACAAGACACCTAACCTATCGGATATGAATACTTTACGAGGTAAGTACCCCCGGGGGGGGTACCCCTCCGCCTCACCGCTCCGCCGGCTCCAGCACATGGTTGATGTACCCCACCGACCCGGCCTGCGACACCATCTTCCCCGGATTTCCAATCACAATCGAGTTCTCCGGAACATCGAAGTTCACATACGCTCCCGGGCCAATCAGCACATCGTCGCCAATCGTTACCCGGCCCACAATCACCGCATTCGCCCCCACCCAAACCCGGTCGCCCAGCGTCGGAGCTCCCCTCCGCGCCCCCGGCTCGCCGCCCCAATCGTCACACCCTGCGCAATGTTAATGTTCGACCCCAGCACCGCAAAGGGGCTGATCACCACCCCCCCAAAGTGCCCAGGTAAAACCCCGGCCCAATCGCCGTCGTCGGCGAAATCTCAAATCCATACCGAAAGCGATAGTGATTCAACCACAGCCGGTTATAGAGATACGGCAGCATCCCGAACGTCCGCCTTTGCGCTCCGTAGTACGCCACCTTGCGCAGATAGAACGTGTACCGAAACCCCGGCGTCTGCAGATACGCCGCCAGCCACGCCCGCCCATCGCCGCGCCGCCATACCGATACAAGTCCGCGCGAATCGTCTGCCACAGCTTCATCGAGATGTCCGCAATCCTTCGCCTGCGTCGGAATCCTCATGAAGTATAGAACTGAACGATGGCATTGCCGCGAATCATCTCGGCCCCAAAAACCTCTCCGCACCAGGAACGACGCCCAACGTTGCTCTTGCCCTTGCCTTTCTTTCTGTCATTCCCTCTGGGAATCTGCATCTGGCTCGCTGCACTTGCGCTGCGGTTAAACTTCCCCGGGAAACTCAGCAATCGCCCTTCCCAACCCATCTCCCGTAAAATCATACCCATCGGCAAACAGTCGCAATCCCGACCTGCGCCGACGATGGGAGTTCTCACGTGGCAGCATCCTCCAACCGGCTCTTCTTCCTCTACCACGAGCTCCGCGGCGATCCCAGCAACTACTCCTACGTCATCCAGCGCTCCGCCTTCGAGCAGCACCTCGACTTCTTCCTCGACGCCCGCACCCCATCCCGACGCCACCCTCTTCCCCGAGATCACCTTCGACGACGGCCACGTCTCCAACCACGAGATCGCCCTCCCCGCGCTCGCCGCCCGCAACCTCACCGCAACCTTCTTCCTCACCGCAGGCTGGATGGCAACGCGCTCCGGCTACATGGATTGGAGCCAGGTCCGGGCCCTGCACAACGCCGGCCAGCGCATCGGCGCGCACGGCTGGTCGCACACGCTTCTCACCCACTGCGACGACGCCGCTCTCCACACCGAACTCCACACCGCGCGCCTCACCCTCGAAGACAAGCTCGGCACGCCCATCACCACCATGTCCCTTCCCGGCGGCCGCTTCGACCAGCGCGTCCTCGCCGCCTGCAAGGCCGCTGGATACACGCACGTCTACACCTCGGTCCCCACGCCGAACCCGCAGGCGTTGCCCTTCCTCATCGGCCGCCTCAACCTCCGCAACACCACCACCGTCGAAACCCTCACCCAACTCCTCGACACCCGCAGCGGCGCTCTCGCCCGCCTCGAGCGCCAGGACAAGTGGAAGTCCACCCTCAAGAGCACCCTCGGCGATCGCCTCTACGCCAGACTGTGGGCCGCCCTCAACCGCCAGGAAGCCGAGCCTGCACCCGAGACCGAGCCGGCCACCGCGAGGCTGCCATGAGGATCCTCCACATCATCTCCAGCGGCGGAATGTACGGCGCCGAAGCCGTCATCCTCAACCTCTCCCGCACCCTCAACCGAGCAGGGTCATACCAGCCTCATCGGCATCTTCTCCAACTCCGCCAACCCCAACCTCCAGCTCCACGAACGCGCCCTCGCCGAAGGCATCGAGTCCCACCTCATCCCCTGCAACGGCCAGCTCGACCGCTCCGTTCCCGCAACCATCCGAGCCCTCGCCGCCAGCACCCGCGCCAACATCATCCACGCCCACGGCTACAAGGCCGACGTCTACACCTACATCGCCATGCGCACTCGACGATGCCCCTCGTCTCCACCTGCCACACCTGGTACGACGACAACCGCCTCCTCTGGCTCTACGGCGTCCTCGACCGCCGCGTCCTCCGCCGCTACAACGCCGTCGTCGCCGTCTCCGACGACGTCCGCCACCAACTCCTCGACGCCGGCGTCCATCCCTCCAGGGTCCACTTCATCCGCAACGGCATCGACCTCCGCCCCTTCACCAACGCCACCCCCTCGCTCCGCCACCTCGCGATCCCCGGTGGCCTCCTCATCGGCTGGGTCGGCCGCCTCACCTACGACAAGGGCCCCGACATCTTCCTCCGCGCCATCGCCCAGGTCACGGCCCAGCTCCCTGACGCCCGATACCTCATGGTCGGCGAAGGACCCTATCGCCCCGAGGTCGAGCGCCTCATCGCCCAACTCGCCCTTGGCGACGTCGTCCACCTCCTCGGCCAGCGCTCCGACATGCCCGGCCGTCTATGCCTCCTGCGACCTGATGGTCTCCTCCTCCCGCCAGGAGGGCCTTCCCATGGCCATCCTCGAAGGCATGGCCACCGGCCTCCCCTGGATCGCGACCCCCGTGGGGGCCGTCCCCCTGGTCGTCCACGACGGCCAAAACGGTATCCTTATTGCCCCAGAAGAGGTCGACTCTCTGGCAACGAGCCTGACCAGCATCATGCAAAGTCCTGACGAGCGTGTGCGGATGGGAAATGCGGCCAGACGTTTGATGGAATCGGAATTTTCTGCCGAACGAATGGCGACAGACTACCTTCGCGCCTATGATGCCGCGGAAGCTCATGACAGCAACCTCATCGGCAATATTGAAGAGGTCGCCACAGGTAGAACCTCTTGACGCCGGCAAGTCGCAAGCCAAGGGTATTCATGATGGACCTCTGGGCAATCGTGCCCTACTACACGGCATACCTGTCAAAGGCACTACTGCATCATGGCGTCGACCTCACGGTTGGATCCATTGACTACTATCTTGACCCAGATTGTTTCCGATCGCGTGGGCTATTACCTGACCCCGGCTTATTGAATGTTGTTGGTAAGTATCGTATTCCTAAGCTTCCGCGCAGAATACTCAAATTGATTGAATCAACCTTGAATCTTTGCGCCCTCACGATTCGATTCATGGCTTCGCCGCCCGATATCATCCATGTGCAGTTTTTGCCCATGCTGCGATCGCGGCTACCGATGGATCTTTGGTTCGTCCGATTTTTTCAACGCAGAGGCGTCAGGATCGTCCTTACCGTGCACGATCTGCTCCCGCATGACACGGGCGAACGCTACAAGAAAGTGTTTCTGAACGTCTATAGAGAGGTAGACGCGATCATTTGTCATTCCGACCATATTGCGGAGCGACTTCATCGTGAGTTCGATGTGTTTGGTGAAAAGATCAGCATCATCCCTCACGGGCCATTCTTCTATGACCTCTCCACTCCTCGATCACATGAAATCATGCGCGACCTTGGAATAAGGGAGGGTGGCACCCTGTTCCTTTTACAGGGGATCCTGCTTCCTTACAAAGGAGCGGATCTTCTACTCGACGCCTGGCGGATCGTGGAGGATCAGACATTAGATACTTGCCTGGTCATTGCTGGGACGGGATCACCTGAAGTACTGGAGCAATTGAGGCTAAATGTACTGAAGCATGGCCTGCAGCGTGTGAACTTGCAATTCCGTTTCATATCAACCGAGGAGCTGGTGACCCTCTATAGAGCGGCCGACGTCGTCGTATATCCATACCGAGCCGTCACGACTAGTGGAGCATTGGCCACCGGGCTTGCGCTCGGCAAAGCAATTCTTGCAAGCGATCTTTCTGTCTTCAGAGAATTACTCATCCATGAGGAATCGGCGCTCTTGATCGATCCGAACGACAAGACGCAATTCGCATCTGCACTTTTGCGCCTGGCGAAGCAACCTGAACTTCGCAAGAAGTTGGCATCACAAATCACGAACATGAATTTTGGCGATCGATCATGGGACGCCATCGCCCGTAAGACCGTCGAAGCATATGACAAGGTATTATCAAATGCAATTCCCCTCTAGTCGACCGTGTACGCAACCGATCACAGGCAGGCCTGTGATCGTCCCGACAGCCGGAACATATATGCCTTCCAACAGACACCCCCAAAATGATTAAGATAAGCGTCGTAATTCCAGCATATAACGCTGAGCTTTACCTCTGTGCAACGCTGGAAAGCGTCTTTGCACAGACGGCTCTGCCCTTAGAAGTCATTGTCGTCAATGACGGATCTACCGATCGAACCGAAGAGATCGCCCTGTCCTACGTCCCGCGCATTCGGTATATCAAGCAAGAAAACCGAGGCCTTGCTGGCGCGCGCAATACCGGTATCCACGCTGCAATTGGA
The DNA here is from genome assembly GCA_963762375.1 of uncultured Acidobacteriaceae bacterium. Lineage (GTDB taxonomy): Bacteria > Acidobacteriota > Terriglobia > Terriglobales > Acidobacteriaceae > Granulicella. The sequence continues at coordinate 7,850 of CAVXKP010000009.1, forward strand.
GACTGGATTGCTTTCTTGGATAGTGATGACCTAATGACTTCTGAGAAACTAGCCAAACAGGCTGCCGTCATACAAGCAAACCCCGATCTGGTTCTTGTCTACTCCGCTTTCAGCTTCCTCCACCCGGATGGCTCGACCGAAGAAATCCGTGTATTTCCGGCGATTGAACTTTGGCCCGCCCTTCGTTATCGGTCTCCTATCCTGCCTTCGACCAGCATCATTCGCCGCTCGGCGCTGTTGGAGTTAGGGGGATTTCATTCTTTGCCAACAGAAGACTGGGATCTCTGGATCCGGCTCATAAGGCAGTATGGAGCAAAAGCATTTCACGACGTTCCCGAAAGCTTGCTTCTCTATCGACAGGGGGACAATAACCTCAGTAGAAGACATGTGAATATGGCTCGTGGCCGCTTGCAGATGTTAGACACACTGCTATTGCAGGATCTTTCCGGAATAAGGAAGATCATATGGAAACGAAAGATTGAGGCTAAGATCTATTTCAACTTGGCCAGCGCCATGCGAGAAGGCAAAGATGAACGATATTGGGCGTTCGCGATCGAGTCATTTCTGAGTTGGCCATTATGCGGCAAGGTTGTTCCGTTCCACCGCTACGTGGTGTTCGCGAGCATGTTGTATAGGCGACTCCGAGGATTCCGCTTCAGCTTCCGCTATTGGTGGCCGATACGGAGATGCACAGAGGAACTCCGCCCGTCTGCCTGATACATCCTACCTCTCAAAACACCTATTCACCCAAAAGAGACATTGGGCTCGGTCAACGGCTCTGTCTCTCGCCAACTGTCCCGCATCTTTCGGAGTTCATCTTTAAATGTCCACAGCGCGTACACCGGCAATATCACCAGAATCTGCCCAAAGAACGCCAACTTCGAGGTCGGATGCTGATACTCATCCGTCGCGGCACACAGAAAGCCAATGAAATGGATCGCAGGGATACCCGATGCGCGAAGTACAAGATACTGCAGTCCATTGCTCAAGCTTATCTTCGCACTTCCTGCTCGACTCAACATCCGCCCCGCCACCTGGGGCCTCAACAAAACTCATCTCGCCGACTATAAGCGCTATACCGTATGATCTAAACACGCGGTTGACATTCCGGCCTCTGAGCACCTTCCGAGCCGCAGAGAGGGTCGTAACCTTGACCAAGAACGTGCGTATTCGTTTCGCGACACTGAACGCATCGCATGTAATCGAATATTCACGATTTTAATGCAAACAGTTCATCATCCATGGCCCATGCATTCACTCTCGCAGATTATCCGGTATCCCATCGGGGCATATCATGAAGCTGCTTTTTTGGGCTTGCCTGGCAATCGTGTTTTATACATATTTCGGCTATGTAATTTTCCTGTGGCTGCTGGCCAGGCTAAGAAATCGTCCTCTTCTCAAAATGGCAATCCTACCCTCGGTATCAATCATTATCGCAGCCCATGATGAAGAGGCCCACCTGCCAGCTAAGCTCGAGAATCTCCGCCTCATGGACTATCCAAAAGAGCTTCTCCAAATTGTAGTTGCCTCCGACGGCTCGACCGATAGAACATCAGCGATCCTTCGTGATCACTCATCTACGGTTCTGCCTGTTATCCTCGATGAAGCAAATGGCAAAGCCTACGCGGTAAATGCAGCGGTAAAACGTGCCACAGGCGAGATCCTGGTCTTTTTCGACACTAGACAATACGTCGCCTTGGATGCCGTCTCGGAACTGGTTTCGTGCTTCGTCGACCCAGATGTAGGTGCCGTAAGTGGAGAATTGTTGCTCACCACAGATTCCGACACCGGGACCTCGGCGAGCCTCGGCGTCTATTGGAAGCTTGAAAAGGCGATTAGGAACCTCGAGTCTTCCAGCGGTTCGGTCGTGGGGGTCACGGGAGCGATTTACGCAATGCGGCGCGAACTTTACGCAGAGATGCCTCGTGGGACCATCCTCGACGATGTATTCTTGCCCATGCACGTAGTGCGAGCAGGAAAGCGCGTTGTCTTTCTGCCATCGGCCATAGCCTATGATCAACTCTCCGGCACGACCAGCAAGGAATTCTCACGCAAAGTGCGAACCCTCACTGGCAATTATCAACTGCTCAGGCTAGCCCCATGGTTGCTCTCCGGTGCCAACCCGCTGCGCTTTCGCTTGATAAGCCACAAGCTGCTCCGGCTTACTGTCCCAATATTGCTGGTCCTTATGCTTTTGAGCTCATGCTTGGCAGCAGGGCCTTTCTATCGAATAATTTTTTGGCTGCAGATTGCTTTCTATGCCACGGCTGGGGTCGGGACACTCCAGCCATCTGCCAATAGGCTTAAACCAGTGGCGATCGCGCACACATTCGTCATGCTAAACACAGCAGCAACAATCGCCTTTTATAACTTCGTCGCGGCACGCTATAAGGTATGGACGTAGTGGTCGGAGTCTCGACAATGCCGAGCACCGTTAATTACTTGTAGACCGATAGAGATCATATGTTTGGAACCGGCATAGGACACTATATTCCGATAGTCGCTTACCTAGGATTCTGGGTCATGTGTCTTATTTCGTTAAGCGGCAGACCTCTCTTAGGCTTCTATTACATGATTCCCTTTCTGCCGTATCGCACAATGAGGGATCATTTCCTTGATTTCCCCCTTGGCGCCAACGTCCTCACTATCCTGGTCATTTCCGTTATCGTGGGTGCAGTGATTCGTGGCAAACGGTTGCCTAAGTCAAAGCTTTATCGGATTTGGCTGATCTTTGGGGTCTATCTCTATATCTCGATGTGGATCGGAACTGCGCTTGGCAATGCTCCGGCGCCACTATGGTTATCCGATATCAACTTTGTTACGTGGAAAGACTACATGCTCATTCCACTAATTTTCGCTGCTGCCGGCTTGGTCATTGAAGATCGAAAGGCAATAAAGATGGTCGTGATCCTGACAGCGATCACGCTTCTGTTTATCGATAGGGCAAGCCTGCTCGAGAGCATGACGAGGACATGGACAAATTTTGATGAGGACAAGCGAGGAGGCGGTCCGCTGGCTTTTGGATCCAACCAGACATCGGCGTTTCTTGTTCAGTTCGCAATGTTCTTCTGGGGTTTGGTCCAGTTTATCAAGCAAAGGAAGACCAAATTAGCATGCTATCTCCTTGTCGCAACAACACTGCTGGCAGCTACATATACTTTCTCTCGAGCAGGTTACCTTGCAATTCTCTTTGGAGTCCTAGTGCTCGGACTCTTAAAGGACCGGAAGCTCCTCTTAGTGCTTGGGGTATTTCTTTTGGTATGGCAAAGCGTTGTGCCGACTGCCGTACGCGAACGTGTGAACATGACTGAGAACTCAAATGGGCAGCTTGAGGCATCAGCCCAAGAGCGAGTCGATCTGTGGGAAAATGCAGAGCGATCGATTCTCAGCAGTCCTATCGTTGGAACTGGCTTTGCGACCTTCCAACTCGGTGAACATGTCGATAGTTTGAAGGACACCCATAACTGGTATGTAAAGGTCTTGGTAGAAACCGGCCTGATCGGCCTGATTATGGCAGCGCTCCTATTGCAGCAATTAATCGCGTTATCGTACCGATTATTCAAGCGGGCTGCCGATCCGCTTTATCAAGGGCTTGGCCTTGGTCTGCTGCTGGCCACTTGTTCATGCATGGTGAGTAATTGCTTCGGAGACAGGTGGACTTATATTGAGATCACGGGTTTGCTTTGGATCCTGGCTGGAGCGGCTATAAGAGCGAATCATCTCGCACTGCAGGAATCAACCACCGATCCAATGCAGTCCAATATTACCGCGACGGTCGACTCGCCTATGGCCTTTCGATGACATCTTGGAAATAATTGCAAATTCGGCAAGATCGATGCTCGTTCATACTTAGTTCATATACTATGATCACGACCCTGGAGCCAGAACATAGCGGTTCGCGTAAAGCACATAATCCGGATGTGCCTCATGTGTTACTTGTAATCGACCAGTTCCCAGAGATTCTTGGGGGCGGGGAACGCGTCGTTCTCAAGCTTGCAGAACTGTTGCCTCGATATGGATATCAAGCATCGGTCTTGACATTTTCGATTCATCGCAACAGTTCTGTGCTGAAACTTGCGAGATGCCCGATCCATCTACTTCCTTTACAGCGTGCTTACGATTTTAATGCATTTCGCGCAAGCTTCGCATTTCGAGATTTCCTGAAGCAGCATCATATTAGGCTTGTTCAGACCTTCTTTGAGAGTTCAGATCTTTGGGCTGGCCTAGTAACAAAGACAATGTCAAAGGCCAAGCTCATTTGGAGCCGCAGGGACATGGGCATTCTTCGGACCCATAAGCATTTCCTGGGCTATCGGATCCTAGCCGATCTACCCGACGCAGTTCTTGCTGTTTCGCATCAGGTCGGAAAGCACTGCATCGAGGTGGATCGCGTTGATCCTAGCCGGGTGTTCACTATCTACAATGGGATCGACACTTCCAATTGGCGTGAAACTCCTGGACCGATAAAACCTTCAGGGGAACTCCTGGTGACGACTGTCGGCAATATCCGCCGAGTGAAAGGTCATGACGTATTCGTCCGAGCAGCTGCTCAGATCAGAGATCTATACCCCGAAGTGCAATTCAGCATAGCTGGCGATATATTGGAGCCCGAATATTTTTCGGAACTGACGGAACTTATTATGGCTCTTGGCCTAACCGATAATTTTCACTTTATCGGGGGTGTTAGCAATTTACCTGAATATTTAGCGAAGGCAGATATATTTGTACTGCCTTCGCGCAGCGAGGGATTTTCGAATTCTATTATCGAAGCCATGGCTGCAGCTCTTCCTGTCGTGGCTACCAATGTTGGTGGAAATGCTGAGGCCGTACTGGATGCGGTAAGTGGCTTCCTTGTTCCTCCCGAAAATGCTGACGCTCTATCCGCGGCCATCGGACGACTTGTGAGCGATCCGCATCAAGCAAGAACAATGGGTTTGGCTGGACGGCGTTTGGTTGAAGAGAAATTCACTACCGACGCCATGATGAGACGAATTGTCGAAGTCTACGGGGACCTCCTGTCATGATCGGCTTAAGTTGGGGTCGTCATTTCCCAATGCTTCTGGCCAAGAAGTTTGGGACTCTTCAAGCGTCCTAGGTGTCTAGTGTCTAAGATTCGCAGGGGATCGATTTGCGGAAATATCTATCAAGACGTTTTGAACAGTTGCCTTAAGCCTCGTAATGCCTGTCGCGTCCGCTCTTCGTTTTCTATCAGCGAGAATCGCACATGCGCATCACCATGCTCGCCAAACCCGATTCCGGGGCTCACGGCGACTTTAGATTCAATAAGCAGCTTTTTCGAAAAATCCATCGATCCCAGGTGACGGAATTGTTCGGGAATTTGCGCCCACACGAACATAGTGGCCAGAGGCAACTCCACTGGCCATCCTAGCCTGTTCAGACCCTGCACCAGTACATCCCGCCGGCTTTTGTAGATGTTTCGAATCTCCGACACACAATCCTGCGGACCCTCAAGCGCGGCAATGGATGCAACTTGGATCGGGGTAAACATCCCGTAGTCGAAATAGCTCTTAATTCTTCCCAGCGCAGCAACAAGCTTTGGACTTCCGACCATAAAGCCCACTCTCCATCCTGGCATGTTGTAGCTTTTGGAAAGTGTAAAAAACTCCACAGCAATATCTTTCGCGCCGGGAACCTGCATTACGCTAGGCGCCACGTATCCGTCGAATGTAATGTCCGCATATGCAAGATCATGAACGAGGTATATACCCAGATCTCTGCACAAGGGCACTAGCCGTTCAAAGAAAGATAGATCGACGCAAGCGGTCGTAGGATTAGCAGGAAAATTCAATATGAGCAGCTTCGGTCTCGGATCCATGCGAGGCAATTCATATGCAAGCTTGTCGAATAGTGCCTCTTGATCCACACCATCCATAGCGATCGTTTGAATCTTGGAACCCGCTATAACCGGGCCAAAAATATGGATTGGATAGCTGGGATTCGGTACCGCTACCGTATCTTCATCGTCAAGGACCGCCAAACATAAATGGGCGATCCCCTCCTTTGATCCAATCGTAACGATCGACTCCGTTTCTGGATCCAGTGACACGTCATACCGTTTCTTGTACCAGTTGCAAATTGCCGTCCGTAGACGAGGAATCCCTCTGGAAAGCGAGTAACGATGAGTTGTCGTCCTTTGCGATGCCTCTATCAGCTTATCGACAATGAATTTCGGCGTGGCCCCATCCGGATTGCCCATACCGAAGTCAATAATGTCCTCGCCGCGCTTGCGTGCAGCTGCCTTCATTTCTCCAGTTACGTTGAATACGTACGCCGGCAAACGAGCTAAGCGCCTGAACTCTTCCATCGCAATTACCACTTTCTCTGATTGAGATGTCTCATTGGACCATTCTCATGAATTCGAAGTTCTCGCTCTATTAGAAACCAGACCCGGCCAATCATCGATCTCCCTTACACATGGAACCTATGACGAGCGAGAGATTTCTCACATGACTACAACCTAAGGACGAACCGTATGGGCGCCGATCACATCCTGAGTGCGTTCTTTCAGCTACAAATCTTCCCGGGTAATTGCCCCGGATGATCAAGTCGCAGATCTACACAATGTCGGCACCCAACTCCTGATTATGTGAAGACTCTAGATATTTTAGCAATTCTTGAGGGACAGCAACTTCCCGGGCGCCCATATTATCCGACACGTTTCTCACTCTAAGTTGTCATTCTTCCGGAACATCTTCTCCTTCTCCGTGCGATCGACGCAGATCTATCGCCTGCTGTTGCGCGCGCCCGGCGCGCATAGCTTCCGAGAACGAGCCATCTGTTCCATTGCGCCACAATCGTGGATCACCACTATCATGGGCTCATGCACGTTGAAAGTGAACTCGGCGAGATCCTAGCCAACACAATCACCCATGGGATCGGAGCAGCATTCGCACTTGCAGGCGCAGTTTACCTTGTAGCCGCATCAACGAGAGGCGATGTGTGGAGCGTCGTAAGCTGTTCCGTCTTCGCCACCACCCTGGTGCTTGTATATTTGTGCTCCACACTCTACCACTCGCTTGTTGCAACGCGGGCGCGACACGTCTTCCAAGTTCTTGATCACTCTGCGATTTATCTATTAATTGCTGGCACCTATACCCCGTTCACACTTGTGTCGATGCGCGGGAGGGTGGGGTGGGGGCTGTTTTTTGTTGTTTGGGGGCTGGCGGTTGCGGGGGTGGTGTTCAAGAGCCTGGCGCTGGGCCGGCTTCCGGTGATGTCAACCGTGGTGTACCTGCTGCAAGGCTGGGTGGTAGTTTTTGCAGCTCGACCGCTGCTTCACGCCATTGGCTGGGGTGGACTTATATGGCTGACTGCAGGAGGCTTATCCTACACAACCGGAATCATCTTCTTTGCGATGGATGGGCGCCGGTATTTCCATGCGGTGTGGCATCTCTTTGTTTTGGGAGGCAGTATCGCTCACTATTTCGCGATCCTCTTATACGTTGTACCGCAACGATCCTGACGTTCGAATGAGTGCATTTCGGGACATATTGTGCCGCATCAGCCCGGCTTGGTGTTGCGCGATGACCGTTTTAGCCCACATTCAGGCTGCACAAGCGTTCGGCTGCTTACGAGGAGTCGGGAGAGGGGGGCGTGAGGGGATAGAGACCGGTAGGGACCATAGAGAGGCTTTACTATACGGAGTTGGTGGGGCCGGATATTGTTATAGTCGCGGATGGATCGCGATAGTGAGTCAAGGCGATTGCGGGGGAGCGGTCGACCTCGCAGGCACGAAGGGCATTTGGCTTCCAACTTCGGGTTCAGGCAACTGCAAGGGGAATCACCAAGGCAGTCGCGACACGAACTGGAATGAGACGTTAGACAAGCAGTTGCAACGGTAATAGAAGTAGATGCTCTATCAGGGAGATGATTTTGAATCGGTATCTTGCGAAGGCTACTGTAGTTGGAGCGTTGGGCGGTTTGTTGTTTGGATTTGATACGGCTGTCATTGCCGGGACGACGGAGCAGTTGTCCCGCGTCTTCCACCTGACGCCGTGGACGCTGGGGTTGACGGTTTCGATTGGGCTTGCGGGGACCATTCTCGGGGCAATGACCTCGGGCGTGCTGGGACAGAAGATCGGCGGCCGCGAGGCATTGCGGATCATGGCTTTTCTCTACCTGATCTCTGCAGTGGGATGCGCATTCGCATGGAACTGGGATGCACTGATGGTGGCCAGGTTTGTGGGCGGATTGGGAATTGGTGGATCGAGCGTACTGGGCCCGGTATACATTGCGGAACTGGCGCCGGCGAAGTGGCGTGGACGCATGGTGGGACTGTTCCAGATCAACATCGTCGTTGGCATTCTGCTGGCGTATCTGTCGAACTTCATTATTGTGACGCAGCACCTGGGAGCGACACAGTGGCGATGGGAGTTTGGTGTAGCGATTGTGCCGTCCGCAATCTTCCTGGTGATGCTCTATGGTATCCCGCGGAGTTCACGCTGGCTGGTGACGACGAACCAGACGGACGAGGCACTGGAGGTATTGCGGCTGATGGGGTCGCCAAACTCGGAAGCAGAGCTGCAGGAGATCATCGAGTCGGTGCACCTGGAGCGCGGGGTCAAGGCCGAGCCGCTCTTCAAGAAGAAGTATGCCCTGCCGTTGTTTCTGGCGGTAACGATCGGGATGTTCAATCAGCTGGCGGGAATCAACGCGTTGCTCTACTACTCAAACTCAATCTTCGCGTCGGCGGGATTCAGCTCGAACTCGGCGGCACTGCAGACAGTGGGTGTGGGTCTGGTAAACCTGCTGGCAACGTTCCTGGGGATGAGCCTGATTGACAAGCTGGGGCGGAAGACACTGATGCTCATCGGTTCTGTGGGGATGGTGGTGGCGCTCTCAGGGGTGGCGTGGGTGTTCTTCACGAACTCGCACCAGGGCCTTCTGATGTGGTGCTTCATGTTGTTCATCGTGTTCTTCGCGATCTCGCAAGGGTCGGTGATCTGGGTGTATATCGCGGAGGTCTTTCCGTCGCGGGTGCGGTCGAAGGGACAGAGCGTGGGTTCATCCTCGCACTGGGTGATGAATGCGATCGTTGCCGGGGTGTTTCCGTACATCGCATCGAGGAGCCATGCGCTGCCGTTCGTGTTCTTCGCCGCGATGATGGTGGTGCAGTTCTTCGTGGTGCTGTTCATCTATCCGGAGACCAAGCAGCGATCGCTGGAACAGATCCAGGCGGGGTTTGGGATCGGCTAGGCGCGGGGCCAGCTGGGAGGTGCCGCGAAGGTGGGTTGCGCGCGGCGGAAGAGCCTGACGGTGAGCACGCCGAACAGGAAGCCGCTGACGTGCGCCATGTAGGCGACACCCCCGTGCTGGACGTAGGCGACGGAGCCCACGTTGAGTAGCTGGATGAGAAACCAGATACCGATGAGAAGGATGGCGGGAATGTAGGTGATCCGGATGAAGAGGAAGAAGAAGAAGAGTGAGCGGATGCGGTCGCGCGGATAGGTGACGAGGAAGGCTCCCATGACGGCGGCGATGGCGCCGCTGGCGCCGAGGCTGGGGATCGTAGAGCCGGGGGTGGCGGCGACCTGCGCGAGCATGGCGACGAGGCCTCCCAGGAGATAGAACGCGGTAAAGCTCCAATGATTCATCGCGTCTTCCATGGCAGGACCGAAGGCCCAGAGGAAGATCATGTTGCCGAGGATGTGCGACCAGCTGGCGTGCAGGAACATGGAGGTGAGCAGGGTGGGGATGGCGTGGCCGGAGAGGATGTTGACGGGGATGGCGGCCCACTTGTAGACGAAGGAGTCGCCGCCCTGGAGTTCGCGGAAGAAGACCAGAGCGTTGATAACGATGAGGATGGTCGTGGCGATGGGATAGCGGATCCGACGCCGCGATGCATCTCCTAAAGGGATCAAGCCTCCCATGCTGTCGTCCTCCAATGGGTGTTTGCCGAAGAGTATCAGTTCTGCGGGGCGGTTGTTGGGTAGTATGCGTGGCGGCGAATCGCACGGACGTCCGCGGGCTGGCAGTGGTAGGTTGATTGCAAAGGGAGAGCTATGGAGAAGGCTGCGGTTTTGAGGAGCTTGCAGGAGACTGGATTGGTACCGGTGTTGCGTGCGGAGTCGGTGGAGAAGGCTCTGGCGTTGGCGGAGGCGGTGGCCGCGGGCGGGGTGAAGGTGCTCGAGGTGACGATGACGGTGCCGGGAGCGGTGAAAGTGATCGAGCGGCTGGTGAAGGATCGGCCCGACATCCTGGTGGGAGCGGGGACGGTGCTGGATGCGGAGACGGCGCGGACGTGCATTCTGGCGGGGGCGAAGTTTGTGGTGAGTCCAGCGCTGAACGTGAAGATGATCGCGATGTGTCACCGGTATTCGGTGGCGGTGCTGCCGGGAGCGCTGACGCCGACGGAGATTGTGACGGCGTGGGAGGCGGGCGCGGATGTGGTGAAGGTCTTCCCTGCGGGAGCGATGGGCGGGGCGAACTACCTGGTGTCGCTGAAAGGGCCGCTGCCGCAGATCAAGATGATTCCGACGGGCGGGGTTACGCTGGCTACCGCGAGGGAGTTTCTGGAGGCAGGCGCGTTTGCGCTGGGCGTGGGATCGGACCTGGTGGACGCGCAGGCGATGGCGGCGGGCAAGCCGGAGGTGGTCACGGAGACGGCGCGGAAGTACCTGGCGATTGTGCGGGAGTTTCGCGAGCGGCCAGCGGCGGGCTAGGGTTCGGACCGTGGGCCGCTTATCTCACGCGTGGCAGGGGATTTGCGCGGTGGGGTCTCGCCTGATAAGCGATTACAATCTAGGCATGTTTAACTCAAAACTTCTGGTTTGGACACGCCCTTGCGGACGTGATGGATTCCACGCGTGAGCACCATGAACTCCCGCGTGGAAGAGGTGACGACCCGTATCGTCGAGCGCAGCACGGTGACGCGCAGCCGCTACCTGGAAGCGATGGCGGCGGCGGCGAGCGTGACGCCGAAGCGGCAGGGGCTGGGGTGCGCGAACCAGGTGCACGGGTTTGCGGCCTGCGGCGCAGAGGACAAGGCGATGCTGCGCTCGGGGAGTGCGGGCAATCTCGCGATTGTGACGGCCTACAACGATATGCTGTCGGCGCACCAGCCGTACGAGCGGTTTCCGGAGATCATCCGGGCGACGGCGCGCGAGGCGGGCGGGGTGGCGCAGGTGGCGGGCGGGGTGCCGGCGATGTGCGACGGGATTACGCAGGGAGCGACGGGGATGGAGCTGTCGCTGTTCTCGCGCGATGTGATCGCGATGTCGGCGGCGGTGGCGTTGTCGCACCAGATGTTCGACGCGGTGGTGATGCTGGGAATCTGCGACAAGATTGTGCCGGGGCTGGTGATCGCGGCACTCTCGTTCGGGCATCTGCCGGCGGTGTTTCTGCCCAGCGGGCCGATGACGAGCGGCTTCTCGAATGACGACCGGAAGCACCTGCGGCGCGAGTTCGAGAAGGGGCTGGTCACGGTCGAGGAGCTGATCGAGGTCGAGTCGAAGTCGTATCACGGGCCGGGGACATGCACGTTCTACGGGACCGCGAATACGAACCAGATGATGATGGAGATCATGGGGCTGCATCTGCCCGGCTCGTCGTTTGTGAATGCGAATACGCCGCTGCGCGATGCGCTGACGCGGGCGGGCGTGCGGCGCGCGCTGGCGATGACGGCGCTGGGCAAAGAGTACCTGCCGGTGGGACAGCTGCTGGAGGAGCGCGTGTTTGTCAATGGGATCGTGGGTCTGCTGGCGACGGGCGGCTCGACCAATCATACGATTCACCTGATTGCGATGGCCGCGGCGGCGGGGATTCAGTTGGAGTGGAGCGACTTTGAGGATCTCGCAAATGTTGTGCCGCTGCTGGTGCGGGTGTATCCGAATGGGAAGGCGGATGTGAACCAGTTCCATGCGGCCGGCGGCATGGGCTTCCTGATCGGCGAGCTGCTGGACGCGGGCCTGGTGCACGAGGATGTGCAGACCGTTGCGGGGCCTGGGCTGCAACGCTATACCGAGGTCGCGTTCCTGAGCGAGGCGAAAGAGGCTGCGTGGCGGATTGGGTCGACGGTGAGCGAGGACGAACAGGTGGTGCGGCCCGTGAGTGCTCCTTTCGATGTGCGCGGAGGGCTTTGTGTGCTGCATGGAAACCTGGGCAAGGCGATCGTGAAGACGTCGGCGATTGCGCCGGATCTGCATGGGATCGAGGGAGAGGTGCTGATCTTCCATAGCCAGGAGGAGATGCAGACGGCGTACAAGGCTGGCGAGCTGAACCGCGACGTGATTGTGGTGGTGCGGTTCCAGGGGCCGCGGGCGAACGGCATGCCGGAGCTGCATAAGCTGATGCCACCGCTGCAGGCCGTGCAGAGCGCGGGGTTCAGGGTCGCGCTGGTGACCGATGGCCGGCTATCGGGCGCGTCGGGCGAGGTGCTGGCGGCGATTCACCTGACGCCGGAGGCGGCGGAGGGTGGGCCGATTGCGCGGCTGCGGAACGGAGACCGCGTGCGGATCGATTCGAACACGGGCGAGCTGACGGCGCTGGTGGAGGCGGCCGCGTGGGAGGCGCGGGAGCCGGTGGCCGCGGATCTGTCGGCGATGCAGTACGGCGTGGGACGCGAGCTGTTCAGCGTGTTTCGGCGAACGGTGAGCCGGGCGGACCAGGGTGGGACGATCTTCGCGGAGCTGCTGCGGTAGGGCCTCCCCCCTCCCCCCTCTCGATCGTTTTTCTCTCGTAAGCGGTTCAAAACATGCCAGTTAACGCGAAAAGTACCCCCCCCCCTTGGGCGGGGAAATCCAGCGTAAAGTATTGCATTCATGCGGGTTAAGCAGCGGAGTACCCCCTCTGGGACGGTGGAAATCTCCGGCTAACCTGCTCTATGGACAGGAGTTAGAGCGCACGTACCACCGTCTGGGGGAATGCGCTGCATTGGGTTTTGGGTCTACTTCTATTGTAGCGGGTGGGTGGGGGTGGCTATGCCAGGTTTGGGAAATATAAATCGCCAATGGGGATAGGGGTTTTGGCGGTTTCCGGGCGGGTTGGGGGCTTGACAGGGGTCCTGGGGTCCTGCGGTCCTGCGCGGACGGCGGGAGGCTTCGCGTGGCGGGATGGCAACCGCAACGGCGACAGCAACTACAGGGGTCCTTCGCTGCGCTCAGGATGACGGCGTAAAACGGGCAACAGCAACGGCAACGGCAACGGCAACGGCAACGGCAACGGCAGAAGCAGATTCCCAAGGGGAATGACAGAAAGAAAGGCAAGGGCAAGGGCAAGGGCAAGGGCAACTACAGGGGTCCTTCGCTGCGCTCAGGATGACGGCGTAAAGCGGGCAACAGCAAGGGCAACGGCAACGGCAAGGGCAGAAGCAAGGGCAAGGGCAGGGGCAGGGGCAGGGGCAGGGGTCTACTTGCCTTCGTTACTTGTGGTGGGGAGGGGGGCGAAGGCTTGTTCGATGAGCTTGCGGCCTAGTTCGATCTCTTCGCCGCTGACCGAGTGGGGCTTGTCGGGGTAGCGGCGGAGGGTGACGTGCGCGCCCATCGTGGTGAAGATGCTGGCGGACTCTTCGACGCGGGGCCAGGGAACCCAGGCGTCGGGGTCGCTGCTGGCGAAGAGGGCGGGGGTGCCGGCGAGACGGCCGGCGTTGGCTGGGTCCTGGCCGGAGAGGTGGGAGCCGGGAGGGCCGATGAGGCCGCCGGTCCAGGCGATGAGGCCGGCGTAGCGGGCGGGGTGGGTGGCGACGAACTCGGTAGCCAGGCAGGCGCCTTGCGAGAAGCCGGCGAGGACGATGTGGTCCAGGGGGATGCCGGCGGCGAGGGCGAGATCGATGACGGACTGGACACGGGCGAGGGCGGAGTCCAGGAAGGGCTGGTTGAGGTCGCGGTCGGCGAGGAAGGAGTTGGGGTACCAGGCGAAGCCGGCGGCCTGCGGGGCGAGAAAGGCGATGGGAAGGTTGGCGGGAGCGAGCGCGCGGGAGAGGGTGAGGATGTCGCGGGCGGGGCCGCCGCGGCCGTGCAGGAGGATGACGGCTCCCCTGGCGTGTTCGAGCTGGGCGCCGGCGCGGTAGAGCTCGCCGTTGGCGTGGGGGTCGGCGGCTTGGGGATCGAGGGTGGTGGCGCCGTCGGGACTGCTCTTGTGGAGGGTGATGGGGGGAAGGCGCTGCTCGAGCTCGGAGCGGCGGGACTCGAGCCAGGGGGGAAGGCAGAGGCGTTCGCCGAGGGACTCGGGGGACTCGTCGACGGCGAAGCCGGGATTGTCGGTGGCGAGCTCGAAGAGGACGCCGCCGGGTTCGCGGAAGTAGATGGAGTGGAAGTACTCGCGGTCGAGGACTTCGGTGGCGGGGAGGTGCTGGGTGATCTCGGCGCGCCATTCCAGCTGGGAGGCGTCGTTGGCGGCGCGGAAGGCGATGTGGTGGACGGAGCCGGCGCCGGAGCGGCCGAAGTTGGCGGCTGGATCGACGAGGATATCGATGGCGTTGCCGAGGGCGGATGGGTCGGCGGGCGAGGCGAAGCGGAGGCGATTGCCCTCGGAGGCGGTGGGCTGGAAGCCCATGAAGGCGAGGGTGCGGGCCGTCTCGGTGGCATCGAGCTGCAGCATGGTGACGCCGTGGAAGCCGCGGATGGCGTGGGCGGCGGGGACGTCGGAGAAGCGGGGAGCGCGGGCGGTGGAGGCGGCGGCGTGGGCGACGAGTTCGATCTGCATGCCGGCGGGGTCGGAGAGGGTGAGGAGCTCTTCGTCGAAGCGGCGGGGGCTGCGGTCGAAGGGGATGTGCTTGTCGACCAGGCGCTGCTCCCAGAAGGCGAGGGAGTGCGGACGGGATGCTGAAGGCGGTGTGGGTGACTTCGCCGGCGCCGGCGGTGCCGCGGCCGACGCGGGGCCAGGGGAAGAAGGTGAGGATGGTGCCGGGAGAGCCGGCGTCGTCGCCGAAGTAGAAGTGGTAGGTGCCGGGGTCGTCGAAGTTGACGGTGCGCTTGACGAAGCGGAGGCCGAGGACCTGGGTGTAGAAGTCGAGGGTGGCCTGGGGGTCGGAGGCGATGGCGGTGACGTGGTGAAGACCGACGATGGGGTGGGCAGGCATGGGAGGAACCTCCAGGACAGAGTGTAGAGGATAGAGGGTGGAGGGTGGAGGAGAAGGTGAGGGCGTGGCGGCGGGTGGTGATCGGCGGCGGGGGTGACTGGTACACTCGGCAATCATGACCCCTGCAATCGCGGCACATGCGCTGACACGGAGCTTCGACGGATTTACCGCTGTCGATCATATTGACCTGGCGGTAGAGCCTGGGCAGTTTTTTGGATTTCTTGGGCCGAATGGTGCGGGGAAATCGACCACGATCAAGATGCTGACGGGGTTGCTGGCGCCGAGTGCGGGGTCGATCCAGATCCTGGGGCAGGATCTGTTTTACAACCCGGTGGAGGTGAAGCGGCTGATTGGCGTGGTGCCGGAGGGCATGGCGCTGTTTGGCAAGCTGACGGCGCGGGAGTACCTGCTGTTTGTGGGGAGGATGTATGGGCTGGAGAAGGCGACGGCGGAGGTGCGGTCGGCGGAGCTGCTGGAGTTCATGGGGCTGGCGGACCAGTCGAAGAAATTGATTGCGGATTATTCTCACGGCATGGGAAAGAAGCTGGCGCTGGCGGCGGCGGTGATTCATGGGCCGAAGGTGCTGTTCCTGGATGAGCCGTTCGAGGGCGTGGATGCGATCGCGGCGAACACGCTGAAGACGATGCTGCAGAGCATGATTGCGCGGGGGGCGACGATCTTCCTGACGTCGCATGTGCTGGAGATTGTGGAGCGGCTGTGCTCGCATATCGCGATCATCAACCGCGGACACATTGTGGCGAATGGATCGCTGGATGAGCTGCGACAGGGCGTGCAGGCGAAGCTGACGCCGGGCGCGGAGAGCGATGCGCAGGGGCGGCTGACGCTGGAGGAGATCTTTTTGAATGTGGTGGGGGGCGAGGCGGGGGAGGCGCGTCCGGAGCAGGAGCTGACGTGGCTGAGCTAGGTCTTGAGCGGAGGCGGGGAAGATGATCGCCCACCCACGTCTCAGGATCGAGACATGGGGCACCCGGTTGGGGGGCGGGAGCTGAGGGATGTGGGGGGCGCTGATGATGCGGAGGTGGAGGCGAGATGGCTGAGATAGAGCGGGGAAGGTGGACGGCGGAGAAGACGCGGGCGCAGTTTGCGGCGATTGCTTGGCTGCGCTGGCGGATCCTGTGCAACGGCCTGCGGCGGAAGGGTGGGGCGGGGGAGATGGTGGGGACGGTGCTGGTGTCGGCGCTGCTGCTGGGGATGGTGTTGTTCTTTGTGGTGGGCGCGGGGGCGGCGGCGTATTTTTTTGTCGCGCAGGGGCACCTGACGTGGATTGCGGGGCTGCTGTGGGGGATCTTTGTGCTGTGCCAGCTGATGAATATTCAGCTGGGGCAGCCGGCGACGACGTTCGATCCGACGCAGTTGATTCGGTTTCCGCTGAAGGTGAAGACGTATGTGGAGATCCGGCTTTTCTTCGGGCTGCTGACGCCGGCGAACGTGACGGTGACGCTGACGTCGCTGGCGGTGGCGGTGGGGGTCGGGATTGCGGCGCAGGGGCTGTGGGTGTACGCGCTGGTGGCGATGGCGGTGTTCGCGGCGACGAATGTGCTGTTCTCGCGGATGATCTTTGCGTGGGTGGACCGTTGGCTGTCGACGCGGCGGGCGCGCGAGGTGTTTACGGCGATGATCTTTGCGGGGTCGCTGGGGATCCAGTGGGCGAACTTTACGTTCAACCCGGCGTACAACCACCATCACGCGACGCATGCCTATGACCTCTCGCCGCAGCGCGTGTCGTGGGTGAGCCACGTGTATCAACAGGCGCATCCGTGGCTGGCGGCGCTGCCGCCGGAGCTGGCGGGTCATTCGCTGGTGCAGGCGAAGCAGGCGGCGATTGGGGGATATGCAGGCGATACGCTGGCGGCAGCGTTGTGGGGCGGACTGTTCCTGGTGGTATTCGCTCTGCGGATGCGGACGGAGTTCCGTGGGGAGAACCTGTCGGATGCGGCGAGCGGGAGGGCGCAGAGGCCGGTGAAGGCGGCGGGTACGGCGGCGGGTACGGCGGTGGGGGTTGCGGCTGTGCGGGTTGCGGCGGCGCCGGGGACGAGCGGGTTCGAGGTGGCGAGTGGGGCGCGCGTCTGGGCGGTGATTGAGACGGTGCTGGGCAAGGAGATTCTGTACGTCCGGCGGAATACCGGGATTCTCTATGGGCTGATCATGCCGATCTTCCTGGTGCTGATCTTTGCGAGCAAGTTTGCGTCGCGGGCGGGGTCGAGTTCGATGTGGGTGTTTCCGGCGGCGGTGGCGTATACGCTGCTGGCGATCTGTCCGCTGAGCTACAACTCGCTGGGGATGGAGGCGACGGGGGCGCAGCTTTACTTCATGGCGCCGGTGCGGATGCGGGATATTCTGCTGGCCAAGAACCTGGTGGGCGTGGCGATGGCGATGGTGGAGATCGCGCTGATCTTCGTGATCATCAGCTACATGGCGGGGCTGCCTTCGCTGCAGACCACGCTGGCGGCGGTGTTGTGGGCGATGGGGACGCTGGCGGTGAACATGATCTTCGGGAATCGGCGATCGATCAGCGCTGCGAAGCGCATCGATTCGCAGCGGATGATGCGGCGGCAGGCATCGCAGGCCAGCGGGCTGATGGCGATGGCCGTGATGGTGGGTTCATCGGGCGTGGCGGCGGGCTTGTTCGGGCTGTGCTTCTGGCTGCAAGCGATGTGGGCGCTGGTGCCGATCTTTGCGGTGTTCGCGGCGGTGGGTGTGTTGGCGTACCTGCGGTGTTTGAGGATGATGGATCGGTATGCGCTGGAGCATCGCGAGGAGCTGCTGGTGGAGCTGTGTAAGGCTGGGTAGGGTTCTGCTTGTCCTGCCGGACGGGCCCACGACGCGTGGGGCGGCAACTTCGTTGCGGGCAGAGGCCTTCGGCTGGGCGCTTCCGTCGGTCGCGAATGAGATCTTGTTATCGACCGACGGGAGGATCAGGCGACGCAGTCAAAAAGGCGTGCGAACGCTCGTCAGCAATTCGACAGATTTAGGCGGTGGTGCCGATGAGGCTGAGCATGCGGCCGGTGAAGCCGTGTTCGGCGCGGTGGGAGAAGTACTTGCGGCGGCCGTCGGGGAGGCGGGTGCAGGCGGTGCAGTGGCCGATGACGGTGATGGCGGAGGGTTGGAGGCCGGCGTCGAGGAGCTGGCGGCGGTTCGCCTCCCAGAGGTCCATGTGGAGCTGGGGGCCGAGGTGGGAGTGGCCGGGGGCGCGGGCGGTGAGAAAGAGCAGGGGGTATTTTTCGCGGATGGGGTTGGAGTCGTAGACCTCGGAGAAGAGCGTGGGGGCGTAGGCGAACTGGCTGTCGAAGTCGTGGCGAACCTCTTCGCCGATGGCGAAGCAGCAGGCGCCGATGGAGGGACCGATGGCGGCGATGAGGTCTTGCGGGCGGGAGCCGAATTCGCGGCGGAGGGTGCCGACGCCGCGCTCGACGATGCGGGCGAGGGTGCCGCGCCAGCCGGCGTGGAAGGCGGCGACGGCGTGGGTGCGGGTGTCGGCGAGGAGGACGGGAACGCAGTCGGCGGTGAGGATGCCGAGGAGGAGGTGGGGGTCGCGGGTGAAGAGGGCGTCGCCGCGCAGGAGGGCTTTGCCGTCGGGGGTGGCGTCGACGCGGCGGATGATGCCGCTGTGGCACTGGCGGATGGTGACGAGGGGTGGGGGCGGCGAGGCTTTGCGGGATTTGGCGATGGCGGCGACGAGGCGGCGGCGGGCTTCGAGGACCGTGGCGGGGTCATCCTCGGGCGTGTAGCCGAGGTTCTGCTCCGGCGGGCCGCCGGCGGCGTAGGCGGTGGTCTGGCCGCCCTGGCGGGTGCTGAAGCCGGCCATGAGCCAGGGATAGGACTTCCAGGCGGGGATGGAGACGATGCCCGGAGCGCTCTGCCGGGCGGGCGCGCGGGGGGCTGGGGCGCGGCGGGCTGCTGGGGCGCGGGAGGCTGGGGCGCGGGGGGCATGGGACGATTTTACAGAGGGGCCGCTGGCCGCTTGGGGCGGGTCCGGGTCCTGTGGAGCGGGGAGAGATGTTGAAATTTGTGGCGTTAAATGTTCCGGGCCCGCTTTCGGGCGGGCCCTTGAGAGGCTTTGGGGAGGGGAATAACTGAGGATTCTAAGGGGGTCGCCCAAAAAAATGGGCAAAAAAGGTAGGAGCTTACTTCAGGTAGGACAGATTGAATAGCCTCTCAGTTATACATAGAGACGCACGAGGTGGCTGTTTGGTTGCACAGAATTTACGAATGGGTGAATCGCCTTATCTGCGTGAGAAAGATAGGTCAGACTGCAACCTTCCCCCTTGCTGCGCGTCCAATGGCCCATGTGAGTCATGAAGTCTTTGAGATCGCTAGGCCTAGTGATCCGGAGGTTCATGCTCCAGGCAGGACGGACGATTCCCGAGCGCTCGAGAATTTGGCGTTTCAACTGGATAATCACAGTCAATCTATTGCAATTGAGGGAGATCGCTGTGTATCATACCGCGACTGCAGCATGACGAATTCAACTCAAATCGCCTCGCACCTCCTCCGCTCCCGTATCGGAAAGCTCTGTGTGGCCATCATCGGGACATCTCAAAACGAGATGATCGAGAGGGCCACGGAAGTACTGAAAGAGTCGACATTCCTGGAATTTCGACTGGATTACCTGGCCAAGCCCTTGACGGCGCTGCCCGCGCTGAAGCATTTTCTGGCGGAAAACGGAGCGGCGACGGCGATTGCTACGTGCCGTCTGAAGGAAAATGGCGGACGCTTCGAGGGATCGAAGGCCACGGAGCTGGAGATTCTGCAGAAGGCCGCGGCCTCGGGATTCCACCTCGTCGATATCGAGCTGGAATCGATTGAGAAGCTGCCGAAGAACACGATGAGCTTGCTGCGCGGAGTCGGGGGCGGCGGTGATTATCAGCCACCACGACTTCCACGCGACCAAGGACCTGGACGCGATGTATGAGCGGATCAGGCCGTTTGCGTCCGGACTTCATCAAGATTGTGCCGACGGCGCGCTCGCTCTCGGACAACCTGACGCTGATGCGGTTCCTGGAGCGGGTGGAGGACGAGAGCAACTCGAGCGTCGTGGGCATCTGCATGGGCGAGCCGGGAATTATCTCGCGGGTGCTGGGCCTGCGCGCGGGGTCGGCGTTTACGTTTGCGGCGGCGACCCAGGGCGAAGAGACGGCTCCGGGACAGATTGCGGCACGGACGCTGATCGAGACCTATCGCGTGGACCAGGTGGACGCGGCAACGAAGATCTATGGCGTGGCCGGCAATCCGATCAAGAGCTCGCTGTCGCCGCTGATGATGAATACAGCGTTCCGGCGCGAGACGGTGAATGCGGTGTACCTGGGGCTGCAGACGGCCAAGGCCGATGACCTGTTCAAGCTGGCGCGCGAGGTACCGATCCAGGGGTTGAGCATCACGATGCCGCTGAAGCAGGACGTGATGCCGCTGCTGGAGCGGACCGACGCGCTTTCGGCGAAGATTGGCGCGGTGAACACGATTCTGCGGGCGCAGGATGGGAAGTTCTACGGGTTCAACACGGACGTTGCAGGGATTGTGTGCGCCGCTGGAACGGCGGCTGTCGCTGAAGGGAGCGAAGGTGCTGGTGCTGGGCGCTGGCGGCGCTGCGCGGGCGGCGGTGTTCGGCTGCTGCGACAAGGGCGCGGAGGTATTCGATTCTGAACCGCACGCCGGAGACCGCGCAGAAGCTGGCCAAGCAGTCCGGGGCGAAGGTGATCAAGCGCGAGGCTGTGGCGAAGACGCAGTTCGACGTGATCATCAACGCGACGCCGGTGGGCATGGCCGGCGTGGGGAAGGCGGGGACGGGAGCGAAGAGTGCTCCGGCTTCGCCGCTGGAAGAGAGCGAGATCCATGCGCGGTATGTGTTCGACCTGGTGTACAACCCGATCGAGACGCCGCTGCTGCGGATGGCGCGGCAAAAAGGGATTGCCGTGATCACCGGCGTGGAGATGTTTGTGCAGCAGGGCGCGCGGCAGTTCGAGATCTGGACGGGCAAGCCGGCGCCGGAAGAAGAGATGCTGCGGGTGGTGCTGCATTCGCTGCGGCAAGGCATGGAAGGAGCGGCGGAGACGCCTGCGCCTGCGGCGCCGACGCCGAAGCTGGAAGCAGCGCCGGTGGCGGCGGCTGCGAAAGAGAAGGCGGCGCCTGCGGTTGTGGTGAAGGCCAAGCCTGCGGCGGTTGCAGAAAGGGCAAAGCCGTGGCGGCGTCGGCGAGCGCGGCGAAGGCTCCGGTGCGGAAGGCTGCACCTGCGAAGCCGGTGCGGCGGAAGGCTCCGGTGACGGCGGCGGTCAAGGCGAAGCCGAAGGCGAAGTCGCGCTAGGGACGGCCGGTGGGGCCGTCCTGCTGGGCGCGGATGATTGAGAACGATTACTGCGCGTCGAACTCGCGGGCGATCCATTGCCGGAGAGCGCCCATGCTGACCTCGCGACCGAGGAAGGCCTGGACGAGATCGCGTGCGGGCTTGGAGCCGCCGGGCTCGAGGACCTCGCGACGATAGCGCAGGGCGGTGGGGCCTTCGATGAGATTCTTCGCGTCGAATTGCGCGAAGAACTCCAGCGCCATCACCTTGTCGTAGAGGTAGGTGTAGTAGTTGGAGGTGTAGCCGACGAGGTGGGTGAAGGCCGAGTACATGCGGTTGCCGTCGACGAACTCGTAGCGCGAGAAGCGGTCGTAGCCGGTGCGGAGGAGAGCGTCGAGGTCGAGGTCGGCGACGGGCTTGTCGTGCGTCTCCATGGAATACGTGGCGTACATGACCTGGGTGAGCGTGGCCAGGGCGCGGCCGTGAGCGCTGGCGCGGACCATGCGGGCGAAGACGTCGTGGGGGATGGGCTCGCCGGTCTGATAGTGGCGGGCGAAGGTGCGGACCAGCTCGGGGTCTTCGAAGAACTCTTCGAGCATCTGGGAGGGGACTTCGACGAAGTCGCCTTCGGTGGAGATGCCGGATTGGCCGGCCCAGCGCTGGCGGCCGCCGAGGACCTCGTGCATGAGGTGGCCGAACTCGTGGAAGCAGGTGACGACGTCGGAGTACTGGAGGAGGCCGGGGTCGGCGGCGGTGGGCTGGGGGAAGTTGCAGACGAGGGAGGCTTCGGGGAGCTGGTGGCCGAGGACGCCGCTGACCAGAGAGCACTCGCTGAACCACTTGCTCTTGCCTTCGCGCGGGTGCATGTCGAGGTAGATGCGGCCGAGGGGCTGGGCGTGGGTGATGTGGTTGTCTGGGCTATTGTCCAGGACGTTGAAGGCTTTGACGCCGGGGGCCCAGACGAGGGCGGCGGGGTCCGGAACGAAGGTTACGCCGAAGAGCTTGCCGGCGGTGGAGAGGATGCCGGCTTCGACCTGCTCGTAGGGGAAGTAGGGGCGGACCGATTGCGAGTCGAAGTCGTAGCGGGCGCGGCGGTACTGCTCTTCCCAGAAGCGGGCGTCGGAGAGGGTGAGCGGGAGGGCGTTGGGATCGCGCTCGCGGACGAAGGCTTCGAGCTCGGCGAACTCGTGCTGCGCGGTCTCGCGGGCGGCGGCTTCGACCTCGTTGAGGAAGGAGCGCATGTTGGCGGCTGAGCCCATCATCTGGTCGACGGTGGCGAGGTCGGCCCAGCTGCGGAAGCCGAGCAGAGAGGCCATCTCTTCGCGGGCGGCGAGGAGATCGAGGAGCACCTGCTTGTTGGCGGGGTAGGCGCGGTCGTTGTAGGCGAGATACATGCGGCGGCGGAGCTGCGGGTGGATGGCGTAGGTCATGACGGGCGCCATCTCGGGGGGATCGGTGGTGAGGGTGACGGGGGCGTCGGCGACGAGGTGCTGGCCGGTGGGGTCGGGGTGGACGCCGTGGCGGGCGAGGTAGTCGTCGGGGAGGCCGCGGAGGTCGTCGGGGTTGTCGACGGGGATCGTGCGGACGTCGTCCTGGACGGCGCGGCTGAAGCTCATGCTGAGCTGCGTCATGGTGTCGGCGAGGGAGCGGATGCGGTTGCGGGTGGGCTCATCCTTGTCGACGCCGGAGAGGCGGTAGCCGAGGAGGGCGCGGTCGATGTAGTAGAGGGTGGCGGGGTCGGCGCTGGTGGTGGCGTTGGCGACGGAGGCGTTGAGGTCGGTGAGGGCCTGGTAGACGTCGCGATTGAGGCTGAGGGCAACGCTCTCGGCGCCGATGACCTGGGAGAGCTGCTGGGCGGCGTCGCGGACGCCGGCGAGGGGATGGACCATGAACATGACGCCGCTCTGACTGCCGGCCATGCGGAGATGCCAGCAGGCGCGGTCGTAGGGCGCGAGGGTGTTGGCGACGGTGCGGGGGCCGGAGACGGCGAGGAGCTCGGCGATGCTGGAGCGGGAGGAGGCGAGGTGGTGCTCGACCCAGGCGTTGGCGGCGTCGGCATCGGCGAGGCCGGACCAGATGTGCAGCTGGTCTGGGATGGGCTGGATCGCGGCGGCCGAGGATTTGGAGTTTTCTTCAACTGCGTGCATGGATGAGGTCTCCCCGAGATGTTGAACGCTGCGCTGGAACGGTTGCGCGGGCTCTACTTAACCACTGTACGTGAAGACGTTTGGGGAGCGAGGAAGGGAGTGCCGGATGCGGAAAATGCACGCTTCCGCAAAAAGTTCACGAACAATGTTGACAATCGTACATTCACAAGGATAGGCTGGTGATGGGTACTTTTACCCAATGAGGTCTAATTTATGAAGCGTACTATGTTGGCCATCCTTGCGATGTCACCGCTGATGCTGCATGCACAGGTGAACTCGTCTGCTCAGCCCGGATCTACGCCCACCGTTGTAGCGAGCAATGTTCAGCCCGCTGCGCTGGCTGGAATCAACACGTCGGCGCCCGCCGCCGCCCCAACCGCCATTCGCGTATCGACTGGCGTGATCGCGCCCGTGCTGGTGCACGAGGCTGACGTGGACCGCGACCACATCCTCGAAGGACCTTCCTCGGAACAGCGCCTGGTCCGCGTGTCGATGACGGTGGACGCTTCGGGAAAGCCCACGGACCTGAAGGTCGTCAAGTCGACCGACATGTTCACGGACCAGGCCATCCTGATGGCAGCCAGCCAGTACCGCTTCAAGCCGGCCACTCTCAATGGAATCGCTGTACCGATGGCGATGACGGTCAACTTCAAGATCATCAACTAAGAGAATATAGATTTTCGGGCCTACCCAACGGGGTGGAGATTGCGATCTCCACCCCGCGGTACGTTTGGGTGAAGTGTTTCGCGAAGTGTGGCGGATCGGAGCTTGGGGATGGTGAAGGTTTTTCGTGCACGCCGAGCTGCGTCTCATACAATGAGACTGCTATGCGCTATCTGATCGCGTTCCTTGCACTCGCCGGCATCTTCGATTCGTGCCTCGCCTTAAGAATTCACTACCAGAACCCGGCGGACGCTCCACCCTGCGCGGTGACGGAGAAGTTCGACTGCGGGGCGGTGAACCATGGGCGCTATGCAGTGTTTCCGCCGATTGGTTTTGACGAAGCGGAGAACTCCGGCAAGATGCATATTCCGGTGGCGGTGATTGGCATTGTGGGCTATGCGCTGATTGCCGGGCTGGCGCTGAGCAAGCAGTACTGGCTGACGCTGCAGGCGGCGGAGATCGGATTTTTCTGCGCGGCGTTTCTCTCGTTTCTCGAGGCGTACGTGATCGAGAAGTGGTGTATCTACTGCCTGTATTCGATGTGCATTATCACGGCGATCCTGCTGTTGACGATCGGGAAGCTGTTAACTGATTACCTGCGGCGGCGAAGATCGGGCGCCGCGATGGCCCCCTGATGCCGCTACAATCTCCGCATGTGGCCGAAGGCATTGGTGCAGCTGCTTGAACTCGCTCCGCATGTGACGCGGCTGGTGCCGGCGGCGGATCGCTATCTGCAGTCGAAGGCGGAGAACCGGAACGCGCAGCGGCGGGCGATGGAGCAGATGGCGGAGCGGCTGCGCGAAGACCTGGGACAGATGGGGGAGAGCGTGCGCGGGGACTTGCGGCAGATTGCCGCGGCGCAGGCCGGGATCTACCACCAGCTCAATCAACAGAGCGAGACGCTGGCCAGGATCGCCATGGATGTCCGCGCGACGAAGCTGGCGAACGATGAGATCGAGGCGCGGATGACGCGGCTGGAGACCCGGGTCTCGAGGTTATGGCTTACGTTCCTGGCGGGGTTGATCGTCTTCGTCGTCTTTGCCGCGGGTGTGGTTGCGGTGCTCGGGGTCATTCATATTCGCCAGTATCTGCACGGTTCCTAGCTTCGATGATGTACCAGCCACAACGCCGCTCACGCTTCCCTTCTCTCGCTCACCTGCTGCGGCTGCGGCGCGAGGCAATTGCGGAAGATCCTCGGCGCTATGTGAAGATGCTGCTGGTATGCCTGGGCGTGCTGCTGGTGATGGACGCGGTTGCGGGATGGCCGTTTCTGAGGACGCGGCTGCAGGCGATCGCGGTGCTGGATCGCGTGGGCAATCGACCGGTCCCGGCGCCGGTTCGATGGCTGGTGGCGGAGCCGGTCACGACGACCGATCTGACGCTGCCGTTGCCGAGTGGAACGATTCGGGCGCGGCTGTATACGCCGGTGGGCCATGCGGATGCTCCGGCGCTCATGGTGATCCATGGGGTGCATTACCTGGGGATGGATGAGCCGCGGCTGGAGGCGTTTGCGTCGGCGATGGCGGGGTGCGGTCTGCGGGTGCTGACGCCGGAGCTGCCGGACATCAAGGACTATCACATTGGGCCGAGCAGCATTGCGAGGATCGGCGATGCGGCGACGTGGCTTGCGGAGCAGAGCCGGCCGCGGCGCGGGAAGAATCCGGGGATTGCGCCTGCGGGGTTTGTCGCCTGTCGGCGTGATGGGGCTGAGCTTCTCCGGGAGTCTCTCGCTGCTGGCGGCGGCCGAGCCGCAGTATCGGCCGTATATCAAGTTCGTGGTGGCGGTTGGGTCGGAAGATGAGATGTCGCGGGTGGCCAACTATTATCTGACCGGGAGCGCGCTGCGGCCGAGCGGGGATGCGGAGAAGCTTGCTCCGCACGAATATGGTGCGCTGGTGCTGGAGTATGAGAGCCTCCAGGATTTCGTTCCGGCGCCGGACCGCGATGCGGTGCGGCTGGTGTTGCGCGATCATCTGTATGAAAACTTTCCGGCGGAGCGGGCGGCGCTGGCCAGGCTGACGCCGGCCCAGGTGGCAGAGGCGAAGCAGTTGATGGATACGACGTCGCCGATTACGCGGCGCATGATTGCAGAGAGTGATGCGCGCCACCTGGCGGCGATGGCGAGCGTGAGTCCGAACGGGCAGCTGGGGCAGTTGGCGACGCCGGTCTTTCTGCTGCACGGCGAGGCGGACAACATCATTCCGTCGGCCGAGACGCAGTGGCTGGAGAGAGAGATTCCGCAGAGGGATATGCAGGCGGCGTTGATCTCGCCGGTGATCTCGCACCTGGATATGGACGAGAAGGGGCCGACGTTTGCGGACCAGTGGCGGCTGATTCGATTTTTCGCGAAGATGCTGCACGCGGCCGAAGCGCGCTAGGGAAAGGGTGGTTTCCGCACCACTACAATAGATGGAGACATGGCAGATTTCATCACACTCAACGATATTGATGCGGCCAAGGCTCGCATTGCGGCGGCGGCTGTTCGGACGCCGCTGGTACGGCTGAGCCGCGCACGGCTGCGGATGGCGGGGTTTCGAGAGCTTGCGGAGAGAGTTCC
This sequence comes from uncultured Acidobacteriaceae bacterium, assembly GCA_963762375.1. Lineage (GTDB taxonomy): Bacteria > Acidobacteriota > Terriglobia > Terriglobales > Acidobacteriaceae > Granulicella. The sequence continues at coordinate 34,552 of CAVXKP010000009.1, forward strand.
GGAGATTTATCTGAAGGATGAGTCGGCACAGCCGATTGGCAGCTTCAAGCTGCGGGGCGCCTATAACAAGATTGCGCAGCTGAACGGCGAAGCGTTGGGCCGCGGGGTGATCACATACTCCTCCGGCAACCATGCGCAGGGTGTGGCGTATGCGGCGCGGGCGTTGGGAGCGAAGGCGGTGGTGGTGATGCCGTCGAATGCACCGCAGGTGAAGCGCGACGCGACGGTGGCGCTGGGCGCTGAGATCGTGATGGTGGGCGTGGCCAGCAGCGAGCGGCGCGAGAAGGCGGAAGAGCTGGCGGCGCTGCACGGGTACACGATCGTGCCGCCGTATGACGATCCGGCGATCATTGCGGGGCAGGCCACGTGCGGGGTGGAGATTCTGGAGCAGATGCCGGGCGTGGAGCTGGTGCTGTCGCCGGTGTCGGGCGGTGGATTGCTTTCGGGCGTGGCGACCGGGATCAAGCTGGCGGCCGAGGCGAGCGGAGGTGTCGCGCCGGCGGTGTGGGGATGTGAGCCGGAGCTGGCGGCGGATGCGGCGGAATCGTTTCGCACGAAGGCGCTGGTGGAGTGGCCGGGCGACCAGACGACGCGCACGCTGTGCGACGGCCTGCGGACGCAGTCGCTGGGGAGGCTGAACTTCGAACATATTCTTCGCTTCGTGGACGGGATCGTGACGATCAGCGAAGAGGAGATTCGCACGGCGTTGCAGGTGATTTTGAAGACGACGAAGATTGTGGCTGAGCCTTCAGGGGCGGTGACGCTGGCGGCTGCGCTGTTTCATGCAGAGGCGTTGCCGCAGGCGCGCAAGGTGGTGGCGATTGTGTCGGGAGGCAATCTGGACCCGGCGCTGCGGGCCGAGCTGCAGGGCTAGAGACGGCGATCGTCGACGGAATGCAGGATGTGATCGAGGCGGAAGATCTGGCACCGTTTCATCCCAGGTTCAGATACCGCGTGTAGGGTTGCTGGTGCAACGACGCAGAAAGCTCCCGGCGGAAGTGATCGCTGGGCGCAGGGTAAAATTCAGAGATGCCTTCTTTGATCAAAGTATTGATTTTGGCCGTGGTGCAAGGCCTTGCCGAACTGCTGCCGGTTTCCAGCTCCGCCCACGTGGTGGTAGCGGAGAAGCTGTTGGGACTCGATCCTTCGTCACCGGAGATGACGCTGGTGCTGGTGATGCTGCATACCGGCACGATGTTCGCGGTGATCGTGTACTTCTGGTCGCAGTGGAAGCAGGCGTACTTCGCGACGGGGCATGCGCTGAAGCGCTTTGTGGTGCGGGCGGCGTGGGCGACGGTGCTGACCGGGGTGGTGGGATATCCGATCATCGAGATCATTGAGCGCACGGCGTTCAAGGGGCACTCGAAGGGCGAGATCGAGATGCTGTTCTCGCGGCTGGACCTGGTGGCTCCGGCGCTGCTGGCGGCGGGGGTGCTGATCCTGATCGCAGGACTGAGAGAGCGGGGCGAGGCGAAGGGTGCGGCGGCGCGGCCGGACTATGAGCGCTCGATTGTGCTGAGCGGCGACAATGTGACGTTCTCGCAGGCGGGATGGATGGGCGCGGTTCAAGGGCTGTGTCTTCCCTTCCGCGGGTTTTCGCGCTCCGGCGCAACGATCTCGACGGGCTTGCTGGCGGGAGCGAATCGGCAGCGGGCCGAGCGCTTCAGCTTTGCGCTGGCGGTGATTATCACGCCGCTGGCGATTGCGCGGGAGGCCGAGCGGCTGCTGAAGGCAAAGCATGTTGCGGAGCTGGCGGGGCAGCCGCTGGATCTGCATGCGGGTGTGGTGGCGGCGCTGCTGGGGATGGTGCTGTCGTTCTTTGCGGGACTGGCGGCGCTGCGCTGGCTTAGCTCCTGGCTGGAGCATGGGCGGTGGTACTTGTTTGGCATTTACTGCCTGGTGGCGTCGGTGGTGGTGTTCTACCTGCACCATCTGGGTTACTAGCGGGGTTACTAGCGGGGCTGCTGGCGGGTTCTGCGGCGCGTGGGAGGGACGAGGCCGCCGGCTATCTCAGCCGCACCGCTGAGCAGAACGAGCTCGCGGTGGGCTGGAAGATAGGCAACTGCAGGCGTGCGTGGATTACCTGGCGGCGTCGCGACTTGCTTTGACGAAGTCGTGCGAGGTGAGGACCTGCGCCTGCTGTTCGGAGAGCAGCTCGTGGATGGGCAGGGGCAGCTCATGTTTGAGGGCCTTCTCGTAGGCCTTCACGGCCTCGTCCTCGCCTTGTTCCGCGGTTTCGAGCAGGCTGTGATCGCCGGCGCCGAGTTTGGCCTTGAGGTCTCCCCAGGCGCGATGGATGGTTCCGGAGACGGTGCCGGACTCCTTCACATCGGCCATGCCGGCGCGATGGAGCTCGTTCTCCAGCTCGGCGCGAAAGTTGGCGCGCTTGAGGCTCTCGGCTAAGAAGTAGCGTTTGAGCGAGAGATCTTTGAGGTGGTCGCCGATGTCGGCAAAGCCCTTCTGGCTGTCCTCGAGGGTCTTGATGAGGTCGAGGAGAACAGACTCCATCTCCTTGTTCTTGACTGATCCGTCCAATGTGTTCGCTGACATAAATTCCTTCCTGGCCAGTGGCCATGTGGATCTGGCGCGGGTGAGGTCCGCCGATTGCGTGCGATTCTCCTACATCGGCGGCAAACGGGAGAAATCGCGAAAATCCCGCTCCCCCACCTCAACGCTTGTGTGGTCTAAAGCTCGCCGCAGTGCGTGCCAGCCCCGACAGTAGCACTAGATGCAGGAACCGGGGGCCTGCGTTGACCGGGAGGGGGAAATCGTTTGGTAGAGGCACGTTGCGGGGGGTTGGAGGAGGGTCACCAGTGTGGTTCCACCCGGGGAGGCTGCGCACCGCACAGCGGGCTATGGAACAATGAAGTTGCTCTGGTTGTTCGGTGATTCGCAGCAAACGCCCGCGCGGCAAGGCCTGCAGGCGATCGGCTGGACCGCGTACCTACAACCCTTATGAAGCCCCAGAGACTGATGTACTCGCCAACCCGGAGCCGGCGTCTGAATGAGATGCTCGGCTTGATTGTGCTGGTGGCGGCCGGCTTGCTGCTGCTTGCCCTGGTGACCTATGCGCCGTCCGATCCCTCGTTCAACACGGTGGGCGGCGGAGCGGGAGGGCGGCTGGCGCATAACTGGACGGGGCTGGTGGGGGCCTATACGGCTGACCTGCTGCTGCAGACGGTGGGGATTGCGATCTTTTTTGTTCCGCTGGCGCTGTTGCGCATCGGGCTGGCGTGGGTTCGTTCGCGGCGGGTGGGATCGACCAAGGTGAAGGTGGCGGGGATTACGCTGTGGCTGATCTTTGCTCCGGCGCTGATCGCGCTGCTGCCGGGACAGATGCGGTGGCGGCATGCGCTGCCGATCGCGGGGATCGAGGGCACGATTCTTGCGGGCGGGCTGATCCACTTTGTGAACTACCCGGGCGCGTTGCTGGTGTGCGGGCTGATGGTGGCGCTGTCGCTGTACCTGACGACGACGTTTCTGCTGGCGAATGCGGGCGCATGGTTTACGGCGCACTTTGGATTTCTGCGCAGCGTGAGCGATCGCTATGCGGCGTGGAAGAGCAAGCGTCGCGGCTCGTCCGGTGAGGATGAGGATTTCGACGAGGCGTTTGCTTCGAAGCGCGAGATTGCGGCGGCGATGGCGCGGCGGCAGGAGGCGGGCGAAGGAGAGGTGGCGCGCAATGGTTCCCTGCTGTCGAGCTTCTTCGGATGGTTTGGACGGCGCAAGCGGAGGCAGGAGGATGAGAGCGATGCGGGAGCGGGCCGCGAGACCGGAGTGAGCGACGAACCTGCGTCGGTATGGCAGACCATGCCGCGGACGCTGGTGGATGCGGCGCCGGTGACGGGGCTGCATGTGGCGACGGCGGCGGCGGCACCGTATGCGGCGCAGCTGGCGGCGGCGGCAGCACCGTTGCGCGGCGCAGCAGAGAGCGCGCCGGTTGCGGATGCGGAGAGTGGGGTGGTCGAGGACGATGGATGGCTGGATGCGCCGGAGCGGCGCACGCCGGCACCGATCCTGTCGATGCCCAGGGCTTCGCATGTGGCGATGCCGGAGCCGCCTCCGGCGCGGATTCCTGCGGTGCGGCCGGTGCAGGCTGCGGAGCTGCCGCCGATGCCCTCGCCGATGCAGGACATTGCGGCGCAGAATATTGCGTTCGGCAAGCGGGCGGATGCGGATCTGCGGGCGGTGGCGATGACGCCGAAGTCGGTGCGCGGGTACAAGCTGCCGCCGTAGCTCGCTGCTGTACAGAGCGAGGAGCATGCGCCGGTGCGGGAGGACGCGCTGCGCGAAGAGGCTCGGGTGCTGGTGGAGAAGTGCGCGCGAGTTCGGCGTGGATGGGCAGGTGACGCAGATCAATCCGGGGCCGGTGGTGACGACGTTCGAGTTCCGTCCGGATGCGGGCGTGAAGTACTCGCGCGTGACCGGGCTGGCGGATGATCTGTGCCTGGCGATGGCGGCGGAGTCGATCCTGATCGAGCGCATGCCGGGCAAGTCGACGGTGGGCATCCAGGTGCCGAATCACGAGCGCGAGACGATCTGGCTGCGCGATGTGGTGGAGTGCGAGAGCTTTGCGCAGAGCAAGAGCAAGCTGGCGATTGCGCTGGGCAAGGACATCAGCGGGCGGATTGTGACGGCGACCTGGCGAGCGATGCCGCATGTGCTGATCGCGGGATCGACGGGTTCGGGTAAGTCGGTCGCGATCAACGCGATGATCATGAGCGTGCTGTTCAAGTCGACGCCGGAGCAGGTGCGCATGATCCTGGTCGATCCGAAGCGGGTGGAGCTGGGGATGTATGAAGGGATTCCGCACCTGTTTACGCCGATCATCACGGAGGCGAAGCTGGCGGCGAATGCGCTGCGCAATGCGGTGCGCGAGATGGAGCGGCGGTTGAAGCTGCTGGCGGCGAATCACGTGCGCAATATCGACCAGTTCAACAAGCTGTTCGATAACGGCAGCGAGTATCTGTTTGAGGACGTGAACCAGGAGCCGCTGCCGTACATCATGATCATCATCGATGAGCTGGCGGACCTGATGATGCTGGACCGGGCGAACGTGGAAGAGGCGATTACGCGGCTGGCGCAGATGGCGCGGGCGGTGGGCATTCACCTGGTGCTGGCGACGCAGCGGCCGAGCGTGGACGTGATCACGGGGTTGATCAAGGCGAATGTGCCGACGCGTATGAGCTTCCGGCTGGCGACGAAGGTGGACTCGCGGACGATCATTGACTCGAACGGTGCGGAGAGCCTGCTGGGACGCGGCGACATGCTGTTTCTGCCGCCGGGAACAGTCGCGGCTGCAGCGCGTGCACGCGCCGTTTGTGACCGAGAAGGAGATTGCCGCGGTGACGGAGTTCTGGAAGGCGCAGGGCGAGGCCGAGTATGTGCATGGGTTCCTGGAAGGGCCGAAGGAGGAGAAGGGCGGCGAGGGCGGCGGGCTCGAGCGACGGCGAAGAAGATGACCCGATGTTCGACGATGCGGTGCGGCTGGTGTTCGAGTTCGGCAAGGCGCGACTTCCCTGCTGCAGCGGCGGCTGCGGATTGGGTATGGACGCGCGGCGCACCTGATCGACATGATGGAGCGGGATGGGCTGGTGGGGCCGGCGGATGGATCGAAGCCGCGGGAGATTTTGAAGTCGCCGAGCTATTACTCGGAAGTGGATGCGGCGATGCGGTAGGGCTTGCCACTTAGGTCAGCGGCCTTGGGCTACCAGCGGCCCCTTCGAGCGTTCTGCGCGGACGGCGGGAGGCTTCGCGTGGTGGGGGAGATGGGTGGGAGGACAAGGCCGTGGCTGAAAGCTCGGGCCGGTGGGGGTATGCACGCTTGGTGGCGGGTCCTTCGGCTACGCTGCGCTTCGCTCAGGATGACAGAGTCGATCGGGTCCTGGTCCTGCGGTCCTGCGCGGACGGCGGGAGTGATGGGTTAGGGAGTGGGGTGGGTGGAGGGTGATCTCTGGAGGAGCCAGCGGCGGAGGTCGGCGCGGACGCGTTCGTAGGTGGGCTCGCCGCGGGGGTAGAGCTTGATGGTGCCGTGGGATTTGCCGGTGTAGTAGTTGAGGGCGAAGTCTTTGATGACGGGGGCGGATTTGGGGGCGACGCCGATGAGGACGTCGGGGCTGGGGGCGAGGGCGCGGCGGGCGGCCTCGGCGGACTCGAGGGAGACGTAGTCGCGGACGCGGCCGTCGGAGCCGAAGTATTCGAAGTTGTAGCGGGTGAGGGAGCGGCCGACGGGCTCGTAGTATTCGCGGACGATCCAGTGTTCGCCGCGGATATCGAAGGTGTCGATGACGTCGCTGTCGCGGGTATCGATGCCGGGGGCTCCGCGTTCGCGGGCGCCGCGGAGGAGGGCGCGCTCGCGGTCGAATTCGCTCCAGCGGCCGAGGGCGGCTTCGACGATGACGAGGTTCTTGTGGGCGATCCAGAACTCGGGCTGGGCGAAGACCACGGAGCGGTACTGGATCTCGGCGGCTTCATACTCGTGCAGGCCGAGCTCGGCGTCGCCGATGCCTTCTTCGCCGTCGATGTTGCCGGGGTGGGATTGGACGTAGTCGGCGAAGAGCTCCTCGGCGCGCTGATATTGTTTGGCGGCGAGGGCCTGGCGGGCGGCGTGGATCTCGGGAGGATCGACCTTCTGGGCCGCGGAGATGGCGATGCAGGCGGACAGGAGGATCCATCCGATGCCGTGTGCCGTGACTGTGTCTGTTGCGTTGATTCAAGTGTTCTACCTGCGCCTTCCCTGCCGCATTGTGTGTCTGCTGACGAATGTTCCGAGGACGGCGATCACGGCCAGGAGGGCGATCCAGAAGAGATCGGGATTGCGCTCGTCGTAGGTGCTGCGGACGTGTCGCTGGATGTAGCCGGGATTGAGCTCCTCCAGCCCCAGGGTCGCGGTGAGCGGCCGGGGGGAAGGTTCGCGAGGTCCCCGAGATCATAGACGGATGCGCGGAGGTCATCGTCACCATAGCGGAGGGTATAGGTGGAATCCGGGAGGGCGTGGAAGCAGAGGGTGCGCTGGCGCATTTGAAGCTGGACGGCGCGGATGGGGAGCGGGGGCTGGGCGCCGTTGAGGACCTCGATGCGGAGGGTTGCGGGGTCGCGGAGGTTGGAGGCGATGACGGCGGGGAGGGCGAGGCTGGCGGAGCGGATGGCGGGGGTGCGGGTGGCGGGGTCGGCGGCGCGGGTGACGCGGCCGATCTGGCCGGTGATGAGCTCTTGCGGCTGGTCGGGCTGGTGGGTGTCGGCCTGCGCGGTGAGGGAGACGTTGCGGAGGAAGTCGGATTGGAAGGCGGGGTCGAGGGCGAACTGGACGCGCTCGACGGGGACGTGGGCGGAGATGTTGAGGGTGGCGATGGAGGCGGAGGGGGAGGCGGTGATGGCGCTGGTGGTGGCGACGACGGTGTAGAGGGTCTGGGCCTCGCGGCTGGCGGGGACGGTGGCGGCCTGAACGAGGGAGGGGTCGAGATGCGGGAAGGGGCGGCCGTCGGGGGTGCGGAGATGGAGGGTGATGTGGAGTTGGGGGAAGGTGGACTCCTGCAGGGCGAGCGTGGTGGAGCGGGGGAGATGGCGGGCGGTGAGGTCGAAGAGGGGGAAGGTGCCGAGGGGGGTGCGCGGGCCGGAGGGGCCGTGGGAGCCGGAGACTTCGGCGGTGGCGAGGAAGTTCTGTGCGGCGAGGTGGAGGTCGACCTGGGTGTAGGGCCGCGGGGGCATGTCGAGGTCGAAGGTGAGGGCGTCGTGGTGGAGGGAGAGGTTGCGCACGGTGGCGGTTTGGGCGTCGGTGGGCTGGGCTTCGCTGTAGCTGACGACGAAGGGGATCTCTTGCGGCCTGGTGTGGGGGCGGGCGCGGAAGATGCGGAGGTCGTCGGCGGAGGAGCTGGCGGCGTGGGCGTAGACGCTGGCGTCGAGGACGGTGCAGGCGATGCCGGAGGCGCGTGGGCGGCAGGGTGAGGGTGCGGACGTAGCGAAGGTGCTGGGGGTCGGCGAGCGGTGCGGGGGCGTTGCGGATGGAGGGAAAGCTGCCGGCCTGGAGGAGGAGGAGGAGCGCGGCCAGGATGGGGAGGGACGACCTCAAGCGGCGGCCTCGCTGCCTGGGTGCCGCGTGGATGACTGCCGACGAAGGTGCTTCTCCATGGCCTAACTTTACCCTGTTGGGGAGGAAGCGGGGAGCATTTTTCCGCACCGTGGGAGGGGGCTGGAGCATCCGTACAATCAGAGTATGGATCGGGGTGCAGGCGAAGTGTCAGAGCATGATGTTCTAGTGATTGGAGCGGGGCCGACGGGGTTGGCCTGCGCGATTGCGGCCCAGCGCGCGGGGTTGCGGGTGGTTCTGGTGGATAAGGGATGCCTGACGAATTCGCTGTTTCATTATCCGGCGCACATGACGTTTTTTACGACGCCGGAGCTGCTGGAGATTGGCAACATGCCGTTCTCGTCGCCCAACCAGAAGCCGACGCGGTCGGAGGCGCTGGAGTACTACCGCAAGGTTGCGGAGCACTACAAGCTGGACGTGCGGCAGTACGAGAACGTGGAGCGGGTGACGGGGGCGGATGGGGAGTTCAGCGTGCACACGACGGACAAGTTTGGACGCAAGCTGATGCATAGGGCGCGCAAGCTGATCGTGTCGACGGGCTACTACGATCTGCCGAATTATCTGGAGATTCCGGGCGAGACTCTGCCCAAGGTGAAGCACTACTATCATGAGCCGCACCCTTACTTTGGGCAGGATGTGGTGGTGATCGGGGGCAAGAACTCGGCGGCGATTGCGGCGCTGGATCTGTGGCGGCATGGAGCGCGGGTGACGCTGGTGCATCGCGGGGCGGAGCTGCATCGGCACATTAAGTATTGGATCAAGCCGGACATTGAGAATCGGATCAAAGACGGGGAGATTGTGGCGCACTTCCAGACCGAGGTGAGCGAGATTACCGAGGATGCGGTGACGCTGTTGACGCCGGGCGGGCCGAAGGTGATTCCGAACCAGTTTGTGTTTGCGCTGACGGGATATCATCCGGACTTCGAGTTTATCGAGGGGCTGGGAGTGCGGCTGGACGATGCGAATGCGCGCTGCCCGGTGTGCGATCCGGCGACGCTGGAGTCGAATGTGGCGGGGATTTATCTGGCGGGCGTGGTGGTGGCCGGGGAGCGGACCAACGAGATCTTCATTGAGAATGGGCGGTTCCATGGCGACCTGATTGCGAAGGACCTGGCCGCGAAGATGGGGCGGTAGGGGAAGAAGTTGTCTGTTCTCAGTTCTCAGTTCTCAGTTATCAGTTATCCGTTGGGCTAGCTGAGGACGCGGTTGGCGAAGCCGCGCAGGCCCATCCAGGTAAGCAGGACGAGGAAGAAGAGGAGCATGGCGAGGATCATGGGCTGGGGCATGTGCCCGGTGGTGGGCGTGAGGGCGGCGCGCAGGCCTTCGCTGATGTAGACGATGGGGTTGATGAGGACGCCGATCTGGAGCCACTGGATGCTCTTGAGGGCGGCCCAGGGGTAATACACGCAGCCCAGGAAGGTGATGGGCACGATGACGACGCCGAAGATGAGGCCGATCTGCTTGGGTTGGACGAGGGTGCCGATGGTGAGGCCGAGCGCTCCGGCGAGCAGGCTGGCGAGGATAAGGACGGCGACGAGGAACCACCAGTTGGAGACGTGGGCGAGCACGGGCGTAGAGGGGATGTAGTAGGCGAGGGGGAAGACGACGGCGGCGGCGAAGATGCTTTGGATGGCGGAGAAGACGATCTTCTCGATGGCGACGGCGCCGATGGGAAGGGGGCACATGACGCGGTCGTCGATCTCGCGGGTGATGCCGAACTCCTGCGCGAGAGGGAGGGCGACGGCGGCGATGCCGGAGAACATGATGGCGACGGCCATGAGGCCGGGGAGGAGAACGGTGCCGAAGCCGCCACCGCCGGCCGCGGCCATGCCGGAGACGGGGCTCAGCTTGGAGCCGCCGGTCATGTGGGGCATGACGTAGGTGAAGACGAAGAGGAAGAGCAGCGGGTTCATGGCGACGCGGATGAGGAAGGGGACGATCTCGCGGGTGAGCACGCGGAAGTCGCGCTGCATGAGGCCGAGGAAGGCGCGCGAGTAACTGAGATCTCTTCGGTGGCTGGTGGTGCCGGGCGCTTCGCTCATCGTGTCATCCTGGGGTGCATCTCGGGTTGGAGGCTATTCACGCAGATCTCTTCCGGTGAGGCGAATGAAGACGGTTTCGAGGCTGGGCTCGGTGGTGGTGACGTCGCGCAGGCCGTAGGCATTGGCGGTGGTGACGACGTTGGCCAGGAGGCCGTCCTGCACGCGGGCGAGGACGCGCAGGCCGCCTTCGATGACCTCGACGCGGGTGACGCCGTCGATGGTGGCGAGTTGTTTTTCGAGGAGGCCGGAGTCGCGGACGCCGCGCATGCGGAGGTCGTAGATGATGTCGCCGCCGACGCTGGCCTTGAGGGCGGCGGGGGTGTCTTCGATGAGGATTTTGCCGTGGTCGATGATGGCGAGGCGGTCGCAGAGGGCGTCGGCCTCTTCCATGTAGTGGGTGGTGAGGACGACGGTGATGCCTTCGCCGCGCAGGCCCTGGACGGCGTCCCACATGGCGATGCGGGACTGGGGATCGAGGCCGGCGCTGGGCTCGTCGAGGAAGAGGACCTTGGGATGGTGGGCGATGGCGCGGGCGATCTGCAGGCGCTGGGCGAGGCCGCCGCTGAGTGCCTGGGGATAGGCTGCGGCGCGATCGCTGAGGCGGAACTGTTCGAGGAGCTGGGAGGTGCGGCCGGTGGCGGCTTCCTTGGTCATGCCGAAGTAGCGACAGTGGAAGTAGATATTTTCGGCGACGGTGCAGGAGCGATCGAGGGTGTTGTACTGGGGCACGACGCCGATGGAACAACGCGCGAGGGCGGGATGGGCGACGACGTCGATGCCCGCGATGCGGACGGAGCCGGCGGTGGGAATGGCGCGGGTGGTGGCGATGGAGATGGTGGTGGTCTTGCCGGCGCCGTTGGGGCCGAGCAGGCCGTAGATCAATCCGGACGGAACGTGGAGATCGATTCCATCGATGGCCGTGACAGGATTTTTGCCGCCGTACACCTTGCGCAGCCCCAGAATTTCGACGATCGAATCACTCACGCGGTATGCACTCTCGACAGGTAGATTATAGGGACGTTTTTGGATTTGCGGATCGGCTGCCCGCAGATAATCAAGGAGCGCGCGGGCAAACGGGTAGCGTGCGCAAGGGGAAACTTCTGGTCCCCGGAGGATGAGATGGCGCCCGGCTGCAGGGCGCAAACGATTGCAGGGCAAGGAATAGGTTGCCTGGGATGAATGTTTATCTGAGGACACCTTTTGCGACGGGCGGGGCATCCGACTTGGCTGAAGCGCAAAGAAAATGCCGTGCCGACAAGGCTCGCGGCGAACGCCAAGGAGAACGAGACGATGTCAGGTACGTGGACGAAGATGGCAGTAGCAGGACCGGCAATCGTTTTATTGCTGAGTGGATCTTTCCTGATCGCAGCGGCGCAGGAACCGAACCCCACGACGGTCGCACCGGGAGCGAAGTCCGGCGAGGTGATCGCGCAAGGGCCGAACGGCGTGTATATCTACCACGTGAAGGTGGTGGAGCGGCAACTGGATGCGGTGAACTACTTCAACCGCAGCGGATCGACGCACGTGGGCTTCGTGGGAACGAACCTGCTGCCGACGGCACATGGCGAGGCCAAGGTAAATTCGGTGACCGGGAAGACAGAGATCTCCGCACACTTCGAGGGGCTTCCGCCGGCGAATGGTTTCGGGGCGGAGTATCTGACGTATGTGCTGTGGGCGATCTCGGCTGACGGGCGTCCGCAAAATCTGGGAGAGCTGGAGCTGGCGGGCAATAAGGCCAGCCTGGATGTGACGTCGGGATTCCAGGCGTTTGGCATGATCGTTACGGCTGAGCCGTACTATGCGGTGTCGCAGCCGAGCGATGTGGTGGTGCTGCAGAACGTGTTCACGGATAAGACGAACGGCGTGCTGCAGCAGGTGAACGTTCACTACCAACTGCTGCCGAAGGGGCTGTATGCTCCGACCTCGGGATCGAAGACGGTGGAGTTTCCGATCACGGATCGGGAGCATACGCCGCTGGCGCTGTACGAGGCTTATAACGCGCAGCGGATTGCGAAGTCCGTGGGCGCGGACAAGTATGCGGCGGACATCATGGCGGAGGTCGCAACGGATATCCGGAATGCGCAGGATATTCAGTCGAGCAAGCATCGGGACGTGAAGATGGAGTTCACGTATGCGCGGTCGGCGACGGAGCGCGCGGAGGATGCGCGGCTGGTGACGCTGCGCAAGGAGCAGGAGAGCGCCAGCAGGAGGCGCAGGACGCGAAGGTGAAGGCGCAGGAGGAGGCGCAGCAGTCGCAGGAGCAGGCGAGCAATGCGCAGGCGGCGGCGGATGCGGCAGCGGCGGCGCAGGCGCAGGCGGAGGCGGCCAAGGCGAGAGCGGACGCTGAGGCGGCGCAGGCGCGAGCGCAGGCAGAGCAGGCGCAGCAGCAGGCGGAGGCGAGCAAGCAGGAGGCTGCGGCGACGCGCGAGAAGCTGCGGGCGCAGTTGAACTCGGTGCTGGCGACGACGGAGAGCGCGCGCGGGTTGATTGTGAACCTGGGCGATGTGCTGTTCGACACGGGCCGGTACACGTTGAAGCCGAATGCGCAGATTGCGTTGGCGAAGGTGTCGACGATTCTGCAGATTTATCCTGACCTGAAGGTGCAGGTGGAGGGATACACGGACTCGGTGGGCGGCGATGAGTATAACCAGAAGCTGAGCGAGAACCGGGCGAACGCGGTGCACGACTTTCTGATCAAGAACGGCGTGCCGGCGGCGAACGTGACGGCGGTGGGGTATGGCAAGGCTGATCCGGTGGCGTCGAATGACACGGCGGATGGGCGCAGGCAGAACCGGCGGGTAAACCTGGTGGTTTCGGGAGCGGCGATCGGGGTGCAGACGACCGAGCCGACGATCACGCAGCCGGACATGCAGCCGCGATAACGCCAGCCCAGCCGCAGCCGCAGCCGAACAACCCGCCGCAGCCGCAGCCGAACAATCCGCAGTAACGTCTACTATTGCAGGAGTTAAAAGGCAGGACATGAAGACCGCGAGCGCATCGCGGTCTTTGTGCTTTTGGATGTAACAATCAACGAGAGGGAAAAGGAGAAGGACGTGAGCACTTCGATGAAGGACAGGATCGTATGCGTGACGGGAGCGAGTGCGGGGATTGGCGCGGCGACGGCGATGGAGTTCGCGCGGCATGGGGCAAAGCTGGTGCTGGCTGCGCGGCGGCTGGAGCGGCTGCAGGCGATGGAGGCGGAGTTGCGCGACGCGGGCGCGGCCGATCTGCTGCTGCTGGAGATGGATGTGCGCGACCGAGCGTCGGTGGAGCGGACGCTCGGCGGACTGCCGGAGGCGTGGCGCGCGATCGATGTGCTGGTGAATAACGCGGGGCTGAGCCGCGGGTTGACGAAGCTGTACGAGGACGATGTCGAGAACTGGGAAGAGATGATCGACACCAATGTGAAGGGGCTGCTGTATGTGACGCGGGCGATTGTGCCGGGGATGGTGGAGCGCAATCGCGGGCATGTGATCAACCTTGGATCGATTGCGGGGCACATGGCGTATGCGAACGGCGGGGTGTACTGCGCGACCAAGGCGGCGGAGCGATTTATCTCGGATGGATTGCGGATCGATGTGAATGGGACGGCGGTGCGGGTGACGTCGATCGATCCGGGGATGGTGGAGACGGACTTCAGCAAGATCCGGTTTCGGGGCGATGAAGCGCGGGCGGCGAAGACGTATCAGAATGTGGATCCGCTGCAGGCGGAGGACATTGCGGACGCGATTGTGTGGGCGGCGACGCGGCCGGCGCATGTGAGCATACAGACGGTGGTGCTGACGCCGACGGCGCAGGCGAACCCGTTTGTCTTGACGCGGAAGAGCTAAGCGAGAGGACGCGGAAGCGCTAGAGCTTGATGGACCAGCCGAGCTGTTCGAGTTCGCGCTCGATGGTGGCGAGTGCGAGCTCGAGGGCGCTGCGGCGATGGGGGCTTGAGGTTCGCTCGGAGAGGACTCGTTCGCGTTGCATTTCCAGGGCCTGCAGCCGGCGCTTGCGGTCGGCTTCGGCGCGCTTGGCCTCGGGGGTGACCTCGGAAGTAGAAAGCTTCGGGGTCGCGGCCTCGGCCTGTTGCTCTTCGACGCTCTTGGATTCCCAGCCTTTGGACATGCTTCTATCTTATCCTTTCAGGCTCCAAGGGCGGCCGGTGATCTGGCCGGAGCGTTCTATTGCCGCCCAAATCGATACAGGACGCCGATGTTGAAGCCGATGTTGTCCTGGATCGTGCTGCCGTTGGCACCGACGAAGTCTGTTCCGACCCAGGTGGGGGTAAACCTAAGAGCAAGATTGGGATAGAAGTTGTAGTCGGCGCTGACACCGAGCGAATAGGCGGGACGGATGCCGTCATTCCAGAGGCCGAGGTCGGGTCCGGGGATGCCCTTGCTACCGCCGGAGAAGATGCCCCAGCCGGCGCCGGCGAGCGCCTGGACGCTGAGGGCGAATTTTTCCTGGGTGTAGAAGCGGTAGCTGGCTCCGCCCATGAAGGTGTACTCGTTGATCTGCGGCTTGTAGACGCCGTACTCATTGTTGACCAGGGCGTGGGCGTCGCCGAAGGAGCCGCGGGCATCGCCGACGAGGGCGAACTTGTGGTTCAGGTAGTAGTTGAAGGCGGTGGCCCAGGTGATTTCATTATTTTTCTGGGTGTAGTCGCCGCTGCGAAAGCGGAGGAAGCCGCCGCCGCCGATGATCTCGTAGCGGTGGGAGTAGGTGTCCTCGGTGGCGCGTGCGATGCGCGCGAGACGAGTGGCATTGGTCTCGTGGCGGGCATGGCTCTCTTGTTTTCTCTTCCTGGATTGGGTCTGGGTGACCATCTGGGCGTTCGCTGGGGCAATGGCTCCGGCGAGCAGACCAACTGCCAATCCCGAGAGAACCAACCGTACTGCCAATTTCCGCACATCACACATCGAATCCGAACTCCTGAACGTACACGCTGGCGGGCCACGAGGCTCGCGTCGATTTATCTACTAGCTATTAGAACATCCCGGGTGCCTTCGGGTGGACGCAAAGGCACGTCAGGGGAGCACATAGGTGACACCGGTGATGAACTGGAAGGAGTTTTTCTTGTAGAACTCGGCGGGGTCGTTGAGGAAGTTGTCGGCGACCGAGACGGTGGCGCTGAGGCGCTTGAAGACCGGCATGGCGAGGGCGGCATTCAAGTTCGCGGAGTAGGCGGTGGCGTCGTTCCAGGCGGGGAGGACGTCGAGGGTCTGGGTGAAGACCATCTTGCGGGGCAGGGTGCGGTGATAGCCCTCAAAGAAGGTGGACCCGATGAGGTCCAGGCTGGGGGTGGTGTTGATCACGGCTCCGTTGACGGCGGTGGTGATGTATTGCTGGCGCTCGTAGTGGATGTCGGCCTTGAGATCGAGCTCCTGCCTGGCGTCCTTGAGGGCGGTATAGCCGATGCCGCCACCATAGACCTGCTGCAACTGGAGGCCCTGGCCGTAGTTGTGATCGAAGGTGACGTCGGCGAGGGCGTAGAGGCGGGGGCTGAAGTACTGGTCGCGCTCGGCGTCGGCGTGGAAGATGCTGGTGAGCACGACGCTGGCGGGGGTGGGCGGGGTGGTGGGAGGGATGACGGGGGTGGAGAGCTTTCCGTAGCTTTCACTTACGTCGACGGAGGTGCGGTTGCGGGGGAGCATCCAGGGGACGGTGGGGATGGCGCGGACCAGGGCGAGGCCGGCGGACAGGGTGGTGCCGCTGGTGGTGGAGCGCTCGATGTTGGCACCGCCGGTGAGGGTGCCACCCCAGCCGGTGAGGAAGCCTGCCCGATGATTCACCTGCTGATCGAAGGAGGAGCGATCGATGAGGTAGTTGACGTCCTTGGCGGGCACGACGGCGGGCGGCTGGTTGGCGGCGGGGGTGAGGGTGAGGCTGCCATTGGCCACGGCGACGGAGCCTTCGGGCACGTGGGTCTTGCCGGGCTGATCGCCTTTGCGGAGGAGGGCGAACTCGGCTCCCGAGCGCAGCTCCTTGATTTTATCGATGGAGATGGTGAGGGTGCCGGCCATGTCGCTGTTGAAGACGACGTTGCCGGCGGTGACGCTTTGCAGCTTGCCGGTGAGGCGGTCGCCGTTGGCAAAGATCAGGACATCCGCTGGCTTGGCTTCTGCGGGCTTCGCCGCGGCGGGAGCCTGGGGATAGGCGGACGGGGCGAAGGCAAGGAAGAAGAGAAGGAGGGGGAGATGTCTACGCACGGGTATGTCCTTGTGAGGCAAGTCGGTGAGGCAAGTCGGTGAGGCACAACGGTGACCTTTTTGAGGCGTGGTGGAGCGATATCGATTCGGGACTTTCTTCTGGACTAGGGTAAGCGATGAAGGGTTAGCAGCGGGAGGGGCAAAATTTGAGAGGCATCTCGCTTGCTTAGATGCAGGGGTGCGGCTAACCTGAAGGTGCCATGTATGAAGATTTCGTAGCAACCGACCGATGGACCGCAGAGAAACTGCACTGCGTGTGGAAGGGCACGGTGGTCGCGATCGCGACGCGCCATGCGGACGCGACCGACATTCGATTTGCGGTGAACGGCAAACCGCTGTGGATTGCGATGCCCAACCCTGCATGGGTGGAGCAGAAGCGGCGCAACGGCAAGGTGATTACCGACTACCTGGCGGCGCAGGCTGCGGGACGCTATCTGAAGCAGGCGATTGAGAGCGGCTATGATAACGGCCGCGAGATGTACACGATGAGCGTGGAAGACGTGCTGCGCGAGGTGGATGCGGTGGTGGCGGAGGCGGGCAATACGGCCGCGCTGCCGAGCCTGCCGGTGATCGATCGGGACGCGCATCCTGCGGAGCTGGACTTCAAACTACCCGGCGAGCCTCAGACGGTCGCCGAGTCCGCCTGAGCCGATGAGATCGCTCACCACCCGGCGGCAGTTTCTTGGGTCCGCGGCGGCGCTGCCGTTTGCGCTGCGGGCGCTGGCGAGTCCTGTGTCTCCGAATCCGCGCTGGGTGCTGCTCGGCACGGGGACGGACAAGGGAATTTTTCGCGCGGCGTGGAATGCGGAGCGCGGCGAACTGAGTGGGTTCGAGGTCGCGGCGGTTACCCAGCACCCGAGTTATCTGGCGATGCATCCGCGGCTGCCGATTCTTTATGCGGTGAATGAAATTCCCCAGGGAAATGGGGCGCTGTGCAGCTATCACCTGGATGCGGGGAGCGCGGCGCTGACGCCGCTTTCGCGCGTGGACAGCGGCGGCAATGGGCCTTGCTTCGTGTCGGTGGATGCGACGGGGCAGGATGCGTTTGTGGCGAACTATGGCGGGGGAAGCTTTGCTGCGTTCGGCCTGGGCGAGGGTGGCGCGATGCACGACGCCGGGTTCTTCGACTGCAATGGCAATGCGGCGTGCGGAGTGACGGGACCGAACAAGGCGCGGCAGGATGCGGCGCACATGCATTGCGCGGTGATCTCTCCGGATGGGCGGTTTGTGCTGGCGTGCAACCTGGGGGAGGATGCGATCGAGATCTTCCGCATTCATCCGGGCGGGGCGAAGCCGATGGAAGCCCCGGTGCGGATTGCGGCACGGGCTGGCTCGGGACCGCGACACCTGGCGTTCCATCCGAATGGGCGTTGGTTGTATTGCATTCACGAGCTGGACTGCACGATTGATTTGTATGACTGGAATGTAAGCGACGGCGTGGCGGCGCCGGTGTTGCGGCAGAACAGTGTGGTGTCGACGGTGGCGTCGGGTGCGGGGCTGGGCACGAGTACGGGATGCGAGCTGGCGGTGAGCCCGGATGGGCGTTTTGTGTATGGGAATACGCGCGGCGAGAACTCGCTGACGGTGTATCGCGTGAACGCTTCGACGGGATTGCTGACGGAGCAACAACGGGTGTTCAGCGGCGGAGGGGTGACGCGCCACTTCGCGTTCGATCCTTCGCGGCGTTGGTTGCTGTGCGCGAATCAAGGCACGTCCACGGTGACGGTGTTTGGCCATGACCCGGAGACGGGGCGCGTTGCGGAGACACCGAAGTCCTTTGTGATCGACACGCCGATGTTTGTGCAGTTCGTTTAGTGGCGGAGTGATGTTTCAGCGCAAGGTGATGGTGGAATATGCGGCCGATGGGAAGGCGGCAGTTCCCTGCCCGATCCAGTGGCTAGATAATTTTGCGATGCGCAACTTCACGAATGACGCGGTCTTCGACGACACGCTGCCGATAGCCGATGGGGTTTTGGAGATTGGGAACCGGGTGCCGCTGGAGCGGCTGCGCGACGCGATGGAGGATTGGTTCCGGCGCAAGGGATATCTGCAAAAGGAAGAAGGGCTCCGGATCACGCTGTCGTGATGCGAAGCCCTTCGGGTGGGTGTGGGACTAGGCCTTGAGGGTCTTGCCGTCGAGAACGAAGCGATACTTCACATCGCTCTTGATGACGCGGGTGTAGGCCTCTTCGAGACGGTCGTAGCCGATGAGTTCAATCTCGGAGACGATGTTCTTCTCGGCGCAGTAGTCGAGCATCTCCTGGGTCTCCTTCATGCCGCCGATCATGGAGCCGGAGAGGGAGCGGCGATTGGTGACGAGGGAGAAGGGCTGGGTGGCGATGGGCTGCTCGGGAAGGCCGACGAGGCAGACGGCTCCGTCGAGGCGCAGCAGGTTGAGATAAGCGTTGATGTCGTGGGGCGCGGAGACGCAATCGAGAATGAAGTCGAAGCTGCCTTCGTGCCTGGCCATGGCGGCGGCGTCCTTGCTGATGATGACTTCGTCGGCGCCGAGCTTCTTGGCGTCGGCGATTTTATTTTCAGAGGTGGTGAACTGGACGACGTGGGCTCCGAGGGAGTGGGCGAACTTGAGGGCCATGTGACCGAGGCCGCCGAGACCGACGACGCCGACCTTCTTGTTGGGGCCGACGTTCCAGTGACGCAGGGGCGACCAGGTGGTGATGCCGGCGCAGAGCAGCGGAGCGACTGCGGGCAGATTCAGTTTGGGCGAGATGGTGAAGACGTAGTGCTCGGGGGCGACGATGGTATCGGAGTAGCCGCCGTAGGTGGGCTCGCCAGCGTAGGTCTTCGCGTTGTAGGTGCCGACCATGCCCTTGGTGCAGTAGGGCTCAGCGCCGGCCTTGCAGTTGTCACAGACCCTGCAGGTCTCGACGGTGACGCCGACGCCGGCGAGGTCGCCGGGCTTGAACTTGGTGACCGAGCTGCCGACGGCGGTGACGCGGCCGACGATCTCGTGGCCGGGGACCATGGGATAGATTGAGCCACCCCACTCGTCACGCGCCTGGTGAATATCCGAGTGGCAGATACCGCAGTAATCGATTGCAACAACCACGTCGTTGGGCCCCGGTTCGCGGCGGTCAAAGTGAAAGGGGGTGAGGGGCGAGGTCTTGCTTTGTGCGGCATAGCCGAACGATTTCATGTGTAATAGTTCTCCTGACTGATTGGATAGATGCAGCCTGGTGACGGTTGCAGCACCTATCACGGTAAACCGTTGTCAAAAATAATCGAAGAGTATTGACAAATCGTGAAGGATTTCCGATGGGACGCGCATTGGCCGGGCCGGACGCGATGAGGACGACGCAGCGCGCTCGTGTCACCTATGTGGTGCTGCTGCTGGTGACGATTCCGATGGGACTGGCGTGGCGCATGGTGCCGCTTGGACTCTCACCGTTCTTGTTCAAATACGGCGGCTCGGTCTTGTGGGCGGTGGCGTTGTACTGGCTCGTGGCGGCGTGCCTGCCGAGACGGAGCAGCGCGGCGCTGGCGGGCATCGCGGCCATCCTGGCGGCGGTGCTGGAGTTCAGCCGATTGTGGCATACGCCGGCGATGGATGGGTTCCGGATCACGCTGGCGGGGCGGATGCTGCTGGGCCGATATTTTTCGCCGAAGAATATTGCGGCGTACTGGCTGGGGATTGGACTGGCGGCGCTGGGGGATCGATGGCTGCGGCAGCGATCCGGAGCGCGATTGGGACGGAAATGAGTAAGCCCCACCACGAGGGATGGGGCTTACGGTTCGGCTAGCGTCGTGATCGCTCACGCAGCATGGTGATCGCACCAGACGGGCATCGCTACCCGGCGGGTGGGTTAGAACTCGAGCCGCATGGACACCTGGCCGGTACGGCTGCCGCCGAAGTCCGAACCACGAGCCGTGGTGATCGAGCCGAAGTTGGGATTCGAGATATCCAGGTTGGGATCGGACAGGTTGGTGTGGTTGAGGACGTTGGTGAACGTTCCCTCCACACGCAGCTTGACCCTCGAGGTGATGACGATGTACTTGCTGATGCCGCTGGAGAGGTTGACCATGCCGGGGCCGACGATCGAACCCACCTGAGCGTTGCCGAAGCGACCGATCGGGGGAAGCGCGGTGTCGACCTTGCCGTCGGCGAAGGTTTGGGTGGTGCCGGGAGCAGCGCCGGTGAGGCAGGGGTAGCCGGGCTCCCAGGCGGAATCGCCGGGGCAGACGTAGGAGGCCTTGTTGAGCCAGTTGGAGCGAGTGCGATTGAGCGGAGCCTCAGGACCAACCTGATCGACGTGCTGGGGACGGCCGGGATAGCTGCCGCCCTGGTAGTTGCTGGCCAGACCGGAGCCGGTACCGGAGGGATCGCCTTCGCCACCGTCGAAGTACGGGGTGAGGAAGGGACCGGACTCCCAGAGGAAGATATTGCTGATCTGCCAACCGCCGAAGAGGGCGTCCTCCGCGCGATTCATGGTCGAGCCGAACTTCTTGCCGTGGCCGAACGGAAGCTCGTAGACCATGGTGGTACTCCAGCGATTGCGCCGGGTTCCGTAGACCTGACCGAAGTCAACCTCGCGGTTGCCGGCCCAGGAGGCGCGGCTGCCGCCGGCTTCGCCGGAGAAGCCGGTGTCTTCGGGACCCTGGTTGTCGGCGAGGTTCTTGGCGAAGGTGTAGTTGGAATCGAAGGTGAGGCCATGAGCCGCTTTATGGTTCACATCGATCTGCAGGGAGTTATAGCTGGAGTTGGCGCCGGTGGAGCGGGTGTTGATGGTTCCCCAGTTGGGGAAGGGACGAGCGCTCAGGGGCTGGTTGTATGCCGACACGGAGTTCGACATGGCGGGCAGATCATTCAGGTTGGGAGCCCAGACGAGATCGTGGGTCTCGAGGCCGATGTAGGAGACGCGCACGCCGTAGCCGTCGCCGACGACATGATCCACGGATAACGTGTACTGCTCGGAGTAGGGATCCTTCCAGTTGATGTCGTTGGCGGTGCCGAAGTAGGCGGTGCCGTAGTTTGAAACAGCGTTGGAGCTGCTTCCCTGACCGGCGTAGATGGAAGGCCACGCGTAAGCGGGACCAGCGGCCGTCTCGCTGTTGGAATAGATGGTCGTTCCGGATTGCAGGGTTCCGGTGAGCGAGTAGAAGCTGGAGCCCATGCTGGTGATGTTGTACATGGCGAAGCCGCCGCGAATGGCGGTGCGGCTGTCGTTGAAGGGGCGATAGGCGAAGCCAAAGCGCGGCATGATGCGCAACTTCTGCGCGTACCGGAGGCCGCTGGGAAGACCCGCCTGGGAGTTGCTGAGGACCGGGGTGCAGGCTACGCCATTCTGCGCGGGCAGCGCCGGAGGTCTGGCCGACCGGGCAGGCATTGAACGAAGCGAGATAGCCGGCATTGAGCGTTCACTGGCCGCCGTCCGGGAACACGGCTTCACCGGATCCGGGAACGGCGGGGTTGAAGTTGCCGATGTTGCCGGACGGATCGTGGTAGGCCGGCTCGTACTCGTAGCGCACGCCAAAGGTGAGGTTGAGGCGCTGGCTGGCCTTCCATTCATCCTGCGCGAAGAAGGCGTAGTGGGTGTCGATGCCGTCGTTGTCGGCCGTGACCACGTCATAGGCGGTGGTCTGCGGGATGCCGGCGAGGAAGTCGCCGAACTCCTGGCCGGTAAAGGTATGACCGGTATTGAAGCCGAAGGTTCCGTAGTTGTCGGCACCGAAGAAGCCAAGGGGGGTGATGGCTTCGAGATGGCGCACGTCGCCACCGAACTTCATGGTGTGGTTGCCCTTGGTCCAGGTGAGGGAGTCCACATACTGGAACAGGCGCGATTTGGTGGTGGAGGTGAGACGGTCGGCGTTGAGGCTGGTGAGGGTCTTGAAGTCCAGCTCCGAGAGGCCGTTGAAGAAGAGGTTCTGCAGTCCCTGCAGGCCGCTGGTGGCGGCGAAGGCCTGGCCGTTGAAACCGTTGGTGGTGCCGGTCGTATCCAGGGTGAAGCCGAAGCGGAATTCGTTCAGCAGGTTGGGCGTGAAGGTGTAGTTTGCGGCCGCGACGAGGATGCGATCCTGATCGATCTCCTCGCCGGACTCCACCGCGAGCGGCTCGGGGTGGATCTGGTCGACGTTCTTCCAGGTGTAGCGGGCGAAGACGAGGGCCTTCTGCGAGATGTATTGATCGCCGCGCACGTCGAACTGGTTGGAGTTATAGGTATTCGGCTTGTTGATGATGTAGTTCGGCGCGGCCGGGTTGTAGATGGCAGGATTGCCGACGTTGGGATCGGGGAAGAACTGCAGAAACTGTTGCGAGACGGCATTGATCGGCATGGTGTCGTTGGGATACGGCGTGCCGGTGTAGGGGTCGACGACGGTGGCGACTCCGGTGAAGTTACCCTGCTTCATCGCGGTGCTGGGAACGTTGTATTGCTCGGTGACGGTGCTGGGCAGGCGAAACCCTTCATAGGTTCCGAAGAAGAAGGTCTTGTCGTGGCCGTTGTAGAGATGCGGAATCACGACGGGTCCACCGATCGTTCCGCCGAAGTCGTTGCCGACGATGTGCGGCTTGACGAGGGAGCCGAAGGGCGTGGCGTCGAAGGCGGAGTTCTGGTGATACCAGAAGGCGGCGCCATGGAGCTTGTTGGTGCCGCTCTTGGTGATGAAGGTGACCTCTCCGGGCTGGCCGAACTCGGCGTTGTTCATGACGCCGTCGACGCGCACTTCAGAGATGGATTCGCCGGAGGGGAAGGCATTGCCGAGCGGTGTGTTGTTGGTGGCGTTCTGCGAGCTGACGCCATCGATGGTGGTATCCGCCTGCGAGGGCAGGCCGCCCTGCACGGAGAACTGCACGCCGGTGCCGCCGTTGGTGCCGGTATCGGCCTGCACGCCGGGCAGGGTCTGGATCAGGTTCAACGGGCTGGTACCGTTCTGGCTGGCGCGATAGTTGGCGGGAAGGCTCTCGACATCGACCGCGGAGTAGGTGCCATCGATGGAAGCGGACTCGGTGTTGATGGCGCCTGCGCCCGCGGCGCTCACGCTGACCTCCTGGGTGGTGCCGACCTTGAGCGAAACATCCGCACGCAGATGCTGACGGGCGACGAGCATGAGCTGGTCCACCTGTTCCGGAGTGAAGCCCGAGGCCTTGACCTCGACCTTGTAATGACCTTCGGTGAGATCGAGGATCTGATAATCTCCCGCGTCGTTGGTGACGGTATTGCGGGTCACGCCGGTGTCGGTATCGGTGACGGCAACGGCGGCGCCACGCACTCCGGCGCCGGTTTGAATCCTTGACCTCACCGAGGATGGCTCCCTGCGTTGATTGACCAAACGAGGGAGCAGACAAGAGAGGAAACACAAGGAGAGAGAGGAAGAGGGATGCTCTGGTGAGCAGGCGAAATGAAGATCGTTCCATTAGCGTCGAAGGCCTCGAGATGAAAGTTTGCTGCAAAATTTATGTGAGATTGTTGTCGGTGAACGTGCCGGGGTCACTGGTACTTGGGCGTCCTGTTTCGACGTGTCCGGCGAAGCGGCGAAGGAACGTTGGCGAGCCTTCGCAGGTGATGGAGAGGTCGAACCACTGGTGACTGGAAGCCAACGACCAGGGGTCGACCGCGGTTGCACCGGGCACGAGATGGAATTCATGCGGGGCTTCGGAAGGGCTGTACGCATTGGCGATCTGCAGCACACAGGGTGTCGTGCCGGAGTTGGTCAGGATGAGATGAACGTCACCCGTGCGCCGGTCGTAGCGAACGACCGCGTCTGGATTCTCGGAGCCGTCCAGGGAGACAGTGCCGCGGAAATGGCTGAGGAGACCATTGGGGCCCTGCAGGACGAGGTCATAGTCGGGATCGGTGCGGGGCAGGGCGTTCGATCCTGGCTGGGGGACCGGATGATTCTCGATGCCGGAGAGAATCCAATAGTCCGAGAGGGACTGTCCGTGCGGAGATGGAGTAGCGCCGCGGCGGCTGCTCCGGGATGAGGTTGTTGCGTCCATAGAACGTCGCGCCAGCCTGTCCATCGTTGTGGAAGTCGATGTACAGCTTCGCTTGCTTCAGGTCGATGCGGCTTTGGGTGGTGACGGCGTAGGGCAGAGCGCGAGCGGGCCGGGTGCCGGGTTCCTGCTTCGGCATCGACTGCTGGGCGGGGACACTGTAGGGCTGTTTGAGGGAGTTCAACACGGCCGGGACAGGGAACGTTTGGACGGCAGGATTCGACACGCCTGCGAAGTCGAAGGCGGAGGTGAGGTCGCCGCAGATGGCGCGCCGCCAGTTGTTGACGTTCGGCTCGCGGATACCGAAGCGGGCCTCGAGGAACTGCAGCACCGAGGTGTGATCGAAGGTTTGAGAACAGACCCAACCTCCGGTGGTCCACGGAGAGACAACGAGCATGGGGACGCGCGGACCGAGGCCGATGGGCTGCATGCCTCCTGGGTCCGTGCCCGGCACGAGAGGAGCGCAGCTCATGGGGATATTGGTCCATGTCAATGAACTCGTCCTGCAGAGCTTCGAGCAGATCGGGGGAGACCAGGCCGTGGGCGTTCTGCTGCTGGGTGAGCGGCGGCATGGGCGGGACGATGTGGTCGAAGAGACCGTCGTTTTCGTCGTAATTGATGAGGAAGACGGTCTTGCTCCACAGCTCTGGATTGGCGGTCAACGCTTCGAGGACCGAGTTGATGTAGAACGCTCCATCGCGCGGGGAAGCTTCAGGATGCTCCGAGTACTTGTACGGCGAGACGACCCAGGACACCTGCGCCAGCTTGCCATTCAGACAGTCTTCCCGAAAGCCAGCCAGGGTGCGATCGGTAACACCCTTCTGCACCAGCGGGCTGTTGGGGGAGGCTCCTTCTTCGACCTGATACTGGGCAAAGAATTCGAGGGAGTTGTCGGTGAAGTTGTCGGTTGGGTCGCCGGGAATGCCGGTGCCGCCCTGGTAGAGCTTCCAGCTCACGCCGGCTGCTTCGAGGCGTTCGGGGTAGGTCGTCCAGGTGTAGCCGTTGGTCCGGGCGCGTTCGCCGAAGCCGGGACCATTGGGCTGCTTGCCCAGCTTGTTGCGAGCGTCGATGGTGCCGGACCAGAGATAGACACGGTTCGGCGCGGTATCGGCGTGGACCGAGCAGTGGTACGCGTCGCAGATGGTGAAGGCGTCGGCGAGAGCGTAATGGAAGGCAACGTCTTCCCGGCGCAGATATCCCATGGTGAGGACGTCCTGCTTCTGGGTGACCCACTGGTCGTAGCGGCCGTGGTTCCAGGCCTGATGGCCGCTGCTCCAGCCGTGGTCGGTGCCTGCCTGGAACTCGGTGGTTTGTTTGGGGTTGATGTAGAAGGGCAGAACGTGCTCGGCGCCGGGATGGAGGCCACGGTCGTGATAGCGGTGGGTCTTGACGCTGGCGGCCGGCTGGTACCAGATAGGTTTGCCGTTGGGCAGATGCGCGGGCCGAGGATCGCCGAAGCCCCTTACTCCGCGGAGGGTGCCGAAGTAGTGGTCAAAGGAGCGGTTCTCCTGCATCAGGATCACCACGTGTTCAACATCGCGAATGGTGCCGGTGGCTCGATGCGCGGGGATGGCAAGCGCTTTGCGAATGCTGGCCGGAATCATGGCGGCGCCGGCTGTGGTCGCAGCCAAACGCAAGAAGTCTCGCCTGGTCCTCATCGTGTGACAGAACTCCTCAAAATCGTTGATGCTCAAAGTGATTTAGAACAGAGGCGGGACTATCCACTTCCGCGAAGACACAGTGCACTTCGCGAAGCATAAACAGGCTGCGTTAACGAGGCATTACATCGGCTGCCGACATGCCGGGGTGTGGGTGATTGCGTGGGGGAGGAGTCGAAGCGCGAGCGGAAGCCAGGCGACTGGGTGTGCCAGGCGACTGGGTGTGCCAGGCGGTTCGCGGGTTGCTCCCGGGATCGCTGCGGCTGACGGCTAAGTTGTTGGATTGTTGGTGGACCTGATCGGGATCGAACCGATGACCTCTTCCATGCCATGGAAGCGCGCTCCCAGCTGCGCCACAGGCCCACTCCCCAGGAAGGACTTCTCTATTCTCGCGGAAGCGCGCCGGCAAGTCAAACGGCGGCGTGGAACAAAGGGCCGGAGAAAGGTGTCTAAGTTGGGAGAGCCCGGTTGGCAGAGTTCGGTTGGCAGAGCTCGGTTGGCAGAGCGAGGAATTTCGCTCGGACAGGCGATGGACGGCGTTCCGGATCGGGTGAAGGCGCAGGCTGGAGCAGGGCGGCAGGCTGGACAGATGATGGAGCCAGCGCCTACTTTAATAGCATTCGCCGGCCGAGGGACCTCCGGCCGTGGACAGGGACAGCGATGAGCGATCTGGCAAGCGCGATCGGAATCCGGGCAGACGAGCAGGAGCTCGTCGCGGAGCTGAAGGCTGGCTCGGAGCAGGCGTTCGCTTTCTTGCTGGCGCAGTACAGCCAACCGATCTATTCGCTGATGGCGCGCAGCCTGCGCGATCCGGCCGATGCTGCCGATGTGACGCAGGAAGTCTTCGTCAAGGTCTTCCGGAATATCTCGAGCTTTCATGGCGACGCAAGCCTGCGGACGTGGATTTACCGGATTGCGCTGCATGAGGCGAGCAATCAGCGGCGCTGGTGGAGCCGGCACAAGCGGCAGGAATTGACCATCGACGCGCAGCTGGAGAACGACGAGGGCGAGACGTTCTGCATGGCGGACGCGCTGGCGGCGCGCGATGCTTCTCCGTACGAGTGTGCGGCGCATGCGCAGCTTGGGGAACGAGTGGTGGCGGCGTTGCGTACTCTTCCAGAGGCGTTCCGTGAGGTGGTTGTGCTGCGAGAGATTGAAGGCTTCGGGTATGAGGAGATCGCCGAGATGCTGAATGTGCATCTCGGCACGGTGAAGAGCCGGCTGATGCGAGGGCGCGCTGCCTTGCGGGAGGCGCTACGCGAGGATGGCGACGCGGTGAAAGGCCGGGTGCTCGCGAGAGCAGAGCCTCTGCGGGTGACTCCATGAAATGGCCGGGAGACAATTCGAAGGACTCGTTTGCCGGGACGATAGAGGCGGCGAGCGAATGCGAGGCGGTACGCTCAGGGTTTTCGGCGTACCTGGATGGGGCGGTCAGCGGCGTGGAGATGGCTGCGATCTCCGGTCATCTCCAGCACTGCCAACGAATGCGCCAAGGATTTCCAGGTGTGGCGCGAGGTGCAGCGGTCGCTGGGAGAACTGGGCCCGCAGCAGCCACCGGCGCGGCTGCAGGCCCGTTTGCGGGCGGCCATTGCGGCGGAACGGGAGAGAGGCGCGCATCTGCCGCTTTTTCGAGAGAGCGCTTTTGTTGTGGAGGAGCTCGGTGGCGCCGCTGATGCTGCGGCTGAGCGGCGGGTTTGCCGTGACCGTGATGCTGGCGGGTGCGTTGAGCTGGATGTTTGGAGCGCCGATCGCGGTGCAGGCAAACGATGATGCGCATGGCGCACCTGGTGGCGCCGCACTATATGTACTCGCAGGTGCCGCCGGTGCCGATCAATACGCAGCGGGACATGCCGATTGTGGTGGATGCGATGGTGGATAGCAGCGGGCGGGTGTACGGCTACACGATCCTCGAAGGACCGAGGGATGCGGAGGTCAACGTGCGGATCGAGAACAACCTGCTGAGCAGCGTTTTCAGGCCAGCGACGGTGTTTGGGGTTCCGGTACGCGGCCACGTGGTGATGACGTACACCGGGGTGTCGGTGAGAGGGATAGAGCGCGATGCGGCGAGCGGCCGCATTGCGCTGGCTGCTCAGGCTTCCATAGACTGTATCCGTGCGTCGAATCCGTATTGTGAAACTCCCGCTCCTTTTCCGTTTCCCGGCAGATCGTGCAAGCCGTTGCTGCACGGACGGCGCAGGCGAGGCTTCGCCTGGCCGGCATCGCTGCTGGTGGTTGCGTCCGCGACGCTGTGCGGCGTGGCGCAGACGCCGAGCTCGTCGTCTTCCTCTTCTTCGTCTTCGTCTTCAACGCTGTCATCGCCATCGCTCCAGGCAGCTCCTGATGAGCCGAACGGTGGATCAGGTGAATCCGGCGAATCGTCCGCAGGCGGCGAAGGATCGAGCGGGGCGGCGCGGCGGTTACGCTGGAGACGAGCGAGCCACTGTTTCAGGTGGCGGCGGCGCTGAATGCCTGCGGCTATGATGCGGATCTGGACAAGTCGGCACCGGTGCGGGCGGAGGTGCGGGCGGATATGAACGCGGCGTTGGCGGCGTCCGAGACCGCGCGGGACAGCCGCGACAAGTTGTGCGCGTATATCTCCAAGCATCACCTGAACGATCTAGGGCTGGATGTGGGCCAGTATGTATCGCTGGCGCTGTATCTTTCGCCGCCGCCGGAGCTGACGCCGAATGTCGACCTGACGCAGCTGCCTCCGCAGGCGGCTGCGGTGGTGAACGTGCTGCCGCTGCTGCGCACCTTCGCCGAAGATGTTGATCTGCACTATCTCTGGCTGAAGCATCGACCGGAGTATGAGGCGCTGACGGCGCGGGTCCATGATCCGATGACGGACATGATCCTGGAGACGAATCTTTATCTGCATCAGCCGGTGAGCACGTTCGATGGGCGGCGGTTCCTGGTGCTGCTGGAGCCGATGCTGTCGCCGAACCTGACCAATGCGCGGGTGTACGGCTTCGACTACATCATTGTGATGTCGCCGGATAACAGCACGTCGGGAGATCCGGTGAGCATGGCGCAGATCCGGCATATCTATCTGCACTATGTTGTCGAGCCGCTGGTGTACAGCCGCGGAGCAGCGATGGAACGCATGCAGCCACTGCTGCAGACGGTCCAGGATGCGCCTCTGGAGTTCTTTTACAAGAGCGACATTGTGGCGCTGATGTCGGAGTGTGTGATCAAGGCGATCGAGGCGCACTTGTACGTGATCCCGGACCCGGCGCCGAAGCGGCTGCATGGAACGAGGTCGCGCGAAGAAGATGCGACCTACGATGCGGAGAAGGCTGCCTACGATGCGAAGACGAATGTGGCACGCGACAACCTGGTGACGCTGGATGAGCGGCAGGGCTGGGTGTTGACTCGGTATTTCTACAATGGGGTTGACGATGATGCAGCACAACGGGGACGGGCTGCGCGATGAGATGGCGCCGATGATCTATGGCATGGACGTGCAGCGGGAGAAGAAGGCGGCGCAGCAGATTCTGTTTGTGCACGAGCGTGCCTGCGGATCCGCTGCGGCCGGACGGTGCAGCCGCATACAGATCGAGGGGCTGGAGCTGGCGGAGCAGGACCTGCTGAAGGGCGATAAGGACGATGCCGCGGATATCGCGGAGAAGGCGCTGGCGGACCCGGCCGGGGATCATGCGGACGCGCGGCCTACCTGCTGGCGCGGATCGACCTGATGGAGGGGGACCCGGACAAGGCGTCCAAGGGGTTCGAGCAGACGCTGGCGCTGAGCAAGGATCCGCGCACGCTGGCGTGGAGCCACATCTACCTGGGGCGGCTGTACGACACGATGGATCCTCCGGACCGGGCGAAGGCGGTCGCGGAGTACAAGGCGGCGCTGGTGACCGGGACAGCCTGCCGGACACCAAGCAGGCGGCGGAGAGCGGGATGGCCAAGCCGTTCATGCTGCCCCAGAGGGACCAGCCTGCGGACGCCGACCAGCCGTTCGATCCGACGGGCAAGGCAGAGAAGGAAGCGTACAAGCCGACGACTCCGCAGTAGGGGCGAAGGCGGAGCGGCGGGGGTGTGGTTCCACCTTAGGTTCGCCGGTGCGGGAGGAGCCTCGATGCACTGCGGACGCCGCGTAGAGTAGAGGTCAGGACTCTGGGGAATAGGACTCTGGGGAATCAGGTCTGAGGGTGAAGGGCGATGACCACGGCGCGCAGGAAGCGGAGTACAAAGCGGGACCAGGCTGCGTGAAGCACCGGAGGTCCGGGCCGACTGGCGCGAGCTGGAGGAGAAGCTGGGGCACCGGTTTGAGCGGCCGGAGCTGCTGGCGCTGGCGCTGACGCACCGGTCGCATACGTATGAGGCGCGGCACGGGGTTCCGGCGGTGATCCTGCCGGCGCATCCGGAGCAGAGGGACCAGCGGAACGCTCCGGGAACGGACAATGAGCAGCTGGAGTTCCTGGGCGATGCGGTGCTGGGGCTGGTGGTGACCGAGGCGCTGTTCCGGGAGTTTCCGCAGTGCAGCGAGGGCGAGCTGACGCGGCTGCGGTCGAACCTGGTGAGCCGCAAGCGGATGGCCGAGATGGGCGTGGAGCTGGGGCTGGGCGATGCGCTGCTGATGGGCAAGAGCGCGGAGCAGAATGGCGGGCGGAAGAAGCCGGCGCTGCTGGCCAATGCGGCCGAGGCGGTGCTCGCGGCGGTGTACCTGGATGCGGGCGAGGAGGGGTTGGCGAAGCTGCGGGCGATTGCCGAGCGCTACCTGGTGCAGCCGGAGATGGAGGCGATGCGCGCGGCGCTGGCCGATGGTGCGGGGCGCGGCGCGATGCGGGACCACAAGACGCTGCTGCAGGAGCGGGTGCAGGCCGAGGGCGCGGGGAAGCTGCGGTACATCGACACGGCGCAGAGCGGGCCGCCGCATGACCGGGTGTTTTCGGTGGAGGCGCGGGTGGAGAACGAGGAGGGCGAGCGGGTGCTGGCCGCGGCGGAGGGCTCGAGCAAGAAGGAGGCGCAGCAGCGGGCGGCGGAGCTGGCGCTGCTGCAGTGGAATGGGACGGGAGAGCGGAAGCCGCGGGGCGAGCGTTGAGTCCGAGCCATCATGCGCCGGTGGAGCACGATGGTTTGCTGACGACGCTGAAGTCGATGCTGGAGATTATCGTCTTCGCGATCTTCATTGTGACGTTCCTTGTGCAGCCGTTCCGGATTCCTTCGGGATCGATGGAGCCGACGCTGAAGGTGGGCGATTTTTTGCTGGTGGACAAGCAGTCGTATGGGCCGGCGGGGGTGCTGGACCGGTTGCTGCTGCCGCCTGCGCGGGTGCAGAGCGGGGGACCTGGTGGTGTTTCACTATCCGGTGACGCCGGAGCTGCACCTGGTGAAGCGGGTGGTGGGGTTGCCGGGGGACCGGATACGGATGCGCGGCGGGCGGGTGCTGGTGAATGGGCGGGTGCTGGAGGAGCCGTATGCGTTCTACTCGCCGAGCCGGCCGAACGGGTTTCGGGATGACTTCCCTTCCCTGCTGGAGGCGGATCCGAATGTGGATCTGCGGTGGTGGATCCGGCTGCGCGCGGTCGGTGAAGGATGGCGAGGTGACGGTGCCGGCGAACCAGTATTTTGTGCTGGGCGACAACCGCAATGACAGCGAGGACAGCCGCTATTGGGGGTTTGTGCCGCGGAGTGCGCTGGTGGGGCGGCCGCTGCTGGTGTACTTTACGCTGCCGGCGAAGGAGGATCTGCAGGGGGAGACCGTGATGGGCAGGGTGCGGGCTGCGCTGAGGACGGGCGTGCGGAGCTGGCGGGTGCTGCGGTGAGGTCCTGCGCGGACGGCGAGGGGCTTTGCGTGGTGGGGATGTAGGGTGGGTGGGGTCGGCTGGGGCGGGGTACACTGGCAGGGCCTTGGATTGGGTTGGATTTTGTGGAGGGGTCTTGAGTGCTGAGCGGGTGGTGACGGAGGAACGGGTGGGTGCGGGCGCGGTGACGGGTACTGCGAAGGGTGCGGCGAAGGAGGAGGTTGCGGAGACTCCGCTGGAGGCGTTGGCGTCGCTGTGCGTGATGCTGGCGGTGTACCTGTTTGTGATCGGGTTCATGTTTCAGAACTTCGAGATTCCGTCGCCGTCGATGGTGGAGACGCTGCTGGTGGGGGATCATCTGCTGGTGGATCGGACGACGCTGGCTCCGGGGACGAAGTGGGCTCCGTTTGTGCACTATCGGCCGGTGCGGCGGGGCGACGTCATCGTATTCATGAAGCCGCATACCGAGGTGCCGGACATGATCCTGGTGAAGCGGGCGATCGGGATTCCGGGAGACCGGATTCATCTGCGCAGGGGCGTGGTGTATGTGAATGGCGTGGCGCAGAATGAGCCGTATGCGATCCAGCCGACGGGGCGAACAACCTGATTCCGTACCGCGATGACTTCCCTTCCGACCTGGTGGGGCTGCGGCGGTATGGGAGCGACGACCTGGCCTGCGCGGGGACGTGCCAGAATGAGGCGTGCGTGGAGCAGGAGACGATCGACAACCGGGTGATGGATTGGGCGGATGAGCTGCCGGAGCATATCCAGGGCGATGACCTGGTGGTGCCTGCGGGGATGGTGTTTGCGATGGGAGACAACCGCACCGACAGCCTGGATGGGCGATTCTGGGGGTTTGTGCCGGAGCAGAATATTCTGGGGCGGCCGCTGTTTGTGTATTGGTCGTTCAAGACGCCGGGGGATGAGGAGGATAAGACCAGCGCTGCGGACAAGCTGAAGTTCCTGCTGTATGAGGCGGTGCACTTCTTCGACGGGACGCGGTGGGGGCGGACGGGGCACGTGGTGCGGTGAGTACAGTGAGGAGTGAAGACCGATTGGTGGCGGGGTACACTGGGTGTGCTGCGCGTTAAGGGCTGGAGTGTGTCTGGCGCTGGCGCGGTTAGGGTTAGAACAGCCCTGCGAGCAAGAGGCGCTCGCTGGGGACCCCGTTAGGAGAGATTTCCGTTGAGCATCGAGAGACCATTGGAGGCCCGGAACACGGCCCAGACCGCGGCCCAGGGCGCTGCGCAGACGGTTGTGGGCGGGCCGGAGGCGCCGGTGAAGGGCGAAGTGGCGGAGACGCCGCTGGAGGCGATGGCTTCCATTTGCACGATCCTGGCGATTGGGATGTTCGTGTTCGGGTTTATCTTTCAGAACTTCGAGATTCCGTCGGGGTCGATGCTGAATACGCTGCTGATTGGCGATCATGTGGTGGTGGACCGGATTACGCTGGCTCCTGCCGACCAAGTGGGCTCCGTGGGTGCACTATCGGCCGGTGAAGCGGGGCGACATTATTGTGTTTTATGAAGCCGAACCCGGAGTCGCCGGATTTGATCCTGGTGAAGCGGACGATCGGGATTCCGGGAGACCGGATTCATCTGCGGCATGGGGTGGTGTATCTGAATGGCGTGGCGCAGAATGAGCCGTATGCGATCCAGCCGAGCGACGATGGGAATCCGCAGGATGCGTATCAGCCGTACCGGGATGATTTTCCGTCGGTGACGCCGGCGCCGGATGAGCAGGTGACGGAGTTGTGGCGCGAGGAGCTGCCGGAGCATATCCAGGGCGATGACCTGGTGGTGCCGCCGGGGTATGTGTTTGCGATGGGCGACAACCGGACGGAGAGCCTGGATGGGCGCTACTGGGGGTTTGTGCCGCAGCAGAATATTCTGGGGCGGCCGCTGTTTGTGTATTGGTCGTTTG
Source organism: uncultured Acidobacteriaceae bacterium (assembly GCA_963762375.1). Lineage (GTDB taxonomy): Bacteria > Acidobacteriota > Terriglobia > Terriglobales > Acidobacteriaceae > Granulicella. The sequence continues at coordinate 68,159 of CAVXKP010000009.1, forward strand.
AGACGCCGGCGGATGAGGAGAATAAGACGTCGATCGGCGACCGGATTGGGTTCATGTTCCACATTGTGACGCATATCTTTACGGATACGCGGTGGAAGCGGACGTTCCACGTGATTCGGTAGAAGCAGTGAGTAGTAAGTAGTGGGTAGTGAGTAGTGAATTACGAAGCTGCGGGCGACTTGAGCATAGAACGTACAGAGCGAGGAGGCGGAGATCGATCGCGCGGCCGGGACACGGAAGCGGCGGCGGTGGGTTTGGGTGTGCGTGGTGGTGGCGGCGGTGCTGCTGCTGGCGCTGACGCCTCCGCTGCTGAATGTGAATCGGCTGAAGCGGCGGATTGCGACGAGCATCAGCTTGAGCCTGGGGCGGCCGGTGGAGCTGGATGGCGTGACGATGCACCTGCTGCCGGTGCCGGGGTTCACGCTGCAGAACTTCGTGGTGAGCGAGGATCCGGCGTTTGGGTCGGAGCCGATTATCCGGGCGAACACGGTGGATGTGACGCTGCGGCCGAGCTCGCTGTGGCGGCGGCAGGTGGAGATTGCGTCGATGACGTTTGAGCAGCCGAGCCTGAACCTGGTGCGGAATCAGGCGGGCGAGTGGAATGTGCAGAGCCTGCTGATGCATGCGGCGCAGGTGAATACGGCTCCGACGGCGCAGCGGAGGGCGGGGCCGGCGCCGCGGTTTCCGTATATCGAGGCCAGCGGGGCGAGGGTGAATCTGAAGCTGGGCGAGGAGAAGAAGCCGTTCTCGCTGACGGATGCGGACTTTGCGCTGTGGCTGACGTCGCCGCAGGAGTGGAGGGTGCGGCTGAAGGGGACGCCGACGCGGACGGACACGAATATGTTCGATCCGGGGACGGTGAAGCTGGAGGGGTCGTTGAAGCGGGCGGCGACGATGGGCGGAGGTGCCGGTGGACCTGACGGCGAGCTGGCATGGAGCGCCGATGGGCGAGGCGAGCAAGCTGCTGAGCGGGTACGGATGCGGGGTGGCGCGGGAATCTGAGCGTGGAGGCGACGCTGGTGGGAACGCTGGCGGCGGCGAAGCTGACGACGGCGATCCACATGGAGGATCTGCGGCGGGCGGAGTTTGTGCCGGTGGAGACGATGGATGTGCTGGCGGATTGCCGGGGGACGCTGGATGTGACGGCGGCGGTGGTGAAGGACCCGGATTGCGCGGTGGCGACGCCGGTGGCGGAGGGGTTGAAGGAGGCGGGGAGGGTGGTGGCGATTGCCGATAGCGTGGACTTGACGGCGCTGGATACCGAGGGGTTGGGGCGAGCGGGCTGCGGGTGGGGATGACGAATGTTCCGGATGCGTGGCTGCTGGATTGGGCGCGGCTGTTTTCGCAGCGGATTCCGGCGGGCGAGCGGCCGGGCGGGACGGTGGCGGGGAGTGTGCTGTATGCGGGCGCGACGGAAGGGCCAGGCGGCGGCGTGGCAGGGGGAGTTTCACGGGGAGATTGTGGGGCCGCTGCCGTGGAAGGGTACGGAGGGTGCTGGCGCAGCCGGTGTCGGTGACGGCGAAGTGCGGGGGGAGTTTGTGCTGACGCCGATCAGCCTGGCGCTGCCGGGGAAGGCGGCGGGGTTGACGCTGAGCGGGACGGCGACGCGGGCGGGGGTGACGCTGCGGGTGGTGGGGGCGGCGACCGAGGCGCAGGTGGCGGCGCTGCGGGGGATGGCTCCGCCGCTGGGGGATGGGGTGGAGAGGGTGTTGGGGAGTGGCGGGGCGGCGGAGCGGGTGATGAGGATCGATGTGACGTGCTCGCGGGCGTGGGGTGCGGGGCAGACGTGCGCGGAGGGTGCGCCGGTGGTGGCGAAGCGGAGGCGCCGGCGGTAGGGCGGCTGCGAGCTTTTGGTGCTAGCTCTTAGCTAAAAGCTAGCTTCTAGCTGCTAGCTGCTAGCTAAGGGCAAGAACGGGGCTCGTACGGAGAACAGAGAGCGGCGGTAGCTTGGTTCTGGGTTGAAAGGGTCAGGTGATTGTGGGCGGTGGGCCTGGTGGCGGGTCCTTCGGCTGCGCGCGGTGCGCTTCGCTCAGGATGACGGCGAAACGTGGAACGGCAAGGGCGACGGCGACGGCAAGGGCAACCGCAACGGCAAGGGCAACGGCAAGGGCAACGGCAACGGACGGCAACGGCAACCGCAACGGCAACGGCAACGGCAAAAGAAGAAGCAGATTCCCAGAGGGAATGACAGAAAGAACGGCAAGGGCAACCGCAACCGCAAGGGCAACGGCAACCGCAACCGCAGCGGCGACGGCGGATGCAGCTGGGGCGTTGGGGTGGGGTTTGGGTTAGAAGCCGGGGGCGGCGGGTTGGAGGACGACTTCGCGGGAGTGGGAGGCGGCGCGGACTTCGGGGGTGCTGCCGTCGTTGAGGATGACCTCGGTGGGCGGGGTGTTCACGATGATGCGGGTGGTGGCGTTGGAGAAGCCGGCGATGTGGATGCGGGTGGTGGTGGTGAAGTCTCCGGAGAGGACGGTGAGGGGGACGTCGACGGCGGGGGCTCCGTCGTTGTGGACGGTGACGGCGACGAGCCAGCCGGCGTCGTGACCTTTGCCGGCGGCGATCTGGCGGGGCTCGATGTCGACGATGGAGAGGTCGGGGAGGCCGCGGTCGCGGAGGACCCAGTCGGCGAAGAACCAGCCGAGATCTTTGCCGCTGGTTTTTTCGAGGAGCTTTTCGAAGGCGATGGCCTGGATGGAGGGGTCGTCGGTGGAGAAGGGCTGGGAACGCCACTCGGTGAGGGCTTGCTGGAGGGGCTTGTCGCCGGCGATGCCGCGGAGCATCCACCAGACGGCGGCGGCTTTGCGGCGGTAGTAGAGCTCGTCGGTGGCGGAGACGAGGGGCTGGCCGGCGGGGGCGGCGGCGGCGTCGGCGGCCTGCTCGGAGTCGAAGCCGAGCTTCGGCGATGTCGAGGGGCTGCATGAGGTTGGTGAGCTCGAGGATGGCGGCGGGGCGGCCCTGCTCCTGCTCGATCCAGAGGAGGCTGGCGAACTGGGCGAGGCCTTCGTCGAACCAGGGCTGGCCGGTGTGAACCCAGGCGTGGGTGAGGGAGTGGGCGAGGGCGGGGCTGGAGGAGGTGGAGGCCAGCTTGTCGATGGGGGCGACGAGGAGGGCGTCGTCCTCGAAGGGGTCGCCGGGGTGGTCGAGGATGGTGAGGGGGGTGAGAGGGGTGGGGCCGAACCACTGCTGGAGGAGCGGGGCGATGCGCTCGGCGGAGGCGGCGAGGGGTGGGAGGGCGGCGGGGTCGGTGGTTTCGACGGAGAGCATGTCGGGGGTGGGCTGCGGTGGATTCGTGACCTGCCGCCTTGGCCGATGAGGCAGGCGCCCGGTGTGGGGGTGCTGGAGCCGGAGGAGGAGGAGAAGGGTACGGGGAGGGGGGCGGCGGTGGTCTCGGGTTGGGAGACGACGAAGAGGCTGGGCTGGCGGAAGCCGAGGGGCTGGGCGGGAAAGTCGGCGGTGGCGATGCCGGTGCCGTTGGGGGCGGCGGGGTCGTCGGGGAGAGCGGCGAGGGGCTGGCGGCGGCCGCAGAAGTAGGCGGCGACGGGGGCGACTCCCTGGTACTCGACGGCAAGGCGGAGGTGGATGGTGGCGGCGCGCTCGGCGAGGCGCTGCTGGCCGATGGCCTGGAAGAGCTTGGCGCCGTCGCCGAGGAAGAGCTGCGGGGAGGCGACGGGATACCAGAGGATGTTGCCGAAGCCGCGGAGGGCGACGGGGAGGGTGGGCGACGGGGGCGGGGCGTCGTCGGAGCTGCTGGAGCTGGAGCTGGAGGAGGGGATGCCGGAGCCGATGGCGTCCCAGTCGGTGGTGAGGGCCTGGGATTCGGAGGCGCCGAGGCGCTCGAGGCGGGCGGCGCTGGCGGGGAGGGTGCCGGAGTAGACGGTGTCGAGGGTGAGGGCGGCTCCGGGGGCGAGGGGGGTGGGGAGATCGATGACGACTTCGGAGGCCTGGCCGGTGTGGTCGGCGTCGGTGTCGATGAGGTGCTGGATGAAGGGGAGCGGGGGCGGCTCCGGAGGGGGCGATGGAGGGAGGCGCGATGTCCCAGTGGAGGGTGGAGGAGATCTGGAGGGCGATGCGGGCGAGCGGCTGGGCGGTGAGGTTGCGCAGGGTGAGGCGGGCGCGGGTGGTGAGGTGGCCGGTGGCGGGGGCGAGGCGGGCGTCGAGGTCGTAGGCGGTGAAGCGGAGGGCGGAGCGCTGGGCGTCGGTGAGGACGGGGCCGGTGGGGGTCTGGCCGGGGTGGACGGCTTCGGGAGGGGGAGGGATGCCGGTGTCGTCGTCGGGCGTGGGGGGAGGGGTGCCGTGGCTTTGGAAGAGGACCTGGCCTTGGGGAGGGGGGGGTGGGGTGTGGCTTGGTGGGGGTTTGGGCGTGCGCGGCTACGCTCGCGAGGAGGAGGGCGAGGAGGCGCGGGCGGTGGTGGGTCGGCAAGGGTGGGGCTCCGTGGGGTGGTGGCGGGAAGGGCGAATCTCGCTTTTAGCTTCTAGCTTCTGGCTTCTGGCTTCTGGCTTCTGGCTCTTAGCATCTAGAAGAGGCAAGAGCAACGACAGACAGCCAATTCGGGGGTCCTTCGCTTCGCTCAGGATGACGGCGAAAACTTGCAAAGGCAACCGTAGTGGCGGTTAGGAGCCCAGGCCTTTGCGGGGCTTTGGAGGTTTAGACTCTGCGGCGGAGTGGATGGGTGCTGGTGGGCGGCTGCGCGGCGTTGGCGCATGGCTTCGTACATGACGACCGCGCCGGCGACCGAGACGTTGAGGGAGCTGACGCTGCCGGCCATGGGGATGCGGAGGAGATGGTCGCAGGTGCGCTTGACGAGGTCGTGGAGGCCGGAGCCTTCGCAGCCGAGGACCAGGCAGACGTCCTGGCGGAAGTCGAAGTCGGTGTAGTCGGGGGTGCCGCGCTCGTCGAGGCCGACGATCCAGATGTGGTGCTTCTTCATGGTTTCGAGGGCGCGGGTGATGTTGACGACCTGGGCGATGCGGACGTGCTCGCTGGCTCCGGCGGAGGACTTGGCGGTGACGGCGGAGAGCGGGGCGGAGCGGCGTTCGGGGAGGACGACGCCGTCGATGCCGGCGCCGTCGGCGGAGCGGAGGAGGGCGCCGAGGTTGTGGGGGTCTTCGACGCCGTCGAGGGCGAGGAGGAACTTGGTGCCGGAGGGGCCGGGTGGGGCGTTGAGGAGGTCTTCGAGGGCGAGGAACTTGCGCTCGCGGACGAAGGCGACGATGCCCTGGTGGGCGTCGGTCTTGCAGTGGCGGGTGAGCTGGTCGCGGGGCTCGGTGCTGATGCGAATGCCTTTGGCGCGGGCGAGTTCGAGGACGGCGTCGATGCGGGGGTCGCGGCGGGCTTCGCGCTCGCGGGCGACGCTGAGGTGGTCGAGGGGGCGGGTGCCGGCGCGGAGAGCCTCTTCGACGGGGTGCAGGCCGTACAAAACATCCATGGTTTCAGTGTAATCGGGTTTCAGGCCTGGACTTTGGGAGCGGGGGCGGTTCAGGGGCGCAGGATGAGGCGGGCGGCGCGGCCGTAGGAGCCGAGATTGAAGGCCCGGGCGTAGCCCTGGCGCTTGAGACGCTGGGCGGCGAGCTCGCTGCGCAGACCGGTCTTGCAGTGGACGAGCAGGATCTGGTCTTTGTTCTGAGCGAGTTGGGGCACGGAGGCATCGAGCTCGTTGAGCTGCAGGTTGACGGCGCGGGGGAGATGGCCGGAGCGGAAGTCCGCGGGGCTGCGGACGTCGATGAGGAGGCCGCCGCGCTGCTGGTACTCGCGGGCGTGCTTGAGCGCGGCACTGTCCGGAGAGCCAGAGATAGAAGTAGAGAGCCACGAGCATGGAGAGAAGCACGGCAGGAAGTATGAGACTCATGGGTGTGTGACCTAACTGGGTTGATGCCGGCGTGGGCATGGGACCTATACGGACATCGTATTGCCGCGGTCTTCATGTCGTTGGATGCTTAACGCACGCGAAGGATGCAGCTTGTTCCAACGGGGTTAGATGCAGGCGGTGCGCGGCAAGTGTTCGCTACCGGACAGAGCAGAGGCGGAGCGTATCTTGGGGTTGAGTTGGGGTGACGGGAATATCGCAGCGAGAAAGGGTCCGGACGTAGAATATAGCTTGAATCTACCGAGACTTTCCGGAGCAAAAGAGCGTCCATATGAGCGTGAGAACTCCTGTAACTTTGACGGCGGAAGCAGCAAAGCAAGTCGAGCGTGAGAACGCTGCGATTGCGCGCGGGCTGAAACGGCAGGACCCGGAGTTGCTGGACCAGTTGATCGAGACGTATCAGCATCGGCTGATGCGGTACCTGATGTTCCTGACGAGCAAGCGCGAGGTGGCCGAGGATCTGTTCCAGGAGGTATGGATCCGGGTGTTGCGCCGGGGTTCGCAGTACAACGGGCAGGCGCGGTTCGACACATGGATTTTCACGATTGCGCGCAACCTGGTGATCGATCTTTCGCGCAAGCGGACGATGGCGTCGCTGGACGAGATGCGCGAGGGCAGCGAGGAAGCAGAGACGCGGCCGTTCGAGATTGTGCAGGAAGGGCCGAGCCCGCTGGAGCAGTTTCGAGTATCGGGAGAATGCGTCGGAGGTGGCGGCGGTGTTGTTGACGCTGGATCCGGCGTATCGCGAGGTGCTGACGCTGCGGTTCCACGAAGAGATGTCGCTGGAGGAGATTGCGACGGTAACACGGGCCCCCTTGTCGACGGTGAAGTCGCGGCTGTATCGTGGTCTGGCTGCGCTGAAGCCGGAGTTGCTGAAGCTGCGAGCAGGGGTGGATCGCAGCCAGTGAACACGGCAAGGTGGAGGTGAAGGTTTGAGCCCACTTCGTCCGAGAGATCAGGAACCGGAGATAGCGGCTGCGATTCGGAACGCCATGACGGCGAACGGAGCGCGGGGCCGGGTGGTGAACCGGACGCATCGCGTGGTGCGGGAGCAGGCGCTGTCGATGCGGGAGCAGCGGAGCAAGTCGCGCAGCCTGTGGGTGCCGGTGACGATCTCTTCGATCCTGATGATGGCGATCTGCTATGCGATCTGGGGCATGCTGGATGGGTACGATCTGACGCCGAACGGGGTTCCGGACGCGAGCGATCAGTTGATGGTGTTGCTGGCGTGGTCGCTGCCGGTGACAGCGGCGGTGCTGGGGATGGTGTGGTTCAAACGGTCGCGGGGGCGGTCGGATCATGAGGCGCAGCTATGATGCCGAAGTGGATGGGGACGATGGCAGGGGGAAAGGAAGCGGCGACGCCTGGGGATGAAGAGCTGCGGATGATTCCGCGGTGGTCGATGGTGCTGGCGGTGGTTTTGTTTGCGGGTATGCAGTATGTCTTTCACGTGGTGATGCCGCACCACAAGCATGAACTGCTGCCGCTGCGGCTGATGATGGGCTATGCGTGGGGCTCGTTGTTTGCGAGCTATGCGCTGCTGCTGGGATATGTGAGCTGCGATGTGAAGCGGCGCGGGATGTCGGCCGGGTTGTGGATGCTGGTGTGCGTGGTGCTGCCGGGCGGGATTGGCGCGGTGGTGTACTTCCTGCTGCGGCAGCCGGTGCTGTCGAAGTGCCCGAACTGCTCGACGACGCTGGCGGCGAGCTACCACTACTGCCCGCAGTGCCAGTTCCAGATGGCGCCGGTGTGCGGGGAGTGCCATCGCGGGGTGAAGCTTACGGATGTGTTCTGCACGTGCTGCGGACATGACCTGGCGCAGGATGGGGCTCCGGCGCGGCTGCGGGTGTATAGCGATTAGGCAGAGAGTAGTGAGTGATAGAGGTAGTGAGTAGTGGGTAGTGAGTAGGCTGTCCCGATGGAACCCTAAGCGGTAGAATCGGTTGGATGGCTACACAGCTGACAGCACTGATTATTGACGATGAGCCGCTGGCGCGGCAGGAGTTGCTGTACCTGCTGGAGGCTGCGGGGGACGTGTCGGTGCTGGCGCAGGGGACCAATGGCATTGAGGCCGTGGAGCTGATCCGAACGCATAAGCCGGATGTGATCTTCCTGGATGTTCGGATGCCGGGGCTGGATGGCTTCGCGGTGCTGAAGAAGGTACTGGCGCAGGATCGCAAGATGAAGCTGCCGCAGGTGGTGTTTGCGACGGCGTTCGATCAGTATGCGGTGAAGGCGTTCGAGGTGAATGCGGTCGATTACCTGCTGAAGCCGTTCGACAGCAAGCGCGTGCATCGGACGCTGGAGAAGGTGCGGGAGCGGGTGGCGAGCGCGGCGGATGGCGTGGCGGAGAGTGCGGGCCATGGCGAAGCGAGAGCGGCGAGGGCCGGCGTGGCCAGCCGGGTGTCGGGCGCGGAGGCCAAGCTGGATGCGCTGTTGCGCATGGTGGAGGAGCGGACGGGGATGGCGCCGGGTGGCGCGGTGCCGGCGGGCGCGGCGGGGCTGGGGCGGTCGGGCAAGGTGGTGGTGCGGGCGCAGAGCCGGCTGCTGCTGGTGGATCAGAAGGACCTGTGCTTTGCGACGATCGAGGAGGGGCGGATCTCGGTGGTGACCAAGGCGCTCGAGGGCGACTCGAATTGCAGGACGCTGGAGGAGTTGACCGACCAGCTGGATCCGGAGCAGTTCTGGAGGGTGCATCGGTCGTTCGTGGTGAACATTCAGCACATCCGCGAGGTGGTGCCGTGGTTCAAGTCGAGCTACCAGCTGCGCATGGATGATCGCAAGCAGACCGAGGTGCCGGTGAGCCGGTCGCAGACCAAGCGGCTGCGGGAATTGTTCAATCTTTAGGAGCGGGTTAGCGGATTAGTGGGTTGGTGGTGGGTTTGGCGTGGGTGCGGGGGTGGTGGCATCAGCGGCAGCTGCGGCGGCGGCCTTGCGGGCGCGGCGGTTCTTCAGTGCTGGGCGAAGTCGGGATAGAACTCGAGCAGGAAAGCACCTACGGAGCCTTCGGCGGTGACGGTGAGGGCGTGGTCGACGGTGAGGCCGACGCCGCGGTTGGCGGCGGGGTAGTAGACGTTGGAGATGGCTCCGCCGATGAAGTTGCCGAGGATGTTGGAGTAGTTGGGCTCCCACTTGCCGTTGTCGCCCTTGGTGCGGACGGTGGTTTCCATGGAGTAGAGCAGGCGACGCTTGAAGGTGCCGTGGCCGAGGCGGAAGTAGCGGGGATCCTGGTGGAGGAGGGAGGGAAGGACGGCGTTGCCCCAGAAGTTGCCGTCGAAGTCGTCGGCGTAGGCGGCGCCGTAGTTGCGGAGCGAGGCCGGGGACGCCGTGGTGGTAGCCGGGGTAGGTAGTCTTGCGCTTCCTGGAGGCCGGTGTCGACGGCGACGATGGCGAACTGGTAGGGGTCGACGATGCCTTTGAAGAAGAGGTGGAACTTCTCGGCCGGGGGTCATGGGCTCGGCCTTGCCGCCGATGACGCTGTTGAAGGCGGGAAGGAAGCCGAGCATGCGCTGCTGCTCTTCGGCCTTGAGCTCGGCGGCGGCGCGGGCCTTGTGCTGCTCAGGGGTCTCGGGGGCTTGCGGGTTTGGGCGTCCGGGGCGGTGGTCTGGCGGCGTGGGGGTCTGCTGCTGGCGGAGGGATCCGGGGCTGGATCGGACTGCGAGCTGGAGTAGCCGGTGGAGGGCTGGGGAGTGGGGGCGTTGGGGAGGGTCAGAGGGTCAGACGCCGATGCAACTGCCTGTTGAGCGGCGAGTGGAGCAACGAGAGTAAGAGTTCCAAAGATCGCCAGAAAGGCAAGGAGCGAGGCGGTTTGTTTCGACACGATGATGGGTATACCTACCCTCTATTTTCCCATAGACGAGGGTTCGGGACGGACGTTGCATAAAAGTAGTACTGTGCGATTTCCGAAACGGGTGGGCGATGGTCGGAACCGGCGGATTCGGCGTGGACGGGCTGAGGCTGGGCGGTGACGCTGCGAGGGTGTGATGCTGCAGGGTTGTAGACTGGCGAACAGTGCGGGGAGCGTATGGCGGAAGAGTTTGTCATCGAGAAGTTCGCGTTCAAGATGGTGCTGCGGGGGATTGGGATCGTCCTTCTGATCGCGGCGCTGCTGTATCCGCTGGACTTTGCGGTGTGGCGGGTGCGGGTGGCGCGGGGCGGGGGCATGGGATCGGTGAAGGTGGATCTATACACGGTCGCGGATCTGAAGGGCGGGAAGGAAGAGCTACTATCCGCAGGGGACGGTCGCGATGCCGTGCAGCAAGTCGATCTATCCGCAGGAGGGGAACAATCCCTGCTGGTGGGTGGAGACGGCATCGCGAGGTCGTGCAGCACTACTAAGAACTGCGTGCCGCACTACGAAGAACTGCGTGCCGCAGCACTAAGAACTGCGGTGCCGCACGACGGAGAGCTCTACGAGCTAGGGCAGAGCCGGACCTGCGAAGCGATAGACGATGCCGACGCTGAGGGGCTTGGAGTAGAGGGCGCCGCTGGAGGTGACGGGCACGCCGTAGCGCTGGAACTGGCCGTCGACCTTGAGGGCGAAGTGGTCGGTGAGGGTGACATCGAGGCCTGCCGCCGGGGGAGAAGACGTTGGAGACGGAGTTGAGATAGAGGAGGGTGCCGGTGGGATTGGGGTAACCGCCATTGAGGTAGTCGACCGAGCCGCGACCGTAGAGGAAGTCGACGTAGGGGTGGAAGATGCCGTAGTACCGCTCGACCTTGAGGCCGAAGAGGATGTTCTTCTGCGCGTCCACGTTGCCGTCGTCGACGGGGTAGGTACCGCGGACTTCGACGGAGGGATAGAAGCGGTGGAAGGGCATGAAGCTGAGGTCGGCACCGGCGGTGATGCCGAGATTCTTGCCTCCGCTGAGGCCGGTCCAGGTGCCGGTGGCGGCCCCAAAGGCGGAGAGGGTGAAGGGCCGGGTGGCGGCCGGAGATCGCCTGAGCATGGAACAGGGAGCAGCGCCAGAAGGGCAAAGCACAACAGTGTGAGGGCACGGAAACCGGTCTTCAATCTAACTCCTTGGGCTAGTCCCACTCGAACACTATCCTAGCCGAATTCAAGAATTTAGACGGGAAAACTTGGCGGGGAGTGTGCCGGCTTGGGCAAAAGACGAGGAGAATTGGGGCGCGGGATCCGCAGGGGCTGCGTAAGCTATTTCTTTCCAGCAGATGCCATCATGGGAAATGGCGACGTGACCGCAATTTCAGGACTGGCTGGGCGCAGGAGGCGGCGAAATCGCGCGGGATGAGCGGGGCTGGTTCTTGGTAGTATTAGCCCATTGCGGTCGTAATGCGACTATATCTTTGCTGTTCGAGGTGTTGGATGAAGAAGCTTCTGGTGCTGGCGTTGGGTGTGCTGTTGGGCTGGGGTGCTGGGTCGGCGTCGGCGGAGCAGCCGCTGAAGGTGGGGATTGTGGGGCTGGTGCATGGCCATGTGGCGGGCGTTTCTGGGTGGCGGCGCGATGGTGCCGGCGGGCGCGATTCTGAAGCGGCCGGATGTGGAGCTGGTGGGGATTGTGGAGCCGGACCAGGCGCTGTTCGATAAGTATGCGAAGCAGTTTCACCTGTCGCCGAGCCTGCACTTCAACACCATTGCGGAGATGGTGGCGAAGGCGCATCCGCAGGCGGCGCTGGTGTTCACGGCGCCGAGCGAGCATCGGCGGGTGGTGGAGGAGTGCGCGGGGCTGGGCGTGAACGTGATGATGGAGAAGCCGCTGGCGTTTAGCTATGCCGACGCGCTGGCCATGGAGCGGGCCGCCAAGCGCGGCAAGATTCATGTGCTGGTGGACTACGAGACGAGCTGGTATGGCAGCAATGCGGAGGCGACCAAGCTGATCCAGGACGGAACGATGGGGCCGCTGGTGAAGGCGGAGATTCGCGATGGGCACCAGGGTCCGCTGAAGATTGGCGTGCAGCCGGAGTTTGGGAACTGGCTGAAGGATCCCAAGCAGGATGGCGATGGGGCGCTGACGGATTTTGGCTGCTATGGGCCGGATTTGATTACGGCGATGCTGCATGGAGAGGCTCCGCTGAGCGTGAGCGCGGTGACGCAGCACCTGCAGCCGGAGCTGTATCCGCTGGTGGCAGACGAGGCGGACATTACACTGAAGTACAAGAGCGCGGTGGTGCTGGTGGAGGCGTCGTGGGACTGGCCGTTCGCGGTGAAGCAGATGGATGTGTATGGGCGGACGGGGTATGCGAAGGCGTTCGCACCGGACCAGATCGAGGTGCGGAAGCAGCACGAGCATGCCGGGACGACGGAGCAGGCGGCAGCGCCGGCGGCGCCGTATGACGATCCGCTGCACTACCTGGAGGCGGTACTGGACGGGCGGGTGCAGGAGGACGACAGCATGTCGTCGCTGAAGACGAACGTGACGGTGACGGAGATTCTGGATGCGGCGCGGCGGTCGGCGGAGACGGGCAAGACGATTGACCTGCCGCTGGCGCGATAGCACCGGGGTGGTGAGAGGCAGGGCGGCTAGTGTGACTAGCCGCCCTGCTTTTTTTGCGCTGCGATTCGCTAACCGCGATTACCGGACGGAAGCGACGGTGATGGTGTCGCCGGCGACGGTGCCATCGACGGTGACGGCCTTGCCGGCGAAGGCGTTGAGCTTGCCGGGGTTGGAGACCTTGTAGATCCTGGTGCCGACGACGAGGACGGCGGGGGAGCCCATGCCGATGCACTTCTTGGCGCAGTCGGCGTGGCCGGGGGTGGCGGCTTTGGCGACGTCGTTCTTGGCGCACATCGAGTCGGACACAACGCCGTGCAGGGTTTCTGCCATCGCGCTGACGGAGAGGACGGAGAGAGCGAGGATGGAAACAGCAAAGAGCTTCTTCATGGTGAGACCTCGGATGAATGGTTCGTGCTGCGAGGATGAGTATAGCGCTGTCGGGAGGTGGGATGTAGAAATTTGTCCTCCGGGGTCCCGCGCGGACGGCGGGAGTGAAGGACACAGAGGCCGAAGGGGCGCGGGGTTAGAGTCGGGATCGGGCGCCGGTGACCAGGCGGATGAGGAAGGTGAGGAGGACGGCGCCGAGGACGGCGACGAAGACGGTGTAGAAGAAGCCTCCGGAGCCGGCGTAGCCGAGGTGGATCATGATGAAGCCGCCGATGACGGCGCCGATGATGCCGACGACGATGTCCATGAGGGGGCCGAAGCCGGCTCCGCGCATGAGCTTGCCGGTGATGTAGCCGGCGACGAGGCCGATGAGGATCCAGACGAGAAGCGTGTGGCTGGAGACGTTGAGTCCTTGATGTGGTTGCTGGTCATGTGTGACTCCTGGGAGTGCGTGGGTCAGGTAGTCAGAGTGCGGGAACGGGGGCGGGGTTGTGCGGTCCGGCGCGGACGGCGAGAAGCTTGTCCTGCGCGGACGGCGAGGGGCTTCGCGTGGGGGTGGCGCGAGGCCTCCTACCGGCCGGGGTAAGAGGCCGTGGAAAAAAGCGCCCGCTCAATCCCGAAGTTCGCATGGGCGGAGATCCCGAGGGGGCTGAGGAAGCTTATTGGACGGAGACGCCGCCGTTGATGGTTTCGAAGCTGACGGTGGGGCCGCCGGAGCCGAGGTTGGTGTCGATGGAGTGGCGGCCGACGCCGGACTGGTTGGCTCCGGGAACGTTGAGGGAGGTTCCTCCGTTGACGGTGGTGGCGACGAGGTGGGCGGAGTAGTTGGAGGGGACGGAGACGGAGACGCCGCCGTTGGTGGTGCTGGCGTGGAGGCCGCTTCCCTGCCAGGTGTTGCCGTCGAGGTTGGCTTTGATGCCGCCGTTGGTGGTGCTGACGCGGACGTCGCCGGCGAGGTGGTCGATGTGCAGGCCGCCGTTGGTGGTGATGCCTTCGATGGAGCCGTTGATGGCGGTGAGGGAGAGGCCGCCGTTCATGGTGTGGAAGTTACCGGCGAGGCGGTGGGGGACGAGGAGCTTGTAGCCGACCGACCAGTTGCGGTTGCCCATGGTGCGGGGGCCGTGGGCCTCGACGGTGCCGCCGGTTTCGATGGTGATCTCATGCAGGATGGATTGGGCTTCGGACTGGCTGCCGGCGCGGGCGGTGACGCGGGCTTCGAGGGCGATGTCACTGCGGTCTTCACCGATGACCTCGATGCCGCCGTTCTGGCTGTTGACGTTGAGGTGACCGTTGACCAGGGGGAAGGTGGCGGTGCGGACTTCGCAGGCCTGCTCGGCTCCGCCGAAGAAGCGGGCGATGGAGCCGCGATCGTCGCTGTCGTTGTTGCAGGGGTGGGTGGCGAAGTTCTGGGCGTGGAGGGTGGCGGCGGCGACGAGGGCGGCGGCGGCGGTGAGGGCGGACAGGCGCATAGAGGTCTCCTTCGGGTGCGGGTGCAGGAGGGGATACGCGCGGGGGATGGTGGTGGTTCCGTCCTGCGGTCCTGCACGGAGTCCTGCGCGGAGTCCTGCGCGGACGGCGGGAGTTTTTAGGGTGGGGCGGTGGGGCGGGGCGGCCGGTTCGGCAACTAGGTTCTGGGCGGTGAAAAGGGTGGTTGGATTTGCTAGGATATGCGGCATGAAACTTCTCGCTATGGGTCTGGTTCTGTTTCTCCTGGGATGTTCTGCATCGGGGTCGAACATTCACGGACAACGATTCGTGCTGGTTCCGGATCCGTCGGGGATCGCGAAGGATATCCCGGTGGGTGCGCTGGCCCTGGACACGCAGACGGGACAGCTGTGCTACACGATCAGCGGATCGTTCACGGCTGCATCTCCGGCCATTGCGATGTGTTCGGCGTTGGCCAGGAAGCAGCCGGAGAAAGAGTGAGCCAGTCCGCGGCGCCCGGACGGTTGATCTGCACTGGCGGGCATATGGCGACTGGCGGCCATGGCGGGAGGGGCGATGCGGTTGATTGATCGGGAGGAGGTGGCGCGGCGGCTGACGTATGCGGCGGCGATACCGTTGGTGCGGGAGGCGATGATTGCGTTCTCGAAGGGAGAGACGCTGCAGCTGCTGCGATCGATCTTGACGCTGAGTGAGGGCAGGATGTTTGGGGTGATGCCGGGAGCGATGGGGGCTCGGGATTGCTTTGGGGCGAAGTTGATCAGCGTGTTTCATGGGAACTTTGCGAAGGGCGTGCAGTCGCACCAGGGGGTGGTGGTGCTGTTTGAGCCGGAGACGGGGGCTCCGGTGTGCGTGGTGCATGCGGGAGAGATTACGGCGATACGGACGGCGGCGGCGAGTGCGGTCGCGACCGATGCGCTGGCTCGGAGAGACGCCAGGAGGCTGGCGCTGCTGGGGTATGGCGAGCAGGCGGGGACGCATGCGCGGGCGATTGCGAAGGTGCGGGAGCTGGAGGAGGTGGTGGTGTGGGGACGGTCGGTGGAGAGGGCGAGGGCGTTTGCTGTCGCGATGGGGGAGGAGCTTGGGATTGAGGTGCGGGCGGTGGAGACGGTGCAGGAGGCGGTGGCGGAGGCGGATGTGGTGTGCACCGTGACGTCGGCTGCGGAGCCGATTTTATTGGGCGAGTGGGTGCGGCCGGGGACGCATGTGAACGTGGTGGGGTCGAGCTACGCGGGGCCGGCGGAGGTGGATAACGAGCTGGTGCGGCGGTCGCGGTTTGTGGTGGACAGCCGGGCGAGTGTGCTGGCGGCGGGGGCGGAGTTTCTGCGCGCGAAGGCCGCGGGGGTGGTGGGCGATGAGCATATCGCCGGGGAGATTGGGCAGGTGCTGGCGGGGGATGTGGCGGGGAGAACGTCAGCGGAGGAGATTACGGTGTATAAGTCGCTGGGGCACGTGGTGCAGGATCTGGCTTGTGCGTGGGCGCTGTATGAGAGAGACAGTGAGTAGTGGGTAGTGAGGAGTGAGGAGTGAAAGGCAACGGCAAAGACGGCGCGGATCGTGGGGCGTTGGTTGGAGGTTGAGGCCGTGTTCGGAGCGGGCGGGGTGGCAGGCACCCTCTACCGGGCTCACTTCCCACTACTCACTACCCACTACTCGCTACTCACTACTCACTACTCACTGCTTTATTTCCAGATGCGGAATTGGCCGCTGCAGTGGAGGAGGCTCATCATGTAGAGCATGCCGTCGTAGTAGCGTTGTTCGCCGGAGGGGATGGGGGTGGACCAGAGGGCGTCGAGGAAGGCGGAGGGGATGGGGCCGGGGGTGGCGGCGAGGCTGGAGGTGGCGGTGGTGGCGAGCAGGCCGGTGGAGTGGCGGCCGGAGAGGGGGACGCCTCCGAGGTTGTAGCGGTCGGCAAAGGTGTTGACGCCCTGGGTGAAGAGGAACTTCTGGATGCGGTTGCTGAGGATGGGCTCGGAGGGATCTTTGCGCCACCAGGAGTAGTCGACGGCCCAGTTGCTGGCGGTGCGCCAGGAGTCGTAGGAGAAGTTGGAGGACATGGGGTTGAAGGAGATGCGGGGGGAGCCGTCGAAGTTGGCGTAGTCGGGTGCGAGGCCGGTGTTGGGATCGGTGGCGGCGACGAAGAAGGCGCGGCTGGCGGTGGCGGCGGCGGCCCAGAAGGCGCGGTCGTCGACGGGACCCCAGCGCGACCAGAGCTCGTAGAAGGCGGGGAGGTGGTAGGAGGGGTCGGTGAAGCTGTTGCGGTCGCCGCCGGGGACGAAGAGGATCATCTTGTATTGCTCGTTGACCATGGGGCCGACGGTGCGGGGTGAGTTGTTGACGGGGCGGCCGGGACGAGCGGGAGGGATGAAGGGAGGGTCGTTGGGGTGGATGCGGAAGGGGGGGTGCCGGTGAGCTGGCCGTGGTGGCGCATGTTGGAGAGGATGCGGTCGGCCTGGGCCTGGTAGTTGTAGATGCCGTGGCCGTTGCCCCAGCGGTGGGCGGCGAAGTAGAGGCTCATGGCGAAGTACTCTTCGCCGTCGGGGGCGGGGCTGTCGGAGCGCGGTGTGCCGTCGACGTTCATGGACCAGGCGAAGTAGCCGACGGAGGGGTTCTTGGGGTCGGTGATGAGCATGTAGGTGTTGGCCCAGTTCCAGATGGCGTCGAACTCGCGCTTCTTGTTCATCTGGACGGCGATCATCATGCCGTAGGACATGCCTTCGGTGCGGGCGTCGTGGTTAGCGATGTCGGTGATGTAGGCGAGGGGGCCGTTGGCGTTGGCGCCGGCCTCGTAGTAGATGGCCTGGGTGGACTTGTCGCCGTGGAAGAGCTGCTGGAAGGCGGCGTTGATCTTGGCGTCGATCTCGGCGGAGGTGTGGCCGCGGTCGGCGAAGAGGTTGGGGTAGTGGTTGGTGTGGAAGGCGCCGGCGCCGGCGTTGGATTGGGATGAGGCGTGGAGGGGGAGGCAGGCGAGGATCGCGAGGGGGAGCAGGGCGGCGAGCAGGCGAGGGAGAGAGCGCTGGGGCTGCATGAGGGAGGGATCTCCGGGGACGCGCATGAGGGCGAGGTTGCGATTGGATTGGATTCGACAACGAATGGGCGAGGCGATGGCCCTAAGGGTACATCGGTGGCGGAAGGGCAGTCGAGGGGAAGGCTTCATCCCGTATTGAACTTATTTCCTGCGCGCAGGAGGGTCTGGTAGACTCCAGCTTTCATGGTGAGGTGCTGCGTCGGGGTTGCGAGGACGTGGGCCAGCCTACTTCTACTTCTGGAGATGGATATGCTGCGTGGTGCGTCGAGAACGTTGGGGCTGGCGGTGCTTGCGTGGGTTGGATGCGGGTTGATGGCGGAGGGCCAGGGAGCCTCGCGGCCGCAGCATGCGCCCTCCCACTTCAGCGAGCCGGCGCCGCTGGCGTTTGACGACCACACGGGGTTCGAGCAGATCTTCGATGGGAAGAGCCTGGCGGACTGGGAGGGGGATCCGAGCGTGTGGAAGGTGGTGGATGGGGCGATGGTGGGGGAGTCGACGAAGGAGAATCCTGTGTCGAACACGTATATCTGGCGGAAGGGGCTGGTGATCAAGGACTTCGATCTGAGGCTGGAGATCAAGTGCGAGATTGGCGGGGGCAGTGGGATTCAGTACCGGAGCCAGACGGGACTTCCCTTCCCCAGGCCGCTGCATCCGGGGGAGAAGCCGCGGAATCTGGATTGGATGATGACGGGACCGCAGGCGGATATGTGGTTCCCGGTGAGTCCGCAGGCGGCGGATTACACGGGGCAGTTCTATTCGGAGAACACGCCGCTGGGGATCCTGGCGTGGCGCGGCGAGATGGTGGAGATGGGGAAGGATCTGCCGCCGACGCTGGTGGGGACGCTGGGGGATCGCGAGGCGCTGGGCGGGTATGTGAAGATCAACGACTGGAACCAGTACGAGATTATTGCGCGCGGCGGGGTGATGACGCACATTGTGAATGGGCACGTGATGGCGGTGCTGATCGATGACGATCCGGCGTCGTCGAATAACCAGGCGGGGAAGATTGGGATTGAGTTGGAGAGTACGCCGGCAAAGGTGTCGGTGCGGGATGTGTGGATTAAGAAGCTGCCGTGAGGTCGTGCGGCCGCGGCCGCGGGGGGCAAGAGTTTGGGTTTCGTGGCGGCCGGGAGGTTGGAGTAAAGTGGTGGACTCGGAAGCTCCTAGGAGGCTTTATGGCTTTGAGCTTTGCTACGGATATTCGGCCGCTGTTTCGGGAGGGGGATGTGGCTTGCATGAAGCCGGCAGGGATTGAGCTGGATGAGGCTGCGTGGATGTGTGTGCCGGCGAATGCACAGATGGTGTATGGCGCGGTCGCGGATGGGTCGATGCCTCCAGATGCGCCGTGGGGTCAGGAGACGGTGGCGAAGTTCAAGGAGTGGATGGACGCGGGTTGTCCGGCGTAGGGGCCTGCGGTCCTGCGCGGACGGCGAGGGGCTCCGCGTGGCTGGATGGAAGATGTGGCTTGGTTGTGAGGGCCGGCCTGGGATGCTTAGGGCTGGGGGATGAAGCGCGGATGATCATTTTGGCATGGGCTAGTCCTGCGAGACCTCTTCAAGTTGATGACCCAGACGTTGCGGTTGCCCTGCAGTGGTGGCAGCGACCTCCGGCGAGGACGCCGGTGCCGCCACATTCGGCACAGCCGACGACGAGGTGGAGCGTCCTGGACGTCGGCGGGAGGAAGCTCGTCGAGGTCGCGGAAGACCTTGGCGCGGTGGTGCTCGATGAGCCAGCGACGAGTTCGGGCTCCATGGCCTGGCGCTCGGGGACGGAGAGGGTAGGGCAGCGGGCTCGCCACCAGGTCTGGGGATGCAGGCGTAGCAGACGCGGTCGGTGGCGGCGTTGGGGCCGGCGCTGGGGCCGGCGTTGAAGAGGTTCTGCGGGGTTGGCGGTGAGGTAGAACCTTCCACAGTTGCAGCAGGGGCGAGCGCCGAGGAGGGCGAGGGCGTCCTTGATGTGGGCGAGTCCTTGCTGAAGGTCGTCTGGCACGGCGAGATTCTGGTTCGGCGGCCGGTGAAGAGGTGT